>NZ_JBEPLG010000008.1:0-385083 GCF_040545115.1 Burkholderia sp. 567
CACGACGCGCTGCCCGGCGCGCTGGGGGGGGCCCCAATGGGGGGGCCCCCCGCGGCGGCCCCCCCGCCCCCCCCGGCGGGCCCCCCCCCCCCCGCGCCCGGCGGCGCCGCCGGCCGGCCGGGAACCCCGGTCCGACCGTCGGCGCTTGCCCGAATCAGTATTTCGCCCCTACAGTTCGTGGTTGTCATCCTCTCGTCGCTCGGAAGCCCCTATGTCCAATGCCTATAAACGCGTCCTCCTCAAACTCTCCGGCGAAGCGCTGATGGGCGACGATGCCTTCGGCATCAATCGCGCGACGATCGAACGGATGGTGGCGGACATTGCCGAAGTCGTGGGTCTCGGTACGCAGCTTGCGGTCGTGATCGGCGGCGGTAACATTTTCCGCGGTGTCGCGGGCGGTGCGGCCGGGATGGACCGCGCGACGGCCGACTACATGGGGATGCTGGCGACGATGATGAACGCGCTGGCGCTGCAGGACGCGATGCGCCACGCCGGCATCGTCGCGCGCGTACAGTCCGCGCTGCGCATGGATCAGGTCGTCGAGCCGTACATCCGGCCCCGCGCGATCCGCCAGCTCGAGGAAGGCAAGGTCGTGATCTTCGCGGCCGGCACGGGCAACCCGTTCTTCACGACGGACACGGCCGCCGCGCTGCGCGGTTCGGAAGTGGGCGCCGAGGTCGTGCTGAAGGCGACCAAGGTCGATGGCGTATATTCTGCCGATCCGAAGAAGGATCCGTCGGCCACGCGCTACGCGACGATCAGCTTCGACGAGGCGATCAGCCGGAATCTGCAGGTGATGGACGCGACGGCCTTCGCGCTGTGCCGCGACCAGAAGCTGCCGATTCGCGTGTTTTCGATCAACAAGCCGGGCGCGCTCAAGCGTATCGTGCTGGGCGAGGACGAAGGTACGCTCGTCCACGTGTAAACTCCCGCGGATGCGGGCAAGCGGCGTGGGTCGCCGGCCGTGGTGCGTCGCGCGCCGGGCGGGGCCCGCGTTCTTTGAAGGTTGAAGGTTTGGAGGTTGAAATGAGTGTCGCTGATGTCAAGAAGGGCGTAGAGCAGAAGATGCAGCGCTCGATCGAAGCGTTCAAGAACGATCTGGCGAAGATCCGCACGGGCCGTGCGCATACCGGTCTGCTCGATCACGTGCAGGTCGACTACTACGGTTCGATGGTGCCGATCTCGCAGGTCGCGAACCTGACGCTCGTCGACGCACGCACGATCGGCGTGCAGCCGTGGGAAAAGAACATGGTCGCGAAGGTCGAGAAGGCCATCCGCGAAGCCGATCTCGGCCTGAACCCGGCGACGGCCGGCGACCTGATCCGCGTGCCGATGCCGGCGCTGACGGAAGAGCGTCGCCGCGAGCTGACCAAGGTGGTCAAGAGCGAAGGCGAAACGGCGAAGGTCGCGATCCGCAACCTGCGCCGCGACGCGAACGAAGCGCTCAAGAAGCTCGTGAAGGACAAGGAAATCTCGGAAGACGACGAGCGCCGTGCGAGCGACGACGTGCAGAAGCTGACGGACAAGCACGTTGCCGAAGTCGACAAGCTCGTGCAGAGCAAGGAAGCCGAGATCATGACGGTCTGACGACCGTCCTCGCGCGCCGCCTTCTTTCCGCATTACTGTCTCAACGGCCATGACCTATACAAGCTCTACTGTTCGCGTGCCTGACGTCGGCGCCGTGCCGCGTCATATCGCGATCATCATGGACGGCAACGGCCGTTGGGCGACCGAACGCCGCCTGCCGCGCGTCGCGGGGCACACCCGCGGCGTGGATGCCGTGCGGGCGGTGGTCGAAGGCTGCGCGCGCGCCGGCGTCGAATACCTGACGCTGTTCGCGTTCAGTTCGGAAAACTGGCGCCGGCCGAACGACGAAGTGTCGTTCCTGATGCGGCTGTTCATCACCGCGCTCGAGCGCGAGATCGGCAAGCTGCATGCGAACGGGATCCGCCTGCGGGTGGTCGGCGATCTCGAGCGCTTCGAGCCGCGCATCCGCGAACTGATCCGCCGCGCTGAAACCAAGACGGCGCGCAACACCCGCCTGACCCTGACGATCGCCGCGAACTACGGCGGCCGCTGGGACATCCTGCAGGCGACGAAGAAGCTCGTCGAGCAGGCCGTGCGCGAGGGCCGCGAGGTCGACGTGACCGAAGACGCGTTCGCGCCGCACCTGGCAATGGCCTATGCGCCGGAGCCCGATCTCTTCATCCGCACCGGTGGCGAGCAGCGCGTCAGCAATTTCCTGCTGTGGCAGCTCGCATACGCGGAATTCTATTTCACCGACAAATACTGGCCGGACTTCGACGGCGCGGCGCTCGCCGATGCGATCGCGTCGTATACCGAGCGCGAGCGCCGTTTCGGGCGCACCAGCGCGCAGCTCGAACCGCAAACGCAGAACGCCGATTCCCTTTCATGCTGAAGACCCGTGTGATCACGGCGGTCGTGATGCTGGCAGTGTTGCTGCCGGTGACGCTGTTCGCGCCGCTCACCGCGTTCGGCGCGCTGATCGGCGTCGTGCTCGTGTTCGCCGCGTGGGAATGGGCGCGCCTGCTGAAGCTCGGCGCGACCGGCGCCATCGTCTATGCGATCGTCGCCGCGGCCGCGCTCGCGGCGACCGCGCCGCTCGGCGTCGGTGCGTCGTCGTCCCGTCCCCTTTTCATGGCAGCGGGCGTGTTCTGGCTGCTGGTCGGCCCGTTCTCGCTGCGGCGCAAGCCGGAACTCGCGGGCGGCGTGTGGCGGGCGTTCCTGCTCGCGGCCGGGCTCGTCGTGTTCGCGGCCTGCTGGCATGCGCTCGTCGCGGCGCGTGCCGAGGGCGTTCCGTTCGTGTTGTCGCTGCTTCTGGTCGTCTGGCTGGCCGATATCGGTGCATACTTCGCGGGCAAAGCCTTCGGAAAGCGTAAACTGGCCATTACGATCAGTCCCGGGAAGAGCTGGGAAGGTGCGATCGGCGGCTGGTTCGCCGTGATGGTCGTCGCGGGTGTCGCGATGGCGGCGCACTGGTTCGAGCCGACCCTGTTTTCCGCATTCGCCACTCGCTACGGGATGCCCGGCGCGTGGGCCGCGTTGACGCTGCTGGTCGCCTACAGCGTGATCGGCGATCTGTTCGAGTCGCTGCTCAAGCGTCAGGCGGGCGTGAAGGATTCCAGCGGCCTGCTGCCCGGGCACGGCGGCGTGCTCGACCGTGTCGACGCACTGCTGCCCGTGCTGCCGCTCGCAATGCTGCTGCTTGGTTAAATCACTATTTCTGTTATGCAAAAACGTCTGACACTGCTCGGTTCCACGGGCTCGATCGGAGACAGCGCGCTCGACGTGGTCGCCCGCCATCCCGAGCGTTTCTCGGTCTATGCGTTGACCGCGCACCGCAACGGCGACAAGCTCGTCGAGCAGTGCCTGCGCTTCGCACCCGAAGTCGCGGTGGTCGGCGATGCGAACACGGCGGCGCACGTCGAGGCAAAGCTGCGCGCGGCGGACAGCAAGACCATCGTGCTGTACGGGCCGCAGGCGCTCGTCGACGTGTCGAAGAGCGACGGCTGCGACACCGTCGTCGCGGCGATCGTCGGCGCGGCCGGCCTGGCGCCGAGCCTCGCGGCCGCGCGCGCCGGCAAGCGCATCCTGCTGGCGAACAAGGAATCGCTCGTGATGTCGGGCGCGATCTTCATGGACGCCGTGCGCGACCATGGCGCGATCCTGCTGCCGGTCGACAGCGAACACAACGCGATCTTCCAGTGCATGCCGCGCGACGAGAACGAGCACGGCGGGATCTCGAAGATCATCCTGACCGCATCGGGCGGTCCGTTCCGCACGCGCGAGCCGGCCACGCTCGCCGACGTGACGCCGGACGAAGCCTGCAAGCACCCGAACTGGGTGATGGGCCGCAAGATTTCGGTCGATTCCGCGACGATGATGAACAAGGGCCTCGAGGTGATCGAGGCGCACTGGATCTTCGGTTTGGCCGGTGACCGGATCGACGTGCTGATCCACCCGCAGAGCGTGATCCATTCGCTCGTGTCGTACCGCGACGGCTCGGTGCTCGCCCAGCTCGGCAACCCCGACATGCGCACGCCGATCGCGCACGCGCTGGCGTTTCCGGAGCGCGTCGACGCCGGTGTCGACCAGCTCGACCTCGCGCAGATCGCGCAGCTGTCGTTCGAAAAACCCGATTACACGCGCTTCCCGTGCCTCGCGCTCGCGCTGAAGGCGCTTGAAGAGGGCGGTATCGCGAGCGCCGCGTTGAACGCGGCGAACGAAATCGCGGTCGAAGCGTTTCTCGAGCGCCGGATCGGCTTCATGGCGATTGCGGCCACCGTCGACGCGGTGCTCAATGCGCTGCCGAACCGCAGCCCGAACGGGCTCGACGACGTCCTTGCGGCGGATGCCGAGGCACGCCGCCTCGCCGCCGAGATCATTGCGAAAGCGCCTGCGCCACGCGTGGAGCGTACTGTCTGAATGAGGTGCTCATGAACGTGCTGGTCGAACTGATCGCGTTTGCGGTGGCGATCGGGGTGCTGGTCGTCGTGCATGAGTACGGACATTATCGCGTCGCGCGCTGGTGCGGCGTGAAGGTGCTGCGTTTCTCGATCGGTTTCGGCCAGCCCGTCGCGCGCTGGGTCAGCCGCCGGACGGGCACCGAATGGACGCTCTCCGCACTGCCGCTCGGCGGTTACGTGAAGATGCTCGACGAGCGCGAGCCGGGGGCGGACATCAAGCCCGAGGAGCTCGCCCAGGCGTTCAACCGGCAATCGGTGTTCAAGCGCATCGCGATCGTCGCCGCCGGCCCGATCGCGAACTTCCTGTTGGCAATCGTCCTGTTTTCCGTCGTATTCGCCACCGGGGTGACCGAACCGGCCGCGGTGCTCGCGCCGCCGGCCGCCGGCACGGTGGCGGCGCGCGCGGGCTTCGACGGCAACGAGACGATCGTCTCGATCCGTGACGTGCACGCAGGCGACGCGCAGGGCAGCGAGGCCGTGCCGGTGCGTTCGTGGTCGGATCTGCGCTGGAAGCTGCTAGCCGCCGCGTTCGATCATCGCGAGATCGTGCTCGGCGCGCGCGACGGCGGCGCGTCGACGTTCGACTTCCGCGTCGACCTGCGCAACGTTCCCGAAAGCGCGCTCGACGACGATTTCATGACGCACCTGGGCTTCGAGACCGGCGGCGGCACGCTGTCGGTGGCGTCGGTGCAGCCCGGCAGCGCGGCCGAGCGCGCGGGCCTGAAGGCCGGCGACAAGCTGCTCGCGCTCGACGGCAAGCCCATCGGCGGCGCCTCGCGCTTCATCGACGCGGTGAAGCACCACGCGGGGCAGCCGGTCGACTTGCGCGTGGAGCGCGGCGGTGCCACGCAGACGGTGTCGATCGTGCCGCAGGCGCAGCGCGACGACGAGACGGGCCAGCAGGTCGGCCGCATCGGCGCGGCGCTGTCGATGCACACGCCGTCGGTCGACGTGCGCTACGGGCCGATCGAGAGCCTGCGGCTCGGCGCGCACCGCACGTGGGACATCGCCGTCTATTCGCTGAAGATGTTCGGGCGCATGATCACGGGCAACGCGTCGCTGAAGAACCTGTCCGGTCCGGTGACGATTGCGGACTACGCGGGCAAGAGCGCGCGGCTCGGTCCGTCGGCCTTCCTGTCGTTCCTCGCCCTTGTCAGCATTAGCCTCGGGGTGTTGAACTTGCTGCCGATTCCCGTTTTGGACGGGGGGCATCTGTTATATTATCTGGTTGAAGCCGCGACCGGGAAAGCCGTTTCGGAGCGCTGGCAGCTGATTCTGCAAAGAGCCGGGTTGATCTGCATCGTCGCATTGTCGGCGATCGCGCTGTTCAACGACCTGGCTCGGTTAATCCATTTCTGAAGCGTCAGGCGGCGGCCAGTCGGCCGCCGCCTGATTTGATGCAGCTAAATATTGGGGATGCACGTTGTTCAAACCTCATCGCTTTGTACCTAAGACAGTTGCAGCGGCCGCGCTCGCCGCGCACGGCCTCGCGGCGCATGCAGCGGCACCGTTCGTGGTGCAAGACATCAAGATCGAGGGGTTGCAGCGCGTCGAAGCGGGTTCGGTGTTTGCCTACCTGCCGATCAAGCAGGGCGATACCTTCACCGACGACAAGGCATCCGAAGCAATTCGCGCGCTGTACGCGACGGGCTTCTTCAACGACGTGCGCATCGCGACCCAGGGCAACGTCGTGATCGTGCAGGTGCAGGAGCGTCCGGCCATCGCGTCGATCGACTTCACCGGCACGAAGGAATTCGACAAGGACAACCTGACGAAGGCGCTGCGCGCGGTGGGTCTGGCCGACGGCCGCTACTACGACAAGGCGCTCGTCGACAAGGCGGAGCAGGAGCTCAAGCGTCAGTACCTGACGCGCGGCTTCTACGCGGCCGAGGTCAAGACGACGATCACGCCGGTCGACGCGAACCGCGTGTCGATCCTGTTCGCGGTCGCCGAAGGCCCGAGCGCGAAGATCCGCCAGATCAACTTCATCGGCAACAAGGCGTTCAGCACCAGCAAGCTGCGCGACGAGATGCAGCTGTCCACGCCGAACTGGTTCTCCTGGTACACGAAGAACGACCTGTACTCGAAGGAAAAGCTCACGGGCGACCTCGAGGCCGTGCGCTCGTACTACCTGAACCGCGGCTACCTCGAGTTCAACATCGAGTCGACCCAGGTGTCGATCTCGCCCGACAAGAAGGACATGTACCTGACGGTCACGCTGCACGAAGGCGAGCCGTACACGGTGTCGGGCATCAAGCTGTCGGGCAACCTGCTCGATCGCGAAGCCGAACTCACCAAGCTGATCAAGATCAAGCCGGGCGATCGCTTCTCGGCCGAAAAGCTGCAGCAAACGACGAAGTCGATCGTCGACAAACTGGGCGAATACGGCTACGCATTCGCGACCGTCAACGCGCAGCCGGACATCGACCAGGCGAACCACAAGGTGAACCTGAACCTCGTCGTCGATCCGAGCCGTCGCGTGTATGTGCGCCGCATCAACGTGGTCGGCAACACGCGTACGCGCGACGAAGTCGTGCGCCGCGAAATGCGCCAGCTCGAAAGCTCGTGGTTCGATTCGAACCGCCTCGCGCTGTCGAAGGATCGCGTGAACCGTCTCGGCTACTTCACCAACGTCGACGTGACGACGGTGCCGGTCGAAGGCACGAACGACCAGGTCGACGTGACCGTGAAGGTCGATGAAAAGCCGACCGGCGCGATCACGCTGGGCGCGGGCTTCTCGTCGACGGACAAGGTGGTGCTGTCGGCGGGCGTGTCGCAGGACAACGTGTTCGGCTCGGGCACGAGCCTGTCGGTGAACGTCAACACCGCGAAGAGCTACCGCACGCTGACCGTCACGCAGGTCGACCCGTACTTCACGGTCGACGGCATCAAGCGGATCACGGACGTCTACTACCGCACGTACCAGCCGCTCTACTATTCGACGAGCTCGAGCTTCCGGATCATCAGCGCGGGCGGCAACCTGAAGTTCGGCATTCCGTTCTCGGAAGTCGACACCGTCTACTTTGGCGCGGGCTTCGAGCAGAACCGTCTCGATGTCGACTCGAACACGCCGCAGAGCTACCAGGATTACGTGAACCAGTTCGGCCGCGTGTCGAACACGGTGCCGCTGACCGTCGCGTGGTCGCGCGACGCGCGTGACAGCGCGCTGATCCCGAGCCGCGGCTACTTCACGCAGGCGAACGTCGAGTACGGCGTGCCGGTCGGCAAGATCCAGTACTACAAGGCCGACCTGCAGGCGCAGTACTACTATTCGTTCTCGCGCGGCTTC
This sequence comes from Burkholderia sp. 567, assembly GCF_040545115.1. Taxonomy (NCBI): domain Bacteria; kingdom Pseudomonadati; phylum Pseudomonadota; class Betaproteobacteria; order Burkholderiales; family Burkholderiaceae; genus Burkholderia; species Burkholderia sp. 567. The sequence goes on from NZ_JBEPLG010000008.1 coordinate 7,777, forward strand.
ATCCTGGGCATGAACCTGCAAGGCGGCTACGGTAACGGTATCGGCAACCCGTACCCGATCTTCAAGAACTACTACGCGGGCGGTATCGGCTCGGTGCGTGGCTACGAGCCGAGCTCGCTGGGCCCGCGCGACACGAAGACGAACGACCCGATCGGCGGTTCGAAGATGCTGGTCGGCAACATCGAGCTGACGTTCCCGCTGCCGGGCACCGGCTACGACCGCACGCTGCGCGTGTTCACGTTCCTCGACGGCGGTAACGTGTGGGGCAACGCGCCGGGCGGCACGAGTACCGGCGCGAACGGCCTGCGTTACGGCTACGGTGTGGGTCTCGCGTGGATCTCGCCGATCGGCCCGCTGAAGCTGAGCCTCGGTTTCCCGCTGCAGAAGCATGAAGGCGACCAGTACCAGAAATTCCAGTTCCAGATCGGGACGGCGTTCTGATCGAACGCATACAACAGCAACGAGAGGGTAATTTTGCTAACCGGTAAGTTTTCGAAACGAGTGATGTGTGCGCTGACCGTTGCGCTGGCCTTGGGCGCGGCGACGGCGCATGCTCAGGACGTCGCCCGCATCGCGGCGGTCAATTCGGATCGGATCCTGCGCGAGTCGGCGCCCGCCAAGGTGGCGCAGACGAAGCTCGAAGCCGAGTTCGCGAAGCGCGACAAGGAACTGCAGGACCTCGCGGCGCGCCTGAAGTCGATGTCCGACTCGCTGGACAAGAACGGTGCGTCGCTGTCGGCGGCCGATCGTGCGCAGAAGCAGCGCGATCTCGCGCAGCTCGACACCGATTTCCAGCGCAAGCAGCGCGAGTTTCGCGAGGACCTGAACCAGCGCCGCAATGAGGAACTCGCGGCGGTGCTGGAGCGTGCGAACAAGGTCATCAAGCAGATCGCCGAGCAGCAGAATTACGACCTGATCGTGCAGGAAGCCGTATACGTCAGTCCGCGCATCGACATCACCGACAAGGTGCTCAAGGCGCTCGCGTCCGGCTCGACGAACTGAACGGAGCAGACGACGAATGGCATTGACGCTCGAGGAACTCGTAAAGCGGTTCGGCGGCGAGATCGCCGGCGACGCCCAGTGCAAGGTGAGCGGCCTCGCGCCGCTCGACCAGGCAGGCCCTCAGCAACTCGCGTTTCTCGCGAATCCGAAGTACCTGTCGCAGGTCGAGACGACCCGCGCCGGCGCGGTGCTGATCGCGCCGAAGGATCTCGAAAAGCTGCGCGCGGCCACTGACGGCCAGCCGGCCGGCCCGCAGTCGGCCGTCCCCCGCAATTTCATCGTGACGCCGAATCCGTACGCGTATTTCGCGCGCGTCGCGCAGATGTTCATCGATCTCGCCACGCCGCCGCGCGCGCCGGGCGTGCATCCGAGCGCGACGATCGATCCGGCCGCACAGGTTGCCGCGAGCGCGGTGATCGGTCCGCACGTGACGGTCGAGGCCGGTGCGGTGATCGAGGACGGCGTGCAGCTCGACGCGAACGTGTTCATCGGCCGCGGCACGACGATCGGCGCGGGTTCGCACCTGTATCCGAACGCATCGGTGTACCACGGCTGCAAGATCGGCCCGCGCGCGATCATCCATGCGGGTGCCGTGATCGGTTCCGACGGGTTCGGCTTCGCGCCGGATTTCGTCGGCGACGGCGATGCGCGCACCGGCAGCTGGGTCAAGATCCCGCAGGTCGGCGGCGTGACGGTCGGCCCGGATGTCGAGATCGGCGCGAACACGACGATCGATCGCGGCGCGATGGCGGACACCGTCATCGACGAATGCGTGAAGATCGACAATCAGGTCCAGATCGGCCACAACTGCCGGATCGGCGCCTATACGGTGATCGCGGGCAGCGCCGGCATCGCCGGCAGCACGACGATCGGCCGCCACTGCATGATCGGCGGGGCGGCGGGCATCGCCGGCCACGTGACGCTCGGCGACTATGTCATCATCACCGCGAAGTCGGGCGTGTCGAAGTCGCTGCCGAAGGCCGGCATCTACACGAGCGCATTCCCGGCCGTCGACCACGGCGAATGGAACCGGAGCGCCGCGCTCGTGCGCAACCTCGACAAGCTGCGCGAGCGCATCAAGGCGCTCGAAACCGCACTGGCCGCCCACGGCGGCACGGACGCCTGACCGACGCCATGCGAGACCAGAAACCGGGCACGGCCAGCGCTACCGGCCCGGTTTGTCAGACTGGGCCGCGCGGCGGCCCGCTTCAGCCTTTGCATCACCACCGCGCAGCCTCTGCGTGAGACGAACCATCATGAGCACTGAAAAAATCAATCTCGACATCCACAAGATCCTCACGCTGCTGCCGCATCGCTACCCGATTCTGCTCGTCGACCGCGTGCTCGAACTCGAGCCGCACAAGGGAATCAAAGCGCTGAAGAACGTGTCGATCAACGAGCCGTTCTTCCAGGGACACTTCCCGAAGCGGCCGGTGATGCCGGGTGTGCTGATCCTCGAGGCGCTCGCTCAGGCGGCTGCGCTGCTGACGTTCGCGGAAGAGCAGCCGAAGGATCCGGAAAACACGCTGTACTACTTCGTCGGCATCGACGGCGCGCGCTTCAAGCGCGTGGTCGAACCGGGCGATCAGCTGATTCTGAACGTGACGTTCGTGCGTTACATCCGCGGCATCTGGAAGTTCAAGGCGGTGGCGGAAGTGGACGGCAAGGTGGCGGCGGAGGCCGAACTGATGTGCACGGTCAAGACGGCCGACGCGGCGCCCTGAGCGACGCGGCACGCATGGATATCGTAACGCGAGCAACGCGACACATCATATCGAGAGGCAACGGCGCATGACCAGGATTCATCCCACCGCGATTGTCGAACCGGGCGCGCAGATCGACGAGTCCGTCGAGATCGGGCCGTATGCGATTGTCGGGCCGCACGTCACGATCGGCGCGCGTACGACGATCGGCTCGCACAGCGTGATCGAAGGTCACACGACGCTCGGCGAGGACAACCGCATCGGCCATTACGCGTCGGTCGGCGGCCGTCCGCAGGACATGAAGTACAAGGACGAGCCGACGAAGCTCGTGATCGGCAACCGCAACACGATCCGCGAATTCACGACGATCCACACCGGCACCGTGCAGGATGTCGGCGTGACGACGCTCGGCGACGACAACTGGATCATGGCCTACGTGCACATCGGTCACGACTGCCGCGTCGGCAACAACGTGATCCTGTCGAGCAATGCGCAGATGGCCGGTCACGTCGAGATCGGCGATTACGCGATCATCGGCGGGATGTCGGGCGTGCACCAGTTCGTGCGCATCGGCGCGCATTCGATGCTGGGCGGCGCGTCGGCGCTCGTGCAGGACGTGCCGCCGTTCGTGATCGCGGCCGGCAACAAGGCCGAGCCGCACGGCATCAACGTCGAAGGGCTGCGCCGGCGCGGGTTCTCTCCCGACGCGATCTCGGCGCTGCGCAGCGCGTACCGCCTGCTGTACAAGAACGGCCTGTCGCTCGAGGAAGCGAAGGTGCAGTTGCGCGAGCTGGCGGTCGCGGGTGGCGAAGGCGATGCAGCGGTCACCGCGTTCGTCGAGTTCATCGACGCGTCCCAACGCGGCATCATCCGCTAAGCGATGTCGCTCCCGACCAATCAGCTCAGGCTCGCAATGGTGGCCGGCGAGCCGTCGGGCGATCTGCTCGCGGCGTCGCTGCTCGGCGGGCTTCAAGAGCGGCTGCCCGCGTCGACCCGCTACTACGGGATCGGCGGGCAGCGGATGCTCGCGCACGGCTTCGACTCGCACTGGCAGATGGACAAGCTCACGGTGCGCGGCTACGTCGAGGCGCTGGGCCAGATTCCGGAGATCCTGCGGATTCGCGGCGAGTTGAAGCGCCAACTGCTCGCGGAGCGGCCCGACGCGTTCATCGGCGTCGACGCGCCCGACTTCAACTTCAGCGTCGAGCAGGCCGCGCGCGATGCGGGCATCCCGTCGATCCACTTCGTGTGCCCGTCGATCTGGGCGTGGCGCGGCGGGCGGATCAAGAAGATCGCGAAGTCCGTCGACCACATGCTGTGCCTGTTCCCGTTCGAACCGGCGATCCTCGACAAGGCGGGCGTCGCATCGACGTACGTCGGTCATCCGCTCGCCGACGAGATTCCGCTCGAGCCCGACACGCACGGCGCGCGCATTGCGCTCGGCCTACCGGCAGACGGCCCGGTGATCGCGGTGCTGCCGGGCAGCCGGCGCTCGGAGATCGGACTGATCGGCCCGACGTTCTTCGCGGCGATGGCGCTGATGCAGCAGCGCGAGCCCGGCGTACGGTTCGTGATGCCGGCGGCGACGCCTGCGCTGCGCGAACTGCTGCAGCCGCTCGTCGACGCGCATCCGCAACTCGCGCTGACGATCACCGACGGCCGCTCGCAGGTCGCGATGACGGCCGCCGACGCGATCCTCGTGAAGAGCGGCACCGTCACGCTGGAAGCCGCGCTGCTGAAGAAGCCGATGGTGATCTCGTACAAGGTGCCCTGGCTGACCGGGCAGATCATGCGCCGGCAGGGTTATCTGCCGTACGTCGGCTTGCCGAACATCCTGGCGGGACGCTTCGTCGTGCCCGAGTTGCTGCAGCATTTCGCGACGCCCGAGGCGCTCGCCGATGCGACGCTTACGCAGCTGCGCGACGACGCGAACCGCCGCACGCTGACCGAAGTCTTTACCGAAATGCATCTGTCGCTGCGTCAGAACACGGCCGCGAAGGCCGCCGAAGCGGTCGTGCGCGTGCTCGAGCAACGCAGGGGGCGCGCATGACGGCCATCCGTGTGCCACGCCGCCGCGCGTCGGCCGATCTGCAAGGCGGTTTCGACTTCAGTCGGCCCGACGAGATCGTCTGCGGCGTCGACGAAGCGGGCCGCGGCCCGCTCGCGGGGCCGGTCGTGGCCGCCGCGGTGATCCTCGATCCCGCACGGCCGATCGATGGGCTCGACGATTCGAAGGCGCTGTCCGCGAAGAAGCGCGACGCGCTGTACGACCTGATCGTCGCGCGCGCGAGCGCGTATTGCGTCGCGTCGGCCAGCGTCGACGAAATCGACACGCTGAACATCCTGCACGCGACGATGCTGGCGATGAAGCGGGCCGTCGAGGGCCTGTCGGTGCTGCCGACGCTTGCCCAGATCGACGGCAACCGCTGTCCGACGCTGACGGTGCGTGCCGAGGCGATCGTCAGCGGCGACGCGCTCGTGCCGAGCATCTCGGCCGCGTCGATACTCGCGAAGGTCACGCGCGATCGCATGCTCGTCGATCTGCATGAACGCTTCCCGGTGTACGGCTTCAACGTGCACGTGGGTTACAGCACCCCGAAACACCTTGCCGCGCTGCGCGAGCACGGCCCGTGCGAAGTGCATCGGCGCTCGTTCGCGCCTGTGCGCGAGGCGCTCGACCTGATGACCGGTTCCCGCTGAGAACGGGCTTGCGCCGGCCGCCAGAAGGGTCGAGCGCGAGGGAAGGGGCACGGCGAATACCTCGCGTATTCGCCGCGAGCATGACGCCACGATCGGCCTTTCCGGCGGCCCCGCCGGAAAGGGATTTTTTAGTTTCGTGAACGTGCGTTGCCGGCCGCATGGCGACGGCGCGCGTCGCGGGTTCGGCGCGGCCCAACGGCGCGCCGAGCTTGTTACACGCGCCCGACGGCACGCCCTTCGGGACAGCCGGCAACGCACGTTCGCACGCCCGCGATGAGCGGGAACAGGCCCCTGATGAAGAGCATTACATCCCGCGACAACCCGCTGTACAAGCGCCTGAAGGCGCTCGCGGGCTCGACGTCTCACCAGCGGCGCGGCGGCCAGGCGCTGCTCGAAGGTTTCCATCTCGCCGGCGCGTATCTCGATACGGGCGCGACACCGGAGCTGTGCGTCGCGACCGAAGGCGCGCTCGCGCACGCCGAAGCGCAGGCGATCATCGCGCGCATCGACGCGCAGCGGGTCGTCACGCTGCCCGACGCGCTATTCGGCCAGTTGTCGAACGTGGTCAGCGGCGTCGGTTTCCTGCTGCTCGTCGACCGGTCCGTGCAGCCGCTGCCCGAGCGCGTCACGCACACGTCGGTCGTGCTCGACGGCGTGCAGGACGCCGGCAACGTCGGCTCGATCCTGCGCAGCGCGGCGGCGGCCGGCGTGCGGCACGTGTTCTGCGCGCCGGGCACCGCGTATGCGTGGTCGTCGAAGGTGCTGCGTTCGGGGATGGGCGCGCACTTCCTGCTGTCGATCCACGAGGATGTCGAGCCGGATGCGCTCGCCGCGCGGCTCGACGTACCGGTCGCGCTGACGGATTCGCACGGCGCGCAAGCGGTCTTCGACTGCGATCTGGCCGGGCCCGTCGCCTGGGTGTTCGGCAACGAGGGCGCCGGCGTGTCGGCGTTCTGGCGCGATGCGGCCACGCATCGCGTGACGATTCCGCAGCCCGGTGGAATGGAGTCCCTGAATGTCGCGGCCGCGGCGGCGGTGTGCCTGTTCGAGCAGGTGCGGCAGCAGCGGCGCGCATGACATGACGCCGTGACGCACGGCGTTGCTGGCGCGTATCCCGCATCACGAAAAAAGGCCGCGTAAGCGGCTTTTTTGCTGTTGGCGGCGGCCTGACGGCGGCCGGTGCGCCGGTCGTCAGTACGACTGCCGGTCGAGACGGATTTCCTGCAGGATCGTCGTCGCGATTTCCTCGATCGACTTGTGCGTCGACGACAGCCACTTGATCCCTTCGCGTCGCATCATCGCCTCGGCCTCGTTGATCTCGTAGCGGCAGTTCTCCGGCGCCGCGTACTTGCTGCCGGGGCGGCGTTCGTTGCGGATCTCCGACAGGCGCTGCGGGTCGATCGACAGCCCGAACAGCTTGTCGCGATGCGGTGTCAGCGCCGACGGCAGCTTGCCGCGCTCGAAGTCTTCCGGAATCAGCGGATAGTTGGCCGCCTTCACGCCGTACTGCATCGCGAGATACAGGCTCGTCGGCGTCTTGCCGCTGCGCGACACGCCGACCAGGATCACGTCGGCTTCGGACAGGTTGCGGTTCGACTGGCCGTCGTCGTGCGCGAGCGAGAAGTTGATCGCCTCGATCCGCGTCTTGTATTCCTCGGTATCGGCGTTCTGGTGGCCGCGGCCCATCGCGTGGCTCGACTTCAGCTCCAGTTCCTGCTCGAGCGGCTCGACGAAGCGCTGGAACATGTCCAGCACGAGCGCGTTCGAGCGCTTGACGATGTCGTTCGACTCGCTGTCGACCAGCGTCGTGAAGACGATCGCGCGGCGGCCGTCGTGCACGGCGGCGTCGTTGATCTTCTCGACGGTCGCATAGGCTTTCTCGAGCGAGTCGACGAACGGCAGGCGCACGAGACGGAATTTCTGGTCGAACTGGGAGAGGATCGAATGCGCGAAGGTTTCGGCAGTGATCCCGGTGCCGTCGGAGACGATGAAAACGGTAGGCAGCATGAATCTGGGCGTCGAGCGTGAAGGGCGGTTGCGCGGGCGGCTGGAGGTTCGCCTCCAGACGCGGAGACAAGGTCGCGCCACATCCGGCAGCCGGCACGGTAGAATAGCGGCAACCTGTTGGATAAGCAATTGCAGGGGCAGGATACGAACGGCGCCCCAGGCTTGGCCGCTCGATTCGAAAACTCCCGGCAAGTTCGGCGATTCGTCTGAATATATCGCCCTTCTGCCGGGATTTTTGCAAATCGGGTCGGACGATTTTTCGCTGATCTTTCGCCCACGCGATTGTTTCTCCAACAGGTTGCGCAAGACGCGCCGCGCCTTTTTGCAGGCGCCCGCGTCCGAGCCCACTTGCGCAATCGAGCATTTTTTTCACACTTAGGGGCTTGTATGACTAACGCAGCAAACGTCGCAAAGGACCAGGCGTATGTAATCCCGTTCGAGCAGTTGCGGATGACCGATGTGGAGATCGTGGGCGGCAAGAATGCGTCGCTCGGCGAGATGATCAGCCAGCTTTCCGAAGCAGGCGTTCGCGTACCCACCGGTTTCGCCACGACCGCGCTCGCCTTCCGTGATTTCCTCAAGCACAACGATCTGACCGATCGCATCGCCAAGCGTCTCGAGTCGCTCGACATCGACGACGTGAAGGCGCTCGCCGAAGCCGGTGCCGAAATCCGCAAATGGATCGTCGATGCGCCGATGCAGGCACGTCTCGAAGAGGAAATTCGCGCCCAGTTCGAAATCCTGAAGAGCGGCTCGCCGGCCGAGCTGTCGTTCGCCGTGCGTTCGTCCGCGACCGCGGAAGACCTGCCCGACGCGTCGTTCGCCGGTCAGCAGGAGTCGTATCTGAACGTCGTCGGCATCGACGACGTCCTCGATCGCATGAAGCACGTGTTCGCGTCGCTCTACAACGACCGCGCGATCTCGTATCGCGTGCACAAGGGCTTCACGCACGCCGAGGTCGCACTGTCGGCCGGCGTGCAGCGCATGGTCCGCTCGGACGTCGGCGCGGCCGGCGTGATGTTCACGATCGACACCGAATCGGGCTTCAAGGACGCCGTGTTCATCACGTCGAGCTACGGCCTGGGCGAAACCGTCGTGCAGGGCGCCGTGAACCCGGACGAGTTCTACGTGTTCAAGACGACGCTCGCGCAGGACAAGTACCCGATCATCCGCCGCTCGATCGGCTCGAAGCTGATCAAGATGGAATTCACGCAGCCGGGCGAGCCGGGCCGCGTGAAGACGGTCGACGTGCCGCACGAGCAGCGCAACCGCTACTCGATCACCGACGAAGACGTGATCGAGCTCGCGAAGTACGCGGTCATCATCGAGAAGCACTACCAGCGTCCGATGGACATCGAGTGGGGCAAGGACGGCCGCGACGGCAAGATCTTCATCCTGCAGGCACGTCCGGAAACGGTGAAGAGCCAGGCGAGCGGCAAGGCCGAGCAGCGCTTCAAGCTGAAGGGCCAGTCGCAGGTGCTGGCGACGGGCCGCGCGATCGGCCAGAAGATCGGCGCGGGCCCCGTGCGCGTGATCCAGGATCCGTCGGAAATGGAACGCGTGCAGCCGGGCGACGTGCTGGTGGCCGACATGACCGACCCGAACTGGGAGCCGGTGATGAAGCGTGCGGCGGCGATCGTCACGAACCGTGGCGGCCGCACCTGCCACGCGGCGATCATCGCGCGTGAGCTCGGCGTGCCGGCAGTCGTCGGCTGCGGCGATGCGACCGACGTGCTGAAGGACGGCGCGCTCGTCACCGTGTCGTGCGCGGAAGGCGACGAAGGCAAGATCTACGACGGGCTGCTCGAGACGGAAGTCACGGAAGTGCAGCGCGGCGAGCTGCCGGAAATCCCGGTCAAGATCATGATGAACGTCGGCAACCCGCAGCTCGCGTTCGACTTCTCGCAACTGCCGAACGCTGGTGTTGGCCTCGCGCGTCTCGAGTTCATCATCAACAACAACATCGGCGTGCACCCGAAGGCGATCCTCGAGTACCCGAACATCGACCAGGACCTGAAGAAGGCGGTCGAGAGCGTCGCGCGTGGTCACGCGTCGCCGCGCCAGTTCTACGTCGACAAGCTGACTGAAGGCGTCGCGACGATCGCCGCGGCGTTCTATCCGAAGCCCGTGATCGTGCGTCTGTCCGACTTCAAGTCGAACGAGTACAAGAAGCTGATCGGCGGTTCGCGCTACGAGCCGGACGAGGAAAACCCGATGCTGGGTTTCCGCGGCGCGTCGCGCTACATCGCGGAAGACTTCGCGCAGGCGTTCGAGATGGAGTGCCGTGCACTGAAGCGCGTGCGCGACGAGATGGGCCTGACCAACGTCGAGATCATGGTGCCGTTCGTGCGTACCGTGAAGCAGGCGGAGCGCGTGGTCGGCCTGCTCGAGAAGTTCGGCCTGAAGCGCGGCGAGAACGGCCTGCGCCTCGTGATGATGTGTGAAGTCCCGACCAACGCGATTCTTGCCGAAGAGTTCCTGCAACACTTCGACGGTTTCTCGATCGGTTCGAACGACCTCACGCAGCTCACGCTCGGCCTCGATCGCGACTCGGGCATGGAACTGCTGGCCGTCGACTTCGACGAACGCGACCCGGCCGTCAAGTTCCTGTTGAAGCGTGCAATCGATACCTGCCTGCGGATGGGCAAGTACGTCGGCATCTGCGGCCAGGGCCCGTCCGATCACCCGGACTTCGCGCAGTGGCTGACCGACGAAGGCATCGTGTCGATCTCGCTGAACCCGGACACGATCATCGATACGTGGCAGGCGCTCGCCAACCGGAAGTAACGGTCGGTCATGCAGCCTTGACGAAAGGGCGGCCCGCCGCTCTTTCGATGAAGGCAGAATGCAAGGTTCATGCTATAAACACCCCGGTAGGCACCGGGGTGTTTTTGTTTGTACTCACCGAACCGCGAACATGGCGAGCGTGAGGGCGTTTTTCGGGAGACCACAATGATGTCGGGGCATCTGTTCTGGTGGGTCGGAGTCGGCGTGCTGGTCGTCGCCGAATTGCTGACCGGCACGTTCTATCTGCTGATGATCGCGCTCGGCTTTCTCGCGGGCGCGCTGCTGCAGCTCGCCGGTTTCGCGCTGCACGTGCAGGTCGCGGCGGCCGCCGCGGTCGCGATCATCGCGATGATCGTGCTGCGTCGCTCGGGGCTCGGGCGCAAGCAGAAACGCGACACGTCGGCGAATCCGGACGTCAATCTCGATATTGGCTCGACCGTGACGGTCGACGCGTGGCATGACGGCCGCGCGCGCGTGCAGTATCGCGGCGCCGACTGGGACGTCGAGCTCGCGACCGGCGAGCGAGACGATGCACACGAGTATCAGGTGAGTGCCGTGCGCGGCAACAGCCTCGTCGTCGTCGCGAAACCCGCGCGCTGATCATCCACGGATAAAACAAGGAGAGAACATTTCATGGATTCGCTGATCATTTGGGTCGTCCTGCTCGTCATCGCCATCGTGATCGTGTCGAAAACGGTGAAGATCGTGCCGCAGCAGCATGCGTGGGTGCTCGAACGATTCGGGCGCTATCATGCGACGCTGTCGCCCGGTCTCAATATCGTGCTGCCATTCGTCGACCGGATCGCCTATCGGCACGTGCTGAAGGAAATTCCGCTCGACGTGCCGAGCCAGGTCTGCATCACGCGCGACAACACGCAGTTGCAGGTCGACGGTGTGCTGTACTTCCAGGTCACCGATCCGATGAAGGCTTCGTACGGGTCGAGCAACTTCGTGCTCGCGATCACGCAGCTCGCGCAGACGACGCTGCGCTCGGTGGTCGGCAAGCTCGAACTCGACAAGACCTTCGAGGAGCGCGACTTCATCAACCACAATATCGTGTCGGCGCTCGACCAGGCCGCCGCGAACTGGGGCGTGAAAGTGCTGCGCTACGAGATCAAGGATCTGACGCCGCCGAAGGAGATCCTGCACGCGATGCAGGCGCAGATCACCGCCGAGCGGGAAAAGCGCGCGCTGATCGCCGCATCCGAAGGCCGCAAGCAGGAGCAGATCAACCTCGCGTCGGGCGCGCGCGAGGCCGCGATCCAGAAGTCCGAAGGCGAGCGGCAGGCCGCGATCAACCGGGCGCAGGGCGAGGCGTCCGCGATTCTCGCGGTGGCCGAGGCGAACGCGCAGGCAATCCAGAAGATCGCGGGCGCGATCCAGTCGCAGGGCGGGATGGACGCCGTGAACCTGAAGGTCGCCGAACAATATGTCGGCGCGTTCTCGAACCTCGCGAAACAGGGCAACACGCTGATCGTGCCGGCGAACCTGTCGGATCTCGGCACCGCGATCGCGTCCGCGCTGACGATCGTCAAGAACGCGGTGCCCGCCGAGGGCGGGAAGGGCTGAGCGTACGCGCGGTTCCCGACGCCGACGGGCGGGGCATGGCCCGCGCATGCGGCGAATCGTCGCACGGCGGAATCGCGATCCCTTTTGCGTGGTGACGGGCGGCGCAGGGTGTCATCCGGGGTGCTGATCGGCCGCCAGATCGCCACCCGCCCGAATCACGCGATACAAAGCAACACGGCCCGCTTCGAGCGGGCCGTGTCGTTTGCGATGCGGATCGGGTGCGTCAGGTACCGGCGCGCATGATGCGGGCCTTTTCGCGTTCCCAGTCGCGCTTCTTCTCGGTTTCGCGCTTATCGTGCAGCTTCTTGCCCTTCGCGAGCGCGATGTCGCATTTCACGCGACCGCCCTTGTAGTGGAAGTTCAGCGGCACGAGCGTGTAGCCGCGCTGCTCGACCTTGCCGATCAGTTTCTTGATTTCCTCGCGGTGCAGCAGCAGCTTGCGCGTGCGGACCGGATCGGGGTGGATGTGCGTCGAGGCTTCGGGCAGCGGGCTGATATGGGTGCCGATCAGGAAGATCTCCGCGTTCTTGACGACGACGTAGCCTTCCTTGATCTGGCCGCGCCCGGCGCGCAGCGCCTTGACTTCCCAGCCCTCCAGCACGAGCCCCGCCTCGTAGCGTTCCTCGATGTGATAATCGAAGTGCGCTTTCCTGTTGTCGATGATGCTCATGAAAGGATTGGGCCAACTCGTTTAAAATCACGATTTTAGCAAAGCGGGGCGAGAATCGCCCGGCCTTGCGTTCTCACTTCGAGCGATGCCGCGCGATTTATGGCAGATGTCCAGAAAACAGTATTGATCCGTCATTCGGCGGAACAGATGTTCGACCTCGTCACCGACGTGGCCGATTACCCCAATTTCCTGCCCTGGTGCGGCGGCGTCGAGATTCGCCGTCAGGACGACCGCGGGATGGAAGCGCGCATCGACATCAACTTCAAGGGTATCAAGCAGCATTTCGCGACGCGCAACACGCAGCAGCGCCCGACGCGGATCGACATGGAGTTCGCGGACGGCCCGTTCAAGAAGTTCACGGGCTCGTGGCGCTTCATTCCGCTGCGCGCCGATGCGTGCAAGATCGAATTCGCGCTGCACTACGAGTTCTCGAGCATCCTGCTCGAGAAGATCATCGGGCCGGTGTTCAGCCATATCGCGAACACGTTCGTCGATTCGTTCGTGAAGCGCGCCGACCAGCGCTACGGGAAGGGGTGACACGATGCTGTCGATCGAAGTCTGCTATGCGCTGCCGGATCGCCAGACGCTGATTCCGGTGTCGCTGCCCGAAGGCGCGACCGTGCGCGCGGCGATCGACGCGAGCGGGGTGCTCGCGCTGCACCCGGAGATCGATCTCGCCCACGCGAAAACCGGCGTGTTCGGCAAGCTCGCGTCCCTCGACACGCCGCTCGCCGACCACGATCGCGTCGAGATCTACCGACCGTTGATCGTCGATCCGAAGCTCGCACGCCAGCGGCGCGTCGACAAGACCCGCCGCGAGGGCTCCGTCGAGGGCCGCAAGTGGATGCACAAGGACGCGCGCTGACGCATTGCTGCAGCGTCGTTCCCGTACTTTCGTTCCGATTCGTCAGACCAGCCGCGGACGCGCTCAGTGGGCCGTGACGTTCGCGCGGCCGGGCGTAGCGCCTCCCGCGTGCGTGTCGCCGTGGCGGCGCACCGACGCGTAGACGCCCGCCAGCAGCAGCGCGAGCGCCGCGATTTCGAGCGTGCGCGGCATCCGGTGGTCGTAGATGAACGCGTAGAGCATCGCGAACACGGTTTCGAACACGATCAGCTGGCCCGACAGCGTGAGCGGCAGCCGCTTCGACGCCGCGTTCCACAGTCCGTTGCCGAGCCACGACGCGCCGATCGCCAGCGCGAGGTTCAGCAGCCAGAACAGCTGCCAGCGTGATGTCGGGACGGCCGCCTGCGCCATGCCGGCCGGCAGCGCGAGGATCGCGAGCCAGCAGAGACCGCCGATCAGGCCCGTCACGACACCCCACAGCACCGACCACTCGTTGCCGCCGAAATGATGGTGGCGCTGCAGGTAGCGCGCGTTCGCAACCGCGTACCAGGTCCAGCTTGCCAGCGCGCCGCATGCGCACGCGATGCCGGCGAGTTTCTGGCCGAGCGTCGTCGCGTGCGCGGCTTCCGAGGTGAAGAGGTCGACGTTGATGCAGACGATGCCGGCGATCACCAGCGCGAGCGGCGCGGCGAGCCGCCGCAGCGGCACCGCGCCATGGTCGCCGAGGCCCGCGAGCGTGACGGTCACGGGCAGCACGCCGACGATCAGCGAGCTGGGCGCGATGCCGATCAGGTGCACCGCGCCGGACAGCAGCATGTAGTACGCGACGTTGCCGACGAGCGCGAGCTTCACGAGCGCGACGAGATCCTCGCGCGTCAGCCGCGCGAGCAGCGAGCGGGCGGCCGGCAAGGCCGCCGCCAGCGACACGAGGCCGTACATCGCATAGCGGCCCGCGCTCAGCAGCAGCGGCGAGAAGTCGGTCATCAGCCGCGGCACGAGAAACACCATGCCCCACAACGCGCCTGCCAGGACGCCATACACCACACCGCGCTGCATCGACTGCTCCGAACGAAAGACTGACGAGCGCGCATCTTAGCGATGGCGACGCGAGCGCGTCTTGTTCATTCCTGCACTCGGAAGCGGGTGGCGTTCGGGATCGGCCGCGAGATCTGCCGCGATCCGGTCCTGTTTGCCGCGGGTCGCGGATCGCGGCGGGCAGGCAGGCCCTTCGACGACCGGCGGATCAGCCCTCGGCCGGTTCGGCCGCCGCCGTACTGTCGCCCGCCGCGGATGACCGCGCGGGGCGGCGCACGGCGCGCAGCTTGCCGCTGTTGCCGCCGCCGCAGTAGAACGTGTCGCGACCGTCGGACTCCAGCCCCGACACGCCGACGCCAGGCGGCATGTCGACCTGCTCGAGCACCTGACCGGTGCGCGGGTCGATCCGTCGCAGCTCGCTCTCGTCGGCCTCCCAGGTGCCGTGCCACAGCTCGCCGTCGACCCACGTCACGCCGGTAACGAAGCGGTTCGATTCGATCGTGCGCAGCACGGCGCCCGATTGCGGATCCACCTGATGAATCTTGCGCTCGCGGTATTGGCCGACCCACAGCGTGCCTTCGGCCCACGCGAGCCCGGAATCGGCGCCGCCGCCGGGCGCGGGTATCGTCGCGAGCACGCGGCCCGAATCGGGATCGATCTTCTCGATGCGGTCCTCGACGATCTGGAACAGGTGGCGCCCGTCGAACGCGGTGCCCGCGTGCGCGGCGACGTCGAGTGTGCGTACGGTCGTGCCGCGCTCCGGGTCGAGCGCGTTCAGCTTGTCGCCGGACGCGAACCACACGTGCTGCCCGTCGAACGTGACGCCGTGCACGCCGTCGCCGCCCGGAAACGGGCCGTATTCGCGGAGGATGTTTGCGGTGGAGCGTTTCATCAGAATTTGCTCCGAGAAACCCCGCCATTGATGGCGGGAAGGAAAGGCGTGCTGTTGACAGGCAGCTTCTTCCACGGGTTAGGATCACCGGCATGATCCTTGTCTACCGCTACCGGGTGAAGTCGCTCAACGGACTGCTCAACAAGCAGAGCCGTGCGGTGAACTACGTCTGGAACTTCTGCAATGACACGCAGCAGCACGCGCTCAAGTGGAGCAAGAAATGGCCGACGGGTTTTGAACTGAACGTGTTGACCACCGGCAGTAGCAAGGAACTCGGCATCCACTCCGGCACGATCAACGCGACGTGCGAGCAATATGCGAAGTCGCGCAGTCAGCACCGGCGACCTTACTTGCGCTATCGGGGCAAAAAGTCTCTTGGCTGGGTGCCGCTGAAGGGCCGTGACCTGAAGCGCGAGGGCGATGCGTTCCGTTTCGCCGGCAACACGTTTCGCGTATTCAACAGCCGGCTGCTTCCCGAAGGCAAGATCAAGGACGGGACCAACTTTGCGCAGGATGCGCGTGGCAACTGGTTTCTCAACATCGTGATCGAGATGCCCGATGTGCAGGCCCGCCCAATCCGTTCCGGCGTCGGCATCGATCTCGGCCTGAAAGACTTCGCCACACTTTCGACCGGCGAGAAGCTGCCCAATGACCGATTCGGCCGACGCGCGGCGGAGAAACTGGCGAAAGCGCAACGGGCGCGAAAGTACAAGCGGCATATCGCGAAGTTGCACGCCAAGGTCGCGAATGCCCGTGCCGATTTCCAGCATAAGCTCGCGCTCGATCTGGTGCGGCGTTTCGATTACCTCGCGGTCGGCAACGTGTCGGCCGCGAAGCTCGCCAGAACCAGGATGGCGAAGAGCGTCTACGACGCGTCCTGGTCGTCCTTCCGAAACAAGCTCCGCTACAAAGCGATCGCGCACGGAGCCAGGTTCGAGGAAGTCGACGAAAGCGGTTCTACCCAGTCCTGTTCGTCGTGCGGGTCGAGAGACAGCACGACGCGGCCGAAAGGTATCGCGGGACTGCGAATGAGAGAGTGGGCCTGCGATGGCTGTGGTGTCGTGCATGATCGTGATATCAACGCTGCGCTGAACATTCTCCGATGCGGACGTGCATCGCCAGGTGTGGGAATCACCTGCCTTTAGGCGGGTGAGGACGTCAAGTCTGTCGCCTCGTCGTTGGTGTACCCATCCTAGTCGCCCGGCAGCGGCGCGGGGAGTAACAAGGTCGTCGCGAAACCGGGCAGCGGCGGCGTCATCCAGCGACGCGCGCGACCGCGGCCGAGCGCCTGCACCTTGTCCGCTTCGGCGAGTGTGTCGAGCGCACGCTGGACGGTGCGCTGGCTCGCACCGAGCGCGAGGGCGAGAGCGGAACTCGACCACGCCTCGCCGTCCGCGAGCAGCGCGAGCACGGCCGCGTGGCGGTCGTCGACGGGGCGCGCGAGCACGACGGTCTCGCGCGGGCCGAGCGGTTCGAGCGCGAAGCCGTGCGGCGTCGCGGTGACGTTCGCGAGCGGCCGCAGCATCGCGCGCAGGCGGCCGATCTCGACGCGCAGGCGGGCGCGATGCGATTCGTCCGCGTGTTTCGCGCGAAACGCCGCGGCGACGAGTGCGTTTCTCGACACGTCGCCGGGCCATGCCTCGCCGAGCAGGCGGGCGAGCACGAACAGCACCGGGCGGCGCGCGAGCGACACGGTCGTGCGCGCGTCGCGCACCGCGTGGCGGCATGCATCGACGACGAGTGTGTTCGATTCCAGCAGCGCCTCGACCTCGTCGAGCAGCACGAGCCGCGACGCGCCGCGCGCAATGAGCCGCGCGGCCGGCGTATCGAGCACGCGCGCGGCCGTGTCGACTTCGGCCGTCAGCGCGGCGATGCCGGCGTCCCGTGCGGCCGCGCGCGCACGGGCGAGCGCCAGGCGCGCCGCGTGCGGGCGGATGCGGCGCATCGCGATGCCGGCCGCGATCAGTTCGTGCGCCGCGCGCGACGCGGCCGGTAGCGGTGCGGGATCGAGGCTCGCGAGCCGGCGTTCGGCGTCGTCGACGTGCCCGATCAGCAGCAGCCGGCGCACGACGAGATAGCGCGCATGCGCGGCGTTCGCGTGGTCGCCGTGCGCGTCGAGCGTCGCGCAGGCAGCGTCGAGCGACCGCGACGGCCAGCCGAGATCCCGCGACGCCAGCGCGATCTCGGCTTCCGCGACGACGCAGCGCGCCCGCGCGACGGCCTCTTTCGCGCCGAATGCGCGAGCCGCGCCCCGCACGAGCGCCCGCGCACGCTCGAAGTCGCCGAGTTGCGCCATCGCGATGCCGCGCAACGCGAGCGCCGGCGCGTCGTCGCGCAGCGCGACGCGGTTCAGCGCGCCGAGCGGGTCGCCCGCCGCGAGCGCGCGTGCCGCGGCCGTGATCAGCGAATCCATCCGAATCCCGACACAGTTGTCACTCCCTGCCGTCCGATGCCCGGCCCTAATCTAGCACCACGCACACGGCAGATGCGCCGTGCCCGGATCCCTGTCCCAAGGAGGAACCCGCAATGACGAACCATCTCACCGGAACACGCACCGAATGGCTGGCTGCACGCCGCGCGCTGCTCGACGCGGAAAAGGCACTGACACGGCAGAGCGACGAGCTCGCGCGGCGGCGCCAGGCGCTGCCGTGGGTGCGCGTCGACAAGACCTACCGGTTCGATACCGAGCACGGCCCGGCGACGCTCGACGATCTGTTCGGCGGCCGCTCGCAACTGCTCGTCTATCACTTCATGTTCGGCCCCGACTACAAGGCCGGCTGCCCGTCGTGCTCGGCGCTGGCCGATGGCTTCGACGGCTTTGCGGTCCACCTCGCGAACCACGACGTCACGCTCGCCGCGGTGTCGCGCGCGCCGCTCGCGAAGCTGCTCGCGTACCGGCAGCGGATGGGCTGGCGCTTTCCGTGGGCGTCGTCGGACGGCGGAGACTTCAATTTCGACTTCAACGTGTCGTTCACCGAAGCGCAGCAGCGCGCGGGCGACGTCGAATACAACTACGCACGGGCCGGCCACGCGATGGACATGGACCCGCCGCCGGCCGCCGTCGCGCAGTTCGCGGCGACGTGCGGCACCGACGCCGCTACGTACTCGCGCGACCGGCCAGGGATGAGCGCGTTCGTGCGCGAGGACGGCGTCGTCTATCACACGTATTCGACCTACGCGCGCGGGCTCGACGGACTGTGGGGCATGTACCAGTGGCTCGATCGCGCGCCGCTCGGGCGCAACGAGACCGGCGTGTGGTGGCGTCGCCATGACGAATACGCACGCGGTTGAGCGCGGGTCGAGCGGCAACGGGAGCGCGTGATGGGCATCGCGACGAAACCGGCTGCGACCGGCGCTGCGGGCGGCGGCCGGCTCGCGTTGGGCGCCGCACTCGCCGCGGTGTTCGCCGCCGCCGTGTGGGCGACGCTCGCGCAGCACGCGTCGATGGATGCGATCGGCGGCATGCCGATGGCGGGTGGCTGGACGCTGTCGGCCGGGTGGCTCAGGCCGTGCGGATGGCGGGCAGGGCACGCGTTCGCCGGGTTCGCCGGCATGTGGGGCGCGATGACGGTGACGATGATGCTGCCGGTGCTGGCGCCGGTGCTCTGGCGATACCGGCAAAGCCTCGGCCCGGTGGGCGACGCGCGTGCGGCAGGGTTCGTCGCGATTGCGGGCGCCGGGTATTTCTCGGTGTGGATGGCCATCGGTGCGGTGGTGTTTCCCGTCGGCGCTGCGTTGGCGGCGGCCGCCACGCGGCTCTTCGCACTCGC
Source organism: Burkholderia sp. 567 (assembly GCF_040545115.1). Classification (NCBI taxonomy): domain Bacteria; kingdom Pseudomonadati; phylum Pseudomonadota; class Betaproteobacteria; order Burkholderiales; family Burkholderiaceae; genus Burkholderia; species Burkholderia sp. 567. The sequence continues at coordinate 26,756 of NZ_JBEPLG010000008.1, forward strand.
TGCCGCAATGCCGTTTGCGGCCGGCGCGGTCATGCTTGGCGCCGGCGTGCTGCAGTTTTCCGGCTGGAAGATGCGCCGGCTGGCCTGCTGCCGGCATGCACCCGATGACGAAGGTGCGCGGCGGGCAGGGGCCGGCGCCGCGTGGCGGCACGGCGTGCGGGCCGCGCTGCGGTGCGGCGCGTGCTGCGGGAACCTGATGGCCGTTGCACTGGCGGCCGGCATGATGGATCTCCGCGTGATGGCCGTCGTGACGGTGGCCATCGCCGCCGAGCGGCTGGTTCCCGCCGGCGAGCGCCTCGCGCGGATCGTCGGAGGCGTCGCGACCGGCGCCGGCGCAATGATGATCGCGTGCGCCGCGGCGGGGCTCGCCTAGCGGTGCTCGCGGCCGCCAACGCGCATCGAGCGGGGGCGCCGTCGGTTGCCGCGTCGTACGGCAACGACGCGCGCTCGGCCCGAATCCCGGCCGGCTGCGCGAATGGGTCGATGCCCGGGTGAAACGAAAAGCGATCGAAAACGAACCGAACGGCGATCCGAACGATTCGGCCCCCGAACGCTCGAAGGCGGCTAACCCGTTGTTCGTGTTGTGAAAATTCGCAGCGCTTCGCGTATAATTCGCTTTTGCGCCCATAGGATTTGCCATGCGTCTGATCCAAAAAGCACTCACTTTCGATGACGTGCTCCTCGTTCCCGCCTTCTCCGACGTTCTCCCGCGTGACACCAGCCTGAAGACCAAGCTGACCCGCAACATCTCCCTGAACATGCCGCTCGTGTCCGCCGCGATGGACACGGTCACCGAAGGTCGCCTCGCGATCGCGATGGCGCAGCAGGGTGGTGTGGGTATCGTCCACAAGAACCTCACGCCGGCCGAGCAGGCCCGCGAGGTCGCGAAAGTCAAGCGTTTCGAATCGGGCGTCGTGCGCGACCCGATCACGGTCCCGCCGCAGATGAAGGTGCGCGACGTGATCGCGCTGTCGCGTCAGCATGGCATCTCGGGCTTCCCGGTCGTCGAAGGCCCGCAACTCGTCGGCATCGTCACGAACCGCGACCTGCGTTTCGAATCGCGCCTCGACGAACCGGTCAAGTCGATCATGACGCCGCGCGAGCGTCTCGTCACGGTCAAGGAAGGCACGCCGCTCGCCGAAGCGAAGGCGCTGATGCACAGCCACCGCCTCGAGCGCGTGCTGGTCGTCAACGACGCGTTCGAACTGCGCGGCCTGATGACCGTCAAGGACATCACGAAGCAGACCGAACACCCGGATGCGTGCAAGGACGAACACGGCAAGCTGCGCGCAGGCGCGGCGGTCGGCGTCGGCCCCGACAACGAAGAGCGCGTCGAGCTGCTGGTGCAGGCCGGCGTCGACGTGATCGTCGTCGATACCGCGCATGGTCACAGCAAGGGCGTGCTGGAGCGCGTGCGCTGGGTCAAGCAGAACTTCCCGCACGTCGAGGTGATCGGCGGCAACATCGCGACGGCCGCTGCCGCGAAGGCGCTCGTCGAATACGGCGCGGACGCGGTCAAGGTCGGTATCGGCCCGGGCTCGATCTGCACGACGCGGATCGTCGCGGGCGTCGGCGTGCCGCAGATCAGCGCGATCGCGAACGTGTCGGAAGCGCTGAAGGGCACCGGCGTGCCGTGCATCGCCGATGGTGGCGTGCGTTTCTCGGGCGACGTGTCGAAGGCCCTCGCGGCCGGCGCGAACGCGGTGATGATGGGCAGCATGTTCGCGGGCACCGAAGAGGCGCCGGGCGACGTGTTCCTGTATCAGGGCCGTCAGTACAAGTCGTATCGCGGCATGGGTTCGGTCGGCGCGATGAAGGACGGCGCGGCGGACCGCTACTTCCAGGACAACTCCGCGAACATCGACAAGCTCGTGCCGGAAGGCATCGAAGGCCGCGTCGCGTACAAGGGCTCGGTCAACGCGATCCTGTTCCAGCTGGTCGGCGGCGTGCGTGCGAGCATGGGCTACTGCGGCTGCCGCACGATCGACGAGCTGCACGACAAGGCCGAATTCGTCCAGATCACCGCGGCGGGCATGCGCGAGTCGCACGTGCACGACGTGCAGATCACGAAGGAAGCACCGAACTACCACGTGGACTAAGCGCCGATGAAACCGCTGCTGCGAGCCGTGCTGATCGTCGATGCCATGCTGCTGCTGGGGTTCGGCGTGCTGTTCGTGCTGACACCCTGGCAGGCGCTGTTCAATGCGCTCCAACTCGCGAACATCCAGCCGGCGATGCTCGGCCAGGCGTTCGGCATCGCGCTGCTCGGGCTCGCGTGGCTCGCGTTCCATGCGGCGGTCAACGGCGAACTCACGACGCCCGTCGCGCGCGTGGTCGGTCATGTGAACTGGCTGATCGGCGTGCTGACGGTCGTGTGGTCGTTCGGCACCGGCAACGGTCCCGCGCTCGCGGCCGCCGGCCGCGTGCTGTCGGCGCTGGCCGGTATTGCGCTGATCGTGCTCGGCCTCGGCGGCGTGCGGCTCGCATCGGCCGTGCGGCGGCGCGAGAAGGCGCTGGTGCTCGAGACCCGCGACGCGAAGCGTCCGGCCGAACCGGCGCCGGCGTCCGCACCGCAGCAGCGGGTCGAACCGGTCGTCAGCCGGCCGGTCGCGCCTGCGGCGCCCGCCGCGGCAGCCACGCCGGCCGCAGCCGACCGATTGTCAGGCAGCGTCGCATTCGACGCGCGCCCGCCGTCGCGGGATTGACCGGCGATGCGTCGCGCGAGCCGCCTGCCGCCCGACGCCGTTGTCCATGTTATTGACGCAGCGCTTCATGCGCTGCTTTTCTTATTCTCTTCATCCCGTCCGCAGCCATGCACGACAAAATCCTGATTCTCGACTTCGGTTCGCAAGTCACCCAACTGATCGCGCGCCGCGTGCGCGAAGCGCACGTCTACTGCGAAATCCACCCGAACGACGTGTCCGACGACTTCGTCCGCGAGTTCGCGCCGAAGGCGGTGATCCTGTCGGGCAGCCACGCGAGCACGTATGAAGACCACCAACTGCGCGCGCCGCAGGCCGTTTGGGATCTCGGCGTGCCGGTGCTCGGCATCTGCTACGGCATGCAGACGATGGCAGTGCAGCTCGGCGGCAAGGTCGAGTGGAGCGACCACCGCGAATTCGGCTACGCGGAAATGCGCGCGCACGGCCATACGCGCCTGCTCGACGGCATCGAGGATTTCACGACGGCCGAAGGCCACGGCATGCTGAAGGTCTGGATGAGCCATGGCGACAAGGTGGCCGAGCTGCCGCCGGGCTTCGCGCTGATGGCGTCGACACCGAGCTGCCCGATCGCCGGCATGGCCGACGAGGCGCGCGGCTACTACGCGGTGCAGTTCCACCCGGAAGTCACGCACACGGTGAAGGGCCGCCAGATCATCGAACGCTTCGTGCTGCAGATCGCCGGCGCGAAGCCCGACTGGATCATGAGCAACCACATCGAGGAAGCCGTCGCGAAGATTCGTGAGCAGGTCGGTGACGAGGAAGTGATTCTCGGCCTGTCGGGCGGCGTCGATTCGAGCGTCGCGGCTGCGCTGATCCACCGCGCGATCGGTGACCAGCTGACCTGCGTGTTCGTCGACCACGGCCTGCTGCGCCTGAACGAGGGCAAGATGGTGCTCGACATGTTCGAGGGCCGCCTGCATGCGAAGGTCGTGCACGTCGACGCATCCGAGCAGTTCCTCGGCCACCTGACCGGTGTGACCGATCCGGAAGCGAAGCGCAAGATCATCGGCCGCGAATTCGTCGAGGTGTTCCAGGCCGAAGCGCAGAAGCTGTCGAAGGCGAAGTGGCTCGCACAGGGCACGATCTATCCGGACGTGGTCGAGTCGGGCGGCACGAAGACGAAGAAGGCGACGACGATCAAGAGCCACCACAACGTCGGTGGCCTGCCGGAAACGCTGGGCCTGAAGCTGCTCGAACCGCTGCGCGACCTGTTCAAGGACGAAGTGCGCGAGCTGGGCGTCGCGCTCGGCCTGCCGCCGGAGATGGTGTACCGCCATCCGTTCCCGGGCCCGGGCCTCGGCGTGCGGATCCTCGGCGAAGTGAAGCGCGAATACGCGGACTTGCTGCGTCGCGCGGATGCGATCTTCATCGAGGAACTGCGCGGCACGACCGCGACGGCGCAGGACGCGGCAGCCGGCCTGTGCGGCGAGGCCGACGTCGGCAAGACCTGGTACGACCTGACGAGCCAGGCGTTCGCGGTGTTCCTGCCGGTGAAGTCGGTCGGCGTGATGGGCGATGGCCGCACGTACGACTACGTGACGTCGCTGCGCGCGGTGCAGACCACCGATTTCATGACCGCGCACTGGGCGCACCTGCCGTACGCGCTGCTCGGCCGCGCGTCGAACCGGATCATCAACGAGGTGCGCGGGATCAACCGTGTGGTGTACGACATCTCGGGGAAGCCGCCGGCGACGATTGAGTGGGAGTGATGCGGCGCCGAGGCGTGCCTCGGTAGCCAATCACGGCATCGGATGATGCGAACGCCCGGCAGGGGAACCTGCCGGGCGTTTTTTTGTGCCGTGCGAGCCGTGCTGGCATCTCACGGCTGCGTCGACAAGCACGCGCTCGCATCCGCCCCGTCTTTACCGAGTTCCGCCAGATACGGCCACGGATAGATGCCGCGTGCATGACCGTCGCCGAACAACAGGCGGATGCCGTAGCCGGCCGCTTCCACGCCGTCCAGCGTCAGACCGGGTTGCGCGTCGACCCGACCGCCACCGAGACGGATCTTCCGGCAAGCGGCGCACGGGCAATCGCTGCGCAACCGCGCGTAGCCGATGCGTTGCGTGTCGCCATCCGGCCAGCGCAGCACCAACGCACGCGCCGCATGATCGACGCGGATTTCAGTCGGCATCGTCATCACGCGTCATCTCCGACCTGCGCGATCGCGATCCGCACGGCCTTGCGCACCTCGGGATCGCGATCGTCAAGGGCGTCGCGCAGCGCGGGCAGCGTCGCCGAATCGCGCAGTTCGCCAAGCGCGAGCGCCGCCTCCTTGCGCAGGTTGCTGATCGCATGCGACAGCAGCCCGACGATGGCCGGCGCCGCAGCCGCGTCGCGCAATTGCCCCAGTGCGCGCACCGCACGCAAGCGCACCTGCCAGTAATCGTCGTCGAGCGCGGCGACGAGCTGGGCGCGTGCGGCCGCGACACGCAGCTTGCCGAGCGTCGCGGCGGCTTCCTCGCGTACCTGCCATGCGGCGTCGCGCAGCGCCGCCAGCAACGCGGTGACGACGGCCGCGTCGCCGGGCGCCGCGAATCCCACCGCTCCGATCGCGATGCGCCGCACGTCCGCATGCGTGTCGGTGGTTGCGATGCGCGCGAGCGGCGGCAGTGCGCGCGCGTCCTTGAGCCAGCCGAGCACGGCGACAGCCTCGGCGCGCACGGCCGCCACGGGCGCGTCGAGCGCGCGCAGCGCCGGCGCGAACGCGGCGGGATCGCGCAGTTCGCGCAAGCCGCGCAGCACGGCGACGCGCACGAACGGTTCGGCGTGTTCGGCCCAGCGGCACAGCACGGCGCCCGACGCGACGTCCTTCAGTTCGGACAGGCCTTGCGCGGCGAGCGCGCGCACGCCGTCGTCGGGGTCGAGCAGCGCACGGCACAGCGCGTCGACGACATCGGGTTGTTCCCACGCGGCAAGCACGCGTGCGGCTTCGCCGCGCACGTCCGCGGACGGATCGTCGCGCAGCGCCGCAACGAAGGTCGGCACGAACTCGGGATCCTCGAGATCGGCGAGTTCGAGCAGCGCAATGCGGCGCACCGATGCATCGGCTGCAGCAACGCGTGAGACGAGCGAGGCATGGTCGGAATCGTGTGCGCCGGGCGGCGGGAAAGCAGGGGAAGAAACGGTCATGGGCGAAAACTCGGAGCAGTCAGGAGCGTGAGGTCAAGCAATGCCAGGCAGTGGCGCTGGATGTCGACGCACGCGCAGCGCAGGTTTCATGTGTCGTGAGCACGGTAGTGGGAAAGCGCCGCGCCGGCGGCGCGCGGGATCAGCGCAGCAGGTAAGGAATGTCCACCTTGACCGCGCCGGTCGGGCAATCGCGTTCGCATGGCATGCAGTACCAGCATTCGTCGAACTGCATGTACGCCTTGCCCTTGGTCACGTCGATCGCGAGCAGGTCGAGCGGGCACACGTCGACGCAGACGGTGCAGCCCTTGTCGGCGATGCAGCGGTCCTCGTCGATCGTCACGGGCGCGCTGCTGCGCAGGAGGATGTCGTGCGGGGTATGGGGCATGGCAAGGTTCCTCAAAGGGCGGCCGCGCGTGCGGCCGGTTCGCGGATGCGCAACTGCGCGTACGCGCTGCGTTCGTCGTCGGCGAGCGGCACGACGTAGGGTTCGACCGACCGCTTCTCGCTGCGCATCGTGCCGTCGACGCTTTTGCGCAGCCAGGTGTGGCAGAACCAGTCGGCGTCATTGCGATGCGGGAAGTCGACGCGATGGTGATACAGTCCCCAGCGGCTCTCGGTGCGGAACAGCGACGCCCGCGCGGCCATCTCGGCGCAGTCGCGGATCGCGCGCACTTCGGCCGCGCGCATCAGTTCATGCGGGTGATTCGCCTTGATTTCTTCGATATCCTCAGTAATTCCGTCAAAACGTTGCAAGCCGATTTCCATCTTGCGCGTCACCTGCGGTGGCTGAAGATAGTCGTTCACCATGCGGCGCAGCTTGTATTCGACCTGCGCCGGCGCGAGGCCGCGCTCGCGCGTGAGCGGCGCGAGCACGCGCGTGCGTTCGGCGGCGACCTGTTCGTCGTCCACCGGCGCGTGAGCGCGGCCGGCCACGTAGTCGGCGGCGTTCTGCCCGGCGAACCAGCCGTAGGTGAACGCGCCGAGCATGTAGTTGTGCGGGACGGCCGCCATGTCGCCGGCCGCGTAGAGACCCGGCACGGTCGTTTCCGCGCGCGCGTTCACGTACACGCCGGACGCGCTGTGGCCGCTGCAGAAACCGATCTCGGAGATGTGCATCTCGACCATCTGGCGCCGGTAGTCGGTGCCGCGTCCCGCATGGAAGCGGCCGCGGCTCGGCCGCTCGTTCGTGTGCAGGATCTGCTCGATGGTCTGGATCGTTTCCTCGGCGAGGTGGTCGAGCTTCAGGAACACCGGACCGTTGCCGCTTTGCAGTTCCTGGTAGAACTCCCACATCATCTGGCCGCTCCAGTAGTCGCACTCGATGAAGCGTTCGCCCTTGCCGTTCGCGGTGAAGCCGCCGAGCGGGCCCGTCACGTACGCGCAGGCCGGGCCGTTGTAGTCCTTGATCAGCGGGTTGATCTGGAAGCACTCGAGGTTCGCGAGCGCCGCGCCCGCGTGATACGCCATCGCGTAGCCGTCGCCCGCGTTGGTCGGGTTCTCGTACGTGCCCATCAGGTAGCCGGAGGCCGGCAGCCCGAGACGGCCGGCCGCGCCGCAGCACAGGATCACGGCCTTCGCGCGGATCACGTGAAAATCGGCGGTGCGGCAGTCGAAGCCGAGCACGCCGCTCGCGCGGCCCTGCGCATCGGTCAGCACGCGCGTCGCGACGATCCGGTTCGTGATCGCGATGCGCGCGCGCTTCAGCTGCCGGTACAGCACCTTCTTGATGTCGTGTCCTTCCGGCATCGGCAGCACGTACGAACCCATGTGGTGGACCTTCTTCACCGCGTAGTCGCCGGTGCCGTCCTTTTCGAACTTCACGCCCCAGCGGTCGAGCTGCTCGATCGTCGCGAAGCTGTGCGTCGCATACGCATAGACGGCTTCCTGGTCGACGATCCCGTCGTTGGCGATCGTGATCTCGCGCGTGTACTGCTCGGGCGTCGCATGGCCGGGGATCACCGCGTTGTTCAGGCCGTCCATCCCCATCGAGATCGCGCCGCTGCGTTTCACGTTGGCCTTCTCCAGCAGCAGCACGCGCAGCGACGGGTCGCGCTCCTTGGCCTTGATCGCGGCCATCGGGCCGGCCGTGCCGCCACCGACCACGACGATGTCGTATTCGAGTACATGGGTATTCATTGCGGGTTCCTTGCAGGTTGGAGCGCCTTCTGCCGATCGATGCGCAACCGGTACTGGAAGGCGTCGCCGCGGAAGTACAGGTGTTCGTAGTCGATCGGCGTGCCCGACGCGTCGTGCGTCAGGCGCTCGATCCGCAGCACGGGGCTGCTTTCCTCGACGCGCAGCGCATCGACGATGTCATCGTCGGCGAGGATCGCGTCGATCGAGACGTCGGCGTGGCCGAGCGGCACGCCGCAGTCGTTCTCGAGGATCAGGAAGATGTCGCGGGTCGCGAGATCCGCGCCCGCGAGCCGCTTGCCGAGCGCCTCGGGCACCCACGTCTGCTCGAGCGACACGGGCTCGCGGTTGAGCAGCCGCACGCGGTGGATCTCGACGAGCGGCGCGCCTTCCGGCACGTTCAGCTTCGTCGCGAGATGACGGTCGGCTTTCACGGTGCGAACGCTGCGCAGCTGGTTGACGATCTCGTAGCCCATCGACGACATCGCCTCGGCGAAGCCCTGCAGCGACGTCACGTTCTGGAACGCCTTCGGCTTCGACACGAAGGTGCCCTTGCCGTGCAACTTGAACAGCAGGCCTTCCTTCTGCAGATCGCCGAGCGCCTGGCGCACGGTGATGCGGCTCACGTCGAACATCGCGCACAGTTCGTGCTCGGACGGCATCCGGCTGTGCGGCGCATAGGAGCCGTCGAGGATCCGTGCGCGCAGCGTGTCCTTGATCTGCACGTAGAGCGGGGCGGCCGACAGCGGCACGACGTTGGGTGGGGTCATCGGTCAACTTGTTATGACAAGATGGCTCGAGTGTAGTGAGCGCGCTTGCGCGTCCCAACCAACGATTTCTGATTTCGACTTTCCGATTCAGGAAAAGGGGGGTGGCGGCGCGACCGATGCGCGTCGGGATCTGCCCCTTGTCGGTCGCTCAAATCCGAGTACCGGCCGACGATCGGACATTCACGCGGCCCGGCGTCGTGCGTGTCGATTTGCCGGCACGCCGTTCGTCGTGTTGATATCGACCGGGCTGGCCGGGCGGCCGCGGTCCGGTTCCTCATCGATGCCTGTACGACGAAGAGAAAGGAGAGACCAGATGCCTGATTCCCGCTATCGCTGGGTGATCGTCGCCGCGGGCGGCCTGATGGGCTGCATCGCGATCGGCGCGATGTTCTCGCTGCCCGTGTTCCTGCGGGCCATTGCACGCGACACCGGCTGGTCGATGACCGGCATTTCCGCCGCGATGACGCTCGGCTTCATCGCGATGGCTTTCGCGAGCATCGGTTGGGGCAGCCTGTCGGACCGCATCGGCACGCGCGCGGTGGTCGTGACGGGCGCCGTGCTGCTGTCGGCGAGCCTCGCGCTCGCGAGCCGTGCACCGTCGCTGCTCGCGTTCCAGCTGATTTTCGGGCTGGCCGTCGGCAGTGCGACGGCCGCGGTGTTCGCGCCGATGATGGCTTGCGTGACCGGCTGGTTCGACACGCACCGCAGCCTCGCGGTATCGCTGGTGTCGGCCGGCATGGGCATGGCGCCGATGACGATGTCGCCGCTCGCGGCCTGGCTCGTGTCGGGCCACGACTGGCGCACGTCGATGCTGGCGATCGCCGCGCTGGCCGCCGTCGTGATGATTCCGGCGTCGCTGCTCGTGCGCCGTGCGCCCGCGCTCGATGTGCCGCCCGCCGGGCCGACGCCGGCAGGCGGGCCCGCGACCGCGCCGCTGTCGGTCGGCGGCGCGTTGCGCTCGCCGCAGTTCCTCGTGCTGCTGCTGACCAACTTCTTCTGCTGCGCGACGCACTCCGGCCCGATCTTCCATACGGTCAGCTACGCGGTGACCTGCGGGATCCCGCTGATCGCCGCGGTGTCGATCTACAGCGTCGAGGGGCTCGCCGGCATGGGCGGACGCATCGCGTTCGGGCTGCTGGGCGACCGCCTCGGCGCGAAGCGCATGCTGGTGGCGGGGCTGCTCGCGCAGGCGCTGGGCGCGCTCGGCTATTACTTCGTGCGCACGCTGGACGGGTTCTACGTGGTCGCGACGCTGTTCGGCTTCATCTATGCGGGCGTGATGCCGCTCTATGCGGTTCTCGCGCGCGAGAACTTCCCGCTGCGGATGATGGGCACCGTGATCGGCGGCTGCGCGATGGCCGGCAGCCTTGGGATGGCGGCGGGGCCCGTCGCCGGCGGTCTGATCGTCGATGCGCTGGGCAGCTACGGCTGGCTGTACCTCGGATCGTTCGCGATCGGCATCGGCGCGTTCCTCGTCGCGATGATGTTCCGGCCGTTTCCCAAGGAGCGCTCGCAGCCGGTCGCCGCGTGACCTGGCTGCCCCGAAATGGCGATTTCGGCGGGATGACGACTGCTGGTTCGCGCCGACGAAAATAAAAAAAGCGGGGGCGGCGGCGCATGCACAAATCAGGCCAGACTCGCGCCAAATCCTCGCGAAGCCTGCTGCGGCGCAGCACAGCGGCAAGTCGCGCCGATCGGCATGCATGCGCGCCGATTCGGCCCCTAAAACCACAATATCGAGCATCCGTTCGAATGGCCTGTCATACGCGCGTCACCCTGCTAGAATTCGGCTGCCGCATTGTTCCGAATGACTGATGAGACTGCTTGACGCACTGGTCGAACAACGAATCGCCGCCGCCGCCGCGCGGGGCGAGTTCGACGATTTGCCGGGTACCGGCGCGCCGCAGGCGCTGGATGACGACCTGCTCGTACCCGAGGAGGTGCGGGTGGCCAACCGTATCCTGAAGAACGCGGGCTTCGTGCCGCCGGCTGTCGAGCAACTGCGCGCGCTGCGCAATCTGCAGGACGAACTGCAGGCGGTCAGCGACCGCGCCGCGCGCTGCCGGCTGCAGGCGAAGATCCTCGCGCTCGACATGGCGCTCGAATCGCTGCGCGGCGGCCCGATGGTGATGCCGCGCGACTATTGCCGGCGCATCGCGGAGCGCCTCTGCGAACGCGGGCTCGACGACATGCCCGCCGAAGCGGGGCCGATGTGAGCGTCGACGCGCTGCACGACGCGGCAGCCGGATCCGCAGCCTCTACCGATTCTCCCGTTCCCGAAGCCGCACCCGTGTCGGCGCGCGACCTGCATTTCATGCGTCTCGCGCAGGCCGCGGCCGAAGAGGCGCGCGCGGCCGGTGAAGTGCCGGTCGGCGCCGTGCTGGTGTGCGGCGACGAGGTGATCGCGCGCGGCTTCAATCATCCGATCGGCGGGCACGACCCGTCGGCCCATGCGGAAATGGCCGCGCTGCGCATGGCCGCGCAGCATCTGCAGAATTACCGAATGCCCGGCTGCGAGCTGTACGTGACGCTCGAGCCATGCCTGATGTGCGCGGGCGCGATCATGCACGCCCGCATCGCACGGGTCGTCTACGGCGCCGCCGATCCGAAGACGGGCGCATGCGGCAGCGTGATCGACGCGTTCGCGAATCCGCAGCTCAACCACCATACCGAGGTGACCGGCGGCGTGCTCGCCGACGAGTGCGGCGCCGCGCTGAAGTCGTTCTTCGCGGAACGCCGCCGCGCGCTGCGTGAAGCGCGGCTCGCTCGCGACGCCGAAGCCGGCGCGTCATAAGCGCCCCCGAACGCGCCCGTTCCCCGAAGCGGGGCGGGCTGCCCGGTTCCGTGAACCCGAGACGGTTCGGACCCTCTAAGCAGGTTTGACGACCCTGAACCCTTCCGCCATGTCCTTCCAGCCCGCCGCGTCCTACACCATCCGCCTGCTGGCGCCGTCCGGTTATCCGCACGATCCCGACGCGATCAATCGCGCGCTCGAACGCCTGAGCGGCGCGCAGCAGCGCATCGAGAACATCGAGGCGACGCAGCGCCGCTTTCAGCGTTTCGGCGGGACCGACGGCGAGCGGGCAGGCGACCTGAATCGCCTGGCGGATCCGGAGCGCGCGCTGCCGGACATCGGGCTCGCGGTGCGCGGCGGCTACGGTGCCGCCCGCATCCTGCACGGGCTCGACTATCGCGGGCTCGAGCGCCGCCTGCGCGACCAGCCGATTGCGCTGGTGGGGCACAGCGACTTCACCGCGATCCAGCTCGCGCTGTACGCGAAGGCGCGCATCAAGACCTTCGGCGGCCCGATGCTGTCGGCCGACTTCGGCGCGGAAACGCTGAGCGACTTCACGATGCAACACTTCTGGCAGACGCTGTCGCAGCCGACCACGACGATCATCACCGAAGCGCCGCAGGTGCAGACCGTGAACGTGACGGGCACGCTGTGGGGCGGCAATCTCGCGATCCTGACGTCGCTCGTCGGCACGCCGTACATGCCCGATATCGAAGGCGGCATCCTGTTCATCGAGGACGTCAACGAGCAGCCGTTCCGGATCGAACGGATGATCTACCAGCTGCATCTGTCGGGGTTGCTCGCGCGCCAGCAGGCGCTCGTGCTCGGGCAGTTCACGGGCGCGCGGCCGTTCGACTACGACAACGGCTACGACATGCAGGCGATGATCGACCAGGTGCGCTCGGTGATCGGCATCCCGGTCGTCACGGGGCTGCAGTTCGGTCACGTGCCCGACCTGCTGACGCTGCCGTTCGGCGCGCACGCGCAGCTCGTCGCGAATGCGCACGGTTTCCGGCTTACGCTGTCGGACTATCCGCATCTCGGCTAAGCCGGACAGGCACCATCGAAAGGCGGGGGTTTTCCCGCCTTTTCTTTGGGTATATGCGCAACTAACGGTCGCAAATTTTCATCGCCGCCGATCGGGCTTGTCTTATGGCATGCACCATTTTTGTCAACAAAATAGCCGGAAGGGTATACGCCGTGATCCGCCTTGAATAAGCCTGAAATGCTTGCCGTGCCTGACTTTCGTGCGCCGCGCACGGATCTGGCGCGACCGCGTGCACACGGATTGTGCGCATTTCGAGAAAAGAATTGTTGACAATCTTTATGTCCATCCTAGGATGAGGACCATCACACGATGCAGATCATGAACGAGCCCGATTCCCATGCGTCCGGCACAGCCGGCCCCGAAGCGATCGCCGAGCGGATCCGCACCGCGATCCTCGAGCATCGGCTCGCGCCCGGCGCGAAGCTGACGGAGGCGCAGCTCTGCGACGTGTTCAGCGTGAAGCGCGGGACGATCCGGCAGGCGCTCGCTCTGCTCGCGGCCGACAAGCTGGTCGATCTCGAGCCGAACCGCGGTGCGTTCGTCGCGAGTCCGACGCTGCAGGACGTGCACGAGGTGTTCGAGATGCGCCGGATCATCGAGCTGGCCGTCGTCGAGCGGCTCGCGACGGGGCCGGGCGCGAAGCGGCTGAAGGGCGTCGCCGTGCTGATCGACAAGGAACGCAAGGCGTTCGAGCGGCACGATTTCGCGGCGTGGATCCGCCTGTCGGGCGAATTCCATACGGCGCTCGCAGCGCTGACGGGCAATGCGACGCTCTGCGAGTGCCTCGACGGGCTCGTCGCACGCTCGACGCTGATGTCGGCGCTGTACGAATCGCACGGACGCAGCCCGTGCTCGTGCGACGACCACGACGAGATCCTGAGCGCGCTGGAAGCGGGGGATCCGAAGCGGGCGGTGACGCTGATGGCGCACCACCTGCAGCATGTCGAACTGAAGATGCTGGACCGGCCCGCGCAAGGGCAGGTCGATTTGCGCGAAGTGTTCGGCGGCGCCTGAGCGGCGACGCGAACCGGCCCGCGCGCCACACGACGAGAGCAATGCAGGCCGGCGGTTTGCGCCGCCGGCCGCCAGTCCGACTCCGGGCGACGATCCGGAGCGATATCGATGACGGTGGAGCGGCCGGGCGGCCGCGTCAAGGAGAAGTCATGGCTCAGTTCAGTGTGGCGCACGACAGCGCGTATCCGGCGGAAGAAGGCGGCGAGGGCGGCGGTTCCGCGTTGCCGGACGGTTACAGTCGACGTTTGTACAACGAAGATTTGGCACCCCTAAAGAATCAGACATGGGGTTCGTACAACATCTTCGCGTTCTGGATGTCGGACGTGCACAGCGTCGGCGGCTACGTGTTCGCGGGCAGCCTGTTCGCGCTCGGGCTGACGAGCTGGCAGGTGCTGATCGCGCTGATCGTCGGCATCACGATCGTGAACCGGCTGTGCAACCTGATCGCGCGCCCGAGCCAGCAGATCGGCGTGCCGTATCCGGTCGCGTGCCGCGCGACGTTCGGCGTGCTCGGCGCGAACGTGCCGGCCGTGATCCGCGGGCTGATCGCGATCGCGTGGTACGGCATCCAGACCTATCTCGCGTCCAGCGCGCTCGTGATCGTCGTGCTGAAGTTTTTCCCGCAATGGCTGCCGTACGCGGACGTCCATCGTTACGGCTTCCTCGGGCTGTCCGCGGTCGGCTGGGCCGGCTTCATGCTGCTGTGGGTGCTGCAGGCGTTCGTGTTCTGGAACGGGATGGAGACGATCAAGAAGTTCATCGACTTCGCGGGCCCGGCCGTCTACGTCGTGATGTTCATCCTGGCCGGCTACATGGTGTGGCGCGCGGGCTGGCGCAACATCGGCCTGAACCTCGGCGGCGTCAAGTATCACGGCGCGGAAGTGATTCCGGTGATGATCACGGCCGTGTCGCTCGTCGTGTCGTACTTCTCCGGGCCGATGCTGAACTTCGGCGACTTCTCGCGCTACTGCCGCTCGTTCGGCGACGTGAAGCGCGGCAACTTCTGGGGGCTGCCGGTCAACTTCCTTGCGTTCTCGCTCGTCACGGTGATCACGACGGCCGCGACGCTGCCGGTGTTCGGCGAACTCATCACCGACCCCGTCGCGACGGTCGGCCGCATCGATCATCCGACCGCGGTGATCCTCGGCGCGCTGACGTTCACGATCGCGACGATCGGCATCAACATCGTCGCGAACTTCGTGTCGCCCGCGTTCGACTTCTCGAACGTCGCGCCGCGGCTGATCAGCTGGCGCGCGGGCGGGATGCTCGCCGCCGTCGCGTCGATCTTCATCACGCCGTGGAACCTGTTCAACAACCCGGCCGTGATCCACTACACGCTCGACGTGCTCGGCGCGTTCATCGGCCCGCTGTACGGCGTGCTGATCGCCGACTTCTACCTCGTCAAGCACGGCCGCCTCGTGCGCGACGACCTCTACACGATGTCGGAGAGCGGCACCTACTGGTACACGGGGGGCGTGAACCGCCGCGCGCTCGTCGCGCTGCTGCCGGCCGCGGTGATCGCGGTCGTCTGCGTGATGGTGCCGGGCTGGCAGGCCGCCGCGAACTTCTCGTGGTTCATCGGCGCGGGGCTCGGCTTCGTGTTCTACCGGCTGCTCGTGAGCACGAAGGCCTGAGGAGCGCGCGATGAAGATCAAGCTGATCAATCCGAATACGACGCAGCGGATGACGGATGCGATGGGCCGCTGCGCGCGTGAAGTCGCGGCCGCGGGCACCGAGATCGTCGCGGTGAGCCCGCCGATGGGGCCGCCGTCGATCGAAGGCTATTACGACGAGGCGCTCGCGACGCCCGGGCTCCTCGCCGAGATCGCGCAGGGCGAGCGCGACGGCTGCGACGCGTACGTGATCGCGTGTTTCGGCGATCCGGGCCTGTATGCGGCGCGCGAGGTCGCGCGCGGGCCGGTGATCGGGATCGCCGAAGCGGCGATGCACGCGGCGAGCGTGCTCGCGCCGGGCTTTTCGGTCGTCACGACGCTCGCGCGCACCTGCGGGATGGCATGGCATCTCGCCGAGCGCTACGGGATGAAGCGCTTCTGCCGCAACGTGCGCGCGACCGACGTCGCGGTGCTCGAGCTCGACCGGCCGGGCTCGGCCGCGCGGCGGATCATCGTCGACGAATGCCGGCGCGCGCTCGACGAGGACGGCGCCGACGCGATCGTGCTCGGCTGCGCGGGGATGGCCGAATTCGCGCACGAGATCGAGCAGCAGATCGGCGCGCCGGTCGTGGAAGGCGTGACGGCGGCCGTCAAGTGGGCCGAGGCGCTCGTCGCGCTGCGCCTCGCGACCGCGAAGCGCGGCGACTATGCGCGGCCGCTGCCGAAGCGCTATGACGGCGAATTCGCGCGCTTCAGCCCGGCGGAGGACGCGTCGCCGGCCGCGGCGGCCGCCGGCACGGCGCGCAGCGGCACCGCCGAGCCGGAACGGATGCCCAATTTGCCGCAACCGCACATACACACCGTCTGACCTGCACTATCTGCGCCGCTGTATGGGCGCGTCTGCACCTTTTCGCTACACTGGGCCGTCATCGCATCGGCCCGCGCGGGCGGCCTCCGGCACACGCGCGGCTCGATGCGAACCCATTATTCCGGCAGGCTTTCGTCGCACCTCGAACCCATGTCCCTCGATCCCAACTATCCTCGCGACCTGATCGGCTACGGCCGCCATCCCGTGCAGGCGAACTGGCCCGGGCGCGCCCGCGTCGCCGTGCAATTCGTGCTGAACTACGAGGAGGGCGGCGAGAACTGCGTGCTGCACGGCGATCCGGCCTCCGAGCAGTTCCTGTCCGAAATCGTCGGCGCGGCCGCGTATCCGGACCGCCACATGAGCATGGAGTCGATCTACGAATACGGTTCGCGTGCCGGCGTATGGCGCATCCTGCGCGAATTCGAGAAGCGCGGGCTGCCGCTGACGGTCTTCGGCGTCGGCATGGCGATCGAGCGCCATCCGGAACTCGCGCGCGCATTCGTCGAGCTCGGTCATGAGATCGCGTGCCACGGCTGGCGCTGGATCCACTACCAGAGCATGACGCCCGAACTCGAGGCCGAGCACATGCGCCTCGGGATGGAAGCGATCGAGCGCGTGACGGGCGAGCGTCCGCTTGGCTGGTATACCGGCCGCGACAGCCCGAACACGCACCGTCTCGTCGCGGAATATGGCGGCTTCCTGTACGACTCCGACAACTATGGCGACGACCTGCCGTTCTGGATGGACGTCGCCGTGTCGGGCGGCGGCACGTCGCCGCAGCTGATCGTCCCGTACACGCTCGATACGAACGACATGCGCTTCGCGACGCCGCAGGGCTTCAACACCGGCGAGCACTTCTTCGACTACCTGCGCGACGCATTCGACGTGCTGTACGCCGAGGGCGACGAAGCGCCGAAGATGCTGTCGATCGGGATGCACTGCCGGCTGCTGGGCCGGCCGGGGCGTTTTCGCGGGCTGCAGCGTTTCCTCGACCACATCGAGCAGCACGATCGCGTATGGGTGACGCGCCGTGTCGATATCGCGCGTCATTGGCGTGAGCATCATCCGTATCAGCCCAATCATCGAAACGAAGGGAAAGCATGAAGGCGATGCGTTACACGTTGGATCAACTGAACACGATGGCGCCGAGCGCATTCGTCGCGGCGCTGTCAGGGATCTTCGAACATTCGCCGTGGGTGGCCGAGGTCGCCGCGGCCGAGCGGCCGTTCGCGAGCATCGACGCGCTGCACAAGACGATGTCGGATGCGGTCGAGACGGGCGGCGAAGCGCGCCAGCTCGCCCTGATCAACGCTCACCCGGAGCTGGCCGGCAAGGCCGCCGTACGCGGCGAGCTGACGGCCGAGTCGACGCGCGAGCAGAGCGGCGCGGGTCTCGACCAGTGCACGCAGGAAGAGTTCGACAAGCTGCTGACGCTGAACCGCACGTATCGCGAGAAGTTCGGTTTCCCGTTCATCCTCGCGGTGCGCGGCTATGACCGGCACGGCATCATCGCGAACTTCGAGTCGCGCGTGAATCATTCGCGCGCCGAGGAGCTGCGCGCGAGCCTCGATCAGATCTACCGGATCGCGCGCTTTCGCCTCGACGACCTGATCGACGCCTGACACAACACGGCCTGCTGCGTCGCAGCGGCCTGACACCGCCTCACCGCCTCACTGAAACAAGGAAACATCATGGCTGTTCCGCTTCTCGATCCCGACGCACCCGATTTCACGCGGCGCTACGTGAACCTTGCCGACCCGCGTCTCGGTGCGCAGGCGCTCGAGGCCAGCGACGACTTCTTCGCGCCGAAGGAGCGGATGCTGAACCACGAGCCGGCGGTGTTCATCCCCGGCAAGTACGACGATCACGGCAAGTGGATGGATGGCTGGGAGACACGCCGCAAGCGCACGACGGGCTATGACTGGTGCATCGTCAAGCTCGCGCGGCCGGGCGTGATCAAGGGTTTCGACATCGACACGAGCCACTTCACCGGCAACTTCCCGCCGGCCGCGTCGATCGAGGCCGCGTACGTGGCCGATGGCGCGCCGACGCATGCGACCGAGTGGGTCGAGATCGTGCCGTCGACGACGCTGCAGGGCAACAGCCATCACTACGTCGAAGCGAGCGACGCGCGTGCGTTCACGCACCTGCGCGTGAACATCTATCCGGACGGCGGCATCGCGCGCCTGCGCGTGTACGGCCAGCCGCAGCTCGACTGGGCCGGCGCGAGTGCGACCGAGCAGTTCGACCTCGCGGCGATGGAAAACGGCGGCTACGTGGTGGCCGCGAACAACCAGCACTTCGGCGTCGCGTCGAACCTGCTGCTGCCGGGCCGCGGCGTGAACATGGGCGACGGCTGGGAAACCCGGCGTCGCCGCGAACCGGGTAACGACTGGGCGATCATCGCGCTCGCGCAGCCGGGCGTGATCCGCAAGATCGAAGTCGATACCGCGTTCTTCAAGGGCAACTACCCGGACCGCTGCTCGATCCAGGCCGCGTACGTGTCGGGCGGCACCGACAGCTCGCTGATCACGCAGTCGATGTTCTGGCCGGTGCTGCTCGGCGAACAGAAGCTGCAGATGGACAAGCAGCATTACTTCGAACACGAAATCGCGTCGCTGGGCCCGGTGACGCACGTCCGCCTGAACATCATTCCGGACGGTGGCGTATCGCGCGTGCGTCTGTGGGGGACGCTCGACAAATGAAGACGCTTGCCATCGAACCGCTGACCCGGGAAGCGTTCGCGCCGTTCGGCGACGTGATCGAGACGGAGGGCGCGAAGCAGATTCCGATCAACCTCGGCACGACGATCCGCTTTCACGATCTCGCGAAAGTCGATGTGGCGGACGAAGGCGGCCGCACGCTCATCAACCTGTTCCGCGGTCAGCCGCGCACGCTGCCGTTCGAGGTGAAGATGCTCGAGCGCCATCCGCTCGGCAGCCAGGCGTTCGTGCCGCTGAACGAGCAGCCGTATCTCGTCGTCGTCGCGCCGGCGGGCGATCTCGATCCGTCGAAGATCCGCGCGTTCGTGACGAGCGGGTGGCAGGGCGTCAACTATGCGAAGGGCGTGTGGCATCACCCGCTGATCGCACTCGGCGGCGTCAGCGACTTCATCGTCGTCGATCGCGGCGGTGAAGGCCTGAACCTGAATGAGCAGGACCTGCAGGAATCGCTGTGGCTCACCGAGGACGCGCTGGATGCGCTGACGGCCTGAGAGCCGGATTGCTGCCGTTGCCGTTCGAAGCATCAAGGAAACCCGCGCGCCGCGCGGGTTTTTTTATGCGTGCCGCGTGCTATCGTGCTCGCATCGCCACCGCCCGAAGTCCGGTTCCGGACCCGATCCCGATGAGTCACCCTGAAAACGACCTCGCCGTCCTGCTGCGCACGATGCAGCCCGGGCTGCATCGCGGTGCCTTCGCATTCGTCGCACTGCCGGCCGATGCCGAAATATCGTTATCCGAAACGATCGCGACGTTCCGCGAAGCGGAAGGCATGACGGTCGTGGTCGACGAAGAGACTGCGGCACGTCGCGGCTGGCCGGTGCTGTTTCGCGCCGCGTGGATCACGCTGACCGTGCATTCGGATCTCGCGGCGGTTGGCCTGACGGCCGCGTTCGCGCGGGCATTGGGCGCGGCCGGCATCAGCTGCAACGTGATGGCTGCTGCGTATCATGATCACATCTTCGTGCCGTTCGACGACGGCCCGCGCGCGCTCGATGCGCTCGTCGCGCTGCAGCGCGACGCGATGCGCGGCTAGCGGGCGACGCGTTTCGCACAGGCAAAAAAACGGGCCCGTTTCCGGGCCCGCGAACGGAGAGGATGCGCCGGCAACCGACCGCCGGCGCCCGGCGGCTTACTTGACCGCGCCACCCTCGAACCAGGCGGCGAGCTTCACGCGCTCGTCGTCGGTCATGTGCGTGACGTTGCCGATCGGCATCGCCTTCAGGCGCACGGCCTGTTCGTAGATACGCTGCGCATTCTTCGACACTTCGTCCGGCGTGTCGAACATCACGCCGGCGGGCGCGCTGCCCATCAGCGTCGGCTTGGCCGAGTGGCACTCGACGCAGCGCTGCTGCAGGATCGGCATGATGTCGTTGATCACGATCTTCGGTGCGTTTGCCGCCTGCGCTTCAGGTGCGACCGGCTTCGGCATCGTCCACACGAGCGCGCCCGACAGCAGCGCGACGCCGCCGATCGGCAGGTACCACAGCTGCTTGCCGCGGTGACGCATCACGAAGAACTGACGGATCAGCGCGCCGGCCAGCATGATCAGCACGAGCACGACCCAGTTGAACTTGTTCGTGTACGTCATCGCATAGTGGTTCGACAGCATCGCGAACACGACCGGCAGCGTGAAATACGTGTTGTGCACCGAGCGCTGCTTGCCGCGCTTGCCGTAGATCGGGTTCGGTTCTTCGCCCTTGAGCATCTTGTCGACCATCTTGCGCTGGCCCGGGATGATCACGAAGAACACGTTCGCCGACATGATCGTCGCGAGCATCGCGCCGACGATCAGGTACGCCGCACGGCCCGCGAAGATGTGGCACGCGAGGTACGCGGCGACGACGACGTAGAGGCCCACGCAGATGCCGAGCACGCGATCGTTGGTGCCGAGGATGCGGCACAGCGAGTCGTAGACGATCCAGCCGGCCGCGAGGAAGCCGAGCGCGGATGCGACGGCGACTACCGGGCCCATGTCGAGCACGCTCTTGTCGATCAGGTAGGTGTTCGGTGCGAGCAGGTACAGCACGAAGAACAGCGAGAAGCCCGACAGCCAGGTCGTGTACGACGGCCACTTCGACCAGTGCAGGTCATCCGGCATTTCCGGCGGGGCGACCGTGTACTTCTGCATGTTGTAGAAACCGCCGCCGTGGACGTGCCACAGCTCGCCGAACACGCCGCGCTTGCGCTGGTTCGCGTCGGTCGGCGGTTTCAGGCTGTTGTCGAGCGCGACGAAATAGAACGACTCGCCGATCCACGCAATGGCGACGATGACGTGCAGCCATCGCAGCGCGAGGTTCAGCCAGTCGGTGATGAAGCCTTCCATGAAACTCCTCCAGACTCAGATCGTTATCTTTGATGCGGGCGCCGATGCGTGTGTCAGCTGCCGCGATAGGTGCTGTACGACCACGGCGACACGAGCAGCGGCACGTGGTAGTGCGACGCGGTGTCGGCGATGCCGAAGCGCAGCACGACGCGGTCGACGAAACGGGGTTCGGGCACCTTCACGCCGAGCGACGCGAAGTAGTCGCCGGCGTGGAAAACGAGTTCGTATTCGCCGGCGGCGAGCGCGGCGCCTTCGAGCAGCGGTTCGTCGCAGCGGCCGTCGCTATTGGTCAGCACGGTCTTGATCGCGCGGCGCGATTCGCCGTCCAGCGCGTAGAGGTCCACCTTGATGGCAGCGCCGGGACGACCGTGCGCCGTATCGAGTACGTGGGTAGTGAGCTTTCCCATTCGTTGTGTCCTTGTGTGAATGCGAGGTTCGGCGGCGACTCGATCCATTGACTGTGCGGCGGATCGAGGCTCCACGTCACGTGGCTACATACCCGTCGGCGAGAGTGAAGCGAGCGCCGTGCAGGCATTGTAAAAAGGTTCCCCGCGCAAATACGGGCGCGATATCAAAGATAATGCGCCGCGCATGAACCGCTGTCGACGGCACGCCGGGATCCGCCCGCGGCCTGCGATTCCGGGGCTTGGCGCCCCCTGCGCGGCGTACCATATCGAAACCGTGAAGCGCGGTATTCGGGTTCGCGCATTGTGCGCGGCGCGCGCTTGGGCGATGCTGCCGCCGTGCGCGTCGGGCCGTGAGCCCGCGCGCACCCCGAAGACGGCGTGCACGCCGGGTAACCGGGCCAGCGCGTTCGAACGGACGCAGGCACCGGGGCGTGCCGCGAATCAGCGTTCGAACGGCTTTGTGAACGTCACCGGGAGCGGCTCCCGGCGGCAGAACGACGCGGAGAACGCATGAACCTCGAGCAGCACGCCGGCGCACGCGCGCCACAGCCATCCTCATCCCGCCCGAAAACCCTGCTGGTCAAGCACGCCGACGTGCTCGTGACCATGGACGACACGCGCCGCGAACTGCGCGACGCGGGGCTCTATATCGAAGACAACCGGATCGTCGCGGTCGGCCCGAGCGCCGAGCTGCCGGATAGCGCCGACGAAGTGCTCGACCTGCGTGGCCACCTGGTGATCCCGGGGCTCGTGAACACGCACCATCACATGTACCAGAGCCTCACGCGCGCGGTGCCGGCCGCGCAGAACGCCGAGCTGTTCGGCTGGCTCACGAACCTGTACCGGATCTGGGCGCACCTGACGCCCGAGATGATCGAGGTGTCGACGCTGACCGCGATGGCCGAGCTGCTGCAGTCGGGCTGCACGACGTCGAGCGACCATCTGTACATCTACCCGAACGGCAGCCGGCTCGACGACAGCATCGGCGCCGCGCAGCGGATCGGCATGCGGTTTCACGCGAGCCGCGGCGCGATGAGCGTCGGCCAGCGCGACGGCGGGCTGCCGCCCGACTCGGTCGTCGAGCGCGAGCCCGACATCCTGCGCGACGCGCAGCGCCTGATCGAGACCTATCACGACGAAGGCCGCTACGCGATGCTGCGCGTGGTCGTCGCGCCGTGCTCGCCGTTCTCGGTGAGCCGCGGCCTGATGCGCGACGCGGCCGTGCTGGCCCGCGACTACGGCGTGTCGTTGCACACGCACCTGGCCGAGAACGTCAACGACATCGCGTACAGCCGCGAGAAGTTCGGGATGACGCCGGCCGAATACGCGGAAGATCTGGGCTGGGTCGGCCACGACGTGTGGCATGCGCACTGCGTGCAGCTCGACGATGCGGGCATCGGCCTGTTCGCGCGCACCGGCACCGGCGTCGCGCACTGTCCGTGTTCGAACATGCGGCTCGCGTCGGGCATCGCGCCGGTGAAGAAGATGCGTCTCGCGGGCGTGCCGGTCGGGATCGGCGTCGATGGTTCCGCGTCGAACGACGGCGCGCAGATGGTCGCGGAAGTGCGGCAGGCGCTGCTGCTGCAGCGGGTCGGCTTCGGGCCCGATGCGATGACCGCGCGGGAAGCGCTCGAGATCGCGACGCTCGGTGGCGCGAAGGTGCTGAACCGCGACGATATTGGCGCGCTGAAGCCCGGCATGGCTGCGGACTTCGCCGCGTTCGACCTGCGCCAGCCGCTGTTCGCGGGCGCGCTGCACGATCCGGTCGCGGCGCTCGTGTTCTGCGCGCCGTCGCAGACGGCGTACACGGTGGTGAACGGGAAAGTGGTGGTGCGGGAAGGGCGGCTCGCGACGCTCGATCTGCCGCCCGTCATCGAGCGCCACAACGCTCTTGCGCACGCCCTCGTGGAGGCGTCGCGCTGACGCACGGGCGCGGGGCGCGCGCCGCGCGCCGCGGATCAGGCGCGCGGCGGCGGTTGCGGCTGCCAGACCGTACCGCGACGGCCTGACCGGCGCGCGCCGTGCGCGATCAAGCCTCGATCAGCGTGCGGGTCGCTTCGGCGACGAGGCTGCGCAGCCAGCGCACTTCGTCGGAATAGTGGCAGCGTTCGTGCCACAGCTGGTAGTACTGCATCGGCGGGAAGTCGAGCGGCGCCGGCACGACCGACAGCGGCAGGAACTTCGCGTAATGATCGGCGAACAGGCGCGTCGTCGTGAAGATCAGGTCGGACTTCACCAGCACGTACGGTGCGAGGTTGAAGTACGGCAGCGTGACGACCACGTGGCGCTTGAGCCGCTCGCGCGCGAGGTGCACGTCGATCGCGCCGCGCTGGCCGACCGAGTACGGCGTCGGCGCGAGATGCGGCGCGTTCAGGTACTGGTCGAGCGTGAGCCCGCCACGCTTCGCGAATGGGTGCGTGTTGCTCATCAGGCAGACGATTTCGTCGACGAACAGGTTCGACAGGTGCAGCTGTTCGGGCGGCTCGGGCCAGTTGCCGACGACGATGTCGAGCTTGCCGTCTTCCAGCGCGAGCTCGTAGTCGAACGCGGGGCCGAGCGAGTGGAACTCGAGCGTCGCATTCGGCGCGGCCTGGCGGAAACGTTCGACGACGGTCGGCACGAACAGCACGTTCAGGTAGTCGGGGCAGCCGATCCGGTAGCAGCGAATCGACGTGGCCGGGTCGAAATTGTGCTGCTGGAACTTGATGCGCTCGATTTCACGCAGGGCGTTCTGCACCGGTTCGAGCAGGCGCAGCCCGTATTCGGTCGGGACCATGCCGGACTTGCCGCGCACGAGGAGCGGGTCGCCGGTGATGTCACGCAGGCGCCGCAGCGCGGCGCTGATCGCCGGTTGCGACTGGTTCAGTTTGACGGCCGCGCGCGTGACGCTGCGCTCCATCAACAAGGTGTGCAAGACGCGCAAGAGGTACGTGTCGATCGCCTCGCGTTGCTGACTCATGATATCTCCGTTTATATGTCCGGGCTGATCGATGGGGCGTGGGGGTATATGGTTTTTAATATGAACGAAAACCAGCGTCAAGAGATGGATACCCGCGGACGCCCGCCGGCCGGGCCTCGACACGGGGCCCGAACGGGGCGTCATGCAGGCGGGCGCGGCGTCGCGCGGATGCGCATTGCACGCATCCGGTGGTCAGGGCACCGCGCGCGGTGCGTCAGTCGTCGATGCGCATGCCGACTTTCAGCGTGACCTGCCAGTGGATGACCTGGTCGCCTTCGATGTGGCCGCGTGTTTCGGTCACCTGGAACCAGTGCAGGTTATGCAGCGTCTTGCCGGCTTTCGAGATCGCGTTGCGGATGGCGTCGTCGCACGATTGGCGCGACGAGCCGGTCAGTTCGATCAGCTTGTAGACGTGGTCGCTCATGATGCGCTCCCTGGTGTGTCGGTATGTGGTCGGTATGGCCGGCGAAAGTGGCGGCGCCGAAGCGGCGCCGCGCGTGTCCGGCTTCTTGAGTGATAGGTATGATGGGCGGCAAGTGCAACCTCAATTGGAGGCGGGAATATCGTGGAAGTCGGATTTTGCGGACCGGGATTGATGGGCGCGCCGATGATTCGGCATTTGCTGGCGGCAGGCCACCGGGTCAGCGTATGGAACCGGACGCGCGGCAAGGCTGAAGCGCTTGAAAAGGATGGCGCGCAGGTGGTCGACACGCCGCGCGAACTGGCCGAGCGCGTCGACACGGTGTTCATGTGCGTGCTCGATGGCCGTGCGGTCGGCGACGTCGTGTTCGGCGAGCACGGGCTGCTTGCCGGCGATGCGAACGCACGCCGCCTGAAGCGCATCGTCGATCATTCGAGCATTCCGCCGGCCACGACGCGCGACTATGCGGCGCGCGCGGCCGCGCTCGGCGTCGGCTGGATCGACGCGCCCGTGTCGGGCGGCGTGCCCGGCGCGCAGGCCGGTACGCTCGCGGTGATGGCGGGCGGCGGCGCGGCCGACCTCGACGCGGTGCGGCCGCTGATCGACGCGTACGCGTCGCGCATCACGCACATGGGCGACGCGGGCGCGGGCCAGACCGCGAAGCTGTGCAACCAGGCGATCGTTACCGCGACGGTGACCGCGATCGCGGAAGCGGTCGGCCTGGCGCAGGCGAGCGGCATCGACGCCGCGCGTCTGGCCGATGCGCTGGCGGGCGGGTGGGCCGACTCGGTGCTGCTGCAGACCTTCGTGCCGCGCATGACGTCAAGCGGCCACCCGTCGATGGGTGCGCTGAGCACGTTCCAGAAGGATGTCGATGCGATCGCCGACGCTGCGCGCGACACGGGCGCGGTAATGCCCGTGTCGGCCACGGTGCAGCAGGTGCTGCGCCTGGGCGCCGCGCAAGGCCTCGCCGGCGCCGATTTCGCCGCATTCATCGACATCGTCCGGCCCGGCAACGGGCGGACGGCGCGGTGAGCGCGCGGCGGCGGTGAAGCGGGAAGCCTGAATGGCCGATGGGCCGCCCGGAGGCGGCCCATCGTGTCGGTGTCGGTTCAGCCGAGGGAGCGCGGTGTCGTGTCGCCGGCGTTCTGGCGTCCGAGGCCGCCGCGCAGGCTTGCCTTCGTGCCTGCACCAAATTCGGGCAGGATGCGCGCGCGGGCGCGGCTCGCGAACACGAGGAAGCCGAAGCCGTTCGCCTCGTACCAATAGCCGCCGTTCTCGAGGCCGTCGAGCGGCTGTTCGAGCGCGTTGGCGATCGATTCCATGCAGCGCTTGCGCAGTTCGGCGATGGCCGGATAGGGCGGCTGTGCGCCGCGCACGCTGCACAGGAGCACGTCGAGGCCGGGCAGCACATGCGCATACAGGACGGGTTCGTCCTGCGCACGGGCGCGGGCAATCTTGGTGTCGAGCTGCGCAAACGGTTTCGAATGGCGCAATACCGCGAGGAATGACTCCTGGCCATCCTGCTGCGCGCGTCGACGTTTTTTCGGGAAGGACATAAACACTCGCCTCAAAAACAATTGCAAGAAATGCGGCACTTTCATGCGACCCACTCCCGGCTATGTACGCCGCATGTCGATCCTTTATAGCACACGAAAATGCTGCACTCGTGCGGTACGACGATCAATGTCTCCCGTCGACCCGCTTGCCACGATGATCGACACAGCCAGCGTCTCGGCGCCCGTACTGTCGTTTAGTCTCCATCATAGACCTGCTTTTCCCGCGCGTGCATTCGTGCGTCACAAAAAAGTGAGATAAGCGTCGCGCGGCGGCGTGCGGCACGCGCATGCGTGCGGCGCACGCATGAAAAAGGCCCGCATTTTGCGGGCCCGGCAGATGCAGCGTGGCGCGGTGCTCAGCGTTGCTTGAGCGAATCGCGGATCTCGCGCAGCAGCACGATGTCTTCCGGCGTCGCGGCCGGCGCGGCTTCTTCCGGCTTGCGCAGCTTGTTGATGAATTTCACCATCAGGAAAATGATGAACGCAAGGATCACGAAGTTGATCGCCACGGTGATGAACGAGCCGTAGCCGAACGCGGCGACGCCCGCGGCCTGCAGATCCTTGAACGAATCGGGATTACCCTTGAACGTCGGGGGGATGGTGCCGAGCAGAACGAACTTGTTCGAGAAATCCAGACCGCCGGTCAGCACGCCGATCACCGGCATGATGAGGTCTTTCACGACCGAGTCGACGATCTTCGAGAACGCGCCGCCGATGATCACGCCGACGGCGAGATCCATCACGTTGCCTTTGACGGCGAACTCCTTGAATTCCTTGATTATGCTCATGAGCGGCTTTCTCCTGATTGAGGCTAGGGGAAGGCGTGCCGCGACGCGCAGGGCTGCGAAACGTCGGATGGGATCGGAGGCACGCCGATGGCCGCATGATAGCGAACGTGCCCCATTGCCGGTAGCCCATCTTGAAATGATTGACAAATCCGGCGGCGGGGCGGCCGGCGATCCGGCCGCCGGCGAGAGCGGGAGTGAAAGGACGCGCGGCGTGAGAGGCGGGCGTCGCGCGATGCGTCGACGCCCGCGTGCGAATGCTCAGGTGTTGTCGTCGGTCCAGCCGTCGTCGTTGCTGCCGAGATCGACACCGCCGCCGCCGTTGCCATCGCTCCAGTTCGAATCGTCGCCGCGACCGAAGTCGAAGCCCGGATCGTTGTTCTCCGGGCGCCGGCGCTGGTCGTCGACGATCACGTCGCGCTCGACCACGCGCTCGCGCCCGCCCGACATCGCTTCACCGAGCAGCACGCCGGTCAGCAGCCCGCCCATCCCGCCGGCGAAACCGCCGCCTTGCTGGACCACGACGGGCGGCTGCTGTTGCGGATACGGTTGTGGGGGATACGGCTGTTGCGGGTATGGCGGTTGCTGATACGGCTGGCCTTGCGTGCCGGTCATGCGATCGGCTTCCTGCGCATACACGGAGCCGCTACCGTTCGCCGGCGCCGCGGGCTGCGCGGCCGGATCGGGGCGGCCTTCGACGCGTGCCTTCACGCTCGCATGCCGCTGCTCGAGCTCGTCGATGCGATACGGCGGCACCGGGTTCTTGCCGTTCGACAGCGCTTCGACGAGCGTGCGTGCATCGGTCTCGATGCCTTCGAGCTCGCCGGTGAGCGCGGCGGCGCCGGGCGCCGTCGACAGCTTCGCGTCGAGTTTCAGCGGACGAATGTCGTTCAGCACGTCGGTCGCGCGCTTCAATTGCGTGCGGCGTTCGTCGTCGGCGCGGCCGTCGTCGGCCGAGCGCGCGCGCCGCAGCGTCCAGCGCAGCACCAGCGCGATGAGTGCGACGATCAGCGCGATGCCGATCCACATGCCGGTCGACGGACCGTGTTTCGCGACCGGCGCGGCCGGTGCGAGCGACGACTGCAACGAGCCGGCCTGCGTGGCCGACGGTGTGTTGCCGCTCACGCGCGCGGCGTCCGCGCGAATGCGCGATTCGGTCTGCGCGAAGCGCGACGCATCGGTGAAGCGCAGTTGCGGATCGAGCGACTTCGCCCGCTGCAGTTGCGCGAGCGCGTCCGACGCGCGGCCTTCGCGGTCCAGCACCTGCGCGTACAGGTAGTGCGCATGCGCGTTGTTCGGGTGGGCGTCGATGACTTGCGACAGCTGCGAGTCCGCGCGCTGCCAGTCGCGCTGGGCGATCGACTGCTCGACTTGCTGCAGCGACGGGACTGCGAATGCCGCGGACGACAGCAGCATCAGCGAGCAGCCGAGTGCGGCGAGAGATTTCTTCATGGTCGAACCGGGCGCGAGCGCCCGTCTCCTGACGATCGATGCGCGCCGCGAGCCTGCGGCCCGCGGCGCGGTTGCCGTTACTGCGCGGGCGTGTCGAGCTGCTTCTTCAGCGCGGCGAGGCGGTCTTCCACCGACGGGCCCTTGTTCAGCGCGGCGAGCTTGTCCTCGAGCGCCTTGCCGCTCGACGTGTCGGCCGAGTTCAGGCGGGCGTCCGAGCGCGCGTTCTGCAGCGCGACCTTGTCCTCGAGCTTCTGGAAGTCCTCGGACAGGTTCTTGCCGCCGATGCCGCCGAGCGCGGTTGCCGCGACGTCCTTCGCCTGCGCGATTTCATGCTTCGCCTGCAGGATGTTCGAGCGCGAGTTCAGGTCGTTGCGGCGCTGGCGCATGTCGGCGATCTGCCCCTTCAGCTTGTCGACCGACGGTTCGAGCGTCGTCAGCTCGGCCGCGAGTGCATCGCGCTCGGCTTCGGCGTTCGATTGCGCGGCGAGCGCCTCGCGTGCGAGTGCTTCGTCGCCGGCCTGCAGCGCGCGCTTCGCGCCGTCTTCGTACTTCTTCACCTTGTCGTCGGCCGCATCGCGCTTGCTGCGCTGGGTCGCGACTTGTGCCTCGATCTCGATCAGCGAATTCTCGGCACGGCCGATGCTGTCGTCGAGCTCCCGCACGATCTGCCGTGCGTCGCGCGACGGATCCTGTACCGAGTCGGCCGCATCGTTCAGCAGGCCTTTGATCGTGCGCGAAATAGAGTCGAAAAGCGACATGAAATCCTCCGTGGTTGAAAGGTGCCGCGTGAGCGGCAGTACCCGTCGCGAATCGGTTCCGACCCGCGTGAGCCGGCGGATATTACACCGCCGGCTCCTTAAATACGGCTTAAGCGCTGGAGTTCAAGCGCGATGCGTGCGGAGTATTCGAACCTTTCGCGTTTGAAAGCAACGCCGCGGCACGCGACGGGCCGCGTGTCCATGATAGGCGGAGCATGCGGCCAATACGTTCCGCAAATCGCGGCGGTGCGGGAATTTTTACAAAAAATCGCGAAGTCAACCGGTCGATTTCATTAAAATGCGCTGTCACGTCGCGGGAACGGATCGCCGCGCGGCGGGGTCTGTCGACGTGACAGTTGCCACGATGCACCACACTCTGATTCATCCGCTTGCATTTCCGCATGCGTCCGAGGGCGCCACGCCGCCTGCCATTCCGACATGCCAATTATCAAACGACCGCCTTCTTCTTCCGACCGGAACGAACCTCACTACACATTGCGCCGTTCGCCGTCGGGAGCCTACTACCCCGATGACGACAACGGCGACGACGATCGCCGCACGCAGCGCCGTGGAGGCGGGGGCGGCGGCCGCCGCTCGTTCGGCTCGCGCGTCGCGCTGTGGTTCGTCGGACTGTTCGCGACGCTCGCGGTCGTCGGCGCGCTGATCGTCGGCTACGCACTCGTCGTGATGGCACCGCAACTGCCGTCGCTCGATGCGCTGACCAACTACCAGCCGAAGGTGCCGTTGCGCGTGTTCACCGCCGATCACGTGCTGATCGGCGAGTTCGGCGAGGAGCGCCGCAGCCTCGTGCGCTTCCAGGACATTCCCGACGTGATGAAGAAGGCCGTGCTCGCGATCGAGGACTACCGCTTCTACGAACACGGCGGCGTCGACTTCCTCGGCATCCTGCGCGCGGGCGTGGCCGACCTGATGCACGGCGGCGCGCGCCAGGGCGCGAGCACGATCACGATGCAGGTCGCGCGCAACTTCTTCCTGTCGAGCGAGAAGACGTATACGCGCAAGATCTACGAGATGCTGCTCGCGTACAAGATCGAGAAGGCGCTGACGAAGGACCAGATCCTCGAGCTGTACATGAACCAGATCTACCTGGGCCAGCGCTCGTACGGCTTCGCGGCCGCCGCGCGCGTGTATTTCGGCAAGGACCTGAAGGACATCACGCTCGCGGAAGCGGCGATGCTCGCGGGGCTGCCGAAGGCGCCGTCCGCGTATAACCCGGTCGTCAATCCGAAGCGCGCGAAGGTGCGTCAGGAATACATCCTGAAGCGCATGCTCGAGATCGGCTACATCACGCAGCCGCAGTACGACCAGGCGGTGAAGGAGGAGATCCGCGTGCGCACGCCGGGCAACCAGTATGCGGTGCACGGCGAATACGTGTCCGAGATGGTGCGGCAGATGATGTACCAGCAGTACAAGGACGAAACCTATACGCGCGGGCTGACCGTCACGACGACGATCAACTCGGCCGATCAGGAAGCGGCGTACCAGGCCGTGCGTCGCGGCATTCTCGATTACGAGCGCCGCCACGGCTATCGCGGGCCGGAAGGCTCGATCAACCTGCCGGCGGCCGGCGACGAGCGCGACGAGGCGATCGACGACGCGCTCGCCGATCATCCGGACAACGGCGATCTGCAATCGGCGGTGGTGCTGGCGGCGTCGCCGAACGCGGTCGAGGTGCAGTTCGTCGGCGGCGCGACGACGACGATCGGCCCGGCCGGGCTGCGCTTCGTGTCGGGCGCGCTGAATCAGCGCGCGAATGCCACGCTGCGGATCAAGCCGGGTTCGATCGTGCGCGTGCTGAAGGATGGCAAGACGGGCTGGCAGGTCGTGCAGCTGCCGCAGGTCGAAGGCGCGCTCGTCGCGATCGCGCCGCAGGACGGGGCGATCCGCTCGCTCGTCGGCGGCTTCGACTTCAACAAGAGCAAGTTCAACCACGTGACGCAGGCGTGGCGCCAGCCGGGTTCGTCGTTCAAGCCGTTCATTTATTCGGCGTCGCTCGACAAGGGCCTCGGACCGGCGACGATCATCAACGATGCACCGCTGTACTTCCCGCCGAGCGTGCCGGGCGGCACCGCGTGGGAGCCGAAGGACGACGACCAGCCGGACGGCCCGATGTCGATGCGTACCGGCCTGCAGCGTTCGAAGAACCTCGTGTCGATCCGGATCCTCGCGTCGATCGGCACGCAGTACGCGCAGCAGTACGTGACGCAGCGCTTCGGCTTCGATCCGGCGAAGACGCCGCCGTACCTGCCGATGGCGCTCGGTGCAGGGCTCGTCACGCCGCTGCAGCTCGCCACCGGCTATGCGGTGTTCGCGAACGGCGGCTACAAGGTCGATCCGTATCTGATCGCCGAAGTCGACGACGCGCACGGGCAGGCGCTGCAGCGGTCGCAGCCGGTGGTCGCCGGCAGCACGGCGGCGCGCACGATCGAAGGTCGCAACGCGTACGTGATGAACAGCCTGCTGCATACGGTCGCGACGGCCGGCACGGGCGCGGGCACCAACGCGCTCGGCCGCGGCGACCTGCAGGGCAAGACGGGTACGACGAACGATGCGAAGGATGGCTGGTTCGCCGGCTACCAGCAGTCGCTCGTCGCGGTCGCGTGGATGGGCTTCGATCAGCCGAAGAGCCTCGGCAGCCGCGAATTCGGCGCGCAGCTCGCGCTGCCGATCTGGGTGAACTACATGCGCACCGCGCTGAACGGCGTGCCCGAGCAGCAGATGCCGATGCCGGACGGCCTGACGACGGTCGACGGCGAGCTGTACTACGCCGATCGCACGCCGGGCAACGGCTTCGTCGGGAGCGTGGACATCAACCCGGCCGAGAACGCAATCAGCGCGAACGACGCACTCGGCTCGGCCGGCGCGGCCGGGCTTGCGCCGCCGCCCGTCACGCAGCAGGAGAAGCAGCAGATCATGGACATGTTCGAAAACAAGTAAGCGATACGCGGATGTTTCGCATGCGACGGGCGCCTTCGGGCGCCCGTTTTTTTGCGTGTCGCCGTGCGTCAACCCACGCGCGTCGGCGGCGTCATCTGCCTATTTCGCGTCCGGCACGCTTCGCGCTTGTAAAACGCTGCGCGCTCAACCACTTGCGTGCTTGCCCGGCGGGTTATCAACAGGGCTGTCAACATAAACTGGGGATAACCCGCAGCGCCATGCGCAGGTTCAGTGCTGCAGTTTCGCGTGCGCGAGATGCATGCCGAGTGTCGCGGGGTCGGTATTCGTGCCAGACAGCAGCACGCCGACGCGCTTGCCCTGCAGCGTCTCGCGCAGCGGGCCGAGCAGCGCCGCGAGCGCCGCCGCGCACGCCGGTTCGACCGCCAGCTTCAGGTGCGAGAACAGGAACAGCATCGCCGCGCGCAGCGCGTCGTCGGACACCGTGACGATGCGGTCGATGTGGCGCCGGCACAGCTGATAGCTGTATTCCTCGGTGTGCGGCGCCATCAGCGAATCGGCGATGGTCTGCATCGCGCTCATCTTGATCGTGTGATTCGCCGCGAAGCTGCGGCACATCGCGTCGGCGCCTTCCGGCTCGACGCCGTACACGTGCACGCGCGGATTCGCGAGCCGCAGCGCGGTCGCCATGCCGGCCGCGAGCCCACCGCCGCCGATCGGCACGATCACCGCGTCGAGATCGGGCGTCTGCGTCGCCCATTCGTAGCCGAGCGTCGCGGTGCCGAGAATCGTGTGATAGCCGTTGAACGGATGGATGAAGAAGCGGCCTTCCTCGGCCTCGATCCGCCGTACGAGGTCGAACGCCTGCGACGCGCTGCCGGCCAGCACGACTTCCGCGCGGTACTGCTTGCACTGCGCGATGCGCGTCGGGCTCGCGGTATGGAACATCACGACCTTCGCACTGCTGCCGAGCCGCATCGCCGCATACGCGACGGCCGCCGCATGATTGCCGGCCGAGACACACGTGACGCCGGCGTTCTTGCGCGCTTCGTCGAGTGCCAGCAGGTGCGTGAACGCGCCGCGCGCCTTGAAGCTGCCGCTCGCCTGCAGCAGCTCGAACTTGAAGTTGACGTGCGTGCCCTCGAGGGATGGGAGATCGGCGCGCTCGAACACCGGCGTGCGCGCGACCCACGGTGACAACGCGAAATGCTGCGCGGCGATTTCGTCGAGCGTCGGAATCGGCTCGCCGTCGATCGTCGTATGGGCGGTGCCCTGTTGTTCAGTCGACATGACGTGGCGGGTGGCGGGGGTGGGGCCGGCCCGCACACGCAGGCCGGCGTGGCGGGGCAGTCAGTGTGCGTCGACCGACATGCTGCGGATGAACTTGCGCAGAAACTGCTCGCAGGCGGCGAGCTGCGCGAGCTCGACATATTCGTTCGGCTTGTGCGCCTGCTCGATGTTGCCGGGCCCGCACACGACGCTCGGGATGCCCGCGCGTTCGAACAGGCCGGCCTCCGTGCCGTATGCGACCTTGCGCTTGTCCTGGTCGGCCGTCAGCGCGCGCACGAGCTGCGTGATCGCGGCCTGTTCCGTCGCGTCGAGGCCGGGTGCCGCCGCGATCTTCGAGAACTCGATCGCCGCGTTCGGATGTTCGCGCAGCATCTGCGGCAGCAGCGTTTCCTGCGCATACGCTTCGATGCGCGTGAAGATCTGCTCGGGATCGAGCGTCGGCAGGTTGCGGAACTCGAAGTCGAACCGGCATTCGGCCGGCACCGTGTTGATCGCGTTGCCGCCCTGGATCGTGCTCGTCTGCGCGGTCGTGAACGGTACGTCGTACAGCTCGTCGAACGGGCCTTCCGCACGGAAGCGCTCGGCGATGTCGCGGATGTGGCAGATGAGGCGCGCCGCGTATTCGATCGCGTTCAGGCCCTTCGGCGTCAGCGACGAGTGCGCGGCGTGACCGCGCACGCAGCAGCGGTACGCGTTGATGCCCTTGTGCGCGATGATCGGCCGCATGCTGGTCGGCTCGCCGACGATGCAGCCGGACGGCTTCACGCCGCGCTTGACGAGATCGGCGATCAGCAGCGGTGCGCCCGCGCAGCCGATTTCCTCGTCGTAGGACAGCGCGAAATGAATCGGCTTCGCGAGCTTCGTCGCCTGCATCTCGGGCAGCAGCGCGAGCGCCGCGCCGATGAAGCCCTTCATGTCGCAGGTGCCGCGGCCGTACAGGCGGCCATCGCGGATTTCCGGCGCGAACGGGTTGCTGTCCCACTGCTGGCCGTCGACCGGCACGACGTCGGTGTGCCCCGACAGCACGATGCCGCCGTCGGTCGAGCCGTCGTGCGCGGGCACGGTCGCGAACAGGTTGGCCCAGCCTTCGCGCGGATCGTGCGTGAGCGTCGACACGATGCCCTTCGCGGCCAGCGCGTCGCGCACCGCTTCGATCAGGCCGAGGTTCGGCACGCGGCTCGTCGTGTCCATCGACACCAGCTGCTTGATCCAGGGCAGGCTGACGAGCGAAGCGTCGCCTTGGTCGGCGGCGGACGGCGCCGTCGCGTCGAGAGTGGACATGGCAAAACTCCGTCTGAGGAATGGGAAAATCATACTCAAAAACGCGCCGGCCCGCCTTCGCCGGCCGCGATGCGGTGCAGCATCGCGGCCGCGCGCTCAGCGTGCCGCGGTCGCGGCGTCGGCGCGCGGCGCGAGCGCGCGCAGCGTTTCCTTGATCGTCGACACGCGGATCGCGAGATCGGGCGAGCGCGTCTCGATGCGCAGCTTGTCCTGGCCCGCGAGCTTGATGTGCCGGTGCTTCTGCACCATGTCGATGATGCGCATCGGATCGATCGGCGGATTCGGCTCGAACTGCAGCCCGATCGCGGCCTCGCTCGCGTCGATCTTGACGATGCCGAGTGGCTTCGCGGCCAGCCGCAGCCGGTGCGTCTCGACGAGCGCGTGCGCCTGCGGCGGCAGCTTGCCGAAGCGGTCGATCAGCTCTTCCTGGATGCCGTCGATCGCGTCGCCGTGCTCGCAGTTCGCGAGACGCTTGTACAGCGACAGCCGCTCCTGCACGTCCGCGCAGTAGTCGGCCGGCAGGATCGCGGGCGCATGCAGGTTGATTTCCGTCGTCGCGGCGAGCGGTGCGGTGAGATCGGGCTCCTTGCCGTTCTTCAGCGCCTTCACCGCGTCGTTCAGCATGTCGGTGTACAGCTGGAAGCCGATCTCGTGGATCTCGCCCGACTGCTTGTCGCCGAGCACCTCGCCGGTGCCGCGGATCTCGAGGTCGTGCATCGCGAGATAGAAGCCCGAACCGAGTTCCTCCATCTGCTGGATCGCCTCGAGCCGGCGCTGCGCCTGCTTGGTCAGCGACTGCGGATCGTGGACCAGCAGGTACGCATACGCCTGGTGGTGCGAACGGCCGACGCGGCCGCGCAGTTGGTGAAGCTGCGCGAGGCCGAACTTGTCCGCGCGGTGCATGATGATCGTGTTCGCGCTCGGCACGTCGATGCCGGTCTCGATGATGGTCGTGCACAGCAGCACGTTCGCGCGCTGCGCGACGAAATCGCGCATCACGCGTTCGAGTTCGCGCTCGTGCATCTGGCCGTGCGCGATCACGATGCGCGCTTCGGGCACGAGTTCCTCGAGCATCGCCCTGCGGTTCTCGATCGTCTCGACCTCGTTGTGCAGGAAGTACACCTGGCCGCCGCGTTTCAGCTCGCGCAGCATCGCCTCGCGGATCACGCTTTCTTCCTCGCGGCGCACGAAGGTCTTGATCGCGAGCCGCTTCTGCGGCGCGGTCGCGATCACCGAGAAGTCGCGCAGCCCCTCGAGCGCCATCCCGAGCGTACGCGGGATCGGCGTGGCGGTCAGCGTCAGCACGTCGACTTCCGCGCGCAGCGCCTTCAGCGCTTCCTTCTGGCGCACGCCGAAGCGGTGTTCCTCGTCGATGATCACGAGGCCGAGGCGCTTGAACTGCACGTCCGACGACAGCAGCTTGTGCGTGCCGATCACGATGTCGACGGTGCCTTCGTTGATCTGCGCGATCGCCGCATTCACTTCCTTCGTGGTCTTGAAGCGCGACAGCTCGACGATGCGCACAGGCCAGTCCGCGAAGCGGTCGACGAAGGTCTGCGTGTGCTGCTCGGCGAGCAGCGTGGTCGGCGACAGCAGCGCGACCTGCTTGCCGCCCATCACCGCGATGAACGCGGCGCGCAGCGCGACCTCGGTCTTGCCGAAGCCGACGTCGCCGCACACGAGGCGGTCCATCGGCTTGCCGCTCGTCATGTCGCCGATCACCGCCGCGATGGCCGCCGCTTGGTCGGGCGTTTCCTCGAAGCCGAAGCTTTCCGCGAACTTCACGTAGTCGCGCGGATCGAGCGCGAACGCGTGGCCTTCGCGGGCCGCGCGGCGCGCATACAGGTTCAGCAGCTCGGCCGCCGTGTCGCGAATCTGCTGCGCGGCCTTGCGCTTCGCGCGCTCCCACTGGCCCGAGCCGAGCGCGTGCAGCGGTGCGCTGTCGGGATCGGCGCCGCTGTAGCGCGAGATCACGTGCAATTGCGCGACCGGCACGTAGAGCTTGCTGTCGCCCGCGTATTCGAGGTGCAGGAATTCGGTCTCGCCTTCGCCGAGATCCATCGACACGAGGCCCATGTAGCGGCCGATGCCGTGCTGCGCGTGGACGACCGGGTCGCCGACCTTCAGCTCCGACAGGTCGCGCACCATCGCGTCGACGTTGCTCGCCTGTTCCTGGCGGCGCCGGCCCGCGCGCCGGCCGAGCGCGCCGTACAGCTCGGTTTCGGTGACGATCGCGTAGCCTTCGCCCGGCACCGCGAAGCCGCTCGCGAGCGGCGCGACACCGAGCGCGAACGGCGCATCGCTTTCGAGCCAGCCCGCGAAGTGGTCGTTCGACGCGGGGCGCAGGTGATGCTCGGCGAGCAGTTGCAGGATCGTTTCGCGGCGGCCGGCCGATTCGACCGTCAGCAGCACGCGCTTGCCCGACGATTCGACGAACGTGCGCAGCGCGGCGAGCGGATCGTCGGCATGGCGATCGACCGTGAGCTCGGGCAGGCCCGTCGCCCAGCCGCCGGCCGGCTGCGCGGGCAGCACGACGCGCGCGAACGGCTTCGCGAACGCGAAGAAATCCTCGTCGGACAGGAACAGGCGCTGCGGCTCGAGGATCGGCCGCTCGCGGTCGTGCGCGAGGAACGCGTGGCGCTGCTTCGTATCGGCCGTGAAGCGGCGGATCGACGCTTCGAGATCGCCGGTGAACACGAGGTGCGCGTCCTGCGGCAGGTAGTGGAACAGCGTGGCCGTCTCATCGAAGAACAGCGGCAGGTAGTACTCGATGCCGGCCGACGGCACGCCGTTGCCGATGTCCTTGTAGATCGGCGCGCGGCTCGGGTCGCCTTCGAAGGTCTCGCGCCAGCGGCTGCGAAAGGCCGTGCGCGCGGCTTCGTCGAACGGAAACTCGCGGCCGGGCAACAGGCGCACGTCGCGAACCGGGTAGAGGCTGCGCTGCGTATCGGGATCGAACGCGCGGATCGAGTCGACCTGGTCATCGAACAGGTCGATCCGGTACGGCAGCGGCGAGCCCATCGGGTACAGGTCGATCAGCGAGCCGCGCACGCAGTATTCGCCGGGCCGCACGACCTGGCTCACGTGTTCGTAGCCGGCCAGCGTGAGCTGCGCCTTCAGCTTCGCCTCGTCGAGCCGCTCGCCCTGCGCGAACGCGAAGGTGTACGCGGCCATGAACGACGCGGGCGGCATCCGGTACAGCGCGGTGGTCGCGGGCACCAGCAGGATGTCGCAGCGGCCCTCGCCGAGGTCGTGCAGCGTCGCGAGCCGCTCGGAGACGAGATCCTGGTGCGGCGAGAACGTGTCGTACGGCAGCGTTTCCCAGTCCGGCAGCAGGCGCACGCGCGCATCGGGCGAGAAGTAGCGGAGTTCCTGCGACAGCCGCTGCGCGTCGACCGCGTTCGCGCAGATCACCGCAAGGAGCGGCACCGCGGCGCGGTTCTCGGCGAGATAGCGGGCGATGGCGAGTGCGTCGGCGGAGCCGTGCGTGCCGTCGAAGGCGAACCGCTGGCCCGGTTTGACGCGGGCGACGGGCGAGGCGAACGGGATGGAAGCGTTGTCTGGCATAGGGACGGCAGGGGTGGCGGGCACGGGCGCGGCGCGGTGCGCCGGTCGAGACGAAAGACCTATTATAAAATCCGCTTCTCGATTTCATCTTTCCGGCGTTTCCACTTCGTGACTCCCCGACTTTTCGCCCTGATTCCTTGCGCCGGCACGGGCAGCCGCTCCGGTTCGGCCGTGCCGAAGCAATACCGCACGCTGGCCGGCCGCGCGCTCCTGCATTACACGCTCGCCGCGTTCGACGCGTGCAGCGAATTCGCGCAGACGCTCGTCGTCCTCGCGCCCGACGACACGCACTTCGACGCGCGCCGCTTCGCGGGCCTGCGCTTTGCGGTGCGCCGCTGCGGCGGCGGCTCGCGGCAGGCGTCGGTGCTCAACGGGCTGCTGGAGCTGGGCGAATTCGGCGCGACCGACCAGGACTGGGTGCTCGTGCACGACGCCGCGCGCCCCGGCATCACGCCGGAGCTGATCCGCACGCTGGTCGCGGCGCTGAAGGACGATCCGGTCGGCGGTATCGTCGCGCTGCCGGTGGCCGATACGCTCAAGCGCGTGCCGGCCGGCGGCGACGCGATCGCCCGCACCGAGTCGCGCGACGCGCTGTGGCAGGCGCAGACGCCGCAGATGTTCCGCATCGGCATGCTGCGCGACGCGATCCTGCGCGCGCAGCGGGAAGGGCACGACCTGACCGACGAGGCCAGCGCGATCGAATGGGCCGGTCATACCCCGCGCGTCGTGCAGGGCAGCCTGCGCAACTTCAAGGTCACGTACCCTGAAGATTTCGCGCTCGCCGAAGCGATCCTCGCGCGCGGCACGAACGCTTCCTGACTTTCACCTCATCTCACACCGGAATACGCATGGATTTCAGAATCGGACAAGGCTACGACGTGCACCAGCTCGTCCCGGGGCGCCCCCTCATCATCGGCGGCGTGACGATTCCGTACGAGCGCGGCCTGCTCGGCCATTCGGACGCGGACGTGCTGCTGCACGCGATCACCGACGCGCTGTTCGGCGCGGCGGCGCTCGGCGACATCGGCCGCCATTTCTCCGACACCGACGCCGCGTTCAAGGGGGCGGACAGCCGCGTGCTGCTGCGCGAGTGCGCCGCCCGCGTGAAGGCGGCCGGCTTCACGATCCAGAACGTCGACAGCACCGTGATCGCGCAGGCGCCGAAGCTCGCCCCGCATATCGACGGGATGCGTGCGAACATCGCGGCCGATCTCGGGCTGCCGCTCGAGCGCGTGAACGTGAAGGCGAAGACCAACGAGAAGCTCGGCTACCTCGGCCGCGGCGACGGCATCGAGGCGCAGGCCGCCGCGCTGCTGGTGAAAGAGGGCGCGTGAGCGCCTGATGCCGGGTCGACGCCGGCCCGAAGCGGCGCGCAGGCTGCGCCGCCGCAATGAAAAATGCCACGCGCTTGCGTGGCATTTTCGTTTCTGGCCCGGGGCGGCGGATGCGGCGTCGAAGGACCGCCGCACCGCGCTGCCGGCCGAGCGGTGCGCTTACTCGCCTTCGGCGGCGATCACCTGCGCGGCGGCGTTGATCACCGACGCGATGCGGCCGACGTCGCGCAGCTGCGTCGTCGTCATCCCTTGCTCGTTCTTCAGCAGCGCATAGTGCGACTTCACGCAGAAGTGGCACTTGCCGACGATCGACGCGGCGAGCGCGTACATCTCGAAGCGGCGCTTGTCGACGCCGCCGTGCGACGCATACGCGCCCATCCGCAGTTCGGCGCGCTGCGTCTTCAGGTCGGCGTCGTCGGCCATCTCGACATACGGATACCAGGTGTTGTTCATCCCCATCAGCGCGGCCGCCGTCAGCACGGCGTTCGTCTCTTCGGGCGACAGCACGCCGGCTTCGCGGATCGTCTTCACGAGCACGGTGCTCTTCGCCGCGACCGCTGCCGCCAGCGCCACGCCGACCGCATCGTTGCCTTCGAGCGACGAGCGCGAGATCGTGCCGTCGAGGTTCAGGCGAATGTCCTTCGCGTAGTCGGGAATACGTGCCTTAATCGAGTCGATGAATTCCATTGATATCTCCTATGGGTTGGCCGTTAAAAAAGCCCGCAGGCAGAACGTGCGCCGCGGGCTTCGTGCATCGATGCGCTTACAGCGTTGCGCCGCCGACTGCACGGTTGCACGGGCACAGTTCGTCCGTTTGCAGGCCGTCCAGAATGCGCAGGACTTCTTCCGGGCTACGGCCGACGTTCAGGTTGTTCACCGAAACGTGCTGGATCGTGTTGTCCGGATCGACGATGAACGTCGCGCGCAGGGCCACGCCGGCTTCCTTGTCGCGCACGCCGAGCTGGTCGATCAGCTCGCCCTTGACGTCGCCGAACGAGTAGTGGTTCAGCTTGTCGAGATCCTTGTGCTCACGGCGCCATGCGAGCTTCACGAATTCGTTGTCCGAGCTGCCGCCGAGCAGGACGGCGTCGCGCTCTTCGAACTGCTTCGTCAGCTTCGCGAACTCGACGATTTCCGTCGGGCACACGAACGTGAAATCCTTCGGATAGAAGTAGATGATCTTCCACTTGCCCGGGAACGACGCTTCGGTGACGGTCTCGAACGCCGACTGGCCGTTTTCCTCGTGATTGTTGAAGCCCGGCTTCGCGGCTACGACGGTGAATGCTTCGAGTTTATCGCCCACGGTTTTCATGCGGATACTCCTGTGTGAGTTGGGAAGAAGACTGAGTCAAGCTACCTCGGTGCTGCAACGTTGATGTGACAGCATGCGAAGACTGTAACACTATTAACCAAGCGATTCAATAGATTTTGACTAACGATTCCCATAGTTTTTTTCAACCGCACCGATAGTGTGACGCGCAGGACGCGTGCGCGAACGCGTCACGCCGTCGCACGCGCCTTGCCGGCGCCGGGGAATTCGAGCGTGACTTCGAGGCCCGCGTCGGGGCTGCGGTTGCGCAAGCGCAGCGCGCCGCGATAGCGGCCCACGAGGCGCAGCACGATCGCCATGCCGAGCCCCGTGCCGTCCGCCTTGGTGCGCGCCGTGTCGACGCGGTAGAACGGCCGCATCACGAGCGGCAGCTGATCCTCGGGAATGCCGGGGCCTTCGTCGGTCACCGACAGCTCGACCCGCGCGTGCGTCACGCGCGTCTCGAGCGTGATGCGCGACACGCCGTCCTGCCGGCTCTGGCCGTATTTGCGCGCGTTCTCGACGAGGTTGCCGATCACGCGGCGCATGTCGGTCTCGTCGGCTTCGATCACCGCGCTCGGCGCAAGCCGCGTGCGGATCTCGACGCCGTCCTCGCCCGACACGCGCGCGGCGACTTCGTGCGCGATCGACGACAGGTCGACCGGCTCCGGCTTGCGCTGGGACGGACGCGCGTAGTCGATGAAGGCCGCGATGATGCGGTCCATCTGCTCGATGTCGTCGACCATCGCATCCTTGGTCGCCTGGTCGGACGGGCTCATCTCGGTCTCGAGCCGCAGCCGCGCGAGCGGTGTGCGGAGGTCGTGCGAGATGCCCGCGAGCATCAGCGCGCGATCGGCCTCGAGCTGTTCGAGGTCGCGCACCATCTGGTTGAAGCTGCGGTTGGTCTCGGCCGCGACGCCCATCCCGCGCTCGGGCAGCAGCTCGGGCGTCTGGCCCGAGCCGATCTGGCGCGCGGCGAGCGCGAGCCGCGAGAACGGCCGGTTCACGAGGCTCGTGATGAACGCGGAGCCGAACAGCGACAGCGCGAGCGCGAACAGGCCCCAGCCGGCCCACTGCAGGCCGGTGACGCTGTCGAGCTGGTCGCGGTCGAGCGCGACCCAGTAGTCGTCGTCGTCGATCTTGAAGCTGATCCACACGCCGGGAATGTCGTTGACCGACTGCGCGATCACGGTCTCGTCGCCGAGCCGGCTGCGGATATCGTGTTCGATCAGACGGTTCAGCGATTCGTCGGGCTGCAGCTTGAA
This sequence comes from Burkholderia sp. 567, assembly GCF_040545115.1. Lineage (NCBI taxonomy): Bacteria > Pseudomonadati > Pseudomonadota > Betaproteobacteria > Burkholderiales > Burkholderiaceae > Burkholderia > Burkholderia sp. 567. The sequence continues at coordinate 69,200 of NZ_JBEPLG010000008.1, forward strand.
CTTGTCGGTTTTTTCGCGCGGGTAGACGCGCACGCCCTCGTTGCTCTCGAGATCCTGCAGCAGCGCGCGCCGCAAATCGGGATCGGAATAGAGCAGGGCGGTGCGCGTGAGCTTCACGATCGCGACGAGCTGGAGCGCGACGCGCTGCGCGCGCGGCTCGCGCTCGATCACGCGAAAGCTCTGGAACCACGCGGCGAGACTGACCGAGATCAGCAGCGCGATCAGCAGGAAGGTGCGCCAGAACAGCCCGCCGAACGCGAGCTGCAGGAGGCGCCGGTCGATACGCATGGGACGGGCCGAGGACAGGCGAAACCGGAAAGGAAAAAGATCAGGCGGCGCCGTCCGGAATGAACACGTAGCCGAGGCCCCAGACAGTCTGGATGAAACGCGGGCTGCCCGGATCCGGCTCGATCAGCTTGCGCAGGCGCGAGATCTGGACGTCGAGGCTGCGGTCGAACACTTCGTATTCACGGCCGCGCGCGAGCTCCATCAGCTTCTCGCGCGACAGCGGCTGGCGCGGATGGCGCGCGAACACCTTCAGCACCGAGAATTCGCCGGTGGTCAGCGGGATTTCCTGGCCCGACTTCGTGAGCGTGCGCGTCGCGAGGTTCAGCGAGAATTCGCCGAACTCGAACACCTCGGTGGTTTCCGAGGGCGCGCCCGGCAGTTCGGCCGGCGCCTGGCGGCGCAGCACCGCGTGAATGCGCGCGACCAGTTCGCGCGGGTTGAACGGTTTCGGCAGGTAGTCGTCGGCGCCCATCTCGAGGCCGACGATGCGATCGACATCCTCGCCCTTCGCGGTGAGCATGATGATCGGCGTGCGATCGTTGCTGCCGCGCAGGCGGCGGCAGATCGACAGGCCGTCCTCGCCCGGCAGCATCAGGTCGAGCACGAGCAGGTCGAAGCGCTCGCGCACCCAGAGCTTGTTCATCGCAGTCGCGTTCTCCGCGACGTATACGTTGAAACCCTGCTCGCCGAGATATCGGCGCAGCAGATCGCGCAGGCGCGGGTCGTCGTCGACGACGAGAATCTTGGAGGGGTTTTTCGTTTCCATGAGCGGCATCTTATCGCGAATGGGAAATCACGCACGCTCGCGTATTTTCGCGCGTTACAGTCCGTTACAAAATTTACCCGTAGTGTCGCGTGGAGTAAAGGCACGCTATAGAGATTCCTTTACTCGAAGCCGGAGTTCGGTAGATACTCCCCAGCACTCCATCTTTCATCTTTGTACACCCGAATTCCGCAGGGTTTTTCAAGTACCAGAGGTAACCGGTTGCCGCGTGACGAAGCGAACAAATCGACCAGAGAAGCGAGGACGGTCATGCGATCTGCGCGGATTGCAGTGATGCTGACGATCGCACTTGCCGGTCCATATGCGTCGAACTTCGCGTATGCGCAGCGCCCCGAGGCGGGCGCATCGTCGCGCAAGCTGCAGCGCGGCAAGGCGCCGCAGTCCGACCGCGCCGCCGACACGGCGGTCCGGTCCGCCGTGCCTCCCGATCTCGAACAGCACCGCCGCGACGGGCACATGACGCCCGAAGAGCGCCACCTGCTGCGCCAGCACATCGAGGACGCCGTTCGCGAGCTGTACAAGCGCTGACACGCACGCGTGCCCGCACGGCAACGAAAGATTCCGTAGCAATTTTCCCGTCAACTTTCCCATGCGTGCCGCCGTTGAACCTGCATCCGCACCGCCGGTGCGTTCCGGGAGTCCACGACGATGAAAGCGAACGCTGCCGCCCCGGCATCGCCCGCGATGCAGGCGCCGCTCGACGCCGACGATGCGCTGTTCTTCCTGAGCCGCACCGGCTTTTCTCCCGCACCGGCCGAGGTCGCCCGCATCGTCGGCATGACGCGCGCGCAGGTCGTCGCCGACACGCTCGGCAACGTGCGGCGCGAGCCCGTGACGCGCTGGCCCGACTGGGTCGCCGAGTTGCCGCCGACCCGCGCGCAGCGCCAGGCGCTGACCCCCGATATGCGGCGCGACGAGCAGCGCGAGCGCAATCGCCGCTACGATGCGTTGCGCGCGGCGTGGGTCAACGAGATGGTCGCGACGCCGTCGCCGCTCACCGAGCGCATGACGCTGTTCTGGCACGGGCACTTCACGTCCGGGCAGGACAAGGTCCCGTATCCGCAGACGATGGCCGCGCAGCATGCGCTGTTTCGCCGCGAGGCGCTCGGCAGTTTCGACACGCTGCTGCACGCGGTCGCGAAGGATCCGGCGATGCTCCAGTATCTCGACGGCGCGAGCAACCGCAAGGGACGCCCGAACGAGAATTTCGCGCGCGAGGTGATGGAGCTGTTCACGCTCGGCGAAGGGCACTACACGCAGCACGACGTGACCGAAGCCGCGCGCGCGATGACCGGCTGGAGCGTCGATCCCGATACGCTGCGCTTCGTGGCGCGGCCCGAGTGGCACGACACGGGCGAGAAGACGATACTCGGCGAGACCGGTGCGTTCGACGGCGACGGGTTTCTCGACATCCTGCTGAAGCGGCCCGACACCGCGCGCTTCATCGCGGGCAAGCTGTGGCGCGAGTTCGTGTCCGATACGCCGGACGCCGGCGCGCTCGAGATCGTGGCCGAACGGTTCCGCGCGAGCGGCTACGACATCCGCACGGCGCTCGCCGCGCTATGGTCGACCGACGCGTTCTGGGATCCGGGCAATCGCGGCGTGCTCGTCAAGTCGCCGGCCGAGTTCGTCGTCGGGTCGGTGCGGCTGTTCGACGTCGCGTACGGCGATCCTCAGATGCTCGCGAACACCGTGCGCACGCTCGGGCAGAACCTGTTCTATCCGCCGAACGTGAAGGGCTGGCCGGGCGGCGCGCTGTGGATCAACAGCACCACGCTGCTCGCGCGCAAGCAGTTCGTCGAACAGCTGTTCCGCGCGACCGAGGCGGCCGGGATGCGGGCGCCCGCGCACGCGATGGCGCAGCCGGTGCCGAATGGGCGTGCGCGTGCGATGCCGGTTGCGGACACCGCCTCCGGTGCCAGCATGCCCGGTGCCGGTACGCCCGCTGCCGGTACGCCCGCTGCCGGTACGCCCGGTGCCGGCATGCCCGGCGCGCCGGTCAAGCCCGCACGCGGTGGCCTGCGGTTCGACCTCGAACGCTGGCTCGCGCAGTATCGTATGCGGCCGCAGGCGCGCGCCGGCTTGTCCACCGAGCTTCAACTGCAGCACGCGGTGCTGCCGGTGTCGCCGGTCGCGGCGATCGATACGGACTCGACCGGCAGCGCGTATCTCGAGGCATTGCTGATGGATCCGGCTTATCAACTGAAATGACCGAAACGACGACGAACAGGCGCGCTGCAGCGGTGGCCATGCCGCGCGGCGAACCGAAGGATGCACGATGAACCGACGTGATTTTCTGACGCTCACGGGCGCCGCGGCCGCGGCGGGCGTGTCGTTGTGGCAGCCGGCCACGCAGGCGGCTTCGATGCCCGCGACGGGGCGGGGCGGCTATGCGAACGTGTTGATCCTCGTCGAGCTGAAGGGCGGCAATGACGGCCTCAACACGGTCGTGCCGTATGCGGATCCGCTCTACTACCAGTTCCGCCGCGGCATCGGCATCAAGCGCGACCAGGTGCTGCAACTCGATGCGCATACGGGGCTGCACCCGGCGCTCGCGCCGCTGATGCCGCTGTGGCGCGACGGGCAGGTCGCGATCGTGCAGGGCGTCGGCTATCCGCAGCCGAACCTGTCGCATTTCCGTTCGATCGAGATCTGGGATACCGCGTCGCGCTCGGACCAGTACCTGCACGAAGGCTGGCTCACGCGCACGTTCGCGCAGGCGCCGGTGCCGCCGGGCTTCGCGGCGGACGGCGTCGTGCTCGGCAGCGCCGAGATGGGACCGCTCGCGAACGGCGCGCGCGCGATCGCGCTCGTCAATCCCGCGCAGTTCATCCGCGCGGCGCGGCTGGCCGAGCCGTCGTCGCTGCGCGAACGGAACCCGGCGCTCGCACACATCATCGACGTCGAGAACGACATCGTGAAGGCGGCGGACCGGCTGCGCCCACGCGGCGGGATGCGCGAGTTCAGGACGGCCTTTCCGGCCGGGACGTTCGGCACGTCGGTGAAGACCGCCATGCAGGTGCTCGCGGCATGCGAAGCGTCGGGGCCCGGTGCGCAGGACGGCGTCGCGGTGCTGCGGCTCACGCTCAACGGGTTCGACACGCACCAGAACCAGCCGGGGCAGCACGCCGCGCTGCTCAAGCAGTTCGCGGAAGGGATGGGTGCGATGCGCGACGCGCTGATCGAGCTCGGGCGCTGGAACCAGACGCTCGTGATGACGTATGCGGAATTCGGGCGGCGCGTGCGCGAGAACCAGAGCAACGGCACCGATCACGGTACCGCCGCGCCGCATTTCGTGATGGGCGGCCGCGTGGCCGGCGGGCTGTACGGTGCAGCGCCTGCGCTCGGACACCTCGACGGCAACGGCAACCTGCCGGTCGCGGTCGATTTCCGTCAGCTGTATGCGACCGTGCTTGGGCCGTGGTGGGGGCTCGATGCGACGCGCGTGCTGCAGCAGCGCTTCGACACGCTGCCGCTGCTGAAGGTGTGATGGGGGACGCGCGTTGTGGCGCGGGTCAGCGGCGGCGCGCGGCGCGCCATGCGATCCACAGCTTGCGGATTGGCGTCAGCGCGATGCGCTGGTGCAGCACCTGGTAGCCGTCGCGCTCGATTTCGTCGAGCAGCGCGTCGGCCAGTGCGATCTGCGCACGCAGCGTGCGTTGCGCGCGGCGTTCGGACGCGGGGATCGCTGCGTCGGCGGCGGCGAGCGCTTCGCGCGCGCGGGCCGTCTGAAACTGCAGCAGCTCGGTGAAGGCCGGGCTGTAGCGACGGTTCAGCAGGTCGGCCGCGGTCACGTTGTAGCGTTGCAGTTCGTCGATCGGCAGATAGATGCGGCCATGGCGCGCATCGTTGCCGAGCTCCTGCACGAATTGCGCGAGCATCAGCGCGCGGCCGGCATCCGCGGCCCACGGCTGCGGGTCGGCCGGATTCGCGGCGCTGGCGCGCGCGACCAGCGACGCGAAGGTGCCGCCGACCTGCGCGATGTAGCGTTGCAGGTTCGCGAAATCCAGGTAGCGCGCCTGCTCGAGATCCATCCCGTAACCGTTGACCAGCGTGCGCAGCGCATCGGCTTCGGCCGCGATCGCCGAGTGATGCTGCGCGAGCGCCTTCGTGACCGGGTGCGACGGTTCGCCGGCGGCGAGCGCGGCGAGCTCCTTGTGCCACCACGCGAGCTTCGTGTGTCCGACGGTCGGGTCGCTGGTTTCCTTGACGGTTTCCTCGAGTTCGCGGCGCAGCGCGAACAGGGCGGTCAGGCGCGGTTCGGCGGCGCGCGGCGCCTGGCGCAGCGCGTAGTAGACGCTGGAGCCCGCGGGGGCGGCCTTTTGCTGACAGTAGTCGTCGAAGTTCACGGGTGGGATCGTGGCGGAGGCGGGTTCGGGGGCGCGCGCCGGCGCGGGGCCGGCACGTCGAGCGCGGCATTCTAGCACCGCTGTCCGGCGGGCGCCGGCGGGGCGAGACAACGCCGCACAGATCGGGTAGAATCTCGCGCTCGCCTGATCGGGCGTGCCGGTTTTCGGGCCGGCATGAAGCCCCGGCGCGTGGAGAACGCATCTTGCGTGCCGCGCGGTCAGGCAGCAGGAATGCGCGTGAGTGGCGAAATTGGTAGACGCACCAGGTTTAGGTCCTGACGCCCGCAAGGGTGTGCCGGTTCGAGTCCGGCCTCACGCACCACGAAGTCGAACGTGCCCCGCCAAGGGCCGTTCCTGAAAAGCGCTGCCGGTCGGCTGATCCGCAGCGCTTTTTTCTTGATGCCGGTGTTTTCTCCGCCGGTAATCCGTCCATGCGCGCGCACGGAAAAGCGTGCCTGGCGAGTGTAATATCGTGCTCACTTTACCTATAAAAAGCACAACTACACCGAGGGCAATCGATGAAGACCACCGTGTATGCGCCGATTTCCGTTCTGGCGCTGATGCTCGCCGCGCCGGCATGTGCGTCAACGCCCGCCGACAACATCGCATGGAGCACCAGGCCGGCGCAGACGGTTGCATCGTCGTCGGTGTGCTCAGCCTATTTGGGGCGCGTGATTTCGAGCGGTGAGCGGATGACGACGGAAACCGTGCTGACAGCGGTCGGCCGGGTGCTGGCCGGCACAGCACCGCCCCTCGTCATTGCCGAGCACCGGGGCGCAGCCCCCAATCCGTGCGCGCAGCCCGGCTTGTGATGGGCGCGCAAGCGAACCTCAGCGATCATCGCTTCACCCTGAATCAAACCCGATAACCCGCGTCGCGCGTCGCGCAACCGCAGCGCTTTGTCGTTTTGAGTGACGCGTCTTAATCCCAGAAACTCCGCACCGCGACCGCCACGATCACCGGCACCGAAAACACCAGCGGAATCGCGAAATACTGCGCTTCGCGATCGACGATCCAGCTATAGATCAACCACGCCACGCCGATCGCGAACGTGATGAGGCCGACCAGCACGGCGGCGATATTCAGAGCCAGCTTCGAAGGCTGGCGGCGCGCTTTGTCGTTGGTGTCGGGTTCGCGCGGAGACGGTTTCATCTGACGAGGGGCCTGGCAGGTGTAAAAGCACAGGAAACCCCATCCGCCCCGATCGCGCAAGGGCCGGCGTGTGCCGACCCCGTATCTTGCGTGAACGCGCGTTACAACCCGAACGACGCTGCCAGTTCGTCGAGCAGCTCGCGCTGGAACGCGACGAACCGCTCGCCCGGCTGCTGCGCGATCGCGAGCTCGAGCATCGGATCGGCGACCTCGGTACGCATGCCGGCCAGTTCCTCGACGATCGCGAGCCCGCAGAACGGCACGTACGCCTCCGAATAGCCGCCTTCATGGATGATGACGAGCCGCCCGCCGCAGTGGCGCTGTGCTGCGTCCTTCACCGCCCGCGTCATGAACCGGTAGCTGTCGGTATGCAGCAGCATGCGCGCGAGCGGGTCGACCGCGCTCGCATCGAGGCCGCTCGCGACGACGATCAGTTCCGGCCGGAACCGTTCCAGCGCCGGCAGCACGATCCGCTCGAACGCATACCGATACGCGTCATCTCCGCTGCCCGCCAGCAACGGCACGTTCAGGTTCGCCCCGCCGCCCGCGCCTTCGCCGCGGTCGCCGCCGCCGCTGTAGCCGGGCGGAAAGCAGCGGTCCTGATGCAGCGAGATCGTCAGCGTGTTGGGATCGTCGTAGTAGATCGACTGCGTGCCGTTGCCGTGATGGACGTCCCAGTCGATCACCGCGACGCGGCCGATGCCGTGCTTCGCGCGCGCGGCCTCGATCGCGATCGGAATGTTCGCGAGCAGGCAGAAGCCCATCGGGCGATCGCGCAGGCAGTGATGGCCGGGCGGCCGCGACAGCGAGAACGCGTTGGCCGCATGCTCGCCGACGACGGTGTCGATCGCCGCGATCGCGAGGCCCGCGGACAGCGTGGCGATCTCGTAGCTGCCCTTGCCGAACGGCGCGAGATCGCCGAGGTCGCCGCCGTGCGCATCGCTGAGCGCGCGGAACGCGTCGAGATAGCTCGCCGGATGGATGCGCAGCAGATCGCCGGGGGTGGCCGGCGCGGCGCCGCGCATGTCGAGGTGAGCGGCAAGGCCCGACGCCTGCACGAGCGACAGGAAGCGGCGCTTCGAATCGGGAGACTCCGCGTAGCCGCCGCTCGATGGCGGCTGGACCCAGCCGCCGACCGGGAAGAACAGCGCGTGCGTGCCGCCGGTGTGCCAGAAGGTGCGTTCGTCGGTGAAGAAGGCAGTGCGATTCATGGGTGAGCTTGACCTGTCACGGTTGGGAAGAAACGGAAGTCATGGAAGTGCGCGCGCGGCGATCGAGATGGCGCAGCGCGGCGAACGATGCGATCGCGCCGGCGATGGCGGCCGCGAATAGCGCGTGCATCGTGCCGCCGGCATCGAGCAACAGCCCGGCGAGCAGCGGGCCGGCCGCGAGGCCCGCACCGATCACGAAATTGAGCGTCGCGACGAGGCGCCCGGACGTATCGATTTGCGCGACGGTCGCGAGCATGAACGGCAGCACGAACGTCCACGCGAACTTGAACGCGAAGATCGCGGCGCTGTAGCCGCTCGCATGCGGCAGCGCGGCGAGTGCGACGAGCGATGCCGCGAGCAGCGCGTAACCGGCGGCCAGCATCGCGCGCCGGGCAAGCCGGCCGCCCGCGCACGAGGCGAGCGCCGCGCCGGCAATCCCCATCACGCTCGCGATCGCGAGCACGTTGCCGGTCGACTGCGGATCGAGTCCGGCCTGCGCCGCCGCGCGGCTCGCGAACGTCCACACGCTGCCGATCGCGAGATAGAACATCAGCACCGCGCCAATCGCCAGCGCGACGAAACGTGGTGACGCATCGGCATCGGCATCGGCATCGGCATCGGCGCCGCCGCGCGCGGCCTGTGCCGACGCGGTCCGTACACCGAGCGTCGCTGGAAAGCCGCGCGACAGCGGCGCCGCGAACAGCGCGAGCACGGCCAGCGCGACATATAGCGCGCGCAGCCCGAACGCGGCGAACACGTGCGGCAGCACGAACAGGCCGATCGCGCCAGCGGTCAACTGGCCGACGACCCACAGCCCGTACACGCGATCGCTGTTCTCGCTCGTGGCCGCGCTGGTCATGCAGAGCACCATCAGCGAGCCGCCGCCGAGTGCGGTGACGGCACGCAGCGCGAGCAGCGCGCCGAAGCCCGGCATCCACAGCGCGGTCAGCAGGTTGCCCATACCGAACAGGGCGATCGCGCACGCAGCGACGCGGCGCGCATCGATGCGGCCGAGCCACAGATACGACGGTACGGTCGCGAGGCTGAACGCGCCGAGTTCGACGAAGAAGTAGGTGCCGATCTGCGATGCGGACAGCCCGAGCTGCGTCGCCAGCTGAGCGGCGACGGCCGGCGCGACGAGCAGCAGCAGCGGCGTGATGGCCGCGAACACGACGAGCGCGACGAGTGTCGAGCGCGCGAAGGTCGCCGTGTGGCTGTCGGATGGCAGTGCGGTATCGGAGCAAAGGGTTTTCATGGCGGGATCTCGCTGGACGGAATCAGAACAGGTGGTACATGCCGACCATCGCGCCGAACTGGGATGCGCCGGCAAGCGGCGTCGGGTCGTATTCGTAGACGGTCTGCGAGCTCTGCCCGCTGTTGCGCGCGTAGCCCAGGTTCATGTAGGCGACGGTGCGTTTCGACAGCGCGTAGGTGGTGCTCGCGATGAACAGCGTCGGGTGGCCGATCGCCGGCGTGTGCGAATCGGTGTGATAGACGCCCGCGTTCAGTCCGACTCCGCTCGAGCTCAGGTAGCGCGCGCCGCCCCAGACGATCGTGCGCGCCGCATCGAGGTCGCCGCTCACGCGTTCGACGCCCGCATAGACGGTGAGCGGCAGTGACGCGAATGCATAACGTGCGGCGAGCGTGCCGAGGTCGCGGCGGCGCGCGGAAGCATCGTCCGCGGCGGATGCGTCGCCGTGCGCCTGATGCAGCACCGCACTGACCGACAACCCGTTGCTCGTGTACTGGCCGCCGAGTTCGAGCACGCGCCCGGCGCGCGTATTGCCCGCGACGCCGGCCGTCGCCGCGAGGGCCTCGACATCGAAGCCGGCGAACGTGGGCGACTGATACTTGATCGAGTGGTCGATGAAATTCGCCGTCATCGGCACGATCACGCCCTGGCCGCTGTACGACGCGTACCACAGCGGGTCGTAGAACAGCGTCTTGTCGAATAGCACGCTGAATTGCCGGCCGAGCGTGACGGTGCCGGCCGGCCCCGCGACACCGACGTACGCGCCGCGGAAGAACGCATAGCCGGGGGCGGTCGCGGTGCCGTCGTTGAGGTTGAGGCCCTGTTCGAGCTTGAACAGCGCGCGCCAGCCGCCGCCGAGATCCTCGTTGCCCTTCAGCCCGATCTGCGAAGGCAGGATCCCGTAGTTCTGCAACTGCACGGCCGCGTGTCGTCCGTCGGCATGCGTCAGGTACTGCACGCCGGCGTCGAGCGCGCCGTACAGCGTGAGGGCCGATTGCGCATGCGCGGCAACGCTGCACGCAGCGAGCGCCGCGGCGGCCGTGGCCGTGCGGATGAAGCGGGGTGTCATCACGTCGGGTTCTCCATACCGTCCTGCATCGTGTGTTGTTGTCGCGACGCAGTGTCCGCAGCGGGAAAGCGGGCGAACAGTCGTGCAGATGAACGGTGTGGAAAACCCGCGGGGCACGGCGGGGACGTGCCGCGACGCCGCGGTGCGGCGTGCCGTGCGGCAGCAACGGGTGGCGTACCGTTCAAATGGATGGGGCTGCCGCGTGTTCCGGCAGTGACGCCCGCCAAAAATGCCGGTCGCTATAATCGGCCGGTCTGCGTTGCGCGCATCAGCGGCCCGGTCGGGCAGGGGAGCGGAAAGTGAGGATCACGACGGATATCGGGCAGGATCTCGACGCGCTGCGCGACGTGCCGGCCGCGATCGTGCTCGACGAATCCGCATGGCCGCCGTTGCCGCCACGGCGGGCCGATTTCGACGGGGTGACGCGCGGCAATGGAGCGCAGCGCGAACTCGGCCTGATGCTGCTCGACCTCTACGCGGTCGCCGCGCGGTCGAGCATCGGCGAATTCGAGTGCCGCTTCTTTTCGCTGCTGCAGGCGCTCATCCCCTTCGACGCCGCATGGACCGGCGTCGCCACGCACGTGCCGACCGGCCCCGTGATGCACAACAGCTTCCTGTATCGCCTTCCGCACGCGTTCTTCAGCGACTGGAAACGTGTGCGCGACTGCGATCCGCTCGCGCAACGCACGCTGCTCGGCGCGCACGGTCGAGCGGTGCGCCTGTCGGTCGTCGAACCAGGGTTCGATGCACGGTTTCGCGACTGGTGCGTGAAGTACGGGCTGGCGCAGTTGATGTGCGTGTGCACGCTCGATCGCCGCTTCGGGTTGACGACCTTCATGTCGATCTATCGCCAGGGCCTGAATCGTCCGTTCAGCGACGACGATGCGAGCCGCTTCGAGGAAGTGATCCCGCATCTGGCTGCCGCGCTGACGATCAACCGCGCGGCGCAGCTCACGCGCGAGCGCGACGACGCGGTTGCGCCGGCGGCACGCGCGCTGTGCGACAACTTCGGCGTGCTGCATCACGCCGATCACGGCTTCGACGACGTGCTGCGCACCGAATGGCCGACATGGACCGGCCCGCGTATCCCGGAGCCGCTGGTCGCGCATGGGCGACGCCAGTCGGGCCAGCCGTTCATCGGCGACGCGTTGCGCATCCAGTGCGTGCCCGTCGCGGGGCTGTTCCAGATCGAGGCGCGGCCGCGCTCGCTGCTCGACCGGCTGAGTCCGCGCGAACTGGCGGCGATCCGCTATTACGGCACCGGACGCTCGCATAAGGAGGTCGCCCAGCAGATGGCGATTTCGCCGACGACCGTCCGTCACTACCTGCGCTGCGCGTACCGCAAGCTTGGCATGCACGACAAGAGCCAGATCGCCGGCGTGCTCGGCGCGGCCGGTGGCCCGAGCGTCGACGAGCCGCCGGAGGCGGGCGGTGCGGCGCGCTGAATCGCCCGTGCGAACCCACGCCGCGGGCGCTTGCGTAAATGGTTGTGCCCGCAACCATTGAGCGTTATGCTCGTCAGCTTCCCGAAGACGGAATTTCATCATGAACGACACGAATTCAGGGTCGGTGCGCGCGGCGGTGGTCGGTGTCGGCGCGATCGGCGGATTGCTCGCGGCGGCGCTGTCGCGCGCCGGCATGACGGTGAGCGCCTACGCGCGCGGCGCGACGCTCGATGCGCTGAACGCACACGGCGTGCGCGTGATCGACGAGGCGGGCGCGGTGTCGTCGGTCCCGGTGCGCGCGAGCGACGACGCGGCCGCGCTCGGCGTGCAGGACTACGTGGTGATCGCGCTGAAGGCGCAGGCGTTGCCGGCGCTAGCCGCGCGCATCGCGCCGCTGGTCGGGCCCGGCACGGTGATCGTCGCCGCGATGAACGGGCTGCCGTGGTGGTTCACGCACGGGCTCGCGGGCCCGCTCGACGGCGTGCCGCTCGACGCGGTCGACCCGGACGGTGCGGTCTCGGCGGCGCTGCCGCCCGGGCAGGCGATCGGCTGCGTCGTGCACCTGTCGTCGAGTACCGATGCGCCGGGTATTGTGCGCCGCGGTCGCGGCAACCGCCTGATCATTGGCTCGCCCGATGCGCGGCTCGACGCGCCGACCGCGCGATTCGCGGCGGCGCTCGCCGCGGGCGGCTTCGACGTCGAATCGACGCCGGCGATCCGCACCGAGATCTGGACGAAGCTGTGGGGCAACATGAACATGAATCCGTTGAGCGCGCTCACGGGTTCGACCACCGAGCAACTGCTCGACGATCCGTTCACGCGAGACCTTGCATTGCGGATGATGGAGGAGGCGGCCGCGATCGGCGCGAAGCTCGGTCTCGATACGGGGATGGCCGGGCCCGAGCGGATCGCCTTGACGCGCAAGCTGGGCGCGTTCAAGACGTCGATGCTGCAGGATTTCGAGGCCGGGCGACCGCTCGAGACCGGGCCGATCCTCGGCGTGTTTCCGGAGCTGGGGCGCAAGCTCGACGTGCCGACGCCGTATTGCGACGCGGTGCTGGGGTTGCTGCGTCAGCGCGCGGCGAACAGCGGGCTATAGCGCAAGGGGATCGCTGCGGCGGTGGCCTGGTTTGATGAAGGACGACGAGCAGTCGTTCGATACGTGCACGGCGGGGAAAACCGGGCCGCCGCCCGTGCGCTTGCGCGATTCACGCGACGGAGACGAATGGGGCGATCTGCAGGATTCATCTGAATAAAGCAGGGGCGGGGGGATCGCTTGTGACGCATCTGCGCGGGCCGGCGTACAGCGCGGCGAGTCCGGTACAGGCGCCACACATTCGCAACGCGCACAGGGACACGGATCGCCCCCGCCACGAGACTCACTCGTCGCCGTCGACCGCGTGCGCGACCACCTTGTCGAGCAGCCGCTCGAACGTCTGGCGCTCGCTGTCGGACAGGCATGCGAGCAAGCCTTCATTCCACTTGCGCACGATCGGCATGATCCGGCGATGCAGCGCGCGGCCGTCGGCCGTCAGCGCGATCAGCACGATCCGGCCGTCGTCCTCGCTCGCGCTGCGCTCGAGCAGCCCCTGGCGCAGCAGCGCTTCCGCCGCGCGGCTCGCCTGGCTCTTGTCGAGATTGGTATGACGTGCGAGATCCATGATCGAGAACGGACCGAACGCGCCGACGGCGGCGATCACGCGCGCCTCGGGCAGCGAGATGTCCAGCTTGTGCCGGTACACGTCGGCGATCCCGCGGTCGGATCGCTTCGTGAGCGCATGGAGGCGATAGGTCAGAAACTGATCGAGCCCGGCTTGACGGCCTTTCATGTCGAATCCTGAAGAAAAAGGGCGGGCCCGATTGTTCCTGTATCGCGCGCTCGGGTCAACGGTCAGTGTGCGCCGTACTTCAGCCGTGTCAACTGCTCCGCTTCGTTCGCGAGCAGATTCGCCGCGTCGCGGATCGCGACGTCGAGCGTGATCGGCCCCGGTGCGGGTGAGAAGCAGCCGGCGAAGTGTTCGGACAGGCGCGGCAGCGCGGCCGAGTCGACGGCGCCCGACAGCAGCGACGCGGGCACGCCGGCGGCCTGCGCGTGACGGCACGCGATGAACGGCGCCTTGCCGTGCAGCGTCTGCACGTCGGAGCGGCCTTCGCCGGTGATCAGCCAGTCGGCGCCGGCGAGCGCCGCGTCGAGCCCGACCTGCCGCGCGACGACTTCCGCGCCGGCTTCGAACCGCGCGCCCAGCATGTGCAGCGCAAAACCCAGGCCGCCCGCGGCGCCGGCACCGGCCAGGTCGCGGCCGCGCCGGTCGAGCGCCGCCTCGAGCAGGTCGGCGAAGTGGCCGAGCGCGGCATCGAGGGTCGCGACTTGCTCGGGCGCCACGCCCTTTTGCGGACCGAACACCTCGGTCGCGCCATGCGGGCCCGTCAGCGGATTGTCGACGTCGGACATGCCGATGAATTCCGCTTCCTTCAGACGCGGATCGAGGGCTGACGCGTCGATCCGCGCGATGTTTGCGAGCCGCGCGGGGACGGGCTCGACCGGCTGGCCGGCCGCGTCGAAGCATTGCAGGCCGAGGCCCGCGAGCAACCCTGCGCCCGCGTCGTTGGTGCTGCTGCCGCCGAGCGCGACGAAGAAGCGGCGCACGCCTTCGTCGAGCAGCGTGCGGATTGCTTCGCCCATCCCGCGCGTGCTGCGCGCGTCGACCGGCACGCTCATGCCGACCGCGTCGGTGATGCCGACGATCTCGGCCGTCTCGACGATCGCAGTGCGCGCATCGATCACGCCCACCGCCGCATCGCGTGCCGCGAGCGACGCGCCGGCCACCTGCAGCGCACGCCGCGTGCCGCCGCCTGCCAGCATCGCATCGAGCGTGCCTTCGCCGCCGTCGGCCATCGGGCAGCAGCGCACGACCGCGTCGGGGCGAGCCCGGCGGATGCCGGTGGCGATCGCGTCCGCGACCTGCTCGGCGGAAAGCGAGCCTTTGAACGAATCGGGCGCGATGACGACGACAGGCGCGGACGGGTGGTGCGGCATGGTGTCTCCGGGAAGCGTAATTGGTGTGAAAAATGGGGGCGCGACGGCGGCGCACCCTCATTCGGAGCTTACAGGATGGCGGGCGCGCGGTGGATACGTCGTTCGGCATAGCGACAATCCGCGCGCATTGCCGTGCACGGGCGCGGGCGGCATGCAGGAGCGCACCCCTGTCATGAGGGATCTGGCGGTACGAGGAAAATTGTTTGCTAGAATAGTCGATTCTTCCGGCCAAAGCCGTGCTCCGAGCCGCTTGCGCTAGCCATTCGGCGCGTGCAGGGATGGCGTGGCGCTCCGGCGCGGCATGTGGATGTGATGCACATCTCGCCGCAGGCAGGCACGGCAAGGAAAACCCGATTCGCTCGAATAATTTTAGGACGATTGAAGCCATGGCTAACGTTGTTGAGAACCTCGGCAAGCTTGAACGCCGCGTGACGATTTCCCTGCCGAAAGACACCGTGCAGAAGGAAATCGACGCCCGTATCCAGAAACTCGCGAAGAACGTTCGCATGCCGGGTTTCCGCCCGGGTAAGGTGCCGCTGAAGATGGTCGCCCAGCAGTACTCGGGTCAGGTCGAAGCGGAAGTGCTGAGCGACAAGATCGGCCAGGAATTCTTCACGATCAGCCGCGCGGAAAACCTGCGCGTGGCCGGCCAGCCGAGCTTCGAGCCGAAGCAGGAGCAGGCCGAAGACGCATACGCGTTCGACGCGACGTTCGAGGTCTACCCGGAAGTGAAGATCGGCGATCTGGCGACGGCTGAAGTCGAGCGCTCGACCACGTCGATCGGCGACGCCGAAATCGACCGCACGCTGGACATCCTCCGCAAGCAGCGCGTGCACTACCACGCTCGCGGCGAAGCCGGCGAGCACGGCGACGGCGGCGCGGACACCGCGGCGAAGGACGGCGATCGCGTGACGGTCGACTTCGTCGGCAAGATCGACGACGTCGCGTTCCAGGGCGGCACGGCCGAAGACTTCCCGTTCGTGCTCGGCGAAGGCCGCATGCTGCCGGAATTCGAAACGGCGGCGCTCGGCCTGAAGGTCGGCGAACAACGTACGTTCGACCTGAAGTTCCCGGACGACTACCACGGCAAGGACGTGGCGGGCAAGACGGCGCAATTCACGGTCACGATGAAGAAGATCGAGTGGCCGCACCTGCCGGAAATCGACGCCGAATTCGCGAAGTCGCTCGGCATCGAAGACGGCGACCTGACGAAGATGCGCGCCGAGATCAAGGAAAATCTCGAGCGCGAAGCGAAGCGCCGCACGCAGTCGATCGTCAAGAACCAGGTGATGGACGCGCTGCTGAAGATTTCCGAACTCGACGTGCCGAAGGCGCTGATCGAGCAGGATCAGCAACGCCTCGTCGAAATGGCTCGCCAGGATCTGGCGCAGCGCGGCGTGCCGAACGCGAAGGACGCACCGATTCCGGCCGAGATGTTCGCCGAGCAGGCAGAGCGTCGCGTGAAGCTGGGCCTCGTGCTGGCCGAACTCGTGAAGGCGAACGGCCTCGAAGCGAAGCCGGAACAGATCCGCGCGGAAGTCGACGAGTTCGCGAAGAGCTACGAAGACCCGAAGGAAGTGGTCCGCTGGTATTATTCCAACCAGCAGCGCCTCGCCGAGATGGAAGCGTTCGTCGTTGAAAGCAACGTCGTCGACTTCGTGCTGGGCAAGGCAAAGGTGACGGACAAGGAAGTGAGCTTCGAGGCACTCGCGAGCGCATCGTCGCAAGCGTAAGTGTCGCTCTAGCGGCGTGCCGGCTGTCGGAGCGACGGCCTGCACGCCGTTTTTACGTCAAGCGCACGGTTGCCATTAATATGGCGATTGAGCGGGCGGCTTCCTTCCGTTCAATTTTCCATTCGAACAAGGTTCATTGAATGATCACTCGCGCTGAATTGCTGGACATGCTTGCTTCGAACGCGCCGCAGGGTTTCGAGGCGCAAGCGCTGGGGCTGGTGCCGATCGTCGTCGAAACGAGCGGCCGCGGCGAGCGTTCGTACGATATTTATTCGCGTCTCCTGAAGGAGCGCCTGGTGTTCATGGTCGGCGAAGTGAACGACCAGACCGCCAACCTCGTGGTCGCGCAATTGTTGTTCCTCGAGAGCGAGAATCCCGACAAGGACATCAGCCTCTACATCAACAGCCCGGGCGGCTCGGTGTCGGCCGGCATGGCGATCTACGACACGATGCAGTTCATCAAGCCGGACGTGTCGACCCTCTGCATGGGCCTCGCGGCCAGCATGGGCGCATTCCTGCTCGCATCGGGCGCGAAGGGCAAGCGTTTCGCGCTGCCGAACTCGCGCGTGATGATTCACCAGCCGCTCGGCGGCGCACGCGGCCAGGCGTCCGACATCGAGATCCAGGCACGCGAAATCCTCTACCTGAAGGAACGGTTGAACAACCTGCTCGCGCAACATACGGGCCAGGACGTCGAGCGCATCGCGCGCGACACCGACCGTGATAACTTCATGTCGAGCGAGGACGCGAAGGCGTACGGGCTGATCGACCAGGTGCTGCTGAAGCGCCCCTGAAATTAAGTGGGGTGCCGCCCCGATTGGGGCGGCGCCCGCTGCAACGTCCCGAGTGCCTTGAGCATCTGCGGCAAGCGCATCCAGCCGGCTCCGGTCGCGCCCTAGGCGCGGCGTCCGGAGCATTCGGCGTATCATGTCATTTACCTGTCCGGAGGCTCTACATTCATGGCGGACAAAAAAGGTTCGAACAGCGAGAAGCTGTTGTATTGCTCGTTCTGCGGAAAGAGCCAGCATGAGGTGAAGAAACTCATTGCCGGCCCGTCGGTATTCATCTGCGATGAATGCATCGACCTCTGCAACGAGATCATTCGCGACGAGGCGGCTGCCGCCGGCGTCGAGGCCAGCCTGTCCCGGTCGGATCTGCCGAGCCCGCAGGAAATTCGCGACATCCTCGATCAGTACGTGATCGGGCAGGAGCGCGCGAAGAAGATCCTCGCGGTGGCCGTGTACAACCACTACAAGCGTCTGAAGCATCTCGACAAGAAGGACGACGTCGAGCTGTCGAAGAGCAACATCCTGCTGATCGGCCCGACGGGCTCCGGCAAGACGCTGCTCGCGCAGACGCTCGCGCGGTTGCTGAACGTGCCGTTCGTGATCGCCGATGCGACGACGCTGACCGAAGCCGGCTACGTCGGCGAGGACGTCGAGAACATCATCCAGAAGCTGTTGCAGAACTGCAACTACGAGGTCGACAAGGCCCAGCGCGGGATCGTCTACATCGACGAAATCGACAAGATCAGCCGCAAGTCGGACAACCCGTCGATCACGCGCGACGTGTCGGGCGAGGGCGTCCAGCAGGCGCTGCTGAAGCTCGTCGAAGGCACGATGGCGTCGGTGCCGCCGCAGGGTGGCCGCAAGCATCCGAACCAGGATTTCATTCAGGTCGACACGACCAACATCCTGTTCATTTGCGGCGGCGCGTTCGACGGTCTCGAGAAGGTGATCACCGATCGCACGGAAAAGACGGGCATCGGCTTTGGCGCGACGGTCAAGAGCAAGCAGGAACGCGACGCGGGCGAAGTGCTGCGCGAGACGGAACCGGAAGACCTGATCAAATTCGGTCTGATCCCCGAATTGATCGGCCGCCTGCCGGTGGTCGCGACGCTCGGCAAGCTCGATGAAGCCGCATTGATGAAGATCCTCGTCGAGCCGAAGAATGCGCTCGTCAAGCAGTATCACAAGCTGTTCGCGATGGAGCGCGTCGAGCTGGAAATCCGGCCGGGCGCATTGCAGGCAGTCGCCCGCAAGGCGATCCGCCGCAAGACCGGCGCGCGCGGCTTGCGTTCGATCATCGAACAGGCATTGCTCGACGTGATGTACGAGTTGCCGGCGATGAAAGGGGTCAGCAAGGTCATCATCGATGAAAACGTGATCGATGGCGACGGCAAACCCCTGCTGATCTATGAGGACACGCCGAAAGTGGCGGGTTCGAACTGACCGGCTTGCCGACGATGTTCTGCGAAAAAGGCCGTTCATGAGTCCGTGGGCGGCTTTTTTTCGTTTATCTTGTGGGTAACTCTGACTCGACACGCGGTGGTTACTTTCTTACCGAATATTTCCCGCACTTGAAGGCTTGCAATTCGTTGTGGCGGCCTCAATTACCGAACAATTGATTCCACTCATGGGGAAATGAAATGTCAGGCACCCAACTTCTCCCGCCGGAACGCATCACGCTCCCGCTGCTGCCGCTGCGGGACGTCGTCGTTTTCCCGCACATGGTGATTCCGCTCTTCGTGGGCCGGCCGAAATCGATCAAGGCCCTCGAAGCAGCGATGGAAGGCGGCAAGCACATCATGCTCGTCGCCCAGAAAACCGCGGCCAAGGACGAACCGACCGAAAAGGACATGTACGAGGTCGGTTGTATCGCCAACATCCTGCAGATGCTGAAGCTGCCGGACGGCACCGTGAAGGTGCTCGTCGAGGGCCTGCAGCGTGCGAAGGCGTTGTCGATCGAAGAACAGGAGACACAGTTCTCCTGCGACGTGATGCCGCTCGAGCCCGATCACGCCGACAGCGCGGAAACGGAAGCGCTGCGCCGCGCGATCGTGTCGCAGTTCGACCAGTACGTGAAGCTAAACAAGAAGATCCCGCCGGAGATTCTCACGTCGCTGTCGGGCATCGATGAAGCCGGTCGCCTCGCGGACATGATCGCCGAGCGTCTGCCGCTGAAGCTCGACCAGAAGCAGCACATCCTCGAGATGTTCCCGGTCATCGAGCGCCTCGAGCATCTGCTCGCGCAGCTCGAAGCCGAGATCGACATCCTGCAGGTCGAAAAGCGCATCCGCGGGCGCGTGAAGCGCCAGATGGAAAAGAGCCAGCGCGAGTACTACCTGAACGAACAGGTCAAGGCGATCCAGAAGGAACTGGGCGAAGGCGAGGAGGGTGCGGATCTCGAGGAACTCGAGAAGCGCATCAACGCCGCGCGCATGCCGAAGGAAGCGAAGAAGAAGGCCGACGCCGAGCTCAAGAAGCTGAAGCTGATGTCGCCGATGTCGGCGGAAGCGACCGTCGTGCGCAACTACATCGACACGCTGATCGGCCTGCCGTGGCGCAAGAAGAGCAAGGTCAACAACGATCTGTCGAACGCCGAGCAGGTGCTCGACGAGGATCACTTCGGCCTCGAGAAGGTGAAGGAACGCATTCTCGAGTACCTCGCGGTGCAACAGCGCGTGGACAAGGTCAAGGCGCCGATCCTGTGCCTCGTCGGGCCCCCGGGCGTCGGCAAGACCTCGCTCGGTCAGTCGATCGCGCGTGCGACGAACCGCAAGTTCGTCCGGATGGCGCTCGGCGGCGTGCGTGACGAAGCCGAGATCCGCGGTCACCGCCGGACGTACATCGGTTCGATGCCGGGCAAGATCCTGCAAAGCCTCGCGAAGGTCGGCGTGCGCAATCCGCTTTTCCTGCTCGACGAAGTCGACAAGATGGGCATGGATTTCCGCGGCGATCCGTCGTCGGCGCTGCTCGAAGTGCTCGATCCGGAACAGAACCACACGTTCGCCGATCACTACATCGAAGTCGACTTCGACCTGTCGGACGTGATGTTCGTCGCGACGTCGAACTCGCTGAACATCCCGCCGCCGCTGCTCGACCGGATGGAAGTGATCCGTCTGTCGGGCTACACGGAAGACGAGAAGGTCAGCATCGCGCAGCGTTACCTGCTGCCGAAGCAGAAGAAGAACAACGGGCTGAAGGACGGCGAGGTCGACGTCACCGAACAGGCGATCCGCGACATCATCCGCTACTACACGCGCGAAGCCGGTGTGCGTTCGCTCGAGCGGGAAGTGTCGAAGATCTGCCGCAAGGTCGTGAAGATGCTGCTGCTGAAGAAGGCATCGGGCGCGATCAAGGTCGATGGCGAGAACCTCGATACGTTCCTCGGCGTGCGCAAGTACGACTTCGGCCTCGCGGCGAAGGAAAATCAGGTCGGTCAGGTGACGGGCCTCGCGTGGACGGAAGTCGGCGGCGATCTGCTGACGATCGAAGCCGCGGTGATGCCGGGCAAGGGCAACGTGATTCGCACGGGCTCGCTCGGCGACGTGATGAAGGAGTCGGTCGAGGCTGCGCGTTCGGTCGTGCGCTCGCGTTCGCGGCGTCTGGGCATCAAGGACGAAGCGTTCGAGAAGCAGGACATCCACATCCACGTGCCGGAAGGTGCGACGCCGAAGGACGGTCCGTCGGCGGGCGGTGCGATGACGACCGCGCTGGTGTCGGTGCTGACGGGCATTCCCGTGCGTGCCGATGTCGCGATGACGGGCGAGATCACGCTGCGTGGCGAAGTGCTGCCGATCGGCGGGCTGAAGGAAAAGCTGCTGGCTGCGCATCGCGGCGGCATCAAGCTCGTGCTGATTCCGGAAGAGAACGTGAAGGATCTGGCGGACATTCCGGACAACGTGAAGAACGCGATCGAGATCGTGCCGGTCCGCTGGATCGACAAGGTGCTCGAGCTCGCGCTCGAACGTACGCCGACCCCGCTGCCGCCGGAAGAAGAGGCGAAGGCTGCGGCACCGGTTGGCGACGCGGCGAAGGATGCCGGCTCGACGGAAGTCGTCAAGCACTGAGAAGCCGAACGCCGTCGTTGACGGTGGTTCACGAAACCCGCGGCGTGTCCGCGGGTTTTTTTATGCGCGTCGGCATCGCGTGCGTGAGTGTTGAACGATGCGCGTTAAAAAAATTCACGTGCGGGCTTGGCAAAATGATCGGGGATGAATTAAACTTGCGGGCTCGCTGGTTGTTGATGCCGAAACGCAGATCGCAGCCAGAACGAATCGGAAACGGGTGCTTAGCTCAGCTGGTAGAGCGGCGCCCTTACAAGGCGTAGGTCGGGGGTTCGAACCCCTCAGCACCCACCAGTTTCCCGATTCAGCCAGACCAAGGAGCGGTAGTTCAGTCGGTTAGAATACCGGCCTGTCACGCCGGGGGTCGCGGGTTCGAGTCCCGTCCGCTCCGCCAGAAAATGAGAAAGCCCGCCTTGTGCGGGCTTTTTCATTTTCATCGCCGGCCGCGCCCCGTTCGTTGCGCACCTGCTTTTCTCCCGTGCCACCCCGTATGTTGTAATATCGGACGTTTTGTCCAATTTTCCCGTCACGCATGCTCGATTTCTTCCGTAATCACCAGCGCCTGATGATGGCGCTCCTGCTCCTTATCGTGTTGCCGGGGCTGGGTTTCGTCGGGATCCAAGGTTTCCGCGGCTTCTTCGACGACAGCGCGAACGTCGCTGCGGTCAACGGGCACAAGATCACGCGAGTCGAATTCGACGGCGCGTTCCGCCAGCAGATCGACCAGGCGCGCCAGGCGCTCGGTGGGCAGTTCGACATCAAGGCATTCGACACGCCGGAACACCGCAAGCAGGTGCTCGACGGCCTGATCCAGCAACGCGTGCTGGCCGATGAGACGCAACGCCTGCACCTGACCGCATCCGATAACGCCGTGCGCGACGCGCTGATGAGCGACCCGATGATCGCGTCGCTGAAGAAGCCCGACGGTTCGATCGACGTCGAGCGCTATGCCCAGCTGCTGTCGTTCCAGGGGATGACGCCCGAGCAGTACCAGGAGCGCGTGCGCTACAGCCTCGCGCTGCAGCAGATTCCGGCCAGCATCGTGGCGAGCGCATTCACGCCGAAGGGCCCGGCGCAACGCCTGTCGGAGCTGGCCGCGCAGCAGCGCGAAGTGCAGGCGCTCGTGCTGAAGACGAGCGACTACGCGGCGAAGGTGCAGCCGACCGACGCGCAGCTCACCGCGTACTATGACGCGCACAAGCAGAGCTTCGCGACGCCGGAAACCGCGACGATCCAGTATCTCGTCTATTCGCCGGCCGCGGCCGCCGCGAGCGCACAGCCGAACGATGCGGACATCAAGAAGTTCTACGACGACAACCCGACGCACTTCCGCTCGGAAGCGCAGGTACGCGTGAGCCATATCTTCATCGCCGCGGCGAGCGACGCGAGCGCCGCCGACAAGGCAGCCGCGAAGGCGAAGGCCGAGCAGCTGCTGGCCGACGTGAAGGCGCATCCGGACCAGTTCGCGCAGATCGCGCAGAAGAACTCGCAGGATGCACCGTCGGCAGCGAAGGGCGGCGATCTCGGCTTCATCACGCGCGGCTCGACGGCGGGCGGCAAGGCGTTCGACGATGCCGCATTCGCGCTGAAGCAGGGCGACGTGAGCGGTGTCGTGCAGTCGGATCTCGGTTTCCACATCCTGAAGGCGACGGAAGTGAAGCCGTCGGTGGTCAAGCCGTTCGCCGACGTGAAGGACCAGATCGCGGTGCAGCTGAAGCAGCAGTATGCGGCGAAGGCGTTCACGGACAACGCGGAAGGCTTCACGTCGACCGTGTATGAAAAGGCGAAGACGCTGCAGCCGGCCGCCGACAAGTACAAGCTGACGATCCAGATTGCCACCGTCATGCCGACGCCGAATCCGCAGCTGCCGCCGACGAGCCCGCTGAACAACCCGAAGTTCCTCGCCGCCGTGTTCGCGAGCGACTCGGTGAAGAGCCGGAACAACACGCAGGCGATCGACGTGGGCAACAACACGCTGATCTCGGCGCGCGTGACCGACTACAAGCCGGCTGCCGTGCCGGCGCTCGACACGATCAAGGACGCGGTGCGTCAGAAGGTCGTCGCCGAGCAAGCCACGGAACTCGCGAAGAAGGACGGCGCGGCGAAGCTGGCCGAGCTGCAGAAGTCGAAATCGGCCGATGGCTTCACGCCCGTGCAGAAGGTGTCGCGCATGCAATCGCAAGGCCTGACGCCGGCCGCGCTGAGCGCCGTGTACAAGGTCGATGCGAAGACGCTGCCGGCCTACGTCGGGGTCGATCTCGGTGCGGACGGCTACGCGATCTATCGCGTGAACGCGGTGATTCCGGGCACGGCCGTCGATCCGCAGCAGCTCGCGGCCGCGCAGCAGCAGATGGCGCAGGTCGAAGCGCAAAGCGAAGGCGAAGCGTATCTCGCCGCGCTGCGCGACCGCTCGAAGGTGAAGCTGTACGGCACCACGCCGAGCCAGTCGCAGGACAGCGGCAACTGAGCGAAGCGCCATTAACGGTTTCGCACGCAACAAAAGAAAGCCCCGCTTCGAGCGGGGCTTTCTTTTTCCAGGCCGGGGTGAATCGCCAGATCAGCCGCGTGGTTTGCCGAGCAGCGGTTTCAGCGCGGGCCAGACGTTGTCGAGCAGGACGCCCTGCGCCTGCTGCGTGGGATGCATCTGGTCCGACTGGAACATCTCCGGCTTGTTCTCGATGCCGGCCAACAGGAACGGCACGAGCGGAACGCCGAGTTCCTTCGACAGCCGCGTATAGAGCGCATGGAATTTCTGCGTGTAATCGGGCCCGTAGTTGGGCGGCACGTACATGCCGACCAGCACGACCTTCGCACGCGCTTGCCGCGCATCGGCGATGATGTCACGCAGGTTCTGCTCGGTCGTCGCGAGCGGCACGCCGCGCAGCGCGTCGTTCGACCCGAGTTCGACGACGACGATCGACGGCTTGAGCCGTTGCAGCACCGCGGGCAGCCGTGCGCGGCCGCCGCTCGTGGTGTCGCCGCTGACGCTTGCGTTCGCGACGCTATAATCGATTCGCTCGGTCGCGAGCCGTTGCCGCAGCAGCGCAACCCAGCCGGTGTCGCGCGGCAGTCCGTATTCGGCCGACAGGCTGTCGCCGAGCACGACGAGCGCGGGCCGGCCCTGGCCCGATGTCGGGGCCGCCGTCGCGGCGCGTGCGGGCATGGTTGCTGCGAGCAGCGTCCCCAGCAGCGCGGCGAGCGCCGCGCGTCTCTTCCAGTGGAATGTCGTGTCCATGTTCAAGATTACCGATCCGATCATCGAAGTCCAAGACGTATACAAGCGGGTCGCCGATGCAACGGGCGAGCTGACGATCCTCGACGGCATCACGCTCAGTGTGCGATCCGGCAGCAGCCTCGCGATCGTCGGTGCGTCGGGGTCCGGCAAATCGACGCTGCTCGGCCTGCTTGCGGGGTTGGACAGCGCGACGAGCGGCACGGTTCGCCTGCTCGGTCGTGCGCTCGACCAGCTCGACGAGGACGAGCGTGCCGCGCTGCGCAACGGCGCCGTCGGATTCGTGTTTCAGTCATTCCAGTTGATGCCGCACCTGACGGCGCTCGAGAACGTGATGCTGCCGCTCGAGCTGCGGGGCGGCATCGGTGCGCGCGAAGCGGCCGAGCGGGCCCGCGCGCTGCTCGTGCAGGTCGGTCTTGGCGAGCGCACCGCGCATTATCCGAAGCTGCTGTCCGGTGGCGAACAGCAGCGCGTCGCGCTCGCGCGCGCGTTCGTCACGCACCCGGCGATCCTGTTCGCCGACGAACCCACCGGCAGCCTCGATGCGGCCACGGGCCACGCGGTCATCGACCTGATGTTCGAACTGAACCGCGCGCACGGCGCGACGCTCGTGCTCGTCACGCACGATGCCGAACTCGCGCGGCGCTGCGCGACGACGGTCACGATCGACGCCGGACGCATCGTCGCGCCGCAGGCGGCGTAGCAAGGCGCTGAATGCTGGCGCCGGTCGCACACGGTCGATCGCCGGTGCGACCGGCATGCGCATGACGTGGTCGCGTCAGCGCTTGAGCGCCGCACGCGCGCGCTCGATCAGCGCGGTCGTCGACGAATCATGCTTCGCGGGATCGACCGACTCGGCCGACAGGTCGGCTTCGACGACCTTGCCGAGAATCTTGCCGAGCTCGACGCCCCACTGGTCGAACGGATTGATGTCCCACACCGTCGCCTGCACCAGCACCTTGTGCTCGTAGAGCGCGATCAGCGCGCCGAGCGTGCGCGGCGTCAGCGCATCCACCAGCAGCGTCGTCGTCGGCCGGTTGCCGGGGAACGTCAGGTGCGGCGCGAGCGCTTCCTTGCCGGGGCCGGCGACCTTGCGTGCTTCGTCGAGCGTGCGGCCGAGCATCAGCGCTTCGCTCTGCGCGAAGCAGTTCGCGAGCAGCTTCGGATGATGGCTCGCGAGCGGATGCTCGGGCGTCAGCACCGCGATGAAGTCGATCGGCACGATCGTCGGGCCCTGGTGCAGCATCTGGAAGAACGCGTGCTGGCCGTTGGTGCCGGGCTCGCCCCACGTGACGGCCGACGTCGGGTAGTCGACGAACGTGCCGTCCAGGCGTGCGGACTTGCCGTTGCTTTCCATCTCGAGCTGCTGCAGGTACGACGGCAGGTAGTGCAGCGCTTCCGAATACGGCGCGACGAGATAGCTCTGCGAGCCGAAGAAGTTGCGGTACCAGATGCCGATCAGGCCGAGCAGCACCGGCAGGTTGCGCTCGAGCGGCGCCTGGCGGAAATGGCGGTCCATGTCGTTCGCGCCGGCGAGCAGTTCGTCGAACTGCTCGGGCCCGATCGCGATCATGATCGACAGGCCGACCGCCGACCACAGCGAATAGCGGCCGCCGACCCAGTCCCACATTTCGAACACGTTGTCCGCGTCGATGCCGAACTTCACGACTTCGGCCGGGTTCGCCGATACGCCGACGAAGTGCTTCGCGAGGGCGGTCTCGGGGCAGCCGCGCGCGACGAACCAGTCGCGCAGCGAGCGTGCGTTCGTCATCGTCTCGAGCGTCGTGAAGGTCTTCGACACGATGATCGCGAGCGTTTCCTCCGGGTCGACCTGTTCGAGTACGCGCGCGAGATCGGCGCCGTCGACGTTCGATACGAAGTGGGTCGAGATGTCCGGGCTCGCGACGTGATGCAGCGCATGTGTGACCATCTTCGGGCCGAGATCCGAGCCGCCGATGCCGATGTTGATCACGTGGCGGATGCGCTTGCCGGTGTAGCCGGTCCACGCGCCGCTGCGCACGGCGCGCGCGAAGGTCGCCATCTTCGCGCGCTCGGCACTGATCTGCGCATGGAACGGCGCGTGCGGGTCGGTCGCGCGCAATGCCGTGTGCAGCGCGGCGCGGCCTTCGGTCGGGTTGACGATCTCGCCGGCGAACATCGCGTCGCGGCGCGCTTCGACGCCCGCTTCGCGGGCCAGTTGCACGAGCAGGCGCAGCGTGTCGTCGTTGATGCGGTTCTTCGACAAGTCGGCCGCAAGGCCGCCGCCGGGAATCGTGAAGCGTTCGGCACGGGTCGGCGCGCGGTCGTTTTCCGGCGCGAACCAGTCGCGCAGGCGCGCATGGCGGATTTGTTCGAAGTGGGATTGAAGGGCAGTCCAGGCGGGGAGCGAATTCAGCGTCATGGCGGTTCGAGTGAAGCGTGAATCGGGAGGAATGCCGCGCCGGCTCATCGGGATCGGAAGGCCGGCGGACGAGAGGACCCGCCGTGCGGCGGGGCACTCAGTATAGCGGCGTTATATGTCGGCGCGCGGCGACGGGTAAAAAAGGCGATTGATCAGCGTGCGCACCATCGGCGCGAGTTCGCCCGCGACGAGGCCGGCCGGGCCGTTGCCGTTCGCGGTCAGCGTGTCGGCCGCGAGGCCGTGCAGATACACGCCCGCGAGCGCGGCTTTGTACGGCGCCACGCGCTGCGCGAGCAGCGCGCCGATCAGGCCGCCGAGCACGTCGCCGGTGCCGCCGGTCGCGAGCGCGGCATTGCCGGTCGGGTTGATCGTCAGGCGGCCGTCGGGCGCGGCAATCACCGTGCCCGAGCCCTTCAGCACGACGATGCTCGCGTAGCGCGCGGCGAGCGCCTGGGCAGCGGCCAGCCGATCGTGCTGGACCGTCGCGGTATCGCTGCCGAGCAGCCGTGCCGCCTCGAGCGGATGCGGCGTCAGCACGCACGCGAGGCCGTGCGCACCGCGGGCGGCAACGGCGGTCGCGAGCTCGGCGTGCGTTGCGACGAGGTTCAGCGCGTCGGCGTCGAGCAGCGTCACGGCGTCGTGCGCGAGCACGTCACGCACGAGGGTTGCCGCGGCCTCGCGCGTGCCGAGGCCGCAGCCTGCCGCGATCGCGGACATCGCATCGAGGTCGAGGCCGTCCGCCGGATGCAGCATCAACTCGGGAAACGGCGGGTCGTACGGCGGCGCGCCGGCGCCGAGGAAGCCGACATGCACCTTGCCGGCGCCCGCGAACAGCGCGGCACGCGCGGCGAGGATCGGCGCGCCGCACATGCCGGTGTCGCCGCCGAGCACCGCCAGGCTGCCGAACGTGCCCTTGTGCGACGCGAACGCGCGGGCGGGCAGCGCGGCGGCGAACCGGGCCGGCGCATTCAGCACGACGGCCGGCGCGGCGGGCGGAGCGACGTCGAGCGACGCGATGTGAATCTCGCCGGCGAGATCGCGGCCGTCGCCTGTGTAAAGGCCCGGCT
Organism: Burkholderia sp. 567; assembly: GCF_040545115.1. Taxonomy (NCBI): domain Bacteria; kingdom Pseudomonadati; phylum Pseudomonadota; class Betaproteobacteria; order Burkholderiales; family Burkholderiaceae; genus Burkholderia; species Burkholderia sp. 567. The sequence goes on from NZ_JBEPLG010000008.1 coordinate 97,069, forward strand.
TCGCGCCGATGAAGGTGAGCGTATGTGTCGCGGCGACGGCGACGCCCGCGCCGACGATCCGGCCCGTGTCGCTGTCCAGTCCGCTCGGCACGTCGAGCGCGAGCACGCGGCCGCCGCTTCGTGTGTGCGCGGCGATGCGCGCGGCCTGCGCGGCGAACGGGCCGTCGAGTGCGCGGCCGAGGCCGATGCCGAACAGTCCGTCGACGACCCACGCGTAATCGTCCAGCGATGCGGGTGGTTCGGTCGACAGCGGCACGCCGGCCGCGCGCGCGAGGCCGAGCGCCCATTGCGCATCGTCCGGCTTGACCGCGACCGGCATCCACGCCTGCGTGGCGACGCCAAGCTGCTGCAGCTGCGCGGCGGCCACCAGTGCGTCGCCACCGTTGTTGCCGGGGCCGACCGCGAACCAGACCGGCCGTTCGTCGCCGGCGACCCGTTCGGACAGCCAGCGCGCGGCGGCCGCGCCCGCGCGGCCCATCAGCGTGTGCGGCGGCAGTTCGGCGGTTGCGGCGGCCTCGGCCGCGCGCAGGTCGGCGACGCGCAGCAGCGCGAGCGGGGCGGAGTCGGGAAGCGGGCGGGTGTTCGTCATCGCGGAGTCATGGCGGCGAAGAGGAAGCCGCCCCGGGGGCGAGCCCGCGGCGGTCAGGTCGTGAAGCGCGCGGCGCTCAGCGCGGCGAGCGTGTCGGCCGGCCACTGCTGCGCGGCGCCGCCCACGCAGTCGGTCACCACTTTAGCAGACCCGCACGCGAGGCCCCAGCCGGCCGGGCCGTGGCCGAAATTGACGAACACGCGCGGATGCGGGGTCGGACCGACGACCGGCAGGCCGTCCGGCGACAGCAGCTGCGTGCCTTGCCACGACAGCGCGGCGGAAATCTTTGCGGCGCCCGGCACCCAGTCGTGGACGGCCTGGCCGAGCAGCGCGAGCGCGGCCTCGGACAACGGCTCGGGAAGCGGCTTCGCGGTGTCGGCGACGCTCTGCAGCACGCCGCCGCCGCCGATGCGCAACCGCTGGTGGGTGCGCGTGATCGAGATCCGCTTGATCGAATCGACGACGCTCAGGTGCGGCGCATGTTCTTCGTACGCGACCGGCGCGGTCAGCGTGTGGGCGCGCACCGGATGCAGCGGCAGCCGCCAGCCGAGCCGCTCCAGCAGCGGCAGGCTGCCGGCGCCGGCGGCGACCACGATCGCGTCGGCCGAAATCACGTCGACCTCGCGCGCCTTCGTCGCGTGCCGGCCGCCGGCCGGCGGCGCGAGCTCGACCGCGGCGCGGCCGGTGTCGACGCGGATCGCGGCGACGTCCGCGCCGAAGCGAAACTGCACGCCGTGCTCGTCGAGCGTCTGCTTGACCAGCTTCGCGAACAGCGGGCAGTTGCCGGTGCGCTCGGCCTCGAGCAGCACGCCGCCGGCGAAGCCGGGCTCGGCCGGCACCGACGGCTCGAGTGCCGCGCATTCGTCGGCGGTGAGCACCCGGTACGGCTGGTCGAGCGTGCGCAGCAGGTCGAGCGCCGGCTGCAGCGCGTCCCAGTCGCGCGTGTCGCGCACGACGTGCAGGATCCCGGGTTTCTGCTCGAATTCGAGCTGGAAGCGCGCCTCGATGTCGGCGAGCGACTCGCGCGACGCGTCGATCAGCGGGCGCAGCCGCGCGTACTGCGCGACGAATGCGTCGGGCTCGCGCAGCGCCGCGAGCTGCTTCACGAAGCGGCGCACGCCGCCGTTCAAGCCCGGCTTGTACACGATGCCGGTGTCGCGCGGCTGGCGCTGGTGCATGAAGGTGGGGCCGAACCAGACGTCGAGCGGGCTCGGCAGCAGCGCGCCGCCGTCGCCGTAGGTCGCACCCTGCGCGACGGTCGCGTGGCGCTCGACCACGCACACGCGATGGCCGGCCGCACGCAGCTGGTAGGCGGTGGCGACGCCGCTGAGTCCGCCGCCGATGACGATGACATCCATGGATTGCTTCGATGACGGGCGGCGCGCACGCCGCCCGGTGAGAATTCGCTGACGGGCCCCCGGCCCGGTGAACCGGGAATGATAGCGCCAAAAGCGCGCGAACCGGCGCCACGCGAGCCCATCCGATTCCGCCATCGTGCGGCCGCCGGCTGCCGCGGCCGGGCACGCCGGCCCGGCGGACGGATGGGCGGGCGGCTCGGCGAGGCGGGTGCGGCGGATTGCGGTGCACCGTCGCGGTGCGCGACGGGTCCCGATCGGCCGGTCTGGGGCGACCGACTTCCGGGTATAATTACGGCCTTCCTTTCGCCCCACGTCGCCACTTCGCGCGACTCATCGACGTCAGTCCAGCCCATGGCTCACTTCTCGTGTTTTCCCGGCGCTTCGGCCCTCTCCGATTTCCGTCAAACCCGTCTGCTCGACACGCTCAGGCAAATCGACGCCAACATCGTCGCGGTGCGCGGCCAGTTCCTGCACTTCGTCAATGCGGCCGAGCCGCTGTCGGCCGACGACAGCGCACGCATCGACGCGCTGATGCACTACGGCGCGCCGTTCGAGCCGGCGGCCGAGAAGGGCGCGACCGAGACCTTCGTCGTGCTGCCGCGCTTCGGCACGGTTTCGCCGTGGGCCAGCAAGGCGACCGACATCGCGCAGCACTGCGGCCTCACGCAGGTGCGTCGCATCGAGCGCGGCGTCGAATTCACGGTCACGCTGAAGTCGGGCCTGCTCGGCGGCAAGAAGGCGCTGTCCGACGACGCGCGCGCAGCCGTCGCCGCCGCACTGCATGACCGGATGACCGAAAGCGTGGTCGCCGCGCGCGACGACGCGAAGCACCTGTTCGACGAACTGCCGGCCAAGCCGCTCGCGACCGTCGACGTGCTGGGCGTCGGCCGCGGGGCGCTCGAGCGCGCGAACGTCGAGCTGGGCCTCGCGCTCGCCGATGACGAAATCGACTACCTGGTCGACGCGTTCCGCAAGCTCGAACGCAACCCGACCGACGTCGAGCTGATGATGTTCGCGCAGGCGAACAGCGAGCACTGCCGCCACAAGATCTTCAACGCGCAGTGGACGATCGACGGCGAGCCGCAGGACATGTCGCTGTTCGCGATGATCCGCAACACCGAGAAGTTGAGCCCGCAGGGCACGATCGTCGCGTATTCGGACAACTCGTCGATCATGGTCGGCGCCGAAGCCGAGCGCTGGTTCCCGCGCAACGCGGGCGCGGCCGGCGAGCCGGGCGAGCGCTATGGGCGCCACACCGAACTCACGCACACGCTGATGAAGGTCGAGACGCACAATCACCCGACGGCGATCTCGCCGTTCCCGGGCGCGGCGACCGGCGCGGGCGGCGAGATCCGCGACGAAGGCGCGACGGGCCGCGGTGCGCGTCCGAAGGCCGGCCTCACCGGTTTCACCGTGTCGAACCTCGACCTGCCCGGCGCACGCCAGCCGTGGGAAAACGCCCGCGACGCGGCGCAGCCGCTCGGCGAGCGCAACCCGAACGACGTGCACGGCCCGTACGGCCGTCCGGACCGCATCGCGTCGCCGCTGCAGATCATGATCGACGGCCCGCTCGGCGGCGCCGCGTTCAACAACGAATTCGGCCGTCCGAACCTCGGCGGCTACTTCCGCGTGTACGAGCAGAACGTCGACGGTCAGGTGCGCGGCTATCACAAGCCGATCATGATCGCGGGCGGCCTCGGCAACATCGCGGATCAGCATACGCACAAGCACGATGTGCCGGCAGGCTCCCTGCTGATCCAGATCGGCGGCCCCGGCATGCGGATCGGCATGGGCGGCGGCGCGGCGAGCTCGATGGCGACCGGCGCGAACACGGCCGAACTCGACTTCGACTCGGTGCAGCGCGGCAACCCGGAAATCGAGCGGCGCGCGCAGGAAGTGATCAACGGCTGCTGGCAGCTCGGCGCGGAAAACCCGATCCTGAGCATCCACGACGTCGGCGCGGGCGGCCTGTCGAACGCGTTCCCCGAGATCGTCGACGGCGCGGGCAAGGGTGCGCGCTTCGAGCTGCGCAAGGTCGCGCTCGAGGAATCGGGCCTGTCGCCGCGCGAAATCTGGTCGAACGAGGCGCAGGAGCGCTACGTGCTGGCGATCGCGCCGGCCGACCTGCCGCGCTTCGAGGCGATCTGCGCACGCGAGCGCTGCCCGTTCGCGGTGGTCGGTGTCGCGACCGACGAACGCCAGCTGAAGCTCGTCGACGACGAAGCGACGGGCGCCGACGAATACCCGGTCGACATGCCGATGGAAGTGCTGCTCGGCAAGCCGCCGCGCATGCACCGCGACGTCGCGCGCGTCGCCACCGAGCGCGCGCCGGTCGACGTGACGGGCATCGCGCTGTCGGAAGTCGCGGTCGACGTGCTGAAGCACCCGACGGTCGGCAGCAAGTCGTTCCTGATCACGATCGGCGACCGTTCGGTCGGCGGCACGTCGGTGCGCGACCAGATGGTCGGCCCGTGGCAGGTGCCGGTGGCCGACTGCGCGGTGACCGCGCTCGACTACGCGGGCTTCAAGGGCGAGGCGATGACGATGGCCGAGCGCACGCCGCTCGCGGTGATCGACGCGCCGGCATCGGGCCGCATGGCCGTCGGCGAGGCGATCACGAACATCGCGAGCGCGCCGATCGCGTCGCTCGACAAGCTGAAGCTGTCGGCGAACTGGATGGCCGCGTGCGGCACGGCCGGCGAGGACGCCGCGCTGTTCGATACGGTCCGGGCGATCGGCATGGAGCTGTGCCCGGCGCTCGGGATCGGCATTCCGGTCGGCAAGGACTCGCTGTCGATGAAGACCAAGTGGGACGAGCAGGGCGTCGCGAAGGAAGTGGTGTCGCCGGTGTCGCTGATCATCTCCGCGTTCGCACCGGTCGAGGACGTGCGCCGCCACCTGACGCCGCAACTGCGCCGCATCGCCGACGCGGGCGACAGCGTGCTGATCGCGATCGATCTCGGTCGCGGCAAGCACCGGATGGGCGGCAGCATTTTCGCGCAGGTCACGCAGCAGGTCGGTGACGCGACGCCGGACGTCGACGATCCGGAAGACCTGAAGCGCTTCTTCAACGCGATCCAGACGCTCAACGCGCAAGACAAGCTGCTCGCGTACCACGACCGCTCGGACGGCGGCCTGTGGGCGACGGTGTGCGAAATGGCGTTCGCGGGTCACGCGGGCGTGTCGCTGAACGTCGACATGCTGACGCTCGACCCGAATCACGAATCCGACTACGGCGACGCGAAGGACTGGGCGAAGCAGACGAGCGGCCGTCGCGAGGATCGCACGCTGCGCGCGCTGTTCTCGGAAGAGCTCGGCGCCGTCGTGCAGGTGCGCGCGGCCGATCGCGACGTGGTGCTCGGCGCGCTGCGCGAGTTCGGCCTGTCGGCGTGCTCGCACGTGATCGGCACGGTCAACGAGCGCGACGTGATCGAGGTGTACCGCGATGCGAAGAAGATCTTCGACGCGCCGCGCGCCGAACTCCATCGTGCGTGGGGCGAAGTGAGCTGGCGCATCGCGCGCCTGCGCGACAACCCGGCTTGCGCGGACGCCGAATACGACGCGCTGCTCGATGCGGCGGACCCGGGCATCTCGCCGGTGCTGACGTTCGATCCGGCCGACGACATCGCCGCGCCGTTTATCGCGACGGGCGCACGCCCGCGCGTCGCGATCCTGCGCGAGCAGGGCGTGAACTCGCACCTCGAAACGGCGTACGCGTTCGACCGCGCGGGCTTCGACGCGCACGACGTGCATATGAGCGACCTGCTCGCGGGCCGCGCGACGCTCGCCGATTTCGCGGGCGCGGTGGCGTGCGGCGGTTTCTCGTACGGCGACGTGCTGGGCGCCGGCGAAGGCTGGGCGAAGACGATCCGCTTCAACGCGAACCTCGCCGACATGTTCTCGGCGTTCTTCGCGCGCCCCGACACGTTCGCGCTCGGCATCTGCAACGGCTGCCAGATGCTGTCGAGCCTCGCGTCGATGATTCCGGGCGCCGAGGCGTGGCCGAAGTTCACGCGCAACAAGTCGGAGCAGTTCGAGGCGCGCTTCTCGTTCGTCGAAGTCGAGAAGTCGCCGTCGATCTTCTTCGCGGGGATGGAAGGCTCGCGGATTCCGGTGGCGGTCGCGCACGGCGAAGGCTATGCGGACTTCTCGCAGCAGGGCGACATCGATCGCGTCGCGGTCGCGATGCGCTACATCGACCACCGCGGCGAAGCGACCGAGCGCTATCCGTTCAACCCGAACGGGTCGCCGGCCGGCATCACGTCGGTCACGACGGCCGACGGCCGCTTCTCGGTGCTGATGCCGCACATGGAGCGCGTGCACCGCACGGTCACGATGAGCTGGCATCCGGAAGATTGGGACGAAGCGAGCCCGTGGATGCGCGTGTTCCGTAACGCACGCCGCTGGATCGGCTGATGTTCGATCCGCACGCACCGGTCGAGATCGTCACGCTGCGCGATGAACGCGCCGGCGACGTCGATGCGATCGGTCGCGTGATCGTGGCCGCGTTCGCGGACGAACCGCAGCATGGGCAGCTCGAGCGGCAGATCGTCGACGCGCTGCGCGCGGATGGCGCGCTCGCCGTGTCGCTCGTCGCGGAGCGCGACGAGCGCGTGATCGGTCACGTCGCGTTCTCGCCGGTGTCGATCGGCGGCGCGCCGGCCGGCAGCCACGCATGGTACGGGCTCGGGCCGCTCGCGGTGCGGCCCGAATGCCGGCGCCGGAGCATCGGTGCGGGGCTCGTGCGCACGGGGCTCGACGCATTGCGCCGGCTCGGTGCGCGCGGCTGCGTCGTGCTCGGCGATCCCGCGTACTACGCGCGTTTCGGCTTCGTGCCGTCCGGCGATCTCGTGTTCGCGGATGAGCCGCGCGAGTATTTCCTCGCGCTGGCGTTCGACGAAGCCGCGCCGCGGCCGTCGGGTGCGGTCCGCTATCACGCTGCGTTCTATCCCGCATAGCGGTTCGCCGCGCTGTCCGAACAGGGTCCCGGATCCCGCCGTTCCGAAAAGAAGCCGCTTAGAAGCGGCTTTTTCTTTGCGCGGCCGGGCAGGGCGGCGCGCGCCGTATCCGTGCGCATCCGGGCCGCAACGCGCGGGTCGACCGCAGCCGGCGCGGCGTGTGCCGCAGCCGCACGCACGCATGAAAAAGGCCGCTCACGGGGAGCGGCCTTGGCATGGGCGAATGTCGCCGACGTTACTGGATCTTCGCCTGCTGGCGCAGACCTTCCTCGAACGCCTGCAGCTTTTGCTGCACGATCTGCTGCGCGATCTGCGCCTTCACCTGATCGAACGGCGGCGGGGCGACGTCGCGGATGTCGTCGGCACGGATGATGTGCCAGCCGAACTGCGTCTTCACCGGCGTGTCGGTCATCTGGCCTTTCTGCAGCTTCTGCGCGGCCGCCGCGAATTCCGGCACGTACGCCTTCGGATCGGACCAGTCGAGGTCGCCGCCATTCTTGCCCGAACCCGGATCCTTCGAGTACTGCTTCGCGAGATCCTCGAACTTCGCGCCGCCCTTGATCTTCGCGATCAGGTCCTTCGCTTGTTGCTCGCTTTCGACGAGGATGTGATGCAGGTGGTACTCGCGGTTGCCGCCGGCGCCCTTCACGAGCTCGTCATAGCGCGCCTTCACTTCCGCGTCGCTCGGCTGGTTCTTCTTCAGGAAGCTCTCGATCATCGAGCGCAGCACGACCGTCTGCTGCGCGACGGCGACCTGCGCCTTCACGTCCGGACGGTTCGGGATGCCTTCGCGGATCGCTTCCTGCATCAGGATTTCGCGGTTCACGAGTTCCTGGCGCACGGCCTGCTGCAGTTGCGGGCTGTCGGTCTGACCTTGCTGGACGAGCTGCGCGACCATCGCGTCGGCGCGCGACTTCGGAATCGGCGTGCCGTTCACGACGGCGATGTTCTGGGCGAATGCCGGTGCCGCTGCAAAAGCAGCCGCCGCGACCCACAGGCGGGGGGATTTCAGGATCATCGGGAATTCCTGTTGAGACTAGATTGAAGATTCGTTGAATTCTTCGGGCGTATAAGCCACGATCGCGAGCGCGTGAATGCCGCGCTGCATCGCATCAGCGAGCGCATCATACACCAGCCGGTGCCGCGCCACGCGTGGCTTGCCCGCGAATGCGGCCGACACGATCGTGACCGTGTAGTGGCCGCCGGCGGCCGCGCCGGCGTGGCCCGCGTGCTGCGCGCTGTCGTCGCGCACCGCGAGCGACAGTGGCGCGAGCGAGGCGGTCAGGCGCGCTTCGATCAGCGCGATGCGCTCGTCGGGCGAGGCGTCGAGAAAGGCGTCGGTCATGTCATTCGTCCTTCAGGTACTTCGTGAGCCACAGGCTCTGCAGGATGATGAACACGACCATCGCGCCCGTCGTCCCGAACAGCTTGAAGTTCACCCACTGCGATTCGGTGTAGTTGTGCACCACGTACAGGTTCGCGACGCCGAGCACCGCGAAGAACATCGCCCACGCGACGTTCAGCTTGTCCCACACGGGATGCGGCAGCGTGAGCTGCTTGCCCATCATCTTCTCGATCAGGTTGTTGCCGAACGCATAGCGTGCGGCGAGCAGCCCGATCGCAAACAACCAGTACAGCACTGTCGGTTTCCATTGAATGAATTTTTCGTCATGCAGGACGAGGGTGGCGCCGCCGAAGACGACGATCACGCCGAGACTGACCCACAGCATCGTGTCGACCTTCCGGTGCCGGAAGGCGACCCACGCGACCTGGGCCAGTGTCGCGACGATCGCGACGGCGGTGGCGGTGAAGATGCCCCAGACCTTGAAGGCGGCGAAAAACAGGATGATCGGAAACAGATCGAACAGGAATTTCATGGCGCTCGCAGCTGCGTGAAAGACCGCATCGCGCGGCCTTTCACCGTTGTGGGGACCCGCCAGGCGACACCGTCCGGGATCGGCGCAGCCGGCGAAGCTGCCCGACCGATCCGTCCGGCGCCGCTCATTCGTTTTCGGGTCGGGACTCGAAGTTTAACGCAGCCGAATTGATGCAGTACCGCAAACCGGTCTTGTCGCGCGGGCCGTCCTCGAACACGTGGCCGAGATGCGCGCCGCAATGGTTGCAGCGGACCTCGACGCGCACCATCCCGTGCGTGCGGTCGATCTTCTCGTCGATCACCTCGCCGTTCAGCGGCTTGAAATAGCTGGGCCAGCCGCAGCCCGAATGGAATTTCGCGCCGGATTCGAACAGCGGCGTGCTGCAGACGACGCATTTGTAGATGCCGGCGTCTTCGGTGTCGGTGTATTCGCCGGTGAACGCGCGCTCGGTCGCCGCATGCTGCGTGACTTCGTACTGCATCGGCGTGAGCCGGCGGCGCAGCTCGGCGTCGTCCTTCTGGTACGGGTAGGTTTTATCGTCGGTATCGTGTGACATGTGGGAGTTCTCCTGATCGGTCGGTCGGGTCGTGCGGGTCACGACGAACAGCTCACTTCGAGCGACCCGGCCCAGTCGGGCGGCAATGCCGCATACGCTTCATGTTCCGGTTGTTCGTCGAACGGCCGGCGCAGCACCTGCGCGAGTCGTTCGACTTCGGAAAAGTCTTTTTCCTTCGCGCGCCGGATCGCGACTTCGGCCAGATGGTTGCGCAGCACGTATTTCGGGTTCACGCGGTTCATCGCGGCCGCACGGGCCGCGTCGTCGCGCGTCTCCTCGGACAGCCGCGCGCGGTAGAGGTTCGCCCACGCGTCGAACGCGTCGCGATCGATGAACAGGTCGCGCACCGGCGCGTCGCGGCTCGCGTCGTGCTTCGACAGCTGCGCGAGCCGGCGGAACGTCAGCGTGAAGTCCGCATGGCTCGCGTGCATCGTTTCGAGCAGCTTGTTCGCGAGCTCGGCGTCGTTTTCGCGTTCGAGCTCGAGGCCGAGCTTCGCACGCATCGCGCGTTCGAGCGCGGGGCCGAAGCGTTCCGGAAACTTCGCGAGCACGGCCTGCGCGTCGTCGACCGCGCGCTCGGCGCGCGCATCGTCGTCGGCGATGCCGTGCTGCAGCCCGATCAGCGGCAGCAGCGCCTGCGCGAGGCAGTAGCAGTTCCAGTGCGCGATGCGCGGCTGCATCCGGTACGCGTAGCGGCCGCTCGTGTCGGAGTGGTTGCAGATGTGATTCGCGTCGAACGCGTCGACGAAGCCGAACGGGCCGTAGTCGATCGTCAGGCCAAGGATCGACATGTTGTCGGTGTTCATCACGCCATGGCAGAAGCCGACGGCCTGCCATTGCGCGACGAGGTCGGCCGTGCGCAGCATCGCGGCTTCGAGCAGCGCGAGGTAAGGATCGTCGGCGTCGCGGCACGCCGGATAGAAGCGGTCGATCACGTGATCGGCGAGCTGGCGCAACAGGTCCGGGCGATCGTTCGAGAAGAAGTGCTCGAAGTGGCCGAAGCGCACGAAGCTCTCCGACACGCGCGTGACGACGGCCGACGTCTCGATCTCCTCGCGCACCACCGGCTGGTCGGAGCCGATCACCGTGAGCGCGCGCGTGGTCGGGATGCCGAGGTGATGCATCGCTTCGGAACACAGGAATTCGCGAATCGACGAACGCAGCACGGCGCGGCCGTCGCCCATCCGCGAATACGGCGTGCGGCCTCCGCCCTTGATCTGCAGCTCGTAGCGTCGGCCATCGGTGCCGGGGAGTTCGCCGATCGTCAGCGCGCGGCCGTCGCCGAGCTGGCCGGCCCACACGCCGAACTGGTGACCGGAATACACCGACGCGTACGGCAGCGCGTGCGCGGGCCAGTCGCGCGTCGGGTTGCCGGCGAACAGCTCGGCGAAGCCGGGCTGGGTGGCGAACGATGCAGGCAGGCCGAGCAGCTGCGCGACTTCGTCGGAACAGCCGACGACGTACGGCGCGGGCAGCGGCGCGGCCGGCAGCCGCGTATGAAACGCGTCGCCGAGCGTGACGAACGCGCCAAGGGCCGGCGCGCCGAGCGTGGCGGCGAGGTCGGGGAGAGTGTCAGCCGCATCGGCTGCGCTTCGGGAAAACGACATGTTGAGCGCCTCTGGGTAAGCCGATATTGTAAGGCGGCGCCGCGCCGCCCGCATGGCGGCCCGCGTGCGTTGCGCGACGCCCGTCCGGCCGTGGACGGGCCGCAAGCCGGCGCACCGCTTCAAGGCTGGTCACCGATTCGCGTCCTTCCGGGAGAACAAGACGATGGGTAAGCCGTTGCTGGGCCAGATGATGGACATGCCGTTGCTGGTGTCGTCGCTGATCGCGCATGCCGCGCGTTATGCGGGCGACACGGAGATCGTGTCGAAGCGCGTGGAAGGCGACCTGCATCGCTACACGTACCGCGACTGCGAGCAACGCGCGAAGCGCCTCGCGCAGGCGCTCGCCCGGCTCGGCGTCGAATCGGGCGACCGCGTCGGCACGCTGGCCTGGAACGGCTACCGGCACCTGGAGGCGTATTACGGGATCGGCGGGATGGGCGCCGTGTGCCACACGATCAACCCGCGCCTCTTTCCGGAGCAGATCGCCTACATCGTCAATCACGCGGAAGACCGCTACGTTTTCTTCGACATCAATTTCGCGCCGCTCGTCGATTCGATCGCGCCGCAGTGCCCGCACGTGAAGGGCTGGATCGCGATGACCGACGCCGCGCACGTGCCGTCCGGCGCGCTGCCGTACCTGTGCTACGAAACGCTCGTCGACGCCGAAGACGGCCACTATGACTGGCCGCGCCTCGACGAACTGCAGGCGTCGGGCCTCTGCTACACGTCGGGCACGACGGGCAATCCGAAGGGCGTGCTGTATTCGCATCGCTCGACGGTGCTGCACGCATACGGCGCCGCACTGCCCGACGCGATGAACCTGTCGGCGCTGGACGCCGTGCTGCCCGTCGTGCCGATGTTCCATGTGAACGCGTGGGGGCTGCCGTACGCGGTGCCGCTCACGGGCGGCAAGCTCGTGCTGCCCGGCAAGGACCTCGACGGCAAGTCGCTGTACGAACTGATGGAGGCCGAGCGCGTGACGTTTTCCGCGGGCGTCCCGACCGTGTGGCTCGGGCTGCTGAACTACATGCGCGAGGCCGGCGTGCGCTTCTCGACGCTGAACCGCACGGTGATCGGCGGCTCCGCGTGCCCGCCCGCGATGCTGCGCACGTTCGAGGACGAATACGGCGTGCGCGTGATCCACGCGTGGGGGATGACCGAGCTGTCGCCGCTCGGCACGCTCGCGAAGCTGAACTGGGCGCAGTCGCAGCGGCCGCTCGACACGCAGCGCCGGTTGCTGGAAAAGCAGGGGCGCGTGATCTGCGGCGTCGACATGCGCATCGTCGGCGACGACGGCCACGAACTGCCGTGGGATGGCGTCGCGTTCGGCGAACTGCAGGTGCGCGGGCCCTGGGTGATCGATCACTACTTCCGGAGCGATACGTCGCCGCTGTCGGACGGCTGGTTCCCCACCGGCGACGTCGCGACGATCGACCCGGACGGCTTCCTGCAGATCACCGACCGCAGCAAGGACGTGATCAAGTCTGGCGGCGAGTGGATCAGCTCGATCGACATCGAGAACGTCGCGATCGCGCACCCGGGCGTGGCCGAAGCCGCCTGCATCGCCTGTGCGCACCCGAAATGGACCGAGCGTCCGCTGCTCGTCGTGGTGCCGCGCGAGGGGGCGAACCTCACCCGCGACGCGCTGCTCGCGTTCTACGAGGGCAAGGTCGCGAAGTGGTGGGTGCCCGACGACGTCGTGTTCGTCGAATCGCTGCCGCACACCGCCACCGGCAAGCTGCAGAAGCTGAAGCTGCGTGAGACGTTCCGCGACTACGTGCTGCCGACGGCGGTCGGCGAGCCGTAAGCCGGGGCCGGCGACGATCCAACACGCAGTCCGCCACGCGGTCGCCCGATCCGGCCCCCGGATCGAAGAAAATTCAAATTGAACGACCGTGCTTTTTCGTTGTATGCTGCCTCCGTTCGATCCGGACATGCGGCCGTTCGACCGCGCACAATGAAGCGCAGCCACCCCGGCGCGCGATGCATGGAGGCAGGCAGATGGCAGTGGATTACTCGACTCGCGACGGCGTGGCCGTCATTACGCTCAACAATCCGCCCGTCAACGGGCTCGGCCTGTCGACGCGCCAGGGCGTCATGGACGCGCTCGATCGCGCCCTGCAGGACGCGTCGGTCACGGCGATCGTGCTGACAGGCGCCGGCCGCGCGTTCTCGGGCGGCGCCGACATCACCGAATTCAATACCCCGAAGGCCCTGCAGGAGCCGACGCTGCACACCGTGATTCGCGCGGTGGAGGCGAGCGCGAAGCCGGTCGTCGCGGCGCTGCACAGCGTCGTGATGGGCGGCGGCCTCGAGCTCGCGCTCGGCGCGCACTATCGCGTCGCGGCGCCCGGTGCTCAGGTCGCGCTGCCCGAAGTGAAGCTCGGCCTGCTGCCGGGCGCGGGCGGCACGCAGCGGCTGCCGCGTGCGGTGGGCCTCGAAACCGCGCTGAACATGATCGTGTCGGGCGCCCCGGTGCCGTCGGAGCAGCTCGCGAACAGCGGGCTGTTCGACGCGATGGCCGACGGCGACCTGCTCGACGCGGCCGTCGCGTTCGCGCGCAAGGTCGGTGCGCAGAAGGGGCCGCACCCGCGCGTGCGCGATCGCAAGATCGTCCACGAGAACGCCGCGGGCTTCATCCAGTTCGCGCGCAATTCGGCGCGGGCCGCCGCACCGAATTTCCCCGCGCCGCACAAGTGCATCGACGCGATCGAAGCCGGCGTGCTGAACGGTTTCGACAAGGGCAGCGCGGCCGAGCGTGAGGGCTTCGTCGCGCTGATGATGACGCCGGAAAGCCGCGCGCTGCGGCATGCATTCTTCGGCGAGCGCGCGGCGAGCAAGATTCCCGACGTGCCGGCTGACACGCCGGTGCGCGAGATTCGCCGCGTCGGCGTGATCGGCGCGGGCACGATGGGCGGCGGGATCGCGATGAACTTCATCAACGCGGGCCTGCCCGTCACGCTGCTCGAGACGAAGCAGGACGCACTCGAGCGCGGGCTGGCCACGATCCGCAAGAACTACGACGCGCAGGTGAAGAAGGGCAAGCTCACGCAGCAGAAGCTCGACGCGCGCATAGCGCTGATCACGCCGACGCTGTCCTATGACGACCTGAAGGACGCGGACCTGATCGTCGAGGCCGTGTTCGAGGAGCTCGGCGTGAAGGAGCAGGTGTTCGGCCAGCTCGATGCCGTGGCGAAGCCGGGCGCGATCCTCGCGTCGAACACGTCGACGCTCGACGTCGACAAGATCGCCGCGTTCACGAAGCGTCCGCAGGACGTGGTCGGCATGCACTTCTTCAGCCCCGCGAACGTGATGAAGCTGCTCGAGGTCGTGCGCGGCGCGCAGACCGCGAAGGACGTGCTCGCGACCGTGATGGCGGTCGCGAAGAAGATCCGCAAGACGGCGGTCGTGTCGGGCGTGTGCGACGGCTTCATCGGCAACCGGATGATCGAGCAGTACATCCGCCAGGCGCTCTTCATGCTCGAGGAGGGCGCGCTGCCCGCGCAGGTCGATCGTGCGATCGAGAAGTTCGGTTTCGCGATGGGCCCGTTCCGGATGAGCGACCTCGCCGGCAACGACATCGGCTGGGCGATCCGCAAGCGCCGCTACGTCGAGAAGCCCGATCTGCAGTATTCGAAGATCGCCGACCGCCTGTGCGAACTGGGCCGCTTCGGCCAGAAGACGGGCGGCGGCTGGTACGACTACGTGCCGGGCGATCGCAAGGCGAAGCCGTCGGCGCTCGTCGACGAGATGGTCGTCGCGTATTCGAAGGAGCGCGGCGTCGAGCGGCGCAAGATCGGCGACGACGAGATCGTCGAGCGGCTCGTGTTCGCGCTCGTCAACGAAGGCGCGAAGATTCTCGAGGAGAAGATCGCGTCGAAGGCGTCCGACATCGACATGGTCTACCTGACCGGCTACGGCTTCCCGCTCTGGCGCGGCGGCCCGATGCTGTACGCGGACATGGTCGGCCTCTACAACGTCGAGCGGGCGATTCGCCGCTACGCGGCCGCGCCGAACGGCGACGCGTGGCAGCTCGCGCCGTCGATCGTCGAGCGGGCGGCGGCCGGGCGCGGATTCAACGACTGACGGGCCCGCGTGACGGCACGGCGAGGCCCGCAAGGAGAAACGCAATGAAACGCACCGACGACGTATTGCTCGTGATCGACGTGCAGTACGACTTCATGCCGGGCGGCGCACTCGCGGTGCCGGACGGCGACGCGGTCGTGCCGGTGATCAACGCGCTCGCGCGACGCTTCGACCAGGTCGTGCTGACGCAGGACTGGCACCCGCGCGAACACGTGTCGTTCGCCGCGAACCACCCGGGGCACGAGCCGTTCTCGACGCTCGCGCTGCCGTACGGCGAGCAGGTGCTGTGGCCCGTGCACTGCGTGCAGGACACCGAAGGCGCGGCGCTGCATCGCGATCTCGACATTCCGCACGCCAGGCTCGTGATCCGCAAGGGCGGCGACGCCCAGCTCGACAGCTATTCCGCGTTCGTCGAAGCCGACCGCACGACGCGCACGGGGCTCGCCGGCTATCTGCGCGAGCTCGGCGCGAAGCGCGTGTGGTGTTGCGGGCTCGCGACCGACTATTGCGTCGCGTGGTCCGCGCTCGATGCGCGCGCGGCGGGCTTCGAGGCCGCGGTGATCAACGATGCGTGCCGTGCGATCGACCTGAACGGGTCGCTCGCGCACGCATGGCAACAGATGCAGGCGGCGGGCGTCGCACATGTGACGTCCGCGGGCGCGCGCCCGACGGCGTAGCGCATTCCCATCCGATTCAGGACATGAAGCAGGACCGAAGGAGACTCGCATGACCGAAGCCGTAATCGTATCGACCGCACGCACGCCGCTCGCGAAATCGTGGCGCGGCGCATTCAACATGACGCACGGCGCGACGCTCGGCGGCCACGTGGTCGCCGCCGCACTCGAACGCGCGAAGCTCGACCCCGCGCGCATCGAGGACGTGATCATGGGTTGCGCGAACCCCGAAGGCGCGACCGGCGCCAACATCGCGCGGCAGATCGCGCTGCGCGCCGGGCTGCCGGTGAGCGTGCCGGGGATGACGGTGAACCGTTTCTGCTCGTCCGGCCTGCAGACGATCGCGCTCGCCGCGCAGCGGATCATCGCGGGCGAGGGTGACGTGTACATCGCAGGCGGCGTCGAGTCGATCTCGTGCGTGCAGAACGAGATGAACCGGCACATGCTCCAGGAAGGCTGGCTCGTCGAGCACAAGCCGGAGATCTACTGGAACATGCTGCAGACGGCGGAGAACGTCGCGAAGCGCTACGGGATTTCGAAGGAGCGGCAGGACGCGTACGGCGTGCAGTCGCAACTGCGGGCCGCGGCCGCGCAGGAAGCCGGGCGCTTCAACGACGAGATCGTGCCGATCACCGTGCGCGCGGGCATTGCCGACAAGGCGACGGGCCGGCTGTTCACGCAGGACGTGACGGTGTCGGCCGACGAAGGCATCCGGCCCGACACGACGCTCGAAGGCGTGTCGAAGATCCGTTCGGCCGTGCCGGGCGGCGTGATCACCGCGGGCAATGCGAGCCAGTTCTCGGACGGCGCGTCGGCGTGCGTGGTGATGAACGCGGATGTCGCGCAGCGCGAAGGGCTGCGTCCGCTCGGCGTGTTCCGCGGTTTCGCGGTGGCCGGTTGCGAGCCGGACGAGATGGGCATCGGGCCGGTGTTCGCGGTGCCGAAGCTGCTGAAGCAGGCCGGGCTGAAGGTCGACGACATCGGCCTGTGGGAACTGAACGAAGCGTTCGCGGTGCAGGTGCTGTACTGTCGCGATACGCTCGGGATTCCTGAGGACCGCCTGAACGTGAACGGGGGCGCGATCGCGGTCGGCCATCCGTACGGTGTGTCGGGTGCGCGCCTGACCGGCCATGCGCTGATCGAAGGCAAGCGGCGCGGCGTGAAATACGTGGTCGTCACGATGTGCATCGGCGGCGGGCAGGGGGCGGCCGGGCTGTTCGAAATCGTTTGATTGCGACTGACCGACTCGCGGCTTCTCGAGTGGAAGCCGCGAGCGCCGGCCTTCGCAGGCCATTCGAAAGGAACCGGAAGTAAAACGCATTCATTCGATGCTGCCGTTTCCCCTTACTTGTCAAACGAATTGACGCATCTATACTTGCTCTGACATTTGCCTTTCGGCGGGATGGGCCAGCGCGTGCGTTGCACCGACGCTCGCGACGCGTTTCCGGTAGCCGGCGAAGACGATGCAGCACGCGTTTCCGGCACCGTGGACGTTCGAACCACGCAGCAGACCGAAACGGGGTTCAAATTGAGCACGACCTATGCATCCGGGGAACCGCCGCGTGTCGTCAGCGCGGCCGCGAGGCTCTACGCGAAATGCCTGCTGGTCGGATTCGCGCTCTTGCCGGCCTATCTGATTGCCTATTTGTGGTTTTTCGGCGACCCCCACGTCGTGTTCGAGAGCCACGCATTCCATGAAATCGCGATCGCGGCCGCCACGCTCGAAGGCGCCTTCGTCACCTACGTGACGTGGGTATGCTACCGGTCGTCCGGCGAACCGCTGCTGCGCTGGCTGACACTCGGCTTTCTCGGCTTCGCGATGATCTACGCGCTGCACGGGGCGTTCACCGGGATGGCGCACCACAATATCTGGCTGTTCCTGCTGTACGGGCCCGCGTCGCGGCTCGTGATGTCGATCCTGCTGCTGACGGGCATGCTGTCGTATTCGAATCCGCCCGACAGGCCGGAGAAGCGCACGCGTGCGCTAACGTGGCTGCCGTGGATCGCGTTCTTCCTGATCATCAATGTCGCGGTCGCCTACATCGCGTATTCGCCGGTCGCCGGCGCGCTGGGCACGCGGCTGTCGATGGAAGGCGGCGCGCTGATTTTTTCGCTGCTGAACGTTGGCGTGCTGCTCGCCAGGCGCATCCGGTCGCCGCTGATGGTGATCTACGGGATGTCGATCATGGCGTTCGCGCTATCGTCGGTCGCGTTCATCCTCGGCAAGCCGTGGAATCACATGTGGTGGCTCGCGCATGCGATCTTCGCGGGCGGGTTCTTCCTGCTCAGCTATGGCGTCGTGCAGGCGCTGCAGACGACGCGCTCGTTCTCGGCGATCTACCGCCAGGAAGACCTGATGAGCCGGCTGTCGGAATCGATGGCGCGCACCGATAGCGCGCTGCAGGAATTGCGGCGCACGAACCAGAAGCTCGAGTACATGGCCGCGACCGATCCGATGACGGGTGCGTCGAACCGCCGCCAGTTCATCGGGCAGGTCGAGCGCGAGATCGTGCGTGCGGAACGCGACGGCACGCCGTTTTGCCTGCTGGCGCTCGATCTCGACAACTTCAAGAACATCAACGACGCGTACGGACACCAGATCGGCGACGAGGTGTTGCGCGGCGTCGTGCGCCAGTGTCTCGAGGCGATTCGTCCCGCGGGTGCGCTTGCGCGGGTCGGCGGCGAGGAGTTCATGGCGCTGTTGCCCGAGATGCCGCTCGAAGGCGCGCGCATGACGGCCGAGCGCGTGCGTTCGTCGATCGCGAGCTCGCCGTTCGGGCTGGATTTCAAGCGCGTGCAGGTGACGGTCAGCGTCGGCGTCGCGCAGTACGGTGTCGACGGGAGTACGGTCGATGCGTTGCTGCGCGCGGTCGACGAACGGCTGTACCAGGCGAAGCGCGACGGGCGCAATCGCGTGGTCGCGCACTGATGAGCGACCGCCGCACATCTGGCGACGTGGCGCGCGTTGATGTGGGGCAGTGGCGCGATGCCACGTACCGCCGTTTTGCATGCAACCCGAACGAAGCCCCGCCCGCGGATACGCGCGCGGGGCTTTCGTTTCACCGACGGCCCGACTATCGTGACGTAAGCGCCGCCGTGTTCGCCGGCTGCGCGTCCTGAATCCGCTGCGATGCCTGCCACCAGTACTTGCCCGTGCGCAGTTGCGGATCGCGGATCGCAAGATACGTCGTGCTCCACAGCTGCGCCGCGTTGGCCTCGGTCGCATCCGCGCTGCGCGTGCCGAATGCGTCTGGCCGGTACTGGCCGTTGACGTACGACCAGGTCCACATCTCCGACGTGCGCATGTCGCGTCCGTTCGAGATCACCTGCCAGATCGTCTGCCGTGCCTGCGTCAGCAGCGTGCGCGTCGTGTCCGACAGGTCCTGGCGCGCGAGCTGGCGATCGAGCCCGGCGACCCACATTGCCTGCTGCCACGACCAGATCACCGTGCCGTGATACGCGGAACTCGTGAACTTCGGCCACAGCGCCTGGCTCGCATACGCGGGGTTTGCGATCAGCATCCCGACATCGGTGACGAGCCCGGTCGGGAAGGGCCGCGTGACGTCGGCGACGATGCGCCGCAGTTCGTCGTCCGGCGGCGTGCCGAACAGCAGCGCGAAGCCGCCGTCGGAATTCATGACCGGGATCGGGGCGCCTTGCTGGTCGAGCGACAGCGCGTAGAACGACAGCGGCGCGCTCGGCGCGGTGCCGGCCGGCACGCCGGCGGACGGCGCATAGGTCGACACGTCGGTCGCCGCCTGCGCGGCCGGCACGCTCACCTGGAACAGCGGCGGCGCCTGCTGCTCCCAGGTGGCTGCTTCGGTTGCCGTGTTCGCGAGCGCCGCGCGTTGGCCGGCGTCGAGGTACGGATCGAGCAGGCCGCGCGCGAGGAACGCGTTCGCCGCGCGCAGCGCGGCCGGCACGAGCACCGCATTCACGTCGTACGGGTAGACGCCGCCGCCGAGCCCGTCGGTGCTGTCGCGCCAGTTGCCGACGATCTCGCCGGGCCGCAGGCGGATCAGGTTCGCGACCGACGGCTGCTGCGCGAATGGCTGCGCGGTCGCCGCGACGTGCAGCAGGTTGACGACCAGCCGGCTGCCGTTGGTTTGGCCGTCGCTGCCGCGTTGCGCGAGATAGGCGGCCGCGCGCGCCTGGCCGCGCGTGTCGTCGATCAGCCAGGCCGCCGCGATCGGCGCGAGCAGGTAGTCGCTGTCGATCATCTTGTAGTCGTAGGCCGGCGTCGCATCGTTCGGCCGGCCTTTCTTCGCGTTGTCGACCAGCGCGAATTCGCCGATGCCTTCCTCATGCGCGACCTTGCCGTCGTTCGACAGGCGGCTCAGCACCGACGTCAGGCCGGCCTCGATCGCCGCCGGCGCCAGCACCGGCATCAGCATGCGCACCGAGATCAGCGTGTCGCGGCCGAAGTAGGTGTCGTACTGCCACGAGCCGGCCAGCAGCTTGTCGTGGAAGCTCAGGAATTCGAGCACGTTCTGGCTGACCGGGTCGGGGTTCACGGACGGCGCGAGCAGGTCGGCGCGCGTGATCGGCGACAACGGCGTCTCGCCAGACAGCGCGTCGACGTGCAGTTTCAGCGTGCGGGAGCCGGGCGCCGCGCGCAGCACGAGCTTGCCGCCCGCGGCCTGCGCGATGCTGCCGCCGTCGCGCAGCGTGATGCGCAGCGCGTAGCCGGGGGCGCCGTCGATCCTGTCGCGCTGCCATTGCGCGGCGCTGCCCTGGATCGTCGGGGCGGTGACGATCTCCGGCGGAATCGTCGCGCCGCCGTTGAAGTCGCGCAGGAAGCGCACGTTGCTGAGCACGCCTTGGCGGACCGTCAGCGTATCGGTGTCGACCGACACGTCGGCACCGATGCCGTGCAGCGGACGACCGTGCGTGTCGGGCGCCGACAGCGCGGCGGGCGGCGTGTCGAGGCTCCAGTTCACCGGCTGCGCCGTATTGTCGAACCACAGCCCGGTGCCGCTGTTGCCGGCCGGAAACACGACGAGCAGGCGCGGTTTCGTCGACGAACGCACGAGCAGATGCGCGGCGACCTGATCCTGCCGGTAGAACGCATTGATCTGTCCGCCGGCGTCCATGCGGAATGACAGGGCGGCCTGGTTCGACGGCGGATTGGCCGGCTTGATGTCGTCGTCGTTGCAGGCCGCGAGCAGGCTGGCGCAGACGAGTCCCATACACAGCGACTTCGCGAAACGATGCATGTGATGTCCCTCCTGGTGAATGGTGATTTTTTATGAGGATGATTGAAACAGCGGTGCGACGGCGTTCGGATCAATGCGTGATTTAATCCGGCGTGATGCGGGCGAATTGGACGGAATAGCCGGCAGGCGGTTAATGCCGGAATTGAAAAGAAAAAGGAGACTTCGCCTCCGTGAGGCACGGATCACTTCTGCTATAGGTGCCCCGGCATGGCGCCGGAAGCGACGCGTGTGCGGCGGGGAAATGAAACGTAAGCTGTCGTAGGGGATTCTAAAGTTCGGATAAAGATCGAGTCAATAATGATTTCGAATCCTCTCAAATTATCGCTTGAACGGGGGTGCAATTATTGCCGAAGGGGGGCGGTAAAATATTCGAATCGGGATGACTTTAAAATAACAGAATTTGGAATTCCGCGAAAATCGAACCGCAATGGATGTTGGTATAGGCCATTTGCTCGTGGTTACCGGGTGTTGAATCGACGACGTTGGATTCGGTGAATTCGACGCGTCGGGCTCGTTAGCAATCGGTGTTCCCGGCATGGGGCGAGTACGGTCGCGGGACCCCGTCGGTGTCGCCAAATTTGGTAGGCTTGGCAGCTTCCTTCACTTTTGTTTTTGGTCCTTCGTGGAGCTGCATGTGGCTCGACGATCGGCGGCGGACCAGGTTGCCTTTACATCATTTTGGAGAATGCCCGGTGTTGCACGTACCCGACGATTCAGTGCTCGTATTGGTCGATTTTCAGACACGACTGATGCCGGCGATCCACGACGGCGCGTCCGTCGTGGCGCAGGCCGTTCGACTCGGCCGTATTGCACGGATATTCGAGGTGCCGGTCGTCGGGACCGAGCAAAGCCCGCTCCGGCTCGGCGAGAGCGTGTCGGAGATCAAAGGGTTGTGCTCGGACATCGTGGCCAAGGACCATTTCGACGCATGCGCGGATGGTCTGGCCGATGCGCTTCGGGCCGAACGCAACAGCGTCATCGTTGCCGGTTGCGAGGCACACGTCTGCGTGTTGCAAACGGCCTTCGGCTTGTTGCGTAGCGGCCGTAAAGTGACGGTGATCAGCGACGCCGTGGGTTCTCGCAAAACGGTCGATCGAGAAGTGGCGATAGGGAGGCTTGGGGCGAACGGTGTGGAGATTGCGACGGTCGAGATGATCGCATTCGAATGGCTCGGATCCAGTCGGCATCCGCGCTTTCGCGAGGTGCTGCAATTGATCAAGTGAAGCGCAACGAAACTGAGCATCTGTAGCGCGGAGGACGCGGCGCAGTTTGTTGGGCTGTTCTAACCGACGATGCCGGCGCGGATTATCGCGCCGGCATCGTCGGTTACAGGTCCTTGAAGGCGGGGAGGAGATCCTGCTCGACGAGCCGGATCTCTATTCGGTTTGCCGTCTCGATGTGCTCGGGGTTCTTCATCGAGAATGGTGCGTCGGTTGTGCTGACGATGATGGTGCCCGTCTGCGATTTGCCGGCCTCCGGGACAGGAACGAGCTCACGTGCTTCCGGAAGCTGCTGCTGCGTAATTACCGTGGGTAGGTAGAGCATCCAGCCGACGCCGGGTTTGTCGTCGAATACCTGCCGTGTCGCGTAGCTTCTCGGCCCGACCGCGGCGTAGACGGGCTTAAAAGTGGCAATTGCAGTGTGAACGATTTTCAGCACGGAATTGAGGTCGCCGAGAATTGTCTTGTCGGCCAGAGATACCTCGAACGTATTGAGGTGTCCAGGTTCGTTCAGATGGCACGAAATGGTCGTGCCTTGATTGATGTCCTCGTTGCCGTCCCACAGGCTCACATATGTCGTTTCCGGATTTTCTCCAAACTTGTGTTTGAGTACGGCCAAAATGGCCGTGGACGGTGAGCCGTCCTCGAACGCCGGATATAGCAGTGCTTCTTCCAGGCTCTGTCCGCGTGCGTACCAGCGATTGATGCTAGGTTCGACCTCGGCAAGCGCGGTCGTAACGATCTGAATGCGTGACAGGACTTGCTCGAAGTTGGTGGGTTCGAGTTCGTGGTCCTTGAATCTCAGTCTGATGTCCATGATTGTCGCGATTTGCGGTTGCCAGTGGGGGCGAATTAGCCGTTCAGATCGCGGTGTTCCGCGACACGCAACCTGGGGGGCCGAACAGGGGTTCGTACGAGGCCAGCATTTTGCAGGACTACGGGCCCACTCGCGCTATGGCGAAGGTAAACGGGACGTCGGTTGCGCCGGGGCGTTATCAACATTTGGTCCAAGCTTAGGGAATGCCATCTTGAAAGACTCAGCGTTAAAACTCACGAAGCCGCGTGTTCAGTTGTTTCGGAAAGGTTCCCCGCGCACGCTTGTTACGCATGTCGGAACTATGCTCGCGATGGCCATGCT
The DNA here is from genome assembly GCF_040545115.1 of Burkholderia sp. 567. Classification (NCBI taxonomy): domain Bacteria; kingdom Pseudomonadati; phylum Pseudomonadota; class Betaproteobacteria; order Burkholderiales; family Burkholderiaceae; genus Burkholderia; species Burkholderia sp. 567. Next base: position 120,348 of record NZ_JBEPLG010000008.1, read on the forward strand.
GTGGTCAGGTCTTGCCAGCGCAGCACAGCAGTCCACTCTGCGCTTTGCATTGCCTGGCGGAGCAGCAGTGATCTATAGCAATGCGGCGAACCCTCAAGATCCATTGCCCCGTCGGGCCTGGAAGAAAGCGGTGTTCTCCTTTCCGAATGGAACGACGTTTGGCCTGCTGCCACGAGCAGGTGAGTCGAACGCCGGCGGGGGAACGGAGATGGAGCCGCCTAACAAATGGAATATCTCTCCTTCAGGTCAATATGTAATCGTTATGCGAAACGAGCAGGGAACAGTGTTCATGGGGCAAGGGCAACCGGAAACGGTGCTGAACCGGGAGTACTGTTCCATGATTGAGATAAAAACAGGCTGTATTACGGCCGAGCAAACCGGAGAGATTTGTGGAGCGGGTTGGCAACCGAGTCAAGGTGCCCAGTGGGGAACAGATTCCCAAACTTCGATGATGCTCACGCGCGATCGTCCATCGGCAATTAACAAGTTAGCCTCCATCCATGCAGGACAGTCCCCGCATTTACTGATGCGCAATGCTTCGGGGGCCGACAATCTCTTGCGGTGTGACCCACCTTCCTCTGCCAATCACGAGTCCTATCAGAAAGTTGCAGCGGCTCTCAAGTCGGACGGGGCACGCATCGATGCGCAACTGATTGATATGGCGCTTTCGAGAGGTTCTGCCGCCACTGTAGGTACGCCAGTAGCGCAAGAAGTGGGTGCTGCAGGCCCGACCGCCACGGTATCGGTCGCAAAAGCGACTCTGTTCACAGCCGCCGACGACGCGACCGCAAGTCGAGCCTATCTCGTCCAGAATGATGTCGTAACCGTACTGAAGCAGTCTCCGAGTGGGTGGGCCTACGTAGACTACGTTAACGCATCCGGTAAGCATTTGCTTCGTTGGATTAAAGCCGATCAGATATCGATCAAGCAATGATGCAAGTTGCCAGGCTCCACTCGAGAATATGAATTTCATTCAATTCTCTTGAAGCGGAATTTCGAACGGGGTAGGGCATTGAGCAGTTTCGGGTGTTCGCGTGGCGCGTGTACTCGAGCAGTCGCGACAACGAGGACGATGTCCCAACCTGATTCAAGTGGATAACGGGCCGGAGTTCGTCAGCAAGGCGCTCGATGCCTGGACGCACCAACGTGGCGTCAAGCTGCAGTTCATCCGTCCAGGCAAGCCGGTGGAAACGCGCACATCGAAAGCTTCAACGGCTGGCTGCGCGAAGAATGTTTGAACCAGCATGCGTTCGTCAGTCTCGACGATGCACGCAAGCGAATCGAAGCGTGGCGCACTGACTACAACTCGGTGCGTCCATATAGCGCCTTAGGGCAACTGGCTCCGGACCAATTCCGGCAACTGCATCAACCGAAAACCGGCGAGCCCACTAAATTACGAATGGTGTACTCAGCGGGGTAAGGTCACGCCGTCCTAGACGGTATCCGACGGCTGGGCTGCCCGATACCCTGGGGGGAAGATAAATCAGGCGCGCGCCGTCACTGTGGCTACTATCAGCAGAATGAAGCCCACTACCGCGACGAGCGCATGTATGACCACAATGCCTTTTGGCAGCGGTCGGTGTTTCCAGTGATAGCTCAGATTCATGAAAACGCCGCCTGCGGCGGCCACGACAAAGAGCAGAATGGCTGCTATAGCCAGACCTGACAAACCAATCGTTGCTGCAGCGTAAATCAGCAAAGTGATGGCGGCGGCTGCCAATACGCCGTGCAGCATCGCCAACCCGGTCGGGGGAAGGTCTTTACCGGCGAAACGCATGCCGGCCATTACCAGACCGCCGAGCGCTGCAATGGCGATAATCACCGTCGATGTAACGAGAATTCGGAGTGGTTCCATTGAGACCTCCACAGGCCGGGCATTGCCAGCCAACGATCGTCTTACCTGAAAGCGGCCATCCCTCATAGCATTCGATCGCCACGTGTAACTGCGCATCGTCAAATTGCGGTTGGCGATCGTTCGAACCGGATACAGCGCAACTGCGCGCATAAATTGGTCCTGCCCCACGACCATAGGGCCAAGGGGCAATCATTGATGCGCGTGGTCAGCACTTCTTGTCGCGCATGAGACGGGTACGGTCCTTCTTGACGAGTTCGCGGGCACCGTCGCGCGTCGCGCGCGTCTTGGGTACTCGCCGATCGGAAGAGATTTTCTTTCCCAACAATTCTGTACTTGTATCGCCAAAGCCTGGAGCCGGACGGTTTCACCAAAAGATACAATCCATTGCCCTCAGTAAGTTTGGTACGCTTGTTGCCTGCTTTCGCTTGTCGGATCTTGACGTCGGTGAGTGGCACGGTAAAAAGACGGGTCTCGTCGTTGGACGATTCGAAATCGCCCCCGCTTTTTGCTACGCTCGCCGCGATTCTCGACGACCGTAAGCAAACGATGAAAGGGCACTTGATGCCCGACTGGCAAGGGTTCCAGGCGAATCGCCGAACCACCACGAACTGGAGCAAACGAAGTGATCAGACATATCGTCATGTGGAAGTTGCATTCATATTTGTCAATATAAGCACTTGAAAAATAACAATATATTGTTTTGACATGTTGTTTGGTACCCCCTCTAATACCCCCATTTTCGTGGGCTGTAACTCTTCGAGCAGGGTCCCATTTCAGGCATTGACGGAGCGTGTCGGATCTAGGGGTTTCCCGGAGCGACAGTGGTGGGCTTAGGTATGCGCAAAGCGTATTGGCGGCAACCACTATTGTCTGATAGAGAACAGGTGTACTCCAATGGAGTACACCTGTTCTCTATACCGGCATCCTCCTTATGAACAAAGCAACCGACCGCCGTAGCCAAGTGCTCAAATTCATCGAGTCGCAAGTTGACGCGAACGGGCGTTCACCGACTCTCGACGAAATCGCGGCCGCCTGCGGCCTTGCGTCTCGTAGTGCGGCGCAAAAGCACGTTCGTGCGCTCCAAGCAAACGGCGACTTGGAAGTGACACCAGGCATGGCTCGGGGTGCGCGCCCGAAGCGCGGCAAGCCGGCAGCGACAGAAGGCATCCAGCTGTTTGAAGTATCAGTTCGGGATATCGCCGACCTATCTGACACGGACCTCCGGGCTTTGGTAGCGAGGCTATGTATGGCTCGCTTGGCCGACGCAGGACTGCCGACAGCGCCGGTAATCTGGGGCGGGGATCAGCGGGCCCCAGATGGCGGAATTGATGTTCGAGTTCAGATGTCGGAGCAGGACAGACGACGCACGCACTTCCCTCGCGGCAGCATTGGCTTCCAAGTGAAGGCCACCAAAATGGGGGTAAGCGAAATCCAACGCGAGATGTGTCCAGGCGGCCTGCTCAGACCGTCTATTCGCGATCTAATCCAAGATCGCGGCGCCTACATTATCGCAAGCTCCGATTCCGCCGCCGATGCCGAATATAAAAAGCGTGTCGCCGCGATGAGGACGGCTGCTGCATCGGACGCAGATTATGAGCACGCAGAATTCGACTATTACGACGCGCGGCGGCTAGCAGATTGGGCGAATCGACATCCAGGCGTCGTCGCTTGGATCCGGAGCCGGCTCGGCCGCCAGCTGCAGGGCTGGCAACCGCATGGGCAATGGGCAAATACGCGCGAAGGGAAGGCGCATGCGTTCCTGCCGGATGATAAAAACCGATTGAGCGACCCGCTTGATCGCGAGCGCACCTTTCCTCTTATCGAGGGTTTGATCCATGTGCGAAAGATCCTTAGCAGCGGCGGTAGCGCAGTACGCTTGACGGGGCTTTCGGGGGTCGGCAAGACGCGTTTTGCTCAGGCGCTGTTCGAACAGAGCGCTGCTCCTGAACCTCTGGCTCCCGAGCTCGCGGTTTACGCTGATACTTCGCATAGTCCGGATCCGTCTCCATTAGCGGTTCTCGAACAGCTTCTTGCGTCGCATCGTCGCGCTGTCTTGATCATCGACAACTGCGGATCTCAGTTGCACAACCAGCTCACCGCACGCTGCAAAGGCTCGGATCGAGTGAGCCTCCTCACCATCGAATATGATATACGTGAGGACCTGCCTTTGGAGACGAACGTCTTTCAGTTGGAAGCGGCGTCGCCGGAACTGATCAATAAAGTAATTGAGCAGCAGTTCCCCCATATCTCACAAGTGAACGCGCGAACAATCACAGCGTTCGCTGACGGCAACTCACGCGTCGCAATCGCGCTCGCGAACACAATGGACTGCAACGATTCATTGGCCGGATTGACCGATCGAGAGTTGTTTAATCGGCTCTTTTGGCTCGGTAAAGAGGTCCAACACGAACTGAAGATCGCTGCGGAAGCCTGTGCGCTTGTCTACTCTTTTGACGGGGAAGACCTGGAGGGCGAGCTTGCTCAACTTGCGGTACTAACTGGCGAACCCGTCCTAGCGCTCTACCGTCACGTAAGCGAGCTTCAGACTCGCGGTCTGGCGCAGCGTCGCGGCCGTTGGCGTGCCGTACTGCCCCACGCAATCGCAAACACATTGGCCCAACAAGCATTGGAGGCCATTCCCTACGAATTCATTAATCAAAAACTGGTGCTCGGTCAGGAGCGTTTGCTCAGGTCATTCTCAAGACGACTTGGCTACCTCCATAGGTCCGTGAAGGCTGTTACTATCGTTCGCGAGTGGCTTTCGCCAGGCGGCCTTCTTGGTGATCTTGCTAGTCTCTCGCCGCTGTACATTGATGTACTCGCTAACGTTGCTCCTGTGGATCCAGCTGCCGCGCTTGAGGCCATCAAGCGCGGTGTAGATGGACCGGGGTCGGCAGAGGTGCTGGCACCATCAAACATTTCACGTTCGCGCATCGTCAGACTTGTCCGGTCTATCGCATATGAAAAGGAGTTCTTTGACGACTGCCTTAGTGTGCTACTGGCTTTCGCTTACGCTGAGCCCGAAGATAACAAGATAGATGCCACGCGACCGGTGATCTCTTCGCTATTTGGTGTCTATCTGTCAGGCACGCATGCGACTACTCAACAACGAGTTGACTGGATTAGACGGGCAATAAAGTCGAATGATATCCGGACCCAGGCAATCGGCTTCGATGCGTTGGCAACGGCCCTAAAGTGCGATTCTCTCTCGTCATTCTACGATTTCGAGTTTGGAGCACGCATCCGAGATTACGGCGCTCACCCGCACGGCGACGCCCTTCGCGAGTGGTTTGAAACCTTCATTAAGCTGGTGGCTGAGTTTGCGGGCCAAGACGACTTGTTAGCGGAGCGGGCACGTAACCTTCTAGCTCAGAACTTTCGGACGTTGTGGACGTGCGCGGGGATGGCTGATGCTCTCGAAGATGCTACGGTTCCGCTGCTGGACTCTGGATGGGAACGCGGATGGCTGGCGATTCGTCAGACCATCCGATTCGACGGCGATAGCTTGTCGGCCGACGTGCTGGCTCGCCTGTCACAACTTGAGGAGCGCGCGCGCCCAAAAACGCTAGTAGGGCGCGTCAAGGCTGTTGTCCTCAACGGTCATTCGGCGGACGTCGATTTCGCAGACGGGGAAAGTGATTTGAACGGTTACGATGTTGCAGAGCAAACCGCGCGAGAGCTTGGCGAACTCGTTGCCATAGACGACATCGCATTTGCCACGCTGTTACCGCTAGTAGTAACCAACAAGCAGGGGCGACAGGCGATGTTCGGTGCCGGTTTGGCGATCAAAACAAATTCACTAACGGGGTGTTGGGCAGCCTTGGTTGAGGCATTCGAGTCAACGCCCGCGGACCAACGAAATGTTCAGGTGCTTCGGGGGTTCTTGCAAACAGTATTCAAGCGCGATCGCGCGGTATTTGAGCAAATTCTCGACGAAGCAATGGATCGTGCATCCCTTGCTCAATGGGTTCCGGTGCTTCTGCTCAGTGGACCTTTGGATGATCGGGGCTGTCTGCGGCTCCTCGCGTCGATGGACAACCCGGCCGTGCCTGCCTGGGTCTTTAGCTACCTCAGTTTTGGCCGCGCGACCGAGCCCATTGAGAGCGACCGTCTGGCGCAACTGCTTCAGCGATTGAGTATCAAGCCTGACGGGGTAGGTGTCGCCATCGACATTCTCTACATGTATATTCACGGCAATTCCAATCCATTAGGTGGCCGTCTCACTGACGTCGCACGCAATCTGATTGCCAATGCCCCGTTTGATAAAAGCAATCATCGTCTCGATCATGAGCTCGCCCGATTGATTGAAAAATTCTTAGTCGGGACCGACGCTGAGAGTGTGGCTCGCAAGATATTGACGGAGTTTGCCGAGGCTCTCGAGAAATTCACGGTGTCTCGTCATGACCTGCCCGAGACGCTTGCGGCCTTGTTTAAGGTTCAACCTCGCATAGCTCTTGATTTGATGGTAGGTGACGGACCTGATGCCGATGAGGCCTACTTCCGGCGACGCGCGCTGGCGGGGGGGCGTCGTTCAAGTGCGCTTGCTAGCATTCCGATAGAGGCTTTACTGAAGTGGTGTCGCGAAGGGCCTTCCGACCGATGGAGGCACGTCGCGCCGCTTGTTCCCGCGTTTGAATCGAGCGAAGAACAGGGTGTCCCTCGCTGGTCAAAACAGGTGCTCGCTCTACTGGAGCAATCACCATTGCCAATTCAAGTCGCTGAGTCAGTTGCCGGCCTCATTATTCCTACAAGTTGGAGTGGATCACGCGCGGAGATTATTCGGCGACGTCTTCCGCTACTGGACCACTTGGCAGAGGTCCTTGGCCCCGATCATATAGATGAAATTGCAGGCTGGCGGAGAAACGTGATGCAAGCAATTGAACGAGAAGCGCATCGCGAGCTCATTGAGTACCAAGCTCGCGATGAGAGGTTCGAATAGTCGGGTCGCCACAAGCCCGGTGCGATACCAGCGCTGTGGCGAGTCATCGGGACACGTCATTGAGCGGCCGATGTGGCTGCCGATGTGATGGAGCGAATCCACGCTTGCACTTCCGTCTCTGCCCAAAGTGACAGGTTGCGCACGCGTCGCGGTCGTGGAAAGCTACCTTCTTTCATCATGTCGTAGATCGTCGTCTTGCCCAAGCCGACCATACTGATAACCGTCGGCAGTCGCAGGAGGCGTTCAGTGGTGGTACTCAATTCAGCTTTCCTCATTGTTCGTTGATAGGCAATGTCGCGCGGTCGAGTTGCGAAGGGCGTCGAGTCGCGCGAGCCTGCCTTGGCGGGTATCCGCCAAGGCTTTGTTCGTCTGGATCGTTTTTGCGGGCGTCAGCCCGTCGTGGTCCGACTGCATCGAAGCCGTTGACGCTCGCCAGTGCGATAGCCGGGCGCTTCTTCGCGTGTTCCCGCTTTCGCGGCAGCGGACGTGGGGTAGAAAGGGCCGGGCGCGGGGTCATTGGGCGGCCTCCTGCAAGGCAGCATGCTTGGCCGCAAGCTCGGGCGTCCAGTCGGGATCGGGCATCGTGTACAGCTTGTCGAGCCATTTGTTGACGGATGCTGCTGCCTTCGATTTGGCCCGCCCGCCGTGGTGCATCAGGCGAGTCAGATCGGACACGGCCGAGCGAATGGCTTGCACGCGGGTCGGAAATATCGCCGGCGTATCCCGCATCGATGGGTAGTGGTCGCCGAAGCCGTAGGTCGGTGCGATGTTCATTTCGAACGAATAGATCCACGCGCCTTCTTCGGGTTGCGCGATGTAGATGCTGGCGGGGATCAGAGCTGAATCAGTCGCCTTCGGTGCGTGAAGCTTCTCGCAGTCCTCAAACACGCCGTTCGGGTTTGGCGTGTGAATCGCATGCGTTTTCGCGCGCTCCGGAAGATCGAGCAGGTCTTCCATGCCGATCAGTGCGCGATGGACGCCCTCGATCGTGCCTGGCGAGAGTTTTCCGAAGCCGGGATCGTGCAAGACAGACTGCAGGGCCAGAAAAAGTTGCTTTGCCCGCGCATCGTTGATCTTCGCTGTTTTGGGGGCCGAGGGCTCGGAAGTCTTTGTGTCGCCGGTCAGGTGCTTCTTCGTGACCTTGGCCTTGCCAGCTTCCTTCGCTTTCGACAGACCTGACTGGATGCGCTCAAGCGCCTTGTCGCCGCCGTGCGCGCGGATCTCTTCGATCGCGAGGGTGCCTGCGATCGCGCCGCTGCGGACAAGGTCGTGGAGCTCGGCCGGGGCTTTCTCCAGGAGCGCGGCATCGCGGATCGACTGCTCGGAGATATTGAGTCGGGCGCAGATTGTTTTGGTGTCGAGTCCGTGAATGTCGCGCAGTTCGGCGATCGACGTCGCGAGATCGAGCGGCGACGACGGCTTCGATAGGTTGCTCACGTAGCCGTCGACCACCATTTCCGATCGTTTCACGTCACGCGAATCACGGACAACGATCGGAATCTTTCCGAGGTCTTTCCCGGCCTTGATAGCTGCTCCGGCCGCGAGGTAGCGATGCTGGCCCTTGTAGACGTAGAAATAATCCTTGCCGTCGACCTTGCGCGCATAGCAGTGCAGCGGGGAACCCTTGTCGTACCCGTTCTGCATCATGAGGGCGGTCAATTCCTTGACCCACTGCGGGTCGACCGGACGGACGTTGTCGCGAGGGTCGTATCGCAGCGCTTCATACGGCGTCATCCACAGGTCGGCGGAAGTCGCGCCAGCCGCGGCCGCTGCCGCCTTCGTGTTCCCGGTCTGGATGGGCGCGGTCATGTCGAGCTGTTGCGTGCAGTCGTTCATTACGCAACCTCCTGAGTTGCCGCCGCCCGCGTCTTACCCCGCTTCTTCGCTTTATCGATCGCCTTCGACGCCTCGACATCTGCTGCGCGCTTGGCGTCGCGCAGGCGCTTGATTGCATCGGCGCAGTTGCCTTCGTCCGGAATCGAGATCTGTCTGCGGGCGATCTCTGTACCGTCGAGGATCAAATATTCCGTATGCACGCTGTCCGGCAGCGGACGGCGTCCGACTACGTACTTGCCGATCAGAATCGGGGTCGACGGACGGCGGGCGTTTCGGTCGTATCGCGTGATGGTGCGAAGTGAGAGGGTATCTCGACGTTCGACATCGAAGAGAGGTTCGGCTTTGATTTTGATGCGCGGCATGGTGGTCTCCATGACGCCGGGGCCGCTTGCCCCGGCGGGGCGGGCGATTCAGACGGTGACGTGGTAAGCGGTCGGCGGCACGACGACCGGATCGTCCTGGAACACATTCACGACGACAAACAGCAGTGCGGCTACGACAGTCCAGCGGAAAATCGCCGACTTCTCAAAGTTGCTTTGGCGGGCCGACTCTGACGGCGTGACACGGTGCTGTTGTTCTTCGCGAAGCCACTCATGGCGGGCAGGCGATTGATGGTCGAACAGTTTCATAGGCTTCTCCGAAATCTGCGCTGGCGGCAGCAATGGAGATGTATATTAGGCATTCCTTTCTCGCATTGCAATAGGAATGCCTAACATTTTGCTCGATACATTCCTCCGCGCGCAGTTCACCGATAGAACCGAGCACAGCGAATGTCTTTGAAAGGTCTTGAATTCTTCCGATGAATTACTGTATGTTTATACAGTATTCGGCGTAAATATTTCCGAGGGGAGGTTGGTACGGGGCTATGTCAACAGGGGAATTGCGCTGCAAACCGGGCGATGTGGCGATCGTCAGTCGATGCCTGAACCGGTCGCGCATCGGTGTACTTGTGCGGGTGATTGGACCGCACGACACCAAGGATTTTGATTGGGATGTGGAACTTCTCGGTGGCCCGATTCGTGGCCGTGGCATTCGATCAGGACGAGTCGGAACGCATCATCGGGCCGCGCTGTTCGACTGGAACCTTACCCCTCTTGCGGGTCTGGGGCATTCAGATCGAGAAGATCTCCAGACTGTTGCTGGCTGCGCAGATCTTCAAACACCCTAAGTGTCTCGAGTAGGGCGACGAACGCGTTCGACGGCATTCCGACTCTGTCCGCTTTGGCGAGTGCGTCGACAAGAGCCTGAGCGTGCGCGCCCAAGGTCTCCTGTTTCTGGGGGGCCGGCGCATTGGCACGACGCACCATTTGCCCTTCGCCGGTCGCGAGCCACCAAGGATCGACGTTCAGGAACTCGGCTGCGAGCAGCAGGTTCGCCCCCTCCATCTTTTTTGTTTTGCCACTCAGCCAGTCGCTGACTGACGGGGCGCGTACCCGGCAAGCTCGCGCCAAATCCGCAGCCTTCTTTTCGGGCGGCAACTTCATTGCCTGTTCCAGGCGTTCGGCTAGTGTCGTCATTAGGAAAGCCTAACTGATTGGGCGTTAGGAATGCCTTGCATTTCGTGTAAGGAACGCCTAACATTGCGGCATGAATGCGCCACAGAACCGAGATCCGTACGCGTGTGCCGTAATCGACGCCTTCGGAGGTACGGCGGCCACCGCTCAGCTTTGCGAAGTTCGCATGCCGTCCGTATCGGAATGGCGGCGAAATGGCATTCCGCGAGCACGTCTGTTGTTCCTGAAGCTCGCACGCCCCGATCTGTTTGCGTCTCTGGATGCACACGACGAATCGAGGTGAAGCCGGCGCTGTTCCGTGCCCCCGGTTGTCACGCAACCACGGACCGAATCTTAGTTGCGTGCGCAAATGCGCGACAGGATGAAAGCCAGTGCCTACCAAATCCCACCTATGACCTGCCGATACGACAGCACTGAATGGCTGGACGTCCTCTATACGTCCGTTCGCAACACACCCGCAGGCGTCGCCGACGCGGCGAACTATTTGACGATCCGACGCGGCAAGAACATCACGCCGGAATCACTGCGCCTGCGTTTGCGAGGCGTCGGTGACAGCCGATTGTCGATGGAGATGTTCGAGCTGCTCATCGAGTGGATGCAGGAAAAGTCTGAAGCCGAGGTGCATGCGCTCGACGCGTTGCACGCGCTGAATGCACGGTTCGGATTGGTTGCGGAACAGGTTGACGATCATACGGCTGATGAGTCCGGGGAGCCGGGCACGCTGCGTCTCGTTTCGACGGCGCTGCACCTGCAGGCACACGTCGGTCTCGTCGCTGACGACGTGACACGTGCTTTGGCAGATCAGCGAATCGACGACCACGAAGCGGAGCGGATCATCGCGACCGGCCGCAAGGGCCAGCGCCTGTTCCAGCGTTTGATTCATGCTGCCCGCAACCTCGCCGCACGTCGCCGTCGTCGTCATGGAACGGTTTAAGCCCGGTATGGGCTGTTGTCGTGTGGCACGTGAGCAGGTCGAGCTGTGCTGCGGTTACGCGCAACAGCTCGCGTGCGCGGTCACCGCGCTGGCCGAGCGTCTCGACACCGCCCCCGATCGGGCGGGTTGCATCCTCGCCGAGCTGCTGACGACGTTCCCCGATCGCCTCGCCGTGTTCGTCGCGGAAGCGCGGCGCACCGGACGCATGGACGTGTTCATCGAGACAGCCGCCCGCGCATGTGCGGCACTTCCCACCAAGGCGGAACGCCACGCGTTTCGCGATCAGATCGTCGGTTCGCTCTGCGCGTCCGACCTGTCCACATTCGACGAGCGCATGTCAGCCGAGTGGCGTCGACTGCGCGGCAAATAACTGGAGACCGAAGTGAAGGTAAGTGCAACGAGTAGCGGCCTGCGACATGGCGCGTCGCACATTCGCCGCAGGCCGAGCGGGCTGAACTGCTATGCAGCCGGGCGCGGTGTTTGGCGCAGTTTTTCCCACCGAGCCGAGCGTGATCGAAGGATGCTCGAACTGCAAAACGAACGAGTGAATCGATAGCGTCGGGTGGGCTACTGAAGGCATTGGGATCCGGCCGCGACGTGCGGCCGAAGTTATTTTGATGGAGGGCAGATTTTCGTATGGGAACACTTGACCAGATCGTTCAGCAGTTGCGCGCAGCAGGGCATCCGGACCTGCCTGCAGGACACCCCGTCGCCGATGGCAAGCATCATCGCTATGGTCCGCGCAAGAAGTACTGGTATCAGCTGCGCGAGATCGTCAGCAAGGGAGCTGTGATCGGATACGGCGGCACGTTCGGCCATTTCTCAGGCGACGATCCCGGCACCGAGCGCTTCGAATGGGGTGGCGCACCGTTGAGCGAAGAGACGCTGGCGGAAACGCGTCGCCGTCAGGAAGCGGCCGAGCACGAGCAGGCCGAGCGTGACGCGCGACAGGCGAAGCTGGCCGCAAACCGTGCGCGTGATCAGTGGAGCCGGGCGTCCGAGAAGGGCGAGTCCGCGTACCTGGAGCGCAAGAAGATCACAGCCGAGGGCGTGCGCTTCGACACCGACGGCACGATGTTCGTGCCGATGTTCCAGTATGGCGACCAGCCACGTCTCGTTGGCCTGCAGAAGATCACGCCGGACGGCGCGAAGCGCTTCAACAAGGGCATGGAGAAGAAGGGCGCGTCGTGCCTGCTCGGCGCAGTCGGTGCGGACGACCAGATCGTGCTGGTCGCCGAAGGCTACGCGACGGCGCGATCGATCCGCATGGCAATTGACCGTGCATTCGCGGTCGACGTTTGTTTTGATGCGGGCGGCATCCTGCCGGCCGTGCGTCATTTTCGAGCAGCGTACCCGGACGTGCACGTGCTGATCTGCGCCGACGACGACTGGAAGATCGAGCAGCGTATGCGCGATTGGCTCGCCGACGAGTTTGCTTTCCGGGGCGAGCTGGTGTGCGGTGCCGATCCGGTTCGGATCGAGGCGAAGAACACGTGGTACATGGTCGCCGCAGCACGCCGGTGGGACAACAACGGAGTGCCATATATCGAAGTGAGCTACGGTAACGACGTGATGCCGCTGCGCCGCAAACGCTTCGAAAACACGGGCCTGAAGCGCGCGTATGAGGCGGCAGCCGAGGTCGACGACGTGAGCGTCGTCTATCCAGTATTCGCAAATCGTGGCGAACGCAAGCTGACGGATTTCAACGACCTGCATATCGAGGACGGTCTCGAAGCCGTCGCCGAGCAAATGCAAGCGGCGATCTTGCGCGTCATCGCGCCAGCGAACGACGAGATCCGGCCGGCGATGGTGGCACCTTCAACCGCGGACGCGTTGTCAACGAACCCCGCCGCGACGTCCGCTGCCGCGCAACAACCGGAATGGGATGGTCGCGAAGCTGAGAACGGCGCACACACGTGGGAGCACGATCTCGCGCGCTCGGACAAGGGCACGCTGCTGCCGACGCTCGGCAACGTGCACCTGATCCTGTCGAACCACAAGGCGTGGAAGGGCGTGATCGAACAGGACGACTTCGGTGGTCGCGTGATGAAGCGCAAGGCGCCGCCTTTCCCGCAGGGCGTCACGGGAGAATGGACCGACATGGACGATCAGCGCTGCGCGCTCTGGTTGTCGCAGCGGTACGGCCTATCCGTACGCACCGACATCGTCATGAACGCGGTCCTGCTTGTAGCAGACGCGACCCACTTCCACGATGTACGCGAATACCTAGAAGGGCTCCAATGGGATGGCGTGCCGCGCGTGCGCACGATGCCGTCGACGTACCTGCGCGTGGCTGACAGCGAGTATGTGCAGCTCGCGTTCATGAAATGGATGATCGCGGGCGTGGCTCGCGTGATGGAGCCGGGCTGCAAGGTCGACAACGTACTGATCCTCGAAGGCAAACAGGGCCACCGCAAGTCGACCGCCCTGAAGGTGCTGGCCGGCGCTGCATGGTTCACCGATACGCCGATCCAGATCGGCAACAAGGACACGTACGCGGTGCTGGCCGGCAAGTGGGTGATCGAGCTGGCTGAACTGGACTCGTTGAACAAGGCCGACTCGTCGGCGGTCAAGAGCTTCTTCGCGACGGCCGTCGACCGGTTCCGCAACTTCTACGGCAAGCGGGCAACCGACGTACCACGCCAGTGCGTGTTCGCCGGCTCGGTCAACTTCGATACGTACCTGAAAGACGAATCGGGCAACCGGCGCTACTGGCCGCTGCGTGTCGGTGGTCTGGTCGATATCGACGGCATCGTGGCCGTGCGTGATCAGCTTTGGGCGGAAGCCGTGCACCTGTACCGCTCGGGCGTCGTGTGGCACGTGACCGAGCAAGAGCGCCCCCTGTTCGAGATCGAGCAGGCCGAGCGTTACGAAGGCGACGTGTACGAGGACAAGATCGCCAAGGCCCTGGAATACGTTGGGCGTACGACGATGGAGGAAATCCTGGCCGACATCCTGAAGCTCGACACGTCGAAATGGACGCTGCCGGAGCAGCGCCGTATTGGCAAGGCGCTGAAGTCGCTGGGTTGGGTGCGCAAGCGGGAGTCGACGGGGGCGCGTGGCTGGTACTACGTGCGGGAGGAGCAGGAGCCTGAAGTCGAGCGCGAACTGGTTGCGGCGGGCGATGACGACAGTCCGCTGTAGTGCGTTGGCGCGCTGTGCTGCTATGGCGGGCGCGCCGCAGTGCCCGCTTTGGCGCGCCGTGGACGTCCCAAGTCCCGACGTCCCAAGGCGTGGCTTCGGGCGCGGGTGCAGGGGCGCGACATGCGCGACGTGAGCGGCGCACGTCGCGCATGTCGCAGGCGCGCACCCCTGCAAGCATTTTCCCTTGGGACATTTGAGACATTAGGACGAATAGGAGAGAGTCGTGATTGATTTGATGGAGCGGGCAGGCATCGCAATGAGCGTTCGTGGTCAGTTCACCGACCCGATTGCCGATCCTAAAGTTACTTTGGGCGCACTCGCTTTTGCGAACGATCTCGGTCGGTTGCTGGTGCGTATCAAGGCGGGACAGGAGACCAAGCCAGCGACGATCCGCAAAGCGACGTTGCTGTTTGCGCAGATGATCCGTTTGTCAGGCCGTTTCAAGCGCAGTCGGTTCACGGGCCTGAAGCGTGACGAGCGACGCGATCAGCGTGCAGGGCATGAAGTCGAGCGGGCGAAGGTCGACATTGTCGAGCGCTTCGCGTTGCGCTTGCTTGACGAATGGATCAACGATCAGTGCGTGCGGTGCGAAGGGCGCGGCATCGTTCGACGAGGCGGCCGCTACATTTGCCCGGATTGCGCTGGCTCGGGCAAGCGCCCGATTGACGAAGCAGCGCGTGCGCAGAGGATCGGTGTGCCGCTCGATGAATATCGTCGCCACTGGTCGCGTCGTTTCCATGACATGCATGCACTACTCGATCACGTGAATGGATCGGTATCTGACACAATGCGTCGACAATTGCGAGAATGAAACGTCTTCCATTCCAAGAGCAGATCGCGTAAACTTTGGACATCCTTTACTGCGTCACTGGATATTCGCTGGCACCGCGCGTTAGTCGTGCAAACCTCTCGGGACATAAGAACACTTAGTGGAGCCCGTTAGGTCGTGTGGGGGCATTCGTCCCTACGAAATGAATTGTGAAGCCCTGAGTGCGGAAGCACTCGGGGCTTTTTGTTTCAAACTTGTACATAGCAGTTGTTGCGCTTCTGACGCCAGCACGTGCAAGTGCTGGTTTACCATATTGACCTATCATTCAGCAGGCTTTCGCATGCCATTGCCCTGCGTGGCCTGTCCTGACGATGCTGGAAGCTTCATTTGATCATCCAACGTGTACTGATCGCTCAGCGGAGTTGTCGGGTCGGACACTGGAGGAATGTCACCCCTAATGCTCAATTTCGGTTGACCTAGACGCGATTGTGTCGATGTGGATTGTGATGGTCCCGCCGACTTGTTTTGAGGTGCTTTCTTCGTTGATGTACTGCCAGCATGCGGCGACGATGTTTCTGGCCCAGGGGCCGGCGAAGCCGCGGTGTCCCCATCGGTTTCGGACTCCCCAATCGAGACATCAAGAAGCTTGGCTCCAACGGCGATTGGAGCAGCGAAGTAGTAATTAAACGATAGCCCATCATCTCCGACCGAAGCAGACGTAAAGACGGCACCGGGAAGACCGAGGTTGACTGCTGCGTTCGCGGCAGTCTGAGCGTCCGACAAATGCTTGTTCGCTTCGTTTACATGGGCATCACTTGACGTGGATGCGGCAGCCGGAGGGTTGGCAACTGCTGTTTGCGATGCCGCTTGTTGAACATTGAATCTCGCTTGGTTTGGGTTCACATAGAGACGGGCCTGAGCATTAATTGCAGCAGCCTTGTCAGTCCCAAACGATAGAGACATGTGTCTGGTGTAGTACACCTCCTGTACGACAGCAAGGCGTACGGCTCCGCACGCAGTCGTATATTTTCTGGCGATGCCTTGATAGAGCGTAACGATTTTGCGACGGTTTGCAGGCCCCAAGTTATCCAGTGCGATGTTCGCTTGATCTTGTGCTTGAATCCAGGGAAGGCCAGCCCATTCGGCAGCGGGCATCGAGAGAACATAAGTCTCCAGTTTTTTCTTCTGTCCGCCTAGACCAAATACCGAGAACCCGGTCGGGGCAGCTGCGCCAGCAGAGATTGTAGAACCCACTACCTGGAAGATCTCAGGAAAACTGACGAGAGCGAGGCGAGTCCACTTTTTCGGCGTATTTATACCGGTCGCAACCTCCGGAATATCGATGCTTTGTCTCGCTGAGGTTGATTTCTCTGATGGGAGGTTCCATCGTTGTTTGAAGAAATCTGCGATTCGATCGTGAAAACCATCAAGGGGTGTCACGAAGATGGGTGGAAAGCGATCGGACGGCTTACCAGGATTTGTTGGATTGGAGCACACAATGTAGAGATCGCCCGGCTCAACGTTTGCGCGTGGCGGAAAAATCGTCACGAGCCCATAGGGTGCCAACTTTTGGCTCCATGCCATCGCGAGATCGCTTTGCTCTAGCGGGGGCTGACTGGTTGTACAGGCTGCAAGCGTCGCGGACATCGCCGCTAATACAGCTACACGTGTTCTGCTTTTCACGACATCCCCCGTTTATTGTCAGTTCATTTGTATTGCTTATTCGCGAGACCTTCATGGCAAATATTATGAGGCGGGCGTTGATTAAACAAGCTCGGATTGCACATGAACTCTGCGACGCGCGGCGGAGTGGCGGTGATGCATCTGGCCGTCCTGTGGGCCGCCTTGGGGACCCTAAGATGGGTTCGATACGCGGGGGCTCGCACCCGCGTTTTTTCTCTACTGTCGAATTCCTATAGGGGGGCACATTCACATGCTGACTCAGCAACAAATCGCTGATCACCTCGATCTGGAGCGCTCGACGGTATCGCGCCTTGTCGACCGTCTCAATATCGACTATCGGACGGCGTCGCTTGATGAAATCCGCGTTGCGTATCTTCGCCACTTACGAGAATCGGCTGCCGGCCGCGCAAGCGAGACCGGGATCGATCTCGTCGCCGAGCGCGCGATGACCGAGCGTGTGGATCGCGAGATCAAGCTGCTGACGTTGGCCGAGAAGAAAGGCCAACTGGTCAACGCGGCGCAGCTCGAACAGGCGTACGGCCAGATGGTCGGCGCATTTCAAACGGAATTGCTGGCGCTGCCCGACAAACTGGTGCAGGAGCTACGCACCCTGTACGGCGTCGAGGTCGACGTCGAATGGTTGAACGAGCACATGTATGGATGCCTTCAGCAGCTTTCTGAATACGACGCAGACAGTCCGGGCGGTGATTCGCCGGATTGCGAAGCTTCTCCGTCCGCCCGAGCGGATCGGGACGACGGAGTGGGCGCGCAAGCATCGCAGGATGAGTGCGAAAGCGACGGCGACGCCGGGCCGCTATAACCCGAACATCACGCCGTGGGTGTTCGGCATGCATGACGCGCTCGACGATCCGACCGTGCAAAAGATCGTGTGCATGAAGTCGGCGCAGGTCGCGTGGACGGATGGTGTGCTGCTGAACTACATCGGCAAGCGGATCGACGTTGATCCGTGCCCGATGATCGTGATGTTTGCGAAAGAGAAGTCGGCGAAGAAGTTCAACCTCGAAAAATTCGAACCGATGGTCGAGGTGACGCCTCGTCTGTCGGCAAAATTGCCGGTGCACGCCGCGCGCGACAAGAACAACCTGTGGGATCACAAGACGTTCCCGCGCGGGTTCCTCAAGTTCATTACGTCGAACGCGCCGGACGATGTGAAGTCGACGCCGGCCCCGGTCGTCGCGGTCGAGGAGCCGGACGATGCGAACACGAACGTGCGCGATCAGGGCGATTCGATCACGCTGCTGGAGGAACGCAACAAGAGCTATTCGGACAGCCGCCGCAAGGTAATTTTCGGTGGCACGCCCACCGTTGACGGCTTCTCGCGCATCCAGCAAGCGTATCTGACTTCGGATCAACGCATCTATCTGGTGCCGTGCCCCGATTGCGGCGAGGAGCATGAGCTGGCGTGGGAGAACGTGACCTGGAGCGAGGACGCCGAAGTCGCACATGAGGTGTTCGGCCGGGCACGGCCGGACTCGGCACGCTACACGTGCCCGCACTGCGGCTCGTTGTGGGACGACTCGGCGCGTGTGCGTGCGGTCCGGCATGGGCGATGGGTTGCGACGGCGCCGTTTCACGGCGTCGCGGGCTTTCGTCTGAACGAGTTGGTATCGCCGTTCCCCGGCTCGCGCATGGCTGAGCTGGTCAAGAAGTGGCTGACGGCCGAGAAGGCGCTGCGCGAGGGCGACGACACGAAAATGCGTGCGTTCGTGAACAACTCGCAGGGTCGGCCGTACAAGTACAAGAGCGACCTGCCGGAGCTGGACGTGCTGGCCGCGCGTGCGATGCCGTACGCGGCATTCATGGTGCCGGCCGGCGGTCTGTTGCTGACGCTGGGTGTCGACGTGCAGCACGACCGGCTCGCGATCATTTTGCGCGCATGGGGGCGCGGTGAGGAAAGCTGGCTCGTTGCGTGGGACGAGATTCACGGCAACGTGCTGCATCAGGAAGCCGATCCGTTGTCGGGCGGCGTATGGGGCGCGTTGACCGCGCTGGTGACGCACGGCTACCGGCATGAAAGCGGCGGCATATTGCGTGTTCGCGCGACGTCGATCGACTCGTCGGACGGCTCGACATCGGACGCGGTATACAAATATGTGCGTGCTGCGCAGCGGGCCGGGCTGAACGTGCTGGCGATCAAGGGCAGCACCGAGGCCAACGCGGAGATTTTCAGCGTACCGAAGGCGTCTGTCGATTCGACGCGCAACAACAGCAAGGCCGCGAAATACGGCCTGCGTCCATACATGGTCGGGGTCAGCAAGGCGAAAGACCTGATCCTGGACAACCGGCTGAAGCTCGATGGCGATGGGCCGGGGCGCATGCACTGGTACGTGGGCGTGCGCTCCGACTATCTCGCGCAGGTAACGGCCGAGGTCAAGGTGCCGGGGCGGATCGGCACCAAGCGCGTCTGGCAGAAGAAGGCCAGCGCCCGTAACGAAGCGCTCGACTGCGAAGTCTATGCGCTGCACGCGGCACGCAGCGCCAAAACGCACCTGATGACCGAAGCGCATTGGCGCGTCGAACAGGTGCGCATCTCGCAGGTTTCTCTGTTCGATGCTGTTCCGATATTGGAATCGCTACCGTCTGCATTGCCGGTCGAGACACTGCCGACCGTGCAGACGGATGCCGATCCACCGCCACCGATCGAGCCGGTTCAGCCGGTCGCTAAACCACCTGAAACCCCGCCACCGAGCGGGGTTTCGCGCATTCAGGGCCGGCGTGTCGCTCGCTCGACGTACCTGAAGCGCCGCTAGGAGAAACACATGGCATACACGATGGCGGACCTGCAGCGCATCCAGTCGGCAATCGCGAAGGGCGAGCTGGAGGTCCAGTACGCGGATCGCAAGGTGCGCTACCGGTCGATAGCCGAACTGCGTGACGCGCAGACCGAGATCATCCGGGCGCTGGATGGCGCGACCGGCCGCTCGCGGCTGATTCGCTTGCGGCACGCCGGCAAGGGGGTGCGATGAGCCGCGCGTATCCGGTTCTCGCGCAGCGCGGCTTTGTCGTGCCCACGCGCCTGAACGCGGCGGCGTACGAATCGGCCGGCACGCGCGGGGCGCGAGCGAAGTCATGGCAGGCGTCGAGCGCGGGACCGAACGCATCGGTCGTGCAGAACCTGCCGCTGATGCGCCACCGCGCCCGTGACGCGATCCGTAATGACCCATGGGCTAAGACCGCAATCGCGCGGCTGGTGTCGAACACGATCGGCACGGGTATTCAGGCGCATCCGCAGCATCCGGACGCGGACGTGCGCCGCGAACAAAAGCAACTTTGGGACGACAGCTCGGGCGAGCTGGATGCGGATGGTGTGCACGACCTGTACGGCTTGCAGACGCTCGCCGCGCGGGCGTTCTTCAGCGACGGCGAGGTGCTGGTGCGCCGCCGCCTGCGTCCGCCGCATGCCGGGCTGGCGGTGCCGATGCAGATCCAGTTGCTGGAAGGCGACCTGTTGCCAGTCACGAAGAACGAGCCGATTCCAGGCGGCGAGATCATCAACGGCGTCGAGTTCAACGAAGACGGCGAGCGCGTTGCGTATCACCTGCTGCGCCGCCATCCGGGTGAGTACAACCGCTTTGCCGGTGACGCGACGCAGACGGTGCGCGTACCGGCCGACGAGATCGCGCACGTATTCCACGGGCT
The DNA here is from genome assembly GCF_040545115.1 of Burkholderia sp. 567. Lineage (NCBI taxonomy): Bacteria > Pseudomonadati > Pseudomonadota > Betaproteobacteria > Burkholderiales > Burkholderiaceae > Burkholderia > Burkholderia sp. 567. The sequence goes on from NZ_JBEPLG010000008.1 coordinate 140,682, forward strand.
ACGGCCGGGACAGGTGCGCGGTGTACCGGAGCTGTCGACGGTGCTGCTGCGGCTGCATTCGCTCGACAACTTCGACGACGCGGTGCTGTTCCGCCAGGAGGTGAGCAACCTCTTTGCCGGGTTCATCGTGAAGCCGCAGGCCGAGGTTGGCCCGCTTGGCGATCCGGTCTCCGGTGCGCCGATAGAGTTCGACGTCGACGGCTTTTCGCCGGTCGTGTCGCTGGAGCCGGGCGCGATGCAGGAACTGGCGCCCGGCGAAGACGTGAAGTTCGCAACGCCTCCCGGTGCGGGGGCCGATTATGCGCCGTTCATGCGCCAGCAGCTGATGGCGGCAGCCGCGTCGGTCGGCATGCCGTACGAAGTGCTGACGGGCGACCTGCGCGACGTCAGCGACCGCGTGCTGCGCGTGTTGCTCAACGAGTTCAGGCGCTCGATCGAGCAGCTGCAGCAGAACGTGTTCATCCACCAGTTCTGCCGGCGGATCTGGCGCTGGTGGGTGGACGCGTGCGCGCTGTCCGGTGCGTTGCCGATGCCGAACTATCACCGCGCCCGGCGCGAGTACGTGCGCGTGCGCTGGGTGCCGCAGGGCTGGCCGTATATCCACCCGGTGCAGGACGTATCCGCCAAGCGTGCGGAGATCCGCGCGGGACTGACGAGCCGCACCGGGGCAATTCTGGCGAAAGGCGAGGATCCGGAGCAGGTCGACGACGAGAATGCGGCCGATCAGCAGCGCGCGCAACGGTTGGGGTTGCAGTACGACACGCATGCGACGGACGACACCGATCCGCTCGCACATACGAATGGGGAGTGAGATGAAACGCAATCGTAAGTGGTGGGATATCCGGGCGCAGGCAAACGCGGCCGGCGAGGTCGAGATCCGGATTTATAACGAGATCGGCTTTTGGGGCACGGACGCGCAGACCTTCGTGACCCAGCTCGATGCGGCAGCGGCCAACGCGTCCACGATCGTGGTGGCGATCAACTCGATAGGTGGCGACGTGTTCGACGCGTTCGCGATCTACAACGCACTGCGCCGGCACGCGGGCAAGGTGAAGGTGCGTGTCGACGGCGTCGCGGCATCGGCCGCATCGCTGATTGCGATGGCCGGCGACGAGATCGTGATGCCGGAGAACGCGCTGCTGATGATCCACAACGCGCACACGGTGACGGCGGGCGAGGCGAAAGACCTACGGCGTATTGCCGACCTGCTCGATAACGCAGGCGACGGAATCCTCGCCGCGTACGCGGCGAAGAGCGGTCAGTCGGTCGACGAGATCCGGGGCATGATGGACGCCGAGACGTGGCTGACGGCGGCGCAGGCGAAGGAGAAGGGTTTCTGCGACACGATCGAGGCGGCAGTGAAGCTGTCGGCGTCGGCCAGCTCGACGGCGCTGCTCGCGCGCTTTTCGGCGGTGCCCGATGTTGTGCGGGCGCTGGTCGACGAGACGGAGCCGACCGACCCGCCGCAGCCTGACACGCCACCCAATACACCGTCCGAACCCAAGCCTGATCCGAATCCGGAACCGGGTGTGCAGCCGGTGCCGCCGACGCCCGACGTGTCGGCGCTCGCATCGCACGTGTTCGCGGCATGCCGTGACGCGCGCCTGTCGCATTGCGCCGAGGCGATCGTGACGGCGACCGGCCTGAAGGATCGGGTAACTGTTGACGCGGCGATTCAGCAGGCCGCGGACATTGCCGGGATCTGCCTTGCGGCTAACGTGCCGGAGCTGACCGCGCAGTTCGTCGCCGACGGGCTGACACCCGATCACGTACGCGCGCGACTGTTCGAGCGCGTGACGGCGTCGCAACCACGCATCAATCCGCGCGCTCAATCGACGGCGCAAAACGAGCCGGCCGTGGTCGCGAATGCGCCGCGCGCGGCGTCCATCTACGCGGCTCGCAAGAGCGGCAAATAACTTTGACGATACCCGAGGAGGGGAACACTCATGTCGAACGTGAAGGTACAGGGCAGCCAGACAGCGGAATTTCTGGTGTCGGAGGGCAACGGGCAGATTTCGCGCGAACACATCGTGGTCAAGGCGGGACCGGCGCTGCCGTCCGGCCAGGTGCTCGGCGTGACGAGCACCGGCGAGTATGCGCCGTACGACAACGCGGCGAACGACGGGTCGGAGGTTGCTGCAGCGGTGCTGTACGCGCCGTTGCCGGCGTCCGAGGCACCGCGTTCGGCGACGGGCATCGTGCGGCTCGCCGAAATCGCCGCCGCGCGCCTGACCGGTCTGGATGCCGCCGGCCGCACCGATCTCGCCGAGCGTCACGTGATCGTCCGCTGATCGCAGCGCACGCTACCTGAAGCCCATCCAAGGCCACGCACCGCGCGTGGCCTTTTTTGTATCCATTTCCCTGTTGGAGGTTGTATGGCGGACATCGCCCTGTTTCAAGATGACGCGTTCTCGCTGTCGTCGCTCACGGCCGCGATCAACGAGCAGCCGCACGTACCCGGCCGCGTCGGCGCACTCGGTCTGTTCGAAGAGGACGGCATCACCACGACGACGATCCAGATCGAGCGCGACGGCGACACGCTGTCGCTGGTTTCGGCAGGCGAGCGCGGCTCGCCGTCGGCCGTTGTGGTCGGCAGCAAGCGCACGATGATCCCGTTCAACACGGTGCACCTGCCGCAGCGTGCGTTCGTGAAGGCTGACGAGATCCAGAACCTGCGCGCGTTCGGTTCTGAAACGGAGTTGGAGGCGCTGCAGACGGTCGTGAACCGGCGGCTCGCCAAGCTGCGCCGCCAGCTCGACGCGACGCACGAGTTCCACCGTATCGGCGCGATCAAGGGTGCGGTGCTCGACGCCGATGGCAAGACGGTGCTGATCGACCTGCTCCAGTACTTCGGTATCGAGCAGACGGTGATTCCGTTCGAGCTGGGCAAGGCGGACACCGAGATCCGAGTGAAGTGCATGGAGGTGCAGGACGCGATCGAGGATTCGCTGGGCGCGACAACGTACACCGGTGTGCGGGTGCTCTGCGGCCGGGCGTTCTGGAACAAGCTGATCGTCGCGAAGACGGTGAAGGAAACGTATCTGGCGACCGCGATGGCGGCGTCGCTGCGCGGCGATGCGCGCGACGCGTTCGACTTCGGCGGCTGCACGTTCGAGCGCTATCGCGGTCGTGTGGGCAACATTGGCTATGTGGCCGACGACGAAGCATATGCAGTGCCCGAAGGCGTGCCGGAGCTGTTCGTCACGCGCTTCGCGCCGGCCGACTATGTCGAGGCCGTCAATACGACGGGCCTGCCTTACTACGCGAAGCAGGAACTGGCGCAGTTCGGCAAGGGTGTGGACATCGAGGCGCAGTCGAACCCGGTGCACCTGTGCACGCGCCCGAAGGCGATCGTCAAGCTGAAGGCCTGACATGGCGTTCCGGGATCTGATCGCGGACGTCGATGCTGCAGTGCTGCGCGATCTCGGCGACGCGGATATCACGATCGACGGCCGGCCCGTCGACGGGATGTTCACGTCGCCGTGGCTCGGTCCGGATCTCGGAACGCAGCGCACGCAGCTCGTGGCGCCTGTCCTGCATGTCACGGACGCCGATGCGGTAGACGTCACCGAAGGCAGCATCGTCGTGACGCCGAGCGGGCGGTATCGCGTGTTCGAGCTGCATCCGGATGGGACGGGCTGGACGATCCTCATTCTGAGGTGACGATGGATCTGCTGAAGGTCGAGATCGACGTGAAGGGGGCGCTCGAAGCGCTCGCGGGCCTGCCGCCTTCCGCGATGCAGGCGGCATGGCGTCGGACGCTGCGCAAGACGGGGGCATGGATCCGAAGCCAGACCGCGAAGGAGGTCGGCAACGCGACCGGCATCCAGCAGAAGCTGCTCCGGCAGCGGATGTACTTCTTCTTGCGGTCGGCCGATACCGGCAAGGTATGGCTCGGGTTGAACCCGATCGAGGCGCATCGGCTCGGCTCTGTCCGGCGTACGAAGAAGGGTATGCGGGCCGGCAAAACGCTGTTCGAGAGCGCATGGCGCAAGACGAACCGGCAGCCGGACGGGCCGATTTATCGGCGTCTCGGCAAGGCGCGCACGCCGTTCGAGGTCGTCAAGGTCGAATGGTCGAAGACGGGCGATCCTGCGTTTCGCCGGGCGGCACAGGCGTGCGAGGTACGTCTCATGACGGTGCTGCGGCAGGAGGTCAACTATGAACTGCAGAAGGCGATGAACCGTGCTCGATAACCTCAAGCAACTACATGACGGCGTCGAGTCCGGCCTGCGCGCGAAGCTGCCGGAGCTTGAACGCATTCACGCGTATCCGAGGATCGGCAAGGCGATCGAGACGCCGTTTATCGCGATCGAGCTGTCGGAGCTGGAGCCGGGACACGATGACGGAACGGGCCGTGTGCCGCTGGTTGGACGATTACAGGCACGTGTGATCGTCGACCCGATCGTCCCCGGTGCTGAGCTGCTGGTGCGCGAGCTGTCCGCGCGTGTGCTGCAGGCGGTGCACGGTACGACGTGGGATTTGCCCGTGACGCCCGGCAGGCAGGTCGGCTCGGCGGGCGAGGATCCGTTTCGCCCGGAGCTCGATACGTATCTCGTCTGGCTCGTCGAATGGGAACACGAATTCGACCTGGGCGACGAATTCGAGCCGCCGGCGAAGGGACGCACGGTGGTGTGGGGCGTTGATCCCGATACTGGGCCGGGGCACGAAGACCGTTACTGGAATCCGGCGGATTACGCAGCGGGGTGACATGTGAGCGATTTCGAGCTGGGCGAGATGGATCGCCGCATGGCGTGCCTGACGCAGTCGGCGGTGGTTGAGGCGGTCACATACGATCCGCCGCGCGTGAAGGTGCGCATCGGCGATTGGGTCAGCGACTGGCTCAAATGGCAGGCGGGTGCGGCCGGCAAGGTCCGGCAGTGGCGTCCGCCGTCCGTCGACGAAGAGGTCGCGCTGTGGGCGCCGTCTGGCGATCTCGCGGGTGCGTTCGTCGCGCCCGGTTACTACACGGAGCAGCACGGCGGGTCGGGCCGATCGAGTCCGGACGAAACTGCGACCGATTACCCGGACGGCGCATTCGAACAGTACAACCATGCGAGCCATGAATACGTGCTGTCGGTGCCGGCGGGTGGTCGGATCGTGTTTCGAATCGGCGCGACGGAGTTCGAGCTGAGAGCGGACGGCGCGATGCTGCGTAGCGAGAAGCTGCTCGCCGATGTGCCCGACTCGACGTTCACCGGCAACACGACGACCGAGCGCTTGCTGACGTTCAACGGCGGCATGCAGGGCAAGTCGGGCGAGGATGGCAGCGTTGCAGTGAGGGTCGCGGGCGGCGCTGAGTTCACCGACGATGTTGTCGCGGCGGGCAAATCGGTCAGTGGACACAGTCACCGAGAACAGGGAGATGGGGAGTTGGTTAGCAAGCCAATTTAGTATCAAGCCGATAGATTTATCAGGTACCCGCGTGCCGTGGCGTGATGTAGGTTTTCTTCCGCAGTCTTCTTCTGCCTTTAGAAACGATACTCACGGAACGAGGTGTGCGAATGAGCACGGTAGAGCTTGAACAGGAATCTGAAAACCCCCCCGGTCGACAGCCTGAGAAACTGCATGAGCAACGGTCCGACCATAATGCCGTGCCGCAGCCCAAGCAGAAATCCATACTGGATTGGCCGTGGCCTGTAATCGTATCGATAGTCGGTTTGGTCTCTTTGGGTGTTGCGTATTCACTAGGGGATGCATATTACAGCTCATACCTAAGAAAATTTTGGATCGAGGCCGCTGCATTCCCAATCGATAAGGCGCAGCATCTTGTTCTGTCGTTGTTCGGCGCTCTAAATACGGTGGCTACCGTACAGGCTTGGCTCACCGAGCATAAGGTTCACGTTCTGAAATTCGTGGCGGCAATCCTATTCAGTGTTGCTGTGTGGGTCGTGGTCGAGAAGGGGCTACTTTGGGCAGTCGAACGCGCGAGCAAGCGGGCAGACGGTTCGACCAAATCTATCAAGCTTTGGCCAATCGTAGTTAGATTCTTCACGATCGTTTTTTGGATATGGACGTCTGCCGGGGCCGCATTCTTGCTCGGGATGTTCGTCCCGACATTTATGGCACTTCCCTCTGTAATAGGGGAGTCTGCCGGTGACGGAGTCGCCGGTGATCAGATGCGTGACTTTGATCTGGGGTGCTGGGTATCTCAAGCGAGATGTCAGATGGTGCTCAATGGCGGTAAGGAAGTAGCACGTGGCTACATCGTCGCCCAATCATCGACGCACGTTGCACTGTACTACGAAGGCAATACGGTACAACTGCCTCTTGATGGTTCGGAAATCAGAACAGTCGAACGACCGAACTTCGACCAGGCAATACCTCGTTGATGCAGCGTGTTCACTGTCAAGTTCCTTTGCCCCGCCCTGTGCGGGGTTTTTCATTTATGGGGGCGCCTATGGCGAAAGACACACAGCAAGACAGGGCGGCGACGCCCGTCACATTCATCGATACCGAGTTCCGCAGTCGTGTGATCGTGTTTCCGGACGGCTCGCACGTCGCCGTGCTGGCGGGCAAGACACAAGTCACGCAGCCGGAGCACATCGCGTATCTCGAATCGCGCGGGTGCTTTAAGCGCGTCCCGACGAAGGTGCAGTAGTGGTCGCGCTGGTCGGAATGTGCCGTCGCACGGGCCGGTTGATCGGTGGCATTGACCATCTCGTCCAGAGCATCGGGGACATTCTGAGCACGCGCAAGGGCACCCGCCGCGAGCGGCCTGATTACGGTTCTGATCTGCCGCTGATGGTCGACCTGCCGATCACGCGCGGCTGGATATCGGCCGCGCAGGCGGAAGCGGCGCGTGCGATCGGTCGATGGGAGCCTCGCATCGCGCTCGATCGCGTGCAGGCGCTGTCGGTCGTCGACGGCAAAGTAACTTTTCGGATCGCCGGGCGTTACGACGGCGACGATGTTGTATTCGAGGTGACGATATGACAGTGATCGATCTGTCGGCACTTGATCCGCCGGATCTCGTCGAAACGCTCGATTTCGAGGCCGCATATCAGTACAAGCTGCAGCACTTCAAGAGCATCTATCCCGATTGGACAGCAGCGCTCGAATCCGATCCGGTCGTGAAATTGATTGAGCTGGCGGCATACGATGAAGTCCGATTTCGCGCGCGTGTGAACGACGCAGGGCGGGCTGTGTTGCTGGCCTACTCGACAGGGGCGGATCTCGAACACCTCGCGGTGCTCTGGAATTTGCAGCGCGAGACGGTCGACCCCGGCGACCCCGAGGCGCATCCGCCGGTTCCTGCAACACGCGAGCGCGACGAACGCTTGCGACTGCGTACACAGATGGGCATCGAGCGTTCGTCGACGGCAGGTCCGTTCGGCGCGTACCGGTCCCTCGCGATGGACGCATCGCCGGACGTCGCGGACGTGCGCGTCGATCGGCCCGAGGCCGGTGTGGTGCGCGTGGTCGTGAAGTCGTATTCGAACGGTGGGGTGGCAAGCACGGCATTGCTCGACACAGTGCGCCGCGCACTTTCGCCGGAGGATCGACGGCCGCTGAACGATACGCTGCTGGTGGTCGCGGCTCAGCCCGTCAATTACGCGATCGTCGCCGACGTGTACATCGGGCGCGGACCGGATCCGGGCGTGGTGCTTGCGGCGCGACGGCAGGATCTCGATATCGCAGTCGCCGCAGGGGAGGCGTTACGCGTTGGCATGCCGCGCTCGGCCGTGACCGGAGCGCTGCATCCGAAATCGTCGGGTGTGGTGCGCGTCGACCTGAAGTCTCCGGCCGACGACGTCGTGTGCGCGATCGACCAGTTCGCACGCTGCACGTCGATCGTGCTCAATCCAAAGGTGGCCAATGACGACTGAAGCACTGCTGCCAACCAACCAGACGGGTCTCGAAGCTGCGCTCGCTCAGGTGATGCGCCCGAGTGTCGACCCGGACTTAATCCGTACGCTCTGGGATGCGGATCGCTGCCCGGAAGCGTTCTTGCCGTGGCTCGCATGGTCGCTCGCGGTCGACGGGTGGGAGCTGGCGGAGTCCGAAGACGCCCGCCGCGCGCTGATCAAGTCGTCATTGGCGATCTACCAGAAGAAGGGCACGCCATGGGCAATCCGCGAGATCGTGCGGCGGCTCGGTTTCGGCGAGATCGATATTCAGGAGGGGCGACAGGTCAAGCGACGTGACGGTTCGGTCAGACGCAACGGCCGGTATCTGTACGGCGGCTCGTCCGCATGGGCCGAGTACATCCTCACGCTGAAGCAGCCCGTGACGCGAGACCAAGGTGAAAACCTGAAGCGTGCCATCGAGCGCTACGCGCCGGCTCGCAGCTTGCTGGCATGGCTCGATTTTTCTGAGGTTGCGATCCGGCACAACGGCGTCGCGACGCGCAACGGTCAATATACGCGAGGGGTAATCGGAACATGGCCGATTTGAAGGAAGAGAGTAAGTGGGAGCCGGGGATTCGTCAGTTCGAGACGTCGGATCCCGTGCAGGGTGGCCCGGACGGCGTCGACAACATTGCACTCAAGCAGCTTGGCAATCGCACCCGCTATCTGAAAGATCGTGCGGACGCGGCCGACGAGGCTATTACCGGGCTCGGAGATCGGGCGGATGCGACGGACAAGCAGCTCGAGGATCTCGGCACCGACAAGGTCGCGCGATCGGGCGACGCGATGAAGGGGAAGTTGCTTGGCAAGGCCGGCGCAATGACGCCGAACAACACGAACAACGCTGGCTTTGCCTTTGACGGCGACCCGGACTCCGGCATGTTTTCGCCTGCTAAGGGGCATGTCCAGCTCGGCGCGCAAGGTATTCCGTACGTTGTCATGCTCAGCAACAACCTGACGCTTGGCGCTGCAGGGTGGCTCTCGCTAATTGCTGGCGGGGCCGAAAGTGGCCGCATCACTCCGGAGGGCCGATGGTTGATCGGCGGGGCTGGGGATAATGGTCAGGACACCGTGCGCGTACAAGGCTCGGTCGGCGCAACCGGTGGAATCCGCAGCTCCGGGTATGACACGAATGGCGCAGGTGGTCAGTTTCGCGCGGTGGGCACCGACTACGGCGTCATGATTCGAAATGACAACAAGAGTGCGTGGTTTCTGTCGACGAAGAAGGGCGATGCGTACGGCACCTACAACGACTATCGCCCGTTCTCCTGGTCGCTCGACACGGGCGTTGTCCGTATCGACGGATCGGGTGCCGGCACTTCGCTCGGCGGATACGTGCGTGTCGCCGGCAATCTGGAAGGTTCTGGAATCGCGTACTTCGCTGGAGGTGCGAGTCAGGCGCGGTCGTACGGTTCCGGCGTCATTCTGGGCGCCAACTCGGGTGGCGGCGTTGTCCTGAAATGCGCGACGGCCGACGTAAACATGAAGATGTGGGACGTGCAGTCGAACGAACGGCAGCTCAACATGCGTGCGGTCGACGACGAGTGGACTCAGGGTATCCCGTTCCTGACGGCGACGCGCGAGGACAAGAGCAATTCGATTCGCTCGCTGGCGCTCGTTCCTGCCGGCGGCCGGGTGCTGGTTGCCGGCGCACCTGACGACGGACGTTCGTCGTTCCAAAACAAGGGTGCGCTCAAGAGTAGCAACTCGTCTGGCGCGCTCATTGCATCGAACGGAGGCGGTGCCGGGCAGACGTCGATTCAACTGACGCGGGAAGGCGCACCGGCTGACCAAAAGACGTGGGAAGTGATCGCGGGCGCGGATGGCTCGTTGGCGGTTCGCTCAGTCAACGATACGTACACCAACTCGCAAGCCGCAATTAACGTGACCCGTGGTTCGACCTATGCGCTCGGCACGTTGCAATTGATGCCGCAGGGCGGGCGTGTCATGGTCGGGAAAGTGGGCGACGACGGTTCCACGCAATTGCAGGTCGGCGGCATGGTCACGGCCGTGTCGCCGCCGGCCGGCGACAACTCGAACAAGCTGATCACGTCGGCATGGTTTGCAGCGGCAGTCGCCGACGTGCAGATCGGACAGATCGTTTGGGAGGCTCGAACTGCGCCGCGTGCCGGATTCCTCAAGCTGAACGGCACCGAGCTGAAACGGGTCGACTATCCGCTGCTGTGGGCGTACGCGCAGGGCAGCGGTGCGCTCGTCGCGGACGCTGATTGGGGCAATGGTCGTCACGGTTGCTTCTCCAGCGGGGACGGCAACACGACGTTCCGACTGCCGGATCTTCGTGGCGAGTTTATTCGCTGCTGGGACGATGCGCGCGGCGCGGATGCGCAGCGGCAGATTGGGAGCTGGCAGGACAGCTTGAATCGCTTACACGCGCACGGTGCGTCTGCCGCTGCTGTTGGCGACCACTCGCACGGAGCATGGACAGATTCGCAAGGATGGCACGCTCACAGCATCCATGATCCTGGACACGACCACGGCATCCCCGTCGCGTCTGGTGGCGGCTACATCGGCGAAATAAACCTGAATGGCGGTGGCCGTGGGGATAAGCGCACCACCGGCAGCGGAACGGGCATTTCGATTAACGGTGACGGCGCCCACGGTCACAACGTCGGAATCGGGGGGGGCGGTGCGCACTCGCACGCGATCAGCGTCGCCGTCGACGGCGGCAACGAAAGCCGCCCGCGCAACCTTGCGCTGCTCGCCATGATTCGCGCTTACTAAATCGAGGTAGAACATGCTTTGCAATCAGTACGACAACCTGACGGGGCGCTACGTGGTGAGCTTTCTCGCCGAGCGCGATCCGATGAGCGCCGACCGATATCTCGTTCCGGCCTTCTGCACGCTCACACCGCTTCCCGATGTGCCGACGCGTTCCTGGCCGTTCTGGATTGACGGGAAGTGGGTAGTGCGTCCTGACTATCGCGGCGTGCGTCTGTATCGAACCGATACGGGCGAACCCGGCGAGATCACGGTCGCGGGTATCAGCCCGGACGGCGAAGGGCTCACCGAATTGCCGCGTCCCTCCGACGAGTACGTCTGGCGAGATGGCGCATGGGTCGTCGACGAGACGATTGTCGCCGAGCGCGTGCGAGCCGCCGCGATGACGGATTTCTACGCGCGAATGGAGAAAGCTCGTCAGCAGAATCTCGGCAAGATGGACGCGCGAGCAGCGGGCCTGCTGTCCGACGTCGAGGAGGCGATGTTCGACGCGTGGGCCGCGTATCAGGTCGCACTTGTACGCGTGGTGGATCTGCCTACCTTCCCCAAGGACATCGTGTGGCCTGACGAACCTGATCCGGCCGCCGTGCTGGCCAAGGTCGAGGCCGAACGGGCGGAGAAAGCCGCTCGCGAAGCCGAGGAAGCCGCTCGGCAGGAAGATGAGGCCGCCCGTGCTGATGGCACGGACGAAGTGGCTGCCGACGCTGCATCCACGACGTCCGGCGACAGCGCAAGCGTGAGCGATACCGCGCCGGCTGTCGAGGGCGACACAAAGTAACTTTCCCGGCGCGATAACGCGCCATCCCGTTTTCGTAAGCCGCTCAATCGAGCGGCTTTTTTCGTTTCTGGAGACCCGCATGGGATCGACTTCATTCTTTCACGGTATCACGACGACCGTCGTCGATAGTGGTCCACGCACGATCGCAGTGCCGTCGTCGTCGGTCGTTGGCATGGCCGACACCTACACGCCGGGCGCGGATCTGGCGCAGCCGAACGTACCGGTGCAGCTGACGAGCTATCGCGAGGCCGTGCAGGCGTTCGGCGAACAGAGCGCGATCGCGCGTGCGGCCCGTGCGATTTACGCGCAGAGCAGCGCGGTGGTGATCGCGGTTGGTGTGCCGGCGGTGGCGGACGCCGCGCAGCTCACGTCGGCAATCATCGGTGGCGTTTCGGCGGGTGGTGCGCGCACCGGCATGCAGGCTTTGCTCGACGCAAAGTCCCGCTACAACGCGCAGCCGCGTTTGCTCATCGCCCCCGGCCACACGTCAAAGCAGCCGGTCGCAACGGCGGCCGATTCGCTCGCCGGCAAGCTGCGTGCCGTCGCTGTGATCGATGGTCCGAACACCGACGACGAGGCCGCGATCGCGTACGCGAAGAACTTCGGCAGCAAGCGCCTGTACATGGTCGACCCCGGTGCGAGGGCATGGGACAACGCGACGAACGGTGAGATTGCGATGTCGGCGTCGTCGTATGCGGCGGGTCTTTTCTGCCAGACCGACGCGAAGATCGGTTTCTGGGCATCGCCCTCGAACAAGGAGATCGTGGAGATCACCGGGACGGCGCGACCGATCGAATACCTCGACGGCGACGAGACGTGTCGCGCAAACCTGCTCAACAAGGCGAACGTCACGACGATCATTCGCGACGGCGGGTTCCGCCTGTGGGGGAACCGCACCCTGTCGGCCGATCCGAAGTGGAAGTTCGTCACGCGGGTGCGCACGCTCGACATCGTGATGGACGCGGTGCAGGCCGGGCACAAGTGGGCGGTTGACCGCGGCATCACGGCGACGTACGTGAGTGACGTGACCGAAGGGTTGCGGGCGTTCATGCGCGACCTGAAGCGTCAGGGCGCGCTAATCAATTTTGAGGTCTACCCGGATCCGGAGTTGAACACTGCGAGCCAGCTCGAAGACGGCAAGGTGTACTGGAATATCCGATTCACGGATGTCCCGCCGGCCGAAAACCCGATTTTCCGCTTCGAGGTCACGAACCAGTGGCTGACCGAAGTGCTCGACAACCAGATCTAAGGGAGGGGCGATGATTCCGGAAACGCTGTACAACTGCAACACGTTCGTCGATGGACGTAGCTACGCGGGGCGCGCGACGAGCATGACGCCGCCGAAGCTGAAGATCAAGACGGACGATTTCCGCGCGGGCGGGATGGACGCGGCAGTCAAGGTCGATCAGGGCATGGAGCCGCTCGACGCATCGTTCGCGATGGCGACGATGGAGTACGAGGTGCTGCGCTTTTTCGGGCTGGTGGATCAGGGCGCGTTCAACGGCGTGTTCCGCGCGGTGTTCATGGACCGTAGCGGCAAGACGAAGAGCGCTGCCGTCTATTTGCGCGGCATGCTGTATGAAGTCGATCCGGGCGACTGGAAGCCCGGCGACAAAGTCGAAGCCAAATTCAGCGTGTCGTGCGACTACTACAAGCTGGAGGTCGCAGGTGTGATCGTGCACGAGATCGACATTTTCGCGTGCAAGCGCGTGATCAACGGTGTCGATCAGCTCGCCGAAGTCCGTAAGGGGCTCGGCATGTAAGTGCAACGTGTCGGTCATTCGACCACACGTTACAAAGCTACTTTGTTCAATCAATGGCGAGCCGACGGCTCGCCATTTTTCATTTCAGGAATCGCAATGGAACAGGTCACGATCAAGCTCGACTATCCGATCAATCTCAACGGCGTCGAGTGCGACACCTTCACGATGCGCCGGCCGAAGGTGCGCGACATGCGCGGTGCGCAAAAGCTTGCACCGAACGATGCGGAGGAACAGGAGCTGATCCTGTTCGCGTCGCTAGCCGAAGTCGCGCCTACCGATCTCGACGCGATGGATATGGCCGACTACGAACGCGTGCAGGACGCGTACTACTCCTTTCGACGCGTACGCAAAGCTGGACCGAAAGACGCTCAAGGCGCTGGCGAATCGGCTGGTGCGTGAATACGGCATGTCGCCGACGTCGATCGACGAGATGACGGTCGACGACATGCTCTGGTGGTTGACCGACTGAGAGGGCCGGGATGGCGAAAGACTTAGCGCTTGGCATCGTGATCGGCGGGGCTGTGTCGGCGACGTTCGGCAAGGCAATTACCGACACGTCGTCGAAGATCGATGCGATGAAGAAGCGGGCGAACGACTCGCGGCTCTGGCAGCGCCAGATCGGCGAGACGATGCGTCTGCAGGACGAGTTCCGCCGATTGCACCTGGCGGGCGATAGTGCGGCGGATGGCATCCGTCGCAAGCTCGACAGCAATCTGAAATCGTTGCGGGATGCCGGCGTCGAGGTCGACCGGCTCGATCGCGCGTACGCGCGGCTCGGCCGGACGACGCGCGGGCTGGATCTGAAGGCGTCCGGTTACGAGCGGCTGGCCGCTGGTCGGGAGGCGGGACGCGGCGTGATCGGCGATGCCGTGAAGCTGACCGCCTCGGTCGCGGTGCCGGCCACGATCGCGGCGAACTATCAGGCGATCATTCGCGACATCGCAATCAAGGCCGGCATCGCGCGCACGCAGGAAGAAGCGGCGATGGGCTCGCGTATTCGACGCGATGCCGGGGCGAACGGCATCGGCCGCAATGAGCTGGCTGACGCCGTCAACCAGATGGTTGCGGGCGGGATGGATCTCAATCGTGCGCTCAACTTCGCGCCGCTGGTCGCGAAGTTTTCGATCGGCCAAGGTGCGACGACGGTCGAGACCGCGAAGATGATCCAAGCGCTGCAGCAGAACGCGGAGATCGTCGACCCGCGTCAGATGGCGAAGGCGCTCGAAGCGATCGCCTATCTCGGCAAGGAAGGGTCGTTCGAGTCCGTCGACATGGCGCGGTGGTTCCCGGTGCTGCTCGCCGAAATGAAGAAGATCGGCATCACGGGGCAGGACTCGGTGACGCAGCTGGGGGCCATGCTCCAGGTGCAGATGAAGACCGCCGGCAGTTCGGACGAAGCCGCGAACAACCTGAAAAACTGGTTCTCGAAGATCGGTTCAGGCGAAACCGAACGCAACTATGCGAAGGCCGGCGTCGACTATCAGGCGAAGATGCGCGAGGCGATCGGCAAGGGCTGGTCGACGCTGGAGGCGTCGTTCGTGCTGGCACGTGCGTACATCGAGCGCGTCGATCCCGCCAAGGCGAAGCAGCTCGCGTCAGCGGCGAAGCAGTTCAATTCGGAGATGGACCCGGCCAAGCGACAGGCGCAGATGGCCGCGTTCGCCGAGACGATGAAGACCGGCGACCTGTTCAACGACATGCAGGTCAAGGCGGCACTCACCGCGTACATGCAAAACGCCGAGCTGTACACGAACCTGAAGCGCAACGCGCAGGACGCGAGCGGCGAGATCCAGAAGGATCTCGAAGCACGTCGCGAGACGTCAAAGCAGATCTGGAGTGAGGTCGGGCAGCGGTGGGACGACGCGATGCGCAGCATTGGCGACGCACTGCGTCCGATCACGGATCGTATCGGCGAGGGGGCGAAGGGTCTCGGCAGCGGTATCCAGTCCGTTGCCGATGCAGCCCCGAAGGCGACGGCAGCCGTCGTCGGCATCGCGGGGGCGGCGCTTGCCTTTCGTGGTGCAAGGGCACTTTGGAGCATTGGGCGCGGCGCATTCGACATCGCGCGCGGCACCGTGCTTGCGCGCGGCGGTCGAGCTGCAGCGGGTGGGTCACGTGCCGCCGGTGGCGTCGTCGGCCGTGCACTCGATGCGCTCGGCGGAGCTGCGGCGGCAAGCGGCGGCGTCCAGCGCGTGTTCGTCGTGAACCTGCCCGGCGCTGGCGTCGGCGGTGGCGGGCTTGGCGATCTGGCTGGCGGTGAGCGAGCCGGTCGCGCTGCGCGTCGTGCAGCAGCTCGGGGTGGTCGGCTCGGCAGGCTCGGGCAGATCTTCAATACGGGGCGCGCGTTGTTCGGTCGCGTTGCGCCGTATGCCGGCAAGCTCGCCGTGGCCGGCACGGTGTTGAAGCTCGGTCTTGCGGCGCGTGAAGCGTACGCCGTCGCGTCGAGCACCGACACCAGCACTCAGAAAGCGAACCGCTTTGCGGGGATTGCCGGGAGCCTTGCCGGTGGCGTGATGGGCGCGAAGGTCGGCGCAATGATCGGAGCGCTCGGCGGGCCGATCGGCTCGGCGGTGCTCGGTGTGATTGGCGGTGCGGTCGGCACGTTTGCCGGCGACAAGCTGTTCAGCGCTGTATCGCGCAGGGTGCTGGATCGTAAGCCTGACGATTCGCCTGCGAACGTCGCAGCGGTCGCGAAAGCGAAGGCGCTCGTGCCGGATGCGGCAGGCATCGGCGCTCGATCGGGGCCGCGTATCGAACAGCAGAACACCTTCGCGCCGGTCTTTCACGTGAAGATCGAAGCGAGCGATGCCGACATGGCTAACAAGTTCCTCGCGCAGGTCAGTCCGATGCTGACACGCATGATGGACGAGCATCAACGCAAAGCGAACAGCCGCACGGCGATGTTCGATGCGCCGCATATGTAAAGGAGGAAACCATGGATGTGATTCGGCAGATCACGGGAGCGGCGACGCAGGCCGGTATCGCAACCGAGCGAGTGCGGCAGATGGTTCGGATATTCGACCGAAACCGCGCGGCGAGCATGTCGACGGTCGACGCGCTGCAGCGTCTCGCGACGGGCAATCTGAGCAGCGCGGCCGAGCTGCTGACGGGTGCGTCGGGTGCGCTGTCGGTTGCCGGCGACCTGTTTCCACATGTCGGCACGGTGTTGCGCAGCTTCAACGCGGCACAGGCGTCGGTCGGCTCGATCCTGACGGCGATCGACGGATCGAATTTCCCCCTTGTGCGAGCTGCCGCCGATAGCGTCAAGTCGGCGCTCGGTGGGGCGTGGAATCAATTCAACGCGGCGGTCGGTATCAAGGATTCGGCGGTGATCGACGTGATCAAGTCGACGGGCGCCGGCTCGATGCTGTCGGGGCTGGCCAACGGGGCGACGTCGAGCACGCCGCACATGATGTCGATGACGAGCGAAGCGGGCGACGCGTTCCACTTCAACCTGTCGACCGCTGCGTACGACAAGCTGCGGCGCGCGACGCGGTATCGCGTGGCGTCTCAGGAGCGTCTGAACCGTCAAGAGGCGCTTCAGCCGGTGAGCGTTGGGGGCGAGACGATCGCGCTGTCGGGCGTCGTATTCCCGGCGCTCGGGGCCGGTACGAAGCAGATCGACCGGCTACGCGAGATCGGCGGGCGCATGAAGCCCGTGCAGCTCACGACGGGCGACGGCGACGTGCTTGGCCGCTGGTTGTTGCAGTCGATCGAAGAGGAGCAGGACGCGCTGCTCTCGGACGGCTTGCCGCGCAAGCAAACATTCTCGGTGGAGTTCGGCCGCTATGGCGAAGACTTTAAGAACGTCTGATGGCGACGTGCTCGACACGCTTTGCTACCGCTTCTACGGAACGCTGCAGGGCACTGTCGAGGCAGTGTACGAAGCGAATCCGGGACTGGCGAATCGAGCGCAGCCGTTCCCGGCCGGGGTCGAGATCCTGATGCCGGATCTCGATGCGCCGCGCGTTGAATCGGTGCAGCTCTGGACATAGGGAGGCGCGATGGAAGCAGTGTTTCAGGTCATCGCGAACGGCGCGGACGTGACCAAGGTGATTCAGGATCGGGTGCTGGAGATCCGGGCGATCGACAAACCGGGTCTAGACGCAGACGAGTGCACGATCACGCTGGACGATCGCGACGGCCGCATCGAGTTTCCGCCGAAGGGCGCGACGTTGAAGGTGTCGATCGGATGGGAGGGGCAGGGACTATCGATGCTCGGCGAGTATGCCGTTGACGAGGTCGGCGTGCGCGGCCCACCGGCGAGCGTTGTGATCCGTGGCAAGCCGGCGAACATGCGTGCGACGTCGAAGACGCAGCGATACGGGAGCTGGTCGAACGCGAAGCTGGCCGATATCGTCGGCGACGTCGCGCGTCGTAACAAGTGGTCGGCCGCGTGCGACGTCGATGTCGTCGTGCCGCGTATCGACCAGTTCGGCGAGAGCGACCTGCATTTCATTACGCGCGTGGCTCGCCAGTACGGTGCAACTGCGACGATCAAGGCCGGCAAGCTGATCGTCCTGCCGCGCGGTGGCGGTAAGAGCGCGAGCGGCAAGCCGCTGCCGATCGTGACGCTCACGCCCGACGATCTGATCGACTACGACATCAATTTCCCGGACCGCGCGAGCTTCGCGGCCGTTCGCGCCAAGGTACACGACCGCAAGACGGGCAAGAAGATCGACCTGACGATCCCGAATCCGGATGCGCCACCAGGTGCGTCCGCGGTGCATACCGAGCGCCATGCATTTGCGAGTCCGGAGGCCGCGAATGCGGGCGCGACGTCGCGCTTGGCGACGCTCAATCGGCATACGTCGACGAGTCGCCTCACGATGCGCGGCCGGGCAGATTTGTCGGCCGAGAAGACGATCGCGCTGAAGGGGTTCAAGAAGGGCGTGGACGGCGAGTTTCTGATCGAGTCGGTCGAGCATGCATACGCATCACGCGGATGGAATACGGTCGTGACATTGAATGGAGGGAACAAGGGGAAAGCGAAGGTCGGGCACGGGAAGAAGAAGGGCAAGAAGATCGATCTGGTGGTGCCGGCGCCGAAGTAACGCGTCGCGCATCGTAACTGAAGGCCGCTCACGGGCAACCGGAGCGGCCTTTGTTTTTTTATCGGGCGAAGGGGAGCCGATGCAAGAGCATGAAAAGACGATTCTGGAGCTGGTCATCATGGGTGGATTGATCGGGATCGCGAAGGTGTTGGTGGGTAGCGAGCATTTGACGTTTCGGCTCGTTGCAGGCCGCGCCGTGTTGGGGTCTGCAACGTCGATGGTGGCGGGGCTCGCGCTGTTGCAGATTCCGGATCTGCCGCCGATCGCGCTGCTCGGTCTCGGGAGCGCGCTTGGCATTGTCGGGTCGCAGTACCTCGAAGTGCTGCTGCGCCGGAATGCGAAGCGTCTGTTTGGGGAAAAGTGACGATGGCGCGAATCAGTATTGCGGCCGCTGGCGGAAAAAACCGCGTGGCGTTTCTCGACACGATCGCGGTGAGCGAGATCGGCTCGGCGCTGCTGGCGAAGTCGGACGACGGTTACAACGTGCTGGTCGGCTCGACCGCCTCGCGGCCGCTGTTGTTCTCCAGCTACGCGGCGCACCCGAACGTGCTCAATCGACAGATCCCGGTGCCGTCGACGGCCGCCGGCCGCTATCAGATCCTCACGCGGTGGTGGCGGATCTATCAGGCGCAGATGAAGCTGGCGGACTTCGGGCCGATCTCGCAGGACCGGTATGCGCTGCAGCAGCTGCGCGAGCACGGTGCGTTGTCGTTCATCGACGCAGGCCGGTTCCGCGAGGCGGTCGCGAAAGTCTCGAACGTATGGGCCAGTCTGCCAGGGGCCGGCTACGGTCAGCACGAAAATAAGATCGAACATTTGCTGGCAGCGTATCGCGCGGCCGGCGGGGAGGTGGTCGCATGAAATGGATCGACCCGCGCATCTGGCTGCTCGTTGTTGCCGGCGTCATTGCCGGCGCGGCGTGCGGGTATTCCAAGGGACATCGTGATGCCGACCAATCCGCGAAAGTCGCGGATCAGGCGAAGCAGATCGATGATCTGACGACGGAGCGTAGTGAAATTCGCCGCCAGCTGGCGGCTCAACAGGAGATCGCAACCGATGCTGCGAAAGAACGTGATCAGGCACGCCGCGATGCTGCTGCTGCCGATGGCGCTGCTGACGGCCTGCGCAAGCAAGTCGCCGCACTTGTCGCCGACGTCCGACGTGCCGGCGCTTCGGCCGGAAGCCCGGCAACCGGCGACGCCCTCGATCTGCTCGCCGACGTGCTCGGCCGGACTGACGAAGCTGCGGGAGAGTTGGCAAAGATCGCTGACGAGCGCGGCATCGCCGGCCAACAGTGCGAGCGCAGTTACGACGCGTTGATCGGCGACATGCAATTCAAACAGCCGCGATAACACGGCACCGAGACCGAGCGGTCTCGAGAGAAACAGGGCGACCGAGGGGCGTGAGGCAACACGCTTCCCGGTCGCCTTTCCACTGAGCACGCCAGTGAATCGGCCTAGGCCCTGCTACCTACCGGTAGGCGGGCCGGATTCTACACCAAGTTTTAAAACGGCTGTCACAATGGCAAATCCCATCATTCCTTGGATCGGCGGCAAGCGCCGTCTCGCAGATCACATCATCCCGCGATTCCCGTCGCACGACTGCTACGTGGAAGTGTTCGCGGGCGGCGCAGCGCTGTACTTTCTGCGCCCGCCGGCAAAGGTTGAAGTAATCAATGACGCAAACGGCGAACTGATCAATCTATATCGTGTTGTGCAGCACCATCTGGAAGAGTTCGTGCGTCAGTTCAAATGGGCGCTGACGAGCCGGCAGGTATTCGAATGGCTCAAACAAACGGTCCCGGAAACGCTCACCGATATCCAGCGTGCGGCAAGGTTCTACTACCTTCAGAAAAGTTGCTTTGGGGCGAAGCTGGAGGGGCAGTCGTTCGGCACGGCTACAACAACGCCGCCCGGTCTGAACCTGCTGCGCATTGAGGAGGAGCTGTCAGCGGCCCACCTGCGGCTCGCGAACACGTTCATCGAGCGTCTAGATTGGGCTGCGTGCATCGATCGCTACGATCGGCCGCACACGCTGTTCTATCTAGATCCGCCGTATTACGAGACCGAGGGATATGGCGTCGCATTCCCGTTCGGCGAATACGAGAAGATGGCGCATCGCCTGCGGTCGTTGAAGGGCCGGGCGATCGTGAGCCTGAACGATCACCCCGACATTCGGCGAGCGTTCAACGGGTTCTACATCGAAACCGTTCCGATTCAATATACGGTCGGTGGCGGCAAGGGCGTGGAGCGCAACGAGCTGATCATTTATAGCTGGGACGACGCTGCGCAGCCTGTGGGGCTGTTCTAACTGAGAATGCCGGCGCGGACAATCGCGCCGGCATCGTGCTTTACAGGTCAGCGAACGCGGGCAGAAGGTCCTGGTCGACGAGCCGAATCTCGATACGGTTGGCAACCTCGACGTGTTCGGGGTTGTCCTCTGAAAAAACGGCATCTGGGACGCTCACAATGATCGTCCCGGTCTGCTTCCGACCGGCTTCGGGAACTGGAATCAATTCGCGTGCTTCCGGAACTTGCTGAGCCGTGAGCGGCTTCGGGAGATACAGCATCCAGCCAACGCCCGGCTTGTCATCAAACACCTGTCGAGGAAAATACTCTCGTGGTGAAACAGAGACATACATCGGGTCATAAACCGTGACCATCGCGGACACTATCCTAGCCATGCCCTCATAGCTGCGCTCGTCCGCCGAGACTGCGCTCTGTGCCGGTAGCCCAATTTCTATCTCGCTGGGCCGCCTCTTCGCATCGATGGCTAGCTTCAGCCTCGCGCTGTTGGCCGCGTCCATTTGACCATTCCAGAAGCCAAATACTTTAGGAAGGTCCATCTTTTTTGCGTACCGTTGCGCCAACACTGCCAAAACGGCTGTCGAAGGTACGCCGGGCGCTTCATACATGGGATACAGACGGGCTTCTTCCTCTGTATCCGCCTTCAGCCACCACTGGCCTAAACGGTCGTCCTCACGTGACATGGCCTCAACCACCGGCCATAGCCGGACGAGATGAGCCGCAAAATCGCCAAGCGGAGCGAAATCGGTGGGGTTACGAAATTGCGCAACTATTTCCATGTTTGTCAGGGCACCCATTCTGATTCAACGCTAAGACGGGCAAGCGGCGTTCTCATGTACTTCCAAGTCCGCTCCGTCTGAAAATACCATTTCAATCGCGCAGGAGGATGATCATCGACAACCGCAGCCTGAGCTCCAGCCTGCTCCTCCATGTCATCAAAGGCCTTGGTGTACGGGACATCGTCCTTCTTCAAGAACTGATCGTACTTTCCCTTTGCTTCTATCAATAAACAGCTTTCCGGTCGAAAGCCGTCGAAGTCGCGCTGCCAGACCCACTCCATGCTCCAGGCCTCTTCAACGCTATAGGCGAACCCGGTAATTCGCCCTTGATACTCTCGGGAGTTGTCACTCATGCTCCAGTTGCGGCGCTGCATGCTCCCCGTCTCAGGCGGGCACTTCTTGCAGCTCTCGCCGGTGCGCGGAATCGCCCGGACATCCGGCTTTGCCTTGCTTTCGTCCTTTGGGGTATCACCCGACAGACTCCCCGTTCCCGCGACTGCTGCCCCGCCCAATAAGGCGACGCCAGCGCGCGCCAAGACTGGTCCGAGTTCCACTATCGCCGCTTCGATCGCCGGCACCACCAATCCCGCCATGCTCAGCCCCTCCCTTGTCGTTCTGATGTTCGATGCGCCATTTGATGACGCGTAGGTAATCGTGAAAGCGTTCGTCGACCGATCGGCCGGGGCGCGTTATCCATGCGCGTGTCGCCGGCTGCTCGTAAAACTTTGGCGCGTACGCTTCGATCCGCAGAAACGCGGCGACATTTTCATCGGCCTGAATGCCGAGCTGTCGAGCAGCGATGTATGCATTCCAGAGGCGCGTGGGTAACGTGCCGTCGTCGGCCAGCTTCGGGTCCGCTTTGACGAGATCCAGCCGAATGCGCTCGACATATCCGCGTGCATCGATCTCGGCGAGGCCAGCGACCTGTTCGCTTGTCAGCTCAAGCATGCGGGTGCACTCCCTTCAATTTTCCGTTCACTTCGACGAGCCAGTTGAAGGTCGGGACGAAGAACTGCATGCTCTGCGTCAATTCCATCAGCGATGCCATGTCGGCCATGATGCGGGCGTCGTAGAAGCGAAGGAGGGCTGTACGGCCATCCGGCAAGCGCACGTCGAGTCGACGGCGCAGCTCGTCGGCCAGTGATTCGATTGGATAGGCGCTGATCAGCCACGACATGCCTGTCGGGCCACCGGCCATCGCGGCGAGCGAACGTCGTACGTTGCCGCCCGCACGCTCGTAGTCGAGCAGCCACGGGCCCGCATCGGCGAGCGATGCGTCCGGTGTGCCATCGAACAGCGCCACGGACGCTTGCGATCGCTGAGGCGGGGACCCGCCAGCCGCATCCGCGAACAGGAGACCGTCGACCAGCGCGTACAAGTGCACCTGCATGGTCAACTGCTGTTGCCGCGTCAAGTAGAACGCTTCGATCGAATTGCTGGTCATGGTTCTACCCGCGCGCGATCATCGTGGCAGCATTTTCGGCTGCGGACTTCAGGCATTCGAGGCAGAGCGTAGGAGAAGGGGCCAGCGCTGCTGCAGCGTTGGCGACTGCACCTCCCGTCGTCGCTTCACCGGCTCCGACATCGTCGAGTGTCGCGGACGATTGCGAGGCGATCAGCGTCGCTCCGCAAGCGGTCTTCATGCCTTCGATGGCCGTTTCCCGGCCGGCGATTTGATGCGGGTAGCGTCGGCCTGTCGCGGGCAGGATCGGAAAGACGCCTTTGCATTGTGGGCAAAGTACCTTGTGTCCGACGCCGGCGATGGGTTTCCCGTCAATGGTGGCGGTCGCGGTGCCCTCCAGCACGCGACCGCCGTGCGTCGTCGTGTCGCCGACGCAGATCATGGCTCGGGCCATATGCTCTCTCGTAGATGTGGTTTTCGTATGAATTTACCATTTCCGGAAGAGCGGTCGAGCCTGTGGCCGTCGCGCCGTCGGTCAACGATTGTCAATCGAGCAGGGCAGCTTGGGCGTCAAAGCATCCCGGCCCGACCCTTCTCGGCGCGGAGCAGATGGCGCAGGCGCTGAAATTCGCCCTGTCCGCCGCCAAGCGCTCCCCGATCGGGGACGTTCTTGTCGACGTGATCGAACCACGCTTGAATGCGGTTGATCGACTGCCGGAGCGCCAGAATTTCCAGGATGAGCCAGCGTACCTGCAGGTCGGTGTGTTCGCGCCACAGGGCTCTCAATTCCGCGTCGGTTGGCGCATCGAACTCCGGCATCTTCGGTTTTAATTTGACCCTCGGATCCCTGAGATGCACGCGGTTGCGGTCTATCCTCGTACGCTCGATCGGCCGCGTCTCCGGGTTTTGAATCGGATCAAATACGGCCTCAATCCACCACTCCAGCTCGTGTTCCGTCAGTTCGGTAGGCGTACGTTTCCACTCGGTTTCCCCTAGGAACCGATATTCCCAAATGTATGCCCATTGAGGTTTGATCACGGCCGCGATACTGTATAAAAACACAGTGTATCGCGAGGTAAGATGGTTTGGTCAAGCACGGAAAGCAGGGGCAGCGGATGTGTACCAACTACGTGGCTCCCGGCGAGGATCCGGGGTTGAACGAACTGAAGATCGATAGCTTCAGAGACCTGTATCGCTGGACCCCTTGGAAGCCGGAGATCTACCAGGACTACGATGCGCCTATCGTTGCGAGCATTGAGGGGCAATTCGAGCCCCTGATTGCGGGTTTCGGGTTCTGGCCCCGACAACTGCAGAAAGCGAACATCGAGAAGGCGAAGGAGCAGGGCCGCAAACCGCCAATCCTGCGCAGCACGATGAACGTTCGCGACGACAACCTCGGGAAGTCCCTGCTATACGGGCCGACGTGGAAGTCAGGTGGCCGGTGCTTAATTCCAGCTCGGTACGTGGTCGAGCCGTCCTATCCGGATGCACGGCGGGATACCAGTGGGAAATGGATTCTCGGCCCTTGCGTGTGGCAGTGCATCGGCGTCATCGACCGCCCAACGATGTGCGTGGCCGGTATCTGGCGTACCGTGAAATACCCGGACGGGAAACCGCGCCATGTGATGACGATGATCACGGTCAACGCGGATCGCCATCCCATCATGTCGCGGATGCATAAGCCAGACGACGAGAAGCGGTCGGTCGTCATCCTGCGGCCGGACGACTGGGAAGAATGGTTGACGACGCCGAACATTGAGGCAGCGCGCGCGATGTTACAGTTATATCCAGCATGCGAGATGGTGGCGCAGCTAAAGTGACTTTGCTGGCATTAGAATGAAACTCATTATGCGCAACGCGCACAACAGCATTGCGCAAGATGCGGGCCGGGCCCATTGAACTGTCTCCCGGACTGAGAAATCGCCTTAGAATCATCTCGATAATTATCCAGCGGGGGACGGAATGGCGAGTCGGGGGAGGCCACGTAGGCGAAGGGTGCTGACTGTTGTGTTTGACACGAACGCGATATTCAATAAGGAGTTCGATAACCTTGTCAGTCGACCTGCGAGAGATCTAATAGCACGACACTCCAATCACGGAGACTTGGGAATCCGATGGGTAATTCCGGAGATCGTCCGCGGCGAGCGCGAATATCAAATGCGAGACCAATTCCGAGGCATCGCGGGAGAGCTTGCGAGAGCGGAGAGGCTTTTCGGTCAAGAATGGGGTATTACGCAGAGTGTCGTCGAGCAGCGAATCGAAGCACGTATTGCCCAGGAACTCGCGTCATTGCGGGTCGACGTGGTGCCATGCACGATTGACCGCGTGAATTGGGCGGATGTGATGCGCCGCGCCTGTTTCCGCGAGCCGCCGTTTGAGCGTGGAAAAAGTGAGAAGGGCTTTCGCGACGCGATCGTCTGTGAGACTTTTATTCAATTGGCGGCTGACCTCACGGGCGGTGACACCGCCATGCTCGTATCTGATGATCGTTTGGTGACGCAATACATTGAGTCCTGTGGGATCGCAATAAATAGGGCGCGCGTTGTCGAAAACCTCGAAGCGTTGAACGACGAGATCCAGTTGCGTGTGGCAAACGTTGATGAGGAGACTCAAGCACTTATCGAGCGCCGGGCACAGCAACTGTTCTTTCCTTGGGATAATCCGGCGAGTCCGGCCAGCATCTGGGCACGACAGAATCTCCATGATCGAATTTGGCACGAATTCGGTGATCACCTACGGCGGTCGCCGGCCGGTATGACTCACGTGCTGGTCGCACAAGAGCTCTCAAATGCACGACTGGTATCAAAGGACGGCGCTCGCGTTCACTTTGAATCAATGTTGATCGTAAAGTCGGCCTTTCGATTCTGGGTTCCTGCGCCAGAGACTCCGCAGGACGCGCCAGTGTCCCCGAGTGGGGTGCCGCTACCAAGTGGTCCTCGGCAGGGACTACCGCAATTCAACCCGAAGGCAAATCTCGGTCTATTAGGGCTGTTGGGTGCGACGCCAGCCGGTGAATGGAAGCAAGTCGACAAAGCATCGACTGATTCGGTCTCAATTAAATGGAGTGCGACTCTCACAAGCCGACGGGCTCTTACGCGTGCGAGGATTGATTCGCTTACGTTTAGTGAATAACGTATCTGCGCGCTGAGCGTTGCTGAACCTGAGGTCGGGAGTATGCCTGAATATCGATATTCATATTTAGAACATTCGTTAGCTCAATGAGTGGGATATGATGGGGCGATATCGCTTTCCGGTGAGCCACTGTTCGTACGTTAGCATTGTCTCCCATGCTACATCTCGAGGCATTTGTCGTCGATTTATGCGCGACTCATATTTTTCGATGACTTGTAAATAGTCGTTATTTCGTTTGCCAAAGGCTTTGCGAATCTTCTTTGGAATGTCGTCGAACGTCCCAGCAAAGGTGGACCGAATCGGAACGAAAAGAATGTGATCTTCCCCTTCGTTTGAAAACGACACGTCCCGACGGATATCTCCGTCACGCCAGATCGTGTGGCTCTCCGCTTCGACGTAGTTTGCTCCTTTTGACCAGATGCGAAAACCGAACATTGCTTCGCCGCGCCCAGTGCTTGCGATATATTTTTCGACGTTTGTATCGCAGCAACCAAGTCTGCTCCACGGTTCAGGTTCGCAAGCGATATAAAAGGCCTCTTGATCACTTAGTGAGCGACAAAACTCGGCTATCGTGCCAGAAAAGGTTTTTGGCGTGGTAAGTCCGTCCAGCAGTTCAGCGCCGGCCACGTGCAGATCGACCGTGAACTCTGTGTGCGCTCGCTCCTTTTTGAGCCGACTTTTTTTCCCCATCGTCCGTCCCCGACTTGAATTTGGATGTGCCTGTTTAATGTGAGCGTAGGTCTTGGCGTGGCTTTGATTGCCGAGCCTTGTCAAATAACGCGCAGGTACAGCTGCATCATTGGAGTGGCGGTTGCAGGTGCTGCGGTGGGTTGCGTGCTCATGTGACCGGGAAAAGTTGCTTTGGCAGCCGAGTTTACCAGCGGCCCTCACGCGCAAGCGCGAAGTTCGCCTTTCGGCCAGGTGCTGGGGATGACGACCGGCGGCTTCCGGCCACTTCCAGCTGCTCGCTCGAATGCGCGAGCGCACAATCAGTCGCCTGTCTTGGAGCTGACACCGGGCGTTCGCCGATCCACGCTCGTTCGATCAATCTCAATGTTAGCGGGGCTTCTCGCCGTTCAACGCGAGCGAGAAGATCACGAGTGCCACCGGCGGCTCGACAGGCGCAGGATGGGAGTCCCGAATCCCCGCCGCTGTGGTGTGGACTATACGGTACACCTAGAGCGCGGCACCGGAGCACTGGGCAAGTAAGAACGGGATATGGATGACAAGCTGCTGCCGTGTCTGTCACCAGCTCGGCTGACAGCACATTAATCTGAAACGGTTACATATAGTGGAAGCACAAACAGGTCGAACGCGGTTGGTTCTAACCACTACAAACGTTCAACCAGTCTTAGCATACGGGTTTTCCTGATTCGTGAGCTGCGTCCTTGAAAGCGCGATGACCTGTCGTCAAATGCTCCTATTTCGAAACTGAAACATTTTTTTGAATTTTCCATCTCGACTGCGTTCAGCATGCGGTCATTATTTTAATGAAATCATGTGCATAGCCTGCTTGGCACGGTTCTCGCTCAGGTCCGATGACGCAACCCGGTGTCACGCCGAGAGCTTGTGCAGTAGTTCTCGTTTGGGAAATTGTGACCATCCGAGCGTTGCGGGGTCACCCTACGGTGAACGATGGTGTGCGTTCAACTCGTATACTGAATAATCGCTAGCCTACGGTGATCAGACGGGGCGCTCGGTAGCTACCGGCCAATGTTCTTGGAGACACGTAATGGCAGATCAATGGAAGGCAAGCATCAAAGAAATTGCTGGGGTGGCCGTTGCGATGGTGGATGTAACGGTAACTAGGACGATCTTCTTGGATCCACAAACACTTGAACGGGTGGGTGGAGCTTTGAAGGAATCCGGGTTGTCGGCGGCGGGAGATTTTGCTAAAGCCGTTCAGAGCGTACCGGCCGATTTTCGGCGTTTCGTATTCACGCCGTGGTCCGACGCTGAAAGTCAACGGTTCAACTTGGGCAGTTTTTCTTCAATCGTTAAGATATTCGAGTCTCGGGCGTATTGGCGCGTTGACGGGACTGCCGAGGCAGGGTTTACAGGGATACTGAACTTTGGCGGTGTTGATCGAAAAATTGACCTGTCGGAAGCCGCGCTACCCGCGTTTCTCTCGTCCGTAGACGCGGTTGAGAAGCAAGCGGCACAGGACCTCGTCGACAACAAGATTAAGCGTGAGGAGTGGAACAAGACCAAAGAGCTTTGCGATGTAATGCACGCGAGTCACGATGACTGCGTTAAATTGTATGAGTTTAACCTCAGGACGCGCAGGGAAAGGGAGCAGTCAAAACGGGAACAACAAGAGCGGCAGCTTCATGACGGCGAGCGGGTGGTAGGCGACAAGGCGGAGTACACGGGGGACTTCCCGGACGGATTTGGCGACCACTTCCGCGATGTGGGATGAAGTGCCATCCGAAACTGTATGCTGCAGAATGGTTGCAGCTTCCAGCCCGCGTCGTCGGCGACCGTTTCTCGTTGGCCCAGGAGCGGTCGTTTCCGAATCGTATCCGGACTGCTCAAACGGGTCGGCAGCGGCCGGCCTTTCCAGAAATTGGTTGGCGTAGGTTTCAGCGTAGCTTTTGGATCGATGCCTTGTCAGATAAGGCGGAGAGACCTATGCATCATCGGTCATTGATGGAAGCGGTTGCGATACCGCTGTCCATACGCGCCTCATTTTCGACATCGTCAAGCCAGTTTGCCCAAGCCTGCATCATCTCCCGCCGTTCCCGCAAGTACTTTGCATGGTTGTATGTCGAACGCGTCTTGTCCTTATCCTTGTGCGATAGCTGCATCTCAACGACTTCGTCTTTCCATCCCATCTCATGAAGGTTCGTCGACGCGGTTGCTCGAAAGTCGTGACCGGTTATCGGTTCAGGGTTATCCGGAACCATGTAGTCGATCGCGCGATTGATCGTTGCGCGACTCATATGTGGGAGCTTTCGATTGCTATGAAGGATCGGCAGGATATATCCACGATGGCCATACATCTCCTGCAACTCGCGAAGTAGTTCAAGTGCTTGCTTGGGAAGGGGAACGATGTGCAGGCGTCGCGCTTTGATCTTTTCCGGCGGCACCCTCCATTCTGCGGTCCCTAGGTCAATTTCGTCCCATCGCGCCCGACAGAGCTCGATCGTTCTCGGAAATAACATCATCAGCAATCGAATTGCAATCGCGGTTCGTCTGCTCTTGTAGGTCGGAAGCTTCCGAAAGAGCCTCTTCAGTTCTTCGCGGCTCAATGGCCGAGCATTCTCTGTTGGTGGCTTTAGAACCGATCCGCGCAGCACGGATGCGGGATCTGTATCTGCCCGAAGCGTGATCACCGCATACTGGAACACGTTGGACACGTACTGGCGCAGTTTGATCGCTACGGAAGGGGAGCCACGCTCCTCGACTCGGCGCATCAAAGCAAGCACGTCGTGTGCAGTAATGGAACGCATGGGGCGGTTCCCGATATACGGGTACGCATCTGCTTCCAGCATGCGCAGAATCTCGCCATAGTGCCGCTCGGTCCAAGTCTTCCTCTTCTTCTCAAGCCATTCGTCGCTGACGGAACGAAAAGTTGCTTTGCCTTCGTTGATGCGCGTGGACAGCACTTCCTGTCGCGCGTGAGACGGGTGCAGTCCCTTCTTGACGAGTTCGCGGGCATCGTCGCGCGCCGCGCGCGCGTCTTGGAGGCTGACAGTTGGGTATTCGCCGATCGCGAAAAGGTTTTCTTTCCCAGCAATTCTGTACTTGTATCGCCAGAGCTTGGAGCCGGACGGATTAACCAAAAGATACAGTCCATTGCTGTCGGTAAGTTTGGTAGGCTTGTTGACTGCCTTCGCTTGTCGGATCTTGATGTCGGTAAGTGGCACAGTGAGATGGGGGTATCGTCTTCAGTTGGTCGAAATGATACCCCGTTTTATACCCCCTTTTTTCACGGCTGGACGCGATTTCCGGCGAACGTGAGCGAACGGTGTGAGGGAGTGAGATGACCGACAGGCAAGCCTTTGAGGCAAATTGACGAACCACCACGAACTGGAGCGAACGAAGTGATCAGACATATCGTCATGTGGAAGTTGAAGGAATCGGCGGAAGGCGGTACGCGTGCGCAGAACGCGCTGAAGCTGAAGGAAAAGCTCGAAGGCTGCCGCGATCTCGTGCCCGGCATCCTGCAGCTTGACGTCGGCGTGGCGACGCCCGGCCTCGATGCGACGTCGGACGTCGTGCTCGTGTCCGATTTCACGGACCAGGCGGCGCTCGATGCGTACCAGGTGCACCCGGTTCACCAGGAAGTGAAGAAATTCGTCGTTGCGGTGGCCGAATCGCGCCAGTGCGTCGACTATTTCTCCGAAAGCGCACGATGAGCGACGCGGCATCCCCGACGGACGGCCCGTCGATCGAAAGCCCGTTCGTCGATCTGCTCGGCGTGCGGCTCGTGTCCGCGAAGGACGGCGCGAGCGAGATCGTGCTGCCGCTCGACGAGCGGCACATGAACACGTGGAGCATCGCGCACGGCGGCGTGACGATGACGCTGTCGGACATCGCGCTCGCGATGGCCGCGCGCAGCCTGACCGACGACGGCGTCGGCGTCGTCACGGTCGAGATGAAGGTGAACTTCATGCAGCCGGGGCGCGGCGAGCTGCGCGCGTACGGACGCGTGATGCATCGTTCGACGACGATGGCG
This sequence comes from Burkholderia sp. 567, assembly GCF_040545115.1. Classification (NCBI taxonomy): domain Bacteria; kingdom Pseudomonadati; phylum Pseudomonadota; class Betaproteobacteria; order Burkholderiales; family Burkholderiaceae; genus Burkholderia; species Burkholderia sp. 567. Next base: position 171,166 of record NZ_JBEPLG010000008.1, read on the forward strand.
TACTGCGAAGGCGAAGTGCGCGACAGCGACGGCAACTTCGTCGCGAAGGCGCTCGGCACGTTCAAGTACATGCGGCGGCTCGCGGTGGGCCGCGACATCAAGCGACAACGCACGCGCACGGCGCCGGATGCCCAGCCCGGCCCGAGCGACGCGTAAGCGCTGCAACGAGCGGCCCTGCCTGATCGAAGGCAGGGCCGTGTTGTTTTGCGGCACGGATCCGCAACGGGATGGCGATACGGCGCGAACGAAGCCAAGGAGACAACAATGAACACGGTCAACCGCCAGATCCTGCTGGTGTCACGCCCGCAAGGCGCCGCGAGCGCCGACAACTTCCGGCTCGTCGAAACGCCGCTCGCACCGCTCGCCGCGGGCGAATTGCGGGTACGCAACCATTTCCTGTCGCTCGATCCCTACATGCGCGGTCGCATGAACGATGCGAAGTCGTACGCGGCGCCGCAGCCGCTGAACGAGGTGATGATCGGTGCCACGGCGGGCGAGGTGATCGACTCGCGGCACCCGGATTTCGCGGTCGGCGAGCACGTCGTCGGCCAGTTCGGCTGGCAGGAATACGGCACGTCGAACGGTGGCGGCCTGCGCAAGATCGACACGTCGCGGGTGCCGCTGTCCGCATGGCTCGGCGTGACCGGCATGCCGGGCGTGACCGCGTGGGTCGGGCTGAACCGGATCATCGCGCCGAAGGCCGGCGAAACCGTCGTCGTCAGCGCGGCAAGCGGCGCGGTCGGCAGCGTGGTCGGCCAGCTCGCGAAACGCGCCGGATGCCGCGCGGTCGGCATCGCGGGCGGCCCCGACAAGTGCCGCTACGTGGTCGACACGCTCGGCTTCGACGCGTGCGTCGACTACAAGGCCGGCCGGCTAGCCGACGACCTGGCCGCCGCGACGCCGGACGGTGTCGACGGCTGCTTCGAGAACGTCGGCGGCGCGGTGCTCGACACGACGATGGCGCGGATGAACGCGTTCGGCCGGATCGCCGTATGCGGGATGATCGCAGGCTACGACGGCGTGCCCGCGCCGCTCGCGAATCCGGGCCTGATCCTGCGCTCGCGACTGACGATGCAGGGTTTCATCGTGTTCGAGCATCCGGACGCGTGGCCGCCCGCGCTGGCCGAGCTGAGCGAACTCGTCGCGACGAAGCAGCTGCATTACCGCGAGTCGATCGCACACGGGCTCGAGCGGGCGCCGGACGCGTTCCTCGGGCTCCTGAAGGGCCGTAATTTCGGCAAGCAGCTGGTGCAGCTCGTCTGACCCGCGCGTGGCATCATGTGACGCTTGTCCGTTCACGGCGCCGCACGCGCCGTCCTCACCGATGCCGCTGAATCCGAAGATCGCCCAGGTGCTCGACATGGTCGAGCGCGCGAAACGTCCGTCCTATCACCACCAGACGCCGCAGCAGGCGCGCGCCGCGTACGAGAAGAGCGCGCCGATCCTTGACGTCGCACCCGCGCCGATGCATTCGGTCGAGGCCTGCGTCGTGCCGACGCGCGACGGTCGCGCGATCGGCGCGCGGCTGTACCTGCCGGTCGAGCCGAGCCTCGCCGAACCGCTGCCGGCGCTGGTCTATTACCACGGCGGCGGCTTCACGGTCGGCAGCGTCGACACGCACGACGCGCTGTGCCGGATGTTCGCGCGCGACGCGCAGTGCGCGGTGCTGTCGGTCGACTACCGGCTCGCGCCCGAACACCGGTTTCCGACCGCGGTGAACGACGCTGACGACGCATTGCGCTGGCTGCATCGCGAGGCCGCCGCCTTCGGCATCGACGCGACGCGGCTCGCACTCGGCGGCGACAGCGCGGGCGGCACGCTCGCCACGGTCTGCGCGGTGCTCGCGCGCGACGCGGGCATCGACCTTGCGCTGCAGATGCTGATCTATCCGGGCGTGACGGGCTACCAGGACACCGGATCGCACGCGCGGCTCGCGAATGGCTACCTGCTGACGCAGGACACGATCCAGTGGTTCTTCACGCAATACGTGCGCGATCGGTCCGATCGTGACGACTGGCGGTTCGCGCCGCTCGACGGCAAGCGCGGTGCGCCGTCGTTCGCCGGCGTGGCACCGGCCTGGATCGCGACGGCCGAATACGATCCGCTGCACGACGAGGGCGCCGCGTATGCGGACAAACTGCGGGCGGCCGGCAATTCCGTCACGCTGGTCTGCTATCCGGGGATGATCCACGAGTTCTTCAAGATGGGCGGCTACGTACCCGAGGTGCGGGCCGCGCATGCCGACGCAGTGGCGGCGCTCAAGGCGGCATTCGACGACGTTTGACGGCGGCGGCGCTCGACGCCGCGCGGAGGAAGCGATGACCGACGACTGGGTGGAAACGGGCGACTGGACGGTGCTGGGCGGCGATGCCGCGCGCATTCGCGATGCGGTGTTCGTGCGCGAGCAGCGGATTCCGCCGGAATGGGAGCTCGACGACGAGGATCCGCTGTCGCTGCATGCGGTTGCCTACCGGGTCGATGCGGCGACCGGCACACGCCGCGCGGTCGGGACCGGACGGCTGCTGCGCTCCGGCACGATCGGTCGCGTCGCGGTGCTGGCCGATGCTCGGGGGCAGGGTGCCGGATCGGCCGTGCTGCACGCGCTGCTGGACGCGGCGCGGCATCGCGGCGAACCGGTCGTGCGGCTCTACGCGCAGGATGCCGCGGTCGCGTTCTACGTACGGCACGGCTTCACGGCGATCGGCGACCGGTTCGTCGAAGTGGGTGTGCCGCACGTCGAGATGGCGCGCGCGCCCTAGAGCCCGTTATTCGTATGAACAGGCCCGGGCGCCGCTCGCGCCGGCTCAGCGCGGCTGCGTCGCGTCGATGTCGAACGTGAACGCGCGCTCGAACGTGCCGGGGCGAACGGTGCGGTGCGAGCCGTCGTCGTCGCAGCGTTCCTTGATGTCGACCGTCAACCGCACGCCTTCCTTCATCGTCACGCGCAGCGCGGTCGTGCCGCGCGTACCGTATTCGGGTGTCTCGATGAACGCGGCCGACAGCGCGCGCTCGCGCTCGATCGGAATACCGGTGTGCGGCAGCGCGTCGTCGTCCGCGACGCGCGGATCGCGCATCAGCTCGATCAGTTCGTCGAGCGACGGGGTCGGATTGTCGGTGAGCAGCGTGCCGAGTTCCGCACGCTTGCGCACGATTTTCGGCCAGGGCGTATCGAGCCGCGCGTTCGACAGCGCATGCACGCCGGCGCTGACCGCGACCGGCGGCGCGACAGCAGTTTCGCCTTCGGCCGGGCGGTTGCAGAACCACGCGAGTTCGCGCCGCTTCCAGTCGCCGACCAGCAGGTTGAAGCCGTTGTACACGGCCGAGTGCTCGGCCAGCGCGCCGAGATAATCGAGCGGCGCGACCGGCGGGCCGCCGAGGAAGTCGGACACGAGCTTGCCGCGGGTTGGTGCGCCCGCGCGAATGTCGAACGGCGCGCGGTAATTGGTCAGCGCCGCGAAGCGGCCGTCGCGGGACACGCCGAGCCACGTGCCGCCCGCTTCGAGATCGCGGCCGGCCAGCACACCCGGCACGTCCTCCCACCACGAAAGCGGCGCACTCGTACGGCGAAAGAATTCGTCGCGATTGGCGATGAGGGTAAAGACAGGACCGGCGGCGGCATCAGGCTGCCAGTCGAAGGCAATCAGACACATCGGGCGAATCTCTCGCAGGAAACATCGCGCGCCGGCCGCCACGTGCGAACCGGCGTGCAACAGGTTGTCAGTGCGTCACGCTTCCGTCGGCCATGCGTACGGTAGCGCGTCGAACGCGAGCGGCGGTCCGTCGGCCGCACCGAGGTGCACCGTGCCGCTGTCGAGCGCGGCCAGCTTGATTTCGACGAGCGCGTCGACGCCGCCCGCGGGTGCGGCGGCCGCATTGACGATCATTCCGCACGGCTGGCCCGGGTCGTCGCTGTGGAACAGCTCGACGCCGGCATGCACGGTGTCGGTCTCGCCGGCGACGTGCGCGAGCGCGGTGCGGCGCTTGATCGTGCCGCGGTACTGGCTGCGCGCGACGACTTCCTGGCCCGGGTAGCACCCCTTCCTGAAGTTAACGGCGCCGATCACGTCGAAGTTGACCATTTGCGGGACGAACTGTTCGACGGCCGGCTGCGTGATGCGCGGCTCGCCCGCGCGCACGTCGAGCCAGTCCCATACGGCCGGCGACACGACCGGCAGCTTGCCGCCGAGCGCGGCGAGGCGCGCGTCGACTTCCGCGCGCGGCCCGATCCACAGATAGCGCTTGCGGCCTGCTGCGTCCGGCACGCGGATCAGCGCCCCGGCCGGGCCGTCGACCTTCACGTGCACGCCGTCCGGCAGCGCGTCGAAGATGCCCGACAGCGCCTCGCGCACGTCGCCCGCGAAGCCGACCACCGCGAGCGTGTCGCTCGCGTCCGTCAGTTTCGCCTTCGCGCGCAGCACGAACATGGACAAGCGTTTCTGAACGGCGGCCTGGACGTCCTTCGAGACCAGCAGCTGCACGCCGTGACCGGCGCGCCAGGCGAGGAACGACGCGAGCAGGCGGCCCTTCGCCGAGCAGTAGCCGGACAGGCGCGCAGTCGCGGCATCGAGATGCTCGATGTCGTTGGTGAGCTGGCTGTGCAGGAACGTCGCGGCGTCGTCGCCGGCCACGTCGATCACGCCGAACTGCGGGAGCGGCATGCAGGCGCCCGGCGCGTCGAAATCGGCAGCGGACGGGCGGGGGAAAACGGGGAGCGAGGCAGTTGCGGCCTGGGCAGCCGGTGAAGCGAACGGTGTGCTCATGGAATGAGGGAACAGTCAACCCTGACTTTGACGGAGGCGAGCAAGTATTATATGGGTCTTACCTGAGTCACGTTTCCATGTCCCTACTGAAGAAATGCGCCGCGACGATCGTGGCGCTGGCCGTCGTTGTGGCCGCTGCCGGCGCGGGCGGCGGATATTACTGGGCGACCCGGCCGCTGTTGCTGGGCTCGGCGTCGCTCGACGTCACGATCAAGCCGCGCAGCAGCGTGAAGAGCGTCGCGCTGCAGCTCAAGCGCGGCGGCGTGCCGGTCGAGCCGCTCGGCTTCGTCGCGATGACGCGCGTGCTCGGGCTGTCGAGCCGGCTCAAGTCCGGCAACTACGAATTCAAGACCGGCATCACGCCGTACGACGTCCTGCAGAAGATCGCGCGCGGCGACGTGAACGAGTACGTCGCGACCGTGATCGAGGGCTGGACCTTCAAGCGGATGCGCGCGGAGCTCGACGGCAATCCCGATCTCGCGCACGCCACGGCCGGCATGAGCGACGCCGAGCTGCTGCGCGCGATCGGGGCGCCGGACGCCGCGATCCAGCGCGGCAGCGGCGAGGGGCTGTTCTTCCCCGACACCTACCTGTTCGACAAGGGCACGAGCGACCTGAACATCTACCGGCGCGCGTACCACCTGATGCAGACGCGTCTCGACGAAGCGTGGGCCGCGCGCGCGCCGGGGCTGCCGTACAAGACGCCTTACGAAGCGCTGACGATCGCGTCGATCGTCGAAAAGGAAACGGGCCACGCGGCTGACCGCACGTTCGTCGCGGCGGTGTTCGCGAACCGGCTGCGCATCGGGATGCCGCTGCAGACCGATCCGTCGGTGATCTACGGCCTCGGCGACGCGTACGACGGCCGCCTGCGCAAGCGCGACCTGCAGGCCGACACTCCTTACAATACCTATACGCGCCGCGGGCTGCCGCCGACGCCGATCGCCCTGCCGGGCGTCGCCTCGCTGCAGGCGGCGATCAATCCGGCCCAGACGGGCGCGCTCTATTTCGTTGCGAAGGGCGACGGCACGAGCGTGTTCTCGGATACGCTCGGCGATCACAACAAGGCCGTGGACAAGTACATACGAGGTCAATAATGGCGAGCGGTAAATTCATCACGTTCGAAGGCATCGACGGGGCGGGGAAGACCACCCACCTGCAATGGTTCTGCGAACGACTCCAGGCGAAGCTGGCCGCGGGCGGCCGGCAGGTCGTCGTCACCCGCGAGCCGGGCGGCACGCAGCTCGGCGAGAAGCTGCGCGAGATCCTGCTGAACCAGCCGATGGATCTGGAGACCGAAGCACTGCTGATGTTCGCGGCCCGGCGCGAACACCTCGCGCTCGTGATCGAGCCCGCGCTCGCGCGCGGCGACTGGGTCGTGTCCGATCGCTTCACCGACGCGACGTTCGCGTACCAGGGCGGCGGCCGTGGGTTGCCGCGCGACAAGCTCGAGACGCTCGAGCGCTGGGTGCAGGGCGGCTTCCAGCCCGACCTGACGGTGCTGTTCGACGTCGCGCCGCAGGTGGCGAGCGAGCGCCGCGGCGCCGTGCGCATGCCCGACAAGTTCGAAAGCGAGTCGGACGCGTTTTTCTCGCGCACCCGCGGCGAATACCTGCGGCGCGCGGAAGAGGCGCCGCACCGCTTCGCGATCGTCGACGCGACGCAGTCGATTCCCCAGATCCGCCAGCAGCTCGAACGCGTGCTCGCCGCGCTGTAACCCGAAGGAACGCACCACATGATCTATCCGTGGCAGACCGACGACTGGAACCGCCTGCAGCAACTGCGCCCGCAATGGCCGCATGCGCTGCTGCTGCACGGCCAGGCCGGAATCGGCAAGCTGCAGTTCGCGCAGCATCTCGCGCAGGGCTTCCTGTGCGAAGCGCCGCAGCCGAACGGCGAGCCGTGCGGCAGCTGCGCGGCCTGCACGTGGTTCGCGCAGGGCAACCATCCGGACTACCGGATCGTGCTGCCCGAGGTGCTCGCGGGCGAGGCGCCGGGCGCGGTCGACGACGCGAAGCCCGCCGACGCCGATGAAGGCGGCAAGAAGACGCGCGCGCCGAGCAAGGAGATCAAGATCGAGCAGGTGCGGGCGTTGCTCGATTTCTGCGGGGTCGGTTCGCACCGCGGCGGCGCGCGCGTGGTCGTGCTGTATCCGGCCGAGGCGCTGAACGTCGCCGCGTCGAACGCGCTGCTGAAGACACTGGAGGAGCCGCCGTCGGGCGTCGTGTTCCTGCTGGTGTCGGCGCGCATCGACCGGCTGCTGCCGACCATCATCAGCCGCTGCCGGCAGTGGCCGATGACCGTGCCGGCGCCCGACGCGGCCGCCGCATGGCTCGAGGCGCGCGGCGTCGACGATGCGCGTGCGCTGCTCGCCGAAGCGGGCGGCGCGCCGCTCGCCGCGCTGGCGCTCGCGAGCGACGAGAACCGCCCGCTGCGCGATTTCACGCTCGGCCAGCTCGCGGCCGGCGCCGCGTGCGATCCGTTCGCGTGCGGCGAGACGCTGCAGAAGCTGCCTGTGCCGCTGGTGCTCGGCTGGCTGCAGCGCTGGCTGTACGATCTGCTCGCGCAGCGCATGGCGGGCGCGCCGCGCTACTTCCCGATGCAGGCGGCCGCGCTCGCGCGTTGCGCGGAGGCGGTCGACGCGAACGCGTTCGCGCGCTTCATGAAGGCCGTGACGCGCCAGCGGACGGTCGAGAACCATCCGCTCAACGCCCGGCTCGTATTCGAGGAACTGTTTCTCGGTTATCGGGAAATGTTCGCGTGAGCGCGGATTGTTTCCTGCGGGTGGGGAAACGATTGCCGGCGAGCGCGTGAGCGCCCGTCTTACGTATTCAGGAAACACGATGTTCGTCGATTCTCACTGCCACATCAATTTCAAGGGTCTCGCCGACCGCCTGCCGGCCGTGCTGGAGAACATGCGCGAGCACGACGTCACGCACGCGCTGTGCGTGTCGGTCGACTTCGAGACGCTGCCCGACGTGCTCGCGATCGCGCAGGCGCACGACAACGTCTATGCGTCGGTCGGCGTGCATCCCGATCACGAGGACGCACGGGAGCCGACGCTCGCGGAACTCATCGAGCTGGCCGCGCACCCGAAGGTCGTCGCGATCGGCGAGACGGGCCTCGACTACTACCGCCTCGAAGGCCGCTCGATTGCCGACATGGAGTGGCAGCGCGAACGCTTTCGCACGCATATCCGCGCGGCGACCGCGACGATGAAGCCGCTGATCATCCATACGCGCGCGTCGTCGGAAGACACGCTGCGGATCATGGCCGAGGAGCGTGCGGACGTGCCGGGCGGCGTGATGCACTGCTTCACCGAGCCGTGGCCCATTGCCGAGCAGGCGCTCGCGCAGAACTTCCATATCTCGCTATCGGGCATCGTCACGTTCAAGAACGCGACCGACGTGCAGGACGTCGCGCGGCGCGTGCCGCTCGAGCGGCTGCTGATCGAAACCGACTCGCCGTACCTCGCGCCGGTGCCGTATCGCGGCAAGCCGAATGAACCTGCGTACGTCAGCCATGTCGGACGTTTTATCGCATCCGAGCGCGGGATCGCCGTCGAGGCGCTGGCCGATGCGACCACGCAGAACTTTTTCCGGCTGTTCAAGATCGCCCGCTCATGACGCGCGGCCAGCCGACAACCCAGGGAAGGAGCCCACAACAATGATGAAGCCGACCACATACCTGCCCAAGCGCGCCCTCGTCACCGCCGCACTCGTCGCGAGCGGCCTGTTTGCCGTCGCCGGCGCGCACGCCGAGTCGCTCGACGCGATCGTCAAGGCGGTCAAGTTCGACGACATCGACGACATCGGCAAGCAGCTGAAGAGCGGCAAGCTCGATCCGAACACGCTCGCGCCGAACGGCGATCCGATCCTCGTGATCGCCGCGCGCGAGAAGTCCGACAAGGTCGCCGCCGCGATCGCGACGACGCCGAACGTCGACCTCGAGAAGGAAGACAAGGCCGGCGAGAACGCGCTGATGCTCGCGTCGCTGAACGGTGACGTCGGCCTCGTCAAGCTGCTGATCGACAAGGGCGCGGAAGTCAGCAAGAAGGGCTGGGCGCCGCTGCACTACGCGGCCACCAACGGCCAGGACGCGGTCGTCAAGATCCTGCTCGACCACGATGCATATATCGACACGGCGTCGCCGAACGGCACGACGCCGCTGATGATGGCCGCGCGCGGCAACCATGCGACGACGGTCAATCTGCTGCTCGACCAGGGCGCCGATCCGCAGGTGAAGAACCAGCTCGGCATCACCGCGCTCGAGTTCGCGAAGCACTACAAGGCGCCGGACGCGATCGACATCCTGAGCAAGCGGACGGTGCGCGTCGGCGCATCGGCGCCGGCCGATGCCCAAAAGAGTGCAAAATGACGGTTTCGGCGCGGCGGCTAAGCGCCCGCCCGGCCGGAATCCGGCCGGCAGCGGGTGTGCGGCCGCCGCGCCGGTCGGTGCAGTGAGCGGCCTGGGGCCGCATTGACATAAGGAACACCATGTTGCGGGCTATGTTTTGTGCCGCGGCGTTTGCCGTGCCGTTGTCGGCGGCGGCTTTCACGGGCGCGGATCTCGACCGGCTGTGCGCGAAGACGGACGTCAAGTCGCGGGCGTCGTGCGCGGCCTACATCGAAGGCGCCGCCGATGGCGTCTACAACACCATCGACGCGATCGGCGGCACCACCGGGCCGCGCGTCGGGCAATACTTCTGCCTGCCGCCCGACATCCGGGCGCAGCAGATGACCGACGCGGTGCGCAAGTACATCGCGGAGAACCCGAAGCTGGCCGACTACAACGCGAGCACCGCGGTGTCGCTCGGCCTCGGCAAGGCGTTCCCCTGCAGGGGCGGCAGTTGATCTGACGCCGGATCCGGGCGCGCATGCGGCCCGGACATCGCCGACGCATCCAGGACGAGGCCGTCGCGCCTCATAACCGAAGCATCCCGGGCGCCGATGATTTCAATCGAGGAACTGCAGCGCATCGCCGATGCGCCGTTGCATTCATGGCTCGGCACGCTGATCGTGTCGGTCATCGTCGTGCTTGTCGTGTTGATCGTGCATCGTCTCGGCGCACGCATCGTCAAGCGCATCGCGCAGCCGTATCCGCTGATGAGCGTGATCCTGCGCTACATCGACAAACCGTCGCTCGTCACGCTCGCGCTGCTCGCGCTCGAGTTCGTGTGGCTCCAGGCGGACGAGAGCATGTCGTTCGTGCGCGGCATGCGCACCGCCGCCGCGGTCGGCTCGATCGTGTCACTCACCTGGCTGCTGGTGCGGCTCGCGGCCGGCGTCGGCGACGCGATCATCCAGGCCCATCCGATGGATACGGCCGACAACCTCCACGCGCGGCGCGTCCACACGCAGGCCAAGGTGCTCGTGCGGACCGTCATGGTGTTGATCGTGATCATCGGCACGGGCGCCGCGTTGATGACGTTCCCGAACGTGCGCCAGATCGGCGCGAGCCTGCTGGCGTCGGCCGGCGTCGCCGGCCTGGTCGCCGGTATCGCCGCGCGGCCGGTGCTCGGCAACCTGATCGCCGGGCTGCAGATCGCGCTCACGCAGCCGATCCGGCTCGACGACGTCGTCGTGATCCAGGGCGAGTGGGGGCGCATCGAGGAAATCACCGGCTCGTTCGTGTCGGTGCGGCTGTGGGACCAGCGGCGCCTCGTCGTGCCGCTGCAGTGGATCATCGAGAATCCGTTCACGAACTGGACGCGCAGCAGCGCGGAAATCATCGGCACGGTGTACCTGTCGGTCGACTACCGTACGCCGCTCGCGCCGCTGCGCGAGGAGCTCGCGCGGCTGGTTCATGCGGCGCCCGAGTGGGACGGGCGCGTCCAGGTACTGCAGGTGACCGACGCGACCGAGCGCGCGATGCAGTTGCGCGCGCTCGTCAGCGCGGTCGATTCGTCGTCGTGCTGGGACCTGCGCTGCCGCGTGCGCGAAGGGTTGATCGCGTACCTGCAGGCGCGTTTTCCGCAATGCCTGCCGCGCAGCCGGATGGAGCTGTATCCGCACGATTCCGCACCGGACGCGCCGAATCCCGTTCGGCCGCATGCGCGCCAGCCCGCCGCCAGCACGGCGGCCAACACCGCCGCCGATCCGCAGGCCGTCGACGGCCGCTGAACGTGGCCCGCCCTCCGTCACCATGACCGCGCTGAACACGCTTGCCATCGCCAATTACCGCTCGCTGCGTGAGCTGATCGTGCCGCTCGCGGCGCTCAACGTCGTCACCGGGCCGAACGGCAGCGGCAAGTCGAGCGTGTACCGCGCGCTGCGCCTGCTCGCCGACACCGCGCAGGGCCGCGTGATCCCGTCGCTCGCGCGCGAGGGCGGATTGCCGTCGACGCTGTGGGCCGGCCCCGAGCGCTTCTCGCGCGCGATGCTGGCCGGCGACGAGCCGGTGACGGGCACGGTGCGCACGGGCCCCGTGAGCCTGAGGCTCGGCTTCGCGTGCGACGATTTCGGCTATGCGATCGATCTCGGCCTGCCGGTGCCGAGCCGTTCGCAGTTCGCGCTCGATCCGGTGGTCAAGCGCGAATGCATCTGGGGCGGCGCGCTGCCGCGCCCGTCGACGCTGCTGGTCGACCGGCAGGGTGCGCAGATCCGCACGCGCACCGCGTCGGGCGAGTGGCGGACGATTCCGCAGCCGGTCGCGAGCTTCGACAGCATGATGACCGAGTTCGCCGATCCGACCGGCGCGCCGGAGATGATCGCGGTGCGCGAGCGGATCCGCTCGTGGCGCTTCTACGACCATTTCCGGACCGACGCGCAGGCGCCGGCCCGGCAGTCGCATATCGGCACCCATACGCCGGTGCTGGCGGACGACGGCGCCGATCTGGCCGCCGCGCTGCAGACGATTCGCGAAATCGGCGACGGCGCGGCACTCGATGCGGCGATCGACGACGCGTTTCCCGGCGCGTCGGTCGAGATCGACAATCCGGGCGGCCGCGGCCGCTTTGACGTGCTGATGCGCCAGCCGGGGCTGTTGCGGCCGCTCGCCGCCGCCGAACTGTCCGACGGCACGCTGCGCTACCTGCTGCTCGCGGCCGCGCTGCTGACGCCGCGGCCGCCGGCGCTGATGGTGCTGAACGAACCGGAGACGAGCCTGCATCCCGATCTGCTGCCGGCGCTCGGCCGCCTGATCGCGCAGGCCGCGCGGCGTTCGCAGGTGCTGGTCGTGTCGCATGCGGCGCGGCTCATCGCAACGCTCGAGCGCGAGGCCGGCTGCGAATCGCTGGTGCTCGACAAGCAGCTGGGCGCGACCGCGCTCGTCGATGCCGACACGCGCGACCTGCCGGCATGGAAGTGGCCGTCGCGTTGACCGGCGGGGCGGCGGGCGTTCGAGAACGAGCGGGCGCGCCGCGCGGAATGTATCCGGTCTGTAACAACACCCATAAAATGAAAGGCTGACGGTTCCCTGTACGGCGATCGCGAATAATAATGGGATATTCGGCTGGCGCCATGCCGGCCGGCGCCGCATGAAAGCGGGGCGGGGCGCAAACCGCGCACACGCCCGCCGGCCGTGCGGCAACGGACAGGACACAGGAGACGTGGACCATGAGAATTGCCCAGATCGCCCCGCTGACCGAATCGGTGCCGCCGAAGCTGTACGGCGGCACGGAGCGCGTCGTGTCCTACATCACCGAGGCGCTCGTCGATCTCGGCCATGATGTGACGCTGTTCGCCAGCGGCGATTCGACGACTCGGGCGAAGCTCGAACCCGTGTGGCCGCGCGCGCTGCGGCTCGATTCGTCGATCCGCGACCGGGTCGCCCCGCACATGCTGCTGATGGAGACGGTCGCGCGCCGCGCGAAGGACTTCGACGTGCTCCATTTCCACATGGACTACTACTCGTTCTCGGTCTTCAACCGGCAGCAAACGCCGTACGTGACGACACTGCACGGCCGGCTCGACCTGCCCGAGCAGCAGCCGGTGTTCGATACGTTCAACACGGCGCCCGTGATCTCGATTTCCAATTCGCAGCGCCAGCCGCTGCCGCAGGCGAAGTGGCTGACGACCGTCTACCACGGGCTGCCCGAGACGATGTACATGCCGCAGCCCGTCGAGCCGCGCTATCTCGCGTTCCTGGGCCGCATCTCGCCGGAGAAGCGCGTCGACACGGCGATCCGGATCGCCGGCCAGTGCGGGCTGCCGATCCGGATCGCCGCGAAGATCGATGCGGCCGACGAGGAATACTTCGACCGCGAGATCCGGCCGCTTTTCGCGTTGCCGCACGTCGAGTTCATCGGCGAGATCGCCGATCACCAGAAGGCCGAATTCCTGTCGGGCGCGCATGCGCTGCTGTTTCCGATCGACTGGCCGGAGCCGTTCGGGCTGGTGATGATCGAGGCGATGTCGTGCGGCACGCCGGTGATCGCATTCAATCGCGGCGCGGTGCCGGAAGTGATCGACGAGGGTGTGTCGGGTTTCATCGTCGAGGATGAAATCAGCGCGGTGGCCGCCGTGAACCGGCTGCACCTGCTGCCGCGCGCGCGCGTGCGGCAGCGCTTCGAGCAGCGCTTCACGTCGCGCCGGATGGCGCAGCAGTACGTCGATGTCTACCAGTCACTGATTCGCGCACAGAAGCGCTCGCGCTTCAAGGTGATCGACTCGACGACCTGACGCGTGACGCGGGCGGATAAAAAAACGGCGATGCCCGCAAGGACATCGCCGTTTGCGCATGGCCCGCGCACGCTGTGCACGGGCATGGCGTCAGCGTCAGATCTTGAGCTTCGTGACCTTCGTGCCGTTGATCGACACGTCGCCCATCAGGCCCGCGTTCGTGAGCACGATGACCTGGACCGGTGCGGTGGCCGTGTTGGAATCGACCGCGCCGTTCGCGCCCATCTTCACCAGCGCGACCGACGCGCCGGCGCCGGCTGCCCAGCCGTCCGAGCCGCGGAATTCGTCGAGCGCTTCCTGCGTCATGAACAGGAACACGATCGCCTTCGACTGCGCACCGGCCTGCAGGCCGACCGACAGCGACGACGTGTTGTAGTAGCCGACCGTGCTGCCGCCGACGCGCAGCGCGCCGTTGCCGGACTGGCCGCCGACGATCAGGCCGGCCTGCAGCACGTTCGGGAACACCAGCACGCCGCGCGACTTCGCGACGAGCTCACGCGAACCCTTGACCGTGGAATACATGCGCGACAGCGTGGCGTCGACGCTCGAGTCGATCGCTTGACGCTTCGACGCGTTGGTCGCGGCGTTGTCCGGCTTGTCCGGGGTGGTGGTGCAACCGGTGAGCGCGAGGCTACCGACGATGAGCGCAGCGGCAGCTTTCAGCACAAGATTCCGTTTTTGCATCGTTATTCTCCATCGGATGACGTTCGGAGTGAGTCTCGCTCAGGGAGCGGATCACGTCGGCAGTTATATCACAGTGGATTACAGCCTCTTTTCATTGCGATGTGAAAAAGCGTCAAATCGTCCGGGGATGTCGCGGCGCGCCAACGGACGGCGCGGCGGGTGCGGCGACGCGTCGCGCGCCGGCGCGATGGCAGGCGGCTAGCAGGAAAAGGAAAGGAGGGGCTGCGCGTCAGTGCGTGATCAATGCGTGACGGGCGGCGCCGGCGGAGTGGGCGGCTTGATCGGCGGGCGGCGCAGCGCACGCCGGATCAGCGCGATCACGACCCCGCATGCGAACAGGAACGCGGCCGGCACGACCCAATAGCCGACGAACGCGTGCCACAGATAACCGGCGAGCGTATTGCGGCGCACCACGTATTCGTCGCGGGCCGCCTGCTGGCGCGCCGCGTTGGCGCTCAGCACGTCGGCCGGGCAGCCGGCCGCCCGCGCCGCATCAGGATCCCCGTGGCACTTCGCGGCCGCGCCGGCGGCCTGTTGAGCGTCGGTGAGCTGCCAGGTGGTCAGCGCGAGCTCCAGGTCGGCCTTGTTGTACGCCATTTCCTCGCGGATCTCGCGCACGGCGACGATCGCGACGGGCACGGCCCAGAACACGATCACGATCAGCCAGCGGCGGAACCAGCGGTGTTGTCTCCATGCCATCCATGCCTCCGTTTGACGCGGCGTGCGCGTCCGTCTCGAGGGCGGCCCGATGGCGCTTCTTGTACTTGGGTGGGCCGCGTTGCAGCCATCATAGAAGAAATCGCGGCGAATTGCCGCACCATGTGACGGCATTCGCACGGCGCGCCCGGAAAGCGGGGCGGAAGGGCGGCGCAACGTATCGCGGCGTCGCCGTGGCGATGCCGCCGGACGATGCGCCGGCGCATCGGGCGCATCGCGCGCGTCGATGCGCGTGCAACGAAAACAAAAAAGCCGCGCCCGCCGAAGCGGTGCGCGGCATTCGTGCGGGAGCGCCGGAACTCAGGCGGCCGGCTGGCTGCTCAGGCAGCTCTTCATGAACGCCTTGCGGTCGTCGCCCTTCTTGCCGGTGGCTTGCGTGTTGCAGGCCTTCATCTTTTCCTGCTGCGTCATTGCCTTCGCGGGCTTGGCCGACAGGCATTCCTTCATGAACGCCTTGCGTTCGTCGCCCGTCTTGCCGGTGGCCTGGGTGTTGCAGGCCTTCATCTTGTCCTGCTGGCTGTTCGCCGCGAAAGCGGGGGAAGCCAGCATGCCGCCGAGAAGCACTGCGGCTACGAGCGATTGAATTTTCATTTCGACACTCCCATGGGGTGAATTGCGCTTTATATCGACGCCGTCACGAAGCCCGGTGCAACGGGAACAGGGTCGCATCGCGCCGCGCGCTCCGATTATGGCAAATCAATGTGAAAACACCAAAACGGCATTCGTATAACGCGGCGGGCCGCGTAGTCGTTGACGGTGCGTGCGCGCGCCGGTGATCGGGACAAACCATGACGCGAGTGCGTCGGCCCCGGCCGTACACGCGGAACCTGCCGGATGCCGGCCGCGAGCCATTACAATCGCGGCCATGAACACTTTGAACCCCGCATCCCCTTCGACGGCGGCGGCGCTGCCGCGCATCGCCGTACTCGCCACCGGCGGCACGATCGCCGGCGCCGCGCCGGACGCCGCCAGCACGGCCGGCTACCAGGCCGGCGCGCTCGGCGTCAATTTCCTGCTCGACGCGGTGCCGGCGCTCGCGTCGGTCGCGCGCATCGATGCCGAGCAGGTCGCCAGCATCGACAGCAAGGATCTCGCGCTGCCGCTGTGGAATACGCTCGCCGCGCGCATCGACGCGCTGATGGCCGATCCGGCGATCGACGGCATCGTGATCACCCACGGTACCGACACGCTCGAGGAAACCGCGTACGCGCTGCATCTGGTCGTGACCGGCGACAAGCCGGTCGTGCTGACGGCCGCGATGCGGCCGGCCACCGCGCTGTCGTCCGACGGCCCGCTGAACCTGCTGAACGCAGTGACGGTCGCCGCCCATCCGGCCGCGCGCGGGCAGGGCGTGCTCGTCGCGTTCAACAACCGGATTCACGGCGCGCGCGACGTCGTGAAGACGAGCACCTATGCGGTCGACGCATTCCAGTCGCCGGAACTGGGCGCGCTCGGCTGGGTGCAGGACGGCCGCGTCGAATTCGCACGCCGCGTGACGCGCGCGCGCGATGCGCAACTGGCGATCGCCGCGGCGTGGCCCCCGGTCGAAGTCGTCGCGAGCTATGCGGGCGTGACGCGCACGGCCGTCGATGCGCTCGTCGCGGCCGGCGTGCGCGGCCTCGTCGTCGCGGGCACCGGCAACGGGTCGATCCATGCGACGCTGCAGGCGGCGCTCGTCGATGCGGTGAACGCCGGCGTCGCGGTGGTGCGCGCGTCGCGGGTCGGCTCGGGGCACGTGATGCGCAACGGGGCGGCGAATGACGATGCGCTCGGTTTCGTGAGCGCCGGGTCGCTGAGCCCGTTCAAGGCACGCGTGCTGCTGATGCTGGCGCTCGCGAACGGCATTCAAGGGCGCGACGCGCTGCAACGCGCATTCGACACGCTGTGACCGTTCGCCGCCGAGCGGGCGGCGCGCGGCGCGCGGCGCGCATGAAAAAAAGGCAGGCCAATGGCCTGCCTTTTTTGCGTCAGTGCTGGGCGATTGCTCAGGACTGCGGCGGAATCACGAGCTTCTGGCCCGGATAGATCCGGTCCGGGCTCGACAGCATCGGCTTGTTCGCCTCGAAGATCGCCGGGTACTTGTTCGCGTCGCCGTACACTTCCTTCGCGATCGCCGACAGCGTATCGCCCGGCTTCACGTCATGGTACTGAACTTCCTGATCGTCCGGCTGCAGATCGTCGTCGTTGACGCCTGCGACGCCTTGCACGTTACCGGCCGCGACCTTGACCTTCGCCTTCGTGTCGAGATCGGCGACGCTGCCCGACAGCGTGACGGTGCGCGACGCGCCGTCGAACGCGACGGTCAGATTCGACGTATCGAGACCCTGCGTGCTGATGTAGTTCTTGATTGCATCGGCCGCGGTCTGGTTCGCCGCATTCGGATCTTCCGCTGCTTGCGCGTCAGCGTGACCCAGCAGTTTTTCACCCGCCTCTTTAATAAACGAAAGAAGACCCATCGCTGCACTCCCTAGGTGGTTGAAAAGAAAACGCGCCGTGAAGTGGCGAAAAAAACACCGCGCTGAGCGCGCTCACCGGAGTGAGCGCCAGGCGCGGCGGATTTCTCGAAAGGCGTGGCGAAAGTGTAGGCGTTCATCGCGACGATTGCATGAAAAATCGCACGCCTGAACGTAAAGAAATGTAATACGCGAAATCCGACAGGCGGACACCCGACGACGACGTCTGACCGACCAAGGCTTCCCCGGCGTCGCCGGGTGCCGCTGCGGACCCCACCACGCCGCTCTCAGCCCAGAGCGGCGTTTTTCGCCCCGTCGCGCACGCGGTTAGCGATGCGCGGCGGGGCGCCCCACCGTGATGCGCGCGTGTTCGCGCACCGATACGACCGGCCGCGGCCGGATCGCGAGCATGCGTCGCGCTGCGCCCGCGCTGCACTCGCGCTGCGCCCGCGCGCGTTCGCCGTTGCAGCGAAACGCGCGCCGCTGCATCCGCTACATCGGCGTTACGCGGCCGGCGTCTGGCCGATTTCGAAGTTCGACATGATCTCGAGCGCACGCACGAGTGCCGAGTGATCCCATGCCTTGCCGCCGTGCGACGCGCACACGCTGAACAGTTGCTGCGCGCTCGCCGTGTGCGGCAGCGCGAGGCCGAGCTTGCGTGCGCCGTCGAGCGCGAGGTTCAGGTCCTTCTGGTGCAGCTCGATGCGAAAGCCCGGATCGAACGTGCGCTTCGTCATGCGCGCGCCGTGCACTTCGAGGATCCGCGACGCGGCGAAGCCGCCCATCAGCGCCTGACGCACGCGCTCCGGATCGGCGCCCGAGCGCGCGGCGAACAGCAGCGCTTCGCCGACCGCCTCGATGTTCAGCGCGACGATGATCTGGTTCGCGACCTTGCAGGTCTGGCCCGCGCCGTTGTCGCCGACGAGCGTGATGTTCTTGCCCATTTTCTCGAACAGCGGCTTCGCGCGCTCGAAGGCCTGCTCCGGGCCGCCGACCATGATCGTGAGCGTCGCTTCGCGGGCGCCGACTTCGCCGCCGGACACCGGCGCGTCGAGGTAGTCGCAGCCGAGCGCATTGATCTGCTTCGCGAATTGCTGCGTGTCGAGCGGCGAGATCGAGCTCATGTCGATCACGAGCTTGCCGGCCGTCAGGCCCTTCGCGACGCCGTCGTCGGCGAACAGTACGTTACGCACGTCGGGCGTATCCGGCACCATCGAGATGATGATGTCCGCGTTCCGCGCGACTTCGGTCGAGTTCGCGACGACCTTCGCGCTCGCGCGCAGGTCGTCCGGCACCGGGAACGCACCGTTCACGACGAGCTGATGATCGCCCTTGAGCAGGTTGCGCGCCATGTGCGCGCCCATGATGCCGAGGCCGATGAAACCGATGGTTGCCATGTGAAAGTCTCCTATAGGGGCGTAGATGGGAAGGGCGGATCTCAGGCGGCGCGACGCGCCGAGCCCGGTGCGCAGCCGGCGACGCTTTGCAGCCAGCCGAGGCCTTCCGTCGTGGTGGTGCGGGGCTTGTATTCGCAGCCGACGTAGCCGGCATAGCCGAGCCGGTCGAGCAGCGCAAACAGGAACGCGTAGTTGATCTCGCCCGTGCCCGGCTCGTTGCGGCCCGGGTTGTCCGCGAGCTGGACGTGGCCGATCGACGCGAGGTTGCGTTCGATGGTCGCGGCCAGTTCGCCTTCCATGCGCTGCATGTGATAGATGTCGTACTGCAGGAACAGGTTGTCCGAGCCGACCGCGCGGATCACGTCGAGCCCTTCGGACGAGCGGTTCAGCGCGAAGCCCGGGATGTCGAAGCCGTTGCACGGCTCGACCAGCAGGCGGATGCCTTCGCGCTTGAGCGCGTCGGCCGCGAAGCGCAGGTTGTCGACGATCGTGACGAAGGTCTTGTCGCGCGCCGTGCTCGCCGACGGGATGCCGACGAGGCAGTTCAGCTGCGGCACCTTCAGCGCCTTCGCGTACTCGATCGCACGACCGACCCCTTCCTGGAATTCACCGACGCGATCGGGCAGGCACGCGATGCCGCGCTCGCCCTGGTCCCAGTTACCGGCGGGCAGGTTGTGCAGCACGAGGCGCAGGCGGTGCGTCTCGAGCCGCTCGGCGAGTTCCTCTTTCGCGTACGGATACGGGAACAGGAACTCGACGGCGTCGAAGCCCGCGTCCGCGGCCGCCTTGAAGCGGTCGAGGAACGGCACTTCGTTGAACAGCATGGTCAGGTTTGCAGCAAACTTCGGCATGAGCTAAGCCTCTTCGGTCGGTCAGTCAAAAAATGGCGTGCGGATCAGTCGAGCATCGAGATCGCGGTCGGCGCATGCTCGGCCTTCTCGGCGAGTTCCTCGAACTCGTTGATCGCGTCGATTTCGGTGCCCATCGAGATGTTCGTCACGCGCTCGAGGATCACTTCGACGACCACCGGCACGCTGAACTCCTGCGCGAGCGCCTGTGCCTGCTTCAGCGC
Source organism: Burkholderia sp. 567 (assembly GCF_040545115.1). NCBI lineage: Bacteria > Pseudomonadati > Pseudomonadota > Betaproteobacteria > Burkholderiales > Burkholderiaceae > Burkholderia > Burkholderia sp. 567. The sequence goes on from NZ_JBEPLG010000008.1 coordinate 190,870, forward strand.
CGGCTCGATCTCTTCCGGCTTGGACACGCGCAGCGCCTTGCAGCCGAGGCCTTCAGCCACCGCCACGTGATCGACGCCATAGCCGTTCAGCTCCGGTGCGTTGACGTTGTCGAACGCGAGCTGCACGCAGTAGTCCATGTCGAATGCGCGCTGGGCCTGGCGGATCAGGCCGAGGTACGAGTTGTTCACCACCACGTGCACGTACGGCAGCTTGAATTGCGCGCCGGCGGCCAGCTCCTCGATCATGAACTGGAAGTCGTAGTCCCCGGACAGCGCGACGATCGGGCGGGTCGGATCGGCCGCACGCACGCCGAGCGCGGCGGGAATCGTCCAGCCGAGCGGGCCGGCCTGGCCGCAGTTGATCCAGTTGCGTGCCTTGAACACGTGCAGGAACTGCGCGGCGGCGATCTGCGACAGGCCGATCGTGCTGACGTAGCACGTATCGCGGCCGAACACCTTGTTCATCTCTTCGTACACGCGCTGCGGCTTCACCGGCACGTTGTCGAAGTGGGTCTTGCGCTGCAGCGTGCGCTTGCGCGCCTGGCACTCGGACACCCACGCGCTGCGATCCTTCAGCTTGCCGGCGGCCTTCCATTCCTGCGCCACCGCGACGAACAGCTCGAGCGCGGCCTTCGCGTCGGACACGATGCCGAGGTCCGGGCCGAACACGCGGCCGATCTGCGTCGGCTCGATGTCGACGTGCACGAACTTGCGGCCCTTCGTATAAACCTCGACGCTGCCGGTGTGGCGGTTCGCCCAGCGGTTGCCGATGCCGAGCACGAAGTCGGACGCGAGCATCGTCGCGTTGCCGTAGCGGTGCGACGTTTGCAGGCCGACCATGCCGGCCATCAGCGGGTGGTCGTCGGGAATCGCGCCCCACGACATCAGCGTCGGGATCACCGGCACGCCGATCGTTTCGGCGAACTGCACGAGCAAGTCTTCTGCCGCCGCGTTGAGCACGCCGCCGCCCGACACGATCAGCGGCTTGTCCGCGTCGTTGAGCATCGCGAGCGCCTTCTCGATCTGCGCGCGGCTCGCCGCGGGCTTGTAGACCGGAAGCGGTTCATACGTGTCGATGTCGAATTCGATTTCGGCGAGCTGCACGTCGATCGGCAGGTCGACCAGCACCGGGCCCGGACGGCCCGAGCGCATCAGGTGGAACGCCTGCTGGAACACGCGCGGCACCAGCGCCGGTTCGCGCACGGTGACGGCCCACTTGGTGACGGGCTTCGCGATCGACTCGATGTCGACGGCCTGGAAGTCTTCCTTGTACAGGCGTGCACGCGGTGCCTGGCCCGTGATCGCGAGGATCGGAATCGAGTCGGCCGATGCGGAGTACAGGCCGGTGATCATGTCGGTGCCGGCGGGGCCCGACGTGCCGATGCACACGCCGATGTTGCCGGGCGCGGCACGCGTGAAGCCCTCGGCCATGTGCGACGCGCCTTCGACGTGGCGGGCCAGCACGTGGCTGATGCCGCCCGACTTGCGCATCGCGGAATAGAACGGGTTGATCGCTGCGCCCGGCACGCCGAACGCAGTCTGGATGCCTTCCTTCTCGAGCACGAGTACGGCTGCGTCGACGGCTCTCATCTTGGCCATGCATGTCTCCTTGAATGTGTGGATCTTGCGAATCGGTCTGTTGGGAACACTTTAGGGATGCAGGAAAGGTTTGATAAGATCAGCCGAAGTCGCTTATTTCGAAACTAAAAGTATGGAATGACGGCCGGACGGGGCTTCCCACCGGCGTCGACGCCGGGACGGAGACAGGAGATGGATCGTTTCAAGCAGATCGAGACGTTCGTGCGGGTCGCGGACGCGGGCAGCCTCGCGGCGGCGGCGCTCGAGGAGGGCGTGTCGCCGGTGGTGCTCGGGCGGCGCATCGATGCGCTCGAGAAGCGCCTCGGCGTGAAGCTGATGTACCGCTCGACGCGGCGGCTGGTGGTCAGCGAGGAGGGCGCCGCGTTCCTCGAGCGCTGCCGCGGGCTGCTGTCCGAATGGGACCAGGCCGAGAACGAGCTGGCCGCCGGGCGGCGTGCGGTCAGCGGGCACCTGATCGTGTCCGCGCCGGCCGCGTTCGGTCGCAAGCACGTCGCGCCGCACGCACCCGGTTTTCTCGCCGACAAGCCGGAAATGCAGCTGTCGTTCAACCTGACCGATCGCGTCGTCGATCTGGTGCGCGAAGGCTACGACCTGTCGATCCGGATCGGCGGCTCGGTCGATCCGAACTTCGTCGCGGTGAAGCTCGCGTCGAACCGGCGCGTCGTGTGCGGCACGCCCGAGTATTTCCGTCGTCACGGCCGGCCGAAGTCGCTGGACGACCTGCTCAAGCACAACTGTCTCGCATTCAACCTGCAGGGCGGGCAGAACCGCGGCTGGTATTTCCAGCGCCACGGCAAGATCGTCACGATGCGGGTGACCGGCAATCTCGACTGCAACGACGGCGAGCTGCTGCATCGCTGGGTGGCCGAGAGCCTCGGGCTCGGTTGGCGCTCGACCTGGGAAATCGCCGCGCAGCTCGAGACGGGCGAACTCGAGACGGTGCTCGACGAATACGCGCTACCGGACTACGACATCCTCGCGGTCTATCCGCAGCAGCGCTACGTGCCCGCGCGCGTGCGCTACTTCATCGACTACCTGCGCGAAGCGTATGCGCGGCCCGGCTACTGGAGCAGCACGCCGTAACGGGCGCGGCGGGCCCGGGCATTTTTTGCGCTTCACCGGCTTCATGCGGGAATAAACTCGATGCAGCGGCGGTAAGGTCATCGAGTGCGCACGCTGCCGGTCTGTCCGGGCATCGGACGCGAGACGGGTGCAAGACGGGCGCGGTTTGGGCCGCCGGGACCAGGGAGGCGATGTGGGGCAAGCCGGACAGGCGGTCGACGAGCGGGCAGAGGATGACGCGATCGCGCGCGGCGAGCGGTTTCGCGCGCTCGTGCTGCCGCATCTCGACGCCGCGTACAACCTCGCACGCTGGCTGAGCGGCAATCCGGGCGATGCGGACGACGTCGTCCAGGACGCGTGCATGCGCGCGCTGCGCTTCGTCGACTCGTGCCGCGGCGACAACGCCCGGCCGTGGCTGCTGACGATCGTGCGCCACACCTGGTACACGGAGTGGCGCCGCCGCACCCACGCGCACGAGGTTGCACTGCCCGACACGCTCGACGACACGGAGGTGCCCGACGACTGGCAGCCGGCGCCCGGCGATCCGCTCGCGCAGCTGCTGCGCGGCGAGAACGTGCGGCTCGTGAACGCGGCGCTCGCGAAGCTGCCGCCCGAATACCGCGAGGTGCTGGTGTTGCGCGAGATGGAGGATTTGAGCTACCGCGAGATCGCGGCGATCGCCGACGTGCCGGTGGGCACGGTGATGTCGCGGCTCTCGCGCGGCCGGCGCCGGCTTGCCGCGCTGCTGGACGGCACGCAGGTGCCGCCGTCCGGCCCCGCGTCGGGGCGTGCGTCGGCGAGCGGAACCGCATCGGAGGCGATCGATGGACTGTAACGAAGCGCGAGCCTTGCTGGACGCGGACGTCGACCGCGAGCTGTCGGCGCCCGATGCGTTGCGCGTCCAGCGGCATGTCGACGGGTGCGACGCGTGCCGCCGCGAACGCGAGCGGATCGTCGTGCTGGGGCGGGCCGTGCGGCAGGCCGATTATCACCGCGCGCCCGAGGCGCTGCGGGCGAGCATCCTCGCGGCGCTGCCGGCGGCAGGCGGCGCGCGCGAGCGCGGGCCGGCCGCGGCGGCGCCGGAGCCTGATGCGGCGCCGCGGCCTCGATCGAGCGCTCGCCGCTGGTTCTCCTGGCCGGCCGGCCGCGGCATATCGGCTCGCCCGGCCTCGGCCGGTCCGGGGCCGCGTGTCACGGCGGTGCCCGGGCTCGGCTGGGGCGTGGCGCTGGTGGTCGCGCTCGCCGCGGCGGCCGGGATGGCGCTGTCCGCCCGTCACGCCGCAACCGGCCAGATGGTCGACGAGCTGGTCGCGAGCCACGTGCGGGCCGGCCTGTCGGCGCGCGACATCGACGTGATCTCGACCGACCGGCATACCGTCAAGCCCTGGTTCAACGGCCGGCTCGACTATGCGCCGCCGGTCGAGGACCTGTCGGCGAGCGGCTTCCCGCTCGTGGGCGGCCGGCTCGACTACGTCGGGCGGCGCCGCGTCGCGGTGCTCGTGTACCGATACCGGCAGCACGTGATCGACGTGTACGTGCGGCCGGCCGGCGGCGGCGGGGAGGCGGCGCCGTACGCGACCGTGTCGCAGGGCTTTGCGCTCGACCGGTGGGACGCGGCCGGGATGACCTGGTGGGCCGTGACCGACGCCGAGCCGTCGGCGCTGGCCGCGTTCAGGACAGCGCTCGACGCGCGGCTGGGCGGGGCGCGCGGCGAGTGACGGCGGGACGCGGCGCCGGCCCGTCACCCGCGCTTGAGGCTCCGTCCCCCGATTCCGAGCGGGCGTGCGAGCCGCCGTTCGACCGCCGGCGCGGGTTCAAGTCTTTGAAAACATGGCCGAATCCGGTCCGGAATCGTCGATCGGTGTTGCATGCGCCTTGTATCCGGGTTAGAATCTTCGGCTTCTCACTTGCCACACCGGTTCAGACGCCCGGGTGGCTTCAATCCACAAGGAGTGTGTAATGCGTCATTACGAAATCGTATTCATCGTGCACCCCGATCAAAGCGAGCAAGTGCCCGCGATGATCGAGCGTTACAAGACCACGATCACGACGCACGGCGGCCAGATCCACCGTGTCGAAGACTGGGGCCGTCGCCAACTGGCCTACATGATCGAGAAACTCGCGAAGGCTCACTACGTCTGCATGAACATCGAGTGCGACCAGACGACGCTCGACGAACTCGAACACGCGTTCAAGTTCAACGACGCCGTGCTGCGCCACCTCATCGTCAAGATGAAGAAGGCCGAGACCGGCCCGTCGCCGATGATGAAGGAAGTTCAGCGCGAAGAAGCCAAGAAGGCGGCTGCTGCTCAGCCGACCGAAGCGCAGGCTTAAGTTCGTCATTCATTAAGCCATCAAGGAGCGCGCTACTCACGTGAACAGGTTGCAATTGACGGCGAGCGTCGTCGAACGCGCACCGGTGCGATATACGCCGGCAGGTGTTCCGATCGCAAGCGCCACGTTGCACCACCGCACGGAAGTCGTCGAAGCAGGCATTCCCCGTCAGGTCGAAATGACGATCGAGGCGGTGGCGGCCGGTGAGGCGAGCGGCAGGCTGGAAAGTCGTGAAATGGGCGTCGAAACGCTGTTCACGGGCTTCCTGGCAAAGAAAAGCCGCAACGCGAGAACCTTGGTGTTTCACATCACAGCATTGCAGGACATTGGAAAGGACTGAAATCATGCCCCGCCCGACTGGTAAGAAATTCGACAAGCGTCGTCAGCAACAAAACCCGCTCTTCAAGCGCAAGAAGTTCTGCCGTTTCACGGCAGCCGGCGTCGACCAGATCGACTACAAGGACACGGAAACGCTGAAGGACTTCATCGGCGAAAACGGCAAGATCACGCCGGCTCGTCTGACGGGTACGAAGGCGCACTATCAGCGTCAGCTGGATACGGCCATCAAGCGTGCGCGTTTCCTCGCGCTGCTGCCGTACACCGATCAGCACAAGGCGTAATCAGGCGACGCAATAAGGAGAATTCGAATGCAAATCATTCTGTTGGAAAAAGTCGCCAATCTGGGTAACCTCGGCGACATCGTCAAGGTCAAGGACGGTTACGCTCGCAACTTCCTGATCCCGAACCGCAAGGCTCGCCGTGCAACGAAGGAAGCGATCGCCGAATTCGAAGTTCGCCGCGCTGAACTCGAAAAGGTCGCCGCCGAGAAGCTGGCAGCATCGCAGGCAGTCGGCGAGAAGCTGAACGGCCAGTCGTTCGAAATCACGCAGAAGTCGGGCGTCGACGGCCGTCTGTTCGGCTCGGTCACGAACGGCGACATCGCGGAACTGCTGAAGAAGGCAGGCTACGAAGTCGAGAAGCTGCAAGTTCGCATGCCGGAAGGCCCGCTGAAGATGATCGGCGAGCACACGGTTCAGGTCGCGCTGCATACGGACGTCGTCGTCGACGTCACGATCAACGTGATCGGCGACCACGCGTAAGCGTCGTACGCAAGCTTCCCGGGCGGCTTCCGCTGTCCGGACAAGGGCAGGCGCCCGGGCAACCGGGGCCTGCCTTTTTTATTGCCTGTTCGTCGGGGCCCGTCTCTAGCAACGCCGTAGGTTATTCGCGATAATCCCAACCCATGAACGCGCCGCAAGATCCTCAAATCGAATCGCTGAAAGTCCCGCCGCACTCGGTCGAAGCCGAGCAGTCGGTGCTCGGCGGCCTGTTGCTCGACAACGCGGCATGGGACCGGATTGCCGACTTCCTGTCGCAGGGCGACTTCTATCGCTACGACCACCGGATCATCTACGAGCACATCGGCCGGCTGATCGCGTCGACGCGCCCGGCCGACGTCGTGACCGTGTACGAAGCGCTGACCACGTCCGGCAAGGCCGACGACGTCGGCGGCCTCGCGTACCTGAACGCACTCGCGCAGAACACGCCGAGTGCGGCCAACATCCGCCGCTATGCGGAAATCGTGCGCGACCGTGCGGTGCTGCGCCGGCTCGTGTCCGTTGCCGACGAAATCTCGGCCGACGCGTTCAATCCGCAGGGCAAGGAAGTCCGCCAGCTGCTGGACGAAGCCGAATCGAAGGTGTTCTCGATCGCGGAAGAAGGCGCGCGCGGCAACCAGGGCTTCCTCGAGATCGGCCCGCTGCTCACGCAGGTCGTCGAGCGCATCGACACGCTGTACCACACCGCGAATCCGAGCGACGTCACGGGCACGCCGACGGGTTTCGTCGACCTCGACCGGATGACGTCCGGGATGCACGGCGGTGAGTTGATCATCGTGGCCGGAAGACCGTCGATGGGTAAGGCGCAGCCGCTCGACGCGCGTGTCAGGACGCTGAGCGGCTGGAAGCGGATGGGCGAACTGGCCGTCGGCGATTCGTTGGCGTCGGTCGACGGCGCGCCGTCGATCGTGACCGGAATTTACCCACAGGGCGAGCGGCAGGTTTTCCGCGTCCGCTTCTCGGACGGCCGTTCAGCCGAGGCCTGTGACGAGCATTTGTGGTGCGTCCATTACCGCGAATGGCCGAAGCCGCGCATTCTGAATACGGCGGAAATCCGGACGCTGCTGACGCGCGAGCGGTACCGGAACCGCTTGTGGATCGACATGCCGAGCGGGGATTTCGGTCATCCCGAGGCGCTTCCTGTCGACCCGTGGGTCCTTGGCGCATTGCTCGGTGACGGCGCGCTCGGCGGCACGGCGGTGCGCTTCAGCGTCAAGGCGGAGGAGACGTTGGAGCGGATGCGCGCGCGGGTCGACGCGACGCTCGAACTCGAACATGCCGGGCGGTACGACTGGCGAATCAAGCGCCGTCCGTCCGGGTCCGCACCGCGGCCGCCCGTTAATCCGCTGAAGGCGGCGCTCGAGGCACTCGGCGTGTGGGGATGCACGAGCTACGACAAGTTCATTCCACGTGCCTATCTCGATGCGGGCAAGGACGCGCGGCTCGACTTGTTGCGCGGGCTGCTCGATACCGATGGCTGGGTCGAATCGTGGGGCACGGTGCGGTACTCGACGGCCAGCCCGCAGCTCGCACGCGATGTCCAGGAACTGGCGCGCTCGCTCGGCGCCTGGTGCCAGATTTCGGAAAAGGCGACCAGCTTCACGTCGCAGGGCCAGCGCGTTGCCGGCGTGACGGCCTACGTGTGCACGATCAGCCATCCGGACCCGCAGAGCCTGTTTCTGTTCGAAGGCAAGCGCGAGCGGCTGACGGCCGGCCGGATGCGCCGCAAGATGCCGGTGATTACCGGCATCGAGCCGTCGCGCCGCGCGGCCACGCAATGCATTTCGGTCTCGCATCCGTCGCGCCTGTACGTGACCGACGACTATGTCGTGACCCACAATACGGCCTTTTCGATGAACATCGGCGAATACGTCGCGGTGGAGTATGGGCTGCCGGTCGCGGTGTTCTCGATGGAAATGCCGGGCACCCAGCTCGTGATGCGTATGCTCGGCTCGATCGGCCGGCTCGACCAGCACCGGATGCGTACCGGCCGCCTGACCGACGAGGACTGGCCGAAACTCACGCACGCGGTGCAGAAGATGAGCGAGGCGCAGCTCTTCATCGACGAGACGGGCGGCCTGAACCCGATGGAATTGCGCTCGCGCGCACGGCGTCTCGCACGGCAATGCGGCAAGCTCGGCCTGATCATCGTCGACTACCTGCAGCTGATGTCGGGTTCGTCGCAGGGCGAGAACCGCGCGACCGAAATCTCGGAAATCTCGCGATCGCTGAAGAGTCTGGCAAAGGAGCTGGACGTGCCGGTGATCGCACTGTCGCAGCTGAACCGCGGCCTCGAACAGCGTCCGAACAAGCGTCCGGTGATGTCCGATTTGCGTGAATCGGGCGCAATCGAACAGGATGCGGACGTGATCCTGTTCATTTATCGTGATGAAGTCTACAACCCGGACAGCCCTGACAAGGGCACGGCCGAAATCATCATCGGCAAGCAGCGTAACGGTCCGATCGGCCCCGTTCGGCTCACGTTCCTGGGGCAATTCACGAAGTTCGACAACTTTGCAGGGGCGCAGACCTTCTACGGCGAGTGACGCCGGATGTAAAGCCCTAAATCGCCAAACGTTGTATCCAATCCCGCCGTGCGCATATGCGCGCGGCGCGGCCCGACCGGAAACGGTACAATGTCGCCCGTTTTCGTGACAGTAGTTTGACAATCTCTCAGGAATCCCATGTTCGGTCGATTCATGCCCACCGAGGGCAAGTTCTTTGAACTCTTCAACGCGCACGCGAAGCACATCGTTTCCGGTGGCCGCGAGCTCGAACTGCTGATCGACAATCTCGCCGACGCCGAGATTCACAAGCAAAACGTGCAAATTGCCGAGAAGGCCGCTGACAAGCTGACGCACGAAGCGATCGATCTGCTGCACAAGACCTTCATCACGCCGCTCGATCGCGACGAGATCCACAAGCTGATCACGACGATGGACGACATCCTCGACCTGATGGAAGACGTCGCGACGGCCGTGTCGCTGTACGACGTGCGCTCCGTCACGTCCGAGGCAAGCCAGCTCGCGCACATCGTCACGCAGTCGGCCCAGCACGTGCAGCAGGCCGTCGGCATGCTGTCCGACATGAAGCAGTCGGCGCAGATCCTCAAGCAATGCGAAGAGATCGACCGCTGGGAGTCGGAGGCTGATCGCGTGCTGCGCTCGGCGATGTCGAAGCTGTTCCGCGAGGAAGACGACGTGAAGACGCTCATCAAGCTGAAGGCGATCTACGAGCTGCTCGAGGAGATCACCGACAAGTGCGAGGACGTCGCGAACATCATCGAAGGCATCGTGCTGGAAAACGCCTGAGCGGACCACGATGCATTCGATACAACTCGCCCTATGGATGGTCGCGACGCTGGTGCTCGTCGCGCTCGTATTCGACTTCATGAACGGCTTCCACGATGCGGCGAACTCGATCGCCACCGTGGTGTCCACCGGGGTGCTGAAGCCCCAGCAGGCCGTCGTGTTCGCGGCCGCGTTCAACGTCATCGCGTATTTCATCTTCCACCTGAAGGTCGCGCAGACGGTCGGCAAAGGCACGATCGATCCGGAGATCGTTGACCACTACGTCGTGTTCGGCGCGCTGATCGGCGCGATCGGCTGGAACGTGATCACGTGGTACTACGGGATCCCGTCGAGTTCGTCGCACGCGCTGATCGGCGGCCTCGTCGGCTCGGCGCTCGCGAAGTCGGGCTGGAGCGCGCTGAACATCGACGGCCTGATGAAGACCGTCGCGTTCATCTTCATTTCGCCGCTGCTCGGCTTCATTCTCGGTTCGCTGTTCATGCTCGGCGTGTCGTGGCTGTATTTCCGCACCGCGCCAAGCAAGGTCGACCGGCGCTTCCGGCGGTTCCAGCTGCTGTCGGCGGGCTTGTACAGCCTGGGTCACGGCGGCAACGACGCGCAGAAGACGATCGGCATCATCTGGATGCTGCTGATCGCGTCGGGCTATGCGTCGGCGACGGCCGATGCGCCGCCTGCGTGGGTGATCGGCGCGTGCTACCTGTCGATGGGCCTCGGCACGCTGTTCGGCGGCTGGCGCATCGTGCGCACGATGGGCCAGAAGATCACGAAGCTCAAGCCGGTCGGCGGTTTCTGCGCCGAAAGCGGCGGGGCGATCACGCTGTTCATCGCGTCGTTCCTCGGTATTCCGGTGTCGACCACGCACACGATCACCGGTGCGATCGTCGGTGTCGGCGCGACGCAGAAGCTGTCGGCCGTGCGCTGGGGCGTCGCCGGCAATATCGTGTGGGCATGGGTGCTGACGATTCCGGCATCCGCGCTGATCGCGGCCGGCGGATGGTGGGTCGGGCACCAGATCTTCTGATTCCGACGCTGTCGCCTCGACACGCAATGCGCCGCCAACCGAAAGGTTGCGGCGCATTTTCTTTGGTGGTCGGGAAAAGTGCGGCGAACGACGCGGTTGCCGCCGACGATGAACCGCGTCAGTAACTGCCGTTCGCGAAGCGGGCGATCGGATCGTCCGCGGTGCCGGTGCGCGCGCTGACGGGCGCGGATTGCGTCGACGCACGCCACACCTGCGCGGGCTCGATGGTGCGCGGCGACGGCGCGGCGGCGGGCGGCGGTTCGTCGTCGAACGCGGCCGCCTGGGCGGCGGTCAGCGCGGTCGTCGGAATCTGCGTGCCGACCTCTGCCGGGACGGCCGCCGCTGCATTCGCGGTCGAGGCGAGCATGTCGCCGTTCGTGGAAGTTGCCTGCTGCCGGGCGGCCTGCATGCGCGGCGGCGGCGGTTCGTACGGATCGGCGGCGGTCGCGGCTGCCGGCGCCACCGCGGCGTTCGATACGACGGCCGCGGCTGGCGCGACCGGAGCGGGAGACGGGGCAGCGCTCGCTTGCGCAGCGGTATAGGCGGGCTGGCGTGGCGCGGCGGCAGTCGCGACAGCGGCCGGTGCGGCCGGCGGCGCGTCGCGTCGTGCCTCGTAGGTCGGCGTATCGAACGGTGCCGGTGTGCCGCGCGGCGGCGCGACACGGCGAATGCCGTCGAAGCGCTTGGCCCAGTACGGGTTCGTCAGGTAATCGAGCCGCACGGTGCCGCCGGTCGACGGCGCATTGACGAAGCGCAGCTTGCCGACATAGATGCCGACGTGCGAATGCGGGCGTCCGGTCGTATTGAAGAAGATCAGGTCGCCCGGCGCTACCTCTTCGGGGTCGATCGACACGCCGCGGCTGCTCATGTCGGCGGTCGTGCGCGGCAGGTTCACGTCGGCCGCGCGGCCGATCACGTAGCGCACGAGCCCGCTGCAGTCGAAACCGCTCGTGGGCGTGTTGCCGCCCCAGCGATACGGCACGCCGACGAGGCTCATCGCCTGGATCGAGATTTCTTCCTGGCCGACGCTGTGATCGACGAATTTCGGGAAATTGGCGGGCGGCGGGAACGCGCGCGGGGTCGTGATCTTCATGCCGGAGGTGCGCGATGCGGACTGCGGCGGCACGCTGGAGCAGGCCGCGAGCAGTGAAACGACGGCGACGGGAACCCAGATTCGAAGCATGAGAAGGCGGACGAGCGCGACGCGCTCGCCAATCGTATGACAACAGACAGACCCGATGGTAGACGTTCCGGCGGGGCTTAGGCAACCATTCCTGAGAATTTACTTGAAGTTTCGCGCGTAAGTGAGGTCGTTGCGTTACGAAGCGTGACCAACGTTTCCGACCCCAAAAATAAAAACGGCGCTCCGGAAACGGAGCGCCGCGTGGCGTCGACGGCCGGCGAGAGCCGGCGTGTCGTGCGTTACAGGATGTCCGACGCGTAGTCGGCGAGCCGCGAGCGTTCGCCGCGCGCGAGCGTCACGTGGCCGCTGTGGCCCCAGCCCTTGAAGCGGTCGACGACGTAGGTCAGGCCCGAGCTGCCTTCGGTCAGGTAAGGCGTGTCGATCTGCGCGATGTTGCCGAGGCACACGATCTTCGTGCCGGGGCCCGCGCGCGTCACGAGCGTCTTCATCTGCTTCGGCGTCAGGTTCTGCGCTTCGTCGATGATCAGGTACTTGTCGACGAACGTGCGGCCGCGCATGAAGTTCATGCTCTTCACCTTCAGGCGCGAACGGATCAGCTCCTGCGTCGCCGCACGGCCCCATTCGCCGGCCGCGTCGTCGGTCTTCTGCAGCACCTCGAGGTTGTCGTCGAATGCACCCATCCACGGCTGCATCTTCTCTTCCTCGGTGCCGGGCAGGAAACCGATGTCCTCGCCGACGGGCACGGTCGCGCGCGTCACGATGATCTCGTTGTAGCGCTTGTCGTCGAGCACCTGCGCGAGGCCGGCCGCGAGCGCGACGAGCGTCTTGCCGGTGCCGGCCTGGCCAAGCAGCGTGACGAAGTCGATCTCGGGGTTCATCAGCAGGTTCAGCGCGAAATTCTGCTCGCGGTTGCGCGCGGTGATGCCCCACACGTTGTTCTTGTGGTGGCTGTAGTCGCGCAGCGTCTGCAGCAGCGCCGTCTTGCCGTTCAGTTCGCGGACGATCGCATGGAACGTCGGCTCGCCGTTCTGCGGCTCGAGATAGACGAACTCGTTGACGAGCATCGACGCGACGAGCGGGCCGGTCACGCGGTAATACGTGGTGCCCGTCTTCGTGTCCTGCCAGCTCTCCATGCCCTTCGCGTGCTTGGTCCAGAAATCCTGCGGCAGCTCGCGCACGCCGTTGTAGAGGAGATCCTTGTCCTCGAGGACCTGGTCGTTGAAGTAGTCTTCAGCGGGCAGGCCGAGCGCGTGCGCCTTGATCCGCATGTTGATGTCTTTCGACACCAGCACGACCTGGCGGTCCGGCCGGTCGCGCTGCAGCGCGCGCACGACGCCGAGGATCTGGTTGTCGGCCTTGCCTTCGGGCAGGCCTTCGATCGGCGCGATGTCCGCGAGCTTCGTCTGGAAGTACAGGCGGCCGAGTGCCTCGCGGCTGCCGAGGCGCGACAGCGGAATGCCGGCCGAGATCGGGCCGCCGTCGGCGACCAGCGAGTCGAGCGTGCGGCTCACCTGGCGCGCGTTGCGCGCGACTTCGGACATCCCCTTCTTGTGATTGTCGAGTTCCTCGAGCGTCATCATCGGCAGATAGACGTCGTGTTCCTCGAAGCGGAAGAGGCTGCTCGGGTCGTGCATCAGCACGTTGGTGTCGAGCACGAACAGCTTCTGCAGTTCGGCTTCGGCCGGCTTGCGGCTGCGCGACTTCGTCGCCGCGCCGGCATCGCGCGCGGGCGCCGCGGACGGTTTGCCGGCGGCCGGCTTGTCGTTGCGTGCAACGACCGGCGCGGCGGGGGCCGCGGGTGCCGCCGGTACGGCCGGCGCCGGCATCGGCTGCAGCAACGCGGCCGTCTGCCGGGACTTGCGGCCGCGTGCGGGCGTGCTTGCGGTGTCGTGCTCCGACGACGCGACGGCGCGCAGCGGTGCGGTCGTGTTCGCGGCTTCGGTCATCGGTTGGGCCACGCTGGCCGGACCGTAGTCACCGGCTGTGGATGCGTCCCCTTCGGCGGATTTCTTCGCGGCTTTCGCGGGCCGCGCTTTCGCCTTGTATTCGTCGGGCGGCAGCAGGCTGCCGAGCTTGCTGGGGGGGGTAGGCAAAGGCATGGTGTCCCTCGGGAGGAATCGTGTCGCATGAAGTGCGCCGCTGATCGCATCCTGCGTGACGTAGACGCATGCAGTTTGCGCGCGGTGGCGCACAGGAATTTCGTCGAGCCGGTTCGCCTAAGTGTCGGTCAACTCCTTGACGAGATGACGGCCGGACCGAGAGCCGGCACGCAGTCCATAAAAAAAGCCGCTGCCCCGTGGACCGGGACATGCGGCTCGGCTGATACCGTCGTGATGCGCGTCAGGTGCCGGCAAGCAACGCAACGGGCACCGGCGCAGCTACGAGAAATATGGGGCGAACTGGCATTCATTGCGGCCCAATATAGCGCGGCTCAAAGCGCTTGTACAGCACTTAGCACGTCGTCCACGTGGCCGGGCACCTTGATGCCGCGCCATGCCTGGCGGAGCACGCCGTCGGCGTCGATCAGGAACGTCGAGCGCTCGATTCCGCGCACTTCCTTGCCATACATTTTCTTCATCTTGATGACGTCGAACAGCGCGCACAGCGCTTCGTCGGCATCGGAAATCAGCGGGAACGGCAGCTCGAGCTTTGCCTTGAAATTGTCATGCGAGCGCAGGCTGTCGCGCGACACGCCGATGACTTCGGCGCCAGCCTTCTTGAACTTCGGATAGAGATCGCGGAACTGCAGGCCTTCGGTCGTGCAGCCCGGCGTGTTGTCCTTCGGATAGAAATACAGGACGAGCTTCTTGCCCTTCAGGCCGGACAGCGAAATGTCGCCACCCGTAGCCGGTGCGGTGAAATCGGGAACTTGACGGTCAACTTCGACGGACACGTGTTTCTCCTGTTGTTATGGAAAGCGCCGCTCGGGCGGCGCGGTTCGGCGGGGGCGCTGCGGCACGCCGCGAGGGCGGGGCGGGCGGTGCCGGCGCGCGCGCACGCTCAGTCGGGCTGGACGATCAGTTCGCCGGAGCGGCCGGGGATTTCGCCCCACGTGACAGGGTACGATGGCAGCGAGTCGCGGTCCAGCGTCGCGTGGTAGTCGCCCATCGTCGCAAACGTATGGCCCTGCGCGCGCCAGCCGGCGAGCAGCTGCTCGAACACCGGCGCGAGCTTCTGGCCTTCCAGTTCCGCGTGCAGCGTGAACACCTGGTCGTGCGGATTGGCTTGCGTGAACTTGAGGATGTGCGCGGCGACGTTGTGCGTGTCGATGCCGTCGATGCCGAGCACTTCGTCGAGCGTCGGCAGCGTGGTCGGCATCTGCACGTGCGACAGCGTGCGGCCGCCGACCACCGGCAGGTACGGCGAATGGCCGCGACCGTCGGATGCGTAGCGCATCCCCCATGCGTCGATCTGCTCGAATGCGGCGTCGTTCATCTGCCAGCCGGCCGCGCCGTGCGTGACGGGCGGTGCGCCGAAGATGTCGATGAAGCGCGCGTGGCTCTTCTGCATTTCACGCGCGGTCCAGTCGCGATCGCGCACGCGCACGTTGTCCTGCCAGTACACGTGATCCCACGTATGGATCCCGCATTCGAAGCCGGCCTCGTGGATCGCGCGCATGTCGGCGATCGCACGGCGGCCGATGTCGGGGCCCGGCAGCAGCACGCCGTACATCAGTTGCTTCACGCCGTAATGCTCGACCACCGACGTGCGCGACACCTTCTTCAGGAAGCCGGGGCGGAACACGCGCCGCAGCGCCCAGCCCGTGTGATCGGGCCCGAGGCTGAAGAGGAAGGTCGCGCGCGCACTGAAGCGGTCGAAGATGCGAGCGAGGTTCGGCACGCCTTCGCGCGTGCCGCGCAGCGTGTCGACGTCGATCTTGAGGACGATACGAGCCAAGCGAGCGTCCCGGTCAGTTCTGCTCGACCAGCGCGCGCGCGTCGGCGACATGGCCGCGATACGCTTCGAAGATCTTGCGCAGTGCGTCGTCGAACGTCGATTGCGGCGCCCACGCGAGTTCCTGCATCGTGTTGTCGATCTTCGGCACGCGGTTCTGCACGTCTTGATAGCCATTGCCGTAGTAGGCGCCCGACGTCGTTTCGACGAGCTGCACCTGCTTCGCGGAGCCCGCGTATTCCGGGTATTCGGCGGCCAGTTCGAGCATCTTGTGCGCGAGCTCGCGAACCGAGAAGTTATTCTTCGGATTCCCGATGTTGTAGATCTTGCCCGACGCGACGCCGTTCTTGTTGTCGATGATCTTCATCAGCGCGCTGATGCCGTCGTCGATGTCGGTGAACGCGCGCTTCTGCGAGCCGCCGTCGACGAGGCTGATGTTCTCGCCGCGCACGATGTGGCCGAGGAACTGCGTGACGACGCGCGAGCTGCCTTCCTTCGGCGTGTAGATCGAGTCGAGGCCCGGGCCGATCCAGTTGAACGGGCGGAACAGCGTGAAGTTCAGGCCTTCCATCCCGTAGCCCCAGATCACGCGGTCCATCAGCTGCTTCGAGCACGCGTAGATCCAGCGCGGCTTGTTGATCGGGCCGTAGGTGAGCGCCGATGCGTCCGGATCGAACTCTTCGTCCGAGCACATGCCGTAGACCTCGGAGGTCGACGGAAACACGAGGTGCTTGCCGTACTTGACGGCCGAACGCACGATCGGCAGGTTCGCCTCGAAGTCGAGCTCGAACACGCGCAGCGGCTGCTTGACGTAGGTCGCGGGCGTTGCGATCGCCACGAGCGGCAGGATCACGTCGCACTTCTTCACGTGATACTCGACCCACTCCTTGTTGATCGTGATGTCGCCTTCGAAGAAATGCATCCGTTCGTGGTTGACGAGGTCGCCCAGCCGATCGGTCTGCATGTCCATGCCGAACACTTCCCAATCGGTGGTTTCAAGAATGCGCTTCGACAGGTGATGGCCGATGAAGCCGTTCACACCCAGGATCAGGACTTTTTTTGCTTTCATGAATGACGGGAAGAATGAATGAACTGCGCGAATTCCGCGGGCGTCACGACGGTTTCGCTGCCGTCGCGCTGCTGCCACAGCTCGAGAATGGATAGGGCGCGGCTGTCGCCGCAGACGCCGAATAGCGCATTATCGCTTACGTGCAGGCCGGGCGGCAAATCTGCCGCCGCCGCGGCGGCCGCGCTGCCGGGCGCCGCCAGGCGCGCGCGGGCGATCACGAAGCGCGTGCCGCCGACGTCGGTGAATGCGCCCGGATACGGGGGCGCGACCGCGCGCACCAGGTTGTAGACCTGCGCGGCTGGCTTCGACCAGTCGATGCGGCCGTCTTCCGGCTTGCGGCCGCCGTAGTAGCTGCCGTTCACGAGCTCGTTCGGCAGGTGCGGCGCCTCGCCCGCGAGCAGCGCCGGCAGCACGCGCCAGAGCGTCTGCTCGGCGGCGACCGTCACCTTGTCGAACACCTGCGCGGCCGTGTCGTCCGGCAGGATCGGCACCGCGGTCTGGCCGATGATCGCGCCGGCGTCCGGCTTCGCGGCCATCTCGTGCAGCGTCGCGCCGGTTTCCGTTTCGCCGTTCAGCACGGCCCAGTTGGTCGGTACCCGACCCCGGTATTTCGGCAGCAGCGAACCGTGCATGTTGTACGCGCCGCGCGGCGCGATCGCGAGCAGGTCCACCGGCAGCATGTGGCGGTAATAGAACGAGAAGATGAAGTCCGGCTGCGCGTCGGACACCGCGCGACGCAGTGCCGGGTCGGCGGGGTCGGCCGGCGTGGCGACGGGAATCCCGTGCTCGGCGGCAACCGATGCGACGCTGCCGAACCAGATGTTCTCGTTCGGGTTGTCCTCGTGCGTGACGACGAGCGCGACGTCGACGCCGCGTGCCAGCAGCACCTGCAGGCAGCGGACGCCGACGTTGTGATACGCGAAGACGACGGCGCGCGGCTTCATTGCGCGGCCTCCGAGCGGTTCATGCCCGGCACCGCCGGGATGCCGTCGTGCTGTTCGAGCACGGCCTGGATCAGGTAGCGCGGCCGCGCACGCACCTGCTGGTAGATGCGGCCGACGTATTCGCCGAGCAGGCCGAGCGCGAAGATGATCACGCCGAGCAGGAAGAACGTGATCGCGAACAGCGTGAACACGCCTTGCACTTCCGCGCCGACGATGAAGCGGCGCACGAGCAGCAGCACGAACAGCGCGGCGGAGCCGAGCGACAGGATCACGCCGATGAACGACAGCCACTGCAGCGGCACGACCGAGAAGCCCGTCACGAGGTCGAAGTTCAGCCGGATCAGGCTGTACAGCGAGTACTTCGACTCGCCCGCGAAGCGCTCCTCGTGCGCGACCTCGATTTCGGTCGGGTTCTGCGCGAACGTGTACGCGAGCGCGGGGATGAACGTGTTGACTTCGCCGCACACGTTGATCGTGTCGATGATGCGGCGGCTGTACGCGCGCAGCATGCAGCCCTGGTCGGTCATCTTGATCCGCGTGATGCGCTCGCGCAGCCGGTTCATCATCTGCGACGCCTTGCGCCGCCACAGGCTGTCCTGACGCTGCTTGCGGATCGAGCCGACGTAGTCGTAGCCCGCGCGCATCTTCTCGATCAGCTTGCCGATTTCCTCCGGCGGGTTCTGCAGGTCGGCATCGAGCGTGATGACGATGTCGCCGCGCGACTGCGCGAAGCCGGCGAGGATCGCCATGTGCTGACCGTAGTTGCCGTTGAGCAGCACGACGCGCGTCGTGTCGGGACGCACGTGGAACTGGTCCGCGAGCATCGCGGCCGAGCGGTCGCGGCTGCCGTCGTTGATCAGGATCACTTCGTACGACGTGCCGAGTGCGTCGAGTGCCGGGTAGAGCCGCGCGAACAGCGCAGCCAGGCCCTCTTCCTCGTTGTACACGGGGATGATGACCGATACCTCCGGGTTCGCGGCGCCCGGATGCCCGGCGCCCGGATGCCCGGCGCGTGCTTCAAGGTGATTCATGTACGCTTATTTTCCGTATTGATCGCAAATCTGGTTGATGGCGTCGGCCACGCGACGCACGTCGTCTTCGGTCATCTGCGTGAAGAGCGGCAGCGTGACGGTCGACGCGCCGTATCGTTCGGCGTGGGGGAACATGCCCTCCTTGAAACCGCGCGCACGATACAGCGTGAAAAGATGGACGGCCGGGTAGTGGACGCCCGTGCCGATCCCGCGTTCCTTCATCTGCGCCATGAAATCGGCGCGCGAGATCGACAACCGCTCGAGCGGCAGCGTGACCTGGAACATGTGCCAGTTGCTGTTCTCGAAATCGGCGACGGGCAGGCCGAGGCCGAGCTTCACGGCCGGGCCGTCGCCGAGCGCGGCGAAATACGCGCGCGCGAGTGCGCGGCGCTGCGCGGTGAAGCGCTCGAGGTGCGGCAGCTGGCCGAGGCCGACGCGCGCGGCGACGTCGGTCAGGTTGTATTTGCCGCCGAGCACGTCGCAGTCCATCCCGTCCAGGCCGGTGCGCGTGATCCCCTGCAGCCGGTACTTCTGCGCGAGCGTCGCCTCGTCCTCGTTGTTCAGCACGAGCGCGCCGCCTTCGATCGTCGTCAGGTTCTTGTTCGCGTGGAAGCTGAACGACACGATGTCGCCGAACGCGCCGATGCGCTTGCCGTGCCACGTCGAGCCGAGCGCCTGCGCGGCGTCCTCGATCACGCGCAGGCTGTGCGCGCGCGCGATCGCGTACAGACGGTCCATGTCGACCGGCAGGCCGGCCAGGTAGACCGGGATGATCGCCTTGGTGCGCGGCGTGATCGCCTGTTCGAGCTTGTCGAGGTCGATGTTGCGCGTGACCGGGTCGATGTCGGCGAACACGGGCGTCGCGCCGGTCTCGAGAATCACGTTGCTGGTCGACACCCAGGTTGCCGGCGTCGTGATCACCTCGTCGCCGGGGCCGACGCCTGCGATGCGCAGGCCGATCTCGAGCGTGCAGGTGCCCGAATTGAACGCGCGGACCGGACGGCCGCCGCAATACTCGGACAGCGCGGCTTCGAATTTCTGGCTTTGCGGGCCGGTGGTGATCCAGCCCGAGCGCAGCACTTCGACGACGCCCTGGATGGTTTCCTCATCGATCTCGGGGCGGGTGAACGGCAGAAACGGAGCGGTAGTCTGGCTCATGAACACGTTAGCCTGTAATGGCGTGTAATAAAGGGGTCGGGCGGTCCGGCCCGAAACCGGCATTAAACACCGGTTGGCGGATTCGTACCGTGATTTTTTGTAGGCGGACGCTTAATGCGCGTGCGTGCACCTGGGCCCGCCGGGCATGCTCAACTGCGCGCGAGCACGAGCACGCCGATCAGGATGATGCCGATCCCGACGAGCCGCTGGACCGACAGCACTTCGCCGAACAGGTACCACGCTGCGAACGCGTTGACCACGTAGCCGAGCGACAGCATCGGATACGCGATCGACACGTCGACCCGCGACAGCCCGAGAATCCACACGACGACGCTCAGCACGTAGCAGGCGAGGCCGCCGATGATCGGCAGCTGGGTCGCGATCTTCAGCCCGACCGGGATGATGTTCGCGCGGCTGAATTCGAAGTGTCCAACTGCGTTGACGCCGGCTTTCAGCAGAAGTTGCGCACAGGCGTTGAGCATCACGCCGGTGACGATGCAGACGAGCGAAACGGGATTCATGCGGTGGACGTCCTTACGATTGCGGTTTCTCGACGATCACGCGGCGGTTGTCGCGCGCGATCACGCGCATCGGCACGCCTTGCTTGACCAGCGTGTCGTACTGGCCGGTCGGCATGATCGCGAGCGCATGGGTTTCCTGCTTCCAGCGTTCGATCCATTGGCCGACGGTCGGGATCCATTTGTTCGGCTCGACCGAGATGCCGAAGGCGAGCTCGTCCTGGCGCTGGACCATGATCGTCGTGTGGCCCATATAGAACGGGAACGTGTGATCGAGCATCTCGATCGAGTAGAACGGCGTGTCGGGCGGCAGCTTCGCCAGTTCGGCGCGCACGGTGGGCGCGAGCAGCGCGCCCGAGCTGTAGCGGCCGAACTCGTCGTGACCGGTGCCGCCGATCGTGCCGAACGCGAGCCACGCGGCGCCGAACGCGGCGATTGCGGCCGCGACGCCCACGCGGCGGTTCAGCCACGCGGCGGCGAGCGTCAGCGCGGCCGCGACCGCGAGGCCCGCGTACAGCCACATCTGGAACGCGCGATACAGCGCGTTCGGCGTGCGGGCGTCACCCTGGTACGCGAGGAAGATGATCCCGAACGCCGCGACGACGAAGAACACGAGGTAGCCGAGCAGGTGGCGGCGGAACCGCTCCGCGGTCATCAGCGGCAGGTATGCGCCGATCATCAGCGCGAGCGCCGGCGCGACCGGCAGCACATACGAGATCAGCTTCGAATGCGATACGCTGAAGAACACGAAGATGAACGCGCTCCAGATCAGCAGCACGAGCATCGGGGAGAAGCCGTTCGGCTGGCGCGGCATGCGCACCGCGTGGCGGATGCTCTGCCACGCGACCGACAGCCACGGCAGGAAGCCGACCAGCAGCACCGGCACGAAGTAGTAGAGCGGGCCCGGGCGGTTCTGTTCCGGGGTCAGGTAGCGGCGGAACTGCTGGACGATGAAGAAGAAGTTGAAGAACTCGGGGTTGCGCTGCTGGACGAGCACGAACCACGGCGTGACGATCGCGAAGAAGATCACGAGGCCGCTCACCAGATAGAGCCGCTTCCACAGCGCCCAGTCGCGGGCGACCAGCGTATAGAGCACCAGCACGGCGCCGGGCAGGATCACGCCGACGAGGCCTTTCGACAGCACCGCGAACGCCATCGCGGCCCAGCACGCCCACATCCAGCCGCGCACCGCGCCCGCGCGCAGCCCGGGGCGCTGCGCGAGCAGCAGCGAGCAGAGCGACAGCGCCATCCAGAACGCGAGCCCCATGTCGAGCGCGTTGAAGTGACCCATCAGGTTCCAGTACGGCGAGCACGCGAGCACGACGGCTGCGAGGAAGCCCGACAGCGGGTTGAACAGGCGCGCGCCGGTGAAGCCGACCAGCAGCACGCCGGCGAAGCTGGCGAGGCCCGTGTAGAGGCGCGCCTGCCATTCGCCGATGCCGAACCACGCGAAGGTCAGCGCGTTCAGCCAGGTCTGCAGCGGCGGCTTCTCGAAGTACTTGTAGCCGTTGTAGCGCGGCGTGATCCAGTCGCCGGTGACGAACATTTCCCGGGCCATCTCCGCGTAGCGGCCTTCGTCGCTCGGGATCAGGTGGCGCAGCCCGAGCGGCGCGAACCAGACGATCGCGAGCGCGATGAACAGAAGGGCGAGCGTGATGCGGTTGAGCGGTAGCCTCGACGGCGTATCGTTCATGGATTTTGAGCCTGTTGGTTGTTGTGATGGGCCGCCGGCGGGTTGCGCCGGGGGCGGGCGGCCTGCCGGGTAGCGATCCGGATGATGATCCGGGGATCGACCCGGTGCGCCGGCCCGTGTTTTACCGCATCGGGGATTAACGTTCAATCAAGAGCGCGGCGGCGACTTTGCGGCCCTCGGCCATCAGGATGTTGTAGGTGCGGCAGGCGGCCTGGAAATCCATCGTCTCGACGCCGATCCGCTTGGCCGTAAGCGCGGCCACGAGCCGCGGGTGCGGGAAGCGCAGCCGCGCGCCGCTGCCGAAGATCACGAGTTCGGGCGCCGGGTCGAGCAGCATCGCGAAATGCTCGGGCGCGAGTGCGTCGAACGACGACACCGGCCATTCCCGCACCGGTGCGCCGGGCAGTACGATGACGCTCCCTTCGTGGCGTTGGAGGTTGACGTCGACATAATCGGGGCCGTAGCCGGTGACGGTGTTGAGCGCGCCGCTCGTGTCCTGGTGCAGTTTCAAATCGTTAATCCGCGGTTTCCGTAGGGGAGTGTCTGGCACGGGCCGCACGGGCCCGGGCGGCCGGTTTCGCGAGCCGGCGCATACGGGACGCCTGACGGCGCGGGCCCGCAGCGGCCATGGTGCATTGCGAAAGTCGGCCAAAATCCGCTAAATTATAACTTTTTGGTCGCCCCCGGGCGCCACTTGCGTCGTGCGTCGTCACAAGCGCCGTCCGACCGCCCGCTTTTTCCCAGTCTAGACAGCGCGCACAGACCGTCCGCTCTCCAGTTTTGATCCCGTCCCCCGGCCGCAAGGCCAACCCAGGAACCGTGTCGTCGTGAAACCGATTCAGAAGTCGAACAAGCTGCTCAACGTCTGCTACGACATCCGTGGCCCGGTGCTCGAGCACGCGAAGCGCCTCGAGGAAGAAGGCCACCGCATCATCAAGCTGAACATCGGCAACCTCGCGCCGTTCGGGTTCGACGCGCCGGACGAGATCATCCAGGACATGATCCGCAACCTGCCGGCGTCGTCCGGCTATTCGGATTCGAAGGGCGTGTTCTCGGCCCGCAAGGCCGTGATGCACTACACGCAGCAAAAGGGCGTGGTCGGCGTCGGCCTCGACGACATCTACATCGGCAACGGCGCGTCCGAACTGATCGTGATGGCGACCCAGGCGCTCCTGAACGACGGCGACGAGGTGCTGCTGCCGGCGCCCGACTATCCGCTGTGGACGGCCGCCGTGAGCCTGTCGGGCGGCACGCCGGTGCATTACGTGTGCGACGAGCAGAACGCGTGGATGCCCGACCTCGACGACATCCGCCGCAAGATCACGCCGAACACCAAGGCGATCGTCGTGATCAACCCGAACAACCCGACGGGCGCCCTTTATTCTGACGAATTGCTGCTCGAGCTGCTCGGGATCGCGCGCGAGCACGGGCTGATCGTGTTCGCCGACGAGGTCTACGACAAGATCGTCTACGACGGGCTCGAGCACACCGCGCTCGGTTCGCTGTCGGAAGACGTGATCACCGTCACGTTCAACAGCCTGTCGAAGAGCTATCGCTCGTGCGGCTACCGCGCGGGCTGGATGGCCGTGTCGGGCCTGGGCGGCGACAATCGCCGGCGCGCGAAGGATTACCTGGAAGGCCTCGGGATCCTGTCGTCGATGCGCCTGTGCGCGAACGTGCCCGGGCAGTTCGCGATCCAGACCGCGCTCGGCGGCTACCAGAGCATCAACGAGCTGATCGTGCCGAGCGGGCGCCTGTACAAGCAGCGCGAGCTCGCGTATGACATGCTCACGTCGATTCCCGGCGTGACCTGCGTGAAGCCGCAGGCCGCGCTGTACATGTTCCCGCGCCTCGATCCCAAGCTCTATCCGATCCAGAACGACCAGCAGTTCATCCTCGACCTGTTGCTCGAGGAGCGTGTGCTGCT
Source organism: Burkholderia sp. 567 (assembly GCF_040545115.1). Lineage (NCBI taxonomy): Bacteria > Pseudomonadati > Pseudomonadota > Betaproteobacteria > Burkholderiales > Burkholderiaceae > Burkholderia > Burkholderia sp. 567. The sequence continues at coordinate 214,693 of NZ_JBEPLG010000008.1, forward strand.
CGTGCAGGGAACGGGCTTCAACTGGGCGGCCCCGGATCACTTCCGCGTGGTGTTCCTGCCGAACCTCGACGACCTGACCGATTCGATCAACCGGATCGCGCGCTTCCTCGACGGCTACCGCAAGCGCCATTCCGTCTGAGCGGACGGGTCCCCCGGCATTCAATCATTCATTCTTACTCATCGACCACACGCAGCATGGAACCGATCAAAGTTGGCCTGTTGGGCTTCGGCACCGTCGGCAGCGGCACCTTCACGGTGCTGAACCGCAACCAGGAAGAAATCAAGCGCCGCGCGGGGCGCGGCATCGAGGTCGCGCGCATTGCCGTGCGCAACCCGGCCAAGGCGCAGGCCGCGCTCGGCGGTGACGCCGGCGGCGCGCAGATCACCGATGATTTCAACGCGGTGGTGGACGATCCGTCGATCGCGATCATCGCCGAGATGATCGGCGGCACGGGCATCGCGCGCGAGCTCGTGCTGCGCGCGATCGCGAACGGCAAGCACGTCGTGACGGCAAACAAGGCGCTGCTCGCGGTGCACGGCACCGAGATCTTCGAAGCCGCGCGCGCGAAGGGCGTGATGGTCGCGTTCGAGGCGGCCGTGGCCGGCGGCATTCCGATCATCAAGGCGCTGCGCGAAGGCCTGACCGCCAACCGCATCCAGTACATCGCGGGCATCATCAACGGCACGACGAACTACATCCTGTCGGAAATGCGCGACCGCGGCCTCGACTTCGCGACCGCGCTGAAGGCCGCGCAGGAGCTCGGCTACGCGGAAGCCGATCCGACCTTCGACATCGAAGGCGTCGACGCCGCGCACAAGGCGACCATCATGAGCGCGATCGCGTTCGGCGTGCCGGTCCAGTTCGACCGCGCGTACGTCGAAGGCATCAGCAAGCTCGACGCGACCGACATCCGCTACGCGGAAGAGCTCGGCTACCGGATCAAGCTGCTCGGCATCACGCGCCGCGCCGAAAACGGCATCGAGCTGCGCGTGCACCCGACGCTGATTCCCGAGAAGCGCCTGCTCGCGAACGTCGAAGGCGCGATGAACGCGGTCGTCGTGCACGGCGACGCGGTCGGCACGACGCTGTACTACGGCAAGGGCGCGGGTGCGGAACCGACCGCGTCGGCGGTCGTCGCGGATCTCGTCGACGTCACGCGCCTGCATACGGCCGACCCCGAGCATCGCGTGCCGCATCTCGCGTTCCAGCCGGACCGCCTGTCGAACACGCCGATCCTGCCGATCGACGAAGTGACGAGCGGCTACTACCTGCGCCTGCGCGTGGCCGACCAGACGGGCGTGCTCGCGGACATCACGCGCCTGCTCGCCGAGACGGGCATCTCGATCGACGCGCTGCTGCAGAAGGAATCGGAGCAGGTCGACGACGCGAACGGCGAAACCGACATCGTACTGATCACGCACGAGACGCTCGAGAAGCACGTCAACAAGGCGATCGCGCAGATCGAAAGCCTCGCGACGGTGGTCTCGAAGGTGACGAAGCTGCGCATGGAAGCGCTGAACTGAGGACCAGGAACGACATGAACTACATCTCCACGCGCGGCGCCGGCATCGGCGAGCGCCATACGTTCTCCGACATCCTGCTCGGCGGTCTCGCGAAGGACGGCGGGCTGTATCTGCCGGCCGAGTATCCGAAGGTGTCGGCCGACGAACTCGCGCGCTGGCGCACGCTGCCGTATGCGGATCTCGCATTCGAGATCCTGTCGAAGTTCTGCGACGACGTGCCGGCCGACGACCTGCGCGCGATCACGCGCCGCACGTATACGGCCGCCGTGTACAGCAACACGCGCCATGGCGAGAACGCGTCCGACATCACGCCGCTGAAGACGCTCGGCACCGAGAACGGCACCGCGCTGTCGCTGCTCGAACTGTCGAACGGCCCGACGCTCGCGTTCAAGGACATGGCGATGCAACTGCTCGGCAACCTGTTCGAGTACACGCTCGCGAAGCACGGCGACGCGCTGAACATTCTCGGCGCGACGTCGGGCGACACGGGCAGCGCGGCCGAATACGCGATGCGCGGCAAGGCCGGCGTGCGCGTGTTCATGCTGTCGCCGCACAAGAAGATGAGCGCGTTCCAGACGGCCCAGATGTTCAGCCTGCAGGATCCGAACATCTTCAACCTCGCGGTCGAAGGCGTGTTCGACGACTGCCAGGACATCGTGAAGGCCGTGTCGAACGATCACGCGTTCAAGGCGCAGCAGAAGATCGGCACGGTCAACTCGATCAACTGGGCGCGCGTCGTCGCGCAGGTCGTGTACTACTTCAAGGGCTATTTCGCGGCGACGCAGTCCAATGAAGAGCGCGTGTCGTTCACGGTGCCGTCGGGCAACTTCGGCAACGTCTGCGCGGGCCACATCGCGCGGATGATGGGCCTGCCGATCGCGAAGCTCGTGGTCGCGACCAACGAGAACGACGTGCTCGACGAGTTCTTCCGCACCGGCGCCTATCGCGTGCGCAGCGCGGAAAACACGTATCACACGAGCAGCCCGAGCATGGACATCTCGAAGGCGTCGAACTTCGAACGCTTCGTGTTCGACCTGCTCGGCCGCGATCCGGCGCGCGTGATGCAACTGTTCCGCGACGTCGAGGAGAAGGGCGGTTTCGACCTCGCGGCGAGCGGCGATTTCGCGCGCGTGGCCGAGTTCGGCTTCGTGTCGGGCCGCAGCAGCCACACCGACCGCATCGCGACGATCCGCGACGTGTTCTCGCGCTACGACACGATGATCGATACGCATACGGCCGACGGCGTGAAGGTCGCGCGCGAGCATCTCGACGCGGGCGTGCCGATGGTCGTGCTCGAGACGGCCCAGCCGATCAAGTTCGGCGAGACGATCCGCGAAGCGCTCGATCGCGAAGCCGAGCGGCCGGCCGCATTCGATGGGCTCGAGGCGCTGCCGCAGCGTTTCGAGGTCGTGAAGGCCGACGCGCAACAGGTGAAGGACTTCATCGCCGCGCACACGGGCGCGTAACGCAGCGCCGGGCTGCCGGGCTCCCCCCGGCGGCACAGGACGGCCGGAATGCCGATTCGTCGCACGGATCGGGGTTCCGGCCGTTTCGTTTGGTGGCGACCGCGCGCAGGTCATCCGATGCCGCGCGAAGCCAGTGTCAGTGCCGCGCGTGCGCGCCGATCACAGTTGTCGCATGTCCGCCATATCGCACGTGCGCGCGACGGCGTCGCTACAATGACGTATTGACTCCAACGATCCCCGATTCCCCGATGTCGAACCCGAATTCCGTGGCGCCGCGCGCGCCGATGCTGTCGACCGCGGAAGCGCTCGCCGCGCTGCTCGATGCCGCGAAGCCGCTGCCCGGCGCCGAAACCGTCGCCACGCTCGACGCGCTCGGCCGCGTGCTGGCAGCCGACGTGAGCTCGCCGCTCGACGTGCCGCCGATGCATACGAGCGCGATGGACGGCTATGCAGTGCGGGTCGCCGACCTGCTGCACGGCGAGCGGCGCTTGCCGGTGTCGCAGCGGATCCCGGCCGGCCATCCGGCCGCGCCGCTCGCGGCGGGCACGGCCGCCCGGATCTTCACCGGTGCGACGGTGCCGCCCGGCGCCGACGCCGTCGTGATGCAGGAACAGGCGTCGGCCGACGGCGACGCGGTCGAGATCCTGCATACGCCGAAGGCCGGTGAATGGATCACCGCGCAGGGCGCGGACATCCGCCAGGGTTCGGTGATCCTGCCGGCCGGCACGCGGCTCACGCCGCAGGCGCTCGGCCTGGCAGCATCGGTCGGCTGCGCGCGGCTGTCGGTCGCGCGGCGGCCGCGGGTCGCGGTGTTCTTCACCGGCGACGAACTGACGATGCCGGGCGAGCCGCTGAAGCCCGGCGCGATCTACAACTCGAACCGCTTCACGCTGCGCGGGTTGCTGGAGCGGCTCGGCTGCCACGTGACCGACTACGGGATCGTGCCCGACTCGCTCGCCGCGACCCGCGACACGCTGCGCGAGACCGCGCGCGATCACGACGTGATCCTGACGAGCGGCGGCGTATCGGTCGGCGACGAGGATCACGTGAAGCCGGCCGTCGAGGCCGAAGGGCGGCTCTCGCTGTGGCAGATCGCGATGAAGCCCGGCAAGCCGCTCGCGTTCGGCGCGGTGCGCCGCGGCGACGAGCGTCCCGACGCGCACTTCATCGGGCTGCCGGGCAACCCCGTGTCGAGCTTCGTCACGTTCCTGCTGTTCGTGCGGCCGTTCCTGCTGCGCCTGTCCGGCGTGCGCGACGTCGCGCCGCGCGCGCTGTCGCTGCGGGCGGATTTCTCGCAAAGCAAGGGCGACCGGCGCAACGAATTCCTGCGCGCGCGCGTCAATGCGGCCGGGGGCCTCGACCTGTTCCCGAACCAGAGTTCGGCGGTGCTGACGTCGACGGTCTGGGGCGATGGCCTGATCGACAATCCGCCGCAGCACGCGATCAGCGCGGGCGAGACCGTGCGTTTCATTCCGTTTTCCGAACTGCTGTCGTAACGCGACGGCTTCCCGACCTATGAAGATTCAGCTGAAATTCTTTGCAAGCGTGCGCGAGGCGCTGGGCGTATCCGACGAGCAGGCCGACGTGCCCGACGGCGTGACGACCGTCGGCGACGTGCGCGCATGGCTGCGCCTGCGCGGCGGCGCGTGGGCCGAGACGCTCGCCGAAGGGCGCGCGTTGCGCATGGCGTGCAATCACGAAATGACCGACCCCGACACGCGGCTCACCGACGGCTGCGAGGTCGCGTTCTTTCCGCCGGTAACGGGCGGATGAGGGGGTGTCATGGCAACGATACGAATCCAGACCGACGATTTCGACCTGAACGCCGAAGTGGCGGCATTGCGCGCGCGCAATCCGAAAATCGGTGCGGTCGCGTGCTTCGTCGGCACCGTGCGTGACCTGAACGAAGGCGATTCGGTCGCCGCGATGGAGCTCGAGCACTATCCGGGGATGACCGAGAAGGCGCTCGAGAAGATCGCCGCCGAGGCCGGCCGGCGCTGGCCCGGCATCGACGTCGCGATCGTGCATCGCGTCGGCCGGCTGCTGCCGCTCGACCAGATCGTGATGGTCGCCACCGTCGCGTCGCACCGCGGCGACGCGTTCGCGTCGTGCGAGTTCGTGATGGATTACCTGAAGACCGAGGCGCCGTTCTGGAAAAAGGAAACGACGCCGGACGGCGAACGCTGGGTCGATGCCCGCAGCGCCGACGATGCGGCGCTCGCGCGCTGGGGCGTCGAATCGGGCAACACGCCGCGCTGAGCGCGGCATTCGCGTCGTGCGGCATTGTGCCGCGGGCGCTCCGGCGCTCCGGCGTTCAAGCGCCGCGAATCGCCGTGTCAGGCGTCCGGATCGACGCCGCGCCCGATGATCTTCGTCGGAAACGGCTCGCCGCGGGCGCGCGACGGTAGCGCGTCAGGATCATCGCCCGCGTCGCGGCGGCGCGGCGCGACCGCATCGAGCAGCGCCTGCTGCTCGGGCGGAATCTGATAGTCCCAGCCGAAGCGGCTCAGCTGCAGGCTCTGCGCGATCCGCAGCGCGGGTTCCATGAAGCGGATCGCCGCCGGCGGCGCGTAGCGCCCCTCGACGGTCTTCAGGAACAGCGACAGCCAGCGGCTGAAATGCGCGGGCTCGATCCCGTCGAGCGGCTGGTGCGCCTGCTGCACGTTGCCGCGATAGCCTTTGGTGCCGAGCACGAGGCTCGACCAGAAGCTGACCATCTTCGGCAGATGGTCGTCCCAGCGGCCGTCCAGCTTCGCGTCGAATACGGGCCCAAGCAGCGGATCGGCGCGCACGCGGTCGTAGAACGCGTACACGAGGTCGCGGATATTGTCTTCGGTCGGTTCGGCGTCGCGGGGGCGGGCCGGCGCGGTATCGGGCGAGGCGGGCAGGGCAGTCATCGCAAAAAGGGCCGGAAAAATCGGGGCGTTGGCGGAGCCCGTCGGCGCGGCAGCGCAGGGAATGCGCAGGACGCCGGGCGGATTTTGACGCAAAATAGCGTCGACCATTGCCTGAAAAATGCGTGGATTCCATGCATCTTATTGCGCGCAGGCCATCCCGGCAACCCGGCGCCTTCAGGCGCGCCCGCCGGCCGGTCCGGCGCGCGCCGATCGACCTGATTCGCATGATCGGGGCACGATCGATCATTTTCCGTATCCGCTCATGAGACTCACCGACTACACCGACTACTCGCTGCGCGTCATGCTGTATCTTGCCGTGCGCGGCGAGGGGCTCGCGACGATCCAGGAGATCTCGGACGCCTACGGCATCTCCAAGAACCATCTGATGAAGGTCGTCCAGCAGCTCGGCGAGCTCGGCTGGGTCGATACCGTCCGCGGCCGCAACGGCGGGCTGCGACTGTTCCCCGACTCGCTGAAGCTGACGGTCGGGCAGGTGGTGCGCGCGACCGAGAACGATTTCGCGCTGGTCGGCTGCTTTTCCGCCGACGGCGGCGAGTCGCGCGGTTGCGTGATCGAGCCGCAGTGCCGCCTGAAGGGCGTGCTGGCGGCCGCGCGCGATGCGTTCTTCGCCGAACTCGACGGCCACACGCTCGGCGAACTGGCCGAACCCGCGTCGCCGCTCGCCACTCTGCTGGGCATTCGTCCGATCGCGATGGTGCGTGCCGAGCCGTCCGGGGATCACGCGCTGGCCTCCACGGCAGCGCCGTCGAAGGCCGGCTGATACGCCGGCGTTACCCCGCCTCCCGCTGCCCTGTGCCCACGAACCGCTCCGTGTGTTTTTTGCGCTGAATCAACCCGAATTTCGCTTGAAACCCGCATAAGCATCCTCATCTTGGTGTTAATCGAAAATTGGAGGTCTCGACTAAATGAGAATCGACAAGCTCACCACCAAGTTCCAGGAAGCACTGGCAGACGCGCAAAGCCTCGCGGCAGGCCGCGACAATCAATACATCGAACCCGTTCACGTGCTGGCCGCGCTGGTCGCCCAGCACGACGGCTCCGCCCGCTCGCTGATGTCGCGCGCCGGCGTTCACGTGCAGGCGCTGCAAGGCGCGCTGAACGAGGCCATTTCGCGCCTGCCGCAAGTGACGGGCACGGGCGGCGACATCCAGATCGGCCGTGAATTGGCCGGGCTGCTGAACCAGGCCGACAAGGAAGCGCAGAAGCTCAACGACACGTTCATCGCGAGCGAGATGTTCCTGCTCGCCGTGTCCGACGACAAGGGCGAAGCCGGCAAGCTCGCGCGCCAGCACGGCCTGTCGCGCAAGTCGCTCGAAGCCGCGATCGCCGCGGTGCGCGGCGGCTCGCAGGTGCACAGCCAGGACGCGGAAAGCCAGCGCGAGGCGCTGAAGAAATACACGGTCGACCTGACCGAGCGCGCGCGTGCGGGCAAGCTCGACCCGGTGATCGGCCGCGACGACGAAATCCGCCGCTCGATCCAGATCCTGCAGCGCCGCACCAAGAACAACCCGGTGCTGATCGGCGAGCCGGGCGTCGGCAAGACCGCGATCGTCGAAGGGCTCGCGCAGCGGATCGTCAACGGCGAAGTGCCCGAGACGCTGAAGGGCAAGCGCGTGCTGTCGCTCGACATGGCCGCGCTGCTCGCCGGCGCGAAGTATCGCGGCGAGTTCGAGGAGCGCCTGAAGGCCGTGCTCAACGACATCGCGAAGGACGAAGGCCAGACGATCGTGTTCATCGACGAGATCCACACGATGGTCGGCGCCGGCAAGGCCGAAGGCGCGATGGACGCGGGCAACATGCTGAAGCCGGCGCTGTCGCGCGGCGAGCTGCACTGCATCGGCGCGACCACGCTCGACGAATACCGCAAGTACATCGAGAAGGATGCCGCGCTCGAGCGCCGCTTCCAGAAGGTGCTCGTCGATGAGCCGAGCGTCGAGGCGACGATCGCGATCCTGCGCGGGCTGCAGGAGAAGTACGAACTGCACCACGGCGTCGACATCACCGACCCGGCGATCGTCGCCGCGGCCGAGCTGTCGCACCGCTACATCACCGACCGTTTCCTGCCGGACAAGGCGATCGACCTGATCGACGAGGCTGCGTCGAAGATCAAGATGGAAATCGATTCGAAGCCCGAAGAGATGGACAAGCTCGACCGTCGTCTGATCCAGCTGAAGATCGAGCGCGAGGCCGTGAAGAAGGAGCAGGACGAAGCGTCGCAGAAGCGCCTGCAGCTGATCGAGGAAGAGATCGATCGTCTCGGCCGCGAATATGCGGACCTCGAGGAGATCTGGACCGCCGAGAAGGCCGCGGTGCAGGGCAGCGCGCAGCTCAAGGAAGAGATCGAGAAGGTGCGGGCCGACATCGTGCGCCTGCAGCGTGAAGGCAAGCTGGAGAAAGTTGCCGAACTGCAGTACGGCAAGCTGCCGCAACTCGAGTCGCAACTGAAGCAGGTCACGCAGGCCGAAGAGCAGGAGCAGCACAACCCGACGCGTCCGCGTCTGCTGCGCACGCAGGTCGGCGCGGAAGAAATCGCGGAAGTCGTGTCGCGCGCGACCGGGATTCCGGTGTCGCGGATGATGCAGGGCGAACGCGAGAAGCTGCTGCACATCGAGGAAAAGCTGCACGAGCGCGTGGTCGGCCAGGACGAGGCGATCAGCGCGGTCGCGGATGCGATCCGTCGTTCGCGCGCGGGTCTCGCCGATCCGAACCGTCCGTACGGCTCGTTCCTGTTCCTCGGCCCGACGGGTGTCGGCAAGACCGAGCTGTGCAAGGCGCTGGCGTCGTTCCTGTTCGATTCTGAAGAGCACCTGATCCGCATCGACATGAGCGAGTTCATGGAGAAGCACAGCGTCGCGCGGCTGATCGGCGCGCCGCCGGGCTATGTCGGCTACGAGGAAGGCGGCTACCTGACGGAAGCCGTGCGCCGCAAGCCGTACAGCGTGATCCTGCTCGACGAGATCGAGAAGGCGCATCCGGACGTGTTCAACGTGCTGCTGCAGGTGCTCGACGACGGTCGCATGACCGACGGGCAGGGGCGTACGGTCGACTTCAAGAACACGGTGATCGTGATGACGTCGAACCTCGGCTCGCAGGTGATCCAGGCGATGACGGGCGCGCCGCAGGACGAGATCAAGGACGCCGTGTGGATCGAGGTGAAGCAGCACTTCCGTCCGGAGTTCCTGAACCGGATCGACGACGTCGTCGTGTTCCATGCGCTCGATCGCAGCAACATCGAATCGATCGCGAAGATCCAGCTCGCACGCCTGCACGACCGGCTCGCGAAGCTCGACATGGCGCTCGACGTGTCGCCGGCGGCGCTCGAACAGATCGCGAAGGTCGGCTACGACCCGGTGTTCGGCGCGCGGCCGCTGAAGCGCGCGATCCAGCAGGAGATCGAGAACCCGGTCGCGAAGCTGATCCTCGCGGGCCGCTTCGGCCCGAAGGACGTGATCCCGGTCGACGTCCACGACGGCGAGTTCATGTTCGACCGCGTCGTGCACTGAGCGCCGCTGATCGCCCCCCGCCCGGTTCGAGCCGGGCGCGCAAAAACAAACACCCCGCTCAGGCGGGGTGTTTGCATATGGAGCGGCCGAAACCGCTGCCGGGGCCGTCAGCCGCTGCGGTGCGGGCTCAGGCCGGCTTGTTGCCGCCGAACATGCCGGCGAGCTGCGTGAGCGTGCCGAGCACGTTCGACGTATCGACCTGGCCGCCAGCCGGCACTTCGCCGTTTGGAGTTGCGCCGTTGACGACGTGCGGCAGCACCTGCGCGAGGATCGACGAGGCCTGCGACGGATCGATGCCGACCTTGGTCGCGAGCGCGCCGACGACGTCGGAGCCGAGCACGTTCTGCAGCGTGTCGCCCGAGATCGGCTGGTTTTCGCCGGTGCCGACCCACGAGCCGATGATCTCGCCGGCGCCGCCGGCCTTGAACTTCTCGATCAGGCCGTTCAGGCCGCCCGGCTGGTTGTTGATGAATTCGAGCGCGGTCGTGATGAGCGCGCTTTGCGAGTTGCCGCCGGCCTGGCCGCCGATCAGACCGCCAACGATGTCGAGGAGACCCATGGTTCTTCACCTTCACTGAAAAGGGCGCCGCAGCAACGGCGCCCGTTGATCGAAAGCCGCGCGCACGCCGTCGCGCGCGCGGCGCACATCAGGCGCCCGACGCCGCGGCGGCGGAGGCTGCCTTGTCCTTCTTGCTCTTCTTCTTCGAACCCTTGGTCGCCTTCGTGGACGACGCCGCGGCCGGCGCGCTCGCGCCCGCGCCTGCATCGGCGGATGCCGCCGCGGCTGCGGCCGCCTTCTCTTTCTTCGATGCGCGCTTGCTCTTGGCCGGCTTGGCCGCCGCTTCCGGCGCGCTGGCGGCCGGTGCGGTCGCCGTCGTGCCGGTCGGCGTGGTCGTCGGCGTCGATGCGGTGCCTGCCGACGTCGTGGCCGACGGGGTCGCCGACGTCGTCGCGGCCGGCTTCGACAGTTTCACGCCCTTCGGCGGCGTCGACGAGCCGCCGATCGTCAGGCCGTTTTCCTCGAGATGCCCGACCGACTTCGTGCCGAGACCCTTCACGCGGTTCGCGAGATCGTCCGCGTCCTTGAACGGGCCGTTCTTGGTGCGTTCGTCGATGATCGCCTTCGACTTCACGGGCCCGAGCCCCTTCACCGCTTCGAGCGCGGCCTGATCGGCCGTGTTGACTTCCACGGCCGCGGCGAGGCCGGCGGCAAGCGACAGCGACAGCGCGACGAACAGCATCAGCAGCTTTTTCAGCATGGCAAGGGCTCCCTGGTTCTGACGGATGAATGGGCGTTGCAACGGACGACTGGACGAGGCCCGGCCGGGCGTCGCCGTTAAGCATAGGACAAATGCGTGCCCTTTTTAAGACAGGCTATGACCGAATCTTGCTGAAGGCTTGCGCCGCTGTAAAGACGGAAAGCTGCACCGGGCAGCGGTTTTGACCATTCTTTACGGTGTCCGCGATGCGGTCCACGGCGCGGACTGCAAATTATTTGATCTGGCCGTGCGACGATGCTTGACTTAGAGTGAACTCTAACTCCTAACCTTGTTCCTGCCATGTCGAAAACCGTATCCAAACCTTCCGCCGCCGGTCCGCTAACGATCGGGCAAGTCGCCGAACTGACCGGCGTGTCGACGCATACGTTGCGGTATTACGAGCAGGCCGGCCTGCTGCGCGCGATTTCGCGCACGGCGGCCGGGCACCGGCTCTATGCGCCGGCCGACCTTGACTGGCTCGCCTTCGTGATGCGCCTGAAGGCGACCGGCATGCCGATCGCGCAGATGCAGCAGTTCGCGGCGTTGCGGGCACAAGGCGAGTCGACGTTCGGTGAGCGGCGGCGGTTGCTGTCCGCGCATCGCGATGCGGTGCGCGCGCATATCGCGGAGCTGCAGGCGAGCCTCGACGCGATCGGCGACAAGATCGCGTACTACGAGACGCAGGAACGCGAGACGGAACGACGGGCGAAACCTACTCATTCACTCTCTGAACAGGACGGACACCATGGAACGACTCGTTGAAGACCGCTATACGCGTGGCTGGAACAAGCTGAAGGAAATCGACGGCGAAGCGGGCGAACGCGTGGTCGCGGCGCTCGCGCCGATCGCGCCCGACTTCGGACGGCTGCTCGTCGAGTTCAGCTTCGGCGACATCTACAGCCGGCCGCAGCTCGACCTGAAAGCGCGCGAGATTGCGACGATCGCCGCGCTCGCTGCGCTCGGCAATGCGCAGCCGCAACTGAAGGTGCATATCGAGGGCGCGCTGAACGTCGGCTGCACGCGCGAAGAGATCGTCGAGGTGTTCATGCAGATGGCCGTCTACGCAGGATTCCCGGCCGCGTTGAACGCGTTGTTCGCCGCGCACGAGGTGTTCACGCGGCGTGATGAAGCGCTCGGCCGGGACGGCGCGGAAACCGAGGCGGCCGCGCACACGGCGTGATGCAAAGCGTGCCGATGCGTCGCAGTCATCAGATGCGGTGCGGCGCGACGATCCGGTGCTTGGCGATTCGCCGGTACAGCGTCGCGCGCGAGATGCCGAGCGCCTGCGCGGCCGCATCGGGCCGCCAGCGATGCGCGGTGAGCGCCGCGACGATGCGGCCGCGCTCGTCGTCCGGCAGTGCGCCGGCCGGACCGGCACCCAGCTGCGCGGCGAGATCGGCCGGCAGGTCGCGCCGCGTCACGCACGCGGCGTCGCATACCGCGCACGCATAGCGCAGCACGTTGCGCAGCTGGCGCACGTTGCCGGGCCACGGATACGCGGCGAGCTGCGCGGCGAGCGTCGGGTCGAGCGTGAGCACGTGGCCGGTCGCCTGCGCCTCCTCGGCGAACACGGTGGCGATCACGTCGCCCACGTCCGCGCGCTCGCGCAGCGGCGGCAGCTCGAACGTCGCGCCGCTCAACCGGTAATACAGGTCCTCGCGGAACGTGCCGTCGGCCACCATCCGCGCGAGATCGCGGTGGGTCGCGCAGATCACGTCGAGATCGACGCGCACGGGCGTGTCGCTGCCGAGCGGCACGACCTCGCCGTCGGCGAGCACGCGCAGCAGGCGCGTTTGCAGCGTGAGCGGCATGTCGCCGATTTCGTCGAGGAACAGCGTGCCGCCGTCGGCGAGCGCGATCTTGCCGCGCGCGCCGTGCTTGCGCGCGCCGGTGAACGCACCGGCCGCATAGCCGAACAGCTCGCTTTCGATCAGTGCCTCGGGCAGCGCGCCGCAGTTGACCGCGACGAACGGCCGCGCACGCCGCGCGCCGGCGTCGTGGATCGCGCGGGCGAACACTTCCTTTCCCGCGCCGGTTTCGCCGAGCACGAGTATCGGCAGCCGCTTGCTCGCAACCCGCAGCGCGAGTTCGGCCTGCTGCGCGACGCGCGCGTCGCTGCTGTGCAGGAACGGCGTCAGCGCGCCGACGTGGCGCTGCGCGGTGCCGGGTCGGCGGGAGGCCGGGGCGGCCCGTGCCGTGCCGGTTTCGCGGCCCGCACGCCGTAGCGGGGCACGCAGTCGCGCATAGAGCGGCGCGCCGGTCGCGCGCAGCCGCAGCGCGACGATCGCATCGAGCCGCGCGGCGTCGCGCAGCGGCATCTCGGTCGCATCGAAGATCTCGTCGATATGGCGCGGTTCGCGCAGCGCCGGCAGCGCGTCGCGCGCGTGCCGGTTCGCGGCGACGATATTGCCGCATTCGTCGAACGCGATCAGCCATTCGGGCTGCGCCTCGACGTAGTGACGGTTCGGATGCCCGAACAATATCCAGTGCTGCGCGGTGCTGTGCACGAAATAGCCGTCCTCGATCAGCGCCGCGCTCTGGCGCACGAGCTGATACACGAGCCGCTGGCTGTCGCGGCCGTCGGGCGACTGGACGGCCGACGCATCGAGCACGCCGATCAGTTCGCCGCCCGGCGAGAAGATCGGGGCCGCGCTGCAGGTGAGCGTGGTGAACGCCGCGCGGAAGTGGTCGGTCTTGTGCACGGTGATCGGCGCGAGATCGGTCAGCACGCTCGCGACGCCGCACGTGCCTTCCTCGCTTTCCGACCAGCACGAGCCGATGTGCAGCCCCGCATGGCGAAAGTCGTTGCGGCGCTCGCGGTCGATCCGGTAGTCGATCGTCACGCCATGCGCGTCGGTCAGCATCACGCAATAGTCGGCGACCCGAATCATCTCGTGCAGGCGCGTCAGGCACTGGCCCGAGGCGCGCAGGAACGCCTCCTCCTTGTCGCGCACCTCGCGCAACTCGGCCGCGGTCAGCACGCGCGGGCCGATCGACGAAGCGGGGTCGAGCGCGTAGCGCTCGAGCGAGCGCTGCCACGACGACACGAGACGCGCGGAATCGGCCGGCGCGGGCAGGCGCCCGGCGAGCGCGCCGAGCACACGGTCGGCGTGCTGGGCCTGGGGGACGGCATAGGGCATGGTCGGCTCCGGTTCCGTACGGCGGGGATTTCGATGCTCTTGTAGCACATCCGCGGCGGCGGATCACATTGCATCGCAGCACGCGCGCGACCTGAGACGTTCGTCTCACCGGCATCTCAGCCCGTCTCGCGCAGTTGAGACGCGTAGACACACACGGCAACACGGTGGTCGGGAGCGCGGCGATGCGTGCAACGCCGCGATGCGCGTGCGTTGCAGGTCAAACGGCAATGACGATCACGGCGCCGAAGCCGCCGTGTCGACAGATACACCACGTGAGACGCGCGGCCTGTTTCGCTCCGCTTCGCGCCGGCCGGCCGCAGGTGTCGGTGACGTGCGCGCCCCCCGGAGCCAGTCTCCACAAGGGTTTCGGGGACATTGCACACGCGATGGCACGCCGCTTGCAGATAGGACGGGCAACACCGGCGCGATCGCGTCGGCGACGACGATCCGCCGCCCTCGATGACGGCGGACGACACATGAAGGCCGGTGCGCGAGCGCCGGTCCACTGGATGGAGACAAGCCCGTGACGACGCCCGTGACCGTCGGCGTGATCGCGAACCCCGCATCGGGGCGCGACATTCGCCGTCTGACGACGCATGCATCCGTGTTCCCGACCGCGGAAAAAGCCAACATGGTCGTGCGCCTGCTTGCCGGCCTCGGCGCGATGGGTGTCGAGCGCGTGCTGACCCTGCGCGACAAGACGGGCATCGCGTCGCTGCTGATGCGGGCGCTCGACACGCATCGCGCGCTCGCGCCGCACGAACGCTGGCCCGACGTCGAATTCATCGACCTGCCGATCTCCGACACGGTTGCCGACACGCACGCCGGCGCGGCCTACATGCGCCGGAGGGAAGTCGCGCTGATCGTCGTGCTCGGCGGCGACGGTACCCATCGCGCGGTCGCCGCGCACTGCGGCGCGACACCGCTCGTCGCGCTGTCCACCGGCACCAACAACGCGTTTCCCGAACATCGCGAGGCGACCGTCGCGGGCATCGCGGCAGGACTCGCCGCGACCGGCGCCGTGCCGGCCGAGATCGCGTTCGTGCGCAACAAGCGGCTCGTCGTGCGCGGCGTGGCGGGCGCGAACGCGGGGCGCGAGGAGATCGCGCTCGTCGACGTGTGCGCGGCACGCCAGCGCTTCATCGGCGCGCGGGCGATCTCGGGGCCCGACGACATCGACACCCTGTACCTGACCTTCGCGGAGCCGGACGGCATCGGCCTGTCCGCGCTTGGCGGCGCGTGGGCGCCGCTGGAGCGCAGCGCGCCGCACGGGCTCGCGATGCGCTTCGCCGCCGACGGCAACGCGGCCGGCACGCCGCTCGTCGCGCCGATCGCCCCCGGCCGTGTCGATCGCGTCGTGATGCGCAGCTGCGAGCGGCTCGAACAGGGTGCGTGGCAGACGATCCCGTTCGAGCGCGGCACGCTCGCGTTCGACGGCGAGCGCGAGCTCGAGGTCGCGCGCGGCGATCGCTACGAGATCGCGCTCGACTGGCGCGGGCCGCTCACCGTCGATGTGGGCCGCACGCTGCGCTACGCGTCGTCGCGTCAGGTATTGCGCGCCGCCGGCGCGTGGCGCGACTGACGGCAGTTTCACGTTTCACCGACGGCCGCAGGCCGTGCAATCCGTCGCCGGGGCGTTGCCGCGGCGGCATTCGCAGTCAGACCTACCAGGAGACACACATGACCGTTTCGACACAGCTCAGCAGGGACAAGCTGCTGGACGCCTACCGGCTGATGCGCACGATCCGCGAATTCGAGGAACGTCTGCACGTCGAGTTCGCGACCGGCGAAATCCCCGGCTTCGTCCACCTGTATGCGGGCGAAGAGGCATCCGCGGTCGGCACGATGCTGCACCTCGGTCTCGAGGACTACGTCGCGACCACGCACCGCGGGCACGGCCACTGCATCGCGAAAGGCGTCGACGTGCACGGGATGATGGCCGAGATCTACGGCAAGAAGACGGGCGTTTGCCGCGGCAAGGGCGGCTCGATGCACATCGCCGACCTGTCGATGGGGATGCTCGGCGCGAACGGGATCGTCGGCGCGGGCGGCCCGCTCGTGTGCGGCGCGGCGCTCGCCGCCAAGCACAAGAAGACCGGCGGGGTCGGCGTGTGCTTCTTCGGCGACGGCGCGTCGAACCAGGGCGTGATCTTCGAATCGATGAACCTCGCGTCGGTGTGGCGGCTGCCGGCGATCTTCGTGGCCGAAAACAACGGCTACGCGGAAGCGACGGCGTCGAGCTGGTCGGTCGCGACCGACAACATCGCCGATCGCGCGAACGGTTTCGGAATGCCCGGCGTGATCGTCGACGGCTTCGACTTCTTCGCGGTGCACGAGGCGCTTGGCGAAGCGGTCGCACGCGCGCGAAGCGGCGGCGGCCCGACGCTCGTCGAGGTGAAGTTCACGCGCTACTTCGGCCACTTCGAAGGCGATGCGCAGACCTATCGCGCGCCGGGCGAAGTGCAGAAGCTGCGCGACGAGAAGGACTGCCTGAAGCATTTCGAAACGCGCGTCGTGCGCGCCGAAGCGCTGACGACCGACGAGCTGCGTGCCGTCGATGCCCAGGTGAAGACGCTGATCGACGACGCGGTTGCGCAGGCGAAGGCCGCGCCGCTGCCCGATGCGGCCGACCTGCTGGCCGACGTGTACGTGTCGTACCCGTGAATGCGATGTGACACGGCAGTCCCAGCTGGCAGCCGGCACGGCGAACCGAATATCCCAGGAGACAGACATGGCAAGGAAGATTACTTATTCGCAGGCGATCAACGAGGCGCTCGCGCAGGAAATGGCGCGCGACGACAGCGTGATCGTGATGGGCGAGGACAATGCAGGCGGCGCGGGCGCGCCGGGCGAGGACGACGCGTGGGGCGGCGTGCTCGGCGTGACGAAGGGGCTATTCCACAAGTTTCCGGGGCGCGTGCTCGACACGCCGCTGTCGGAGGGCGGCTACATCGGCGCGGCGGTCGGTGCGGCAGCATGCGGGATGAGGCCCGTCGCGGAGCTGATGTTCATCGATTTCATGGGCGTGTGCTTCGACCAGATCTTCAACCAGGCCGCGAAATTCCGCTACATGTTCGGCGGCAAGGCCGTGACGCCGGTCGTGATCCGCGCGATGTACGGTGCCGGTCTGCGCGCGGCCGCGCAGCATTCGCAGATGCTCACGTCGCTGTTTACGCACATTCCGGGGCTGAAGGTCGTGTGCCCGGCGACGCCGTATGACGCGAAGGGGCTGCTGATCCAGGCGATCCGCGACGACGATCCCGTGATCTTCCTCGAACACAAGCTGCTCTACACGCGGGAAGGCGACGTACCTGAGGAATCCTATGCGATTCCGTTCGGCGAGGCGAGCGTCGTGCGCGAAGGCGACGACGCGACGATCGTCACGTACGGCCGGATGGTGCATCTCGCGACCGACGCGGCCGCGAAGCTCGCGAAGGACGGCATCCACGTCGACGTGATCGACCTGCGCACGACGTCGCCGCTCGACGAGGAAACGATCCTGGAAAGCGCGGCGCGCACCGGCCGGGTGGTGGTCGTCGACGAGGCGAACCCGCGCTGCTCGATCGCGACCGACATCGCCGCGCTCGTCGCACAGCGCGCGTTCCGGACGCTCAAGGCGCCGATCGAGCTCGTGACCGCGCCGCACACGCCCACGCCGTTCGCCGGCGTGCTGGAAGACCTGTATATCCCGTCCGCCGATGCGATCGCGCAGGCGGTACTGAAGACGAGGAGCTGACACGATGTCGATTCACATGATCACGATGCCCAAGTGGGGGCTGTCGATGGAGCAGGGGCAGGTCAACGGCTGGCTGAAGTCAATCGGCGAGCGCGTGACGAAGGGCGACGAAGTGCTCGACGTCGAGACCGACAAGATCTCGTCGGGTGTCGAGTGCGCGTTCGACGGCACGCTGCGCCGGCAGGTCGCGCAGGAGGGCGAGACGCTGCCGGTCGGTGCGCTGCTCGGCGTGGTGGCGGCGGCCGACGCGAGCGACGCCGACATCGATGCGGCGATCGCCGAATTCCAGCGCGATTTCACGCCGAGCGCGGCCGCCGACGACGCCGGCGGCCCGCAGCCCGAGAAGGCGCAGATCGGCGGGCGCACGATCCGGTTCCTGAAGCTGGGCGACGGCACGGGCACGCCTGCGGTGCTGATCCACGGCTTCGGCGGCGACCTGAACAACTGGTTGTTCAACCATGCGGAGCTCGCCGCGCACCGGCCCGTGTGGGCGCTCGATCTGCCCGGCCACGGCGAGTCGGCCAAGGCGGTCGAGACCGGCAGCCTCGACGAACTGGCCGATGCGGTGCTCGCGCTGCTCGACGCACAGCATATCGACCGCGCGCACCTGATCGGCCATTCGATGGGCGGCGCGGTCGCGATGGCGGCGGCCGAGCGTGCGCCGCAACGCGTGGCGTCGCTGACGCTGATTGCGAGCGCCGGGCTCGGCGCCGACATCAACCGCGACTACATCGACGGCTTCGTCGCCGGCAACAGCCGCAATACGCTGAAGCCGCACCTCGGTGCGCTGTTCGCGGACCACGCGCTCGTCACGCGGCAACTGGTCGAGGACCTCGTCAAGTACAAGCGGCTCGAAGGCGTGCAGGCCGCGCTGGAGAAGATCGCGAACGCCGCGTTCGACGGCGCGGCCCAGCGGCGCGTGTTCCGCGACCGCGTCGCGTCGCTCGCGCCGCGCACGCTCGTGATCTGGGGCGAGCGCGACGAGGTGATTCCCGCGCAGCATGCGCAGGGCTTGCCGGACGGCGTGCGGGCCGAGGTGATCGCGGGCAGCGGTCACATGGTGCAGATGGAGGCGGCTGCCGACGTGAACCGCCTGATCGTCGCGTTTCTCGGAGACTGACGATGGCCGCCGCGCTCGAACGACCCAGCCTCACCGCGCTCGGCCAGCCGGGCGCGAGGAGCCGCGACAAGCTCGCGCGCATTCCGGTGCGCGTCGAGCCCGCGGCCGGCGCGGCGCTGCCGAAGCCGCCGTGGCTGCGGGCGCGGCCGATGATGAGCGAGGCGGTCGCCGACATGGCGGCCGTGCTGCGCGATCATCGGCTGCATTCCGTGTGCGAGGAGGCAATGTGCCCGAACATCGGCGAATGCTTCGCGCAGCGCACCGCGACCTTCATGATCATGGGCGGGCTGTGCACGCGGCGCTGCCCGTTCTGCGATGTCGCGCACGGCCGTCCCGAACCGCTCGATCCCGGCGAACCCGCGCGGCTCGCGGCCGCGGTCGCGGCGCTCGGGCTGCGCTACGTCGTGATCACGTCGGTTGATCGCGACGATCTGCGCGACGGCGGCGCCGCGCATTTTGCGGCCTGCATCGCGGCGGTGCGCGCGAGCGTGCCGGGCATCGGCGTCGAGGTGCTGACGCCCGATTTCCGGGGCCGCGTTCCCCGTGCGCTCGACGCGTTGTCGTCGGCGTGGCCGGACGTGTTCAATCACAACATCGAGACGGTGCCGTCGCTGTACCGGGCGGCGCGGCCGGGCGCCGACTATCGCGGCTCGCTCGAACTGCTCGCGCGGGCGAAGGCCGCGCGGCCGACGCTCGTGACGAAATCGGGATTGATGCTCGGGCTCGGCGAGCGCGACGACGAGGTGCGCGACACGCTGCGTGACCTGCGTGCGCACGAGGTCGACGTATTGACGCTTGGCCAGTATCTCGCACCGTCCGCGCACCATCTGCCGGTGCGGCGCTACGTGAGCCACGACGCGTTCGCCGCGTGGCGCGTCGAGGGGCTGGCGCTCGGTTTCAGGGAAGTCGTGGCCGGCCCGCTCGTGCGGTCGTCGTATCACGCGGCCGACGTGCTGGAGGACGCGTAGGCCGAGTAGGCCCCGAGCAGCGGGTCAGGCGCCGACGGACAGCGCCGCGCGGCTGACGCGGCGCAGGTAGAGGGCGAGTCCCGCACCGGCGAGCATCAGGCTGATCGTGTTCGCGAACCAGAAACCGCGCGCGCCGGTCAGCCATGCCGGCGCGATGCCGCCGATGTCGAAGCCGAGCACGTAGCCGCCGCCCAGCCCGACGCCCCACAGCGCGACCGCATAGATCACGGTCGGCACGACCGCGACCTTGTACGCGCGCAGCACGAATGCCGACGTGATCTGCAGCGCATCGAAGAAGTGATAGCAGGTGACGATCGCGACCAGCGGCAGCGCGGCGGCCACGACGGCTGGGTTCGGCGTGTAGCCGCTGACGATCAGCGGGCGCAGCGTGAACACGAGTACGCCATACGCGGCCGCGATCCCGCACGAGAGCATCACGCTGTGCCGGCCGAGCAGGCGCGCCTCGTCCGGACGGCCGGCACCGAGTGCGCGCGCGACGAGCGTCGATGCCGCGACGCCGATCGACAGCGGCGTCATGTACAGCACCGCGCTGATGTTGCCGGCGATCTGGTGGCCGGCGAGCGTCGTCGTACCGAACTGTGCGATGAAGAGCGCCATGCACGTGAACGACGTGACCTCGATCAGGTACGACAGGCCCATCGGCACGCCGAGCTTGAGAATCGCCTTCTGGCGCACCCAGACGGGCCAGCAAAAGCGCGAGAAGATCGCGAGCGGCGTGAACACGTCGAGCTTCGCGAGCAGCGTGAAGCCGATCAGCGCGAGCGCCCAGTTGATCAGCGTGCTGGCGAGCCCGCAACCGGGGCCGCCGAGAGCCGGCACGCCGAACCCGCCGAAGATGAACCACACGTTGAGCGGAAACTTGAGCAGCAGCGCGCCGATCTGCAGGATCATCGCGAGGCGCGGCTTGCCGGCCGCGTTGGTCAGCGCGTTGTAGATCCGGAACACGAGGCTGGCCGGCAGCCCGTAAGACAGGATGCGCAGGTAATCGACAGTGCGCTCGTGCAGCGCGGGCGGCGCGTGGGCGATGTGCAGCAGCGGTTCGGGAAAATGCAGCAGCAGGAAGCCGGGCACCGCGAGCATCAGCGCGAGCCACAGCGCCTGGCGGACTTCCTCGCCGATCTCGGCGTAGCGCCGGGCGCCATACAGCTGCCCGGTGATCGGCTGCAGCGCGGACAGAATGCCCGTCATCCCGATGTAGATCGACACGTAGATCGACGAACCGAGCCCGAGCGCAGCCAGGTCGATGGCCGAGTAGCGGCCGACCATCGCCGTGTCGATCACGCCGAACGCGATGATCGCGAGCTGGCCGACGAGCACCGGCCATGCGAGACCGACGATCCGGCGGATGTCGGCGAACATCGTCAATCGACCGTCCGGCGGCGCGGGCCACGGCGCTTGACGGGCGTCGTCGGCCGCTCGATGCGTTCGTACAGACGGAAGCGCTCGTCGCGGTCGGCCACGCGGCGGCCTTCCCACACGAGACGCCACACGTATTGCGACATCGCGCTCGGCTCGCCGAAGTCCGCGCGGTCCTGGCGCAGGATCACGTCGCACTCGCCCGAGAATTCGAAGTGCATGTCGCCGAAGTACGCGAAGGTCGCGATCTGCGCATCACCGAGCCGCACCGGCGAGATGCACGCGTAGTCCTTCGGCAGATGCGACGCGATCTGCTGCGCGACGTCGCTGTAGGTCCGGCCGTAGTTGACGATCGGCAGCCACAGCGTCATCAGCAGCACCCACATCAGCGTGGTGCCCGCGCTCGACAGCACGACGCTGCGCCACAGCACCTTCGGCTGGCGCGAGATGCGCCAGCGCGCGAGCAGGCACCAGCACACGGTGACGATCACCGCGCAGATGAACGACAGGATCTTGAAGTGCGGCTCGTAGCCCGGCACGAGGCGCGCGAGGTTGCGCGCGAGCGGATGCGGGAAGCCGGTGAGCGACGCGAGCCACACGAGCCACACGAAGGTGCCGAGGATCGTGAAGCTCAGCACCGCGAACCAGTCGATCGCGTTGATCGCGCCGCGTTTGAGCGTGGGCAGCGCGAAGGTGGCGAGCACCGCGAGCGGCGGCAGCAGCAGCATGTACATGCGGTTCGACTGCTGGCTCTGCAGGATCACGAGCGCGACGAGCGGCACGACGACCGACAGCGGAATCGCGATGTGCGCGCGGCGGCGCATGCCGGCCCAGCTCCACCAGGCCCAGATCGCGAGCGGCCACGCGGGCCACGTGAAGAGCGGCAGGTTCTTCGCCGCATAGCCGAGCACCGCGGTCGGCGGGCCCGAGAAGCGCATCAGGCTGCCGTGGATCCACTGGTTGAAGAACCACGCGGCGTCGTCGGGCGCCGCGTTGAAGGCGGCGAGCGGCCACAGCGCGGAGATCGCGGCCGCGAGCGGCACGCCGATCAGCGGCAGGCGCAGGTTGCGCATCTCCGGCGTGATGAGCCACAGCGCGGCCGTGCCGGCGAGCAGCGCGACCACGAGCACCGGGTTGCCGGACAGGGCGACGAGGCCCATCGCGATACCCCACCACAGCGCGCCCTGCATCGGCTTGTCGATGCCGCGCACGATGCCGTACACGAGCATCGCGATCCACGCGAACTGCGCGACCTGCGGCGTCGTTTCGTGGCCGCGCTCCGCGAGCCCGAAGCATGCGACCAGGATCAGCAGCGCGCCGTCGGCGAGCGTGCGGCCGTAGTCGCGCGGCTCCGGCTCGCCGCCGAATGCGTACTTGAACGGCTGAACCTCGGCGCGCCGGCCGAGCAGGTAGGCGGCGTACCAGACGAACGCGCACGCGACGCAGAACAGCACGCCCGTGTCGACGCGCGACGCGTTGCTCGCGTCGACCCACGGCGCCAGCGCGCGGATCGACAGCGCGCCGAGCCAGTAGCCGAGCGGCCCGTCGGTGGTGATGAACTTTCCGACCAGGTTCGGCAGCAGCCAGTCGTGCCAGCTGCCGGTGGCCATCGTCCACATCACGCCGAAGCCCGCCGCGTCTTCGTTCTTCCACGGGTCCCGGCCGAACAGGCCGAACGCCGCGTAGACGAGGCAGAGCGTAAGCAGCAGCCAGCGCGGCAGCGCACGCGTGGCGGAGGCGGTGAGACGGACGACAGGCTTCATGCAGATGAGCGTTTTGTTATGGGCGGCCGGCGCGGGCGCGCGCGGTCGAGCCGGTTTCTAGCATCCGGCATTGTAGACGTGCCGGGTGTTGCGCGTCAGGGGGTTCCTCGGGGCGCCGGCCGGCCGTTGCCGGGCGAGCAGAGACAAAAAAGGGCAGCCTGGGCTGCCCTTTTGTGCGATACCGGTGCGTTGCAACCACCGGATGCGGCGCGAAGCTTACTTCGCGAGTTTGCCGCTGGCGCGTGCGCCGAACTTGTTCTTGAACTTCTCGACACGGCCTGCCGTGTCCATGATCTTTTGCTGGCCGGTGTAGAACGAGTGCGATTCCGACGACACTTCGATCTTGGCGAGCGGGTAGGTCTTGCCGTCGAGTTCGATGTTTTCACGCGTCTGGATCGTCGAGCGCGTGATGAACTTGAAGCCGTTCGACATGTCTTGGAAGACGACTTCGCGGTAGTTCGGGTGGATGCCTTCTTTCATGGTCTTTCCTTGGTGAGAGCGGTAGCCAACCCGCCGCTTGCCGTGTCGGAACGCAAAATTGCGCTGCCAGACGACGCCAAGCCCGGCGCGAGCCACTTGCCTAAGGTCGAAAAACGGCGATTATGCCAGAAAATCAGATGGTTGACGAATAATTTTCATCACGCGCCGAGGGCGCCCGTGCGAGCCGGATCCTGCCGGTAGTAACGCGCGAGCAGCCGGTACAGCTCCGGAAATTCGGACTCGAACGCCCGCGGCCGCACGAACAGCGCTTCGCTGCACACCGCGAAGAATTCCGACGGGTGGTCGGCCGCATACGGATCGATCAGCGATTCCCGCTCGAAACTCGCCCACGCACGGTCCGGCACCGCGTCGACGCGTGCGCAGAACTGGTCGTACGCATGCTCGAACACGTCGGCCCAGGCCTGCGCGTCGAGGTGCGGCGCGTGCCAGCGGCGAAAAAGGGGCGGATAGCCGTCGGCCTCGCCGTTGACCATGTCGATCTTGTGCGCGAACTCGTGGATCACGACGTTGTACGCGTCGCGGCCGTCCGTCATCTGCGCGTCCTCCCACGACAGGATCACCGGGCCGCCTTCCCACGCCTCGCCGCTCGCGTCCTGCTCGACTTCATGGACGACGCCGTCCTCGTCCTGCACGGTCTTGCGGATCACGAATTCGCCTGGATACACGACGACGCCGACCCAGCCGTCGTACAGCGACAAATCCAGATTCAGCACGGGCAGGCACGCCTGCGCGGCGATCGCGACGATCATCTCGTCGGTCAGCTCGAGCCCGTGCGCGGTCGAAAACGACTTCTTCGCGATGAACAGGCTCGTGAGCTCGCGCAGCCGGCTGAGGTCGCCGGGCGGGAGCGCGTCGAGAAACGGCAGGCGCGCCACGGTGTCCTGCCACAACGCATCGGCAATCGGATGGCTGCGCAGCGCGCGGTCGCGGCGGCGGTCGTCGAACCAGCGGGTCAGTTTCGAAAGCATGGAGGCAGCGCGGGAAGATCCAAAGCCTGTCTTTTAACTCAATCGATCTCTTTTTGCCATGCCGCGAAGAGGCCGCCGACGAGCGCGACGCCCGCGAGGAAATAGAAACCGTCGAGCGACGCGAGGAACGACGCCTGTTGCGCGACCATCCGCGCGACCGACGCGATCGCGAGGGCGTGCGCGTCGTTCAGCGCATGGCCGGCTGCCGCATAGCTGCGCGCGAGCGCGTCGACGGTCTGCTGGAACAGTGGATCGAACACGTTCGCGCGCTCGACGAGCCGCGTCTGATGCACGGCCAGCCGGTGCTGCTCGACGATGATCACCGACGACGTAGCGAACGAGATCGTCAGTTGCCGCACGATGTTCTTCAGCCGGTAGCCGTGCGTGTATTCGTCGATCGCGAAGATACGGAACGTCAGGTTCGCGACCGGCAGCACGATGAACAGCAGCAAGAGCCCGCGCAGCAGCAGCGGGCCGATCAATGCGGCCTCGCCAACTTGTGGCGTCATCCGCGTCATCCACAGCGCGGCGGCGATCGCGATCGCGAAACCCGGCACCACGAACCATTTCTTGTGCGTGACGTGCTTCGCATAGCGCAGGTACGCGAACAGCGCGGTCGCCGAGATCAGCGACATCGTGCCGACCAGGCGCCCGGCGTTCTCGACCGGATAGCCGAGCCCGCCTTCGAGCAGGCGGGAGGTCAGGTAGCTGAAGCCGGTCGACTCGTAGTAATAGAACATGTACAGCAGCAATCCGACCTGGAACGTGCGCTCGCGAAACGCATGCAGCCGCACGAGGGGCGTCGGATGGTGCCACTGGTGATAGGCGAACCACGCGAGCGCGGCCACACCGACGAACGTCAGCATGATCAGCATCGGCGAGCCGCTGTAGAGCTGGTAGTGCACCTGCTGCAGCACGATCTGCAGCGCGCCTTGCGCGAGCGCGAACACGATGTACGGCCAGAAATGCCCGGAGCCGCGCACGTCGTCGGGCGTCCTGCCCGAATCGGGCAGCGTGAGGAGGGCGAGGATCGCGAATGCGATCCCCGCGGGCGCCGTGCACGCGAACAGCGCGCGCCACGTCGAATGCGCGACGAGCAGCCCGCCGATGATCGGCGCGAGCGCGCTGCCGAGCAGGATCATGATCAGGAACGCGCGCGTGGCGGGCGGCCGCGCCTGCGGCTTGAAGCTGATCTGGATCAGGATCCGGCACGCACCCATCATCGGACCGATGAAGTAGCCTTGGAAGCCGCGCGCGAACGCGAGCTCGAGCGACGTGTCGGCGAATGCCGCCGCGATCGCGCCGAACGAGAACATCAGCATGCAGCCGGCGACGTAGCGGCGATGTCCGAGCCGGTCGACCCACCATTGCTGCTGCAGGATGCCGAGCACGGCCGTAACCGCATAGGCGCTGGATGACCACACGAGTTCGTCGGGCGACGCGTTGATGCCGCCTGCGATGTAGCTCGCGAAGAACGAGAAGACTGCGTTGTCGAAGTAGTCGATGCCGGTGACGAGCGCGAGCGCCCATGGGAAGAGATCCGCGCGCAGGTTCGCGCGGCTCCACAGTGGCGGGCGACCGCGCGCGACGTTCATTCCCGGCCCTTGCGCGCGCGGCGCGTGCGGGCTTCGGCCTGCCGCTGCGCGATCAGCGCGTCGGGATTTTCGCCCGCGAGCCGTCGCTCGATGTAGTCGATGTCGTGCTGCAGTTCCTTGCGCAGCGCGACGGCTTCCTTCAGTTCGCGCTGGACGGCCGCGATCCGCTGGTCGAGCGTGTCGATCTGCTCGGCGAGGCCCGTGCGGATGTCGCGCAGCGACGCGTCCGAATAGCGGCGCCGGCCGTCGCCCGTTTCTTCGAGCGGACGCTTGAGCATCTCGGTGATGCCGTGCAGCGAAAAGCCGAGCGCGCGCAGCCGCAGGATGCGGCCGAAGCGCTCGAGATCGGCCTCATCGTAAAGGCGATAGCGACCGCCGCTGCGCGACGGCGTGACGAGTCCGCGCTCCTCGTAATACTTCAGCGTGCGCGGCGTGACGCCGAGCCGCGACGCGGCGTCGCTCACGGTCAGCAGCGGGGCGGAGGCATCGTTCGGCATGGGGGCGGGCATCGGTCGGGGCGATGGCGCGATTATAGTTCAACCTGTACGTTCACGTACAGGTTGGGTCGAAAAAACGGCCGCCGGGCAAAAGCGCGGGCGGCCGTTCGTGCGGGCGAGGGCGATCAGCCGCCGCGGCGCATCAGGTCGAAGAACTCGGAGTTGCTCTTCGTTTGACGGATCTTGTCGAGCAGGAATTCCATGGCCTCGACTTCGTCCATGTCATGGATGAACTTGCGCAGCACCCAGATCTTTTGAAGGATCTCGGGCTTGATCAGCATTTCTTCGCGACGCGTGCCCGACTTGTTCAGGTTGATCGACGGATAGACGCGCTTTTCCGCGAGGCGGCGCTCGAGGTGCACTTCCATGTTGCCGGTGCCCTTGAACTCTTCGTAGATCACGTCGTCCATGCGGCTGCCGGTTTCGATCAGCGCGGTGCCGATGATCGTCAGCGAGCCGCCTTCCTCGATGTTGCGCGCCGCGCCGAAGAAGCGCTTCGGACGCTGCAGTGCGTTCGCGTCGACACCGCCCGTCAGCACCTTGCCCGACGCCGGGATCACGGTGTTGTAAGCGCGTGCGAGACGCGTGATCGAGTCGAGCAGAATCACGACGTCATGCTTCATTTCGACGAGGCGCTTGGCCTTCTCGATCACCATTTCGGCGACCTGCACGTGACGCGTGGCCGGTTCGTCGAACGTCGATGCGATGACTTCGCCGGCGACCGAGCGCTGCATTTCGGTCACTTCTTCGGGGCGCTCGTCGATCAGCAGCACGAACAGGACGACGTCCGGGTGGTTCTGCTTGATCGCGTGTGCGATGTGCTGGAGCATCACGGTCTTGCCGGACTTCGGCGACGCGACGAGCAGGCCGCGCTGGCCCTTGCCGATCGGCGCGATCATGTCGATGATGCGGCCCGTGACGTTCTCTTCGCCGCGCATCTCGCGTTCGAGCGCCAGCGGCTTGTTCGGGTGCAGCGGCGTGAGGTTCTCGAACATGATCTTGTGTTTCGAGGCCTCGGGCGGCTGCCCGTTGACTTTGTCGACCTTCACCAGCGCGAAGTAGCGCTCGCCGTCCTTCGGCGTGCGGACTTCACCTTCGATCGTGTCGCCGGTGTGCAGGTTGAAGCGGCGAATCTGCGACGGGCTGATATAGATGTCGTCGGTGCTCGCGAGGTACGACATTTCCGGCGAGCGCAGGAAGCCGAAGCCGTCCGGGAGTACTTCGAGCGTGCCGTCGCCGAAGATCGTCTCTCCCGTCTTGGCGCGCTTTTTGAGAATGGCGAACATCAGCTCCTGCTTGCGCAGGCGGTTCGCGTTTTCGATCTCCAGGCCGTTGGCCATTTCGATCAGTTCGGACACGTGCAGAGACTTGAGCTCGGATAAATGCATACGGAGAACCCGCCAGGGAGGAGAAGCGACGAAAAGAAATAAGGGAGGAGGGGCGAGCGGAGGCGCTCTGAGACTTAATGCGTCTTGTAGACGTTTTTTGATTCTAGCATACGCTGATTCGTGCCTGAGCGGCCGATCGGCGGCTTGGCGGCGGACGTGTTGTCGGTTGACAACACGTCCGAGGAACGGCCCGTATTACAGGTGGCTGTCCAGGAATGCGGTGAGCTGCGACTTCGACAGCGCGCCGACCTTCTGCGCGGCGGCCGCGCCGTTCTTGAACAGGATCAGCGTCGGGATGCCGCGCACGCCGAACTTCGCGGGCGTCGCCTGGTTGTCGTCGACATTGATCTTTGCGATCTGCAGCTTGTCGCCGTAGTCCTTCGCGACTTCGTCGAGGATGGGGGCGATCATCTTGCACGGGCCGCACCATTCGGCCCAGAAGTCGACGAGCACGGGCTTGTCGGATTTGACGACGTCCTGTTCGAACGATGCGTCGCTGATGTGTTTGATCTGTTCGCTCATTGGGTCAATACCTCTTACGGTTCGGGGACTGCCTGCTTGGCGCGTTGCGGCGCTCCGGCGGCCTTTCGGCTGCCGGCCGCTGCGGCAGGTCACTCCGCTCTCCGGAAGGAAGGGCGCAGGCGCTGCATGGCGCGGCTCGCGGGTCGTTCGGGCGTCATATTAGCCTAAATTGCTATCTGCTGCGGGCGGCGATAGTAGCCGCTACGCGAGTAGGGGTACGACGCGCCGTTCGACCGTTGTGTTCCGAAGGTGGAGGCCGGCATGCAAAATACAAGAGCCGCGGTTATTGGGTGCGTCGCGCCCCGGCTTCATGCGCCCATGCGCGCGCCGGTTTGCTCGATCCCTCGCATTGTTGCGAACAAACGGTCGCATTCGACCGGAAGCGGTGATAGAATATGCCGTGACGGGCCTCCTCGCATGGTGGGGCGGTGAACCTGGTCAGGTCGGGAACGAAGCAGCCACAATCGTTTTCTGCCAGTGCCGAGGGTTGGGCTCGTCACCTTTCCTCTCGCCCCGTTCGTTGGGCGTTTTTTATTTCTGCGTCATTCTCCGTTTTTTCCTGCGCCTTGCCCGTTCTCCGCACCGTTTCGCGTGTCGGCGGGACGCAGCGTTACTGATACAATTTCCCGATGACCTATCAAGTTCTCGCACGCAAGTGGCGTCCGAAGGATTTCGCTTCGCTCGTCGGCCAGGAGCACGTCGTCAGGGCGCTCACGCACGCGCTCGACGGCGGGCGTCTCCATCACGCCTATCTGTTTACCGGAACCCGCGGCGTCGGCAAGACGACGCTGTCGCGGATCTTCGCGAAGGCGCTCAATTGTGAAACCGGCGTCACGTCGCAGCCGTGCGGCGTGTGCCGCGCGTGCCGCGAGATCGACGAAGGTCGCTTCGTCGATTACGTCGAGATGGACGCGGCGAGCAACCGCGGCGTCGACGAGATGGCCGCGCTGCTCGAGCGCGCGGTGTACGCGCCCGTCGATGCGCGCTTCAAGGTCTACATGATCGACGAAGTGCACATGCTGACGAACCACGCGTTCAACGCGATGCTGAAGACGCTCGAGGAGCCGCCGCCACACGTCAAGTTCATTCTCGCGACGACCGACCCGCAGAAGATTCCCGTCACCGTGCTGTCGCGCTGCCTGCAGTTCAACCTGAAGCAGATGCCGGCCGGGCACATCGTGTCGCATCTCGAGCGGATCCTCGGCGAAGAGCAGATTTCGTTCGAGCTGCAGGCGCTGCGTCTGCTCGCGCGCGCCGCGCAGGGCAGCATGCGCGATGCGCTGTCGCTGACCGACCAGGCGATCGCCTATTCGGCGAACGAAGTGACCGAAGCGGCGGTGTCCGGCATGCTCGGCGCGCTCGACCAGACCTACATGGTGCGCCTGCTCGATGCGCTCGCGGCCGGCAACGGGCCGGAGATCCTCGCGATCGCCGACGAGATGTCGCTGCGCAGCCTGTCGTTTTCCACCGCGCTGCAGGATCTCGCGAGCCTGCTGCACCGGATCGCATGGGCGCAGTTCGCGCCGGGCTCGGTGCTCGACGAATGGCCGGAAGCGGCCGACTTGCGTCGCTTCGCGGACGCGCTGAGCCCCGAGCAGGTTCAGCTGTTCTATCAGATCGCGACGGTCGGGCGCGCGGAGCTCGGCCTCGCGCCGGACGAATACGCCGGCTTCACGATGACGCTGCTGCGGATGCTCGCGTTCGAGCCGGCCGTCGGCGCCGGCAGTGCGCCGGGTGGCCAGCCGGCCGTGCCGCGTGCCGTACCCGCGCCCGCGCCGCGTGCGACCGCTGCCGCTGTGTCGGCTGCGGCGCCCAAGTCGCCATCGATATCGGCACCCAAGCCGCCAGCGGCAGCCGCACCGGCCGCCGCCGCGGAGGCCGTACGCCCGCAGGCTGCCGCTCCGGTCGCGCCCGCTGCGCGTCCGTCGCCGGTCCAGTCCGGCGATGCAGTGACTTCGTCGGCCGTGAATCCTGTCGCGACGCCGGCAGCGGCTGCGACTGCGACCGAAGCGCCGGCCGCACCGCAGCCGGAAGCGAACCGGGCACCTCAGGTGGCACCGGTGAGCGATTCGCCGCCGGCCGTGCGCAACGAACCTGAACCGCCTGCCGCCGCCAAGCGCGTCGACGAACCTGCGGCGCCTGCTGTCGCCAAGCGCGTCGACGAACCTGCGGCGCCTGCCGCCGCCAAGCGCATCGACGAACCTGCCGCGCCTGCCGAGCCGGCGCCGCGTCCCACGCCGGCCGCGCCTGCAGCACCTGCCGCGCGCCCGTCGGCCCGGGGTGGCGCAGCCGCCGCACTCGACGTGCTGCGCAATGCCGGCATGCGCGTGTCATCCGACCGCTCGCGGGCGGACGCCGCGCCGAAATCGGCCGCGGCCCAGCCGGCCGCCGACAAACCGGCGCCGTCGCGTCCCGCCGTGCAGGTGCCGACGCCGCGTGCGGCAGCTCGCGCACCGCAGGCAGCCGACACGCGCCAGGCGCCGCCGCCGTGGGAAGACATTCCGCCGGACGAATACGTGCCGCTCAGCGCCGACGAGATGTTCGGCGGTGGGGCCGACGACGGCTTCGTCCCGGTATTCGACAGCGGCCCCGACGACGTGCGCATTGCGCCGAAGCCGGCGGAGGCCCGTCCGTCCGCACCGGTCGACACGCGCCCGCTGCCGCCCGCGATCGCGCTCGATTCGATCGGCTTCGACGGCGAATGGCCGGCGCTGGCCGCACGGTTGCCGCTGAAGGGCGTCGCGTATCAGCTTGCGTTCAACAGCGAGCTGACGGCCGTCGACGCGACGACGTTGAAACTGTCCGTGCCGGTGCCGCAGTATGCGGACGCCGCCCAGGTCGCGAAGCTGAAGGCCGCGCTGGCCGACGCGCTCGGCAAGCCGGTCGAGGTCGCGGTCGAGGTCGGGCCCGCGCGGCGCACCGCGGCAGCGCTCGATGCGGCCGCGCGTGCGGCACGCCAGCGCGAGGCCGAGCAGGAGATCCACGGCGATCCGTTCGTCCAGCAGCTCGTGCGTGATTTCGGCGCGCGTATCGTCGAAGGCTCGGTGCGGCCGCTCGCCGATTCTGCGCCGGACGGCGCGCCGCCCACGCTGCATTGAACGAATCGCACCGCGACAGGCACAATCACGCCCGCACACATTGACCGGCATGCGCCGCGTGCCGGTTTTCACACGATCAAGAAGGAGTATTCCCATGTTGAAAGGCAACCTCGCCGGACTGATGAAGCAAGCGCAGCAAATGCAGGAAAACATGAAGAAGATGCAGGAGCAGCTTGCGCAGATCGAAGTCGAAGGGCAGTCGGGCGCCGGCCTCGTCAAGGTGACGATGACGTGCCGCAACGAAGTGCGTCGCGTGGCGATCGACCCGAGCCTGCTCGCGGACGACAAGGACATGCTCGAGGATCTGGTCGCGGCCGCATTCAACGATGCCGTCCGCAAGGCCGAAGCCACGTCGCAGGAGAAGATGAGCGGCATGACGTCGGGCCTGCCGCTGCCCCCGGGCTTCAAGCTGCCGTTCTGAGCGCAGCGTCCGTTCAGCCCGTTCAGCCTCCAGCCGCCGTATGAAACAGCCGTCCGCCCTGTCCGCGCTCGTCGAGGCGCTGCGTGTCCTGCCCGGCGTCGGGCCGAAATCCGCGCAGCGCATGGCGTACCACCTGATGCAGCACGATCGGGAGGGCGCGGAGCGGCTCGGCCGGTCGCTGCTGTTCGCGACCGAGCACCTGCAGCACTGCGAGAAGTGCAACACGTTCACGGAAGCGCAGATCTGCGAGGTGTGCAGCGACGACGAGCGTGATCCGACGCTGCTGTGCGTCGTCGAGACGCCGGCCGACCAGATCATGCTCGAGCAGACGATGACGTACCGCGGGCTGTATTTCGTGCTGATGGGGCGGCTGAGCCCGCTCGACGGGATCGGCCCGAAGGAAATCCATTTCGACCGCCTCGTGCGGCGCGCGTCCGACGGCGTCGTCAAGGAGGTCGTGCTCGCGACCAACTTCACGAACGAGGGCGAAGCCACCGCGCACTACCTCGGCCAGACGCTGAAGGCGCGCGGGCTCGCGGTCACGCGCCTCGCGCGCGGCGTGCCGGTCGGCGGCGAGCTCGAATACGTCGACGCGGGCACCATCGCCCGCGCGATGCTCGACCGCCGCACGATGTAAGCCGGGCGCCGCCGGCGAGCGGCGCCGTTCCTCATGTCAGGGAGACACATGAGCACCAGTCAGGGCCCGCTCGCGGGCGTCAAAGTGCTCGAATTCGGGACGCTGATCGCGGGGCCGTTCGCGTCGCGCCTCTTGGCCGAATTCGGCGCGGAAGTGATCAAGATCGAGGATCCGAACGGCGGCGACCCGCTGCGCAAGTGGCGCAAGCTGCATCCGGAGCAGGGCGGCACGTCGCTGTGGTGGTCGGTCCAGGCACGCAACAAGAAATCGGTCACCCTCAACCTGAAATCCGATGCCGGCAAGGCGATCGCGCGGCAGCTCGCGCGCGAGGCCGACATCGTGGTCGAAAACTTTCGCCCGGGCCTGCTCGAGAAGCTCGGCCTCGGCTACGACATCCTGTCGGCCGACAACCCCGGTCTCGTGATGGTGCGCCTGTCCGGCTACGGGCAGACGGGCCCATACCGCGACCGGCCCGGCTTCGGCGCGATCGCCGAATCGATGGGCGGATTGCGCCACATCACCGGCTATCCGGATCTGCCGCCGCCGCGCATCGGCATCTCGATCGGCGACTCCATCGCCGCGCTGCACGGCGTGATCGGCGCGCTGATGGCGCTGCACCACCGCAACGTGAACGGCGGCGCGGGGCAGGTGGTCGACGTTGCGCTGTATGAAGCGGTATTCAACATGATGGAAAGCGTGGTGCCCGAATACGGCGTGTACGGGATGGTGCGCGAGCGCACCGGCGCGTCGCTGCCGGGCATCGTGCCGTCGAACACCTACGCGTGTCGCGACGGCAGCATCGTGATCGGCGGCAACAGCGACCCGATCTTCAAGCGGCTGATGAAGGCGATCGAGCGCGACGACCTCGCGGACGATCCCGCACTCGCGCGGAACGACGGACGCGTGCCGCGCACGCAGGAAATCGACGACGCGATCGCCGCGTGGCTCGCGTCGCGCACGATCGACGACGCGCTGGCCGTGCTCAATGCGGCCGACGTGCCGGCCGGGCGCATCTACAGCGCCGCCGACATGTTCACCGACCCGCAGTTCGTCGCGCGACAGATGATCCAGCGTTTCAAGCTCGCCGACGGCACCGACATTCCGCTGCCGAACATCACGCCGAAGCTGTCCGGCACGCCGGGCGAAACGCGCTGGCTCGGGCCCGAACTCGGCGAGCACACGGACGAGGTGCTGCGCGGCCTCGGCTACGACGCGCAGGCGATCGCCGCGCTGCGCGAGGCCGGCGCGATCTGAGCGTCGTCCCCAGCGCCGGCGAAGCGCGCGGGGTTTCCCGGACGGGACTTCCTTCCGGGTCGATGACTGCGGGCGGCCGAGTGTTTTCCCGAGTGGGTGGAACGCCGCCGCGCAATGCGGCGGCGCACCGCATGCGCGAGCTGCATGCGGGCCCGTCAGACGCCGCCGGACTGTCGCTCTCGCGCCATCTTTCCTCGGTTACAATCGCCGGATGCGAATCCTACTCAGCAACGACGACGGCTATCTCGCCCCCGGTCTGGCCGCGCTCAGCGACGCGCTGCGGCCGTTGGCCGACCTCACCGTGATCGCACCCGAGCAGAACTGCAGCGGCGCGTCGAATTCCCTCACGCTGTCGCGGCCGCTGTCGGTGCAGCGCGCGACGAATACGGGTTTCTTCTACGTGAACGGCACGCCGACCGACTCGGTGCACGTCGCGTTGACGGGGATGGCCGACGAGCGTCCGGACCTCGTCGTGTCGGGGATCAACAACGGCCAGAACATGGGCGAAGACACCCTCTATTCAGGGACAGTTGCGGCCGCCACCGAAGGCATCATGTTCGGCGTGCCGGCCATCGCGTTTTCGCTGGCCGACAAGGGCTGGGCGCATCTGGCCGACGCCGCGCGCGTCGCCGCGGAAATCGTCGAGCATTACCTCGCGCATCCGCTACCCGGTCAGCCGCTGCTGAACGTCAATATTCCGAATCTGCCGTACGACGAACTGAGAGGCTGGAAGGTCACGCGCCTCGGCAAGCGTCACCCGTCGCAGCCCGTGATTCGCCAGACCGACCCGCGCGGCGAGCCGGTCTACTGGATCGGTGCGGCGGGTGCCGCGCTGGACGCGAGCGAAGGGACCGATTTCCACGCCGTCGCAAACGGTTTCGTGTCGATCACGCCGCTACAGCTCGATCTCACGCATACGCAAATGCTGCCTGCAACGCGCGAATGGGCGCGCGCAGGCGGGCGGGCTTCATGAGCGGCGAGCGCGCGAAGCGGTTCCCGCTCGCGCTCGAAGATCTCAAGCGAGCGCCACGCAAATCGGAAGTCCGGTCCGGGTCCGGCGAACGCCATGCGGCGAGCGCGGTGCCGAAGGCCGCCGACAAGCCCGCCGCCGTGCTCAAGCCGGTGGCGAAGACGGGCGCCGCTCGCGCGCTGCCCGGCACGGCCGCCGCGAAGCCTGCGACCGCACCGAAACCGACCGTGCTGAAGCCCGCGATGCCGAAACCGGCCGCGCCGACGATCGCGCCGGCCGGCGCGTTCGCGCTGACCTCGGAACGTGTGCGCGAGCGCATGGTCGAACGCCTGCGCGCGAACGGCGTGACCGACGCGCGCGTGCTGGATGCGATGGCCGCGGTGCCGCGCCACATGTTCGTGGATCCGGGGCTCGCGACGCAGGCTTACGAGGATGCCGCGTTGCCGATCGGCCACCAGCAAACGATCTCAAAGCCGTCGGTCGTCGCGCGCATGATCGAGCTCGCGATGGCCGGCCGCACACTCGAGCGCGTGCTCGAGATCGGCACCGGTTGCGGCTACCAGGCCGCGGTGCTGAGTCACGTCGCGCGCGACGTGTATTCGATTGAACGCATCAAGCCGCTCTACGAGCGCGCGAAGCTGAACCTGCGGCCGCTGCGCGTGCCGAACATCCGTTTGCATTATGGCGACGGGCGTGTCGGCCTGCCGTCCGCGGCGCCGTTCGACGCGATCGTGATCGCGGCGGCGGGCCTCGACGTGCCGCAGGCGCTGCTCGAGCAGCTCGCGATCGGCGGGCGGCTCGTCGCGCCGGTCGGCGCGCAGAGCGGGCAGCACCAGGTGCTCACGCTGGTCGAGCGCGTCGCGCCCGCGCAATGGCGAGAGTCCCGGCTTGATCGCGTTTTCTTTGTCCCTTTAAAATCCGGAGTGATTTGAAACCGATGAGTATGTTGCGCGCGATGCAAAACAACCGAACCAGGGAACCGCTCACGTTCGCCCAGCGCGCGATCTGTGTGGCTGCATTCTCCACGCTACTGGCCGCCTGTGCGACGCGCCTCGACAACGCGCCCGTCGTCGACCGCTCCGGAACGCTCGGCACGACCGCTGCCGCGCAGCCGGCGGTGCCGCTCGGCCCGCCGCCGCCCGGCTTCTACCGTGTGAAACCGGGTGACACGCTGTACCGGATCGCACTCGAGAACGGGCAGAACTATCGCGACATCGCCGCGTGGAACAACCTGACCAACCCGAACCAGATCGAAGTCGACCAACTGCTGCGCGTGGCGCCGCCGGGCGGCGCCGCGGTTGCCGGCTCGCAGGTTGCCGCGCCGATCGGCGGCACCGCCGTCGCGACCGCGCCGCTCAGCAGCGGTCCCGCGACGCCGGCTGCAGGCGCGTCGTCGTCCGCGGTCACGCCGCCGGCTGCAGCCTCCGCATCGAGCGATGCGGCAGCAGCGCCGAGCGGCCCCGTGACGTTTGCGTGGCCCGTGCGCGGCCCGCTGCTGAACGGTTTCGACGACGCGAAGAACAAGGGCGTCAATATCGGCGGCACGTCGGGAGAACCCGTGAAGGCGGCGGCCGATGGCCGCGTCGTCTACTCGGGCAATGGCCTGCGTGGCTACGGCAACCTCATTATCATCAAACACGATGCAACTTACCTCACGGCGTATGCACATAATCGCGCTTTGATGGTAAAAGAGGGGGACGCGGTGACGAAGGGGCAGAAGATCGCCGAGATGGGTAACAGCGATGCCGACCGCGTGATGCTGCATTTCGAGGTTCGCCGGCAGGGTAAACCTGTCGATCCGCTGAAGTATTTGCCGCCTCAATAACCGAGACGACCATGCCGAAATCGAAGCGCCACGAGCCGCAAGCCGAGTCTGAGAAGATCAGTCGTGCCACGCAAGCATCGGTGGGGCGAGCTGGCGCTTCGAAGGACGACGAAGACGACGTCGCGGAAAACGAACGTGATCTCGAGGCAAGCGACGCCGAAGCGGACGGCGACGGCGAGCGCGAAGGCCGTGCGGAAGCAGCGCCCGACGTCGACGATTTCCGCGCATTGCTGCAGGCCGAGCTCACGGCCGACACGATCCAGCATTACCTGAACCGCATCAGCGTGAAGCCGCTCCTGACCGTCGAGGAGGAGCAGCGCTATTCGCGTCTCGCGAAGGCCGGCGAATTCGAGGCGCGGCAGGTGATGATCGAGCGCAACCTGCGTCTCGTCGTCAGTATCGCGAAGGGTTACCTGAACCGCGGCGTGCCGCTGCTCGACCTGATCGAGGAAGGCAACCTCGGCCTGATGCACGCGATCGAGAAATTCGACCCGACGCGCGGCTTTCGCTTCTCGACCTATGCAACGTGGTGGATCCGCCAGAGCATCGAGCGGGCGATCATGAACCAGGCGCGCACCGTGCGCCTGCCCGTGCACGTGATCCGCGAGCTGAACCAGGTGCTGCGCGCGAAGCGCCACCTCGAAAAGAATTCGATGTCGACGGGCGAGGCGGCCGAGCGCCGCGAAGCCAGCATCGACGACATCGCCTATCTCACCGGCAAGACCGCCGAGGAAGTCACCGACATCCTCGCGCTCAACGAGCACACTGCATCGCTCGACGCGCCGCTCGACCTCGATCCCGCGAGCAGCCTGCTCGATCTGCTGCCCGACGACCAGAGCCAGTCGCCCGACGCCGAGGTGCAGCACCGCGAGCTCGAGACGCTCACGCGCGCGTGGCTGTCACGGCTGTCCGACAAGCACCGCCACGTGATCGAGCGTCGCTTCGGCCTGAACCACATCGAACCGGCCACGCTCGAGGAGCTGGCGGACGAGATGGGGCTTACGCGCGAGCGCGTGCGGCAGATCCAGCAGGAAGCGCTGGTGCGCCTCAAGCGGTTCTTTGCCTCCAATGGCGTACGCAAGGACGCCGTTCTGTAACTGATGACTCCGATTCTCGTTTTTGACATCGAGACCATTCCCGATGTCGACGGCATTCGCCGTCTGGAAGATCTGCCCGCGACGCTCGACGATGCCGCGGTGGCCGAACACGCGTTCGCCGCGCGCCGCGAGAAGACCGGCGGCGACTTCCTGCCGCATCACCTGCAGCGCATCGCGGCGATTTCCTGCGTGTTCCGCGACAACAACGGTTTCCGTGTGCGCTCGCTGGGCACCCCCCAGGACAACGAGGCGACGCTGATCCAGTCGTTCTACCGCGTGATCGAGAAATACACGCCGCAGCTCGTGTCGTGGAACGGCGGCGGCTTCGACCTGCCGGTGCTCCATTACCGTGCGCTCGTGCACGGGATTCCCGCGACGCGCTACTGGGACCTGGGCGAGGACGACCGCGAATTCAAGTGGAACAACTACATCGCGCGCTATCACTCGCGGCATACCGATCTGATGGACGTGCTCGCGATGTATCAGGCGCGCGCGAACGCGCCGCTCGACGCGCTCGCGAAGCTGTGCGGCTTTCCGGGCAAGCTGGGGATGGACGGCAGCCAGGTATGGCCGGCGTTCCAGGACGGGCGGATCGAGGAAATCCGCAACTACTGCGAAACCGACGTCGTCAACACCTACCTGCTGTATTGCCGGTTCCAGCTGATGCGCGGCGGCCTCACGCCGAGCGAATATGCGGACGAGATCCTGCTCGTGAAGAATTCGCTGGCGCAGGAGCCTGCGTCGCATTGGGCCGAATACCTGGCCGGCTTCGACGCGTGACGCGGGCGGCCCGCGTCGCGGCCGCGATCAATCGACCTCGAGCACGACCGGCTGGTGATCCGACGCGCGCACGTCGCCGTCGATCTCGCAGCGCGTGACGCGCGGCAGCAGCGTATCGGTCACGAACACGAAATCGCACGCGAGCGGCCCGTCCGACCATTGCGCGGTGTCGTAGACGCCGGCGGTCGGCGGCGGCGTATGGCCCGGGTGCCGGGCAACCCATGCATCGACGAACGACGGCGCGTCGGCGATCGGCTCCAGCAGGCGCCGGTATGCATCGCTGTCGAATGCGCTGTTGAAATCGCCGCAGATGATCGCGTCGCGCGCCTGGCCGGTCGCGGTGAACGGTCCCGTGGCGTTCTCCGCCGGGGCAGGCTGATCGGCGTGGAAGCACGCTTCGCGGTGCCGGGCGCGCATCGCATCCACCTGTGCGAGCCGCTGGCGCGCGGAATAGAATTCGAGGTGTGTCGTGATGATACGCAGCGCGCCCGGCGGCGTTGTCAGTTCGACCTCTAGCGCGACGCGCGGCATCGACGGCCCGCTGGCGTCGGCCGGCCACGGCAGCAACTGGCGCAGCACGCGTCCGACCGGCAGCCGGGTCGCGATCGCATTGCCGAACTGCCGGCGCGCCGCGTCGGGTTCGAGCGGCGGCAGGTCGGCGCCGATCGCCTCGAAGATCGTATAGCCGGGCAGCAACGCCGCCAGTTCGGTGAACTGATCAGGGCCCGGCTGGCCGGGCAGCGCGCCGAAGCCGCGCGTGACTTCCTGCATGCACAGCACGTCGAAGTCGCCGAGGCGGCGGGCGGCGGCGATGGTGCGCGCTAGGTCGACGACGCCGTCCGCGTCCCGACCCCATTGAACGTTCCAGTCGATCAGTCGCATGGTCGATTCTCCTGCGAGCAGAGAGCCACCTGCGAGCAGAACTTGTGCCGCCGGCGGGTCGGCAAGACACCGCGCCTGCGGGTCCTTTGTGCAGTACGTGGCGCGTGGATGCATCCGTATGGGCACATG
This sequence comes from Burkholderia sp. 567, assembly GCF_040545115.1. Lineage (NCBI taxonomy): Bacteria > Pseudomonadati > Pseudomonadota > Betaproteobacteria > Burkholderiales > Burkholderiaceae > Burkholderia > Burkholderia sp. 567. Next base: position 254,031 of record NZ_JBEPLG010000008.1, read on the forward strand.
CGCGATGAAAGCGGGCGATGCGGGCTGGCGTCGTCTACAATCTCGCCTTCTTCAACGTTTGTCAGGAAAAGCTGGTGTCCGAAGCCGTCCCCACTTCTGCGCGCAAATCGAAAAATGCGCCCGTCGCGCCCGGGCCTGCCCCGGTTCTCGAGATCGAATCGCTCGACATGGAAGCGCGCGGTGTCGGCCGCACGGTGACCGAGGACGGCACGCCGGGCAAGGTCATCTTCGTCGAAGGCGCGCTGCCCGGCGAGCGTGTGACCTATTCGAGCTACCGTCGCAAGCCGAGCTACGAGCAGGCGACCGTGGTCGACATCCTGCGCCCGAGCGTGCTGCGCACGCAGCCGAAATGCGCGTTCTTCGGCACCTGCGGCGGCTGCTCGATGCAGCATCTCGACATGCGCGCGCAAGTGGCGATCAAGCAGCGCGTGCTCGAGGACAACCTGTGGCACCTGGCGAAGCTGCGCGCCGAGACGGTGTTCGCGCCGATCCATGGCCCGTCGTGGGGCTACCGCTACCGTGCGCGCCTGACCGTGCGCAACGTCGCGAAGAAGGGCGGCGTGCTGGTCGGGTTCCACGAAAAGAAGAGCAGCTATGTCGCCGACATGACGAGCTGCGAAGTGCTGCCGCCGCACGTGTCGGCAATGCTGGTGCCGTTGCGCCGGCTGGTCGAGGGGCTGTCGATTCGCGACAGGATGCCGCAGATCGAGCTCGCGGTCGGTTCGCAAGTCACGGCGCTGGTGCTGCGCGTGCTGGAGCCGATCAATGCGGACGACGAAGCGCTGCTGCGCGCGTTCGCGGACGAGCACAAGGTGCAGTTCTGGCTGCAGCCGAAGGGCCCGGACACGGTGACGCCGTTCTATCCGCTCGACGTGCCGCTCGACTACACGCTGCCGGAGTTCGGCATCCGCATGCCGTTCAAGCCGACCGACTTCACGCAGGTCAACCATCAGATCAACCGCGTGCTGGTGGGCCGCGCGCTGCGCCTGCTCGCGCCGTCGCGCGACGATCGCGTGCTCGACTTGTTCTGCGGGATCGGCAACTTCACGCTGCCGCTCGCGCGACTGTCGCGCGAGGTGATGGGCATCGAGGGCAGCGACACGCTGACGACGCGCGCGCTGGCGAATGCGCGCGAAAACGGCGTCGATGGCCACACGACGTTCGCGTGCCGGAACCTGTTCGAAGTGACGGGCGACGATCTCCGTGCGCTCGGCGCGTTCGACAAGTTCCTGATCGACCCGCCGCGCGAAGGCGCGCTCGCGGTGTCGAAGGCGCTGGCCGAAATCGCGCAGAGCGGCGAAGGCCCGCTGCCGAAGCGGATCGTCTACGTGTCGTGCAACCCGTCGACGCTCGCGCGCGACGCGGGCCTGCTCGTGCACGAGGCGGGTTACCGCCTGAAGGGCGCCGGGGTCGTGAACATGTTCCCGAATACGTCGCACGTCGAATCGATCGCGCTGTTCGAGCGCGACTGAGCGGGCGGGCGGCGGACGTAAAAAAACCGGCCCGCGGGCCGGTTTTTCATGGGGTGTGGCGAACGTCAGTTGCGGTTGCCGCCGAAGATGCCGAGCAGCGCGAGCAGGTTCGTGAACACGTTGTACAGGTCGAGGTAGATCGCGAGCGTGGCCGAGATGTAGTTCGTCTCGCCGCCGTTCACGACGCGCTGCACGTCGAACAGCATGTAGGCCGAGAAGATCGCGATCGCGAGCACCGAGACGGTGAGCATCAGCGCCGGCAGCTGCAGGAAGATGTTCGCGACCGACGCCAGCAGAATCACGATCACGCCCATGAACAGCCACTTGCCGAGCCCGGAGAAGTCGCGCTTGCTGACGGTGGCGATCGTCGCCATCGAGGCGAAGATGATGCCGGTGCCGCCGAACGCCAGCATGATCAGCGACGGGCCGTTCGAGAAGCCGAGGATGAAGCTGAGCAGTCGCGACAGCATCAGGCCCATGAAGAACGTGAAGCCGAGCAGCACGAACACGCCGGCCGCGCTGTTTTTGGTCCGCTCGATCGCGAACATGAAGCCGAACGCGATCGCGAAGAACGCGAGCAGGCTCATCATCGGGCTCGTGGCCGCGAACAGCGAGAAGCCCGTCGCGACGCCGACCCAGGCGCCCAGCACGGTCGGCACCATCGACAGCGCGAGCAGCCAGTACGTGTTCCGCAGCACGCGGTTACGAACCTCGGCGGTGCTGACGGAACCGCCGCGGCCGAAATTGTACGGATAGTCGTTCATGGTTTCTCCTAACATTGAACGCGTGGGCGTCCGGGGCCGGTTCGGCGCGCGCGATGTGCGGCGCAGCAAACCGGGGCAGCTATGGCTAAGATACGTTCCGCGCCGCCAGGTTTCAATGCGGACGGCGCAAAAAACATATGGATTCGAAACCTTTCATTCGTGTAAGGGTTCAATCGCAATGATACACGGGATCGTGCTACAATAGCGGATTCATTTGAACCTGTAACTTCTTAATTTTTTGGAGTTTTTATGGCAATCGAGCGCACCCTGTCGATCATCAAGCCGGATGCGGTGGCAAAGAACGTGATCGGTCAGATCTACAGCCGTTTCGAAGGCGCCGGCCTGAAGATCGTCGCATCGCGCATGGCTCACCTGTCGCGTGGCGACGCAGAGAAGTTCTATGCGGTTCACGCAGCACGTCCGTTCTTCAAGGACCTCGTCGATTTCATGATCTCGGGCCCGGTGATGATCCAGGTTCTGGAAGGTGAAGGCGCGATCCTGAAGAACCGCGACCTGATGGGTGCGACGGATCCGAAGAAGGCGGAAAAGGGCACGATCCGCGCCGACTTCGCCGACAGCATCGACGCGAACGCCGTGCACGGCTCGGACGCTGCCGAAACGGCCGCGGTCGAAATCGCGTTCTTCTTCCCGGAAATGAACGTCTACTCGCGCTAAGCCCTGGCTGGCAACAAGTAGGCAGGATTCAGCGCAAGCGGCAAGGCAGCACATCATGACGAGCGAAACTTCCGTCAATCTTCTCGACTTCGATGCCGAGGGTCTTGTCGCGTACTGCGGCAGCCTTGGCGAGAAGCCGTTCCGCGCCAAGCAGTTGCAGCGCTGGATCCACCAGTACAACGCCGGCGATTTCGACGGCATGACCGATCTCGCGAAGTCCCTGAGAGAAAAGCTCAAGGGCCGTGCGTCGATCGTGATGCCCGAGATCGCCAGCGATCACGTTTCCACCGACGGCACGCGCAAGTGGCTGATCGACGTCGGAAACGGCAATGCGGTCGAAACCGTGTTCATCCCGGAAGAGACGCGCGGCACGCTGTGCGTGTCGTCGCAGGCCGGGTGCGCGGTCAACTGCCGCTTCTGCTCGACGGGCAAGCAGGGCTTCTCCCGCAACCTGTCGACAGCCGAAATCATCGGTCAGCTCCGGATGGCCGAATTTGCACTGCGTGCGTCGCTCGGTCGCGCGCCCGGTCCGAACGGCAAGGCCGAACGGGTCGTCACCAACGTGGTGATGATGGGCATGGGCGAGCCGCTGCTGAACTACAACGCGGTCGTGCCCGCGATGCGGCTGATGCTCGACGACAACGCGTACGGCCTGTCGCGCCGCCGCGTCACGCTGTCGACGTCCGGCGTGGTGCCGATGATGGACCGCCTCGGCGCCGAACTGCCGGTCGCGCTTGCCGTTTCGCTGCACGCGCCGAACGATGCGCTGCGCGACGAGCTGGTGCCGCTCAACAAGAAGCATCCGCTTCGCGAGCTCATGGCCGCGTGCCAGCGCTATCTGAAAGTCGCGCCGCGCGACTTCATTACTTTCGAATACTGCATGCTCGACGGCGTCAACGACACCGAAGCGCATGCGCGCGAACTGCTTGCCGTCACGCGTGACGTTCCATGCAAGTTCAATCTGATCCCGTTCAATCCGTTTCCGGAATCGGGCCTCATCCGCTCGAAGCCGGAGCAGATCAAGCGCTTTGCACAGGTCCTCATCGACGCGGGTGTCGTCACGACCGTGCGCAAGACGCGCGGCGACGACATCGACGCCGCGTGCGGCCAGCTGGCCGGCGCCGTGAAGGATCGCACGCGCCTGGCGGAGCGAACGGGCGCAGCAGCAAAAATCATCGAAGTTCGGGCAATTTGACGGGGCGCCAGGTCGGGGCGGCCTGGCCCGGATGCCCGAGCCTCTTGGCGGTACAACACGCGAATAGCGATCGGTCGCGGCGCCCCGGCGCCGCGCATGATATGGACAGTTGCGGGTGCCGGCCGGCGCAAGCCGGCGGCGCTCGCCAGTGAAGAAGAATCGACGCGAGGACAAGGATGAGTGAGCCGCAGCCGACAAACGGCGCAGAGACGGATGCCGCGAAGCCGGCACCGGCGGGGTTGGAAACGCTGACGGCCGTCGGCAGCCGGCTGGCGCATCTCCGGGAGGCGAAGGGCTGGACGGTCGACGACGTGTCGGCGCGGCTCAAGGTCGCCCCGCAGAAGCTGCGTGCGCTCGAGGCAGGCGACATCAGCCATTTGCCCGGCGTGACGTTCGCGCTCGGCGTCGTGCGCAGCTACGCGAAGATGCTCGGCGTCGATCCGGAGCCGTTTGCGCAGGCGTTGCGCCGCGAGCGCGGCGTGCCGGAAGTCGATCTGTCGATGCCCGCGTCGTCAGGCACGGATCTGCCGCGCGGCCGCGTGTCGATTCCGCTCGGCGGCTCGTCGCGCCACCATCCGTGGCTGTGGGGGACGGCGATCGTCGTCGTCGCGGTGGTCGCGGTGCTCATGTGGCACACTGGCGGCGATTCGTCGAGCTGGCTCGCACGTTTCAAGGGCGGCGACACCGACCATGCGTCGGCGGCCAGCGCGCCGGCGGCGTCTTCGGTCGAAGAGGCCGCCGCGGGCGGTGCGTCGGCGGCAACCGGCAGCGATGCGCCGGCGCAGGTCGCGGCATCCGCCGTGGCGCCGCAGGCCGTTGCATCGGCTGCACCGGCTGCACCGGCTCCGGCCCCAGCGGTCGCGGCGCCTGCGTCGCAACCGGTCGTGACGGCCGCGGCGAGCGGCGCGGCCGTGCCGGCCCAGCCCGCGAGCGTCGTGGTGGCGGCAGGCCAGTCGATGATCGAACTGAAGGTCAAGCAGGATTGCTGGTTCAGCGTGCGCGACAAGAACGGCAAGGAGCTGTTCTCGGCGCTGGTGCGGGCCGGCGAGACGAAGCAGGTCGCCGGCGACGGGCCGTTCAAGGTCACGATCGGCAACAAGGCAGGCATGGACGCGGTCGCGTTCGACGGAAAACCTGTCGATCCGGCAAAATATTCGGCAGCGCGGGGTAACGTGGCGCGGTTCACGTTGCCCTGATGTCAAGCGCCGTGGCGCGGGCCTGTCCAGCACAGGCCGCGAGGGCACGGCGCTTTTTCAATTCATGCGCCGCTTCGCGGCGCATTCCGCGTAAATGGATCTATCGATGCAATCCGAAGCTCAATCCCCACGCAGCAGTCAGATTTGTTCAACCGAGCCGGTGTTCGGCGGGCATCAGCCGCGTCGCGTGTCGCATGCGGTGGATGTTCGTTGGGGCGGGCAGCTCGTGACGATCGGCGGCGATGCGCCGGTGCGCGTCCAGTCGATGACGAATACCGACACGGCCGATGCGATCGGCACGGCGATCCAGATCAAGGAACTCGCGAACGCGGGCTCCGAACTGGTCCGCATCACCGTGAACACGCCGGAGGCCGCGGCCGCCGTGCCGGCGATCCGCGAGCAGCTCGACCGGATGGGCGTGACCGTGCCGCTCGTCGGCGATTTCCACTACAACGGCCACCTGCTGCTGCGCGACTACCCGGGCTGCGCGGAGGCGCTGTCGAAGTACCGGATCAATCCCGGCAACGTCGGCCAGGGCGCGAAGCGCGACACGCAGTTCGCGCTGATGATCGAAGCCGCGGCCAAGTACGACAAGGCGGTGCGGATCGGCGTGAACTGGGGCAGCCTCGACCAGGACCTGCTCGCGCGCATGATGGACGAGAACGGCGCGCGTGCGCAGCCGTGGGGCGCGCAAAGCGTGATGTACGAGGCGCTGATCCAGTCGGCGATCGGCTCGGCCGAGCGTGCGGTCGAACTCGGTCTCGGCCGTGATCGCATCGTGCTGTCGTGCAAGGTCAGCGGCGTGCAGGACCTGATCGCCGTGTACCGCGAGCTCGGCCGCCGCTGCGGCTTCGCGCTGCACCTCGGTCTGACCGAGGCCGGCATGGGCTCGAAGGGCATCGTCGCATCGACGGCCGCGCTCGGCGTGCTGCTGCAGGAAGGGATCGGCGACACGATCCGCATCTCGCTGACGCCGGAGCCGGGCGCGCCGCGCACGGGCGAGGTGATCGTCGGCCAGGAAATCCTGCAGACGATGGGCCTGCGCTCGTTCGCGCCGATGGTGATCGCGTGCCCGGGCTGCGGCCGCACGACGAGCACGCTGTTCCAGGAGCTCGCGATGCAGATCCAGACCTACCTGCGCGAGCAGATGCCCGTATGGCGCAAGGAATATCCGGGCGTCGAGAAGATGAACGTCGCGGTGATGGGCTGCATCGTCAACGGCCCGGGCGAATCGAAGCACGCGAACATCGGCATCAGCCTGCCGGGTTCGGGTGAGAACCCGGCCGCGCCCGTCTTCATCGACGGCGAGAAGGTCAAGACGCTGCGCGGCGAGCGGATCGCCGAGGAATTCCAGCAGATCGTCAGCGACTACGTCGCACGCAACTACGGCCGCACCGAGGCCCTGAATTAATTCGTCCACACACACGATGACTGAACAGAAACGCAAGATCGAGAAGCTCACCGGCGTCAAAGGCATGAACGACATCCTTCCGCAGGATGCCGGCCTGTGGGAGTTCTTCGAAGCCACCGTGAAATCGTTGCTGCGCGCGTACGGCTACCAGAACATCCGCACGCCGATCGTCGAACACACGCAGCTCTTCACGCGCGGCATCGGCGAAGTCACGGACATCGTCGAGAAGGAAATGTACAGCTTCACCGACGCGCTGAACGGCGAGAACCTGACGATGCGCCCGGAGAACACCGCGGCCGTCGTGCGCGCGTCGATCGAGCACAACATGCTGTACGACGGCCCGAAGCGCCTGTGGTACATCGGCCCGATGTTCCGTCACGAGCGTCCGCAGCGCGGCCGCTACCGCCAGTTCCACCAGGTCGGCGTCGAGGCGCTCGGCTTCGCGGGCCCGGATGCGGACGCCGAGATCATCATGATGTGCCAGCGCCTGTGGGACGACCTCGGGCTGACCGGCATCAAGCTCGAGATCAACTCGCTCGGCCTCGCGGAAGAGCGGGCCGCGCACCGTGTCGAACTGATCAAGTACCTCGAGCAGTTCGCCGACGTGCTGGACGAGGACGCGAAGCGCCGCCTGTATACGAACCCGCTGCGCGTGCTCGACACGAAGAATCCCGCGCTGCAGGAAATCGCGCAGAACGCGCCGAAGCTGATCGACTTCCTCGGCGACGAATCGCGCGCGCACTTCGAAGGGCTGCAGCGCCTGCTGCTCGCGAACAACATTCCGTTCAAGATCAACCCGCGTCTCGTGCGCGGCCTCGACTACTACAACCTGACCGTGTTCGAGTGGGTGACCGACAAGCTCGGCGCACAGGGCACCGTCGCGGCCGGCGGCCGCTACGATCCCCTGATCGAGCAGCTCGGCGGCAAGCCGACCGCCGCATGCGGCTGGGCGATGGGCATCGAGCGCATTCTCGAACTGCTGAAGGAAGAGGATCTCGCGCCCGAGCAGGAAGGTGTCGACGTGTACGTGGTGCACCAGGGCGAGACGGCGCGCGAACAGGCGTTCATCGCGGCCGAGCGTCTGCGCGACACGGGCCTCGACGTGATTTTCCACTGCAGCGCCGACGGCGCGCCGGCAAGCTTCAAGTCGCAGATGAAGCGGGCCGATGCAAGCGGTGCCGCGTTCGCGGTGATCTTCGGCGAAGAAGAGGTCGCGAACGGCACGGTGGGCGTGAAAGCGCTGCGCGGTGCGGGCGAGGAAGGGGAAAAGAACGTTCAGCAGACCGTACCGGTCGAAAGCTTGACCGAATTCCTAATCAATGCGATGGTTGCATCCGCCGAAGACGGCGACGACTGATCGCGCTCGCATTCGCTCGACAAGAAAAAGCCTGAACAGGAAGGAATCGCTCGCCGATGAGTTATCACGACGAACAAGAATCGATTGAAAGTGTCAAGGCGTGGTGGGCCCGCTGGGGCAACCTCACCACGTGGATCGTGCTCGCGGCGCTGGTCGTCGCGGCCGGTTTCAACGGCTGGAATTACTGGCAGCGCCGTCAGGCCGCCGAGGCTTCCGGGTTGTACGAGCAGGTCCAGAAGGCCGCCGCCGCGAACGACAAGGCGACGATGGCCCGCGCGGCCGCCGACATGGAAGACAAGTTCGCCCGCACGCCGTACGCGCAGATGACGGCCCTGTCGGCCGCGAAGACGCTCTACGCGGCAGGCGACGCCGCCGGCGCGAAGGCCCAGCTGCAATGGGCTGTCGATCACGCCAGGGATGACGAGTACAAGCAGATCGCGAAGCTGCGTCTCGCATCGCTGCTGCTCGACGAGAAGGCGTACGATGCGGGCCTCGCGCTGCTGTCCGGCACGCCGGTCGATGCATTCAAGGGCGTCGTGGCCGATCGCCGCGGCGATCTGCTGGCCGCGCAAGGCAAGACCGACGACGCGCGCGCGGCGTACAAGCTCGCGCTCGACGGCCTGCCGCAGGACGACCAGTCCGCGCGCCAGCTCGTGCAGTTCAAGCTCGACGCGCTCGGCGGCTGATTCCGGCCCCCTCAACCTCTTAACTCTGCTTCGCTAACCGATGAATTTGCTGAAACGTTACGCTGTGCCCGTAGCCTGCGCGGCGGCTGTCCTGGCATTGGCGGCCTGCTCGTCGTCGAAGGACGCGCGCCGCGTGCCGACGCCGCTCACCGAGTTCAAGCCCGTCATGGACGTGCAACAGGTCTGGAAGGCGAGCGTCGGCAAGGGCGGGCGCTACCTGTTCACGCCGGTGGCTGTGGGCGACGCCGTCTATGCCGCGGGCGAGAACGGTTCGGTCGAGAAGATCGACGCGAAGACGGGCCAGACGCTGTGGCGCTCGAAGGTCGGTTCGGACCTGTCGGCCGGTGTCGGCAGCGACGGCAACCTGACCGCGGTCGGCGCGCTCAAGGGCGGCGTGTTCGTCTTGGGCCCCGACGGCAAGCTGCTGTGGAAGACGAGCGTGCAGGGCGAGATCTTCTCGCCGCCGCTGGTCGGCAACGGCCTCGTGATCGTGCGCACGATCGACGGCCAGGTGATCGCGTTCAACGCGCAGACGGGCGAGCAGAAGTGGAACTACCGCAACCGCGCGGTGCCGCTGAACCTGCGCGTGTCGGCCGGCATGACGTTCGCGGGCGACGCTGCCGTGCTGGCGGGCTTCCCCGGCGGCGGTCTGGTTGCGATCAACCTGCAGACGGGCGAGCCGTTCTGGCAGACGCCGGTGTCGTTCCCGAAGGGTGTGACCGAAGTGGAGCGCATCAACGACGTCAGCGGTCCGCCGACGCTCGTGGGTGCCGAAGCATGCGCGGTCACGTTCCAGGGGCAGATCGGCTGCTTCGACGCAAACTCGGGCCGTCCGCTGTGGGAAAAGGCGTTCTCGAGCCGCAGCGGCCTCGCGCAGGACGATTCGGTCGTCGCCGGCGGCGACGACTGGTCGGTCGTGACGGCTTACGACTCGGCGAGCGGCAACCAGCTCTGGCGCAACGACAAGCTGAAGAGCCGCGACGTCGGCGTGCCTTACCTGCTTGGCCATGCGGTCGTGATGGGCGACTACAAGGGCTTCGTGCACTTCCTGTCGCGCGAGGACGGCAGCTTCATCGCGCGGATGAAGACGGACGGCAGCGCGATTACCGCGGCGCCGGTCCTGGCGGGCAATACGCTCGTCGTGCAGACGAAGGACGGCGGCCTGTACGGGTTCCGTCCGCGCTGACGCGCACGCAACAGGCGCGATCGCGGCGCGGCGGGCTCGTCCCGCGCGCCGCGGTCGTGCGACACGAAGGCGGCCGGTGTTCCCGGCCGCTCGGTATTTGAAAGGCAGTTCGAAACGAAAGACCACGGCGTGCAACGCGCGCCCGGCGCGCGCATCCGGCGCGGCGCGAATTCGTGATATTTTCATTCAGCGCAGCCGCCCGCAGCAGCGGGCCTCCCGCTGCTGCGCATCACCGTAGAAAACACAGATGAAACCGGTCATTGCCCTTGTTGGGCGCCCCAATGTGGGGAAATCCACGCTGTTCAACCGGCTCACGCGCTCGCGTGATGCGCTGGTCGCCGATTTGCCCGGCCTCACGCGCGATCGCCATTACGGCGAAGGGCGGGTCGGCGAACGGCCGTACCTGGTCGTCGATACCGGCGGCTTCGAACCCGTCGCGAAGGACGGCATCCTGCACCAGATGGCACGCCAGACTCGGCAGGCCGTCGAGGAAGCCGACGTCGTCGTGTTCATCGTCGACGGCCGTAACGGGCTCGCGCCGCAGGACAAGTCGATCGCCGACTACCTGCGCAAGACCGGCCGGCCGATCTTCCTGGTCGTCAACAAGGCCGAGGGGATGAAGTACACGGCGGTCGCGACGGACTTCTACGAGCTCGGCCTCGGCGATCCGCGCGCGATCTCGGCCGCGCACGGCGACGGCGTGACCGACATGATCAACGAGGCGCTGGAAGTCGCGTACGCGGGCCAGCCCGAGGAAGCGGACGACGACGATCCGTCGCGCGGCATCAAGATCGCGATCGTGGGCCGTCCGAACGTCGGCAAGTCGACGCTCGTGAACGCGCTGATCGGCGAGGACCGCGTGATCGCGTTCGACATGCCGGGCACGACGCGCGATTCGATCTACGTCGACTTCGAGCGTAACGGCAAGAAATACACGCTGATCGACACGGCAGGCCTGCGGCGCCGCGGCAAGGTGTTCGAGGCGATCGAGAAATTCTCGGTCGTGAAGACGCTGCAATCGATTTCCGACGCGAACGTCGTCATTCTTCTGCTGGATGCGCAGCAGGACATTTCCGACCAGGACGCGCACATCGCCGGCTTCGTCGTCGAGCAGGGCCGCGCGCTCGTGATCGGCGTCAACAAGTGGGACGGTCTCGACGACCACGCGCGCGATCGCGCGAAAGCGGATTTGACCCGCAAGCTGAAATTCCTCGACTTCGCGAAATCGCACTACATTTCGGCCGCGAAGAAGACGGGCATCGGCGCGCTGATGCGCTCGGTCGACGACGCGTACGCGGCGGCCATGGCGAAACTGCCGACGCCGAAGCTCACGCGCGCGCTGATCGAGGCCGTCGAGTTCCAGCAGCCGCGCCGTCGCGGCCCGGTGCGTCCGAAGCTGCGCTACGCGCACCAGGGCGGACAGAATCCGCCGCTGATCGTGATCCACGGCAACGCGCTCGACGCGGTGACCGAAACGTACAAGCGCTACCTCGAAAACCGATTCCGCGAAACTTTCTCCCTGACCGGGACTCCATTGCGCATAGAGTTCCGTTCGTCGAACAATCCGTACGCGGACAAGGGCTGAACATGCCTGCCACGCACGTCCCGCAAGGGCCAGGCCGCATGGCCTGCTGCCGGGCGGGGCAGGCAAAATCAGCTATAGTGTAGCGATTGGCGCCGGATCTCTTTTTCTTCGGCGCCAAATTCAGATCAACCTGCAAAAAAAGATGGAGTACGCCATGAGCAACAAAGGGCAATTGTTACAAGACCCGTTTTTGAACGCACTGCGCAAAGAGCACGTTCCCGTTTCGATCTATCTCGTCAACGGCATCAAGCTCCAAGGGAACATCGAATCGTTCGACCAGTACGTCGTGTTGCTCCGTAATACGGTGACCCAGATGGTCTACAAGCACGCCATCTCGACGGTCGTGCCGGCGCGCCCGGTGAATTTCCACCCGGACGCGGAAGCGACCACGTCCTAACCTATCGCAGCGGCCGGCATCCGGTCGCCGCGAGCGACCGATGCCAGCCGCCTTATCTTGACACCCGATAATTTGATCAACGCAGCGCTCGTCGGCATCGACTTCGGCAAGACCGATTTCGAAGCCAGTCTGGAAGAACTCAGTCTTCTCGCCTCCAGTGCGGGGGCCCGTCCCGCCGTCACCCTCACCGGTCGTCGCGCCAGTCCCGATGCCAAGATGTTCATCGGCAGCGGCAAAGCCGAAGAACTCCGGCTCGCCTGCGACGTACACAACGTCGAAATCGTCATCTTCAACCACGCGCTGGCACCGGCCCAGCAACGCAACCTGGAGCAGGCGCTCAACAGGCGGGTGGTCGATCGCACGAGCCTGATCCTCGATATCTTCGCGCAGCGCGCCCGCAGCCACGAAGGCAAGCTTCAGGTCGAGCTTGCGCAGCTGCAATACCTGTCGACCCGGCTGATTCGCGCATGGACCCACCTGGAGCGGCAAAAGGGCGGTATCGGCCTGCGCGGCCCGGGCGAAACCCAGCTCGAAACCGACCGCCGGCTGATCGGCGAGCGCATCAAGATGCTGAAGTCGCGGCTCGACCGGCTGCGCCGGCAACACAGCACGCAGCGTCGCCAGCGCGCGCGCAGCGGCACGATGTCGGTGTCGCTCGTCGGCTATACGAACGCGGGCAAGTCGACGCTGTTCAATGCGCTGACGAAGGCGCAGGCCTATGCGGCCGACCAGCTGTTCGCCACGCTCGACACGACGTCGCGGCGCGTGTATCTGGGCGACGAGGTCGGGCAGATCGTCGTGTCCGATACGGTCGGGTTCATCCGCGAACTGCCTCACCAGCTGGTTGCCGCGTTTCGCGCGACCCTCGAGGAAACGATCCATGCGGATTTGCTGCTGCACGTGGTCGATGCGTCGAGCGCGGTGCGGCTCGAACAGATCGAGCAGGTGAACGGCGTGCTGCACGAAATCGGCGCGGACACGATCCGGCAGGTGCTGGTGTTCAACAAGATCGACGCCGTGCCCGAGCTGGCAGCCCGCGGCGACGCGGTCGAGCGAGACGAGTATGGTAATATTTCGCGCGTCTTTTTGAGCGCGCGCACCGGTCAGGGTCTCGACACGTTGCGTGCCGCCATCGCCGAAATCGCCTCCGCGGAACACCTTACCGGCGCGACGTTACCCAACGGCGCGCTCGACGGCGCTCCCGCAGAACCACACGAAGACCACACGATTTCCGAACACGGGCGCTAACCGGCCCCGGCCGGTTCGCTGACGTCCCATCTGGTGAACAAACTCTGGTGAACGAATACAACGAGCGGAGTACCTGGCGGCGGATGCGCGCCTTGCTGTCGATCAACGATCCCCGCTGGGGACGCGGCGAAGGCAAGGGCAACGACGCATCCCGTCCGCGTGCGAACGAATCGAAGCGTCCGCCCGGTGGCGACGGTGACGGTCCGCCCGATCTCGACGAGATGTGGCGCAACTTCAACCGGCGTCTGAGCGGCCTGTTCGGCGGCAAGGGCGGCAACGGCTTCCGGCCCGACAACGGCCGGGCCGCGCGCGTCGGCGTCGGCATCGTGATCGGCGTGCTGGTCGCGGTCTACGCGGGCAGCGGGCTGTTCGTCGTGCAGGACGGCCAGACGGGCGTCGTGCTGCAGTTCGGCAAGCTGTCCGGCACGGTCGGTCAGGGCGTGCACTGGCGTGCGCCTTATCCGTTCGCGTCGCACGAGATCGTCGACACGTCGCAGGTCCGTTCGATCGAGATCGGCCGCAACAACGTCGTGCGGCTCGCGAACGTGAAGGAAGCGGCGATGCTGACGCGCGACGCCGACATCGTCGACGTGCGTTTCGTCGTCCAGTACCGGATCCGTTCGGCAACCGATTACCTGTTCCGCAGCGTCGACCCCGAGCGCGGCGTGTCGGAGGCCGCGCAGGCCGCGGTGCGCGCGATCGTCGGTACGCGCAGCGCGGCCGACATGCTGAACCAGGACCGCGACGCGCTGCGCGAGCAGCTGTCCGCCGCGATCCAGCGCGATCTCGATCGCTACCAGTCGGGGCTCGAAGTCACGGCCGTCACGATGCAGAGCGTCGCGGCGCCGGAGCAGACGCAAGCCGCGTACGCCGAAGTCGCGAAGGCGCGCGACGAGCGCGAGGCCGCCAAGCGTACCGCGCAGGCCTATGCCAACGACCTGCTGCCCAAGGCGCAGGGCAATGCCGCGAAACTCGTCGACGAAGCGAAGGCGTATGCCGATCGCGTGGTCACCGAGGCCGAAGGCGACGCCGACCGCTTCAAGCAGGTCTATGCGCAGTATTCGAAGGCGCCCGCGGTGATTCGCGAGCGGATGTACCTCGAGACGATGCAGGAAATCTATTCGAACGCGACGAAGGTGTTCGTCGGCAACAAGGGTAGCAACGTCGTGTACCTGCCGCTCGACAAGCTCGTCGAGCAGGAGCGACAAAACGCCGCGAGCGCCACGAATGCCGCGACGCCCGCCGGCGCATCCGCGCCCGACGCAGCGTCGGCGCCGGCCGGCGCGGCGGCGAGCGTGCCCGCGAGCGCGGCCTCGGCTTCGGCCGCGGCGGCGCCCGCACCGGGCAGCGACGTGCTGCGGTCGCGCGAAGCGTTCCGCAGCCGCTCGCGCGAAGACGATACGAAGTAACGGGAGCGCAGAACATGAACCGAATCATTGCGCTCGTCGTCGCAATCGTGATCGTCGCCTTCGCGGCATCGTCGACCGTGCTGACCGTCGATCCGCGCCACACGGCCGTGCTGTCGGGCCGCGACGGCACGCAGCCCGAACTCGCGGGCCCCGGCATCCATTTCAAGCTGCCGCCGCCGCTGCAGACGGCGACGCTGATCGACACGCGCCTGCAATCGCTCGAATCGTCGGATCCGCTGCAACTCGCGACCGAAGACAAGCACGATCTGCTCGTCACGTATGCGGTCAAGTACCGGATCAGCGATCCGATGAAGTACTTCACGGCGACGAGCGGCGACTCGGCCACCGCCGCCGAGCGTCTGACCGGCGCGCTGAAGAGCGCGCTCGGTGACGCATTCGGCAAGCGCGCGCTCGACGACGCGCTCGGCGGACAGCGCGACATCGCCAATGCGGCTCGCGATGCGGTGCGCGCGCAGGCATCCGGCTTCGGCGTCGACGTGGTCGATGTCCAGTTGACGCGCGTCGACTTGCCGGCCGCGCAGGCCGACGCCGTCTATCAGCGGATGATTGCCGCGCTGCGCGCGCAGGCCGCGCAGGTGCGCGCGGACGGCGCTGCGGATGTCGAACAGATCAAGGCCGATGCGGAGCGCGAACAGCAGGCGGTGCTCGCGAATGCGTACAAGTCCGCGCAGACGATCAAGGGCGAGGGCGATGCGAAGGCCGCGTCGATCGCCGCCGACGCGTTCGGCCAGGATCCGCAGTTCTACCAGTTCTACGCGAGCCTGCAGGCTTACCGGAATACCTTCAAGCGCAACGACATCATCGTGGTCGATCCCGACAGCGAGTTTTTCCGTTTCATGCGCAGCCCGACGGGCGGTGCCGCACCGGCGGCACCTGCTCCCCGCAAACACTGACCTTGGGGCGCCGCGTCGAGCGGCGCCGTCGTTCGCATGGATCTGGCTGGTTCGTTGTTGCTCGCGGTAGCACTGATGCTGATTATCGAGGGGGCGTTTCCCTTCGTGTTTCCCGTCGCCTGGCGCGACACGTTTCGTAGAATAGCGGAGCGGCCGCCGCATCATATCCGGATCGGCGGGCTCATCGTGATGGCGCTGGGGCTCATCCTGCTGCTGCTCGCCACCTGAACGGAGACCTGAACGAGACGGCCAATCCGCCGTCCGTTCCGCACGATTCCGATTTCCGATTCATCTCGTGGCGCGCGCGTCGCGCCCTGTTTCCCGTCGTAGGACCGTACCGATGTCGACCTGGTTACTTCCCGAGAATATCGCCGACGTACTGCCGTCGGAAGCGCGCAAGATCGAGGAGCTGCGCCGCAGGCTGCTCGACCGCTTCCGTTCGTACGGCTACGAAATGGTGATGCCGCCGCTGCTCGAATACCTCGAGTCGCTGCTGACGAGCGGCGGCGCCGACCTGCGCCTGCGCACCTTCAAGCTGGTCGACCAGCTGTCGGGCCGCACGCTCGGCCTGCGCGCGGACATCACGCCGCAGGTCGCGCGCATCGACGCGCACCTGCTGAACCGCCAGGGCGTCACGCGCCTTTGCTATGCGGGGCATGTGATGCATACGCGTCCGCGCGGCCTGCACGCGACGCGCGAGCAGATCCAGATCGGCGCCGAAATCTACGGGCATGCCGGGCTGGAAGCCGATCTCGAGATCCAGCAACTGATGCTCGACGCGCTGCACCTCGCGGGGCTGTCGCGAATCCGTCTGGACCTGTGCCATGCAGGCGTGCTCGCGGCGCTGCTCGCGCGCGACGCGCAGGCCGCCGAGCGCGGCGAGTCGCTGTACGACGCGCTGTCGGGCAAGGACGTGCCGCTGCTGAACGAACTCACCGACGATCTCGGCGCCGACACGCGCGCGGCGCTGCGTGCGTTGCCGCATCTGTACGGCGACGCGAGCGTGCTCGACGAGGCGCGCGCACGGCTGCCGGTGCTGCCCGAGATCACGCGCGCGCTCGACGATCTCGCGCAGCTCGCGGCCCAGGCGAAGGGCGTCGAGGTGGCGATCGATCTGGCCGACCTGCGCGGCTACGCGTACCACAGCGGCGCGATGTTTACCGCGTACATCGACGGCGTGCCGAACGCGATCGCGCGCGGCGGCCGTTATGACCACGTGGGGCAGGCTTACGGTCGCGCCCGCCCGGCGACGGGCTTCTCGCTCGATCTGCGCGAGCTCGCGCGGATTTCGCCGATCGAGGCGCGCGGCACCGCGATTCTCGCGCCGTGGGCGCAGGACGATGCGCTCGGCGCGGCCGTCGCGGCGCTGCGCGATGCGGGCGAGGTCGTGATCCAGGCATTGCCCGGGCACGACCACGTGCTCGACGAATTCGCGTGCGACCGATCGCTCGTCGAGCGCAACGGCGCATGGGTGGTCGAACCCCGTTAAAGAGGTGTTCGCGGGCCGTCGTTCGGCGTGCATATCGTTGAAGCGAAACGGAAAAATTCGGAATCGCCCGCGAACCTAGGTAGAATACGTTTTTAACCAGCTAACGAATCAACATGTCTGCCAGCGCAGTGAACGTGACTCCCGGGCGCAATGTCGTCGTCGTGGGAACGCAATGGGGTGATGAAGGCAAGGGCAAGATCGTCGACTGGCTGACGGACCACGCTCAGGGCGTCGTGCGTTTCCAGGGCGGTCACAACGCCGGCCACACCCTCATCATCGGCGGCAAGAAAACCATCTTGCGCCTCATTCCGTCGGGCATCATGCGTGAAGGCGTCGCCTGCTACATCGGCAACGGCGTCGTCCTGTCCCCCGAGGCACTGTTCAAGGAAATCGGCGAGCTGGAAGAAGCCGGCGTGAACGTTCGCGATCGCCTGTTCATTTCCGAAGCCACGACGCTGATCCTGCCGTACCACATCGCGATCGACCAGGCGCGCGAAGCGCGCAAGGGCGCGGGCAAGATCGGTACGACCGGCCGCGGCATCGGCCCCGCGTACGAAGACAAGGTCGGCCGCCGCGCGCTGCGCGTGCAGGACCTGTTCGACGCGAAGACCTTCGCCGACCGCCTGCGCGAAAACCTCGATTTCCACAACTTCGTGCTGACCCAGTACCTGGGTGGCGCAGCCGTCGATTTCCAGGCCACGCTCGACACGATGCTCGGCTATGCCGATCGCCTGAAGCCGATGGTGGCCGACGTGTCGCGCCGCCTGTACGACGCGAACAACGCCGGTCAGAACCTGCTGTTCGAAGGCGCGCAGGGCACGCTGCTCGACATCGACCACGGCACTTATCCGTTCGTCACGTCGAGCAACTGCGTCGCGGGTGCGGCATCGGCCGGCGCCGGCGTCGGTCCGCAGCAGCTGAACTACATCCTCGGCATCACGAAGGCGTATTGCACGCGCGTCGGCGCGGGCCCGTTCCCGAGCGAGCTGTACGATGCTGACAACCCGCAGCGTCAGGATCAGGTCGGCGTCACGCTGGCGAACGTCGGCAAGGAATTCGGCTCGGTCACCGGCCGTCCGCGCCGCACCGGCTGGCTCGACGCGGCCGCACTGCGCCGCTCGATCCAGATCAACGGCGTGTCGGGCCTCTGCATGACGAAGCTCGACGTGCTCGACGGCCTCGATGAAGTCAAGCTGTGCGTCGGCTACAAGATCGACGGCAAGGACGTGGACATCCTGCCGCGCGGTGCGGCCGATGTCGCGCGTTGCGAGCCCATGTACGAAACCTTCGCCGGCTGGAAGGAAAGCACCGTCGGCATCAAGACGTGGGACGCGCTGCCGGCGAATGCGCAGGCCTACCTGACCCGTGTCCAGGAAGTGGCCGGCGTGCCGGTCGACATGGTTTCGACCGGCCCGGATCGCGACGAAACGATCCTGCTCCGCCATCCGTTCAAGGTGTAATTTTCAGCATGACGCAGCAAATCACGATGACGGCGGCAGACTTGATGACCGATCCGCGCAACGACGACAAGAACCTGTGGGTAGGCTGGGACGAATACCATCGTCTGATCGAGCTGCTCGCGCTCCAGGTGCATGCATCGGGCTGGAAGTTCGACCAGATCCTGTGCCTCGCGCGCGGCGGTCTGCGTGTCGGCGATCAGCTCTCGCGCATCTATGACGTCCCGCTCGCGATCCTCGCGACGAGTTCGTACCGCGAAGCGGCCGGCACCGAGCAGGGTGAGCTCGACATCGCGCAGTACATCACGATGACGCGCGGCCAGCTCGCGGGCAACGTGCTGCTGGTCGACGATCTCGTCGATTCGGGCGTCACGCTCGCGCGTGTGCAGGAGCATCTCAAGGAGCGCTATCCGGCCGTCACGGCCGTGCGTTCGGCCGTACTCTGGTACAAGGGTTGCTCGAAGGTGAAGCCCGACTATCACACGCAGTATCTGCCCACGAACCCGTGGATTCATCAGCCGTTCGAAGAGTGGGACACCGTTCGTCCGCACAACCTCGAGGCGTGGATCAAGCGTGGTCGCGCGCAGCGCGACGGTTCGGGCGCGTAAGCGCCCGGCCGATCGAACGAAAGCCTTGTACGGCGCCGCTTGCGGCGCCGTTTTTCATTGGGGCGCGAGGCCGGCGGTCGCGGCGATCGGCCGTTCGCGGTAGGCAGACGGCGCTGCCCCGGCTATGATGGCAGCCCTGCCACAGCTTGCGCAGGATTGCATGCGCGGCGTGGATCACGTGGTGTCAGGGCAACACGGCAGGGCGGTGTTTCAGGGGGGCGCGAGTAGAATAGCGCTCGTTTTGTCCGAACCGGACCCGATTATTACGCTTCATATGAACGACACGATCCAGGCGACCGACGCAGCCCATGCGCATTCGACGCACCAACACTCGATGCGGGCGCTTGCGATAGCGGCCATCGGCGTCGTGTTCGGCGACATCGGCACGAGCCCGCTGTATGCGCTGAAGGAGGCGTTCAGCCCCGCACACGGCATCCCGCTGACCGAAAGTTCGATCCTGGGGGTGATCTCGCTGCTGTTCTGGGCGATCATCCTCGTGGTCGGTATCAAATATCTGCTGTTCGTGATGCGGGCCGACAACAACGGCGAGGGCGGCGTGCTCGCGCTGATGGCCCTGTCGCTGCGGCCGCTCGACTCGAAAACCCGCGTCGCGGGCGCGCTGATGGCGCTCGGGATATTCGGCGCGTGCATGTTCTACGGGGACGCGGTGATCACGCCGGCGATCTCGGTGATGTCGGCGGTCGAAGGTCTCGAAATCGCGACACCGCACCTGTCCCACCTCGTGCTGCCGATCACGATCGTGATCCTGATCGCGCTGTTCTGGATCCAGCGCCACGGCACCGCGCTGGTCGGCAAGCTGTTCGGCCCGATCATGGTCGTGTGGTTCATCGTGATCGCGGCACTCGGCGTGTACCACATCGCGCGCGTGCCGGGCATCATCGCGGCGATCAATCCGTACTACGCGGCATCGTTCATGGCCGACCACCTGCTGCAGGCCTACGTCGTGCTGGGTTCGGTCGTGCTGGTGCTGACCGGTGCGGAAGCGCTCTACGCGGACATGGGCCACTTTGGCGCGAAGCCGATCCGCCTCGCCGCGTACGGGCTCGTGATGCCGTCGCTCGTGCTGAACTACTTCGGCCAGGGCGCGCTGCTGATCCAGAACCCGAAAGCGATCGAAAACCCGTTCTTCCTGCTGGCGCCCGAGTGGGCATTGCTGCCGCTCGTCGTGCTGTCGACGGTCGCGACCGTGATCGCGTCGCAGGCTGTGATTTCGGGCGCGTATTCGCTGACGTCGCAGGCGATCCAGCTCGGCTACGTGCCGCGCATGAAGGTGCTGCATACGTCCGAGCTGGCGATCGGCCAGATCTACGTGCCGGTCGTGAACTGGCTGCTGCTGTTCGTGATCCTCTGCATCGTGATCGGCTTCAAGAGCTCCGACAACCTGGCGGCGGCGTACGGTATCGCGGTGACCGCGACGATGGTCATCACCACCGTGCTGGCGTGCGTCGTGATGGTGAAGGTGTGGAACTGGAACCGGCTGCTCGTCGGCGCGATCATCGCGGTGTTCCTCGCGATCGACCTCGGCTTTTTCGGCGCGAACCTGCTGAAGGTCGCGCAGGGCGGCTGGCTGCCGCTCGGCATCGGCGCGCTGCTGTTCTTCCTGCTGATGACCTGGTTCAAGGGTCGCCACATCGTCAAGGAGCGCACGGCCGCGGACGGTATCCCGCTCGAGCCGTTCCTGCACGGGCTGCTCGCGCATCCGCCGCACCGCGTGTCGGGCACCGCGATCTACCTGACCGGCAACGACAAGCTCGTGCCCGTGAGCCTGCTGCACAACCTGAAGCACAACAAGGTGCTCCACGAGCGGACCATCTTCCTGACGTTCGTCACGCGCGACATTCCGTACGTGCGCGACGACACGCGCCTGAGCTCGCGCGATGCGGGTGGCGGCCTGTACATCGTCAAGGCCCAGTACGGCTTCAACGAGACGCCGGACGTGAAGGCCGTACTCGAGGAATTCGGCCGCTCGCACGACATGACGTTCGAGCTGATGGACACCTCGTTCTTCCTCGCACGCGAAACGGTCGTGCCGACGCATCTGCCCGGCATGTCGATCTGGCGCGAGCGCGTGTTCGCGTGGATGCATCAGAACGCGGCGAAGCCGACCGACTTCTTCTCGATCCCGGCGAACCGCGTCGTCGAGCTCGGCACCAAGATCGAGATCTGACCGGCGCGCGTGGGCCGCGATGGCGGCCCAATTTGGTAGTGCGCTTGCCGCGCCATGAAAAAGCCCGCCTGTCGGCGGGCTTTTTTTCGTGCGTCGAAAACCTTCGCGCGTTCAGCGCTTCAGCTTCGCGAACGCGGCGGCCATCGCACCGGCCGGTTCCGGCTCGCGCGAACGCTGCGGGCGGGCCGCGCCGCGGCCGGCATTGCCGCGCTCCTGACTGCTGCGCGGCGCCATGCCGGGCGCGGCCGCTTCGTCGTCGAGGCGCATCGTCAGCGCAATGCGCTGGCGTTTCACGTCGACGTCGAGCACCTTGACCTTGACGACCTGGCCGGCCTTCACGACTTCGTGCGGATCCTTGATGAACTTCGTCGACATCGCCGACACGTGGACGAGGCCGTCCTGGTGCACACCGATATCCACGAATGCACCGAAGGCCGCGACGTTCGTCACGACCCCTTCGAGGAGCATGCCGGGCATCAGATCGGACACCTTCTCGACGCCGTCGCGGAACGTGGCGGTCTTGAATTCGGGCCGCGGGTCGCGACCCGGTTTTTCGAGTTCGGACAGGATGTCGCGCACGGTCGGCAGGCCGAAACGTTCGTCAACAAATTCCGTCGGCGACAGTCCGGACAGCGCGTCGCGGCTGCCGAGCACGTCGTCGATGCGCTTGTTGATCTTCGCGAGGATCCGTTCGACGACCGGGTAGGCCTCCGGGTGGACCGACGAGCGGTCGAGCGGATTCTCGCCGCCGTTGATGCGCAGGAAGCCGGCCGCCTGTTCGAAGGTCTTGTCGCCGAGGCGCGGCACCTTGCGCAGATGGTCGCGCGACGGGAACGGCCCGTTCGCGTCGCGATAGTCGACGATGTTGCGCGCGAGCGTCGCATTCAGGCCCGATACGCGTGCCAGCAGCGCGACCGACGCGGTATTCGCGTCGACGCCGACCGCGTTCACGCAATCCTCGACGACCGCGTCGAGCGAGCGGGCGAGTTCGCGCTGGTTCACGTCGTGCTGGTACTGGCCGACGCCGATCGCCTTCGGCTCGATCTTCACGAGTTCGGCGAGCGGATCCTGCAGGCGGCGCGCGATCGACACGGCGCCGCGCAGCGACACGTCGAGTTCCGGGAATTCCTTCGCGGCCAGCTCGGACGCCGAGTAGACCGACGCGCCGGCTTCCGACACGACGATCTTCTGCAGCCGCAGTTCGGGGTGCTTCGAGATCAGCTCGCTCGCGAGCTTGTCGGTTTCACGGGACGCGGTGCCGTTGCCGATGCTGATCAGCTCGGCCTGCGTCTGCGCGGCGATGCGCGCGAGCTTCGCGAGCGAGCCGTCCCAGTCGCGGCGCGGCTCGTGCGGGTAGATCGTGTCGGTCGCGAGCAGCTTGCCGGTGCGGTCGACCACGGCGACCTTCACGCCCGTGCGCAGGCCGGGGTCGAGACCGATCACGGCCTTCGGGCCGGCCGGCGCGGCCAGCAGCAGATCCTTCAGGTTGCGCGCGAACACGCGGATCGCCTCGGCTTCCGCCGTTTCACGCAGTTGCGTGAGCAGTTCATTCTCGATGTGCGGCTGCACCTTCACGCGCCAGCACCAGCGGCACACGTCGGACAGCCACTTGTCGGCGGGACGGTTCTGGTTCGCGATCCCGAAATGGCGCGCGATCATCGCTTCGCCGGGATGCGGAACCTGCGCGTCGAGTTCCTCGCCGAGGCCCAGCTTGACGGTCAGCACACCGGCGTTGCGGCCGCGGAACAGCGCGAGCGCGCGGTGCGACGGCACGGTCCGGATCGTCTCAGCGTAGTCGTAGTAGTCGCGGAATTTCTCGCCTTCCTCGTTTTCCTTGCCCTCGACCACGGCCGACGACACGACGCCCTGGCTGTGCAGATAGTCGCGCAGCTTGCCGAGCAGCTCGGCCGTTTCGCCAAACTGTTCGGACAGGATGTCGCGCGCGCCGTCGAGCGCGGCCTTCACGTCGGCGACTCCCTTGTCGGCATCGACGTACGCGGCGGCTTCGGCCTGCGGGTCGAGCAGCGGATTCGCGAGCAGCGCCTGCGCGAGCGGCTCGAGGCCGGCTTCGCGGGCGATCTGCGCGCGCGTGCGGCGCTTCGGCTTGTACGGCAGATAAAGGTCTTCGAGCACCTGCTTGCTGTCGGCCGCGTCGATCGCGGCGCGCAGTTCGTCGGTCAGCTTGCCCTGTTCGTCGATGCTCGACAGGATCGTCGCGCGGCGATCCTCGAGTTCGCGCAGATACAGGAGGCGCTCCTCGAGCTGGCGCAGCTGCGTGTCGTCCAGGTTGCCCGTCACTTCCTTGCGGTACCGGGCAATGAACGGAACGGTCGAGCCTTCGTCGAGGAGTTGCACGGCCGCCGCGACCTGGCGCGGCTGGACGGACAGTTCGGTGGCGATGCGCTGTACGATCTTGAGTGCTACGGTTTCCGTCATGTCGTGGATGATGTGCCTGCTGAAATCGCGGCGCGGGCCGGCAGACCGCGCGCGGCGGGCTGCGAGTCGGGCCCGCCGGACCAGATGCCGCGGGTGGGTGAAGCGGGGCATTTTGCCATAAATGGCGGAGCGTCCAGCCGGGGGTGATAGAATTTGACACATGTCCCGCAGCTTTCCTACGACGTTGCCAACTTCCCGCATTTCTCTCGTCGCGCTCGGCGCAGCGCTTGCCGCGGCTTTGTCCGCCGGGTCCACCGTCGCGTACGCACAGGCATCGGGCGCAAGCGCGCCTGACGCCGCTGCCGCCGTGCCCGTCGCAGCCTCCGCCACGCAGGATTTTGACGCCCGTCAAAAAGTGCTCAATCAACGTTCCGCGGAAAACGATTATCGTTATGCGGTGGCGGAGCACGATTGCTACAGCAAGTTCTTCGTCAATCACTGTCTCGGCAATGCGCGCGACCGGATGCGCGAGGAGCGGGCGAGCATCCGCCAGGAGCAGCTCGCGCTCGACGACGAGCAGCGTGCGGTGCGGGCGCAGCAGCGCGACCAGCAGCAGGCGCTGAAGCAGGCGCAGAATGCGGCGGAAGCGCCGCAGCGCGCGGCGAACGACGCGGCCAACGCGGCTGCGTTCCGCGACAAGCAGGAGCAGAATGCACTGAAGCGGGCGCAGCGCGGCGCGGAAGCGCCGCAGCATGCCGCGAGCAAGCAGGCCTACGACCAGAAGCAGGCCGACTTCCAGCGCAAGCTCGACCAGGCGCACCAGCAGGCCGCGCAGAAGGCGCAGGAGCGGGCGGACAACGCCACGCGCTACGAGCAGAAGCAGAAGGAAGCCGCGCAGCACAAGGCCGATGTCGAGCGGCGTCAGCAGGAAGCGGCCCAAAAGGCCAAGCAGCAGCAACAGCAGGGGCAGTAACGTATTGGATTGATCCGGACTCAGTCTCATGCGTGCCGGCACGCCAGTCGGCGCGCTGCTTCGATGAGGAGGCGCATATGCAAAACCGTCCCACGGAACAGCAGCAGGAATTGCACAACCGTTTGGCAGCATTGCAGGAGCAGCACCAGCAGCTCGCTCGAGAGATCGAGCTGAAGGAAGGACACTCCGACATCGACGACATTACGCTGCACCGGCTGAAGAAGGAAAAGCTGGCAGCCAAGGACAAAATCATTTTGCTGCAATCGCAGCTGGAACCGGATAAGCGCGCCTGAGCGCGGCCTGGCAAGCGCCGGCGCCGCCTCGGCGCTGGACACAGGAACGCTTGCCTTGAATTCACCGCTTGAAGCCAACCCCGATGCCCGGCCTGACGCGTCGTCTGCCGGGCGCGTTCGTGCGCCCGAAGGCACGTTCGAGCTGAGCCGCAAGCGCGTCGACGAACTCGACACGATCTTCGGTGAAGGCGGACTGCTTGCGCGCGCGCTCGACGGCTATCATCCGCGTCAGTCGCAGATCGAGATGGCGCGCGCGGTCGCGTCCGCGATGGAGGCGTCCGCGCGCCGTCTGCCCGAACCGGAAATCTTCGAAACCCGCAAGCGGCCCGCGCGCCGCCTCGGCGAAGGCGACAAGGCAGCCGAATCCGCGGCGGACGCTGCGGCGGCCGACACCGACAGCGACGCCGGCGACAACACGCTGATCGTCGAGGCCGGCACCGGTACCGGCAAGACCTATGCATACCTGGTGCCCGCGATGCTGTGGGGCGGCAAGGTGATCGTGTCGACCGGCACGAAGCACCTGCAGGACCAGCTGTTCCAGCGCGACATCCCGACCGTGCGCAACGCGCTCGCGGTGCCGGTGACGGTCGCGATGCTCAAGGGCCGCTCGAACTACCTGTGCCATTACTATCTGCAGCGCACGGCCGACAACGGCCGCCTGCCATCGCGACAGGACACCGCCTACCTGCAGGAAATCGTCCGGTTCGCGAAGATCACGAAAAGCGGCGACAAGGCCGAGCTCGCGAGCGTGCCGGAGACGGCGCCCGTATGGTCGATGGTCACGTCGACGCGCGACAACTGCCTCGGCCAGGAGTGCCCGCATTACAAGGAGTGCTTCGTGATGCAGGCGCGGCGCGAGGCGCAGCAGGCCGACGTCGTCGTCGTCAACCATCACCTGTTCTTCGCGGACATCATGCTGCGCGACACCGGGATGGCCGAGCTGCTGCCGAACGCGAACACGGTGATCTTCGACGAAGCGCACCAGCTGCCGGAGACGGCGACGCTGTTCTTCGGCGAGACGCTGTCGACCACGCAGATCCTCGAACTCGCACGCGACACGGTCGCCGAAGGCCTGAGCCATGCGCGCGATGCGGTCGAGTGGGTGAAGCTCGGCGGCGATCTCGAGCGCGCGGCGCGCGACCTGCGCCTCGCGTTCGCGAATGACCAGATCGTGCGCATGTCGCTCGCGCAACTGGGCGACGATCACCCGATGTTCGGCGCGCTCGACGCGCTCGAGGCGGCGCTCGATGCGCTCGCATCGGCGCTCGCGAGCCAGGCCGAGCGGGCGGAATCGCTCGGTGCGTGCCTGCGGCGCGCGCGCGAGCTGCAGGACCTGCTCGCGGGCTGGGTCGCGCCCGGCGCGGCGCAAGCGGCCGCGCAGGCCGATGCCGCGGCAGCCGGCGACAAGGCGGGTGCCGACGACCCGAACGAGAAGGTGCGCTGGGTCGAAGTGTTCGCGCATACCGTCCAGCTGCACGAGACGCCGTTGTCGGTCGCGCCGATCTTCGCGAAGCAGCGCGCCGGCGTGCCGCGCGCGTGGGTCTTCACGTCGGCGACGCTGTCGGTGCGCGGCGACTTCACGCACTACGCGGCCCAGATGGGCCTCAGCTCGCGGCGCTCGATGACGCTCGCGAGCCCGTTCGACTATCAGACGCAGGGCCTGCTGTACGTGCCGCGCAACCTGCCGCAGCCGTCGTCGCCGGCGTTTACCGACGCCGTATTCGATGCCGCGCTGCCGGCGATCGAGGCGTCGGGCGGCGGCGTCTTCATGCTGTGCACGACGCTGCGCGCGGTCGACCGGATCGCGTCGAAGCTGCGCGACGTGATCGAGTCGCGCGGCTGGAACACGCCGCTGCTGGTGCAGGGCGATGCCAGCCGCACCGAGCTGCTCGACCGCTTCCGTTCGTACGGCAATGCTATCCTCGTCGGCAGCCAGAGCTTCTGGGAAGGTGTCGACGTGCGCGGCGACGCGCTGTCGCTCGTCGTGATCGACAAGCTGCCGTTCGCGCCGCCCGACGATCCGGTGCTCGCCGCGCGACTCGATGCGCTAACGAAGAAAGGCTTGAGCCCGTTCGCGGTTCACCAGTTGCCGCAGGCCGTGATCACGCTGAAGCAGGGCGCGGGCCGCCTGATTCGCGCGGAGACCGATCGCGGCGTGCTGATGATCTGCGACACGCGGCTGGTCGACAAGCCGTACGGTCGCCGGATCTGGCAGAGCCTGCCGCCGTTCAAGCGCACGCGCGAGATCGCGGTCGTGCAGGACTTCTTCGACGAACATCGCGCGAAAAAACGCGCGTGACGCTCCGCCGCCCGCTACGGGCGGCGCCAATAAAAAACCCGGCTCGATGGCCGGGTTTTTTTGTGCGGCGAGCGTCGCTCAGAACTGCCACCACGACTTCTTCGTGCCGGGGCGCGAATGGCCGGTGATGTACGGGCTGTCCGGGAAGGTGCCCGCGAGCACGCGCTTCGTGTCTTCCGCGAGTTGCGGCTGGTTCAGCTTGCCATACGACAGGATCATGATGTGCAGCGCGTCCTCGATCGCCGGCGCGCCCTTGTAGTCCTTGATCGCGAGCTGCGCGCGGTTGATTGCCGCGACGTAGGCGCCGCGCCGATAGTAGTAGTCGGCCGCGTGGACTTCGTGCGACGCGAGCGCGTTGACGATGTAGCGCATCCGCGCCGCGGCGTCGGGCGCATACTTGCTCTTCGGGTAGCGGTCGACGACGACCTTGAACGCATCGTACGATTCGCGCAGTGCCTGCGGATCGCGCTCGCTCATGTCCTGGCCGGAGAAGCGGCCGAACAGGCCGAGATCGTCGTTGAAGTGGATCATCCCCTTCAGGTAGTACGCGTACGGGATATCCGGGTGATCCGGGTGCAACTGGATGAAGCGGTCGACGGCCTGGTCGGCGGCTGCCGCTTCGTTGTCCTTCCAGTTGCAGTACGCGACGTTGATCTGCGCCTGTTGCGCGAAATGACCGAACGGATCGCGGCCTTGCAGCGATTCGAAATATTTCGCGCACTTGCCCCAGTCGCCGCCGGACAGTGCATCCTGGGCCTCTGAGTATAATTTGTTGTTCGACCAGGTAGCCGTCTCGTCCTGCTTCTGCGGTAAGCCGTGGCAGCCGGCGATGAGGGCCGCGGCCGCTACCGCCGCAGCTCGGGCGGCGACGGTTTTGGCCGTACGTTTGGTCGAATTCATCATGCTCGCATGTCCTAGCTTCAAGTCTCGGTGACCCAGTCTAAATGACCCGTTCAAGTTCGCAGAATGCCCCGCGGGGCAAGTCAAATCGCGAAGATTATAGCCCAAGCGATCGGCCCGCCGACGCCGCATCGGGGGATTCTCCCGATGACGGCCTGGCCGCAGGCGCGATGCAACCGCCTGTCGTGCCGTCCGTGGCGGCCGATGAGACGCCGCGCGTCGTCGAAGTGCCGCTGTCGCTCGCAGGCGAACGCCTCGACAAGGCGCTTGCCCAGCTGTTCCCCGAATTCTCCCGCAGCCGCCTGCAGAGCTGGATCGAGGCGCAGCGCGTGCTGATCGACGGCGCGCCGGCGAAGATCCGCCAGCCGGTGCCGCTCGGCGCCAGGATCGAGCTCGTGCCCGACCTGCTGCCGGAGCAGCTGGCGTTCACGCCGGAGCCGGTGCCGCTCGACGTGATCTACGAGGACGACGCGCTCCTCGTCATCAACAAGCCGGCCGGCGTCGTCGTCCATCCCGCCGCCGGCAACTGGAGCGGCACGATCCTCAACGGGCTGCTGCATCGCTACGGCGACGCCGCGGCCGGCCTGCCGCGCGCCGGGATCGTGCACCGGCTCGACAAGGAAACGTCCGGTCTGATGGTGGTCGCGCGCACGCTTGCCGCGCAGACCGACCTCGTGCGCCAGTTGCAGGCGCGCACGGTGAAGCGCCGCTATTTCGCGCTCGTGTGGGGCACGATGCCCGAAGACGGCACGATCGACGCGCCGATCGGCCGCGATCCGCGCGAGCGCACGCGCATGGCCGTCGTCACCGGGGCGTCGGGCAAGCCCGCGCGCACGCATTTCCGTACGGTTGACACATGCCTGTGGCAACGTCAGCCGGTGTCCGCGATCCAGTGCGACCTCGAAACCGGCCGCACGCACCAGATCCGCGTGCACTGCGCGCATGTCGGGCATCCGCTGCTCGGCGATCCGGTGTACGGGCGCGCGCGCGGCAAGCGCTCGGTCGCGCCGCTGCCGGACGGGTTCGCGCGGCAGGCGCTGCACGCGTGGCGGCTCGGCCTCGTGCATCCGCTCACGGGCAAGACGATGCAGTGGCGCTGCCCGTTGCCGGACGACATGAACGCGCTCATCGCGGCGCTCGGTTTCGGGCAGGCCAGCGAGGAATTCGACGATGACGAAGGCGTCTACGACGATGACGATTTCGCCGGCGAATATCAGGATTACGACGACGAGTCGGATCCGGACGACGACGAGGAGGAGTGAGTGCCGATGACGAACCTGGCGCCGTTGACGTGGCAGGACTGCGTACAGCCCGACTGGCAGGTGTCACCACGCGTTCGCGCGCTGATCACGACGCGCGACGGCGGTGTGAGCGAAGGGCCGTACGGGCGCTGGCGGGACGGCGCCGCGTTGCCGGGCGGGATGAATCTCGGCTTGCATACCGGTGACGATCCGGCCCATGTCGCCGCGAATCGCGCGCGCTTGCTCGCGCTGGCCGGCCAGTCCCGCGCGGCGTGGCTCGAGCAGGTTCACGGCGCGCGGATCGTGCGCGCGGACGAGGTGATCGACGCCGCGCCGGGTGCCGCGGCGCCCGTGCAGGCCGACGCGAGCGTGACGGACCGCGCGGGCGCGGTCTGCGTCGTGATGGTCGCGGATTGCCTGCCGGTGCTGCTGTGCGACGCGCAGGGCCGGGCGGTCGGTGCCGCGCACGCGGGCTGGCGCGGGCTCGCGGCCGGCATCATCGAACAGACCGCGGCCCGTGTCGCGGCGCTCGCCGGCGGCGCGGCGGATGAAGTCCATGCGTACCTCGGGCCCGCGATCGGCCCGCAGGCGTTCGAAGTCGGCGCCGACGTGCGCGACGCGTTTCTCGACACGGCTGCGCAGTCGGAGCATGATGGGACGCGGCAAGCGTTCGTCGCGATCGACGGCGCGCCCGGCAAGTTCCTCGCCGATCTCCATGCGCTCGCCCGCCTGCGCCTCGCGCGTGCGGGTGTTGCGCACGTGAGCGGCCGGTCCGCCTGCACGGTCACCGAACGCACGCGCTTCTATTCATATCGGCGCGACCGCGTGACCGGCCGCATGGCGGCGGCGATCTGGCTGGCCGATTGACGACGGATCGCGCGCTTGCGCGCGCGGTTTATTGCACTGCAAAATCGGTTTATCTCGATATTGACGCAGCAATGCGGCGTTGCATGGACAACCGAATGAATAATCCCGAAGTCAAGTCAACCAAAATATTTGAGGGTTCGCCGGAAGCCTTGTCCCGCCTGTTGCGCGTGGATTATCTCCGGGCAGAAACGTTCAGTGGTTTGACCCAGGCCTTCACATGGGGAAAACGATAATGATAAAAATACCGCACTGCGGCAGAATCTGGAGACGCCTCTCCAGAGCATGACGGCCCGGCTCGCAGCCGGCACGCCGCGCGCGAGCAGGATTTCACGATTGACGCTCACGAATCACCGGTAAGGCAGGTAATGACAGCATCGAAAAATTCGTCGACGTCCGCTCAGGCGGGCACTTCCGCAGGCAGCGCCGGATTCGGCCAGGCGGTCCAGCCGATGCAGCAGATGTTCGAGGCATGGCTGAATGCCTGGCGTGGTTTCGCTGATCCGGCACGCGCCGCCACGGCCGCGACCACCGCGAACCCGTTCGCCGCATTCCAGTTCCCGACATCGCTTCCGTTCCAGATGCCGTCGATGCCCGATCTGAGCAGCTTCGGCGGCATGGCGTCTCCGTTCGCGGGGCTGAAGCTGCCGGCGGCCGCGATCTCGCCCGAACGGCTCCAGAAGTTGCAGGCCGACTATGCGCGCGACTGCGTGACGCTGATGCAGCAGGCGGCCGCCGCGAAGCTCGAGTCGCCCGAGCTGAAGGACCGCCGCTTCAGCTCGGATGCGTGGAAGGCCTCGCCCGCGCATGCGTTCGCGGCGGCGTGGTATCTGCTCAACGCGCGCTACCTGCAGGAACTGGCCGACGCGCTCGAGACCGATCCGAAGACGCGCGAACGCATTCGTTTCTCCGTCCAGCAATGGACGGCCGCCGCCGCGCCGAGCAACTTCCTCGCGCTCAATCCCGATGCCCAGAAGTCGATCCTCGAGACGCAGGGCGAAAGCCTGCGGCAGGGGATGATGAACCTGCTCGGCGACATGCAGCGCGGCAAGATTTCGCAGACCGACGAATCGCAATTCGTCGTCGGCAAGAACCTCGGGTGCACCGAAGGCGCGGTCGTCTACGAGAACGACCTGATCCAGCTGATCCAGTACTCGCCGAAGACGGACAAGGTGTTCGAGCGGCCGCTGCTGATCGTGCCGCCGTGCATCAACAAGTTCTACATCCTCGACCTGCAGCCCGAGAATTCGCTCGTCGCGCATGCGCTGTCGAGCGGCCATCAGGTGTTCCTCGTGTCGTGGCGCAATGCCGATGCATCGGTCGCGCACAAGACGTGGGACGACTACATGAACGAAGGGCTGCTCGCCGCGATCGACGCGGTGCAGCAGGTCAGCGGCCGCGAGCAGATCAACACGCTCGGCTTCTGCGTCGGCGGCACGATGCTCGCGACCGCGCTGGCGGTGCTCGCCGCGCGCGGCGAACATCCGGCCGCGTCGATGACGCTGCTGACCGCGATGCTCGACTTCACCGACACCGGCATCCTCGACGTGTTCGTCGACGAGGCGCACGTGCAGATGCGCGAGCAGACCATCGGCGGCAAGAACGGCACGGCGCCGGGGCTGATGCGCGGCGTCGAGTTCGCGAACACGTTCTCGTTCCTGCGGCCGAACGACCTCGTGTGGAACTACGTCGTCGACAACTACCTGAAGGGCCGCACGCCCGCGCCGTTCGACCTGCTGTACTGGAACAGCGACTCGACGAGCCTGCCCGGTCCGATGTACGCGTGGTACCTGCGCAATACCTATCTCGAGAACAAGCTCCGCGTGCCGGGCGCGCTGACCGTGTGCGGCGAATCCGTCGACCTGTCGCGCATCGACGTGCCGACCTTCATCTACGGGTCGCGCGAGGATCACATCGTGCCGTGGCAGACGGCCTACGCGTCGACGTCGATCCTGACGGGGCCGCTGAAGTTCGTGCTCGGCGCGTCGGGTCACATCGCGGGCGTGATCAATCCGCCGGCGAAGAAGAAGCGCAGCTTCTGGGTCAACGAAGGCGACCTGCCCGAATCCGCGGACGACTGGCTGGCCGGCGCGACCGAGCAGCCGGGCAGCTGGTGGACGACCTGGGTCGAGTGGCTCGATCAGTACGGCGGCCGCAAGGTGGCGCCGCCTGCCCAGCCCGGTTCCGCGCAGTTCCCGGTGATCGAGCCGGCGCCGGGCCGTTACGTGTTGCAGCGCGATTGACGAAAGCCGGACGGCAGCGCACGCTGTCCGGTGCACCGCAGTTTTTTTAACAGGGCCGGTAACGATGCGCCGTGTCGTGCGGGCCTGGAGGAAAGGGAAATGACGGACGTAGTGATCGTATCGGCCGCGCGGACCGCGGTCGGCAAATTCGGCGGCTCGCTCGCGAAGATCGCGGCACCGGAACTGGGCGCGACGGTGATTCGCGCGGTGCTGGAGCGCTCGGGCGTGAAGCCCGAGCAGGTGAGCGAAGTGATCATGGGCCAGGTGCTGGCGGCAGGTTCGGGGCAGAACCCGGCGCGTCAGTCGCTGATCAAGGCCGGCCTGCCGAGCGCGGTGCCGGGCATGACGATCAACAAGGTGTGCGGCTCGGGCCTGAAGGCCGTGATGCTGGCGGCGAACGCGATCGCGGCGGGCGACGCGGAGATCGTGATCGCGGGCGGCCAGGAAAACATGAGCGCGGCGCCGCACGTGCTGCCGGGCTCGCGCGACGGGTTCCGGATGGGCGACGCGAAGCTGGTCGACACGATGATCGTCGACGGCCTGTGGGACGTGTACAACCAGTACCACATGGGCATCACGGCGGAGAACGTCGCGAAGGAATACGGGATCACGCGCGAAGAGCAGGACGCGTTCGCGGCGCTGTCGCAGAACAAGGCGGAAGCCGCGCAGAAGGCCGGCCGCTTCAACGACGAGATCGTGCCGGTGTCGATTCCGCAGCGCAAGGGCGAGCCGCTGCAGTTCGCGACCGACGAGTTCGTGCGTCACGGCGTGACGGCGGAATCGCTGGCGGGCCTGAAGCCGGCGTTCGCGAAGGACGGCACGGTGACGGCGGCGAACGCGTCGGGGCTGAACGACGGCGCGGCGGCGGTACTGGTGATGTCGGCGCAGAAGGCGGCGGCGCTGGGCCTGACGCCGCTGGCGCGGATCAAGGCGTACGCGAACGCGGGCGTGGATCCGAGCGTGATGGGCATGGGCCCGGTGCCGGCATCGCGTCGCGCGCTGGAGCGTGCGGGCTGGACGCCGGGCGACCTGGACCTGATGGAAATCAACGAGGCATTCGCGGCGCAGGCGCTGGCGGTGCACAAGCAGATGGGCTGGGACACGTCGAAGGTGAACGTGAACGGCGGGGCGATCGCGATCGGTCACCCGATCGGCGCGTCGGGCTGCCGGATCCTGGTGACGCTGCTGCACGAGATGGTCAAGCGCGACGCGAAGCGCGGTCTGGCGTCGCTGTGCATCGGCGGCGGGATGGGTGTCGCACTCGCGGTCGAACGTCCGTAACCGGTCGTCCGTCAACGCCAAACCAATCCGTGCGCCGGACGATTGCGGCTTCGGCCGGCACCACGTGAAGTCAGAGGGGCCTCCGGCGGGTCTCGAAACCAAAAAATGGAGTGAGATTTATGTCTCAGCGAATTGCGTACGTAACGGGCGGGATGGGCGGCATCGGCACCAGCATCTGCCAGCGTCTGTTGAAAGACGGCTTCAAGGTGGTCGCGGGTTGCGGCCCGAACTCGCCGCGCCGTGTGAAATGGCTCGAGGACCAGAAGGCGCTCGGCTACGATTTCATCGCGTCGGAAGGCAACGTCGGCGACTGGGACTCGACCAAGGCAGCGTTCGACAAGGTCAAGGCCGAAGTCGGCGAGATCGACGTGCTGGTCAACAACGCGGGCATCACGCGGGACGTCGTGTTCCGCAAGATGACGCACGAAGACTGGACGGCGGTGATCGACACCAACCTGACGAGCCTGTTCAACGTGACGAAGCAGGTGATCGATGGCATGGTCGAGCGTGGCTGGGGCCGGATCATCAACATTTCGTCGGTGAATGGCCAGAAGGGGCAATTCGGGCAGACGAACTACTCGACCGCGAAGGCCGGCATCCACGGTTTCACGATGTCGCTCGCGCAGGAAGTCGCAACGAAGGGCGTGACGGTCAACACCGTTTCGCCCGGCTACATCGGCACCGACATGGTGAAGGCGATCCGTCCGGATGTGCTCGAGAAGATCGTCGCGACGATCCCGGTGCGTCGTCTTGGCGCGCCGGAGGAAATCGGTTCGATCGTCGCGTGGCTCGCGTCGAATGAATCGGGTTTCTCGACGGGCGCCGACTTCTCGCTGAACGGCGGCCTGCACATGGGCTGAACGTCGGGCTGCCCGGGCCCGGATGGCCGCGCAGCCTGGCGTTTCCGAAAGCCCCCGCCTCCCGGATTCGGGCGGCGGGGATTTGTCACTTGCGCTACGCTGCACTCAAAGGCGTTACATGACTACTACAAAGAAAACGGCCGAGCGGCTCATCAAGAAGTACCCGAACCGCCGGCTCTACGATACCGAGACGAGCACGTACATCACGCTGACCGACGTCAAGCAACTCGTGCTGGAACAAGAGGACTTCAAGGTCGTCGATGCGAAATCCAACGAAGACCTGACGCGCAGCATCCTGCTGCAGATCATCCTCGAGGAGGAGAGTGGCGGCGTGCCGATGTTCTCGTCGTCGATGCTGTCGCAGATCATCCGTTTCTACGGTCATGCGATGCAGGGCATGATGGGCACGTACCTGGAAAAGAACATCCAGGCGTTCATCGACATCCAGAACAAGCTGACGGATCAGTCGAAGAACCTGTACGAAGGCAACGCGATGAATCCGGAAGTCTGGTCGCAGTTCATGAACATGCAGGCGCCGATGATGCAAGGGATGATGACGAGCTACATCGAGCAGTCGAAGAACATGTTCGTGCAGATGCAGGAGCAGATGCAGAACCAGGCGAAGTCGATGTTCAACACGTTCCCGTTCAAGCAACCGGGCGCGACGGAGCCGGAGAAGAAGTAAGCGGCGATCCGGTGTGGACGCGCAAAGTGTCGCGCCGGCATCGCGCGGGACGGCCCGTGTGGGACGGCCCGTAGGGGACGGCAACGGGCCGCGTCGCGGAATGATTGTCCGCCCGGTGGCATTGCCCGCGAGTGCATGGGCGTTGTCGTACCGTAGCACATCAGTGCAGATTAAAACGCACAAGGCCGACCGGCAAAGCCCGGTCGGCCGAATATCAGATAAAGCGCTGATTGTAAAAGATGCCGATGGCCGGATTTTCGGCCGGCTTATCGAATCGCGAAGCGGCTTGCTGCCGATCCGTTCGCGCAGTTATTTCCGTAAATAAAGAGATTTCTATTTTCGGAAAATGCCGAGTAGATGATCGGAAAAACTTCCTTGGCACTGAACGAGTAAATGCCGTCGTTGATGGATACGAGGAGGTTGCCGCTCGTATCGGTTTCGATCTTGTCGATCTTCCCTGCCTTGCAAAGCGATTCCGCGGAGGCGTACGAGGATGCGGCAAGCATCATGGCGAAAACGAGGGTGGCCGCGAGTTTTTTCATGGTCTTTCCTTGGTGAATGAGTGGATTGCTTGGGTTGTGATACAGGTAATGCACGGTTCAGTATTGGCTGGTCGAACAGGCGCCGATGTCTGATCGACGTGAAATATATCGGAGATTAATTGGGTGTTGAATGGGAGTGGCGGATTTGGCAATGGTTTTTGTGGATTGTTGATTGTTTTAAAATATTCTGGTGAATTGTGTGTTGTGTGGTCCGGCAAAGGCTGGGGGTTAATGATGGTTGGGGTAAAATAAATCTACCGATTATTGTTGTTTTTATGATTTTTGGTTGTGGCGCGGTTTGTGTTTTTATTTATTTTTATTTGCTCGGCCGATTTTTTGAATAATTGCCTTAGGTATTGAGGCTGGCAGCCGCCACCGACGAAGTGCGCAAGGCCATCGACGAGCGTGCCGCCGGGCGCATACGTTTCATAGGCGTGTTTCGGTGTGGTACTCGTGCAGGATCGTGCACGTGTCTGCAGCCGGAGCGAGGATTGGGTCGCCGGTGCGGTTTGTCAGTACCGCGCGGTGAGTGCGGTCGATGGTGGGAAGCTTCGCCCGGTGGCGTTCTGCGAGGCGCTGGCGGAGGCACGCGATAACGGCGGCGCGCAGGCTGCGCGCGTTCGGGTACGGTCGATAGCGATAGTCACGCGGCTGCGCCGACAACCGGCCGGTCGCAACTCGATGCGGCGCTGTGGCTGGTCGGCGATGGCGACGAGGCGATCTGGTTCAACCGGTGCCTGACGGCCGCGACGTATCCGAAGTGAGCATCGGATCGAGTACGGGCCTGCTTCGGTGGACTTTTTGGGATTTCGTCACGGGACTGGATGCGTCACGACGCCGGATCGAATCCGTCTTCGCCATCCGAAGGCGGTAGATCGAGAACGAGCTTGACCGCGCTGTAGTTGGCCTTGAGCGAAAACACGCGGCCGATCACGAAAAACGTCTGCCGGGAATTTTCGAGCTCGACGAAATCGCCGGGCTGCGGCACGTGGGCACCCTGGTCGTAGGAGAAGCTGGTGCTGGTTTGCTCACCGATGGCTTCTGCCGCGTGCTCGGTGAATTCGATCGTGATGTGGGTGGTCATGCGAGCCCCGTTGAGTGGATGGAAGAGAGCGATGGCTTCGATTTTCGCATGGCAGCGCCGCGAATCCGCGGCGATTGTTGCGCGACCGCAAGCTGGTGTCGACGACGCAGCCGCCCTCCATCAGCGAGAGGCCGGACCGGCCGGCGCCGATGCCTGCGAATGCGAACACGCCGAGCGCGCCTTACCGGACGTGGCGCTGGTGGTAGGCCGACAGCCCTCCCCCGAAATGAAAGGGTCGCATCAAACTCCCGATTCGTGACCCGCCGCCCATCATGTCGCGTATTCGAGCGGGCGGCCCATGCTGTCGCCAGCGGCTCATTTTGGCTCGACGCCCATAAATAGCTGTAAACTCAAGCTTTTGCCGCCACGCCCCCACATTCCAGATGTCTCAGTCCCCCAAAGTAGGCTTCGTATCGCTCGGGTGCCCGTAAGACAATCAATATAAACCGCTGTTCCCCCGGAGTCGCAGTTTAAAATTCGTCGTTCATGTCTAAGTAAGCAGGCGACAGAAGATGACCCCGGAACAGAAAAGTGACCAGTCCAAGCAGTCGACTGAATTTGACGGGGAGCTGGACGGTATGCGTCAGGCAGTTAATGCCGCGGAAGACGAAGCAATGCTCGCTGTTCAGTTTCATGAATCGTGGCGGCCGGCAGCCTTCGATGAGGAACTGCACGCGCGAATGGGCCAGTCGTACGCAACCCATACATTTCAAATAGTTCGCAGTGCGCTTCGCCGCGAGATGTTGATGGCGCTAATGCGGATATGGGACAAAGACAGTCGCACAGTCCGCCTTGCTGCTATTGTGGAGAAGTTGCGCAATAAAGCATTTTTTGAAGGACTCGTGCGAAATAGAGCACAGCGAATGGGCTTCAACTTCGACTGCACGGATGCCATGAGAGACGCGCTGAAGCCGAAACGAGATCAGGTGGTAAAGCTCGTCCACCGGTACGCGAAGGACGGGGAAAGCGCAGAAGTCTTTGAGCGTGTATCAACACTACGGCATCAATGGTTAGCACATCGCCAGATTGATCGTGAGCCGATCAGTGCCTCAGTTGGGGGCGACTCTGAACGAGAAATCGAACAGTTCTATCAAGACACACTAGAAATTATCCGCTTACTTCTGAGTATAGTTTTGGCACGTGCATTTGATATAGCAAATGATGGTGCAGGCGTGTATAGCCATCATGCTAGTTTTTTCTGGGCATCTGTGCGCGGAGAACGAACCGAAGGACACCCTAACTTCCGCGCGCCGGACCTTGAATGAGTGTTTGTCGACACAAAGCAAAACGGCGCTTTGCGCCGTTTTTTCTTACTGGTCTTCCAATGGGTGGGGTCAGTGCTTGTACATCGCTTTCAGCTCTCGAGCGAGGACACCAAAGGACGCTGAAACATTACCCTTCGGAAATGGTACGTAGACGACACCCAACAAGTTTGTGGGGATGCTAACCCCTTCCTCATGCAACAGGCATACGCGAGCGCGCCCATACTTCGCCTGAAAAAATCCAATCTCGTGCATCACATTTTCACGGGCACGCGCCAGCCCGTCGCTATCAATGTCGTCTCCAGTCATGACGATCACCGCGCTATCGCACTCTGCTGCGTTTTTTTCGAGCTTTTCGATGATCGTTTGTCCGGCATTCGCCTCCTGAGCCAGCTCGATGGTCGAGATCTCTATATCCTTCTCTATGTAGGCTTGGACTTCGCGCCAGTCGTTTGACCTGCCATGTGAGATGAAGACTTGCGTTTTCTTGTCTGACTTTGCTTGGTCGGTAGGTTGAGATAGCTCGCTGTTCGCACGGATTTCGAATACCTGATCGAGATCTCGTTTCAATTGTTCAAGCTGGCTTCGGGCGTACCAATGGGTCACACCATCAGCCGGCGTCCCTGCGATCTCGGCGTGCGGCTCGGAATCCATAGGTTGGAAGTCTCCATATAGATCAGGCAGCAGATTCCGGAGCTGATCGACCAACTCCCTCGCTTGCTTGAATTGATGGCCGATATTACGAGGGTGAAAAATTCGAATTGGAACTTGACGAGCACGTGCGGCATTCCCTTCTAGTTCTAAGGCCGCGGAGAGTGCTTTTTCGATACCCGCAAGCTTTGCCATAACTGTTGCGACGGTCTGCATATTGGTCTCCCCGTTTTCGGTAGATTCTTGACGGTACTGGTTGGCTTTGAACCGCTCAGCGAGAGGATTGACACTATGAAAACGACAAACGGCGCCGAAGCGCCGACGACTTTATGCCGAGGAAGGCTTTGATAGTACTCGAAGGTGCCCGTTTCCGATAAGGAAGTTTCGGTACGCTCTGATGGCAACCTCCCACACCGCCCGCATCACGTTCGGCCCCGAATCGATGATGCGGCCTTGCATGTCGATCACCGCGAGCGTTGCCGGCTCGCCGTTCGGCGTCGTGATGCTCAACCCCTGAAAGCTGACCGCGCTGATCGTGCTGGAGATCGGCGCCACGACCTGCAGGTCGGCCGCCGGCGCGCGGGCGTTGTTCTGTTGGTTCTTCTTCGTCACTGCTCCGGTCCTCTCGTGTGTTGCGGAAATTCGTTGTGCGTGCGGCCGTCGAGTAGACGTCCGGCGGCGTGCTTCCCGACGCGCAGCAATGTCTGCGCGCCGAGCTGCGTTGCACGGAGTCGCCCTTCGAGCTCGCGATTGCTTCCGTCGTCGGAAACGGCAAAGCTCACGCCGTCCGTGTCGGCCGGCAGCCATTCGCCCCATTGCTTGAACAGGAACGGCACGCCGGCGCTCGCGCATTGGTCGCGCAGGTCGCGGGCCCAGTTGGGATGCATCGGGCGTGCGCCGGGGCTGCTTTCGCCGCCGGCGATGACCCAGTTCACGCCGTAGATCAGCCACGGATCGATCGCCTGGCCGCCGCATCCGCATTCGTGCCCGCTGCAGCAGCGCGCCGGGCCTTCGGGCCAGAGCGTCTCGGGCCACAGCAGGTCGATCGGCCCCAACATCGGTTCGATCGACAGGAATCGCACACGCGCGGGCACCGCGAGCAGCTTCGGTATGTCGCGGTCGGCCTCGGCCTGGTTGACGACAGTCGCACCGATCCAGACACCGGGCCACGGCAACTCGTCCCACGTGTTGAGCCCGCACGACATCTCGTCGACAACTTCGTTGAGCATTGCGCGCGCATTGCCGATCCGCTTCGTCAGCAGCAGCCAGTCGAGATTCGGGGTCTGCGCGATCAGCGCGAACAGGTCTTGGCGCCATGCGGGATCGACGGCGTTATCGAACACGTCAGCGAGTGACGCGCAGAACACGCGCGGGCGTGCCGGCACGACTCCGATCGGCAGGCATTGGGCATTAGGGCAGACGGGCCCGCCGGCGTCCATCGCCGGCCGGTTTCCGCGCCAGCCGCAGACGCGGCACTCGAAGAAAGGTCGGTTGTTCCACGCGAGCGGCTTCTGCCAGTTCGCGGCCGACGTTCGGTAGCGCACGGCGTGCGTACCCCATTCGACGCCGAGCGCTCGAGCCGGCGTGCTGCGTTCGGCGTAGCAGTGGTCGCACGCCGGCGACACCTTCGTGCAGCCAATCCACGGGTTGAAGGTGTGGTCGCACCACTCGATCTTGCTGTTCTCGCTCATCGTGTCCTCGCTGCCATGCAAAGCGCCGCACGGGAGCGGATCTCGCGGTCGTACCCGGTGAGAGTGGTTTTCCAGTCGTGCACATACTTCGGACCGGCAATCGAGATGCCGGCCGTCTGCGCGTCAGTTTCTGCGCCGCTCGGCAGTGCGTAGCCGGGACAGACTCGCGCCCCGTGCTTGCGCACGCCGCGCTTCAGCCGGCCGTTTGCAACGAGTGCTTCGAGCGTCGGTTTCAGTTGCGTGGCGCGCAGCTTGAATTTCGCTGCTACCGCCGTTGCTTCGTTGACCTTGCCGGGCAGGAAGGTCGAGAGGATTGCGTCGTGATTGGGGCGGTGTATGCTCATGTGGCACCCCCGATGTCGGCTGCTTCGTCGTCGCTTCGAGGATCGTTCGTTGGGAGGATCGCAAGCGCCTCGTCGCACTGTTCGAGGATCGACGCGATTTTCTTCCTGAGCGACGTGAGCCTGCCGAACGAATCCATCACATCCGAGGCCAGGACCGCCTTTCCAGCCTGGCCAATCTCTTCGCTGTCGCTCCACCGGGCAATCTCCACGCCGCTGATCCGCTCGATGTCCGCCAACTGCTCGCGCAGGGCCCGCAATTCACTGGTTCGCGCCTCGATCTCGCGCTGCATGCGCTTCTCGTCATCAGCGCGCAGCGCCTCCACCTTCGCATCGACGGCCGCCCGTACGATGTCCTCGTCGGCGGCACTCGCGTGGCGCATCATCGCGGCCACGAACTCACGCGTCATGCGCACAGATTCCAGTTTCGGCGCAGCTACCTCCTCGCACAGCGCGCCGCTGCCCCCACGTCGCCGGCGTATCGCAACGCCCGGCGCGCCGGCCGGGCAGCGCTGCTTGATCCCGGCGGCATGGATCTACGAGCCGAACTGGGAGACGGGCAAGCACGTCCGGTACCGGATCGGTGTCGGTGACTGGCAAGCCATATTGCGTCGCCGGCGTCTGGCGGACGTGGAAGGGATCGGACGGCGCCGAGACGTGATTGGACTCTAAATCGCGCGCTACTCAAATCGGGGGAGACGTCGGCTGCACATAAAGAACGTCGAGGCCGCGCGCGGTGCTGCAGTTGTATCCGGCTGATGAGATAGGGGTAGCGCAGAAGGTTCTGCGACATGCGATTGCTGGCGATTGGTTCTCTTCGGATAGTCGCCCCGGGCGGACAAGCAGGCAGAGCGCATCACGCAGTTCGCAGTGTCGCTGGATATCACCGTGACGGCGGTCCGATCGACCCGAACGCGTTCGCGTCAGGCTCCATCAACAGGACATCGTGATCGTGGCGAATCGATGAAGAATCAGGGCGGCCGCGGGGCGTGCGGCAACACGCTTTCCGACTATTTTCGGTGCGTGCCATGTGGGGTATTCGCGATTATCGAATGGCGAGTTGTTTTGTTTCGTGCTTTGTATTGATTTCGTGTAATTGAGTGTAATTGACCCCTGGAGTGTGGGGTGACTATATTTGTTGTGCGCGGGATTTGTGTGTCGCGCTGATATATGGGAAGGGTGCTACATAGAAGTCCTGGGGTTCTGGTGGCATGGTTGTGCTTGTCATTATATTTCAATCTGGAGAGAAAAATGGCTTTTATACAATATAATCAAATCATCCGTCTCGGAAACGATTATAACGGAACTAACCAAGGCGGCTACCTCGGTGTTGGTCCTGCGTCGACGATTTCCTCAGCTCTCGCCAAGGACATGGTCGGAACGTACAAGAGCTACCAGGGGAATGACATTCCAACGCAATGGGAAATTGAGGTATTGGTGACCACTGGTGACGGCACTTACGTTCGTAGTGGTGATCGGGTTAAACTTAAAAGCGTCTCGGATGGATATTATTTGGCATTATTCAATAATACTTTTGATGGCGATTCTGGCTACTCTGTGGCAACCGCCGAAGATACAAGTGGGTTTGGGAATAGTAATGCCAGTAATGCTACCACCACCTGGTCGATTTTTGTTAATAACCCGCCAGGTACAGGCGTCAATGATTCGAAGGTAGACGACGTGAATCCAATAATTTTAGTGGCTACTTTTAACCGAACGATAAATGGCAACACGGCAGGCCCATTTGCGAGCATTCTGGACACTAACAACTACGCTCCTAGCAGCACGGGACTCTACATTAAAGTCACGGGTGCGCGTCTCATGAATCGTGACAAGGGTAGCGGCGCGTGGCGGGCAAGCATCGCGCAAAGTTCAACTTAAATTTCGCGCACGTCAATTGTCGGAGCCCTGGTGGCGTGCGTAGCCCGCCACCAGCATAGTGGAAGTAGGTCAGTCAAAACTCGCAACGTTGATCGTTCGGGGGAGCTTGTCAACCGCGAACGAGTCGAGTGTGCCGATTTCCTTCATTTCTTTCTCGGCTACGAGCGCCAGCTTGTCGATGTGGCGTAGTGTTCGGCGTAACGTGCCTATACGATCTCGATTGGTTGCCAATACGGGCCGGCGAGTTGGTGATCGATTCCTTTTTCACGCTGATCCAAGCGGTCCAGGCAATTCAGAAGCACCCCGCTCGATAGCGACGTCCTCGGCTGCACGCCATTCGCCTGAACGTCGATCGACGTTCAGCATCCGGGTGTTGCCATGTTTCCCGATAAGGACGACGCCGATCGTGCCGCGATCGAGGGCAGGCTGGAATCCGGATTGATAGATGACGATTCGTGAGAACGTGTCGGCGACTAGCTGACGGGCCATCCGTTGTAGTCGAACTGCTCAACGCCTTGTACCAGTTGACGCTACGCCTCCGCAGCGGCCGGCGCATCGTTCGACGCCGATGCGGCGAGGTGATGCTCGAAGGATTCGATGTCCCCGCGCGCGCTCGCGATCTGGCTTTCGAGCTCACGAACACGCCGCAGCACGGCGGTCGACGCCTCCCCTCGTCGAGCAACGCGTCTGTGGCGCGCTCCGGTTGCGCTTTGCGACGCTCGCGGTTGTACTCCCGACCGTCGCTTGCCGTCACGACCGTAAGGCCGGCGTTTACGATTTGCGCGAACTGCGCCTGCAGCGGCTCGGCGCGCCTCAGTCGATTCGGACCCTCAATGACTAGGACGGAGCCGGCCGGCACGTAGCCGTCCTCGACTGCGCGCAAGAACACGCCGAGCGCGCCTTGCCGGACGTGGCGCTGACAGTAGGCCAACAGCCCTTCGTGCCGAAGTGATGGGGCCGCATCAAGCTCCATCTTATGGTCGGCTGCCCGCCGTTTGGCGTATTTGAGCGGGCGGCCCATGCCGTCGCCAGCCGCTCATTTTGGCTCGCCGCCCATAAATAGCTGTAAACTCACGCTTTTGCCGCCACGCCCCCACATTCCAGATGTCTCAGTCCCCCAAAGTAGGCTTTGTATCGCTCGGGTGCCCGAAAGCCCTCGTCGACTCCGAACAAATCATCACGCAGCTGCGCGCCGAAGGTTATGAAATCTCCGGCACGTACGACGGCGCCGACCTCGTCGTCGTCAACACCTGCGGTTTCATCGACGAAGCGGTGCAGGAAAGCCTCGATGCGATCGGCGAAGCGCTGACCGAGAACGGCAAGGTGATCGTCACCGGCTGCCTCGGCGCGAAGTCGAGCGCGAGCGGCTCGAACCTCATCGAGGAAGTCCACCCGAGAGTGCTCGCCGTCACCGGCCCGCACGCGGTGGGCGAAGTGATGCAGGCCGTGCATTCGCACCTGCCGAAGCCGCACGACCCGTTCGTCGATCTCGTGCCGGCCGCCGGCATCAAGCTCACGCCGCGCCACTACGCATACCTGAAGATCTCCGAAGGCTGCAACCACCGCTGCACGTTCTGCATCATCCCGTCGATGCGCGGCGATCTCGTGTCGCGTCCGGTCGCCGAAGTGATGCTCGAGGCGGAGAACCTGTTCAAGTCTGGCGTGAAGGAACTGCTCGTGATCTCGCAGGACACGAGCGCGTACGGCGTCGACGTGAAGTACCGCACGGGCTTCTGGAACGGCAAGCCGATCAAGACGCGCATGACGGATCTGGTCGCCGCGCTCGGCGAACTCGCCGCGCAGTACGGCGCATGGGTGCGCCTGCACTACGTGTACCCGTATCCGAGTGTCGACGAAGTCATTCCGCTGATGGCCGAAGGCCCGTTCAAGGGCCACGTGCTGCCGTATCTCGACGTGCCGTTCCAGCACGCGCATCCGGAAGTGCTGAAGCGCATGAAGCGCCCGGCCAACGCGGAGAAAGTGCTCGAGCGCGTGCAGAAGTGGCGCGAGATCTGCCCGGACCTGACGATCCGCAGCACCTTCATCGCCGGCTTCCCCGGCGAGACGGAAGAGCAGTTC
Organism: Burkholderia sp. 567; assembly: GCF_040545115.1. Classification (NCBI taxonomy): domain Bacteria; kingdom Pseudomonadati; phylum Pseudomonadota; class Betaproteobacteria; order Burkholderiales; family Burkholderiaceae; genus Burkholderia; species Burkholderia sp. 567. The sequence continues at coordinate 298,814 of NZ_JBEPLG010000008.1, forward strand.
GAAACGCTGCTCGACTTCATCCGCGAGGCGGAACTCGATCGCGTCGGCTGCTTTGCGTATTCGCCGGTCGAAGGCGCGAGCGCGAACGAACTGGTCGGCGCGCTGCCGGACGACGTTCGCGAAGAACGCCGCGCGCGCTTCATGGAAGTCGCCGAGGAAGTGTCGGCGCAGCGCATCCAGCGCAAGGTCGGCAAGACCCTCAAGGTGCTGATCGACGAAGTCAGCGCGGAAGGCGGCATCGGCCGCACGGCGGCGGATGCGCCTGAGATCGACGGCGTCGTCTATGTTGAGCCGGCGACGAAGGCGTCGAAGCGCTACAAGGTCGGCGACTTCGTGTCGGTGAAGATCACGGGCGCGGACGGCCACGACCTGTGGGGCGAGGTTTAAGCGATGACCGCGGCATTTCCGGAGATCCTCGCGCTCGGCGAGGCGATGATCGAATTCAACCAGTCGCAGCCGGGGCGTCCGGAGTTCCTGCAGGGCTTCGGCGGCGACACGTCGAACTTCTGCATCGCCGCGGCGCGCCAGGGCGCGTCGACGGGCTTCGTGTCGGCGATCGGTGACGATCCGTTCGGCCGCTTGCTGACCGACATGTGGGCGGCGGAACACGTCGACACGACCTATGTGCGGATCGATCGCACGGCGCCGACCGGCGTGTATTTCGTCACGCACGGCGCCGCCGGCCACCAGTTCGACTATCTGCGCGCGGGCTCCGCGGCGAGCCGCTACACGGTGGCCGACCTGCCGCTCGACGCGCTGGCCGCGGCGAAGGCCGTGCACCTGTCGGGCATCAGCCTCGCGATCAGCGCGGCCGCGTGCGACGCCGCGTTCGCGGCGATCGACCATGCGCGCAGCAACGGCGCGCAGGTCAGCTTCGACACGAACCTGCGCCTGAAGCTGTGGCCGCTGCCACGCGCCCGCGCGGTGATGCGCGAGGCGCTGCGCCAGACGGACATCTGCCTGCCGAGCTGGGACGATGTCACGGCGCTCACGGGCGCGAACGATCGCGACGCGATCGTCGATGCGATGCTCGAACACGGGCCTCGGGTCGTCGCGCTGAAGCTCGGCAAGGAAGGCGCGTATGTCGCGACGCCGAACGAACGGCGCGTGGTGCCGGGCTTCGCGGTCGAGGCCGTCGACGCGACGGGCGCGGGCGACTGCTTCGGCGGCGCGTTCGTCGCGCGGATCGTCGCCGGCGACGATCCGTTCGCGGCCGCGCGTTATGCGAACGCGGCGGCGGCGCTGTCGACGACGGGCTACGGCGCGGTCGCGCCGATTCCGCATCGCGATGCGGTGGAACGTCTGGTGCAGGGCTGACGCGGATCCCGCACGCCGGCCACGCGCTGCGCTCATTCGGACCTTCGGATGGCGCGCGACCTGAACGGGGGCGGGCGGCACGCGTACTGCATCGGCGGCGGCTATACGCTCGTGACGATGTACATCGGCGACGAGCAACTCATCGCCAGGTTTTTCGAGCGAATCTGAAGCAAGGGAGCAACACAAGGTGGGTCGATATCTGGAATGGCAACGGGCGCTGGTAATCGCCGGCGCGCTGGCGGCGGGCGTCGCGATGCCTGGCATGGTCGCGGCTCAGCCCGTCGCGCCGGGCGCGCAGCAGGATGAAGCGGCGCCCGTACGGCCGCTGCGTCCGAACCCGGAATTCGCCCGCCTGCCGCGCTACGAGGGCACGCTCGGCGACCGGCCGATCGTCGCGCATCTCGGCCCGAAGACGGACGAGGAAGGCGTGCACGGCGAATACCAGTTCACCGATACGGGCGAGGTGATCCTGCTCGCCGGCGATCGCGACGGCGACACGCTCGAAATCGAGGAATCGAACGACGGCACGAACATCACGGGCGTGTGGATCGGGCGCTTCGATTCGACGGGCGAGCTGAAGGCCGACCGGATGAACTCGGACGAATCGGATCCGCAACCGGTCGTGCTGCGCGCGGCGCCGGGCAAGCGCGCGGCGCTGCAGGTACGCGACGGCCGCGTGCAGGAAATCGAGACGGTCAGCGGCATCGTCAACCTGCGCACCGACGACTGAGCGCGCTGGCTCGGTGCGCGCGGCGCGCATTGTACCGGGCCAACCACGCCGAATTTGGCTAATCTAGCGACACATTCCGCAACCGAACGGCCTTTCCCCGGGCCTCCAGCCATGACTGCATCCACTCCGAAGCGCGCACTCCAGACCCGCATCGTTCAACCCGACGACGTCATTCCGGACGGCTTCCGTTCGTTCGTGCCGCCGGTTGCGCGTGCATCGACGGTCGTGTTCCCCGATCTCGCGACGATGCGCGCGCTGGTCTGGCACAACGACAACCAGTGGCGCTACGGCCTGCACGCGACCCCGACGTCGCTCGCGCTCGCGCAGCGGCTGGCCGAGATCGAGGGCGGCGCGCATGCGCTGCTGCAGCCGTCGGGCCTCGCGGCGATCATGAACGTCTATTTCGGGATCGTGAAGGCGGGCGACGACGTACTGATCCCGCACAACGTCTACGGGCCGAACGCCGATTTCGGCAACTGGCTCGCGAAGGATTTCGGCATCACCGTACGCTTCTACGATCCGCTCGTCGGCGCCGGCATTGCCGAGCTGATCCAGCCGAACACGCGCTTGATCTGGCTCGAGGCGCCGGGCTCGGTGACGATGGAAGTGCCCGACGTGCGCGCGATCACGACGGTTGCGCAGGCGCGCGGCATCGTCACCGCGATCGACAACACGTATTCGGCCGGGCTCGCGTTCAAGCCGTTCGAGCATGGCGTCGACATCTCGGTGCAGGCGCTGACCAAGTATCAATCGGGCGGCAGCGACGTGCTGATGGGCGCGACGATCACCGCGAACGCCGAGCTGCACGCGCAACTGAAGCTCGCGCGGATGCGCTGCGGGATCGGCGTTTCGGTCGACGATTGCTCGCTGGTGCTGCGCAGCCTGCCGAGCATGCAGGTGCGCTTCGATGCGCACAGCAAGAGCGCGCTGGCGCTCGCGCAATGGCTGAAGGCGCGGCCGGAGATCGCGGCGGTGCTGCATCCGCAGTTGGCCGATTGCCCGGGACACGCGTCGTTCGTGCGCGACTTCACCGGCGCGGGCGGGCTGTTCTCGGTGATATTCGACGAACGCTACAGCAGCGAGCAGATCGATCGTTTCGTCGAGGCGCTCGAACTGTTTGCGATCGGCTGGAGCTGGGGCGGCGCGTGCAGCCTCGCGATGCCTTACGACGTGGCGTCGATGCGTGCGGACTGGCCGCATCGCGGCACGCTGGTGCGCTTCTACGTCGGTCTCGAGGACGAAGCCGACCTGCGCGCGGACATCGAGCGCGCGATGCAGGCTACGCTCGGCCGATAACGAAACCGCAGCGGAAAAACACAACGCCGGCGTGAGGCAACCTCGCGCCGGCGTTTTTCATGGGCGGGTTGCGCGGATCAGAACAGCCGCAGCAGCCCGTCGAGGCCGACATGGTCGAATGCGACGGTGGCCGCACCGCGCACGACGGGCTTCGCGTGGAACGCGACCGACAGCCCGGCTTCGGCCATCATCTTCATGTCGTTCGACCCGTCGCCCATTGCGATCGCGCGGGTAGGCTCGATGCCGAGCGACGCACAGGTCTCGCGCAGCAGGCGCGCCTTCACGTCCGCGTTGACGATCTCGCCGAGCACCTTGCCGGTCAGCTTGCCGTCGACGATCTCGAGCGTGTTCGCATGCGCGAAGTCGATGCCGAGACGTGCCTTCAGGCGCTCGGTGAAGAACGTGAAGCCGCCCGACACGAGCAGCGTCTTCAGGCCCGCGGCCTTCACGCCGGCGAGCATCTTCTCGGCGCCCGGCGACAACTGCAGCCGTTCCTCGTACACGCGCTCGAGCGCGTGCGCGTCGAGCCCCGCGAGCAGCGCGACGCGGCGCGTGAGGCTTTCGTTGAAGTCGCGGATCTCGCCGCGCATCGCCGCGTCGGTGATCTCCGCGACCTGCGTCTTAAGCCCGCAGAAATCGGCGATCTCGTCGATGCATTCGATCGTGATCAGCGTCGAATCCATGTCCATCACGGCGAGCCCGAAGTCGCCGAGCGTGCGGCCGGCTTCGACGAAGCCGAAGTCGAGCGCATGCGTGCCGCAGTACGCGTCGATGTCGAGACGCTGCGCGGCGTTCACGTTTTCGATGCGCAGCGCATGTTCGTCGGTCTGCACGATGCGGGTGCCGCGCGATAGCGCGAGCAGCGGTTTGTGATGCGCGTCCGACAGCGGCGCGAGACTCTGGATGACGAGGTTGTGGGTCATGGCGGAATGATTGAAAGCGAATGAAACGCGTGCGCGGCCGGCATGTGGCCGCCTGCGAACGCGGGCCCTGTCCGGCGTCGGGCCGCTGCGTCGCGAACGCGCCATTGTAGCCGGTTGGTATCCGGTCGCGGCCGGATCGCCGTGGATGGCCGGCCAGTGCCGCCGCCAGCGCCGCCCACAGGATAGCGTTCAGCGTTCGTCCGCGCGATCCCAGTAAGGCGGATCGCCGAAGTGCTCGGCCAGGAACGCGATGAACGCGAGCGTCTTCAGCGGCACGTGCGCGCGGCTCGGATAGACGGCCCAGATCGCGACGTCCTGCGCGAACGGGTAGTCGTCGAGCACGGTGACGAGCGTGCCGTCCGCGAGCAGCGGGCCGACGTCCCAGGTCGACTTGATCGCGATGCCGAAGCCGTCGACGAGCGCTTCGCGGATCGCCTCGCCGTTGCTCGCGACGAGCCGGCCGCCGACCCGCACGGTCAGCGGCCCCTGCGGCGTGACGAACGACCAGTCGCGCTGGTCGCCGAGGATCACGCATTCGTGCTGGGCGAGATCGGCCGGATGGCGCGGCGTCCCGTGTTCGGCGAGATACGCGGGCGAGCAGCACAGCACGCGCCGGTTCGCGGCGAGCTTGCGCGCGACCAGCGTCGAGTCCTTCAGCGCGCCGAGGCGGATCGCGACGTCGTAGCCGTCGTCGACGAGATCGACGATCTCGTCGGAAAGCCGCAGGTCGAGCGACACGGACGGGTAGCGGCGCAGGAACGCGGGAATCACGGGCGCGACGTGCTGGCGGCCGAACGACGACGACATCGACACCTTCAGCCGTCCATACGGCTCGCTGCGGCCGTGGCCGACCGACGCCCGCGCGGCGTCGGCGGCCGACAGCAGCGCCTCGGCTCGGGCCATGAAGACCTCGCCGTCCTGCGTGAGGCTGATGCGGCGGGTGGTGCGGTGCAGCAATCGCGCGCCGAGCTGGCGCTCGAGCTGCGCGATGCGCGCGCTGGCGACCGCGGCCGACACGCCGAACTCCCGCCCGGCGGCCGTCACGTTCGCGAGCAGCGCGGCGCGCACGAACAGGCCGACGTCGAGCAGGTCGAGCGGCTTGTCCGGGGCCGGAATTGAATCGGCGCTCATTATTCTAAAATTCCTGAAAATGTTTCAGGAAATATAGCGGTTTTCTCGAAAGATCGGGCAGCCTACGATGGCATGCATGGGGCTGCGCCGCGGCCCGCCCGATTTCCCTGAAGGAGTTTCGTGATGAAAGCCGTTGGACTGACCCGTTACCTGCCGATCGACGACCCGCAGGCGCTGCTCGACGTGGAACTGCCGCAACCGGTGCCGGGCCCGCGCGACCTGCTCGTGAAGGTCGAGGCGATTTCCGTGAACCCGGTCGACACCAAGGTGCGCGCGCCGAAGGCGCAGGTCGAGGAAGTACCGCGCGTGCTCGGCTGGGATGCGGCGGGGACGGTCGTCGCGGTCGGTGCCGAGGTCACGCTGTTTCGGCCCGGCGACGAGGTGTTCTACGCGGGCAGCATCACGCGCCCCGGCGCGAACAGCGAATTCCACACGGTCGACGAGCGGATCGTCGCACGCAAGCCGCGCACGCTCGATTTCGCGGCGTCGGCCGCGTTGCCGCTCACCGCGCTCACCGCATGGGAGGCGCTGTTCGACCGGCTGCGCGTGTCGCCGCAGGGCGCGGACGCGGGCAAGTCGGTGCTGATCATCGGCGGCGCGGGCGGGGTGGGGTCGATCGCGATCCAGCTCGCGAAGACGCTCGGCAAGCTGCGCGTGATCGCGACCGCGTCGCGCCCGGCGTCGGCCGAATGGGTGCGCTCGCTCGGCGCGGACGACGTGGTCGACCATTTCGGCGATCTGCCCGCGCAGTTGCGTGACATCGGCCATCCGGAAGTCGACTACGTGCTGATCTTCAACGACACCGACCATCATTTCCCGGCCGCGGCGGAAGTCATCCGGCCGCAGGGCGGCATCTGCACGATCGTCGAGAACGGCAAGCCGGTGCCGGTCGAACTGCTGAAGGCGAAGAGCGCGGCGTTTCACTGGGAGTTCATGTTCACGCGCGCGATGTTCGAGACGCCGGACATGATCGAGCAGCACAAGATCCTGAGCGAGGTCGCGCGGCTCGTCGACGGCGGCACGCTGCGCACGACCGTCGGCGAGCAGCTCGGCACGATCAACGCGGCGAACGTGCGGCGCGCGCATCAATTGCTCGAGGGCGGCCGCGCGATCGGCAAGCTCGTGCTGAGCGGCTTCTGAGCCGGCGTCGCGCGTAAGGGTGGCTGCGCCACGAACGCAAGCGGGGTAACACCCGATGCGTTTGCGGCGCATTGCATGCCGCTTGGCGGTAGACTGGCAACGCATCATGCATCGAAAACCGCGCGGCACGCGCGTGCCGCCGCATTACAAGGAGGTCAGCATGAGCCAACGCAGCTTGTCAGTCGCCGCATCGTGGTCGGCCGTGTTCGCGGCGGCGTGCGTCAGCGCGAGCGTATTCGCGGCGCCGCCGGTCAAGGGCAGCCTGAAGGGCGGCGGGACAGGGCAGCTCGAATACACCGTCAAGGTCGACTCGAAGACCTTCGGCAATACGCAGGAGACCCGCAAGATCCGCTCGGGCGAAACGGACGACTTCAACTGGAAGTCGGTGCCGCCGAGCGGCGCGGTCGCGATGCCGGACGGTTGCCCGAACGCCGACAACCTGCCGCGCGACGCGAACGGCGCGATGGTGCGCCAGACCCAGGTGCGGCTCGCGCCGTCGGTCGACGCGAAGGGGAACGCGAACGTGCAGATGAGCTTCCAGGCGGCCGCGCCGAAAGGCACGCGCAACGCGAGCGCGGGCGGCAAGTCGCTGCAATGCCCGGACGTCGTGTCGGTGAGCCAGGTCAAGTGGGTGTCGCTTTCGACCAATGGCGGTTCGAAGACGGTCACGATGAGCGACGGCACCAGGGTGACGGTGTCGATCAAGCACTGAGTGCAGTGCGCGGGCCGGTCGCGGCCGGTGCGCGCGCAACCAATCGCGGTGTGTTGCAGCGCCGCGCGCGACGGTTTCGTGGCGCGCGGCTTTGGGCTTTTCATCGTTTGATGATCGACTTCGTCGAGCCCGGCGTGCGTGACGTCATGCCGGTGTCACGCTATCCTCGCGGCATCCGCCACCTCCTTCCCTGAACGTCATTCCATGAAACATCGCATGCGCGCGCTGCTGTCGGCCGCTGCGTTCGTCGCCGCACATGCGCAGGCGGCCGACGATTGCAGCTTCGTGAAAAAAGTCGAGCTGTCGTCACGACAGCAGACCGCCGTCGTGTCGAGCGGCGCGCTCGAACCGTGCTCGACGGGCAGCTATGCGGTGCGCGTGTATTCGACCGCGCATGCGGCGCCCGGCTTCGATACGGATGACTACGTGACGGGCGTGCTGCATGCGCGTGACGGCACCGTCGCCGATGCGTTCACCGCCGATCTCGGCGCACGTGCGCCGCAGGCGCTTGTCGTCACGACGCGCTCGGCCGGCAGCGGCGGTTATGTCGGTGCGCAGGCCTATGTGACGACGCCGCGTGCAGTGCGGCTCGTCGCGTCGGTCGACGGGCTGGCGCCCGATGCCGATGTGACGGCCGCGTTGCGTCAGGCGCTCGGAAAGCGCCGCGCAGCCCGCTGACCGCACGCCACGCGAAGGCCGCGTGCATGGCGGCAGGCGCGCGTCACGGCGCGCGTTCCTCGAGCCGCGACGCGAGAAAGCGGTGGTCGGCCGAGAACAACCGGCGATACGTCATCAGCACCGCGCCGACGGTACCCAGGGCGGATGCCGCGGCGATCAGGAACATGATCACGATCTGATAGCGAACGGCCTGCAGCGGCGACTGGCCGGCCAGCACCTGACCCGTCATCATCCCCGGCAGGCTCACGACGCCGACCACGGCCATCTGGTTGAGCGTCGGCAGCATGCCCGCGCGCACGGCCTGGCGCGCGGCGTCCTGCGCGGCTTCCCAGCGCGTGGCGCCGAGCGCGAGTGCGGTCTCGACGCGGTCGCGCCGCGCGGTCAGTTCCTCCATCATCCGCTCGACGCCGAGCGACACGCCCGTCAGCGTATTGCCGAGGATCATCCCGAGGATCGGGATCACATATTGCGGCGCGTACCACGGATGAATGCGGATCACGACGAACAGGCCGATCGCCGCGACGAACCAGCTGCTGAACCAGATCGACGCGATGCTGTCGACGCGTTGTCCGCGATACGCATGCTTGCCGCGACCGGCGCCCGCCAAGCCGGCGATCAGCGTCATCAGCGCGGTGATCGGCAGCACGACGCTCCAGTGCGGGTGGCCGAACACCCAGCCGAGCACGTAGCCGATCGCGAGCAGCTGCACGACGGTGCGCACGGCGGCGAGCGCGAGCTTGCGCCCGAGGCCGAGCGACAGCGCGGCCGAGATCGCGCCATTGACCGCGACGAGGCCGGCGGCGATACCGACGTCGACGAGACTCAGTTCCTGCAACGACGGGCTCATTGCGCCGCCTGCGTCGCGCGCGCGGCGTGCAGCACGCCGGCCTGCATCACGAGCCGCATCGTGCCGATTCGTGCGGCCTGCGCCGGATCGTGTGAGATCCACATGTACGCGCGCGCGTCGGGCGCCGCGTCGAACCACGCGCCGACGAGCGCTTCGATCGCGCGCGTCGACTCGGGGTCGAGCGCGGACGTCGGCTCGTCGAGCAGCAGCACGTCGGGGTCGAGCTGTAGCACGCGCAGCAGCGCGGCGATCTGCGCTTCGCCGCCCGACAGTTCGCTCGCACGCTTGTCGAGAAAGTCGGCGCCGCGGCCGGCACGCGCCGCGAGCGCTTCGGCGCGCGCACGGTCGAACGTCGCGTCGCGATAGATCGCGAGCGAGTACGGGTAGCGCAATTGCGCTTCGACGGTCCCGTCCATCTGCGCGGGCCGCTGGCGCACGTACGCGACACGGCGCCGGTAGCCCGGAATCGCGCCGCGCCGGATGCGCTTGCCGCGCCACAGGATGTGACCGCCATCGAGCGGATCGAGCAACGCGAGCGCGCGCAGCAGCACGCTCTTGCCGGAACCCGACGCTCCCGTGATAGCAATTCGCGATCCCGCGGCGAGGCTGAAGTCGGTCGGCGTCAGCAACGTCTTGCCGCTGCTGGCGTCGCGGCGCGTGATCTGTTGCGCATCGATGAGGCCGGTGGGGACGGTCATGTCACAAATGAAAAAAAGCGTTAACGGCGCCGAAGCATTGGCGCAGCGTGCGCCATAATACCGATTGAAAGCCGCCGGTGTCGTGTTCGATTCACTCACGGGAGGGGCCCGACATGGCGCGCAAACTCTGCAGAACAACAACGGAACCGCCATGACGCTAGCTCGAGCCATTGGCAAGTCGGCTGCATGGATTGTCGGTATCGTCGCATTGATCATCGCGGCCACCGGCATCTTCATTTTCACGTTCGACTGGAACCACGCGAAACCGTGGGTCAACGAACATGTGAGCACCGCACTTGGCCGTTCGTTTGCGATCCACGGCGATCTCAGGGTCGACTGGCACCGCCCGCAAGGCGAGACCGGCTGGCGCGCATGGGTGCCCTGGCCGCGCTTCTCGGCCACGCAGCTCGAGATCGGCAACCCCGACTGGGCGAAGGGCCCGAAGTTCGTCACGCTCGACGCCGCCCACTTCGATCTCGCGATTCTCCCGCTCTTCACGCACCAGATCGTCATTCCGTCGATCGACGCCGTCAATCCCGCAGTCGACCTCGAGCGGCTCGCCGATGGCCGCAACACGTGGACCTTCGAATTCAAGCAATCGGGCAAGCCGACGCGGTGGAACCTGCGGCTCGACAGCTTCGCGTTCGCGAAGGGGACCATCGTCTATCGCGATGCGATCACCAAGGCCGATCTCACGATCGCGGTGGATACGCTCGGCCATCCGATTCCGATCGGCGACGTGCTGAAGGAGCAGGAACAGACCTCGCTCGCGGCGTCCGCCCAGCATGTCGGCAAGCAGGGGGCCGCGCAAATGGCCGCAAAGGCGCATGCGGAGGCCGCGTCCGCTGCGTCGGGCGCATCCGCCGCACAGGGCGCGAGCACGGCGTCGACGGCCGTGGCCGCATCGGGGGCGGCGTCTGCCTCCGCAGCCAGGCCGGTCTCGTCAGCATCGACGGCCGTGCCCGCATCCGCCGCGAGCGGCGCATCCGGCGCCGCGGTGCCCGCGAAGTCGGAGCCGACGTATGCGTTCGGCCTCAAGGTTGACGGCCGCTACAAGAACGTGCCGATCACCGGCACCGGCAAGGTGGGCGGCGTGCTGGCGGTCGAGAGCGCGACGCAGCCGTTCCCGCTGCAGGCCGACGTGAAGGCCGGCGATACGCGGCTCGCGATCGTCGGCACGCTGACCGATCCGCGGCATCTCGCGGCGCTGAACCTGCGGCTGTGGCTGCAGGGCACGTCGATGTCGCACCTCTACCAGCTCACCGGCATCACGCTGCCCGACACGCCGCCGTATGCGACCGACGGACGGCTGATCGGCAACTTCAATCCGCCCACGAGCACGTTCCGCTACGAGAACTTCAAGGGCCGCGTCGGCGGCAGCGATCTGCACGGCACGCTCACCTGGGCGCAGCGCAAGCCGCGGCCGAAGCTGTCGGGCGAAGTCGTGTCGAACCTGCTGCAGTTCTCCGACCTCGCGCCGGTGATCGGCGCCGATTCTCCCGCGAGCAAGGCGAAGCGCGGCGACACGACGCGCCAGCCGCCGGACCGCGTGCTGCCGGTCGCGGCGTTCCGCACCGAGCGCTGGAGCGCGATCGACGCGGACGTGAAATTCACCGGCCGCAGGCTGATCAAGAGCCCGCAGTTGCCGATCACCAACCTGTACACGCACATCCTGCTGCAGGACGGCGTGCTGACGCTCGAGCCGCTCCAATTCGGCGTTGCTGGCGGCACGCTCGCGACGAATGCGCATCTCGACGGCAGCCGCACGCCGCTCAAGGGCCGTTTCACGCTGAGCGCGCGCCACCTGAAGCTCAAGCAGCTGTTCCCGACGCAGAAGGTGATGCAGACCGCGCTCGGCGAGATCAACGGCGACGCGTCGCTGTCGGCGACCGGCAACTCGCCGGCCGCGCTCGCCGCGACGTCGACCGGCGAGGTGAAGGCGCTCATCACGGACGGCCGCATCAGCCTGCTGCTGATGGAGGCGGCGGGCCTGAACGTCGCGAACGTCGTCTACGAGAAGCTGTTCGGCACCCGCGACGTGAAGATCAATTGCGCGGCGTTCGATTTCGTCGCGAATGACGGCATGCTCGAGCCGAAGGTCTTCGCGCTCGATACGGACGACGCGCTGATCAATGTCGACGGCCCGGTCAACCTGCGCGACGAATCGGTCGACCTGAAGATCCATCCGCACACGAAGGGTTTCCGGATCTTCTCGCTGCGTTCGCCGCTGTACGCGAAGGGCACGTTCAAGAATCCGAAGGTCGGCGTCGAGGCGGGCGCGCTCGCGCTGCGCGCCGGCGCGGCGGTCGGGCTCGGGCTGATCAACCCGTTCGCGGCGCTGATTCCGCTGATCGCGCCGAGCAACAACCGCGACGTGCCGTGTTCGCAGCTGTTCGCGCAGATGAAGGCCAAGGCGGCCGAGAAAGAAGCGGCGAAAGCCGGCAAGTGACCTGCGACGGCGGTGGGGCAGGCGGGACGGGACGGCACGGTGCCGCGCTGGCTGGCTGGCTGGCCGGCCGTGCTCGTTGCGACGCCGGCGCGGTCGCGTGGGCGCGCCGCCGCCGCCGGCGCGCCATGTCTCCAGGGGCCGCTGCTCAGCGGCGGGCGCGCACCCAGACGAGTACCGCGTCAACCTCCCGGCCGCTGATGACGACGGGCCCGGCCGTGCCGAGTTGCATCCGGTCGCCGTCGATACTGACAACCCGCTGCTGGACGTTGCCGATCCAGTTCGGATACAGGCTCACGTCCATTTCATGGGTCAGTGTACCGTTGTCGTCGACGTTAAAAGGGCCTGAATACGCGATGTAGCCGTGCGCCGCGGCGGCGCGTTCCTCGACGCTGCCGCCCTGCAGGTCGCCGTCCGCATAAGGCGGGCGGCCGGGCGCCATCAACTGCGCGGACATGTAGCCGTCCGGCGTGTACAGGATCCAGCCGCGCGCGTCGCGGCCGAGCGGGTAGGTGACGGTGCCGCCGTCGCGCGGGCGGATTTCGTAGGACACGAGGCGCCATGCGCCGACGAGTTGTTCTCGAAGCTGGCTGGTTGGCATGCGGGGTTCCGGTGTGACGGCGATGGCGCGTATGCCGTCGTGTTGACGGGGCGGCCCGACACCGGTCAACGACCGTATCACGGGGGCCGCAGCGGTGCGGTCGGCAGTTTCTCCGACACCTGCTAAAATACACGGTTTTCCGTCGATTTCTCTCTTACGGGACCTGCCGTGCTTTCTACTGCCAACATCACGATGCAATTCGGGCCGAAGCCCTTGTTCGAGAATATCTCGGTCAAATTCGGCGAGGGCAACCGCTATGGTCTGATCGGCGCGAACGGCTGTGGCAAGTCGACCTTCATGAAGATCCTCGGCGGCGACCTCGAGCCGAGCGGCGGCAACGTCGCGCTGGAGCCGAACGTGCGTCTCGGCAAGCTGCGCCAGGACCAGTTCGCGTATGAAGACGTGCGCGTGCTCGACGTCGTGATGATGGGTCACACCGAGATGTGGGCCGCGATGACCGAGCGCGACGCGATCTACGCGAACCCGGAAGCCACCGACGACGACTACATGCACGCGGCCGAGCTCGAAGGCAAGTTCGCCGAATACGGCGGCTACGACGCCGAGGCGCGCGCGGGCGCGCTGCTGCTCGGCATCGGCATCGAGGAGAAGTTCCACACCGGCACGATGGCCGACGTCGCGCCGGGCTGGAAGCTGCGCGTGCTGCTCGCGCAGGCGCTGTTCTCGAAGCCGGACGTGCTGCTGCTCGACGAACCGACCAACAACCTCGACATCAACTCGATCCGTTGGCTCGAGCAGACGCTCAACGAGTACAACTCGACGATGATCATCATCTCGCACGATCGTCACTTCCTGAACTCGGTGTGTACGCACATGGCCGACATGGACTTCGGCACGCTGAAGGTCTGGCCGGGCAACTACGACGACTACATGCTCGCATCGGCACAGGCGCGCGAGCGCCAGGCCGCGGCGAACACGCGGGCGAAGGAACGCGTGGCCGAGCTGCAGGACTTCGTGCGCCGCTTCTCGGCGAACAAGTCGAAGGCTCGCCAGGCAACGAGCCGCGCGAAGCAGATCGACAAGATCAAGATCGAGGAATTCAAGCCGTCGTCGCGTCAGAACCCGTTCATCCGCTTCGAGTTCGACAAGAAGCTGCACAACGTCGCGGTGGTTGCCGAAGAGATCACGAAGAAGTACGAGCGCACGATCTTCCAGAACTTCAACCTGTCGGTGCAGCCGGGCGAGCGCATCGCGATCATCGGCGAGAACGGCGCGGGGAAGACGACGCTGCTGCGTTCGCTGCTCGGCGCGCTGCCGCTCGATCACGGCACGGTGAAGTGGTCCGAGAACGCGAATGTCGGCTACATGCCGCAGGATACGTACGAGGAGTTCCCGAACGACATCACGCTGATGGACTGGATCGACCAGTACCGCAAGGACGGCGATGACGAGACGATGGTGCGCGGCACGCTGGGCCGCCTGCTGTTTTCGTCGGACGACATCAAGAAGTCGGTGAAGGTGCTGTCGGGCGGCGAGAAGGGCCGCATGATCTGGGGCAAGCTGATGCTCGGCCGCCACAACGTGCTGCTGATGGACGAGCCGACCAACCACATGGACATGGAGTCGATCGAGTCGCTGCAGATCGCGCTCGAGCAGTTCGAAGGCACGCTGATCTTCGTGTCGCACGACCGCGAGTTCGTGAGCGGGCTGGCGAACCGGATCATCGAAGTGCGCACGGACGGCACGCTGTTCGACTTCGGTGGCAATTACGAGGAGTTCCTGATGAGTCAGGGGCAGGAGTAAGTGCCCGGAGGTTTCGTCCGCGCATGAGTTCCGGTGCGGCACCGACCAGAACGCACGGAGCGAACCGTCAGAAGCGCATCAAGCCCGCATCGACAGCAGTGTCGATGCGGGTTTTTTCATTTCCGCTTGCGCCCGGGCCCGACCGCATCGCGAATTCCGGTTTCCTCCCGTTGACCGACTTCAGGTAAATTACCGCCGAACGCCATTCATCATTCCCCATTTCGACCCGGAGCCGTCCCTCGATGCAGGACCATCCCCTCCCGCTCGACCTGTCCGGCCTTGCGCAAAGCCTTTACGCGCAGGGCACCGAGGAGGGCATCCTGGCGCGCCTGATGGAGCGGATCGCGCCGGCCAACCGCTTCTGCGTCGACATCGGCGCGAGCGACGGCCTGCGCAACAGCAACACCGCGCGGCTGCTGCACGAACAGGATTGGGCCGGCGTGCTGGTGGAAGGCAGCGCATATCGGTTCGGCAAGCTTGCCGCCCACTACGCGGGCGCGGAGCGCGTCCGTCTGTATCAGGACCGCGTCCAACCCGATACGGTCGATCGACTGCTCGCCGATGCGAACACGCCGGCCGACTTCGACCTGCTGTCGATCGACATCGACGGCAACGATTACTGGGTGTGGCGCGGCCTGCAAGCGTTTCAGCCGCGCATCGTCGTGATCGAATACAACCCGTACTACACGCCGCCCGAACGCTGGGTCATGTGCTTCAATCCGGACCACGAATGGGATGGCTCGACCTACTACGGTGCAAGCCTCGAATCGCTCGTTCATCTCGGCAGGCGGAAGGGCTATGAACTCGTCTGCTGCGACGACATGGGCAACAACGCGTTCTTCGTGAGGCAGGACCTGTACCCGCTGCTCGGCATCGCGAACAACGATCCGTCGGTGCTGTTCCGGCCGGCGATGTACAAGCTGCGCTACGTCGGACACAACACGTTCCTGACCGGTCATCCGTATCGACACGGGCCGGCGGAGCACATCTGAATGGACCGGCTTGCGATCCCCTTTGACGAGATTCGCGACGCCTACGCGCTGGGCCGAAGCGACGCGCCGCGCCAAGTCAGCGAACGCGTGTGGTATCTGCCGACTGACAGCGGCGGTGTGGCAGTCAAGCTCTACGCGCTCGAACACCATGCGCGCGCGGCCAGGGAGGCCGCCGTCCTTGCGCATCTGGAAAGGCACGGCGATGCCCGCGTTCGTGTCCAGACGCTGAAACGCACGACAGCCGGCGCATCGCTGTGGACGGGGCAGGACTCGCACGCGATGCTCACGCGCTGGGAAGCCGGGCAGTTCAGAACCTACGATACATTTTCGCCGGCCGAGTGGAATGCGCTCGGCGCGAGTCTGGCCGCACTGCACCTGAGCCTCGACCGGCTGCATCTGCCGTCGCTCGACACGATCCGCGCGCGGCTGACCGCGATCGATGCGGACGCGGTGCGCCGCAGCCTGCTCGACGCACGGGATCGTGCGCACGCGATCGACGGCGGCGCGGACCTGCGCCGCTATGTCGATCTCGCGCTGCGCATGCTCGAGCGCTACTATCCGGGCAGTCTCGACGCGTTTCCCGGCGACGATCCGCAGCACCCGATTCACAACGACTACAACCAGTTCAACTATCTGTTCACGGGCACGCTGCCGCCGCTGATTCTCGACTGGGAGGCATCGATCGGCGCGCCGCGCGAATACGAACTGGTGCGATGTCTGAATCATTTGCCGCTTGAGGCGCCGCATCTGGCGGCAGCCTTCGTGCGCGCGTATGGCCGGGTCCGGCCGGTGAATCCCGCGCACCTCGCGTGGGCCGTCGATGCCGCGTGCCTGCAGCACGCGCTCAAGCTGTGGGTCGTGCAAGGCTGGCTCGACGATCCGTCGCGCTTCGCGTCGCACCTGAGCGGCGCGGTGACGATGGCGTCCGCGATGGTGGACGCGCGCGAGCGTCTGATCGATTTCTTTTCCCGTTGCGTGGAAGCAGGAAGCTGAAGTGAATGCGAATCCGAACACCATCCCGAATCCGCCGCGCGCCGGCGAGCGACAGCATGTCTTCCCGCCGCCGCTGGATCGCGACTACCGCGTCGCCGATGGGCGCGTCCGGACGCGCTCGCTGGAAGCGCATATCGTCGACCACTGCAACCTGACCTGCGCGGAATGCTGCTCGCTGTCGCCGCTGCTGCCCGAGTGGTATGCGAGCCCCGAATCGATCGAGTCCGATCTGCGCAAGGCCGCGAAGGTGCTGAGCCCGCGCATTTTCAAGCTGGTCGGCGGCGAACCGCTGTTGCACCCGGCGCTCGTCGAACTCGTCGAACGCGTGCGCGGCACGGGCATCGCGCCCGAAATCTCCGTCACGACGAACGGCCTGAAGCTCGGCGAGATGCCGGACGCGTTCTGGCAAGCGGTGGATGCGCTCACCATCTCCCGCTATCCGAAGCCGGCGCTTTCGCCCGACCTGATCGCGCATGTCGAGCACCAGGCCGCGCGTTTCGACGTGCGCCTGAACTGGAAGATGCAGGACGTGTTCACGACGATGAATCGTGCACAGCCCGGCACGGATCGCGACGACGCGCGGCGTCTCTATCACGATTGCTGGATCCGCGAGCGCTGCCATATGATTCGCGACGGCATGTTCTACACGTGTACGCGTCCGGCGCATTTCCATACGCTCTACAAGGGCGAGAAGGATTTCCAGGCCGACGGCCTGCCGCTGCGCGACGACGCCGGCATGCTCGATGCGATGCTCGCCTATCTGCAGCGCGAGGCACCGCTCGAAGCATGCCTGCATTGCCGCGGCGGCAGCGCGCCGGTCGCGCCGCATCGAATCCTGAAACGCATTGAAGTGGACACCTTGAAGGCTCGTTATCCATGATCGTCGGCACGCGCGACCCGTTCGGTTTCGATCGTCTGCACTACCATCCGCGCAGCGGCGTGGCGGCGTCCGGCATCCGCGCCGTCCTGCAGGCGTCGGGGCAGGCGGCCGGCGCGCCGGATGCGGCCGCCATCGCGGGCTACCTGAGCGGCCAGCGCCTGATCGGCCGCACGGTGCTGCGCGACGTGCTCGCGGTGCCGCCCGGTCATGCACTGATCCGGGCGCCGCACGGCCTGACGGTGCGGCCGGCGCCCGAGCGGCCCCGGCATGCCGAGCTGGACACCGTGCTGCGCGCATCGCTGCAACGCGCGCTCGACAGCGGCAAGCGCGTCGCGCTGGCGCTGAGCGGCGGGCTCGATTCGGCGCTGCTGCTCGCGTTGCTGCGCGAACTCGGCGCACAGCGGCACGTGACGTCCTATATCCTCGCGACCGACATGCCCGACTACTGCGAACTCGACGCGGCGCTCGAACTCGCCGCGCAGATGCAGGCGAACGTGAAGATCGTGCGCGTGAACGAGGCCGACTTCGTCGCGGCGCTGCCGAGAACGACCCATGCGGTCGAGGAGCCGATGTTCAACCTGCACCCGGTCGCGAAGCTGCTGCTGGCCGAGGCGATCGCCGCGGACGGCGTCGAGGTGGCGATCACCGGCGACGGCGCGGATCAGGTCTTGCGCCGCGACCGGTCGGCCAACTATCTGCCGCTGTGCCATGCGTTGTTCGACGAGGCGTCGGTCGATCTGCATCCGCCGTTCGTCGATGCCGACGTCGTCGCGCATCTGACGAGCATCGCACCCGACCCGAACAAGCAGTGCCTGCGCGATCTCGGTGCGCGCCTGAACCTGCCGGACCATCTCGTGCACGGCCCGAAGCGCGGGCGGCTCGCACCGGCGATGGATCTCGCGCCGCTGCTCGATCGCGACCGCACGCGTGCACTGGCCGACTCGCTCGGTCTGGCCGCGCCCACGTTGCAGGCGGATACCGAGCGCGTGCTGTGGGTAACGCTGACGCTGATCCTCGATCATCTCGATCGCCTTCATCTCGATGCCGCGCATCGCCCAACCTGAGTCGCTCATGAAACGCATCCTGTTCTGCGTGGTGCCCGAGAAGGGCCACGTCAATCCGTGCATCGGCCCGGCCCAGCATCTGCGCGCGGCCGGCTGCGACGTCGCGTTCTACGCGCCGGCCGACATCAGCGCGCAACTCGACGGCGCCGGGGGCTTTGCATTCGTCGGGCCGCGCGAGACGCCCGAACGCCACGATCTGTCGCGCGGCGCGAGCTTCGCCGCGAACATTCGCGACGCCGACTGGCTGAGGCACTGGATCCGCACGCTGCTGATCGACCTCGCGCCCGCTCAGGTGGACGGCATCCGCGCCGTGCTGCGCGAATGGCAGCCCGACGTGGTCGTGATCGATCCGCTGCTCTACGCAGCGGCGATCGCCGCCGAGCTGGAAGGGCTGCCGTGGGTCTCGATGTCCAATTCGCTGAATCCGGTGCTGCCCGACGCGCTCGATTCGGAACTGCTCCGTACGGTGCGATGGCTCGAGCCGGAACGCACGCGCCTGTTCGCGCGCTACGGTCTCGACGCGCGTTTTCGCGGTTGCGACATCCTGTCGCCGCATCTGACGCTCGCGTTCACGACCGACGCGCTGGTCGGTACGCCGCCGCCCGGTGTCGAACTGGTCGGCCCGGCGATGCCTTCGGGCCCGCGCGGCGACGAGACGGCGTTCCCGTGGGAACGCCTCGACGCGGATCGCCCGCTCGTCTACATGTCGCTCGGCAGCCAGCTTTACTACCACCCGGAGCTGTTCGCGAAAGTCATTGACGCGACGCGCACGACGTCGGCGCAACTGGTGCTGTCGGTGGGCGAACTGGCCGATTCGGATTTGCTGCCGGTCGATGACGAGCGCGTCGTCGCGGTGCGTTACGCGCCGCAACTGGCGCTGCTGCGGCGCACGCACGCGTTCGTCAGCCACGGCGGCGCGAATTCGGTGATGGAGTCGCTCGCGTGCGGCGTGCCGATGCTGCTGTCGCCGTTCTGCAACGACCAGTTCCATTCGGCGCACTTCGTCGAACGGGCCGGCGCGGGATGCGTGCTCGATCTGCAGCAGGCCGGCGTCACGGAGATTGCCGACGCGCTCGAACGCCTGTTGCGTCCCGGATCGTTGCGCGAGCAGGCGGCGCGGATCCGCGCGAGCTACGCGCGCGACGGTTCGGCGCAGGCCGCCCGCCTGATCAGCGCACTCGCTTCAGGAAGCCGCCTGGCGACAGCGTCATGAGCACGCGGTCCTCGATGTCGTGGTCGACTTCGAACCGGTCGTCGCCGGCGAGAAACGCCTGCACGGCCGTGGCCGGGTTGTTGCCTCTGCCGTACGGCTTGCCGTCGAACATCGACTCGGGCAGATACTCCATGATGGTATCCATCACGATCGCGTAGCTGCCGGGCGTCACGAGCGGCGCATAGCAGGCGAGTTCGCGCAGCACGTGCGCGTGCGTATGCGTGAGATCGAGGATCGCCATCACGCGCGCGCCGTCGCCGATCCGCGCGCGTACCGATGCGAGCGTGTCGGTTGCGCACGATTCGCCTTCGATCAGCACCATGCGATGGGCGAGCCGGTGCGATTGCAGGCGCTGCCTGACCTCGTCGCGCAGGCGCGGTTCGATCGCGACCACACGGCCGTGGCCACCCGTCAATTCCAGCATCGACGCGGAGAACACGACGCCGCCGCCCGCCGCGATGCCGGTCTGCACGATGCAGTCGGGACGCGCGCGCCAGATCAGCTCCTGCAGCGCGAGCATGTCGCCGGGCAGATGGAAGAAGCGCTCGCCGAGCCAGCGCGTCTGGAACAGATGGTCGAATTCGGCGGCGCGCGTCAGCCATTCGATGTTGATGTCCCGCATGCGGGCCGAAGGACGCTCTGACATGGTCAATGCAACGAGTAGGAATGACGTGAAAACGCTGGAACCGTGGCTTCACCGGTACTGGAACATCGCGCCGGCGCGCCTGCAGGCGCTGGCGTCGGGCCATACTAACAAAACGTACCTCGTCGAGTGCGCCGCGGGGCGCACGGTGCTGCGCGTGTCGTGGTCCGGCAAGCCGGTCGGGCAGGTGCATCGCGAGGCGTCGATACTCGGGCGTCTCGGCCGTTTGCGCACGGCGCCGACATTGCCCGCGCTGCCGCGGCTGCGGCCGACCGTGGATGCGCAAACCGGTGTGCAGGCCGCCGATGGAAGCTGGCTGCACCTGTTCGAGCATATCGACGGACGTCCCGGCCTGCCCGACGACGCGCAGGCCGGCGCGATCGATGCGATGCGTGCGCTCGCGCATCTGCATGCGGCACTGGCGTCGATACCCGTGAGCGAATCGGCACCGCTGGCGTGGCTGTCGGCGCGTCATGCGCGCGTCGCCGCGCGGGCGATGCCGTCGTTGGCGGGCGATCTGGGCCGTGACTACGCCACGGTGATCCGGCGAATCCGCGCGCATCTCGACGCCGCCGCACGCTGGATGACGGGGCCGGTGCACTGGCTGCACGGCGACTATCACGCGGGTAACCTGCTGTACGTGGGCAATGCGGTGAACGGCGTGCTGGATTTCGACGATGTGGGGCAGGGCGCGCAATGGCTCGAGGCGGCCTTTGCGTTGTTCGCGCTGTCGCGCGATGCGGCCACGGACGATCGCTTCGTATTCGATGCACGGCGCTGGGAAGCCGGCCTGCAAGCCTACGCAGCGACGCGGCCTGACGCTGCGCCGGACTGGATGCACGTGAGGCGGGATGCGCTGAGGGTGCTGTTCTGCGCGGACCAGACGCTGATCCATCTCGAAGCCGCGCAGCGCGGCCTGTGGATGCCGGGGCCCGGCATCGGATTTCTCGGCGGCTGGCGCCAGTTGCTGGACGAGGCGGCGCCCGAAAGCTAGCCGGCCGTCGTGTCAGCGCTGCCGATTCAGGAACAGGCGCACGGCTTCGACCGTGTTGGGCCGCGCTTCGCCGTGCCGCGATCCGTCGTGCATGCAGAACAGCACGTCGCGATGCCGCGCCGCGCTGGCGTCGACATGCGCGCACATTGCGTCGAATAGCGCCTGCGGTGACGGCGCCGGCCGCTGCCAGTCATCCAGTATCGCGGTCCAGCCGGTGTGTTCGCGTTGCAGGCGCGCGAGCACGGTCGCGCGATTGTCCTGCGGCATCAACCCGTACGGAAGGCGCAGCGGGATCGCGTCCGGCGCAGGAACGCCGGCGCGGCGGCAGGCCTCGCGAATCAGCGCGTCGGTTGCCTCGATCTCGTCGATCAGCACGTCGTCCGCCAGCGCGCCCGGTCTCGCGTGCGAATGGGTGTGATTGCCGAGCCGGTGGCCTTCGTGCGCCATTCTCGCCGCGACGTCGAGCGCGCCTGCCAGGTTCGTGCCGAGCAGGAAGAAGGTCGCCTTGCACGATGCGTCGCGCAGGACGTCGAGCAACGCGGGCGTCGACGGGCCGGGGCCGTCGTCGAAACTGAGGTGAATGGACATCGCGTGGACGGCGCGTCGTGTGAGGGGAACCTGAACGATAGCGCAATCCGGAGGCTGCTCGGTCGTGCGTTGTCAGCGAGCGAAAGCCTGCGCGCGCAACCGCCCGTGCTCAAGCGTCGAATCGCTCAATTGTCGCAAGCGAGCGCCGACTCATCCGGAATTGCCCGCTCTGCCAGCGCGACATAATCGCCCGACGCCGTGCGTTCGACCCTTGCATCGACGCGGTACGCGCGCCGCAGGTTCGGCGGCGTCAGCACGTCGGCCGGCGCGCCGTCCGCGACGAGTCCGTCGGCGCTCAGCAGCACGAGCCGGTCGCAGAAACGCGAGGCGAGATTCAGGTCGTGCATCGCGACCAGCACGATTGCGCCACGCCGGCGGGCCGCCTCGCCCACCGCCTCGAGCGCGAGCAATTGCCAGCGCAGGTCGAGCGCGCTGGTCGGTTCGTCGAGCAGCAGCAGCGGCGTGTCGCGCACGAGCACCTGCGCGAGTCCGACCATCTGCCGCTGGCCGCCCGACAACCGGTCGAGTGGCGACATTGCCAGCGGGTGCAGCCGCAGCCGCGTGAACACCTGTTGCAAACGCCGGTCGCGCGTCGCGTCGGACAGGCCGCCGCAGGTGGCGCGCAACGCGCTGCGCACGGCTTCGTACACGAGTAGCGACGACGGCTGCGGCAAGGTCTGCGGCAGATAGCCGACTTGCCGCGTGTGTTCGCGGCGCGACCCGTCCAGCAGGTCGAAGCTGCCGAATGTCGCGCGACCGGTCGCGGACGCAAGCCGCGCCAGTGCGCGCAGCAGCGTCGACTTGCCGACGCCGTTCGGCCCGAGCAGCCCGACCGTCGTGCCCGGCTCGACCGGCGCGAGCGACAGCCCGTCGAGCACGAGCCGGGCGCCGTAGCGGACGCACAGCGCGTCGAGATGCAGCATCGGCTCAGCCATGGAGCCTCCTGCGCCGGCTGACGAGCAGCATGAACAACGGCACGCCGACCAGCGCGGTGATGATGCCGATCGGCAGCGTCACGCCGGGGATCAGCGTCTTGCTAAGCACGGACGCGCTGGCCAGCATGATCGCGCCGGCAAGCGCCGCGCCCGGCAGGTAGTAGCGATGCTCGTCGCCGACCAGCAGCCGCGCGACGTGCGGCCCGACGAGGCCGACGAAACCGATCGTGCCGACGAACGACAGCGCCGTCGCGGACAGCAGGCTGATGCGCGCGAGCGCGACGAGCCGCAGCCGCTCGACCGAGATACCCATGCTGCGCGCTTGCTCGTCGCCGGCGCGCAGCGCCGTCAACGACGCGACGTCGACGCTCGCCCACAGCGTGCAGGTGGTGAACACGCAGGTCAGCAGCGCGATCTTGCCCCACGTCGCGCGCGCCAGGCTGCCCATGCTCCAGAACACGATCTGCTGCAACGCATTTGCGTCGGCGATGAACTGCAGCAGCCACTGCAGGGCCTCGAAGCTGAACATCAGGCCGATGCCGAACAGCACGACGGTTTCGGTCGTCGCGCCGTGGCGCCACGCGAGCCAGACGATCAGCAGCGTCGCGACGCATGCGCACGCGAACGCGCCGAGCGACAGCGCGACGTTCTCGTTCCACAGCACCAGGTGCCAGCCGGAAATCACGACGAGCGACGCGCCCACGCTCGCGGCGGCCGACATGCCGAGCGTGAACGGACTCGCGAGCGGGTTGTTCAGCACGGTCTGCATTTCGGCGCCGGCGAACCCGAGCGACGCGCCGACGAGCACGGCCATCAGCGCATAGGGCAGCCGCACGTCCCACAGGATCACGCGCTGTTCGAGCGGCAGCCCGTCGGGCCGGAACAGGCCGCCGACCACATCGGCGAGCGGAAACGGCGATGGGCCGGTCGAGACGTCGACGACGAGCAGCGCGACGAGCACGCATGCGAGCGCGGCCAGCGCACCGACACGCCGCGCGGCGACTGCGCGATAGCGAAGTCGCAGCGAAGAAGGCGAAACGGGGGGCGTCGTGCTCATGCGAGCGCTCCGGACGCGGGCTCGGACACCACGCGTGACGCCAGCGCGAGACTCGGCAGCACGACGCCGCCGTGATCCTCGCCGTCGATCAGCCGGAACGCGGCGTCGAGCCCGGGGCGGCCGCCCACGCGCGCGATGAAGTCGCGGGCGGAACTCACCTGCTTGCGCGCCTGCTGGCGGCGCATCCGTTCGGCGTCGGGGTTCGGTGTGCCTTCCTCGAGGCTGCCTGCGGTCACGAGGACGCGCAGCGGCCATGCGAGCGGGGCGGTTTGCGCGGCGAACCGGTCGGCATAGGGCAGCAGCGCGCGCTCGCCCCACCAGATCGACGGGCTCGCGGCCACGTAGCGCCGAAACAGGTGCGCGCGCGTGAGCATCGCGTACAGCGTCAGCAGGCCGCCGTACGAGTGACCGAACAGCGTCTGCCGCTCGGGATCGACCGGCAACTGGCGGGCGAGCCACGGCTGGAGGTCGTGCTCGATGAAGTCGAGAAAACGGTCCGCGACGACGCCGCGGCCGTTCGGCAACGGCGCGAGCGTGTAGTCGTCCGCGCGCGCGGCCATGTCGTAGGGCCCGTCGACCGGATAGCCGATGCCGATCACGACGGCCTCGGCGTCGCGCGTGCCGTCCGGCCGTGCGCGGCGATTGCGGATGAGCTGCGCCGCGAGCGGGAACAGCGCATTGCCGTCGAGCACGGTGAGCACCGGATGGGGCGCCGAGCCGGAACGCTCGGCCGGCAACGCGACGAACAGGCGCCGCGTGCGGCCGGCGATCGTCACGTCGAACTGGCGGCTGTCCGGCACGAAGACGGGGGGCGCGGCGTCGAGGCCGGGCCACGCAGGTGCATCGGCGGCACAGGCGGGCGCGAGCCGGCCGCCGAGCGGGCCGGCCAATCCGGCGACGAGGAGGGCGCGGCGCATGGAGGAGGCGGGCATCTGCATGTCAGGAACCTTCCTGCATCCAGTATTCGCCTTGAAGCGGAACGGGCTGGAAGCGTCGCACCATCGTGTCGAACGTGGTGCGCGGATCGAGATCGGAGAACAGTGCCGGATGCAGCCACTTGGCCATCACCTGCACGGCGACGACGTTGAACGGTGAATTGTAGAAGTGATGCCAGATCGCATACGCACGCCGCTCACGGACCGCGCGCAGCCGCGTGATCTGCGGCCGCTTCAGCGACCGGTCGAGGGAGCGGACGGCGGCGTCGTGCGGCACGCCGGCGCCGAGCGCGATGCGTTGCGGCGCGCTTTGCAGCGTCTGGAGCGAGCCAATCGCGGTGCCGATGTAGAAATCGGGCTGGCGGCTCAGCAGGTATTCGGGGTTCAGCGTGCCGTGCTCGCCGGGCACGCGGCCTTTCGCGACGTTGTTGCCGCCGGCGGCGTCGAGCAGGCGCCCCATCATGCCGGTCATCGTGTCGCAGCAGTCGCTCGACAGGCCGACGCGGCTTTCGAGAAACACGCTCGGCGCGGCCGGGTGCGCGGTCGCGAGCCGCGTGCGGACGAGGTCAAGCTGCTGTTGCCAGTACGCGTTGAATTCCGCCGCGCGCTGCGGCGAGCCGAATACCTGGCCGAGCAGCGCGATGCTGCGCGGCGTGTTGACGAGCGGGTCGTGCCGGAAGTCGACGAACACGATTGCGACGCCGGCCGCCTCGAGCCGCGCGAGCGTTTCGCGATCGCGCTCGCCGGGGCCGTGGCCGCCGCCGAGCCCGAAGATCGCAACCTGCGGCCGCAGCGCGAGCGCGCGCTCGTCGCTGAAGCTGCCGGTCTGCGAGCGTCCGATGCGCGGCACGTCCTTCAGGCGCGGGAAGCGCGCGAGCCATTGCGCGTAGCTCGCGGGATCGAGTTGCTCGAAATCACCCATCATGCCAACGAGGCGGCGCGTCGGATCGTCACCGTCGACCACTGCCAGCGCCGGCAGCAGACGGCCCTCGCCGAGCAGCACGCGCTCGACGCGCGCGGGAATCCGGACCTGCCGCCCGGCCAGGTCGGTGACGGTCGTCGTGTCCGCCTGTGCGGTATGCACCACGAGCCATCCGCACAGCCATACGCCCAGCATGGCCCACATTCCGCTTGTCTTTTTCACGTGACTCCCGATACGATATAAATGAGAATAATTCTCATTTAATTGTAGCCGAGCCGGGGCCGCGGCATGGGCGTCGGATGTTTGATTGAACGCGAAAATAGTTTGTGCAGGCGCACGAGACCTGCGCGCGGGGGGTATGACCACATGACAGCGCTGACGCCAGCCGCTTTCCATTCCGATCGGAACCGACACGACGCGCACGTCGCGCGGATCCGCGAGGTGCGGCCCGGGCTGCGGATCCATTCGGACGATGCAACGGACGAATTCGACGCCGTGATGTCGGGGCAGTGTTCGCCGGGCCTGCATCTCGTGCTGCTGCTCGAGGGCGCACTCGACGTGTCGTACGGCAGCCGGCGCGTGGTGTTGACGACCGACGGGCGCCGCACCGGTCGCGCGGATCGTGAAGCCGCGCGGCCCGCGGTCCGGATGCAGTCGTTCCTGCTCAACGCCGTCGAGCCGGACACGTTCCGCAGGCGGCTCAGCAAGGGTGGTTATGCGCGGCGGCTGAGCCTCGCGATGTCGGGTGAATGGCTCGGCCATCTGCAGGCAGCCAGCCGCGGTGTCCTGCCGGAACAGCTCGGCACGATGCTGTCCGCCCATCTCGCGATCCGCTTCTGGCAGCCGACGCCGCGCGCGACGGCGCTCGCCGAACAGATCGTGCGGCCACCCGCCTATCAGCCAATGCTGCAGGCGATCTATCTGGAGAGCCGCGTGCTCGAACTGCTCGCCGAGGCGTTCACGCCGCTCGAGACCGACGCGGCGCAGGCGGCGGAGGCGTCGCTCGGCTCGCGCGACTATCGACGGATGGCCGAACTGCGCGCGTTCCTCGCGAGCGACGCGGCGCAGGCACTGTCGATCGACGACATCGCACGGCACGCCGGGATGAGCGCGAACGCGATGCAGCGCCAGTTTCGTGCGGCCTACGGCACGACTGTGTTCGACTTCGTCCGCGAACATCATCTGCAACGCGCGCGGCTCGCGCTCGAACGCGACGCGGTGAGCGTCAAGCAGGCCGCAGCGCTTGCGGGCTACACGAGCGCCGCGAACTTCGCGACGGCCTACAAGCGCCGCTTCGGCGTCACGCCGACGCTCGCGCGACGCAGCGACAAGCGCTGACGACGGCCGGCGACGGCGCTCAAACGACTTCGATGCTTACGCAAAGATTTCGGTGGATTACATGTTTCATAATGCAAATGAGAATCAATCACATTACGAAACGTCGAAAGCGCCACCATGTCGAGTCAAGCCGCAAGCTTTGTATTGAAGCCGGTCGTCGTCGCCGGTCTGTATCTGATGAGTGCGCCGTGCGCGTGGGCGCAGACGCCTGACGCAACGGCGGAACCCGCCGCCGCGTCCGCCGTCGCCACACCGGCCACACCGGCCAAGCCGGCCAAATCCGCGTCGCCGGAGGCCGCCGCCGATCCGGCCGCGATGAAGGAGATCGTCGTCACGGCGAGCCGCCGCGAGCAGGCGATCCGCGAGGCGCCCGCGAGCATTTCGGTGATCACCCGGGAAGAGATCGAGGCGAAGCCGTATACGTCGGTCGCCGAGATCGTCGGTAACGTCGAGGGCGTGAGCGTCGTCGGTGCATCGCCGAACGACCAGGACATCTCGATTCGCGGGATGCCGGGCGAGTACACGCTGATTCTCGTCGACGGCCGTCGCCAGAACACGCGCGAAACGATGAACCGCGGCACGGCGGGCGTGCAGTCGAACCTGATGCCGCCGCTGTCCGCGATCGAGCGGATCGAGGTCGTGCGCGGGCCGATGTCGTCGCTGTACGGCGCCGACGCGATGGGCGGCGTGATCAACGTGATCACGCGCAAGGTGCCGAAGCGCTGGGGCGGCACGATCACGGCCGGCAGTGTGTGGCAGCTCGAATCGAACCAGGGCGACACGCAGAGCGTCGATTTCTGGCTCGGCGGCCCGCTGAAATCCGACGTGCTCGGGCTGCAGGCATCGGGGCGTCTCCTGCATCGCGGCGAAGACGACATCTACTACCCGAACAGCGGAACGGGCGGAGCGAACGGGCAACGGATCGGCAGCTTCGACGTGAAGTTGTCCGCGAAACCCGTGAGCAACCAGGACGTGAGCGTGAACGTCGGGCGCGAGCAGCTCACCTATCTCAGCACGCCGGGCAAGAGCGCCGCGCCGCTCACGCCGCGCACGGCGGCCACCGCGCTCACGGAGACGCGTCATGTCCGCGATTACTGGGGCATCACGCACGACGGCCGCTGGGGCTTCGGCGACACGACGGTGTCGCTGTACGGCGAGCGCGGCGTGCAGGACCAGTGGACGCCGGCCGGGCGTTCGCCGGTCAAGCCCGCGCTGACCGACACGATCCTGGAAGCCAAGACCGCGGTGCCGTGGTGGGGCGAGCGCAACATCATGACCGTGGGCGGCCAGCACATCTGGTCGAGGCTGTCGGGCGTGAGCGTGCAGGACGCGGTGCCGAAAGGGCATGGGGCCAATGCGGATCGCGTCGCACGCAACGCGTGGGCGCTGTTCGGCGAGAACGACTACTTCTTCAACGCCCGCCTCACGCTGACGACCGGCGTGCGACTCGATCACGACGATCGCTACGGCAGCCACGTGAGCCCGCGCGTCTACGGCGTGTACCAGCTCGGCAACGCATGGACGGTGCGCGGCGGCGTATCGACCGGTTTCCGTCCGCCCTCGCTGCGCCAGAGCACGGCCGGCTACTGCATGACGTCGGGCGGCGCGGCGGGCGCGGTCCCCGGCACGCTGTGCGGCAATCCGGATCTCAAGCCGGAGACGAGCCTGACCGAGGAACTCGGCGTGCGCTACGACCTTGGCGACACGTACGCGGGCCTGACGCTGTTCAACAACCTGTTCAAGAACAAGGTGGCGAGCTACGACACGGGCAACGCCGATCCGCGCTCGCCGGGCCGCAACATCTACGTGTACGACAACATCGACCGGGTCAAGCTGTACGGGCTCGAGATCGGCGCGGGCACGCGCGTGTCGCGCACGCTGAAGATGTCGGGTGGATACACGCTGACCGAATCGCGCCGCGAGGGCAGCGGCGAGAAGGCGTTCAACGGCAGTTCGCTCGACGGCTATCCGCTCGACAAGACGCCGAAGCACAAATTCAACGTGCAGGTCGACTGGACGCCGACAGCCAAGCTCGATCTCTACGCGACGGCGAACTACAGCGGCAGCGAATACTGGGCCGCGTTCCGCAACGGCGCGCAGGGCGTGCGCGAGCGGCCGTCGACGACGACCTTCGATCTCGGCGGGCGCTACCGGATCGACAAGCGTTTCTCGGTCAATTTCGCGGTGCTGAACCTGACCAACAAGATGGTGCCGATCGACGATCGCACGCGCACGACCGGGCTGAGCGGCAACTGGCTCGTCGACCAGGGGCGCCGCATCGCAGTGAGCATGACCGCGGAAATGTGACGGCATGGCCGGCGCGCCGGCTCATTCAATCTGGAGGCAATATCATGAATGCGATTTCCCGACCTGATGAATTATTAGTACCCCATAGCGTGTGGGATGTGTATCGCGCGGATACCCCGCTGTTTCTCGCAACGCCGGCGCATACGCTGCTGGTCTGCGATGTCGCGGAGGCGATCCCGCATGCGAACGCACCGCTCGCGGCGCGTGTGAACCACGCGTTGCACCGCGCGCGGACCGACGGCCACGCGGGCGCGGCGGTAGTCGGTGCGGTGCCGTTCGACGTCGACGTCGACGCGCCGGCCGTGCTGCGGGTCGCGCGCACGATGCTGCGCGCGCGGCCACTCGGCGCGCAGCGGGCAGCCGTGCGCGCCGGTACGCGCTACGCGACGCGCGAAGTGCCGTCCGCGGATGCCTATGCGGACGCGGTCGCGCAGGCGGTCGCCAGGATTCGCGCGGGCGAGCTCGACAAGGTGGTGCTGGCGCGCACGCTGGAGGCGACCGGCGACGCACCGGTCGACGTTGCGGCGCTCGTTGCGCGCCTGGCGTCGTGTAATCCGCACGGCTATACGTTCTCCGTGGATCTCGGCGCGGGTCGCACGTTGCTGGGCGCGAGCCCGGAGCTGCTCGTGAACCGCTTCGGCAGCGTCGTGCGCGCGAATCCGCTGGCGGGCTCCGCGCCGCGCAGCCGTGATCCGGTCGAGGACCGGCGCCGCGCGCAGGCGCTGCTGGCGTCCGCGAAGGATCTCGACGAGCACCGGGTCGTCGTCGAAGCCGTGCGCGACAACCTCGCGCCGCTGTGTCGGCGGCTCGACGTGCCGGCGCGCCCGTCGCTCGTCCAAACGGAAACGATGTGGCATCTGTCGACCGAGGTGTGCGGCGAAACCGATGCGGATGCGTTGACGCTCGCACTCGCGCTGCATCCGACGCCCGCCGTCTGCGGCGCGCCGCGCGCGGCGGCGCGCGACTGCATTCGCGATGCCGAGCCGTTCGATCGCGGCTTCTACGCGGGGATGCTCGGCTGGGTCGACGCAGGGGGCGACGGCGAGTGGGTCGTCACGATCCGCTGCGCCGAGGCGTTCGACCGCACGCTGCGGCTCTATGCGGGCGCGGGCGTGGTCGGCGAATCGACGCCCGACGGCGAACGCGCGGAAACCGCCGCCAAGTTCCGGACGATGCTGGATGCGCTCGGTATCGATCACGATGCCGCAACGGGCGCCGCGCGGGAGTTCGCATGACGTCCGCGAAATGCACGCCGTGGCCGGACGCGTTCGCCGCGGCGTATCGGCAGAAGGGGTACTGGCTCGGCCAGTCGTTCGCGCAATGGTTCGACGAACGCGTCGCGCGGCACGCCGAACGCGTCGCGCTCGTACAGGGCGACCTGCGCTGGTCGTACCGGACGTTCGCGGCGGAAGCCGAGCGCACGGCCCGTGCGTTGACCGCGTGCGGGATCGTGCCGGGCGAGCGCGTCGTCGTGCAGTTGCCGAACTGCGTCGCTTTCTTCGCGGTGACGTTCGCGCTGTTCCGGATCGGCGCGCTGCCGGTGTTTGCGCTGCCCGCGCATCGCCGGCGCGAGATCGGCTACTTTTGCCGGCACGCGGGCGCGGTCGCCTATGTCGCGGCGGAACGGCACGACGGGTTCGACTACCGGGCGCTCGCGAGCGAAATTCGCGCCGATGCGCCGACGCTGCGTCACATGCTGTTCACCGCGCCCGGCAATACGCGCGTCGCACTGCCGGAGCCGACGCCCGACGTCGCGCTGCCGCCGGGGCCCGGCGCGCACGAGATCGCGTTCCTGCAACTGTCGGGCGGCAGCACGGGTACGCCAAAGCTGATCCCGCGCACGCACGACGACTACCTGTACAGCGTGCGCGAGAGCGCGCGCATTTGCGGGCTGACCGAGCGCAGCGTCTATCTCGCGGCGCTGCCGGCCGCGCATAACTATGCGCTGAGTTCGCCGGGTTCGCTCGGCGTCTTCGATGCCGGCGGCACCGTCGTGCTGAGCGACGGCGCGAGCCCTGATGCCGCGTTCCCGCTGATCGAGCGCGAGCGCGTGACGGTGGCGGCACTGGTGCCGCCGCTCGTGCCCGTGTGGTTGGCAGCGGCCGGGCAGCGGCGCGGCGCGCTCGCGAGCCTCGAACTCGTGCAGGTCGGCGGCGCGCGCTTCGATCCGGCGCTCGCGGCCCGCGCGGCCGACGGCTTCGGCGCGCAATTGCAGCAGGTGTTCGGGATGGCCGAAGGGCTCGTCAACTACACGCGGCTCGACGATCCGCGCGACGTGGTGATCGCCACGCAGGGGCGCCCGATCTCGCCGGACGACGAGGTCCGCATCGTCGACGATGACGACCGTCCGGTCGAACCCGGTGAGGTCGGCCATCTGCTGACGCGCGGCCCGTACACGATCCGCGGCTACTACGACGCAGCCGCGCACAACGCGCGCGCGTTCACGACGGACGGCTTCTATCGCACCGGCGATCGCGTCCGCCTGACGGCGGGCGGCCAGATCGTCGTCGAGGGGCGCGCGAAAGACCAGATCAACCGCGGCGGCGAGAAGATCCCGGCCGAGGAGATCGAACACCTGCTGCTCGCGCATCCGGGTGTCGTCGACGCGGCGCTGGTCGCGATGCCCGACCCGTATCTCGGCGAACGCAGTTGTGCGTACGTGATTCGCGGCGTGCCGGCGCCGGCCGCGGCGGATCTCGTGCGCTTCGTGCGTGAACAGGGCGTGGCGGCGTACAAGGTGCCCGACCGGATCGAATTCGTCGACGCATTCCCGAAAACGCCGGTCGGCAAGATCGACAAGCGCGCGCTTCGACAGCACATCGCGGATCGGCTCGCCGCCGCCGCTTGACGGGCACGGCGACGTCCGGTCGATTCCTCCATTCCAATCCTGTCCATCATGGCCATTCCGAAAATCGCTTCCTATCCGATGCCGGCCGAGCTGCCGGCGAACCGCGTGAACTGGCGGTTCGACCCGCACCGCGCGGCGCTGCTCGTGCACGACATGCAGGACTACTTCCTCGACTTCTATGACCGTGCGGCCGCGCCCGTGCCGACGCTCGTCGCGCATGTACGCCGCCTGATCGATTTCGCGCGTGCGGCCGGGATGCCGGTCTACTACACCGCGCAGCCGGCGACGCAGGCGGCGGCCGACCGGGCGCTCCTGACCGACATGTGGGGACCGGGCCTCACCGCGCAGCCGTCGCGCGCGGCGATCTGCGACGCGCTCGCACCGGCGTCCGGCGACACGGTGCTCGACAAGTGGCGCTACAGCGCGTTCCGGCGCTCGCCGCTCGAGACGTGCCTGCGCGAGCGGGCGCGCGACCAGCTTGCGATTTGCGGGATCTATGCGCACATCGGCTGTCTGATGACCGCCTGCGATGCGTTCATGCGCGACGTGCAGCCGTTCTTCGTCGCCGACGCGCTCGCGGATTTCTCCGAGCGCGAGCACCGAATGGCGCTCGACTACGTGGCGGGCCGCTGCGGGATGGCGGTGACCACGGACGCGCTCGCAGGCGTCGCGCCGGCGGATGATTCGGCACCCATGCTCGTCGCGATCGCGGCGCAGGTCGCCCGCAGCCTGCGGATACCGGCCGCCGACCTGCGCGAGCACGACAATCTGGTCGATTGCGGGCTCGATTCGATCCGGATGATGACGCTCGTCGAGCAGTGGCGCGCGCAAGGCTACGACGTCACGTTCGTCCAGCTCGCCGAGCAGCCGACGCTAGGCGCATGGACGCAGGTGCTGCAGCGCGCGGCGCAGGTGAGCGCATGACGGCGCATCCGGCGATGCCCGATGCGCGTCCGGCGTCGTTCGTCAGCACGGCGCAGGTGTCGGTGCCGCAGGCCGACCGCGTGCTGTTCAAGCTGTGCAAGAACTACGCGATCAAGGTACCGGTCGTGTTCGACGAACATCGCGCGACCATCGATTTCCCGTACGGCGTCTGCCGGATGCTGCGCACCGACGACGTGCTGCAGCTGCGCTGCGAAGCCGATTCTTCGGAGCGGCTCGAGCAGATCCAGCACGTGATGGACGAGCACCTGGTGCTGATGTCGCGCAACCGGGCGCTGGTGGTCGCATGGGAGCGGGGCGCGTGACGCGGCCCGCCGCCGGCTCAATGAACTTCGGAGCAAGCCTGCCGATGAAAAACGAATCCTTGCCGATCCGCGCGACTTCCGCGCAATACGGAATCTGGGTCGCGCAACAGGTCGACTCCGACGATCCGGGCTATCTGACGGCCGAGACCGTCGAGCTCGACGGCGCGCTCGACGTCGCCGCGCTGACCGACAGCGTCGAGGCCGTGCTCGATCACGCCGACGCGCTGCACATGCGGTTCGTGTGGCAGGACGATGCGCTGTGGCAGGCGCGCCGGACGCCGCGCACGCGGTTGCCGCTCGTCGACCTGTCGGCGCAAGCCGATCCCGTGCAGGCGGCGCACGCGTGGATGAAGGCGTCGCTGTCGGTCTGCTGCGACGTGACAGCCGATCCGCTGTACCGTACCGCGCTGCTGCGGCTGTCGCCGACCCGGCACTGGTGGTATCTGCAGGTGCATCACATCGCGCTCGACGGCTTCGGCTACGGGCTGCTGCAGCAGGCCGTGGGCGCCCGCTACAACGCGCGCGTCGGCGGCGGGCCGCTGCCGGCGCTGCCCGACTGGCGGCTGGATCGCGTCGTGGAGGCCGAGGCGCGTTATCGCGCCGACGGCGGCTTCGATGCCGATCGCGCGTTCTGGCGTGCGCATCTGCGCGACGTGCCCGCGCCGCTCGTACTCGCGCCGAAGCAGGACATCGCCGCCGATGCGCGGCGCGCGACGCGCGTGTTCGACGCCGACCGCGTGCACGCGCTGCGCGCGGCTGCCGAGCGAGTCGACGTCGACTGGAATGCGTGGCTGCTGTGCGCGGTCGGCATCTGGCTTGCGAAGCAGGGCGGCCAGCGCGACCTGACGCTCGGGCTGCCGGTGATGAACCGGCTCGGCACGCCGGCGCTCGGCGTGCCGTGCATGGCGATGAACATCGTGCCGCTGCGCATGCACGTCGACGCCGAACGCTCGCCGCGTGCGCTCGCGCGCGAATGCGCGGAGCGCCTGCGCGCGATCCGGCCGCATCTGTATTACCGGTACGGCTGGATTCGCGGCGATCTCGGGCTGCTGGAGCGCAACGCGTTCCTGTTCAATCAGGCCGTCAACGTGATGCCGTTCGAACGCCGGGTCGTGTTCCACGGGCTCGCGAGCGATACGCGCGCGGTGAGCGGTGGCCCGGTGAAGGATCTGAACGTGACGCTCACCGTGCGTGGCGGCGCGTGGCACCTGACGCTGGAAGCGAACCCGAACGCGTACGACGAGGCCGTGCTCGCCGCGCATGCGCGCAACCTTGCCGAGTGGCTCGACGCATTTGCCGAACAGGCGCCGGATGCGCCTGTCGGCGCGTTGCTCGAGGGGATGCCCGCGCCGTCGATCGTGCGCGGCGCGCCGATCGACGGGCCGTGCGACGACGTGCTCGCGCTGGTCGAGCGCATCGCGCGCGATGCACCGTCGCACCCGGCGATCGAGGCCGGTGACGGGCGCATCGACTACCGCTCGTTGCTCGCCGATGCCGCCGCACTCGCGACGGAACTCGAACGACGGGGCGTGGGGTGCAATGCACGCGTCGCGATCGCCGCGCCGCGTGCGCCCGACGTGATCGCAGCGATGCTGGCCGTGCTGAAGGTCGGCGCGACGATCGTGCCGATCGATCCGGACGGACCGCCGCAGCGCGTCGCGGCGATGCTGGCGGATGCGGCGCCCGCACTGGTGATCACGCGCGATGCGTATCGCGAATGCGCGGGCGAGCGGTCGGTGCTCGATCTGGACGCGGCGCGCGTGCCGTTGCCGCACGACGTGGTGTGCGTGGCGCCCGATGCGGCACGGCCCGCGTACCTGCTATACACGTCGGGATCGACCGGCCGGCCGAACGGCGTGCTGGTCGGGCGCGGCGCGCTCGCGCATTTCGTCGCGAGCACGCGCGACGTGTATCGGATCGGTCCGGGCGACCGCACGCTGCAGTTCGCGCCGCTGCATTTCGATGCGAGCTTCGAGGAGATATTCGCGACGCTCTGCAACGGCGCGACGCTCGTCTTGCGCGACGACGCGATGCTCGACTCGGTCGACGCGTTTACGGCCGAGGTCGAACGCCGCCGCATCACGGTGCTCGATCTGCCGACCGCTTACTGGCACGTGCTCGCCCACGCACTGGACGCACGCCATGCGCAGCACCTCGCCGGCGTGCGCCTGACGATCATCGGCGGGGAGGCCGCGTTGCCGGAGCGGATCCGGCGCTGGCATGCGCACCTGCCGCATCTGGCGCTGCTGAACACCTATGGGCCGACCGAAACGACGATCATCGCGACGGCCGCCTGCGTGAGTGGCCCCGGCGCGATCTGGCGCGACGGCGAGCCGGTGCCGATCGGCACGCCGCGCGCGGGCGTCGACGCGTATGTCGTCGACGAGCGGCTGTATCCGGTGGCCGAGGGCCGCACGGGCGAACTGGTGCTGTGCGGCGACGCGCTTGCGCTCGGCTATCCGGGCAATGCGGCGCTGACGTCCGGGCGCTTCGTCAGGCTGCCGGGGAGCGGCGTGCGCGCGTACCGGACCGGCGATCTCGCCACCGTGCGCGACGGCCGGCTGGTGTTCGACGGCCGGATCGACCACGAGGTGAAGATCAGCGGCGTGCGCATCGATCCGCGCGAGATCGAGGACTGGCTGCTGCGCACGCCGGATGTGCGCGAGGCGGCGGTCGTCGCACTGCGCGGCGACGCCGACGTGACGACACTCGCGGCATTCGTCGCCGGGGTCGACGACACGGCCGCGCTGCGGGCGCGGCTCGCCGACGCGCTGCCGGCCGCGGCGATTCCCGACACATGGCACGTGCTCGAACGGCTGCCGCGCAACGTCAACGGCAAGACCGATCGCAACGCATTGCGGCAACTGGCGATAGCGGGCCGCATCGGCGTGGACGACGATCCGCGCGCCGACACGCTCGAACGGCAGGTGATGCACGCGTGGCGCAGCGTGCTCGGCGGCGTCGCGCTGACGCCGGATTCGAATTTCTTCGACATCGGCGGCAAGTCGTT
Source organism: Burkholderia sp. 567 (assembly GCF_040545115.1). Classification (NCBI taxonomy): domain Bacteria; kingdom Pseudomonadati; phylum Pseudomonadota; class Betaproteobacteria; order Burkholderiales; family Burkholderiaceae; genus Burkholderia; species Burkholderia sp. 567. Next base: position 335,060 of record NZ_JBEPLG010000008.1, read on the forward strand.
ACAGGCGATCCAGATGAGCGCCCGGCTGGCGACCGCGCTCGGTCGCGATGTGCCGGTGTCGATGCTGTTCCGCCATGCGACGGTCGCGGCACTGACGGCCGCGCTGCGCACGCCGCTGCCATACCGGCCGCGCGCGGAGCGCGATGCGTTCGCACCGCATCTCGCGATCCAGACGGCTGGCGCGCCCGCGCAGCGGCTGATCTGCATCCATCCGGCCGACGGCCTCGCGTGGAGCTACCTGCGCCTCGCCGCGTACCTGCCCGACACGACGATCGACGGGCTGCAACTGTCGGTCGGCGACACGAACGGCGCGGCCGATTTCGACGCGCTCGTCGACACCTATGTGCGGCGCGTACGGGCGCTGCAGCCGGACGGTCCGTACCACCTGCTCGGCTGGTCGCTGGGCGGCGCGCTCGCGTACGCGGTCGCCGCGGCCCTCGAACGCGCCGGCGCGCCGGTCGGCGTGCTCGCGCTGATGGACAGTTATCCGTCGTCCGCGTGGACAGCACCGCCCCCAACCGGAGACTGGCGACGCGCTGCGGATCCTGCTGACGGTGAACGGCGATTTCGACACGGCGGCGTTGTCCGACGTGCTGCTGCGGCAGCGCCTGCTGCGCGCGAACAGCCCGTTCGCCGCGCTCGGCGGCGGGGGGCTCGACGCGCTGGTCGGCGCGACGCTGCGGCAGATGCGCCTGTTCCGCGCGGCGCCGACCCCGCATTACGGCGGCGAACTGCTGCTGTTCAACGCGACCCGCAAGCGGCCCGGCACGCCGACGCCCGACAGCTGGGCCGCGCTCCGGCCGGTGGCGTTGATGACTTGCGTGGCGCTCGACTGCTCGCACGACGGGATGTCCGATCCCGAGCCGATGGCGGCGATTGGCGCCGCACTGACCGAACGGCTCGCCGCATGGGCCGACATGGAAACCGTTATGAGGAACGCGAATCGATGAGCAGGGAAACCGAGATGACATTTCCGGCGGGCGTGGCCGTCGTGACGGGCGCGGCGCGCGGGATCGGCGCCGCGGTGGTTCACGCGCTCACCGCGTGCGGCGTCGACGTCGCCGCGTTCGACATCGACGCAGACGCGCTCTCGCGTGCGCACGAGGATCGCCCGCCGGCGCCAGGCCGCGTCCATCCGTTCGCGGTCGACGTGGCCGACGCGCGCGCCGTGCGCGCGGCGATCGAGCACGTGGAGGTGGCGGTCGGCCCGATCGGCATGCTCGCGAACGTCGCCGGCGTGCTGCGGCTCGCGGCCGCGACGTCGCTGACCGACGACGACTGGGCGCATTGCTTCGCAGTGAACGCGCATGGCGTGTTCCACCTGTCGCGCGCGGTCGCACAGCACATGATCGAGCGGCGCGCGGGCAGCATCGTGACGGTCGGGTCGAATGCAGCGCTCGTGCCGCGCACGCAGATGGCCGCCTACGCCGCGTCGAAGGCCGCCGCGCATCAGTTCACGCGCTGCCTCGGCCTGGAACTGGCCGGCCACGGCATTCGCTGCAACATCGTCGCGCCGGGATCGACCGACACGCCAATGCAGCGCCAACTGTGGCGCGGCCCGGAAGGCCCGGCGGGCGTCATCGCGGGTTCGCTCGAAACCTATCGCACGGGCATCCCGCTCGGCCGCATTGCGGCCCCCGACGACGTCGCCGGCACCGTGCTGTTCCTGCTGTCCGATGCCGCGCGCCACGTGACACTGCACACGCTGTGCGTCGACGGCGGCGCGACGCTCGGCGTGTGAGCGCCCATCCGCCTTCCGTTGCCCGACGTTTACCTTCTTTCATCGGAACACCTTATGTCGACGACTTCCGCTGACTCGCTGCCTACGCCGGCCGATGCCGGCAAGTCTTTCCTGCCGCTGCTGCTCGCCAATTTCGCGATGGTGGCCGGCACCTATGTATTCGTCACGATCGCCGGACCGATGGCTCGGCGCATGCATCTCGAGCCGCTGCACGTCGGCGCGATCATCGGCATCGTCGGGCTCGTGTGGATGATCGCCGCGCCGCGGTGGGGGCGCGTGGCGGACACCCGCGGGCGGCTGCCGGCGATGCGCGCGGCGATCGGCGGCTTCGTTGCGAGTTCGCTGCTGCTGACCGGCTACGTTGGCTGGGCGTTGCGCGACGGCGGCAGCGCCGTGCCGCCGGTATGGGTGGGCTTTGCCGCGCTGCTCGTCACGCGCGCGGCGATGGGCGGCTGTTATGCGGGGCTGCCCGTCGCGGCCATGGCGCGGATCGCGGACCGGACGCCGGCCACGGGGCGCGCGGCCGTGATCGCGCGATTCGGTGCAGCGGGTGCGATCGGGATGGTGCTCGCGCCGCCGCTTGCGGGCTGGTTGGCCGGGTTCGACATGACGCTCGCGCTCGCCATTTTTGCGCTCCTGCCGCTCGCCGGACTGGCGGGGCTGCGACGGCTGCGCGACGACGGCGCGCATGCAGTGCGGCGGGCGTCGCCGCGGCTGAAGCCGACTGATCCGCGCGTGCGCCTGCCGTGGTGCAGCGCGTTCGCGCTGTACAGCGCGGTGATGATCGCGAACAGCGTGCTCGGCTTTTACGTGATCGACCGGCTGCACGTGCGAACGGGCGACGCGTCGATGGTGGCCGGCTACGTGCTTGGCAGCGCCGGCATCGGGCTGATCGCGGCGCAGTCGGTGGTCGGCCGCCTGCGTGCGGTCGCGCCGCTCCAATGGCTGCGCTGGGGCGCGCTGGCGGGTGGCATGGGGTTCGTGTCGACGCTGGCCGCACCGGCCGGGCACCCGATGCTGCTGTGCGCGAGCTACTTCGTGGCGGCGTGCGGGATGGGCGCAGCATTTCCCGCGGTCGCGGCGCTCGCGAGCACCCGCGTTGAAGCGCACGAGCAGGCCGCGTGTGCCGGTACGATGTCGATGGCGCAAGGGCTCAGCATGGTCGTCGCACCGCTGGCCGGCACGATGCTGTACGAACTGCATCCGGCGGCGCCGTTCGTGTCGATCGGCGTGGTGCTCGCGGCCGTATGCGTCGCGACATGCGGCGTTGGGGCGCGCTCGCCGGCGGCGTGACGGTTTTCGCGCATCGGGCGCGCCGGCTCAGACGGCGGTGCGCGCGCACCATACCCCGCCAGCCGTTCCGGCTGCTGCGCCCGCATCGACGATAAAACCCCGGCGCATAGTGCGTGAGCCGCCTGCACGCATGCGGCTCCAGATGCGGATCAATCGGCCAGCCGCTTGTCCGCGAGCGCCTTGCAGCAGTCTTCGTACACCCATTGCACGAGTTTCGCCCGATAGTCGAGATCGTCGGTATCGACGATTTCCTCCACTGCGTCGCGCGCCCACGACGCGTCGACGAACCCCGCATGCCGCTTCGCGATGTCCTGCGCGAGCGCCGCGAGCCGGGCGACCGCGAGCCAGTCGGCCTGACGGTGATGGCGGTCGAGCCAGCGGTGCGCGGCCTGGACCTGGAACGTGGCGTCCGGCCACGATTCGTTGAGGTAAAACGCGCCGAGATTGCCGCAGGTGAGCCAGCAAAGCAGTTCCAGGCGGTCTTGCGAGCCGAGAGTGTGGGATGCGTCGGACATGGCAGCGCTCACGAAATGCGTCGATTCCGGGCGGCGCCGGCCGCAACGGGCCGATGCCGATAATAAAAACATAGCACGATGCGAGCCCGCCCGCGCACCCGGGCGGATCCTGACGCGGCGGCGGTTGCGTGGCGGGCGCGCCGGCCTGCGTCGCCGGCGGCACAGCAAGGGCGCGATAGCGCCGGGTCCTTTCGAATGGCTGTCAATCGTCACACCAGCGGACGGAAACGCTCGCTAGAATGTCGGCTTCCCTGGAGGCGGAAAACGATGAAAATCTACGACCAGTTCTACATCGACGGCGCATGGCGCAAACCGGCCGGAACGGGCACGATCGACGTGATCGACTCGGGTACCGAGGCCGTGATCGGCCGGATTCCCGAAGGCGTCGCGTCGGACGCGCAGGACGCGATCCGCGCGGCGCGCGCGGCATTCGACGCATGGGCCGCGACGCCGGCCGCGACGCGCGCGGGCTATCTGCGCAAGATCGTCGAGCGCCTGCAGGCGCGCAGCGAGGAACTCGCGCAGTCGATCACCGGCGAAGTCGGGATGCCGATCAAGCTGTCGCGCGCGATCCAGGTCGGCGGCCCGATCTACAACTGGAAGGCGTACGCGAAGCTCGCCGAATCGTTCGAATTCGAGGCGACGGTCGGCAACTCGCTGGTCGTGCGCGAGCCGGTCGGCGTCGTCGCGGCGATCACGCCGTGGAACTATCCGCTCAACCAGGTCACGCTGAAGGTCGCACCGGCACTCGCGGCCGGCTGCACCGTCGTCCTGAAGCCGTCCGAAGTCGCGCCGCTCAACGCGTTCATGCTCGCCGAAGCGATTCACGAAGCGGGCCTGCCGCCGGGCGTGTTCAACCTCGTATGCGGTTATGGCCCGGTCGTCGGCGAGGTGCTGGCGACCGATCCGGACGTCGACATGGTGTCGTTCACCGGTTCGACGCGTGCCGGCAAGCGCGTGGCCGAACTCGCGGCCGCGGGCGTGAAGCGCGTCGCGCTCGAACTCGGCGGCAAGTCGGCGTCGGTGATCCTCGACGATGCCGATTTCGCGACGGCGGTGAAGGGCACGGTCAACGCGTGCTACCTGAACGCGGGACAGACCTGTTCGGCGCACACGCGGATGCTCGTGCCGGAGGCGCGCTACGACGAGGCGCGCGAGATCGCGAAGAAGGCGGCCGAAGCATATGTCGCGGGCGACCCGCGTGACGAAACGACGCGCCTCGGCGCGCTCGCGTCGGCCGCGCAGCAGCAGCGCGTGCAGGCGTATATCCAGCGCGGGATCGACGACGGCGCGGAACTCGTGACGGGCGGCACGGGCCTGCCGGAAGGGCTCGCGAAGGGCTTCTTCGTGAAGCCGACGGTGTTCGGCCGCGTCGATCCCAAATCGACGATCGCGCAGGAAGAGATCTTCGGGCCGGTGCTGTCGATCATCACGTATCGCGACGAAGACGAAGCGGTGCGCATCGCGAACGATTCGCCGTACGGGCTCGGCGGCGCGGTGTGGGCGGGCAGCGACGAACGCGCGATGCGCGTCGCGCGCCGCATCCGCACGGGCCAGGTCGACATCAACGGCGGCATGTGGAACGGCGCCGCGCCGTTCGGCGGCTACAAGCAGTCGGGACACGGCCGCGAGAACGGCGTGTACGGGCTCGAAGAGTATCTCGAGTACAAGTCGATGCAGCTCAAGCCGGCGAATCCGGCCTGAGCGTTTTACCCCGCATGACCCGAAACGGCACGCTCGCGTGCCGTTTTTTATTGACGGCCGTCAAGGTGCGCACCGGTGGATCGTCGATCATCGCGTTTCCGATTTTCGATGTTTCGACGAGGTTCAGATGACCGCACGCACTTCCTTCCCGCCGCTCGAGATTCGCGGCCGCACGTTGCTGCCCGTGGTGCAGGGCGGCATGGGCGTCGGCATTTCCGCGCACCGGCTCGCCGGCAGCGTCGCGCGCGAAGGCGCGCTCGGCACGATCGCCAGCATCGACCTGCGTCACCACCATGCGGACCTGCTCGCGCGCTGCCGCGCGAATCCCGATCGCGCGACGCTCGAAGCCGCGAACCTCGACGCGCTCGCGCGCGAGATTCGCCTCGCGAAAACCTACAGCGAAGGGCGCGGGATGATCGCGGTCAACGTGATGAAGGCGGTGAGCGCGCATGCGGACTACGTGCGCGTCGCGTGCGACGAGGGCGCGGACGCAATCGTGATGGGCGCCGGCCTGCCGCTCGATCTGCCCGACCTCACGCAGGGGTACGACATCGCGCTGATCCCGATCCTGTCGGACAGCCGGGGCATCGCGCTGGTGCTGAAGAAGTGGATGAAGAAGGGGCGGCTGCCCGATGCGATCGTGATCGAGCATCCCGCGCATGCGGGCGGCCACCTCGGCGTCACGCAGATCGACGACATGCACGATGCGCGCTTCGATTTCGCGCGCGTGCTCGACGAGACCGCGCAGGTGATGGCGTCTCTCGGCCTCGCGCGCGACACGATCCCGCTGATCGTCGCGGGCGGGATCAACAGTCACGACACGGTGCGCGCGGCGCTCGCGGCCGGCGCGAACGGCGTGCAGGTGGGCACCCCGTTCGCGGTGACGGAGGAGGGCGACGCGCATCCGAACTTCAAGCGCGTGCTGGCCGAGGCGCTGCCCGATGACATCGTCGAATTCGTCAGCGTGACGGGGCTGCCGGCGCGCGCGGTGAAGACCCCCTGGCTCGATCGTTACCTGCGCAACGAAACGCGGATTCGCAACAAGCTCGGCGCGTTCCGCCAGCGCTGCCCGACCGCGCTCGAATGCCTGAGCGTCTGCGGGCTACGCGACGGCATCGAGAAGTTCGGCCATTTCTGCATCGACACGCGGCTCGCGGCCGCGCTGCGCGGCGACGTCGCGAACGGCCTGTTCTTCCGCGGCCGCGAAGCGCTGCCGTTCGGCAACGCGATCCGTAGCGTGCGCGATCTGCTCGATCTGCTGCTGACGGGCCGCGCAGCCGAGCCTGCGACAAACCGTCCGATGTTTACGCTGGCTTGACGAATATCAAGATGCCCGAAAGACCCTACAGAGAGAATGGAATGCATTCTTCAGGGGTCCGCACCATGCATAAAACGATTCGAACTTGTGTCACTGCTGCCGCGATCGCGGCGAGTCTCGCCGCGCTGCCTTCGCTGTCGCACGCGGCTTCGCCGGGCGACGGCATCAACCAGGGTGACGTACTGGTCCGGCTGCGCGCGATCAGCATCCAGCCGAACGAGCGCGCGAGCGACACGCTCGGCGCGATCAACACGGGCGTGAATAACGCGATCGTGCCGGAGCTCGACTTCACGTACATGATCCGCGACTACCTCGGCGTGGAGCTGATCCTCGGCACGTCGCGGCACCAGATGACGTCGAGCCTCGGCAATCTCGGCGGCGTGGGCGTGCTGCCGCCGACGCTGCTGCTGCAGTACCACTTCAACCATGCCGGCAAGGTGCGCCCGTACGTCGGCGCGGGCCTGAACTACACGTACTTCTACAACAACGGGCTCAACGTCGGCGGCGAGGGCGTGTCGATCAACAAGAGCAGCTTCGGCCCGGCGCTGCAGTTCGGCGTCGACGTGCAGCTCACGAAAAAGGTATTCATGAACGTCGACGTGAAGAAGATCTGGATGAGCACCGATGCGACGCTCGGCGACAAGGGCATCGGCACGCTGCACATCGATCCGCTGATCGTCGGCGTGGGCGTCGGGATGAAGTTCTAGGCGCGTTCGGACAAGAACAGAGTTGGGGTTGGCGGCATGTCAGTCGGCATGCCGCTCTTTTTTTGTGCGGCTTGCGCGACGGACGCGGGCACCGATTCGCAGCGCGCGTCGGCCCGCTCGTAATAGCGCGTCGTCGCAGGCGGCTCGGCTGGCAGCGCGATCGCCAGGCGACAGTACGCGCCGTCCGGCAACGCGACCCGCAGCGGCGTCGTCAGTTGCGCGCCCGTGAGCAGCAACCTGCCTTCGCTTCCGGTGACGGTCACGAACCGGTCGTCGTCGTCGACGACGGTCGACAGCACCGGCAGCGGCGCGCCGTTCGAGAGCGTGACGGTCAGCAGCACGCGTCGCGTCTGCTCGACGGCGAATTCGACGCGGCTGACCGAGCCGCGGCCGGCTTCGACGGTCTGTATGCCGTTCTTCAGGTCGAGATTGCGCGGCAGGCTTTTCGTGTTGATCCGCACGAGCGTTTGCGTGTACGCGGGCAGCGATGCGATCACGGCGCGGCCGTGGCGATCGGTCCAGACCGGGCCCGACGGCGTGATGAGTTCGATGCCGGCGCGATCGCCGACGCGGGCGAGTGCGAGCGTGTCGCGGATCTCGTACGGCGACAGCATGCCGACGCCATCGAGCAGCGCGACCGCACCGCGCAGATTGACACCGAGCGTCGCGCGATCGGCGCCGTAGAGGCCCGCGTTGACGATCGCGCGCACATGCTTCGGCGTGGCGCTGACGGTCGCGCGGATCGACGGCGACCGGATCGCGGTGTCGTAGTCGGCCGCGACGCTGTAACTGCCGGTCCGGCCGAACGTGTCGGAATAGCGGGCGCCCGAACGCACCGAATCGCCGGTGACGTTCGCAAACGCGCTGACGCTGCGCGTGCCGATCGGCACGGTCGCGCTCACATAAACCTGGGTGCCGATGGCGCCGCGGGTGCCGAACGTCCGGCTCACGTTCAATGCGAGTGAGCCCCGCCCGAGCGGGCGGGTCCATGCGCCGGCGATGCGCTGCATCGCGGGGCCGTCGATCACCGCGACGCGCGTGTAGTCGAACGACAGCATGCCGAGCGTGCGATCGTGCCAGCCGAGCGCTGCCGCGAACTGGGTGCGCGCCGGCGGCGTGAATGCGTCGATCGATCGCACCGCATCGGTCAGTTCACGGTATCCGGACGTGCGCCGGACGAACGACACATTGGCGCGCAATGGCGTGTCGCCGTTGCTCGACAGCGCGATACGCGTCTGCGCGCCGGTGCGGCCGGCAGCGCGGGTGAGGTCGACACCGACGGCCGCGGCGACGCCGGCAAGCGGTGCGAATTCCACGCTCGCGGCGCCCGACTGCAACGGCGACGACATGAGGATGCCGGCGTTGAGCCGCGCGCGTTGCCGGATCTGCCAGCCACGCGTGGCGGTCGCGAGCCACGGCGCTTGTGCGTAGCCGTCGTTCTGCAGGCGGCCCACCGCGATCGCGAGCCCTTGCGCGGCGGCGAGCCCGGCCCCGGGTAGCGACGAACCCGGCACGATGAAATGCTGCACGTCGCCCGTGGCCTCGACGACGGTCACGTCGAGATCCGCGCTGCCGCTGACGAGCGGCAGGTCGGTCAGCGTGAACGGCCCCGGCGGCAACTGCGACGCATGGATCAGTACGCCGAGCTGGCGTACCTCGACGCGCGCCTGCGTGCGTGCGATCCCGGTCACGCGTGCGGCCGCGCCGGGCGCGACGGCGAGCGCTTCGTCCGGAAACATCTGTACACCGAACGTCCGGCCGATCGAGAACAGCGTCGAGCGCGGCACGATCTGCCCGGCCTGCAGCGTCGTGCCGCGCGACGCGAACGTGCGCTGCGCGTAGGCTGCCTGATGATCGACGCCGGCATGGCCGCCGACGACCGTGGCGATCTGGCTGCTGCGCACGATCCAGTCCGCCGCGTTGAAACCGGCTTCGGTCGTGGCTTGCCAGTATTGCGACGTGCCGGCCGGGTTGCGCGTCGTCATCGCGAGCAGGTCGTAGTTGACGAGCCCGGCGAAGCCGCCGTGCTCGAACGTGTCGGGCGTGCGCGGCCTCGTGTCGAGCGCGTCGGCCGGCACGACGAGGTCGACGGCGCCGTCGGCCGGGCGCAGCTTGATGATCGCCTGCGGATAGGCGCGCCGGTAGTCGTAGCATGGCGGCGTATCGGCGCCGGCGTTCTCTGCGGTCGCTGCGGTCGCTGCGGCCGCATCCCGTAGCGCATCGGGCACGACGAGGCCGGCCGCGCGCAGCAGGCCGGGCGTCGCGCACAGGTTGCCGTTGTCGTCGAATCGCGCATCGGCGCGGCCGGCCCGCTTGCCGTTGACCGTCAGCCGCACGGAAGCCGTGCCGGGCATGAAGCGCGGCGCGTGCGCGAAATAGCGGCTCGCGGTGGCGTCGATCCCGTGCTCGCGCAGCGCGCCGGTGTCGAACTCGACCGTGTCGGACGCGGTGTCGCCCGGGCGGGTGGCGGCGGCGCACCGCATGCAGGTCGCAACGGCGCACAGCGCGAGCGCGACGAAGCCACGCGCGACGCGGCCGCGCGGGCCATGAATGGCACCTGACATCGCAAATCAGCAATCGCCGACGCGGCGCTTACCGTTGCGTGGCCGCTGCGGGCGCGTTCGCCGCATTGGCCGCATTGGCCGCGGCGGGGACCAGCGCTGCGTCGTAGTGATCGACCGAGTAGCCGTAGACGGTGGCGGGGAAGAGGCGCACGCGCTCGGGCGTCACGGCGTCGCGGGCCAGTGCGATCCGGCGGGTCTGTCCGGCCAGCACGTAGGGTGCCGGCAGCGACACGATCTGCCGCGACGGCAGCAACTGCACTTTCTGTTCGAGACGCACCACATAGCGGCTGTCGTTGCGCACGATCAGCTTGCCGTCCTCGATCGACCACTTCAGCAGTTCCCACGGCCTGTCGTTACGCGCGAGGTCTTGCGGCTGGATCAGCACCGGCAGGTTCTGGCGAATGATCGTCTGGATCTCGTTTTTGCCCGGGCGTTTCGGCGGAATGCCGGAGAACGAGACGCGGGCGAGGCGCTGCGTGGCGAGCGGCGCGTTGCCGGCGAGAACGAAGCGGATGAGCTGCACCGCACCGGCTTCGACACGCGCGATCGGGGGCGTCACGATGAGGAGCTCGGCCTTGTCCTCGGGAATGGGCTCGACCGTCGTATGCAGGAGTGTCGGATGGTTGTCGGTGTTCCTGACCGAGATCGTGCCTTCCCCGTCGGCCTCGTCGACGATCACCACGGACGTCTCGGGCACGACGCCCATCGCGTGGACGACGCTCGAACCGATCAGGCAACCGAGGAGCGGGGCGAGCAACGACGCCCGCAGGGTATGGCGTGCAGGGAATTTCATGGCGGTGGCAGGCAGGGGCGGTAATCGTGCGGCGCACCGCCGCTTCGGCGAAGCGGCGGTGCAGTCGACGCCTGTCAGGCAATCGACGCGATCGGAGGAAAAACGCGTACCGGAATTACAGGTACACGAGCGACACGGTGGCGAGGCCGTCGAGATTGATTTCCTGGCTCAGGTCGAGATTCGACGTCTTGTCGATCGCGGCCTGCACGTCGAGCGTGCCGGTGAAGACCTTCGCCGCGACCGGGACGGTCTGGCCTTTCTTCGCCCACGACTCGTAGTCGCCGGTGTTGGTGGCGACCCCGTTGGACGTCGCCCAGCTGGCGCCGCTGGTGGCCGAACCAATCGAATCGACCGCCGCACCATCCGCCGTGAACGAGTTCGTTCTGAAACGGAATGCAAAAGCGCCGATATTCTTGCCGCCGGCCGCTCCGAGACCGAATTGCGTTTTAACCGGATTGGACGAGCCGAAGAAATTGATATTGCCGGTAAATGCGCCGGTGCCCGCGCGATTGTCCTGCGCGCTCAGTGCGACGCGGGCCGCAGCGTCACACGTGATCGTGATCGAATCCGACAGAACCTGCAGCAGCGTGGGCGCGGTCGGACTGAGTTCGGCCGAGCCGATCAGTCCGTAATCGAACGTGCCGCCGCCGGCGAGCGTCGGCGTGCAGGCGCCCGGCTTGATCTTGCCGGTGACCGCGACGTCGAACGAGTCGGCGAACGCCGACGCGCTCCCCAGGGCGAGCAGACCTGCCATCACGACATGCGACGCTTGGTTAGTCATCTTAATGAATTTCATTGGAGCGGTTTCCTTTAACTAGCCGGAATTCCGAAGGTAATTCGGTGATCCGGTTTTTCGATGGGTGGAAGATAAATCGCTCGCCATAATTTCCGGGGAGCGAATGGAATTTATCAATTAGATTTAATAATTGAAATCGTACTTGTACAGATTTTTGCGACTATTTCAGTGGAATTTATGGAATTTAATCGAGAAAATAATCCGATTTATCGATGGAGGCTGGTGTTTTGATCGTTACGAATGTCAGATGTAATATTTTTCAGCTTCGATAAGGATCAAGCGGATTGGATTCAATCTGAGCGGACAATATCGAAAAAACGGAAGGCGCGACCCCGGCATGCCGGTTGGCAACGGACGGTCGCGACGCAGCACGTGCGACGTCATTGCGCCGATGGCGCTTGCTGGCAGCGGGAATTCGGAACGGAAACGGAGCGGCGTCGCGTCGATGCGACGGAGCGAGTGCGGTGGTGAGGCGGGGAGGAGAGAAATGCGGCCGGGTCAGGCGCGCCGGCGGCCGGCCCCTGATCGGGCCAGCGGCGCCCGGGCGGGCGCATCGCGTCGGCATGCGCCGACGCGGGACGGCTTACAGCTTGTCGTACTGGAAGCGCATCGCCGTGCCTTCGCGCGTGATGCGCTCCCACACGGCCCGCTTTTCGTCGTCGCTCAGGAACACCCAGTTCGATACCTCGGCGGCCGTGCGGCCGCAGCCCTTGCAGACTTCGTCGAAGAGGGTCGAGCAGACGCCGATGCAGGGGCTGTCAGGCAGGTCGTGGAGATTGGAGGCCATCGGAAGGTTTTGCGCCGTGAAATCGTCAGGGCATCATTTTAATGCATGGAGGCCGGGCAGCCGGCCGGATGCCGGCGCGCCGCCGGTGCGCACGCGGTTTTGCCACCGCTTTCTTTTCCTGATGGACAGGCGTCGATTAACCGATAGAATTCCCCGGGAACGCCCCGCCGTGCGGGCCGCCCGGGCGGCTTGCGACAGCAATCTGTTCCGTTTGCGCGACACGGGCATGATTTTTTTGTGACGGCGCGCGAATAATGGTAGCGTTCGGGGTTTTCGAGGGGCGGCGTGCCGCAATGCGCCGCCATGACGAGGCAGACGGCAGCCGGACACACGGTCCGGCCGGAGGGAGAACGGGATGAAAGCAAAGGTAGTGGGCCGGTTCGCAGCGCTCGCGCTGTGCGTGGGTGCGTCGGCCGCAGCGGCGAAGGATACGCAACTCAATATCTATAACTGGTCGGACTACATTGCGAAGGACACGATCCCGAACTTCGAGAAACAGACGGGCGTCAAGGTTCGCTACGACAACTACGACAGCGACGACACGCTGCAGGCGAAACTGCTGACGGGCAGCTCGGGCTACGACATCGTCGTGCCGACCAGCAACTACGCAGGCAAGCAGATCGCGGCCGGCATCTTCGCGCCGCTCGACAAGTCGAAGCTGCCGAACCTCAAGCACCTCGATCCGCAACTGATGGCGCTCGTCGCCGGCGCCGATCCGGGCAACAAGTACACGGTGCCCTGGGCCTACGGCACGACCGGTCTCGCCTACAACCTGACGAAGGCGCAGCAGGCGCTCGGCAAGGTTCCGCTCGACAACTGGGACATCCTGTTCAAGCCGGAAAACCTCTCGAAGCTGAAGAGCTGCGGCGTGTCGGTGCTCGACGCGCCGGACCAGATGTTCGCGGCAGCGCTGCACTACATCGGCAAGGATCCGATGAGCACGAACCCGGCCGACTACAAGGCCGCGATGGAAGTGCTGAAGAAGATCCGCCCGTACATCACGCAGTTCAACTCGTCGGGCTACATCAACGACCTGGTCGGCGGCGACATCTGCTTCGCGTACGGTTGGTCGGGCGACGTCGTGATCGCGAAGCATCGCGCGCTCGAAGCGAAGAAGCCGTACAAGGTCGAGTACTACATTCCGAAGGGCGGCGCACCGGTCTGGTTCGACGTGATGGCGATTCCGAAGGACGCGAAGAACAAGGACGCCGCGCTGCAGTGGATCAACTACATCGAGGATCCGAAGGTGCACGCGGCGATCACGAACGCCGTGTACTACCCGAGCGCGAACGCCGAGGCCCGCAAGTACGTGCGGCCGGACGTCGCGAACGACCCGGCCGTCTATCCGCCGGCCGACGTCGTGAAGACGCTGTTCCTGCTCAAGCCGCTGCCGCCTGAAATCCAGCGTCTGCAGACGCGTCTGTGGACCGAGCTGAAATCGGGCCGCTGACGCGAGCCGAAGTGAGCCAGCAGTCATGAAGCCCCTGGTGCCCCCGGGGGCTTTGTTCGTCAAACGCAGGAGAGAAGCAGCACATCATGAATAGCCAGTCGGGTGCGCCGGTTGCGGGCGCGCCGTCCTTCGTTCCTTCGTCCGGCGCGAATACGCGCGCCGAGACCTTTGTCCAGATCGTCGACGCCGTCAAGAAATTCGGCGAGACCGAAGTGGTGCGCAACGTGAACCTGACGGTGCGCCAGGGCGAGCTGTTCGCGCTGCTCGGCAGTTCGGGTTCCGGCAAGTCGACGCTGCTGCGGATGCTCGCGGGCCTCGAGACGGTCACCTCGGGCAAGATCCTGATCGACGGCGAAGACCTCGCGCAGATGCCGCCGTACAAGCGGCCCGTGAACATGATGTTCCAGTCGTATGCGCTGTTCCCGCACATGACGGTCGAGGCGAACGTCGCCTACGGCCTGAAGCAGGAAGGCACGCCGAAGGCCGAGCTGAAGGAGCGCGTCGCCGCGGCGCTCGAGCTCGTGCAGATGAGCAAGTACGCGAAGCGCAAGCCGCACCAGCTGTCGGGCGGCCAGCAGCAGCGCGTCGCGCTTGCGCGCTCGCTCGTCAAGCGCCCGAAGGTGCTGCTGCTCGACGAGCCGATGTCGGCGCTCGACAAGCAGATCCGCCAGCGCACGCAGATCGAGCTCGTCAACATCCTGAAGAAGGTCGGCGTCACCTGCATCATGGTCACGCACGACCAGGAAGAAGCGATGACGATGGCGAACCGGCTCGCGGTGATGAGCGAAGGGCAGATCGTGCAGATCGGCTCGCCGAACGAAGTCTACGAATATCCGAACAGCCGCTTCTCGGCCGAGTTCATCGGCTCGACGAACCTGTTCGACGGCGTCACGGTCGAGGACGAACCCGACTACGTGTACATCGAATCCCCGGAGCTGCCGAGCCGGCTGTACGTGAGCCACGGGATCACGGGCCCGCTCGGGATGCCGGTCACGGTGTCGGTGCGCCCGGAGCGGATCGCGCTCACGCGCAAGCCGCCCGAAGGTGCGTTCAACTGGGCGCGCGGCAGGATCACCAACGTCGCGTACATGGGCGGCTATTCGCTGTATCACGTGAAGCTCGACGCGGGCAAGACGGTGATCGCGAACGTGTCGAGCCTCGCGATCACCGAGCTCGACACGCCGTCGCTCGGCGACGAGATCTACGTGCGCTGGAGCGCGACCGCAGGCGTGGTGCTGACGTCATGAACGCGTTCAAGTCCCTGCTCGCATGGCCGGTGCGGCGCTTCAACCTGACCGGCGGCTCGGCGGTCGTCGCGGGGCCGTACACGTGGCTCGTGCTGTTCTTCCTCGTGCCGTTCGTGCTGGTCGTGAAGATCAGCTTCGCGGAGCTGCAGCTCGGCATCCCGCCGTACACGGAGCTCGCGTCGTACACCGACGGCGTGGTGCACATCGCGCTGAACCTGTCGCACTACGCGTTCCTGCTCACCGACAGCCTGTATTTCGCGACCTACGTGAATTCGGTTGTGGTCGCCGCGATCACGACGGTGCTGTGCCTGCTGATCGGCTATCCGATGGCCTACTACATCGCGCGCTCGAACCCGGCGACCCGCAACCTGCTGATGATGGGCGTGATGCTGCCGTTCTGGACGTCGTTCCTGATCCGCGTGTACGCATGGATCGGGATCCTGAAGAACAACGGGCTGCTGAACAACTTCCTGATGTGGATCGGCCTGACCCATACGCCGATCGAGCTGTACCGCACCAACTACGCGGTGTACATCGGGATGGTGTATTCGTACCTGCCGTTCCTCGTGATGCCGCTGTACGCGCACCTCGTGAAGATGGACCTGCGCCTGCTCGAAGCCGCGTACGACCTGGGCGCCAGGCCGTGGCGGGCCTTCGTGCAGATCACGCTGCCGCTGTCGAGGAACGGGATCATCGCGGGCTGCCTGCTGGTGTTCATTCCGGCGGTCGGCGAGTACGTGATTCCGGAACTGCTCGGCGGCGCGAACACGCTGATGATCGGTCGCGTGATGTGGAATGAGTTCTTCAACAACGCAGACTGGCCGATGGCGTCGGCCGTGACCTGCGCGATGGTGCTGCTGCTGCTCGTGCCGATGGCGATGTTCCAGCACTTCCAGGCGAAGGAGCAGGAGGGCCGCCGTCGATGAAGCCGAATCGCTACCTGCAGTTCGCGGCGCTGTTTGCCGGCTTCGCGTTCCTGTATATCCCGATCATCAGCCTGATCGTCTATTCGTTCAACGAGTCGAAGCTCGTCACCGTGTGGTCGGGCTTCTCGTTGCGCTGGTACGCGGCGCTCGTGGACGACGACGAGCTGCTGACGGCCGCATGGCTGTCGCTGAAGATCGGCGTGCTGACCGCGTTCGCGTCGGTGTTCATCGGCACGTGGGCCGGCTTCGTGCTCGCGCGCATGGGCCGCTTTCGCGGCTTCGCGCTGTTCAGCGGAATGATCAACGCGCCGCTCGTGATTCCCGAGGTGATCCAGGGCATCTCGCTGCTGCTGCTGTTCATCGAGCTGGCGAAGTGGATCGGCTGGCCGGCCGAGCGCGGCGTGTTCACGATCTGGCTCGGCCACGTGATGCTGTGCATCTCGTACGTCGCGATCATCGTGCAGTCGCGCGTGCGCGAGCTCAATCCGTCGCTCGAGGAAGCCGCGCTCGATCTGGGCGCGACGCCGCTGAAGGTGTTCTTCACGATCACGCTGCCGCTGATCTCGCAGGCGCTGATCGCGGGCTGGCTGCTGGCGTTTACGCTGTCGATCGACGACCTCGTGCTGTCGGCGTTCCTGTCGGGCCCCGGTTCGACGACGCTGCCGCTCGTCGTGTTCTCGCGCGTGCGCCTCGGCCTGAACCCGGAGATGAACGCGCTCGCGACGCTGTTCATCATCGCGGTGACGGCCGGCGTCGTGATCGCGAACTTCGTGATGCTGCGCCAGGAACGCAAGCGGATGGCCGCGTTCGCCGTCTGACGTTTCCACGCACAGGTTGCGCACGCAACGAAAAACGCCCGGCGCCGACGACGATTCGGGCCGGGCGTTTTGTTTTGGGGTGCGCGCGGCGCGCGGCGCGTGGCTTATGCGCTGAACGCCGCCTTCGCCAGCAGCCCGCACGCCACGCAGACGAGTACGGCCGCGAAGCCAGCCTGCACGTGCCGCGCGGACAGGCGCCGGGACGCGCTGCGGCCGACGGCCATCCCGAGCGCGGTCGCGACCGTGAACCACAGCATCATGTCGAGCGGCGCGCGCGTGCCCGACACGAGCGTCGCGAACACGCCGCCGGTGCCGACCAGCGCGATCACCATCAGCGACGTCGCGACCACGCCGTGCATCGACACGTTCGTGAACTTGCGCAGCATCGGCACGATCACGAAGCCGCCGCCGACCCCCAGCAGCCCCGTCATCAGTCCCGTCACCGCGCCGGTCGACGCGAGCGCGACGCCGACCGGCCAGGACCACACGAGCCGGCCCGTATCGGGATTCACGCGACCGACGCACAGCGGCGATTCGGCCGTGTCGCCGGGCGCGTTGCGCAGCGCCTGCCGTAGCAGGCGGCCCGCGACGACCAGCATCGTCAGCGCGAACAGCGCCAGCAGCACGCGCTGCGGCAGCACGTGCGCGAGCCGCACGCCGAGCGTCGTGAGCGGCACGCCGGCCACGGCCATCAGCAGCGCCGCGCGATAGCGCACGAGCCCGCGGCGAAACCCTTCGAGCGCGCCGAGCGCGGCACTGCCCGCGACCGCGACGAGGGCGACGGGCGTGGCCTGTTGCATCGGCCAGCCCATCCCGGCGACGAGCGCGGGCACCGCGAGAATGCCGCCGCCCGCGCCGGTGAGGCCGAGCACGGCGCCGACGAAGCCGCCGAGTACGAGGGAAATCAGCATGATGTCAGCGGGTTCCGGTCAACGGGCGATCGCGGGCTTCGCGAGCCATTCGCGGCCCTTGAGCATCGCCTTCCAGTAGAGCGGCGGCAGCACGCGCTCCTTGAGCAGCCACGCGAGCCGCGACGGGCGCTTTCCGTCGATCAGCCACGCGGGGAAGGTCGGCGCGACCTTGCCGCCGTACAGGAATTCGGCGAGCACGATCTTGCCGCGCTCGACCGTGAGCGGGCACGATCCGTAGCCGTCGTACGCGGCGTTGCCGAGCGCGCGGCCCAGCGACGCGAGCAGGTTGTGCGCGACGACGGGCGCCTGCTTGCGTGCGGCCGCGGCGGTTTTCGCGTTGGTCGTGTTGGTGACGTCGCCGAGCGCGAAGATGTCCGCGAACCGCTTATGCCGCAGCGTCGCCGGATCGACGTCCACCCAGCCGGCCGCGTCGGCGAGCGGGCTCGCGCGCACGAAATCGGGCGCCTTCTGCGGCGGCACGACGTGGATCATGTCGAACGCGCGCTCGACGGTTTCCGTGCCGCCGTCGGGCAGCGCGCGCGTGAACGTCGCGCGCCG
The DNA here is from genome assembly GCF_040545115.1 of Burkholderia sp. 567. NCBI lineage: Bacteria > Pseudomonadati > Pseudomonadota > Betaproteobacteria > Burkholderiales > Burkholderiaceae > Burkholderia > Burkholderia sp. 567. The sequence goes on from NZ_JBEPLG010000008.1 coordinate 353,188, forward strand.
CGCCGGCCCGTCGATCGCGACGAGGTTGTGGCCGAACGACAGCGCGATGTCATAGCGTTTCACGTATTCCATCAGCGCGGGCACGTAGTCGGCGACGCCGAACAGCGCGCCGCCCGCATTCAGGAACTCGACGTTCGCGGCGTCGAGGCGCCCCGAGCGCCGCCAGTGATCGCACGACAGGTACATCGCCTTTTGCGGCGCGCCCGCGCACTTGATCGGCATCGGCGGCTGGGTGAACAGCGCATTGCCGCCGCGGAACGCCTGCACCAGTTCCCACGTGTACGGCGCGAGATCGTAGCGATAGTTCGACGTGACACCGTTGCGGCCGAGGGTTTGCGCGAGGCCGTCGATCGCGTGCCAGTCGAGCTTGAGCCCCGGGCACACGACCAGCCTGCGGTAGCCAATGCGCCGGCAGCCGTCGAGCACGACCGTGTGCGCGTCGGGTTCGAAGCCGGCGACCGCTGCCTGGATCCATTTCACGCCGCGCGGCAGCAGGTCGGCCATCCGGCGCGCGGTCGTGTCGGGCCGGAACACGCCCGCGCCGACCATCGTCCAGCCCGGCTGGTAGTAGTGGGTATCGGCCGGGTCGATCACCGCGATATCGAGCGACGCGTCGCGCGCAAGCAGGCTCGACGCGACCGCGACGCCGGCCGCGCCCGCGCCGACGATCACGATGTCGTGCCGCGCGTCGACGGCCGGTGCGGCCGGACGGCCGCCTGGCGCGAGGCCCTGCGCAAGACGTGGCGCGAGCGCGCCGAGGTCGTAGCCGGCCGCGGCGGCGCTCGCGACGATGTCGCCGGCCGGGCGCCGGCCCGCCTGCGACAGCGCCCACAGCGTCGCCGAACGCGTGCCGCTGCGGCAGTACGCGAGGACCGGGCCGGCGAGCGTCGTGACGAGCGCGCCGAACTGCGCGGCCTGATCGTCGGTGACCTTGCCGGTGTCGACGGGCAGGTAGTGCACGGCGATGCCGAGCGGCGCGGCGGCGGCGCGGATCTCGGCGACGGTCGGCTGGTCGGCGCCTTCGCCGTCCGGACGGTTGCAGACGATCGCGCGGATGCCCGCCGCGTGCAGCGCGGGCAGGTCCGTCGCGGCGATCTGGGGCGAGACCGACAGCAGGTCGGTCAGCGGGCGGATGGTCATGTCGGGGTTCTCCGGTCGGGGCGGCGGCTCAGATCGCGTCGAGCGGGATCTTCAGGTAGCGCACGCCGTTGTTTTCGGGCTCGGGCAGGTGGCCGGCGCGCATGTTGACCTGCACCGACGGCAGCATCAGCACCGGCATGTCGAGCGTCGCGTCGCGCGCGGTGCGCATCGCGACGAAATCGTCCTCGGTCACGCCGTCCTTCACGTGCACGTTCGCGCGGCGCTGGTCGGCGACCGTCGTCACGAACTGCACGTCGCGGCCGCCCGGCTGGTAGTCGTGGCACAGGTACAGGCGCGTATCGGGCGGCAGGCTCAGCACGCGCGCGATCGAGCGGTACAGCGTGCGTGCGTCGCCGCCGGGGAAGTCGCAGCGGGCGGTGCCGTAGTCGGGCATGAACAGCGTGTCGCCGACGAACGCCGCGCGCTGCGTCGCATCGTCGACGCAGTAGGTCAGGCAGGCGGGCGTATGGCCCGGCGTATGCAGCGCGCGAATCGTCAGCGCGCCGAGCGCGAGCGTGTCGCCGTCGTCGAGCAGGCGATCGAACTGGCTGCTGTCCTGCGCGAAGCCGGGGCCGGCGTTGAACAGCGTGCCGAATACGTGCTGCACGCGGCGCACGTGCGAACCGATCGCGATCCGGCCGCCGACGTGCGCCTTCAGGTACGGCGCGGCCGACAGGTGGTCGGCGTGCACGTGCGTTTCCAGCAGCCAGTGCACCGTCGCGCCGAGTTCGGCGACGCGGGCGATCAGCCGGTCGGCGCTGGCGGTGCGCGTGCGTCCGGACTTCGGGTCATAGTCGAGCACGCTGTCGATCAGCGCGCACGCGCGGCTCTCGGTATCGAGCAGCAGATAGCTGACGGTGTGGGTCGCCGGGTCGAAAAAGCCTTCGACCGACAGCATGGGGGCATGGCTCACGGAATGTCCTCGATCGGGTTCTGCATAGGCAATCGGCAGTTCGATGTTCAAGAAGCGTGCCAATCCGTGCCATGAGGCTGGGCGATCCGGCAGGTGCTTGATTCGGTTCGGATTTTCGGCGCGATCGCGATGCGTCGGGGGCGCGGCCGGCGAATGGCCCCCCGCGCGGACTGCCATGTCTGGCAGTGTCGTGGCAGAATTGGCAGTCGGCCTGGCAGTTCGCTCGGCCATTCGTTCTCCAGCCACCCCATGAATCCGCACGACACTATTCCGATCGTTCCCGCGCAGTCGCCCGCCGTCATGCCCGACGTGCGCGCGCTCGTCGCGTATCTGGAACAGGATCCGCAGCCGATGATCGTCCTCGATCCCGACTACCGCATCCTCGCGGCGAACGATGCGTACCGGCGCCAGTTCGGCGTGGCGGGCGTCGAGCACGTCGGGCGGCACTGCTTCCAGGTGTCGCATCACTACGACGTGCCGTGCGATCAGGCCGGCGAGCATTGCCCGATGAAGCAGGCGCTCGAGTCGCGCAGCCTGAACCGCGTGCTGCACATTCACCATACGCCGCGCGGCCCCGAGCACGTCGACGTGGAATTGCGGCCGATCTTCGACGCGCGCGGCGACGTGATCGCGTACGTCGAGCGGCTGACGACGGTGCGCAGCGCGTCCGCGCAGCCCAGCGCGGAAGGGCTCGTCGGCGGCGCCGACGCGTTCAATGCGGCGCTCGGCGCGCTGCAGCGCGTCGCGCCGTCGATGCTGCCCGTGCTGCTGCTCGGGGAATCGGGTACCGGCAAGGAACTGTTCGCGCGAGCGCTGCACGAGGCGAGCGCCCGCGCGATGGGGCCGTTCGTGGTCGTCGATTGTTCGGGCATCGCCGAGACGCTGTTCGAGAGCGAGCTGTTCGGCTACGAGAAGGGCGCGTTTACCGGCGCGAACCAGCGCAAGCCGGGCCTCGTCGAGACCGCGCAGGGCGGCACGCTGTTTCTCGATGAAATCGGCGACGTGCCGCTGCCGATGCAGGTGAAGCTGCTGCGGCTGATCGAGTCGGGGACGTTCCGGCGCGTCGGCGGCGTCGAGGCGCTGCGCGCCGATTTCCGGCTCGTCGCGGCCACGCACAAGCCGCTGCGCGAGATGATCGACGACGGCCGGTTCCGGCAGGACCTCTACTACCGGATCAACGCGTTTCCGATTCCGCTGCCGGCGCTGCGCGAACGACAGGGCGACGTCGCGCTATTGGCCGAATCGATCCTGCGTCGCATCGCGAACGCGCGCGGCAACGCGGGCGACGCGAGCGCCCGGCCGTTCGCGGCCCGACCGTTTGTGCTGACCGAGCGCGCACGCGCGTGCCTCGATGCGTATGCATGGCCCGGCAACATCCGCGAGCTGCGCAACGTGCTCGAACGCGCGTGCCTGTTCGCGGACGACGGCACGATCCGCGTCGAGCACCTGCCGGCCGAACTCGTCGCGGCGGCAGCGGCGCCGCAGGAGCGTGACGCGGACGCGCGCGGCCTGTCGGACGCGGAGCTCGTGCGCATCGCGCGCACGTTCGACGGCACGCGCAAGGCGCTTGCCGAGCACGTCGGGATGAGCGAACGGACGCTGTACCGGCGGATGAAGGCGCTCGGCCTCGGCTCGCGCGAGCGCTGAACGGGGGCGCGACGCTGGTGGCCGCACGCGGCTTTGTCGATAATGGCGCGTTCGATTCCACTGCCATCGCCGATGAAAAGACGTTTCCTTTCGCGTTGCCTGTTGCTTGCAGCCGCCGCGCTGGCCAATCCGGCCCGGGCCGCCGACTACACGTGGACCGATGCGGCCGGCACGCATGCGGTGACGCTTGCCCGAACTGCGTCCGGCGACGACGTCGAGCTCAAGGTGTCGGCGACGCTCGACGGCCGGCCCGACTGGACCGTGCGCGACTATGTGAAGGCGTGCCCGGTCGACGTGATCCTCGACGTCGTGCCCGCATCGATCGAGATGCGCGACCTGCTCGGCAATGGCCGCAAGCAGTTCCTGTTCGCCTACAGGATCGGCTGCCGCGGCGACGTCAGCGCCGACCAGGTCAAGTACTTCCTGATCGACGCCGGCACGAAATACGTGTTGCGCGGCGAGGAAACCGTCACGGTCAAGGGCAAGGTCGTGGACGGCGGCGCGGCGCCGGTGCCGAATGCGGACCTGAAGGCCCAGCCAGTGTTCCTGCGCTACATGACGAAGCACTGGCGCGCGATCAGCAGGCGCGAGTACGAGTAGGCGGCCGCCGGGCCGTTGCGCGCGATACAGGCGGGCGGCCGACACCAGTCGAGCATGCTGCACAATAAAAAATCACAATTGAACAACAATTAATTATCGTTTTACGATAACTATCGACGTACAATCGACGCTCGTTATTCGACGTCGAGGACTTCTCATGCATTCCGATCGCATTGCCCGTATCAGCCAGCAGATGGCCACCGTCACGCTGGGGTTCATCGTCGGCATGCTGGTGCTCAACGCCGCGTGCTGGGCGTTTCCGTCACTGAACGGGGCCTCCGGGCCCGGCCTCGTGTTCGGCCTCACCGATTCGGTGATCTCGAACCTGCGCGTGGACGTCGCCGCGTTCCCGTGGTGGCAGAAGGCCGTCGGCATCCTGTTGTCGAGCGTGCCGTTGATTGCGCTCGCGAACGGCCTGCGTCATCTGCGCGCGTTGTTTCGCACCTACGCGCGCCGCGACTACTTTTCCGTGCAGGCGGCCGGCCACCTCGGCAAGACGGGGCGTGCGATCGGCCTGTGGGTGTTGCTGAGCCTGTTGTGCGAGCCGCTGCTGAGCATGTGGGCGACGCTGCGCGAACCGGCCGGCCATCATGTGGTCACCATCGGCTTCAGCTTGCCGTACGTGGTCGCGCTGTTCACCGCGGCGTGCATCGCGGTCATCGCGCACATTCTCCGGCAGGCGAGCGAGCTCGACGCCGAGCATCGGCAATTCGTCTGAGGCGCGCGATGACGATCGTAGTCAGGCTCGATGTGATGCTCGCGACCCGCAAGGTCCGCTCGAAGGATCTCGCGGCGGCCGTCGGCATCACCGAACAGAATCTGTCGCTGCTCAAGCAGGGCAAGGTGAAGGGCATCCGCTTCGCGACGCTCGAGGCCATCTGCCGCTATCTCGACTGCCAGCCCGGTGACCTGCTCGCGTTCAGCGATGACGGTGTCGGCGAGCCGGACTGACACATCGCCGCCGCGACGTGTCGAGACGGCGGGGTGCCGTCGGCCGCGCATCGTCGCGCTGGCCGTCGCAGTCTCCGTATCGATTCACCTGCTCGGATGGTTCGTGCTGCAACAGGCACCGACGGCTACCGGCCTGAAAGCCGGGGCGCCGCCCCGGATCACGCTGCGTGTCGAGCTGATTCCCGCGCGGCCCGCGCCCGGGGGGCGCGCGCGTGACGCCGGGCGAACCGGCCCGGTCGTGGGTGAGGGCGGAGTCGAGCGCGCCGTGCGATCGACGAAACGATCCGCCGCGGTTGCAACGTCGCGCATGACGATGCGGCCGACTTCGGAGGTGGCGGGCGTTTCGCATCGGCAACGCGAGACACCTGCCGGCGCAATCGCAAACCGATTTGAAAATCATCCCGAGACCGCATCCAGCCCCGACCTCGACTGGCGCCGCGATCTGGATGCAATCGGCTCGCGGCATGCGGCGGCGCGCAGTCCGGCGCAGGCGGCGGTTGGTGCATTGGGCGCGTCGTCCGGCGGCTCGGCGGCGAGCCGCGACACCGTCGACGCGAAGCTGGCCGACGGCATGTCGGACGCCCGTCGCGCCGACTGCCGGCACGCCTATTCGGGCGCGGGCCTGCTCGCATTGCCGATGCTCGCACTGGATGCGGTTCGCGACACCGGCTGCAAATGGTGAAACGGGCGGCATGCGGGAAACCCGCGTGCCGCCCGCACCTTCATGCGCTCAACACGCTCAGCGCGCAGGCACAAGATGCGCCATCGCATCGCGCACGAAACCGAGCAGCGTGTCGTCGGTCCACGAATCCTTCGTCAGCGCCGGCTCGTTCATCAGCGCGTGGCGAAACTTGGCGTGCGTGGCTGGATCGTGGCCCGCGTAGCTGCAGAACAGATCGAGCCAGCGCTGCGCGAGCGCACGGCCTTGCGGCGAATCGGGCGTCGCGCCCGCGTCGATCGCGTCGCGCACGTCGGCCATCAGTTGCGGCCATTCCAGCGCGCGTTCGCCGTAGTGCGCGCGCATGAAGCGGATCTCGTCCGGCGCGAGATACTTCTCGAAAATGCGCATTTTCGACTCCGCCGTCGCGCGCAGCACATAGTCGCGCAGCGCGGTCGAAATGCCGATCTTCGACTGCATCGCCGGTTCCCGTTCGTGCATCAGGTTCAGCTTCGCGAGCAGCCGCGGGTCGTTGTTCGTGTCGCGCACGAGCAGCGCCATCCAGCGCGCGGCGAGCGCACGCACGCGCTCGTCCTCGGGCGGCACGCCCGCGTCGTACAGCGCACGGACCTCGCCGATGAGCGAAATCCATTCCGCGTCGCCCGCCTGGCTCTTCTGGTACATCGGCATGCGCGCGAGTTCTTCCTCGGAAAAATATTTGTCGTACACGGTCATCAACTCCAGTGTGGTGAGCCAATCGGCCAGTTCCGGCTCCGTGCCCGCCGCGAGCTGCGCGTGCAGGCTCACGAGCCGCTCGCGTAGGCGCGCGGTCTGCGCGAGCTGACGGTCGAGCAGCGCGATCTGCTTCGAGATGAGATCGACGAGCGGGGTGGTGCCGGGCTGGTTCAGGTGATCGCCGATTTCGGCGAGCGACAGTCCGAAGCGACGCAACGCCTGGATCTGGTGGAGCCGGGCGATGTCGTGGCGGTCGTACAGCCGGTAGCCGTTGTCGGCGCGCGCCGAAGGCGTCAGCAGACCGATTGCGTGATAGTGATGAAGCGTGCGGACGGTCAGCCCGCTGCGTTTCGCCAGTTCTCCCACTTTCAGTCGCATTCGTTCCTCCGTTCGGTGCGCACACTGGAGTCTCGAACGTTACGCTACGTGAGGGTCAAGCGGAAGATCGCGGATCGGCGCGCGGGATGGTCCCGCGCGCCGTGCGCCCGAAGGAGAAACCGCGCGCTATTGCAGTGACGACGGCGAAGGCGGTGACAGCAGAGCGTCGGGCGCGGCCGTGCGCGCCTGGGTGGCGGGGGCGTCGTGAGCCGCGTTGCCGGGATGGCCGGCCGTATCGGCTTTCCCGGCTTTCCCGTCCTTGCCGGCGCCGTCGACCGGCGGCGTGCCCATCGCCTGGTAAAGCCGCGCGGTATCCGCGAACCGTGCGCCGGTCGCGCGAAGCTCGTCGAGCCGCGCATTGCGGTACTGCAGCTCGCTCGCGCGCGCGGCCGACGGCGGCAGCGCGCCGAGCCGCACGCGGGCGGCCGCGTCGTCGTACGCGCCGCGCGCGGAAAGCGCGGCGTGCGACGACGCGTCGAGCGCCTCGGCATCGTGCTCGAGCGCCGCCAGCGAATCGGCCACATTCTGGAACGCGCCGAGCACGGCCTGCTTGTACTGGTCGACCGCGGCCTCGTAGGTCGCCTTCGCCGCGCGACGCTGGGCGAGCAGCGCACCGCCGTGGAAGATCGGCTGGCTCAGCGACGCGCCGACATTCCAGATCGAGCCGGCGCCCGACAGCATCGTCGGCCAGCTGAAGCCGCCTTTGCCCATCGCCGCCGACAGCGACAATTGCGGGAACATCTGCGCGGTCGCGAGGCCGACTTCGGCCGCGGCGGCCTTCAGCCCGGCGTCGGCGGCCTGGATGTCCGGGCGGCTTTGCAGCAGGTCCGACGGCACGACGACGGGCACCTGCTCGGGCAGGTGCAGATCGGCGAGCGCGAGATCGGCCGGCGGCCGGTCGGGCGTGCGACCGACCAGCACCGCGAGCGCATGGCGGGCGGAGTCGCGTTGCTGGCGCAATGCGGGCAGGCTCGCCGCGAACGTGTCGGCGCTTTGCCGCGCAGTCAGCGCGTCGCTGCGCGACGCCGAACCGAGCGCATGGCGGCGTTCGGCGTCGTGCGCCTGATCGTTCGCGAGCGCGACGAGCCGCTCGGTCGTCTCGATCTGCGCGTTGAGCACCGCGACGGTGATCGACGCGGTGACGATGTTCGCGGCCAGCGCGCGCCGGGCGGCTTCGAGCTGGAACGCACTGACGTCGACGCGTTTCGCGAGCGCGCGGTTCGCGAAGCGCGACACGCCGAACAGATCGACCGTGTAGCTCGCCTGCAATTGCCCGACGAACGTGTCGTACAGCAGCGTCGGCGCGCCGAGCGCGGGAATCGGCACGCCGAGCGCGCGCTGGCGCGTGGCCTGGGCGCCCGCGTCGATCGACGGCAGCATCGAGCTGCCGATCTGCCCGCGTAGCTGCTCGCGCGCGGCATCCAGCGAATGCGACGCGGCGCTGAGCGTCGGGCTGTTGCGCAGCCCTTCGTCGACGAGCGCGTTCAGCGCATCGGAACGGTATTCCTTCCACCAGTCGGGCACCGGCTGCGCGCCGACCTCGAACTGCTGCGCGACGCCTTGCGCGGCGACGGTCTGCTGCACTTGGGGCGTCGCGCCGTAATGCGCGGGCGACGGCATCGCGGGTGGCTCGCCGCTCGGCGCGAACCATGCGCAGCCGGCGAGCGGCCCGACGAGGCTCGCGGCCGCGAGCGCCCGCGCGGCCTTCGTTTTCAGGTTCATCGACAGTTCCATGGTCAGGCTCCCGACGGCGCGGCAGGCGTGCCGTCGTGCGGCGGTTCGTGCGGGTCGCGTTCGTCGCGCTTCACGCGGAACCACGCGGCGTACAGCGCGGGCAGGTAGAACAGCGTCAGCACGGTCGCGCTCGTGATCCCGCCCATCAGCGCGGTCGCCATCGGCCCGAAGAAGTTCGAGCGCAACAGCGGGATCAGCGCGAGCACGGCGGCCGCGGCTGTCAGCGTGATCGGACGGAAGCGCCGCACGGTCGCGCCGACGATCGCGTCGAGGCGTCCGTGGCCGGCCGCGATGTCCTGCTCGATCTGGTCGACCAGAATCACCGAGTTGCGCATGATGATCCCGAACATCGCGATCACGCCGAGCATCGCGACGAAGCCGAACGGCTGGCCGAACAGCAGCAGCGTGCCGACCACGCCGATCAGCCCGAGCGGCGCGGTCAGCACGACCATCAGCACGCGCGAGAAGCTCTGCAGCTGAATCATCAGCAGCGTGAACACGGCGATCGCCATCAGCGGCATCTGCGCGTTGATCGACTTCTGCGCTTTCGCGCTTTCCTCGACCGACCCGCCGATGTTGATCTGGTAGCCGACCGGCAGTTGCGCGCGCAACGGATTCAGCTTGCCGTCGATCGTATGCGTGACGTCGATGCCCTGGGCGCCGGCGCGTACGTCGGACTGGACGGTGATCGTCGGCTGGCGGTCGCGCTCCCACACCACGCCGTATTCGAGTGCCGGCGTGAAGCGGCCGAGCGAGCCGAGCGGCACGGGGCCGTTCGGCGTCGGCAGCGCGAGGCCCGCGAGCTTCGCCGGGTCGACACGGTCCGCACGCGGTGCGCGCAGGTCGACCGCGATCAGCTTGTCGCGTTCGCGATACTGGGTGACGGTCGTGCCGGACAGCGTCATCGCGAGGAAGCTCGACACGTCCTGCGACGTGACGTTCAGCTCGCGCGCCTTCTTCTGGTCCAGCTCGAAGCGCACCGAGCGCTCGGCCGGCTCGTCCCAGTCGAACTGCACGTTCACCGTGCGCGCGTCGCCGCGCATCGTCGCCGCGACCTTCTCGGCGATCGAGCGTACCGTCGCGATGTCGTCGCCGCTCACGCGGAACTGCACGGGGTAGCCGACGGGCGGGCCGTTCTCGAGCCGCGACAGCCGCCAGCGCACGGCCGGGAACTGGTCGCGCAGCGTGGTTTCGAGCCAGGTGGCGAGCTTCTCGCGATCCTTGACCGATTTCGCGGTGACGACGAACTGCGCGAAGTTCGGCAACTGCAGCTGCTGGTCGAGCGGCAGGTAGAAGCGCGGCGCGCCGCTGCCGACGAAGTTCACCGAATGATCGATCTCGGGCCGCTTGTCGAGTATTTTCTCGAGGCGCTCGGTCTCGCGCAGCGTCGCCGCGAACGACGCGCCTTCGGGCAATCGCACGTCCACGAGCAGCTCGGGGCGATCCGAGCTCGGGAAGAACTGCTGCGGCACGAGCGAGAAGCCCATCAGCGCGACGACGAACAGCGCGCCGGTGATCAGCAGCACGACGAAGCGCCGCTCGATGCACCAGTCGACCCAGCCGCGCAGCCGCTGGTAGAAACGCGTGTCGTAGATGTCGTGCTCGTGATCGTCCGGCAGGTGGGCTTCGTGCGCGTGCTTCTTGCGCTCGGGCAGCAGGTGATAGCCGAGCAGCGGGATCAGCACGACGGCCGCGAACCACGACGCGATCAGCGCGATCGCCGACACCTCGAAGATCGAGCGCGTGTACTCGCCGGTGCTCGACTTCGCGAGCGCGATCGGCAGGAAGCCCGACACCGTGACGAGCGTGCCCGTCAGCATCGGGAACGCGGTGCTGGTGTACGCGAACGCGGCGGCGCGCGCGCGGCTGTAGCCCTGCTCGAGCTTCACGGCCATCATCTCGACCGCGATGATCGCGTCGTCGACGAGCAGCCCGAGCGCGAGCACCAGCGTGCCGAGCGACACCTTGTGCAGCCCGATGTCGAACAGGTACATAAACAGGGCGGTCACGGCGAGCACGACCGGAATCGAGATCACGACGACCATCCCGGTGCGCAGGCCGAGCGACACGAGGCTCACGACCAGCACGATCGCGACGGCTTCGGCGACGGCTTCCAGGAAATCGTCGACCGAATGCGCGACCGCGTGCGGCATGCTCGACACCAGTGTCAGCTTGAGGCCTGCCGGCAGCTGCGCCTGCAGGTTCTTCGATTCGGCATCGAGCGCCTTGCCGAGCCGGATCACGTCGCCGCCCGGCTGCATCGTCACGCCGATGCCGAGCACGGCATGGCCGTTTGCGCCTGGACCGGCCGTCCGCATCTGCGTGACGACCGGATCGTCATAGCCGCGCTTCACCGTCGCGAGATCGCCGAGCCGGAACGTGCGGCCGTTGATCCGGATCAGCGTGTCGGCGATCGCCGCGACGTTGTCGAACTGGCCGCTCGGCCGCACGAACACGCGATCGTCGGCGGTCGTCAGCACGCCGGCCGACGAGATGTCGTTCTGCGCGTTGATGGCCTGCCCGAGCTGCTGCGGCGAGATGCCGAGGCGCGTGAGCTGCGTGTTGTCTGCCTCGATGAAGATCCGCTGGTCGGGGTCGCCGAAGTAGTCGACCTTGCCGACGCCCGGCACGCGCAAGAGCACGGTGCGCAGCTGGTCCGCATAGTCGTGGAGCTGCGCGGGCGTGAAGCCGTCGCCTTCGAGCGTCCAGATGTTGGTGTAGACGTCGCCGAACTCGTCGTTGAAGAACGGGCCCTGCACGCCGGGCGGCAGCGTATAGCCGATGTCGCCGACCTTCTTGCGGATCTGGTACCAGGTCTCGGGCACGTCCTTCACGGGCGCCGCGTCCTTCATCGTGAAGAAGATCAGCGATTCGCCGGGCCGCGAATAGCTGCGCAGGAAGTCGATGGCCGGCGTTTCCTGCAGCTTGCGGCCGATCCGGTCGGTCACCTGTTCCTGCACCTGCCGCGCGCTCGCGCCCGGCCAGAACGTGCGGATCACCATCACGCGGAACGTGAACGGCGGATCTTCGGATTGCGCGAGCCGCGTGTACGCGAGGATGCCCGCGAGCGTCGCGAGCGCGATCAGGTAGACGACCAGCGCCTGATGGCGCAGCGCCCATGCCGACAGGTTGAAGCGGCCTTCTTCGCGGGGGCCGCTCATGATGCGAAGTCCTGCGGGTGCAGCGGCGCGACCGGCCGCACCTTCTCGCCCGCGCTGACCGTATGCACGCCCTGCAGCACGACGCGTTCGCCTGGCTGCAGCCCGTGCGACACGGTGACGGTGCGTTCGTTGAAGCGCGCGACGTCGACGCGGCGCAGTTCGAGCGTGTCGTCCTTGGCGCGCACGACCCACACGGCCGGATGCGGGCCGTCGTGGAACAGCGCGGTCGCGGGCAGCGTGATGCTCGGCGCGTTGCCGGCAACCGGTGCGCCGTCGAACGCGACGTTCGTGGTCATCCCGAGGCGCACGGCCGGATCGGGCGCGGCAAGCGTGAGCTTCACGCGATAGGTGCGGCTCTGCGGATCGGCGGCCGGCGCGATCTCGCGCACCTTCGCGGCGAACTGGCGGCCCGGCAGCGACGGCAGCGTGACGCTCGCCGCATGGCCGGGCGTGAGCGACGCGAGCGCGGCCTCGGGCACGTCGCTGACGACGTCGACGTCGCCCGACCACGCGAGCTGGTAGACGGCCTGGCCGGCCGATACGTTCTGGCCGGTGTCGGCCTGTTCCGCGGTGATGGTGCCCGCGTGATCGGCGACGAGCGTCGCATAGCGGAGCTGGTTCTTCGCGAGCGCGAGCTGCTGCTGCGCCTGATCGCGCTGCGCGAGCGCCGACGTGTAGCTGTTCTGGGTCTGTTCGAGCTGAGCGGTCGCGATCAGGTTCTCGCGCGCCTGTGCGCGGTCGCGCTCGAGTTGCTGCTTCGCGAACGCGAGGCTGTGCGTCGCGGCATCGAACTGTGCCTGCGCACTCGCGGCGTTCTTCTCGACGTCGGACGGATCGAGCAGCGCGACGACCTGGCCGGCCTTGACCGTATCGCCGAGCCGCACCTTGCGCTCGACGATCTTGCCGGCGATGCGGAACGACAGCGGCGTCGCATAACGGGGCTGGATCTCGCCGGGCAGCGTGGTCGCGACCGCGGCGCCGTCGGCGTGCGCGGGCAGCGCGACGACCGGGCGCGGCGCGGGCGGCGCGGCTTCCTTCGGGTGACAGGCGGCAAGGACGAGCGCGGTGCCGATCAGCAGCACGGCGCGGGAACCGGAGCGATTCACGAAACCCCCAGATCAGGTGAGAGCGGAACGAAGCCGGCAAGCGCGATGGGCGCTTGCCCCGAGTGGCGCCGGGTGGGCGCGCACGGACAGTGCCGAACGAAGTCGTTCGGAAACTGCGGCGAATTCTAATACACACCTGTATCTGAATGCAAAGATGAATCCGGATGGGGGTTGATGCTAGACTGCGCGCCATGAAACCACAGCGCTTAACTCGCGAGCAGAGCCGGGACCAGACGCGCGAACGTCTGCTGAAAGCCGCGCACCGGATTTTTCTGAAGAAGGGCTATGTCGCCGCGAGCGTCGAGGACATCGCGGCGGCCGCCGGCTATACGCGCGGCGCGTTCTACTCGAACTTCCGCAGCAAGTCGGAGTTGCTGCTCGAGCTGCTCGAGCGCGACCATGATTCGGTGCGGGCCGATTTCGAGGCGATCTTCGAGGAAGGCGGGCCGCGCGAGCAGATGGAGTCGACGGCGCTCGCGTACTACAGCACGCTGTTTCGCGACGACGAGTATTCGCTGCTGTGGGGCGAGGCGAAGCTGCAGGCGGCGCGGGACGCGAAGTTTCGCGTGCGCTTCAACCAGTTCCTGCACGGCAAGCGGCTGCAGATGGCCGAGTTCATCCAGCGCTTCGCCGAGCGTGCGGGCACGCCGCTGCTGCTGCCGGCCGACACGCTCGCCTTCGGGCTGATGTGCCTGTGCGACGGCGTGCAGTCGTATTACACGGCCGATCCGCAGCACGTGTCGGCCGACGCGGCCGAAGCGGTGCTGGCGGGGTTCTTCGCACGGGTCGTGCTGGGTCGCGAGCCGGGCTGAACGCTCAGGCGGCGGGCGGCGCGGTGATCGGCGATGCGGCGCTGCCGCACCGGGCGTCGCGTACCTAGTACGTCATCGCTCGCCGGTCATCCGCCGGTACGCGTCGAGCAGCGACGTCTTGTAGACGACCCCCGCGAGCGTCGGCTCGGCTTCGCTTTCGATCACCGGCAGCCGTTCGCCCTGGAACGCCATGAAGCGTTCGAGCGCGGTCGCGAGCGGCATGTCGGGCGTGAGCAGCGGAAACGGCGTGTGCGCGTAGTGCGCGGCCGTCTTGTCGGTCGTGTCGCGCTTGTCGAGCAGGTCGGACGTGATGTCCTTCAATGCGACCGCGCCGCGAAAGCGCCCGGCGTCGTCGGTCACGTACAGATACTTCACCGGATATTCGAGAAACACGCGCGTCATGTCGGCGACGCTCGCGGCGAGCGGCACGACCGTCTGCGCGGGCTGGATCAGTTCGCGCATCTGCGTGGTGCGCAGCCGCAGCCGTTCCTGCGCGTCCTGGTGGTGGCGCAGCGTGATCTCGTACATCGACGTCGTGCCGGTCGCGCGCGCGACGAAATACGCGAACACGCACGACACCAGGAGCGGCAGCACGACCTGGTAGCTCAGCGTCATCTCGAAGATCATCAGGATCGCCATCAGCGGCGCCTGCGTGGCGCCGGCCATGAACGCGCCCATCCCGACCATCGCATACGCGAAGTACGCGGACGTGTGGCCCGGCCACAGCGCGTTCATCGCGAGGCCGAACAGCGAGCCGAACACGGCGCCGACGAACAGCGTCGGCGTGAACACGCCGCCGACCGCGCCCGAGCCGGCGGTCGCGGCGGTCGCGATCACCTTGAACACCAGCACCGCGACGAGCGCCTGCCAGGTCCACGGCGCATGCAGGATGTTATTCACGACGCTATAGCCGTTGCCCCACACGTCCGGAATCCACACCGAGATCACGCCGACCACCAGGCCGCCGAGCGCGAGCCGCACCGGCAGCGGCACGGGCAGCCGCTTGAACTGGTTCTTCGATGCATCGAGCAGATGCAGGAACTGCGGCGCGAGCACGCCGCACAGCGCGCCGAGCACGACGAACAGCAGCACCTCGGGGCCCGTCACGGCCGGGAACACCGGCATCTCGTACGGCGGCCGGTAGCCGGCGAATTCCCGCATCACGATGTTCGCGACGACGGATGAGACGACCATCGGCCCGAAGCTCTCCATCGCGATCGTGCCGAGCACGATTTCGGAGATGAAGAACGCGCCGGCGATCGGCGCGTTGTACGCGGACGTGATACCGGCCGCCGCGCCGCATGCGACGAGCAGGCGCAGGCGCGGCGGGTCGAAGTGCACGAAGCGGCCGACCAGCGACGCGGCCAGCGCCGCGAGCTGCACCATCGGGCCTTCGCGGCCGATCGAGCCGCCGCTGCCGATCGTCAGCAGCGACGACACGCTGCGCCACAGGCTCTGGCGCACCGGCACGACGCCGTCGCCAAGCGCGACGGCTTCCATGTAGTCGGTCTTGGCGGCCTTGCTGTCGCCGCGCGTCGCGAGCAGCAGCACGCAGCCGGCCAGGAAGCCGCCCGCGGCCGGCATCCAGAAGCGCACGTACCACGGCAGGCTTCTCGCCATCTGCACGAAGCTGCCGCTGTGCCCGGAGATCAGGTGCTGCATCAGGTCGATGCCTTCGCGGAACGTCATGGTGGCGAAGGCGCCGCCGACGCCGACGACGGCCGACCAGATCAGCATCGTATGGGCGTCCGACAGGCGGAACAGCGTCTGGGCGCGAGTGCGCAGCTTCAGCAGGAACGAGAGCACGGCTGAAAGAGATTGATGAAGGGGACGAAGGAAAACGACGCGAAGCATAGCACTGCGCCGCGCCCGCGGGACCTTCCCGTCGGGCGCGGCGCGTGTCGCGGCGTGGATGTGCGGCTCAGCCAAGGCAGCGCTGCACGGCCCAGGTGATCCCGTAGCCGCCGGCGATCAGCCAGACGTACAGGATCAGGCCGGTGGTGAGGGCGCGCGGGCCTGCCTCGCGGATCTGCGACACGCGGGTCTCGATGCCGAGCGCGGTCATCGCCATCGTCAGCGCGAAGGTGTCGAGCAGGTTCAGCGTATGCGTGACGTCGGCGGGCAGCACGTTCAGCGAATTGACGATCACGAAGCCGAGGAAACCGAGCGCGAACCACGGCACGGCCACCTTGCGCTTGCCGTGCGCGCCGTCGGCGTTCGCGCTGGCCGAGCGGGCGGAGCGGGCGAGCCACCAGCCGAGCGCGAGCAGCACCGGCACCAGCAGCATCACGCGGGTCATCTTCACGATGGTCGCGACATGCGTGACCTGCGGGCTGATGTCGCTCGCCGCGCCGACCACCTGCGCGACCTCGTGGATCGTGCCGCCGAAGAACAGGCCGAGGCCGGTCGGGTCGAGACCGAGCAGGCCGGCGTGATACGCGAGCGGGTACAGGAACATCGACAGCGTGCCGAACAGCACCACGCTGCCCACGGCCATCGCGCTCTGGTGCGGCTTCGACTGCAGCGTCGACTCGAACGCGAGCACGGCGGCCGCGCCGCAGATCGCGCTGCCGGCGGCGGTCAGCAGCGCCGCGTCGCGATCGAGCTTCATCACCTTCATGCCGACCCAGGTGCCGATCACGAGCGTGCTGACGACCACCAGCACCGATACCGTCAGGCCGGGCAGGCCGACCTGCGCGACTTCCTGCAGGCTCACGCGCAAGCCGAAGAACGCGACCGCGATGCGCAGCAGCTTGCGCGCGGAAAAGTTGACGCCGGCCGCCCAGCTCGCGGGCATGCCATCGCGCAGCGCGTTGCCGTACAGCGCGCCGGCGACGATCCCGACGATCAGTGGCGACAGGCCGAGCCCGGCGATCGCCGGGAGTTCCGACAGGCTCGTGACGGCGGCGGCGAACAGCGCGACGAACAGCACGCCGTTCAACTGGCCGCGCATCGACGGCGCGGCGTGGCTGAGATGCGGAGCAGGAGCAGTGGACATGAAGGGCACCGTGGCGAAGCAGGTTGCGATGGCTTAATCCTAATTTGGATATATCGATATGAAAAATTGTGATTTGTGACGTAAACTATCCGGAAAGCCGATAATTCACTCCAATGACCCCGGATCAACTGATAACGTTCGCGGCCGTCGCCGAACATCTGAACATCAGCCGTGCTGCGGTGGCGCTGCATCTGTCGCAGCCGGCCGTATCGGGGCAACTGCGCCTGCTGCAGGACGAGTTCGGCGAGCTGCTGTACCAGCGCGACGGTCGCGGCATCCGCCTGACGCCGGTCGGCGAACAGCTCGCGGAATACGCGAAGGCGCAGCGCGACACGTTCGCGCAGGCGCGCGCGTTTCGCGACGCGGTGCGCGGGCTCGACGCCGGCACGCTGCGGATCGGCGCGAGCACGACGCCGGCCAGCTACCTGCTGCCGTACCTGATCGCGGCGTTCCAGCCGCGCGTGCCGCGGGTGACGATCCAGACGATGAGCGGCAATACGGCCGACGTGGTCGCCGCGCTCGCGTCGCTCGACATCGCGATGATCGAAGGGCCGCCCGGCGAGGCGCTGCCGCCCGGCACCGCCGTGCACGCGTGGCACGAGGACGAGATCGTCGCGGTCGTGCCGGCCGGCCATCCGCTCGCCGCGCCGGAGTACGAAGCCGGCGTCACGCTCGACGCACTCGCCGCGCATCCGCTCGTGCTGCGCGAGGAGGGCTCCGGCGTGCGGCAGCTCGTCGAACGCGCGTTCGCGCACGGCGGCGCGCCGATGCGCGTCGCGTTCGAGATCGCCGGCGTCGAGGCCGTGAAGGAGGCCGTGCGTGCGGGGATGGGCGTCGGGTTCGTATCCGCGATGTCGCTGCGTCACGAGGAGGCGGCGCTCGTGCCGCGTTCGCTGGCCCCCGCGCCGCTCACACGCCATTTCTCGATCCTGGTGCCGCACGGCGCCGCGCCGTCGCGCGTGGCCGCCCGGTTCCTCGACATGAGCCTCACGCACGACGCCCGATAAGCGGCGGAACCCTTGCCGGCAACGCCGGACGCCGCTGCGCGGCCCACCGGATTCGCGCGGCCGCCGGCCTTAGGGATTTCCTCTATGGTGCGCACCCGCAGCGAAGCGCACCATCCGTCTCAAGCAAATGGAACCGGTTCCATTCCGGTAAAAAAAGGGCAGAAATGGCAGACATCGTGATCGTGGCGAGCGCATTCGGGATGGACCGCGTGCGTCAGGAGGGCCACCGGGCGTTTCTCGCGACCGCGGCGGCATCGGGCGCGACCGGCTTCGAGGTGCGCCGCGAGCTGTTCGCATCCGACGACGACGCGACGCCCGCCGCGCTGGCCGCGCTCGGCACGGCACTCTCCGCACACGGGCTGTGGTCGGTCTATTCGACGCCGGCCACGTTGTACACGGAAGCCGGCGCGCTCGACGCCGACGCGCTGCGCGACACGCTCGTGGAAGCCGACGCCCTCGGCGCGCGCTTCGTCAAGTTCCAGCTCGGCGGCTTTGCCGGCGACGCGCATGCGGCGGAAATCGTCGCGCTGTCGCGTGGCGCGCGTGCCCGCGTGGTGGTCGAGAACGGCCAACTGCCGATCGGCGGTGCGCTCGCGCAGTTCCGCGGGCTGTTCGATGCGCTCACCGAGGCCGGCACGCCGGATGCACTCGGCATGACGTTCGACATCGGCAACTGGCAGTGGCCGGGCGAAGCGCCGCTCGCGTGCGCGCACGCGCTCGCGCCGCATGTGGAATACATTCATTGCAAGGCTGTCGTGGGCGACGGCGCGCGCCGCTTCGCGGTGGCGCCCGCGCCGGGCGATCCGCTCGTCACGGGCGTGCTCGCGGCGCTGCCGCAAGCGGTGCCGCGCGGGATCGAGTTCCCGTTCGATGCGGCCGACCTGGCGGGCGATGCCGGGCGGCGCGTCGCGTGGCTCGCCGCCGCGTGACGCCGGAAGGATACGGAGGAATGCACTCATGAAAGCAGCACTCGATGTCGTGACCTACGGCGAAGCGATGGCGATGTTCGTCGCCGCCGAGCCCTGCCACCTCGCGCACGCCGCGCAATTCACGAAGCGGATCGCGGGCGCGGACCTGAACGTCGCGATCGGCCTGTCGCGGCTCGGCTTCCGGGTCGGCTGGATGAGCCGGGTCGGCCGCGATTCGTTCGGCACCTACGTGCTCGACACGCTCGCGCGCGAAGGCATCGACGCGTCGTGCGTGACTGTCGATCCGCGCTATCCGACCGGCTTCCAGCTGAAGTCGCGCAACGACGACGGCAGCGACCCGACCGTCGAATATTTCCGCAAGGGCTCGGCCGCGAGCCACCTGTCGTGCGACGACTACGTCGCCGATTACGTGCTCGGCGCGCGGCACCTGCACCTGACGGGCGTCGCGCCGGCGATCTCCGCGACGTCGTGCGAGCTCGCGTTCCAGCTGGCGCGCGAGATGCGCGCGGCCGGCAAGACGATTTCGTTCGACCCGAACCTGCGCCCGACCCTGTGGCCGTCCGCCGACGTGATGGCGAAGACGCTGAACGCGCTCGCGACGCTCGCGGACTGGGTGCTGCCGGGGCTCGCCGAAGGGCGGCAACTCACCGGGCACGACACGCCGGCCGACATCGCGGGCTTCTATCTGGCACGCGGCGCGCGCGGCGTGGTGATCAAGCTGGGTCCCGAAGGCGCGTATTTCCGCACGGCCGACGGCCGCGCGGGCACGGTGGCGGGCGAGCGTGTCGCGAAGGTGGTCGACACGGTCGGCGCCGGCGACGGCTTCGCGGTCGGCGTGGTCAGCGCGCTGCTGGAAGGGCGCTCCGTCGAGCAGGCGGTCGCGCGCGGCAACCGCATCGGGGCGCTCGCGATCCAGGTGATCGGCGATTCGGAAGGCCTGCCGACCCGTGCGGCACTCGATCAACTCGAAAACGTCAGCAATCGCGCCGATCGCTTAGAGGAAACCGTCACCGCGCAATGAGAGGCCGGACACGGCACAATCCGCGGACCCATTTCGTGCTTCACGCACGGTTTTGCATGAGGCCGGACGAGGCGACCAGACGCCGAGGCCGGTCGATTCCCGACAGGACGGGAGCGGAGCCAGGCGACTCGCCACTCCAACCTATCTAGGAGACATTCTGATGGCAGCCAATCTCGCAGTCCGACGCTGGTGGACGATCATGCCGATCGTCTTCATCACCTACAGCCTTGCCTACCTCGATCGCGCGAACTACGGGTTCGCGGCGGCGGCCGGCATCAACCAGGACCTCGGGATCAGCAAGGGCCTGTCGTCGCTGATCGGTGCGCTGTTCTTCCTTGGCTACTTCTTCTTCCAGATTCCGGGCGCGATCTATGCGGAGCGCCGCAGCGTCAAGAAGCTCGTGTTCGTCAGCCTCGTGCTGTGGGGGGCGTGCGCGGCGCTCACGGGCGTGGTCGCCGACATCCCGTCGCTGATGGTGATCCGCTTCGTGCTCGGCGTGGTCGAGGCGGCCGTGATGCCGGCGATGCTGATCTACATCAGCAACTGGTTCACGAAGAGCGAGCGCTCGCGCGCGAACACGTTCCTGATCCTCGGCAACCCCGTCACCGTGCTGTGGATGTCGATCGTGTCGGGCTATCTGGTGCACGAATTCGGCTGGCGCCACATGTTCATCGCCGAAGGCGTGCCGGCCGTGATCTGGGCCGTGTGCTGGTGGTTCCTCGTGCAGGACAAGCCGGCCGATTCGCCGTGGCTCACCGCGCAGGAAAAGCGCGACCTCGACGCCGTGCTCGCGGCCGAGCAGGCGGCGATCAAGCCGGTGCGCAATTACGGCGAGGCGTTCCGTTCGCCGGCCGTGATCAAGCTGTGCGCGCAGTATTTCTGCTGGAGCATCGGCGTGTACGGCTTCGTGCTGTGGCTGCCGTCGATCGTGAAGAACGGCTCAGAGCTCGGGATGGTCGCGACCGGCTGGCTGTCGGCGCTGCCGTACCTCGCGGCGACGATCGCGATGCTGGTGGCGTCGTGGGCGTCCGACAAGGTTGGCTCGCGCCGCGGCTTCGTGTGGCCGTTCCTGCTGATCGGGGCGGCCGCGTTCGCCGCGTCATATGCGCTCGGCTCGTCCCATTTCTGGATCTCGTATGCACTGCTGGTCGTCGCGGGCGCCGCGATGTACGCGCCGTACGGCCCGTTCTTCGCGATCGTCCCGGAACTGCTGCCGAAGAACGTCGCCGGCGGCGCGATGGCGCTGATCAACAGCATGGGCGCGCTCGGCTCGTTCGTCGGCTCGTATTTCGTCGGCTACCTGAACGGTGCGACCGGGTCGCCCGTCGCGTCGTATGCGTTCATGAGCGCCGCGCTCGTCGCCGCGGTGATCCTCACGCTGTCCGTCAAACCCCAGGCGCGCGATGCGCATCCGCTCGCGACGCCGCTGCAAGGAAAATGAAAACGATGAAGCCTCGTATCGTCGCGTACAAGCCGTTGCCCGATGATGTTCTCGCGTACCTGCGCGAGCATGCGAACGTCGTGCAGGCCGACGGCCCCGCCGCGCTCGCCGATGCGTTGGGCGACGCGCACGGCGCGATCGGCGCGAGCCTGAAGGTCACGCCGCAGATGCTCGATCGCGCGCCGAAGCTGAAGGCCTGGTCGACGATTTCGGTCGGCTACGACAACTTCGACGTCGCGGATCTCACGCGGCGCGGGATCGTGCTCGCGCATACGCCCGACGTGCTGACCGAATCGACCGCCGACACCGTGTTCTCGCTGATCCTGGCGTCCGCGCGGCGCGTGGTCGAACTGGCGGAGTGGGTGAAGGCCGGCCACTGGCATCGCAGCATCGGCCCCGACCTGTACGGCACCGACGTGCAGGGCAAGACGCTCGGCATCGTCGGGCTCGGTCGGATCGGCGGCGCCGTCGCGCGCCGCGCGGCGCTCGGTTTCCGGATGCAGGTGCTGTACACGAACCGTTCCGCGCACGCCGAAGCCGAGACGCAATACGGCGCGCGCCGCGTGACGCTCGACGAGCTGCTCGCGCAGTCGGATTTCGTGTGCCTGCAGGTGCCGCTGTCGCCCGAAACGCATCACCTGATCGGCGCGGCCGAATTCACGAAGATGAAGCGCGGCGCGATCCTGATCAACGCGTCGCGCGGGCCGGTGGTCGACGAGGCCGCGCTGATCGACGCGCTGCGCGCCGGCACGATCCGCGGCGCGGGGCTCGACGTGTTCGAGAAGGAGCCGTTGCCGGCGGATTCGCCGCTGCTGCGGATGAACAACGTGGTCGCGCTGCCGCATATCGGCTCGGCGACGCACGAGACGCGCCATGCGATGGCGCGCTGCGCCGCGGAAAACCTGGTCGGCGCGCTGGCCGGCACGCTGCGCACGAACCTCGTCAATCCCGACGCGCTCGCGCGCGCTTGACCGGCGCGGGCCGCCTGGCGGGGCCGCAGGCGTGGTTAGAGTCGATGGTCTTGGTGCGGGAGGGCTGGCTGCGTTATGATCGCCCGCTCGTTGCATCGATGACCCGGCCACGCGGCCGGCAGCGTTCGACGACGGGCATCCGTGCCAGGTCCGGCGCGGCCGATCGCCGTGCGTGCCAGGCGACCGGGGCGGGCGCGAGTGCGCCGGCTTCGGGCGAGCGCGCGGCAGCGGATCGGCGGCGTCCGGCCGGTGGCTTTCGTTTCCAACAACAAAGGTCCGTCCGCACACGAAGCGGCGCGGATCGTACGTCGCGAGGCACGACTTGAGCGATTCGCAACCTTCCACGCAGCGTCCCGCGACGATCAGCGACGTCGCACGCGAAGCCGGCACGGGCAAGACCAGCGTTTCGCGCTATCTGAACGGCGAGACGCACGTGCTGTCCGCCGATCTGCGCCAGCGGATCGAGACGGCGATCGCGCGCCTGAACTACCGGCCGAACCAGATGGCGCGCGGGCTGAAACGCGGCCGCAACCGGCTGCTCGGCATGCTCGCGGCCGACCTGACCAATCCATACACCATCGAAGTGCTGCAGGGCGTCGAGGCCGCGTGCCACGCGCTCGGCTACATGCCGCTCATCTGTCACGCGGCGAATGAAGTCGAGATGGAGCGGCGCTTTCTGCAGCTGCTCACGACCTACCGGGTCGAAGGGCTGATCGTCAACGCGCTCGGCGCCGAGGAAGACGTGCTGCGCCCGCTGCGCGGCGCCGGCATCCCGGCGGTGCTCGTCGACCGGACGGTCGAGGGCTTCGAGGCCGACCTGATCGGGCTCGACAACACCGATGCGATCGAGACGGCGCTCGCGCATCTGGTCGCGCGCGGCTTCGATGCAATCCATTTCGTCGTGCAGCCGTTCGAGCGCGTCAGCTCGCGGCGCCTGCGCGAGGCTGCGTTCCGCGCGGCGCTCGGCGCACGCGGGCTGCCGGTGCCGCCGACGGTCGTGCTCGACCTGAACGAGCCTGCGGCGGCCGCCGCGGCGCTCGCCGACCTCGACGCGCGCCTCGACGACGCGACGCGACGCGGCGTCCGGGCAGCGCTGTTCGCCGCGAACGCGCCGGTCGCGCTCGCGATCGCGCGCCATCTGCGCGCGCGTTTCGGCGCCGCGTGGCAAGAAAAGGCCGCGCTGCTGTCGATCGACGATCCGGAATGGGCCGAACTGATCGGCATCACGACGATCCGCCAGCCGACCTACGAGATCGGCTACAAGGCCGTCGAATTCGTGCACGAGCGCATCGACGGCGCGGCCGGCGACGTGCGCGTCGCGATGCTGCCCGGTGAGCTGATTGCGCGCGCGTCGACCGCAAGCTGAGTATCATTCGGGGCACGCAGCGCGCCAGGTGCGCTGCCCCGAACAAGGAAATTCATGACTGTCGCTCCCGTCACGCTGGCGGTGCTGATCGCCGCCACGCTGATCATCGCGCTATTGCCGTTCGTTCTCTTCCGTATCCTGCGCAAGCCGCTTGCGCTCGACCGCCGCGACACGATCGTCGGCGTCGCCGTCTTCACGCTGTTCGCGATGATCGTCGAACGCGCATTCCATGGCCTCGTGCTGAGCCAGACGCCCGCCGGCGGCTGGCTCACGCAGCCGCTCGCGTTCGTCGCGTACAGCGCGCTCGCCACCGCCGTATTCGAGGAAGTCGGCCGCTATCTCGGGATGCGGATCCTGAACCGCCGCTACGGCGCGTCGGCCGGCGACGGGCGCGGCATCGGCTACGGGATCGGCCATGCCGGTGCCGAAGCGTGGTTTGTCGGCGTGCTCGTATGGGGCCAGTGGTCGTATCTCGCGTGGCTCGCGAGCCGCGGGCAGCTCGAGACGCAGCTCGCGGATCTCCCCGGCGACACCGTCGTGCGGCTGCACGTGATGCTGGCCACGTTGTCGGCACAGTCGATCCTGCTGTTGCTGCTCGAGCGCTGCGCGGCGTTCGTGGTGCAGCTCGCGCTGTCGGTGCTGGTCTGGCGCGGCGTGCGCGCCGGCCGCGCGGGCGTGCTGCCGCTCGCGATCGTGCTGCATGCGCTGGCGGTCGCGCCGGCGCTGCTGTATCAGGTGCGCGTGTTGCCGGCCGGATCGCTCGAGGCGGTATATGTCGCGCTGGCCGCGATCCTGGTCGCCGTGCTGGTGAAGGCAGGCCGGTCGCCGCGTGCGTCGGCCTGACGGAGGACGGAATGGACGACTATCTGATCGAGTGCCAGAGCAGCGAATTCGACGCGCTCGCGCGCGTGATCTGCGATCTCTTTCCGGAGCAGACGCGCTTCGCCGAAAGCAGCGACGAGCGCGGGCGATTCCTGTCCGTGCACTGGCTGGCGATGCGTTTCGGCTCGACGCCGAAACGGATGACGCTCGACATTCGCATCGTGCCGCCGGCGCTGGCTCGCTATCTGGCGCTCAAGCCGATGCAGCGCGCCCGCAGTCATGCGGTGCTGCATGCGTACACGGAAGCGATGCTGGGCTCGCTGGAAGAGCGCCACGCGGCCGGCGAGGCCGTCGAGCGTGACGCGGAGCTGGAACTCGACGAAGACTTCGCGTGAACGTGAGCGCGCGCCGGCGCGATGCGGGCAGAGCGCCGCTGTGGCAACGCAGGCATGACGCCAACGTTCAGGCCGCGACGCGCGACGACAGCACGCGATGCCTCGCGCGCCTGCGGTGGGTCACGCGTCGCGGTAGACCTGCGCGAAACGCTGCGCTTGCACGACGCCGTAGTCGCCGGGCGCATACTGCATCACCCAATCGCCGGCGACGCCGCGCAGCGTGTCGCCGTTTTCCGAGCGGGCGATCGTGAACGGCTCGTCCATGCGGCGGGCGAGCACGACGGCCGGCCGGTTCCGGTACGCGCCCGGCGTGCCGTGCGCGAGCGCCGGGTCGGCGGGCAGGTACTTCGCGTCGAAGCGTGCGCGCGACACGACCCAGCGGTCGCCGGTCGAGCCGGTGATCAGTGCGTCGCCCGCGACATAGCGGTTCGGGCCTTCGAGGCTCATCAGTTCGCCATCGGCAGCCGCGAACGCGACCGTGACGGTTTCGTCCTTGACGACGTGACGGGCCTGCGGGTCGGTACGCAGATCGATGTGCTTGAGTTCGAGCATGGCGGGGGGAAGTGCGGGAAAAGCCGGGAGCTTATCCGAATTCGGCGCGCCGTGTGACGCGCCGAATTCCCGCGGGAGGCGCGACGCCGTTCGCCCGTCCGGGCAACGCGGCGCCGGCGAAGCGGACGTCAGGGTTGCGCGGGCGCGCTGGCGGCCGGCGCGGCGGCTGCCTTGCCTTCCTTTTTGGCCTTGCCCGAGGCGCGGTGTTCGCCGCCATGGTGCAGCCAGCTGCGGAACGTCGTGTCGGCCAGCGCCTTCTGTTCGGCCGGGAAGCTCTGGTAGAGCGGCGCGAATGCGTCGGCGAGCTTCTTCGCGCCGTCCGCGTTCGCCTGCGCGAGTTCCGCGTACTGCTTCATGTCGTCGACCGCGGACACGTTGCGGTTTTCCATCCGTGCGCGATACAGGTGGCCCATCGTTTCACCGTTCTCGCGCATCGTGTCGGCGAACGTCTTCCATTGCGACTCCTGCGCCGACGTGATCTTCAGCTGATCGTGCAGGTACTTGATGCGCTGCTCGATGCGCGCTTCATGGCGTGCCGCGCGCTGTTCGGCGCTCGGCGCGGACGCTGCCGCTGCCGTCGTCGAGGCGGGCGTTTGTGGTTGCGGCGGCGTTTGTGCGAATGCGCCTGCTGCAACGGCGAGCATCGCGAGGGTGAGCGAGATTTTCTTCATGGTTGGCTCTCCGGGGTGGTGTCGTGCGAGCGGGCGCCGCGGCCTGTGCCGCGAGCACGCATCTCGCGTCGCCTGCTATTAGTAGCACGTTGCGTGTCACGCGGCGGTGAAAGCGACACTTGCTTACATCCGAAACGAATCGAAATTGAAGGGCCACGCACATAGCGGATGGGCGGCGGACGATGGCGTGCGATGGCGTTCGGTTGTGCGTGTGTCGGCACGCCGGGCGTCGCACGCGAGCGAGGAGCGCGGTTCGGACGCATGAACCAGCGATGGCGTGCGACGCCGTTTGGGCGCACCGGCGTTCGGCGCTATCATCGCGTCACGTTCCATTTCGCCGGCGCGCTGCCGCCGGCCCAGCCTCATGCGTCCACCTCGCCTCGACCAACTCGACGACCTCGACCGGCAACTCGTTGCGCTGCTGCAAGCCGATGCGCGCGCAAGCGTTGCCGATCTCGCGCGGCAGCTCGACGTCGCCCGCACGACGGTCGTCGCGCGCATCGCGCGGCTCGAGCGCACGAACGTGATCGCCGGGTACAGCGTGCGGCTCGGGCAGGACGTGCTCGATGCGAGCATTTATGCGTATGTCGGCATCATCCTCACGCCGAAGTTCGGCAAGGACGTGTTGCGCAAGCTCGACCGGATGCCCGAAGTGCAGCTGCTGTGCGCGGTGAGCGGCGAATACGACTATGTCGCGTGGCTGCGCGCCGATTCGCCGGAGCGGCTCAACGACCTGCTCGATCAGATCGGCACGCTCGAGGGCGTCGAGCGCACGACGACGTCGATCATTCTGTCGCGCAAGATCGATCGCGGCACGATCGGCGGATGATGCGCCGCATGCGGCGTCGGGCTTGACGCCGCGGCGCGATTCGTCGCGTAGGTTGTTCCTCCTTTACCTTTCCTTGAACACCGGCCGTCGGCGTTCGCCGCAGGGCGGGGCGTTGCCTCGTGCATCGTCACACGAGCGTCGTCGTTGGGTCGAATGCCGGCCCGCCCGCGCGTAACGATTCCTTCCCCTGCGCCTGTCCCGATTTACTCGTTTCTTCCTGTCCGTCCACACGCCTCGATGGCGACCCGTTTGCGGCGCGCCGTATACGCGATTTTTAGGCGTTTTGGTCGTTGTGACGAAATGAATCGTCATTTCGTCGAATTTATCGGTCGTTTCGCATCATTCTTCGTCTTGGAACTGATTTTGCGCATCCCTAAACTGTGTTCATGGCTCGACGCCGTACACCAACACCAAACCCATCATCAGGAGATAAGCGCATGAAAATCGCCATCGTCGGCGCAGGTCTGATCGGCCACACCATTGCTCACATGCTGCGTGAAACGGGCGACTACGAAGTCGTCGCGTTCGACCGAGATGCGGATGCGCTCGCCAAGCTGTCGCGTGAAGGGATCGCGACGCAACGCGTCGATTCGGCCGACGCCAATGCGATCCGTGAAGCCGTGAAGGGCTTCGATGCGCTCGTCAACGCGCTGCCGTACTACCTCGCGGTCAACGTCGCCGCGGCGGCCAAGGCGGCCGGCGTCCATTACTTCGACCTGACCGAGGACGTGCGCGCCACCCACGCGATCCGCGAACTCGCCGACGGTTCGGACCGTGCGTTCATGCCGCAGTGCGGCCTCGCACCGGGCTTCATCGGCATCGCCGCACACGAGCTCGTGAACGGCTTCAGCGAAGTGCGCGACGTGAAGATGCGCGTCGGCGCGCTGCCCGAGTATCCGACCAACGCGCTGAAGTACAACCTGACGTGGAGCGTCGACGGCCTGATCAACGAATACTGTCAGCCGTGCGAAGCGATCCGCGACGGCCGCAAGCAGTGGGTGCAGCCGCTCGAAGGCCTCGAGCACTTCTCGCTCGACGGCACCGAATACGAGGCGTTCAACACGTCGGGCGGCCTGGGCACGCTGTGCGAGACGCTGTCGGGCAAGGTCGAGACGCTCGATTACAAGTCGGTGCGCTATCCGGGCCACCGCGAACTCGTGCAGTTCCTGCTCGAGGACCTGCGCCTGTCGAGCGACCGCGACACGCTGAAATCGATCATGCGCCGCGCGGTGCCGTCGACCAAGCAGGACGTCGTGCTCGTGTTCGTCACGGTGACGGGCGTGAAGGATGGCCAGCTCGTGCAGGATGTGTTCACGCGCAAGATCTTCGCGAAGGACGTGTGCGGGATGCACATGAGCGCGATCCAGATCACGACGGCCGGCGCGATGTGCGCGGTGCTGGATCTGTTCCGCGAGAAGAAGCTGCCGCAGAGCGGCTTCATTCCGCAGGAGAAAGTGTCGCTGAAGGCGTTCCTGTCGAACCGCTTCGGCAAGCTGTACGAAGGCGGCACGATGGAGCGCGTGCACGAAGTCGCCTGACGGATCTCCGGCACGAGGGCCGTGCAACGCCGGGAGCGCAACAGCGCTTCCGGCGTTTTTTTTGAGGCTGGTCGAAGCAGGCAGGAGCAGGGCGGTGCGTGTGCGGCTCAGGCGGGCAGCGGCGGGACCATCGTTGCCTGCGGCGCCGGCGGCACGATGCGGTACAGCAGCGCATCGATGTCCGCGTCGGACGGCGCGGTATTGTCGAACATCACGATGCCGTCGCATTCGTGGCCGGTCGGCACGAAGCGGCGTTGCCGGTATTCGTCCCAGTGCGCGAGCTTGTACGCGTCGTTCGGGTTGCCGCGCGCGACGATCCGCTGGTGCGCGACGTCTTCCGCCGTATGCACCCAGACGACCGTCAGCGCGATCTCCGGCCCGATGCCGAGCCACGCGCGGTCGAGGATGCGGCGGTCACGCACCTCGCGCGACAGCGGGCCGACCACGAGCGCGCCGATGCCGAGCGCGAGATTCTCGCGGGCCGTGTCGAGCAGGCCCTGATATTCGGGATCGCGCAGATGCTTCAGGTAGAGCGGGCTGTCGCGATCGTTCGGATCGGAGGTGAGGGCGCCCATCGCGGCCGAGCTGTAGCGGCCGTAGAGCGTGTCCTTGTCGAGCAGGCAGAAGGCTTCGCCGGTCGCGCGCATCAGCGGCCCGATCAGCCGCTTTGCGAGCGTGGTCTTGCCGGTGCCGGCATGACCGCAGAAGAACACCAGGTGCGTCACGAATACCGGCTCCCCGAGCCCGCGCGCGACGCGTCGGTGCGCTTGTCGTCGCGCGGGAACACTTCCGCCTCCAGCCACATCACGTTGATGATGCCGAAGCCGAGCGCCACGCCGATGCCGAGGATCCACGAGAAATACCACATGGGGCTGTCTCCTTGATGGTTGGGCCGCGCGGCCGTGCCGTGCGTTTGCCGAAGCGGTGCCGCGCGCGTGCCGCGGCGCAGGCAGCCCGATCATGACCAATATCGGCGCGCCGCGCAAGCCGGGCCGCCTGCGCGTCAAACCGGTAAACTGATGCGCAAACCGCAACATTACAGACACCATGCTGATCAATTGTGCTGCATACCAGGACGGCCGCAAGCTGGCCGACATCGATATCGATGCCATCAGCGACTACGTGTCGAAGCCAGAGTGTTTCGTGTGGGTCGCCCTGAAGGATCCGACACCGGAAGAGATCGACCTGATGGGCGAGGAGTTCGCGCTGCACGAACTCGCGCTCGAGGATGCCCGCAAGGGGCATCAGCGCCCGAAAATCGAGGAGTACGGCGATTCGCTGTTCGCGGTGCTGCATACGGTCGAGCTCGAGGAAGACGGCGAATTCAATGTCGGCGAGCTGAACGTGTTCGTCGGCCCGAACTACGTGCTGTCGATCCGCAACCATACCGAGCAGGACTTCCGCGCGGTGCGCAAGCGCTGCGAGCGCGAGCCGCATCTGCTGCAGGAGGGCTCGGCGTTCGTGTTCTATGCGTTGATGGACCAGGTCGTCGACCGTTATTTCCCGATCCTCGAGACGCTCGGCACCGAGCTGGAGGAACTCGAGGATCGCATCTTCGCGAAGGCCACGCTCGCGTCGTCGCGGGCGATCATCGAGGATCTCTATTCGCTGAAACGCCGGCTCGTGATGCTGTACCAGCACACCGCGCCGCTGATGGAGCCGCTCGCGAAGCTCACCGGCGGCCGCATTCCGCAGGTCTGCAGCGGCATGCAGCATTACTTCCGCGACGTGTACGACCACCTGCAGCGGATCGTGAAGACGATCGAAGGGCGGCGAGAGATGGTCGTGACCGCGATCCAGGTCAACCTCGGGATGATCTCGCTCGCCGAGAACGAGGTGACCAAGCGGCTCGGCTCGTTCGCCGCGCTGTTCGCGATCCCGACGATGATCGCCGGCATCTACGGGATGAACTTCGCGAACATGCCCGAACTGCACCTCAAGTACGGCTTCTACGGCTGCATCGCGGTGATGGTCGCGGCCGATCTCGCGCTTTGGTGGCGCTTCAGGCGGGCGGGGTGGCTGTAGCCGCGACGCCTAGTGCGGTGCGTGCTTGCCGACCACGACGCGCCACGGCCGCACGCGCCACGACTTGACGAGGCCGTTCTGCACGTACGGATCGGCGCGCGCGAACGATTCGGCGGCTTCCGGCGAATCGCCTTCGAACACGAGCACGGCCTGATCGGACGGATCCTGCAACGCGCCGGCAAGCACGAGCTCGCCGCGTTCGGTCGCCGCCTTCGCAAGCGCGAGGTGCTCGGCGCGGTATTGCTCGCGCCGGGACAGGTAATCGTCGACGAGTTCGTAGATCAGCTGGTAATGCATGGTCGCTCCCGGAATCGGCCGCCGCAGGATGGCGGGCGCTTGGGCTCAGTATAGGGCCGATTCGGGCTTTGTCGGGGCGGCTGGCGGCGGCTTGCCGGATCGTGGCTGGCTGAACTTGGCGGCCGTCGGGGATGATTTCGATATCTCGTTACCTGTCTTTTTAACGCAACTAACGGTCTAACGCGACTCCGCCGTCGCATGATTTTGCGTTATCGCGCCGGACGGCTCATCGCAGGTTTGGTCTACAGGCAAGGTGGGTTTGGGAAGCGTATGGGACGCGCATTCCGGGCCGGAATTTCACATGCCGGCGAGGGCGGTCGCGTGATCGGAAAAAGGGCCGAAGCCCGGTGTGGGCGTCCGGACGGGGTGCCGCGGGAGGGCGTTTCCATTGGCCGCAATGCGACCTATGCTGAACAAATCCGGAGCGAACTCCGTTCGCCCGATTCGCCGAGACGAGGTGTGCCATGCCTGTATCAGCCACCCTGCAGGATTGCCTGCGCCAGAAGTCATCGCGGTACGAAGTCGTGTACCACCCGTATAGCCATACCAGCATGGAGACGGCCGCCGCCGCGCATATCCCCGGCGATCGCCTCGCCAAAACCGTGCTGCTCGAGGACGACGAAGGCTACGTCGCCGCCGTGCTGCCGACGTCGCACGCGGTGCGATTGTCGGATCTCTGGGTCAAGACCGGCCGCCATCTCGTGCTCGCCAGGGAAATGGAACTGCGCGAACTGTTCAAGGATTGCGACCTGGGCGCGTTGCCGCCGGTATGCATGGCGTACGGAATGAAGACGTTCCTCGAGGAACAGCTCGCCCAGCAGCCCGAGGTGTATTTCGAGGCCGGCGACCACGAAGCGCTGATCCATATGACGCAGGACGAATTCCTGTCGCTGATGGAAACGGCCGAGCGCGCGCATTTCTCGCACAAGATGCAGGGGATGTGGGTTTCCTGATTGCGTTGGTGCGGGAGGTTTGTCGTGAATGAGAACGGCGCCTGATGGGTGCCGTTGGGGGCGTTGCGGGCTGTGGATCCAGGCGTCGTCGGGTTGCGTTGCGTTCGAATCAGCTATGTTTCCGGCTCAATTTCGTATTTGACATAATCATAATTATCGAAGTTGAATTTGTAAGAGCAAAGTTGTAATGTCGCATCTGGGCAAAGTTGAAATGTCGTAGTCCGAGGGTTTCGGCGCATGCTGGCG
>NZ_JBEPLG010000009.1:0-350534 GCF_040545115.1 Burkholderia sp. 567
TCCGGCAGTTCGAACCGCCGCCAGCATGCGCCGAAACCCTCGGACTACGACATTTCAACTTTGCCCAGATGCGACATTACAACTTTGCTCTTACATCTGCTCGGTTGATAATTCACGTTATGTCAAGTCAATAAGCTAACTGAACCAACCCCCACACCGGCAAAACCAATGCATTCAAAAGTCGTGAGCTTTGATCCGTATGCCATTCCGCGAGCGCCAGCGTTGCCGGCCGCATAAGCGCCGGAGAGCTCGCGCGCCATCCGCGACAGGCCCTTGCGACGTTACGCGTGTACCCCAGCCCGTCCGCGCGAACGCGCGCGCGTCGGTGTCGGCGCAGGCGGTGCCGCTTCGCCCGCCTGCATGGCTGGCGCAACGGTCAGATGCAATCCCAACGCGCCGACAACCTTCATGATCGTTGCAAACTCCGCGTTCCCGCCATCCGACAGCGCTCGGTAAAGCGCTTCGCGCTTCACGCCGGACTCGCGCGCCAGCGCCGTCATACCGCGCGCTTTCGCGACGTTCCCGAGCGCCGCCTGGATCAGGCGCGGATCGCCATCTTCAAACGCTTGCGCCAGGTAGTGACGAATCGCTTCCTCGTCCTTCAGGTACTTCGAGCCGTCGAATTCGGCCAGTTCGCTGATTTTCATATTCAATCCTCCAGTTCGCCGGCGATTTGCTTCGCCGTCTTGATGTCCTTCTTTTGTGTCGACTTGTCCCCGCCGCACAACACCACGACGATGATTTTTCCGCGCCGCACGAAGTAGGCCCGATATCCCGGCCCCACGTCGATCTTCATTTCATTGACGCCATCACCGACCGCGCGCCACTCGCCAAGGTTGCCGAGCTTCGCCCGCTCGATGCGCAGGTTAATCGCCGCGCTGCCGACCGGGTCGCGAAGCCCTTCAAGCCATTCGTCAAATTGGGGTGTAGTCAGGACTTTGAACATGAAGCAATTGTAACCCATGGGGGACACTGCCGCTACCGCCTCATGTTGCTCGCAAAATGAGCGCGCCATTGATGGACGCTGTGAAAGCCCGCCCCGACCTTCCCTCTGACTGCGCTGCGGCAAAAGCGCTGGGCGTAACGCGGCATGCAGAAAAAAACAAGGCCGAGCAAAACGCCCGGCCTCCACCAACACAGCATGCACGCCGCCCAACCACCGACCCGCACGCACTCCAACGATCGTCAGACCGCCATCACCGTCACCGACTTCGTGACGAGATACGGCTCCAGCGCTTCCGGTCCGCCTTCCGATCCGTAGCCCGAATCCTTCACGCCGCCGAACGGCATTTCCGGCCACGGCGTCGCGGGCTGGTTGATCCACAGCATCCCGACTTCGAGGCGCTGCGTCAGCAGGTGCACGTTCGCGAACGAACGCGTGAACGCATAGCCGGCCAGCCCGAACGGCAGACGGTTCGCTTCCGCGATCGCGTCCTCGAGCTTGTCGAAGCCGCGGATCGCCGCGACCGGACCGAACGGCTCGTTGTTGAACACGTCCGCTTCGAGCGGCACGTTCGCGATCACGGTCGGCGCGAAGAAGTTGCCTTCCGAGCCAATCCGTTCGCCGCCGGTCTCGATGCTCGCGCCGACCTTGCGCGCGTTCTCGACGACCGACGCCATCGCGGTCAGCCGGCGCGGGTTCGCCAGCGCGCCGAGCGTCGTGCCTTCCTCGAGGCCGTTGCCGATCTTCAGCCCCTCGGCGTGCTGCACCAGCGCGCGCGTGAATTCGTCGCGGATGCTGTTGTGCACGAGAAAACGCGTCGGCGAAATGCACACCTGGCCCGCGTTGCGGAACTTCGCGCCACCGGCGGCCTTCACCGCCAGCGCGACGTCCGCATCCTCGGCGACGATCACCGGCGCGTGGCCGCCCAATTCCATCGTCGCGCGCTTCATGTGCTGGCCCGCGAGCGCGGCGAGCTGCTTGCCGACGGGCGTCGAACCCGTGAACGTCACCTTGCGGATCACCGGGTGCGCGATCAGATACGACGAGATTTCCGCCGGATCGCCGTACACGAGCCCGATTACACCGGCCGGCACGCCCGCGTCGACGAATGCGCGCAGCAGCGCGGCGGGCGATGCCGGGGTTTCTTCCGGCGCCTTCACGAGGAACGAGCAGCCGGTCGCGAGCGCGGCGCTCAGCTTGCGCACGACCTGGTTGACCGGGAAATTCCACGGCGTGAACGCGGCGACCGGGCCGACGGGCTCCTTCACGACCATTTGCTGCGCGCCGAGATTGCGCGGCGGCACGATCCGGCCGTACACGCGGCGGCCTTCATCCGCGAACCATTCGATGATGTCGGCTGCCGACAGCACTTCGACACGCGCTTCCGTCAGCGGCTTGCCCTGCTCCTGCGTCATCAGCTGAGCGATCGTGTCGGCGCGCTCGCGCACCAGCGCCGCGGCCTTGCGCATGGTCGCCGCGCGCTCGTTCGCGGGCACCTTGCGCCATGCCTCGAAACCGCGCTGCGCCGCAGCCAGCGCGCGATCGAGATCGGCGATGCCCGCGTGGGCCACCTTGCCGATCGCCTTGCCCGTCGCCGGGTTCACGACGTCGATCGTCTTGCCGCTCGCGGCGTCGACCCACTCGCCGTCGATCAGCAGTTGCGTATCCGTATAAGTCACGTTAGCCATCCACACACCCCTACTTTGCGTCGATAAAACGCGCGCTGCCGCGAATGGCCGCGCGCCGGTTGACAGAAAGCGCTGCGTTGCCGGGCGCGATGCACCCGGCAATGTTCGACGACGGGCAAGCGGCACGCATGCCCGTCGTCATCCGCCACGGTCGGCTGCGCTCAGCGCGTGGCCGCCGTCGCCTTGCGGAGTTTCGCGACGTCCGCCGGCTGCACGGCCGGCGCGCCGTTGTTCCAGCCGGCGCGCATGAACGTCAGCACGTCGGCGATCTGGCGGTCGTTCAACTGGTTCGAGAACGCCGGCATCGGATACGCGGACGGCACGCCGCCGATCACGAGCGACTCGCTGCCGTTCAGCGTCACGTTGATCAGCGACGATGCATCGGCCTCGAGCACGTTCGGGTTGCCGGCGAGCGGCGCGAGCAGCGGCGCGTAGCCGCGCCCGTCCACGCCATGGCAATGCAGGCAGTAAGCGTTATACACCTTTGCCCCCGGATCGTTCGCCGGCCGGCCAAGCGAGACCTGCGTCGCCTTCGGATCATAACGGTAAGGCGGCGCGCCCGTGCCGCCCGCCGCCGGCAGCGACTTCAGGTAACGGGACATCGCTGCCAGATCGTCGTCAGTCAGTTCCTGCGTGCTGTGGTTGATCACGCTGACCATCGAGCCGAATGCGGTCGCATGGCGGTTCGCGCCGGTCTTCAGGAACTGCGCGAGCTCCGCGTCGCTCCAGCGGCCGAGCCCCGTATTGTGCTCGCCGGTCAGGTTCGACGCGAACCAGTTGTCGATCGCCGCGCCCGACAGGAACGCCGCGCCGCCTTCGTCCAGCGCCTTCTCCTGGAAGCCGACGCCGCGTGGCGTATGGCACGACCCGCAATGCCCGAGCCCCTGCACGAGATACGCACCGCGGTTCCAAGCAGCGTCCTTGGCCGGCTTGTCCGCGTACGGCTTCGTGTCGAGGAACACCGCGTTCCACAGGGCCAGCGGCCAGCGCATGCCGAGCGGCCACGGAATCTCGGACGCACGGTTCGCCTGCTTCACCGGCTCGACGCCGTGCATGAAGTACGCGTACAGCGCCTTCACGTCGTCATCGCGCAGCTTCGCATACGACGGATAAGGCATCGCGGGATACAGGTGATGGCCGTCCTTCGCGACACCCGCGCGCAGCGCGCCCGCGAACTCGGCTTCCGTGTAGCCGCCGATGCCGGTTTCCGGGTCGGGCGTGATGTTGGTCGTATAGATCGCGCCCATCGGCGTGACCATCTTCAGGCCGCCGGCGAACGGCGCGCCGCGCGGCGCGGTGTGGCACGCCACGCAGTCGCCCGCCTTCGCGAGATACGCGCCGCGTGCGACCAGCGCGCTGTCTGCCGGCGCCGTTTGCGCGGCATGCGCCGCGGTACCGGCAATCAGCGCGGACAGCGCGATCAACGATGCGCCGAACGTACGGGCGACGCGATTCGAGCGGTTCAGGTTCAGGTTCAGGTTTCGCATGGTTCGTCCCTCCCCTCAGGCCGTCTTCAGTTGGCTGCCGACGGGCAGCTTGCGCAGCCGCTTGCCGGTCGCCGCGAAGATCGCGTTCGACAAGGCCGCCGCGGTCGCAGCGGTGCCCGGTTCGCCGATTCCGCCCGGCGCCTCGGCGCTCTTCACGAGATGAACCTCGATCGGCGGCGTCTCGTTGATGCGCATCATCCGGTAGTCGGTGAAGTTGCTCTGCACGACGCGGCCGTCCTCGATCGTGATTTCGCCATACAGCGCGCCCGTGATCCCGAAGATGATGCCGCCCTGCACCTGCGCCTCGATCGTGCTCGGATTCACAGCCATCCCGCAGTCGACCGCGCACACGACGCGCTTGACCTGCACTTCGCCCTCCTCCACAGCGACGTCGATGACGATCGAGAAGAAGCTGCCGAACGCGTGCATCACCGATACGCCGCGCCCTTGCCCCTTCGGCAGCGACGTGCCCCATCCGGCCGCCTTCGTCGCGACGTCGAGCACGTTGCGCGCACGCGGCGTCTTGTCGAGCAGCGCGCGGCGATACTGGACCGGATCGGTCTTGGTTTGCGCCGCCAGTTCGTCGATGAAGCTCTCGACGACGAACGTGCCGCGCGTCGGGCCGACGCCGCGCCAGAATGCGGTCGGGATGTGGCGCGGCTCCTGCCGCACGTAGTCGACGAGCTGGTTCGGCAGGTCGTACGGTAATTCGGCCGCAACTTCGACCGCGTCGGGGTCGACGCCGTTCTTGAACGCAGGCGGCGCGAAACGCGCGATGATCGACGAGCCGACGATCCGGTGCTGCCACGCGACCGGCTTGCCGTTCGCGTCGAGGCCGGCCGAGATCCGGTCGTAGTAGTACGGCCGGTACATGTCGTGCTGGATGTCTTCCTCGCGCGTCCACACGACCTTCACGGGCGCGTTGACCTGCTTGGCAACCTTCACGGCCTGTCCGATCATGTCCGTCTCGAGCCGCCGGCCGAAGCCGCCGCCGAGCAAATGGTTGTGCACGACGATCTTTTCGGGTGCGAGCCCCGTGATTTGCTGCACCGTATCGCGCGCCCGCGTCGGCACCTGCGTGCCGACCCAGATCTCGCAGCCGTCAGCGCGCACCTGCACCGTGCAGTTCACGGGTTCCATCGTGGCGTGCGCGAGGAACGGTTGCTCATAGACGGCATCGACGCGCGTCTTCGCGTTCGCGAACGCGCGGCCGACGTCGCCTTCCTTGCGCGCGACGGCGCCCTTGCCGTTCGCCGCGGCCTGCGCGAGATCGGCGACGATGTCCTTCATCGACACCTTCGCGTCCGCGCCTTCGTTCCATTTGACGACGAGCGCCGACGCGCCGCGCTTCGCGGCCCACGTGTGATCGCCGACCACCGCGACCGCGTTGTCGACGCGCACCACCTGACGCACGCCGGGAATCTTCCTCGCGGCCGTATCGTCGACGCTCGCAACCGTGCCGCCGAACACCGGGCTGTTCACGATCACCGCGTACAGCATGCCGGGCAGGCGCACGTCGAGCCCGAACTGCGCTGTGCCGTCGACCTTCTCCGGCGAATCGAGCCGCTTCACCGGCTTGCCGATCAGCTTGAAATCGGCCGGCTGCTTCAACGCGACGTCCTTCGGCACCGGCAGCTTCGACGCGGCATCGGCGAGCTGGCCGTACGATGCACGCCGGCCGCTCGGCGGGTGCTGCACTTCGCCGTTTTCCGCGCGGCAGGTGGCCGGATCGACGTTCCATTGTTTGGCGGCCGCGGCAACCAGCAGCGTGCGCGCGGTCGCGCCCGCGCGGCGCAGCGGTTCCCATGCGTAGCGCACCGACGTCGAGCCGCCCGTCAGTTGACCGCCGAGCAGCGGATCGAGGAACAGCTTCTCGTTCGGCGGCGCATGATCGAGCGTGACGTTCGACAGCGGCACTTCGAGTTCCTCGGCGATCAGCATCGGCAGCGCCGTGTAGACGCCCTGGCCCATTTCCACTTTCGGCATCACCAGCGTGACCTTGCCGCTGCGGTCGATCTGCACGAACGCGTTCGGCGCGAATACGCCGGCACGCGCGGTTTCGTCCGCATCGCCGCCGATCACCGAGCGTCGCGCGTCATCGCCGGCCGCCGGCATGCTGAAGCCGAGCAGCAGGCCGCCGCCCGCCGCCGCGCCGAGCGACATGCCCGCCTTGAGAAACGAACGGCGCGACACGCCCGCGCCGGCCCGACCTGCTTCGATCAGTCCTCGCGACATGTCAGCTCCCCTTCGCGGCGTGCTTCACGGCCGCGCGAATCCGGTTGTACGTGCCGCAGCGGCAGATGTTGCCGGCCATCGCCGCGTCGATGTCGGCATCGCTCGGGCTCGGGTTCGACGCGATCAGCGCCGTGGCCGCCATCACCTGCCCGGACTGGCAGTAGCCGCACTGGACGACGTCGAGCTCGCGCCACGCGTCCTGAACCTTCTGGCCGGCCGGCGTCGCGCCGACGGCTTCGATCGTCGTGATCTTGCGGCCCGCGACGGCCGCGACCGGCAGCACGCACGAGCGCGCGGCGACGCCGTCGAGATGCACGGTGCACGCGCCGCATTGCGCGATCCCGCAGCCGAATTTCGTGCCGGTCAGGCCGACGACGTCGCGCAGCACCCATAGCAGGGGCATGTCGTCGGGGGCGTCGACCGTGCGGCTCTCGCCGTTGATATTGAGGGTGACCATTCAGCCTCCGGGGCCGGTGTATTGGGGAAGCGGCGCGACCGGCGCGCCGGGTTGTTCATCGCCGCCGCGCAGTGCACGGCGGCTGCCGCCGGGGCCCGGGGGGGGGCGAGCCGAGGCGGTGGTTCCGCGCGGGTTATTCGGCCGCGTCGATGCCCGACAGCACCTTGATCACGGGCGGTGCCGAGAACCATTCGGTCGACTTGGTGCGAAACGCGGTGAAGTGCGGGCTTGCGAGGTGCGCGTCGAACGCGGCCTGGTCGTCGTAGATCTCGAACAGATGCAGCGCCGGCGAGCCGTCCTGTTCGCGGAACAGGTCGTAGCGGCGATTGCCGGGTTCGGCACGGGTGGCCGTGACCATGCTGCGCAATTCGGCTTCGACGGCCTGCGCGTGTTCGGGTTTCGGAAATACCGATGCCATCACATAAAGCGCCATGTTTTTCACTCCTTGGGAAACGGGATCGAGCATGCCATAAGCCGGCATCCGGTGACGCCAGCGTGCAGACGGACGCGTCGCCTCAGGCCAGTTCGTCCGGGCCGACGCGCACGACGACCTTGCCGAAGTTCTTGCCGGCGAGCAAGCCGATCAGCGCATTCGGCGCATCGGCGAGATCGGGGACCACGTCCTCGAGCGTCTTCACCTTACCCTGCGCGACCCACTCGCTCATTTCCTTCAGGAATGGCGCATAGCCCGTCGCATAATGATCGAGAATGATGAAACCCTGCATCCGGATGCGCTTGCGCAGGAGGGCCCCCATCAGCGCCGGCACGCGGTCACGGCCGCTCGACACCGCGGTGTCGTCGTACGCCGCGTCGTTGTAATGCGCGATGATGCCGCACACCGGCACGCGCGCATGATCGTTGAGCAGCGGCCATACCGCGTCGAACACGGCGCCGCCGACGTTCTCGAAATAGACGTCGATGCCGTTCGGGCAGGCTTCCTTCAGCTTGGCCGCGAACTGCGGATCGCGATGATCGACGCACGCGTCGAAGCCGAGCGTGTCCTTCACGTATGCGACCTTGTCGGCGCCGCCCGCGACGCCGACCACGCGGCAGCCCTTCAGCTTCGCGATCTGGCCGACCACCGACCCGACCGCCCCGCTCGCGGCGGCGACGACCACGGTTTCGCCGGCCTTCGGCTCGCCGATCTTCAGCAATCCGGTGTACGCGGTGAACCCCGGCATGCCGAGCACGCCGAGTGCATACGACGGATGCGCGAAGTCGCGCCCGAGCGCAATGAGATCGCTGCCGTCGGACAACGCGTAGTCCTGCCAGCCCGCGCCCGCGACGACCAGGTCGCCTTCGCGATACGCGGGCAGGTTCGATGCGACGACGCGGCTGACCGTGCCGCCGACCATCACGTCGCCGAGTCCGACCGGCGGCGCATACGACGGCGCGTCGCTCATGCGGCCGCGCATGTACGGATCGAGCGACAGCCAGACCGTGCGCAACAGCACCTGTCCGGCGCCGGGCACCGGCACGTCGGCGGTCTCGGTGCGGAAGTCGTTCGGGGTGGGTGCGCCGACCGGACGCGCGTTCAGGACGATTCTGCGGTTTGCTGTCTTGGTTTGCGGCATGGGAACCTCCGTCAACAGGAATGGATGTGCCACGGGCACGATCGGATCAATGTTCGACAACCGTGATGCGCGAGGCCGCGGCCGTGCCGGCGAATCAGCCGGTGCAGCCGCGGCCTGGCGGATCAAGCAATCGGATTCCCGCATGAGTAGACCAGTCGTCTAGTCCACACGGAAAAACAAGGCGCGCCTGTGCGCGCCCGGGTTATGACTGCGCTCCGTCTGGCTCGACGGGCGGCAGGTTCAGCATCCGCCGGGTTTCGAGCATCGCGCGCTCGAGCGGCTGGCGGTTGCGGTGAATCTTCTCCAGCAGCGTTGCGCCCAGCCACAGCTCGTACAGGATCGCGGCCGTATGTGCGGGATCGTCGACGCCGCTCAGCGAACCGTCGGCCAGCCCGGCCTCGATGCCGCCCGCGAGCCGCTCGATGATCTGGCTGGTGCCGCGCCGCAGCACCGCGCGCATCGGCTCCGACAAGTCGGACACCTCCGCGCCGAGCTTGACCGCGAGGCACTTGCCTTCCGGATCGTCCGCGCACTGCATCTGCAGCCAGTTGTTCCAGTACGTCATCAGGCGCTGCGCGCCCGTGCCGGCCTGATGCTTGAACAGGTTGTCGAGATACGCGAGATAGCCTTCGAAATACGACTCGAGCAGCGCCTCGCCGAATGCTTCCTTCGAGCCGAAGTAATGGTAGAACGAGCCCTTCGGGATGCCCGCCGCGGCGAGAATCTCGTTCAGACCGACCGCCGAGAACCCCTTCTGGAGCATGATCGGCTTCGCGGTATTCAGGATGTGATGGCGGACTTCCGCGCCTGAAGATGCATTCATGATGGCTTATCTTAGCAACGATTAGACCGGTCGTCTAGTGACGTCGAGCCGGCAAGTTCAGCGGCACTTTACCCGAATCACAGGGCGTCGCGGGTGCGTTGTCGCTGCGCCGGGGCGCCCTTTTCAACTCGGGCTTCGGAATGGGCTTCCGGGCGGTCGGCTCCGCCGCGCGCAGACTTCCGCCGGCGGGGCGACCGGCGCACGGAGCATCGGGGGCGCGATCAGGTTTTGTCCGTTGATACAGATCAACCGTCCAAGAGCCCGGCACGCGATCATGACGCCATGTCCTGCGCAAGCAGCGGCACCTTCGCTTGCGGCAAGCCGTGTCACCGGCGGCCGCCTTCCCGGGAGAACATCATGATCCGACCGCAATACCGAAGCGCGCTTGCGACGGCCTGCGTGTTCATCGCACTCGCATCGCTGCTGGGTGTCGTCCACGCGATGCTGGTCGACGAGCGTATCGTCCCGTACGCGATCGTCACGCTGGTTTCAGGCATCGTCGCGTTCGTCGCGCAGCTGAATCCGGCGTCGAGGGCGCAATAGCGACCCAGTCGCGTCAGGCGGCGATGCCGGCCGCGCTTGGCGCGAAAGCACCCGCCCGCCCGGTGCCTGTCACGCCCCGCCCGCCAAGCAGCTCACTTCGATGATCACCTTCAACGCGTTGGTTTGCGCGGCGCGCTGGAACGTGTCGTACGCCCGCTCGACGTCGTCGAGCGAGAACCGGTGCGTGATCAGGCGCTTTGGATCCAGGCGCCCGGCGCGCACCGTCTTCAGCAGCATCGGCGTGCTGACCGTATCGACGAGCCGCGTCGTGATCGAGATGTTGCGATCCCACAGCTGCTCGAGGTGCAGGTCGGCCTTGACGCCATGCACGCCGACGTTCGCGACCACGCCGCCCGGCGCCACGAGCGACGTGCACATCTCGAACGTCGCCGGAATGCCGACCGCTTCGATCGCGCAATCCACGCCGACGTCGTCGGTCAGCTTCATCACGTCCGCCACCGGGTCGCCGCCGCGGCCATCGAAGCAGTCGGTCGCGCCGAACTGCCGTGCGATCTCCAGCCGGTTGCTGTCCGGGTCGATCATGATGATCCGGGCGGGCGAGTAGAACTGCGCGGTCAGCAATGCCGCCAGCCCGATCGGCCCCGCGCCGACGATCGCGACCGAGCAACCCGGCTGCACCTTGCCGTTCAGCACGCCGCATTCGAATCCGGTCGGCAGGATGTCGGACAGCATCACGAGTGCGTCCTCGTCCACACCTGGCGGAATCCGGTACAGGCTGGTCGACGCATGCGGGATGCGCACGTACTCGGCCTGCGTGCCGTCGATCCGGTGGCCGAGAATCCAGCCGCCGGTCGTGCAATGCGAATACAGCCCGCGGCGGCAATACTCGCACCGGCCGCACGACGAGATGCATGAAATCAGCACGTGATCGCCCGGCTTCAGCGAGTCGACCGCGACGCCGACCTGCTCGACGATGCCGACGCCTTCGTGGCCGAGAATGCGGCCCGGTTCGCACGTCGGCACGTCGCCCTTCAGGATGTGCAGGTCGGTGCCGCAGATCGTCGTGCGCGTCACGCGCACGATTGCGTCGGTGGGCGACTGCAATTCAGGCTTGGGCCGTTGTTCGAGCGCCTTGCGCCCCGGGCCGTGATAAACGAGTGCTTTCATCGCTGTTACTCCATTGAAAAGGCGGCCTGTTCGGTCATCGGCACCGGCGCATGCCGATCCTGCGCCAGCAGCGCCGCCAA
Source organism: Burkholderia sp. 567 (assembly GCF_040545115.1). Lineage (NCBI taxonomy): Bacteria > Pseudomonadati > Pseudomonadota > Betaproteobacteria > Burkholderiales > Burkholderiaceae > Burkholderia > Burkholderia sp. 567. The sequence goes on from NZ_JBEPLG010000009.1 coordinate 10,959, forward strand.
CGCGCACGACGCGACCCGGACGGCTACGCTATCGGCGCGGCTCGTCAGCACGATCGGGACACGCGCGCCCACGACGATGCCCGCGTTCGCGGCGCCGCCCAGGTATTCGAGCTGTTTCGCGAGCATGTTGCCCGTTTCGATATCGGGCACGACCAGGATGTCGGCGCGGCCGGCAACCGGCGAATCGATCCCCTTGTCGCGCGCGGCGCGCAGCGATATCGCGTTGTCGAACGCGAGCGGGCCGTCGACGATCGCCCCCGCGATCTGCCCGCGCTCGGCCATCTTCGCCAGCGCCGCCGCATCGAGCGTCGAACGCATCGCCGGATTGACGGTCTCGACCGCGCACAGCACGGCCACCCGCGGGCAGGCAACGCCCAGCGCATGCGCGACGTCGACGGCGTTCTGCGTGATGGCCGCCTTCTGCGCGAGATCGGGTGCGATGTTCACGGCCGCGTCGGTCAGGATGAACGGTCTCGGATACGCCGGCGTTTCGATCAGGAAGCAGTGCGACATGCGCTTGTCGGTGCGCAGCCCCGAACCGGCGGCGACAACCGCACCCATCAGCTCGTCCGTATGCAGGCTGCCTTTCATCAGCGCGCCGGCGCGGCCGGCCGCCGCGAGTTCCACCGCGCGGGCCGCTGCCGCATGACTGTGCGGCACGTCTTCGATCGTCCATTTCGACAGATCGACACCCGCGTCGTCCGCGACGCGCAGCACCTTTGCGCGCGGCGCGACGATCAGCGGCTCGATCGATGCCCCCAACGGCGAAGCGGCGAGCGCGGCAAGCGCCGCGAGACTCGTCGCGTCGCACGGATGCACGACGGCCACGACGAGCGGCGGCGCGTTGCATGCACGCGCGATCAGCGACGGCAGTGCGCCGTCCGCACGCGGCAACAGGCCGGGCAAGCGCGCGCCGTCGCGTGCATCGACATACGGATTCCCGTTCACGTTTCGAGCACGTAGGTGCCGGGCGCCGCGCCGAGCCCGGCGGCCGGCGCGCGGGCCGGCACGTCGCCCGACGAACGCTCGTGCAGCCAGTCGCGCCAGCATGTCCACCACGATCCGTCGACCGCCGCCGTTTCCCGCACGAAGTCGTGCCGGCTGCGATACGGCGCGCCGGGCTTGCGGGTCGCTCGGCGGTAGTGGCGTCCCGGATGACCGGGTTCCGACACGATGCCCGCGTTGTGGCCGCCCGACGTCAGCACGAAGGTCAGCGCGTGGTGCGTGAGCAGATGGAGCTTATAGACGGAGCCCCACGGCGACACGTGATCGCGCTCGGTGCCGACCACGAACGTCGGCACGTCGATATCCGACAACGCGACCGGCCGCCCGTCGACGCAGTAGCGGCCGACCGCGAGATCATTGTCGAGAAAGAGCCGCGTCAGGTATTCCGAATGCATGCGATACGGCATGCGCGTGGTGTCCGCATTCCACGACATCAGGTCGTTCGGCTTCGTGCGCGTGCCGAGCAGGTATTCGCTCATCATCCGCGACCAGATCAGGTCGCGCGCATTCAGCAGCTGGAACGCGGCGGACATCTGCGCGCCGTCCAGATAGCCCTGCCGCCACATCAGCGCATCGAGCGCGGACAATTCGCTCGCGTCGATGAACAGGCCGAGTTCGCCGGGTTCGCTGAAATCGGTCTGCGCCGCCAGCAACGTGATGGACCGCAGCGCTTCGTGCTGCCGCCCGTCGCGCGCAAGGGCCGCCGCAACGATCGCCAGCAGCGTGCCGCCGAGACAATAGCCGACCGCGTGAACGGCGCCGCCGCAGACCGACCGGGCCGCATCCAACGCCGCCATGCATCCGTCGCGCAGATAGTCGTCGAGCCCGAATTCGCGCGCCTCCGCGCCGGGGTTGCGCCACGACACGGCAAACACGGTGTAGCCCGCATCGACCAGAAAACGGATCAGCGAATTGTGCGGCTGCAGATCGAGGATGTAGTACTTCATGATCCACGACGGCACGATCAGGATCGGCTCGGATGCGACACGCGCCGTGGTCGGCTCGTACTGCAACAGTTCGCACAACGCGTTGCGCCAGACGACGCGCCCCGGCGTGATGGCCACGTCGCGCCCCGGCAGGTACGTCCGCGCGTCATGCGCATGCGTGCCGCCGGCACGCTCGAGCAGCGCCTTCGCATCCTCCAGCCAGTTCAAGGCGCCTGCCGCGAGATTCGCGCCGCCGCTGGACATCGTCGCGTCGAGCACGACCGGATTGGTCGCCAGGAAATTGCCCGGCGAGCACGCGTCAAGCCACTGTCGCGCAGCGAATCCGACCAGTTCCTCATGGTGCCGCTCGACGCCCGGCACGCCGTGCGTCGCGTCGCGCCACCAGCGCTGGATCGCCAGGAAGCTGTCACGGTACACGTGAAACGGCCATCCGGCCCACGCGGGCGCCGCGAAGCGCGGATCGGCCTGCCCCGCGTGCACGGCCAGCCCGGTCGGGTCCGCCTCGCCGGCCTCGGCCTCGCACTGGTCTGCCGCCGGTGCAACGGCGGCCACGCACGCCTGCATCGCGAGATCGAAGCATTTCCCCGGCGACACCGCGAGATGCGCGGCCCAGTCGAGCGTGGCCAGCGCCAGCGACACGGGCGACAGCCCGAACGTCATCGCCGCCACGTTCGCATGCGCCGCGCGGTTCCATTGTTCCGCGGGCGTCGTACCGGTTTGCGGGCATTGGGTTGCGCTCGACTCGGGTTCGACCGCGCCCGATGGCCGTATCGATTCGTTCCCGCGCGGGGCGCGCGTGACGGACGCTTTCATCAGAATCTGCTCCGGGAAACCCCGCCATCCCCCGAGGGGACTTCCTTCGGGTCGTATGGCGGGAAGTGGCGTGGGACGACGTCAACGCATGTGCATCCCGCCATTGACGTCGAATTCCGCGCCGGTCGCGAACGCCCCTGCGTCTGAACACAGGAAGGCGACGAGCGCCGCGATTTCGTCGGGATCGCCGAGGCGGCCGACCGGAATCTGCGGCAGGATCTTCGTGTCGAGCACGTCTTTCGGCACCGACTCGAGCATCGCGGTCGCCAGATAACCGGGCGCGACCGTGTTGACCGTCACGCCGTGGCGCGCGAGCTCCAACGCCAGCGCCTTCGTGAAGCCATGGATGCCGGCCTTCGCGGCCGCGTAGTTCGCCTGCCCGTATGCGCCGCGCGAACCGTTCACCGAGCCGATGTTCACGATGCGTCCGAAACCGGCTGCGATCATGCCCGGCACGAACGGCTTCGTCATGTTGAAGATGCCGTCGAGATTGGTACGCAGCACCGCATCCCACATGCTCTTGGTCATCTTCACGAAGGTGGCGTCGTGCGTGACGCCGGCGTTGTTGACGAGCACGTCGACGTGCCCGAATTCGGCCAGCACGCGTGCCGCGCACTGCTGGCACGAATCGTAGTCGGCGATGTCGACCTCGAACGCATGGAACGTGCGGCCCGCTTCGCGTTCGTGCGTGAGCCACGTCGCGACGTGGTCGTTGCCTTCCGTGTGCGACACCGCCACCGTCATCCCGGCCTCGTGCAGGCGACGGCTGATCGCGGCGCCGAGACCGCCCATGCCACCCGTGACGAATGCGACACGATCAGCGCACATGGCCGTTCTCCGATGCGCCGGCCATGCCGTTCAGACGCCGGGGGCCATCCGGCGCACCGTTACTCGCACCGGCCGCGTCCTCGATCCCGTGCTCCAATGACGTCATCCAGTCCGCCCACGGCATGCTGGCCTCGTTCACCACCGCCAGTCGTCCCAGATCGGGCAGCCAGTCGGTCTGAAAACGCGACAGCGCACCCGCACCGTATTCGCGCAACCAGGTACGCCATACGCCCGCGCTCTCGTACTGCGCGCGCATGCACAGCTCGGTGGCGTCCTGCCAGATCGCGAGGCTCGCGATCGCATAGTCGCGCATCACCTGCCGGGTCGCCTCGCCGAAGGCCGTCCACTCGTTCGTGTCCGCCAGCGTCTGCTGCAGCTGGTGCACCGCCGAGCGGTCCCGCTCGATGCGCCGCCCTGCCAGCGCATGCCATTCGTGCTGCCAGTCGCTGTTCAGCTCGACCATCCGCAGCGCGAGATCGCAGCCCGCGCGGCAAACGTCGTTCGGTGTCGTCAAAGCGTACGTGCTCATCGGCTGCCCTCTTTCGATCCGGTCAATGGGTCGGCATCACGCCGCATGCCGCGTGCCCGGGATCGGCATTGCGACCGTTTCACTGTGCGGCCATGGCGCACGAGTGCCGTTGATCTGAGTCAAGCCCGCGAAAACCCTGCTTCGTAGACTGGTTTGCACTGGCGGATCACCCGTCGATGGAGCGATTCCGATGAGCTACAAGAGCATGGTCGTGCACCTCGATACGAGCACCCGCGCGCATTCGCGCCTCGAGTTCGCATTGCGCGTCGCCCGGCGCTTCGGTGCGCATCTGACCGGCCTGTTCGCGGTCTACACGCCGGAGCCGCATTCGTTCTACGTGATGGCCGGGTCCGCCGATTATTTCCGCGAGCATCGCGAACAGCGCGACGAACGGCGCGCCGCGCTGGAGCGGCTGTTCCATGCGGAGACGGCGCGCGCGAAAGTGCCGGCAGCCTGGGTACGTGCCGACGACGAACGCGCGAACCTGGCCGTGCCGCGGGCCGCACGCCTTGCCGATCTCGTGATTGCCGGCCAGAGCGACCCCAACGACCCCGAGACCTATATCGACGACCAGTTTGCGGAAAATCTCGTGTTGTCTGCGGGCCGTCCGGTGCTGTTCTGGCCGCACACCGGTGAATTCCCGTCGGTCGGCGAACGGGTGTTTGTCGCGTGGGACGGCAGCCGGGAAGCGACCCGCGCCGCGCACGACGCCACGCCCTTTCTCGAACATGCGAAGCGCACGACTGTCGCCGCCGTGGTCGAAGGAGCTTCCGAAGCCGCGGCCACGCGCATTCCGGCCGCCGATGCCGCGCTGATGCTCGCGCGCCATGCACGCGACGTGAACGTGCTCGATATCGATATCGGCGACGGTTCGTCGGTCGGCGACACGTTGCTGTCGCGCGCTTATGAAACGGGTTCCGACCTGCTCGTGATGGGCGCCTACGGCCACGCGCGCTGGCGCGAGCTGGTGATGGGCGGCGCCACGCGCACGGTGCTGGCGTCGATGACGCTGCCGGTGCTGATGTCGCACTGAGCCGTCCGATGCGTACGCTCGCGCTGCTCGTCGTCAATGCCGGTTCGTCGAGCGTGAAGTTCGCGGTCTTTGCGTATCCGCCGCACGGCGATCCCGCCCGGCGGCCGCTGCACGAGGGTGAAGCGGTCACAACCGGCAACGGCGCGTCGATCCGCTTCGATGCGCAGCCGCACGATTCGCTGCCGCTCGTCGCGGGCGATCCGTACCGCGCCGTGCTCGCGCGGATCGCGACGTGGATTCGCGTGCAGTTGCCGCACGTCACGCTCGGCGCGATCGCGCATCGCGTCGTGCACGGCGGCGCGCGGTACGTGGATCCGGTGGTCGTCGACGATGAAGTATTGGACGCGCTGCGCACGCTGACGCCGCTCGCGCCCCTGCATCAGCCGCACAGCCTCGACGCGATCGACGCGCTGCGCGACGCGTTTCCGGACGTCGCGCAAATCGCGGTGTTCGACACGGCGTTTCATTGCACGCTGCCCCGTGTCGAGCAACTGCTGCCGTTGCCGCATGCGTGGTTCGACCAGGGCGTGCGTCGCTACGGCTTCCATGGACTGTCGTACGAATACCTGGCCGTCGCGCTCGACGAGTCGTTCGGCGAGCGCGCGCACGGTCGCGTGATCGCCGCCCACCTCGGCAGCGGTGCGAGCCTGTGCGCGCTGCGCGAGTGCCGCAGCGTCGCGACGACGATGGGCTTTTCCGCGCTCGACGGCTTGATGATGAGCACCCGCTGCGGGACGCTCGATCCGGGTGTCGTCCTCCACCTGCTCGAGGCCGGGAAGCTGTCGGGCGACGAACTGGGGCACCTGCTGTATCACGAATCGGGGCTCAAAGGCGTGTCGGGTGCATCGGGCGATCCGCGTGTGCTGCTGGCGTGCGAAGCGGCCGGCGACACGCTGGCCCGCGATGCGCTGGCGCTCTACGTCCATCGCATCGTGCGTGAAGCGGGTGCGCTGACCGCGCTGCTCGGCGGTCTCGACATGCTGGTCTTCACCGCCGGCATCGGCGAACACTCGGCGGTGTTGCGCGATCGGATCTGCACGTCGCTCGGCTGGCTCGGCATCGAACTCGACGCGCGCGCGAATGCCGCGCATGCCCATGTGGTGTCGTCTGCGTCGAGCGCGGTCACGGTGGTCGTCGAGCCGACCAACGAAGCATGGGTCGCGGCGCGCGCCGCGGTGCGCGTGCTGCGCGGCGACCGCGACGGTTGATCCAGATCAGCGCGACCGGCACCCGTGCGCCGATGATGATTCCATCGGCATCCGCTCAAGGAAACGTCATGTACTCGAACATTCTGGTTGCGCTCGACGGCAGCGATACGTCGTCGCGCGCACTCGACGCCGCGCTGGCGCTCGCGTCGCAGACGCATGCACGGCTGACGCCTGTCTACGTCGTCGATTTCCTGGTGCCGGCGTACGACGCGGCCGGATACGATCCATCGATCCTGATCGATGCATTCCGCGACGAAGGGCTGCGCGTCACGGCGGACGCGGCAACACGCATGAAGGCGCGCGGCGTGGCCGGCACGCCGCAGATCGCCAATGTCGCGCCGGCGGGCGAAGACGTCGCGCAACGGATCGTCGGCTTCGCCGGCGAAATCGATGCCGACCTGATCGTGCTCGGCACGCACGGCCGGCGGGGCTTTCGCCGCCTCGTGCTGGGCAGCGTGGCCGAACGCGTGCTGCGGCATGCCACGTGCCCCGTCCTGATGATTCCGGCGCGTTGCGCGGCCGGGGCATCCGCCGGGACCGCCGCCGCATCAACCGAAAAGGAGCCGTCATGAGTTACAAGACCCTGCTCGTCCATCTCGACGACAGCGACCGCTGCAAGGCGCGCGTCAACCTCGCGCTCGAACTCGCGGGACGCTGGAATGCGCACCTGATCGGCCTCTACGCGGTCTGTCAGGATCTCTTCGAGCCATTGCGGCGGCCGGACGAGCCGCTCAAGCTGGCCGTCTACGAACGCCTGTGCGAACAGCGGCGCAAGGATGCGGAAGAACGATTCCTGATGGCCGCCGAGCGCGCCGGACGCAGCGTCGAATGGCAGGCGCCGGCCGGCGACGTGACCGGTACCGCGATCCTGCATGCACGCCATGCCGATCTGCTGGTGCTGGGCCAGGAAAATCCCGACGACCGCATGACTTTCGTGGCGCGCCATTTCGTCGAGGACGTCGTGATGGGCAGCGGCCGGCCGGCGATCGTCGTCCCGTACGCGGGCGACGTGCGAACGCTCGGCGAGAACGTGCTGATCGGCTGGGACGGCGGACGCGAGGCAGCCCGCGCGACGGCCGACGCGTTGCCGCTGCTCACCCGCGCGCGCTTCGTCCACGTCGAGACGGTCACCCGCGGGCATCCCGATCCGGACGAGACGCCGGCCGGCGTCGATGTCGCCGCGTATCTCGAACGGCACGGCATTCGCGCGTCGTTCTCCACCACGCCGCGCGAGCGGTCGGTGAGCGTGGGCGCGATGCTGCTGAACCGGGTGACCGACGTGCATGCGGATCTGCTGGTGATGGGCCTGTACAGCCATGCCCGCATGCACGAACGCGTGCTGGGCGGCGCGACGCGCACGATCCTCGAGGCGATGACGGTGCCGGTCCTGCTGTCCCACTGAGCGAGCGACAACGGGCAGCCGCTTGCGGCCGCCCGCTTGTTGCCACGCCCGTCACGACAGGTCGGCGCCCGCGCCCGGCCCTTCGCGCACGACCAGCACCGGCCGATCCGCGATGCGCACCAGCGCTTCGACGACGCTGCCGAGCAACGCCCGGCGCAGCCCGCGACGACCATGCGTGCCCATCACGATCAGGTCCGCATCGCATTCGGCGGCGGCGTGCGCCAGCACGTCCGAAATGCCCGCTCCACACGCATCGATCGTGCGCGCGATGCCGCGTACGCCGGACCGCCGAAACGCGGCTTCCGCGTCCGAGATCGCGGTCGCGGCGTTTTTCGCATCCAGTCCGGTCGAGTCGCGCTGGTCGACATCGCCGTTGTCGACGCTGGCCGGCCGGAGCGCGTCCGATACCACGCACGTGGCGATGACCCGGCCGCCCGAATGGCGCGCGAGCGAAATCGCCTCGTCGAGCGCGAGCCGCGCGCTGTGGCTGCCGTCGAGTGCCACGAGAATCCTTTGGTACATGTTGCCTCCCTGCTGCCGTGCGGGTTCGATCGGTTCATCGAGCCAGTCTGATCTCGACCGGCACTGTTGCCTTGACACCGGTCAACGCCCGTCATCCGCGTCCGACGCATGCCAGCGCCGATCGCGACAAGTTGCCGCGCCCCTGTAGGAATCTCCCTACAAGACTTCCCTTTCACCTACCGCAACTTCAATTCCCGCTGATTTTCTTGACGGCGCGCAACATCCATACTGCATTCCGAAAAGCAAACGTGCCTCACGGAGCCAGGGCAGCAGCATCGCCGAGACCGGCGTAATCGGTCTTCCTGCGCGTCCGATGAGGCTTTCCCGAGAGGAAGGCGGCAGACACCAAGGCCGCCGGTACAACGGCCAGCGCGATTCCGCCCGAACGGCGAGCCGCCGCTGCCCCAACTGGAGCCGACCATGCAGAGCAGTGCCGAAGTCTCGACGACCATGCCGTCACGCCCGTTCATCCCGCTGCACGCGGTCCAGCCGGCCGATCAGCCCAAGCGCGCCGCGGCCCGCTGTTCGACGTGCGCATTGCGTACCGTCTGCATGCCGTCCGATCTTTCGCCTGACGATTTCGCGCGCGTCGACGCGATGATCTGCACGACGCGCCACGTCAAGCGCGGCGAAACGCTGTTCCGCGCGGGCGACGCGTTCAACAGCATCTATGCGGTGCGAACCGGGTCGTTCAAGACCATCGTGATGCATCGCGACGGCAACGAACAGATCACCGGCTTCCAGCTCGTCGGCGAGTCGCTCGGGCTCGATGGCGTGCACACCGGGCACCACAACGGCGACGCGATCGCGCTCGAGGACAGCACGGTCTGCATCATTCCGTTCGGCCAGCTCGAGCAGATGTGCCGTGAAGTGCGGCCGATGCAGCATCACGTGTATCAGATGATGGGCGGCGAGATCGTGCGCGAATCGTCGCAGATGCTGCTGCTCGGCACGATGTCCGCCGAACAGCGCGTGGCCGCGTTCCTGCTGAATCTGTCCGCACGCTTCAAGGCGCGCGGCTATTCGGCCGCGGAATTCGTCTTGCGGATGACGCGTGACGAGATCGGCGAATATCTCGGGATGAAACTCGAAACGGTCAGCCGCATGCTGTCGAAGTTTCAGCACAAGGGACTCGTCGCGACGCAGGGCAAGCAGATCCGGATCGTCGACCTGGAAGGCCTTCGGCAAATCTGATCGCGCCGCCTGGCTCCGTCGAGTCGATCAACCGCGCATGCCCAGCACGGCGGCGCCCGACACGCGCCCGCTGCGCAAGTCGTCGAGTGCGCGGTTGGCATCGGTCAGCGCATAGCGAACGGCCTCGACCTGCAGCGGCATCGCGTCCGCGATCCGCATGAATTCGACTGCATCCGCACGCGTCAAGTTGGCCACCGACGCGATGCGGCGCTCACCCCACAGCCACGCGTACGGAAAGGCCGGGATGTCGCTCATGTGAATGCCGCCGCAGACGACGATCCCACCTTTGTCGACCGCCCGCAGCGCGGCCGGCACCAGCGCACCGACCGGCGCGAAGATCAGCGCGGCATCGAGTGGCTCGGGCGGCGCTTCGTCGCTGCCGGCGGCCCATGCGGCGCCCAGCGATCGCGCGAGCTGCTGCGCCACGGTGTCGCCAGGCTTCGTCAACGCAAACACCGTGCGTCCTTCGCGATGCGCGACCTGCGCGACGAGATGGGCCGCGGCACCGAAGCCGTAGATTCCGACGCGGCGAGCGTCGCCCGCCATGCGCAAGGTTCGATAACCGATCAGCCCGGCGCACAGTAGCGGAGCGGCTTCCAGGTCGGGATAGCGCCGCGGCAGATGCACGCAATACCGATGGTCGGCGACGGTGTGCTCGGCATAGCCGCCGTCGATCGTATAGCCGGTGAAGCCCGGGTTGTCACACAGGTTTTCCCGGCCCGATGCGCAATACGCGCAATGCCCGCAGGTCGAGCCGAGCCACGGTACGCCCACCCGGTCGCCGACGGAGAAACCGCTCACGCCTTCGCCGAGCACGCGCACCGTTCCGACGATTTCGTGCCCCGGAATCAGCGGCAGTTTCGGATGCGCGAGTTCGCCGTCGACGACGTGCAGATCGGTTCGGCAGACGCCGCACGCATGGACGTCGATCAGGAGCTGACCGGCAGCGGGCGACGGATCCGGCATGCGCGCTTCGCGCAAATGCGGTGTCGTGCCGTCAAACATCATCGCGAGCATGCTCGCCTCCCCACCGCGCGATCGTGTTCGCGCGCCTCGTGTTTCAAGGCTACTCGTCGCGCATCGTGCGCGCACGGCCCGGTGACGGGCGGTTGATGTGGGTCAACGGCCGGCAGGCGGTGCGACGCTACGGACGAGGCCGGATGCCACGGTCGGCAACGACGGCCCGTAGCGCGCGCCGGCACGCTTCGATGCGCTTCCGAAGCGGCGCGCCGTGTAGGAACCCGCCGATCACATCGGCACGATTCCTTGCGCAGCTTCGGCCGCTGCTGTCACGTATCTGCCATCGTCGACCGGTAGCGTTCGAGGCTGCTCACGCTTTTGACAGACGAATCCGCCATGCAGCGCACCTCGCGCGCCACGCCCCACGTTTATGCGGCCACCTCCCGGGCCCTCGCCGCCAGTCTCGCGATCAACCTGCTGCTGCTCGCGGCCGAAGCGGTCGCGGCGTGGTCCGCGCATTCGTCCGGCCTGCTCGCGGACGTCGCACATGCGGCGATCGATCTCGCGGCCGACGCGCTGATCCTCGTCGCGTGCCGGCTCGACGCGCGGCTGCCACCCGAGCGGCGCCCGACCTACGAACCGCTCGCGCTGGCAGGACTCGGCGCGCTGCTCGTCGCCACAGGCGTGCAGATGATCTGGCACGCGGCAAACCGGTTCGATGCGCCGCCGGTCGTGCAGCCCGGCGCGCTGACGCTCGCGCTCGTCGTGTTCACGCTGACCGGCAAGGCCGCGCTGTCGCGCTGGATGCTGCGCAAGGCGCGCGAAACCGGCTCTGCGCTGCTCGAGGCGAGCGGCTGGCATGTGCGCACCGACGCGCTGTCCGCGTTGCTGGCGGCGCTGGCGATGTGCGCGGCGTGGGTCGGCCTCGGCCGTCTCGACGATCTCGCCGCGCTTGCGATCGGCGCGATCGTGATTCGGACGGGCGTCGGGTTCATCCGGCGCGGTGGCGCGCAATGGCCGGCATTGGCTGCGTGGGCGAACCGTTCGACGCGCGGGTCGTGACGAGGTTCGCAGTCTCGTCCCGGGCGATGAGCTGAAGCATTCAAACCCGCCTTCGATGGCGTACGAAACGCGTGCGACGCGGTGCGCTGGGCGGCCGTCAGTGCACGCGATCTCGGTGCGCGCACCGGCGCGATCGCAGTGGCCGGCGACAGCGCGGGCGGCAATCTGGCCGCGGTCGCCGCGCTGCAGTTGCGCGGCACGGGCATCGCGATCGCGCACCAGCTGCTGTATCCGGTCGTCCACTGCGCGACCGAGCATCCGTTCTACGAATCGCTCGGCGTTGCATTGATCCGTGAGTTTCCGCCTGACAGGCTATCGTTTGTTTTTCTGAAATACAGTCTCGGGTTTGTATTTTTACGATACATACCATAGACTGTATTTTTCGATTACAAGCGATCACCTGTCATTTCGCGGAGAGCCCATGGCATTCCCTGTCCAGACCTTGAGCCAGTTGCGCCCGATCCTCGTCGGCTTCCGGAAGTCGGCGGGGTTCACGCAGGCGCAGCTCGCCGCCCGCCTCGGCGTCACGCAGCAGTCGTACGCGCAGCTCGAAGCCAATCCGTCCGCGGTCAGCATCGAACGTTTTTTCAAGGTGCTGAACGTGCTCGGGGTGCGCCTGACGCTGGATCCGGGTACGCCGGACGACGTGGCGGCGTCGGACGTCGCCGTGCCCGTGCCTGCGATCAAGCGTGCTGCGGCCGTGCGCGGGCGCAAGTCAGGTTCGGCCGGCTCGGCCGCCTCATCCGATACACCGGTCCGCTCGCCGGCCGCCGCGAAGGCGCCCTCCGCCGCCACGCAGAAACGACCTGCCGCGGCGACACCCGCCAAGCCCCGCAACCCCAAGCGGGAGGACTGGTGACGATGGCCCGCCGCCCCCGCCACGACCGCCTCGACCTGTGGATGAACGGCATCCCGGTCGGATACTGGGAAGTCCGGCGCGGCGTCGAGCGCCTCGTCTACCTGCCGGCGTGGATCGACGATCCGCAGGGGCGTCCGCTGTCGCTGTCCCTGCCGTTCACGCCCGGCAACCAGCCGCATCAGGGCGCGATCGTCGCCGATTACTTCGACAATCTGCTGCCGGACAGCCAGCCGATCCGCCGCCGCATCGCGCAGCGCTACCGGCTCGGCTCGACGGCGCCGTTCGAACTGCTCGCGTCGATCGGGCGCGATTGCGTCGGTGCGCTGCAGCTGCTGCCGCCCGACGAGACGCCGGTCGACCTGCAGGCCATCGACGGCACCGCGCTCGACGACGCAGCCGTCGCCGACGTGCTGCGCCACGCGACCGCCGCGCCGCTGCCCGGCCACGCGGAACCGGACGGCGAATTGCGTCTGTCGATCGCCGGCGCGCAGGAAAAGACCGCGCTGCTGCGCCACGGCAACCGCTGGCTGCTGCCGGCCGGCAGCACGCCGACCACGCATATCTTCAAGCTACCGCTGGGGCGCGTCGGGAACATGCAGGCGGACATGCGCACGTCGGTCGAGAACGAATGGCTGTGCTCGAAGATCGTCGCCGCATACGGGCTGCCGGTGGCCGCGTGCGACATCGGCCGGTTCGACGACCAGAAGGCGCTGATCGTCGAGCGCTTCGACCGCCGCCCGTCGCGCGACGGCACGTGGATCCTGCGGCTGCCGCAGGAGGACATGTGCCAGGCGACCGGTACGCCGTCGGGCGCGAAATACGAATCCGATGGCGGCCCCGGCATCGCGACGATCATGGGCATCCTCGCGAATTCCGCCGAAGCCGCGCAGGACCGCAAGAACTTCTTCGTCACGCAGCTCGTGTTCTGGGTACTCGCGGCCATCGACGGCCACGCGAAGAATTTCAGCATCGCGCACCTGCCGGGCAACACGTATCGGAGCACGCCGCTGTACGACGTGCTGTCCGCGCATCCGATCATCGGCACGCGACGCAACCAGCTGCCGCCGCGACGCGCGCGGCTGGCCATGGCCGTGTGCGGGAAGAATCGCCATTACGTGATCGCCGACATCCAGCCGCGCCACTGGATCGCGCAAGGCGCGCGTGTCGGTCTGACCGAAGACGAGGTCCGCGCGGCGATGGCTGCCGTGGCCGCCCGCACCGAACCGGCGATCGCCGACGTCGCGTCGCGCATTCCCGCGGACTTCCCGACAGACGTGGCCGATTCGATCTTCGACGGGATGCGCCGCCAGGCGCGCAAGCTCGGCGCGGCCGACTAGGCGGTGCGGGCGCGGCTGCGCTACGTTGGCAGGTCGTCCACCTGGACGACACGGAGCCGAACCGCGTGCCGGCGGTGGGCGCTTGAGGTCGAGCCGCGGCTGACCCCGCGATCGCGGCTACCGACGCGCCACTCTGCCGTTCAGCCGTTCAGCCCGCGTCGCGGGCGCGGGCCAGCGCCGCGAGGTTCCCTTCCCCGAATCCGTGGTGCCCTTGCCGCTGCACGATCTCGAAGAAGATCTCACCGGGCCGGCGCTTGACGAAGGTCTGGAAGAACAGCCGCGGCACGCCATCGCTGCCGATTTCGCCGTCGACCAGCACCGCGCGGCGGCGCAGCGCATCGAGATCGACGCCGTGCCCCGGCAGCCGCGCATCGACTTCGTCGTAATAGCGCGCCGGCGGCTCGATGAATTCGACGCCGTTCGCGCGCAGCGCATCGACGCTCGCCAGGATGTCGTCGGTCGACAGCGCAACGTGCTGGACGCCTTCGCCGGGATGGTCGGGTAGATACGCGTGCATCAGCTCGGTGCGCCGCGTGCCTTCCTCGTACACGGGAATCCTCACCGCGCCGCACGGCGACACCATCACCCGCGACTCTTCCGACACATGCCAATGCGCATCGATTTCATGGATTTCGCGGAAGTGCAGCAGGTCATGGTAGAAGTCGAGCCATTCGCGCATGCGCCCCGCGCCGACCGTCTGCGTGAAGTGGTCGACTTGCTTCAGGCCCGTGCCCACGCAATCGTGATCGGTATGGGCGGTCGCGATGTCGATCGGCCGGAAATCGATGTCGAAAATCGAGATGTCGCCGACGCCGCCGCGCTGGCCGTCCCGCCCGCGCCAGCGGTCGACGAAATAGAGGTGCGAATCGCCGATGCCCTGGATCGCGGGAATCTTCAGCTCGCCGACCCCGATCCGCTCGCCCTCGAACGCCCACGCACCCAGTTCGATCGCCCGCTCGAATGCGCGCCGCGCGCTCGCCACGCGCAGCCCGATCGCGCAGACGCCCATCCCGTATTCCTCCGCATAGCGCGCCGCGAACGATTCGGGCTCGGCGTTGATCAGGAATTGCATCTGCCCTTGCCGGTACAGCGTGACGTTCTTGCTCACATGGCGCGCGATCGCCTTGAACCCGAGCTGCTCGAAGCGTTGCGCGAGCGCGTCCGGCACCGGCGCCGCGAACTCGACGAATTCGAGCCCGGCCATCCCGAGCGGATTGGCGGCCGGATCCGCGACGGGCGGCGTATCGCCGGACAGGGGGTGGGAATTGCCGGGCATTCCAGTCTCCGGGGCATGCAGTCGATGGGGATGACGCTCGGCTCGCGCGGCACGCCCGGCCGATGCGACGGCCGGACATCCGCCCGATCCGGGCGAGGTTTTAATGGTCCAGATTTTAACCAGTTCGTTCACGGCGGCACACCCTGGCCGAACGGGATATCGGTACCTCGCTTAGTGCAAACCCGAAAAGCGTTCGATAATCGCACAGAATAGAACGATAATCGCGCACTTTGGCCGATCGGCTAATTGCCGTGACGGCGCGCGCACCCTATTCTCCGCTCACCCTATCGACTTAATGCAGCATCGGACGCGGCGCCGCCACGATTCCACGATGCGCCGTGCCAGGAGACTTCGCATGACACCTACCTTCGATACCCTCGACGCCGCCGCCGGCGCCCGCGCGCGCAGCCAGGCCCGCAAGGCCGCGATCGGCAGCTTTGTCGGCGCCGTCGTCGACTGGTACGACTTCCTGCTGTACGGGATCGTCGCCGCGCTCGTGTTCAATTCGGAATTCTTCCCGAAGATCAGCCCGACCATGGGCACGCTCGCGGCGTTCGCGACCTTCGGCGTCGGCTTCCTGTTCCGTCCGCTCGGCGGGGTCGTGTTCGGCCATTTCGGCGACCGGCTCGGCCGCAAGCGGATGCTCGTGCTGACCGTGATGCTGATGGGGCTGTCGACCGTCGCGATCGGCCTGCTGCCGGGTTTCGCGACGATCGGCTGGTGGGCGCCCGTGCTGCTGGTGCTGATGCGTGCGATCCAGGGCTTCGCGGTGGGCGGCGAATGGGGCGGCGCGGCGCTGATGGCCGTCGAGAGCGCGCCGAAGCAGAAGAAGGCGTTCTACAGCAGCGGCGTGCAGGTCGGCTACGGCGTCGGGCTCGTGCTGGCGACGGGAATCGTGTCGATCCTCAGCCATACGCTCGGCGAGGCCGCGTTCAAGTCGTGGGGCTGGCGCCTGCCGTTCGTGTTCAGCATCGTGCTGGTGCTGATCGGGCTGTGGGTCCGCAAGAGCATGGACGAGTCGCAGGAGTTCGTCGAGAAGGTCGAGCACGGCAACCGCAAGCTGCGCCTGCCGGTGCTCGAAGCGCTGACGCGCCATCCGAAGGCGTTCCTGCTGATCGTCGCGCTGCGGCTCGCCGAGCTGTTCACGATGTATATCGTCACGGCATTCGCGCTCAGCTATTCGACGTCGAACCTGGGTCTGTCGCGCGACCTGTTCCTGAACATCGGCCTGCTGGTCGGCGCGGTGAGCTGCGTGACGATCCCGTGCTTCGCCTGGCTCGCCGACCGCTTCGGCCTGCGTCGCATCTACCTGATCGGCGCGGTGATCGGCCTCGTGTCGGCGGTGCCGTTCTTCGTCGCGCTGGAGTCGCGCTCGATCGCGTGGATCGTCGTGTTCTCGATCCTGTTGGCCAATGCCGCGCACGACATGGTCGTGAGCGTCCAGCAGCCGCTCTTCACCGAGCTGTTCGGCGCGGAATACCGCTACAGCGGCGCGGGCGTCGGCTATCAGTTCGCGAGTGTGGTCGGCGGCGGGTTCACGCCGTTCATCGCGGTGGCGCTGGTCAGCATGGCCGGCGGTTCGTGGCACTTCGTCGCCGCTTATCTCGCGGTGGGCTGCCTGATCTCGCTGGTGGTCGCCGCGCGGATGCGGGCGGCGCAGTGACGCAATGACTACGTGGCCGGCCCGCTACGCGGCCGGCCATTTCGCACCGGCTTCCGTCTGCCGGCAGTCGGGCGCAATCCGCACCCGCCCAACGTCAAACACGGTCAATCCCGCACGCAGAAGCCCTTTTTCCCCGCTGAACATTCCACGCCGCGTGCCGACCAATGGCATCATATGGGCCTACGTCAGTCACCGATACGCCCCCATATCATGTCGAATCTCATCGTCCACGGCGGCACTCCGCTGCGCGGGGACATCCAGCCATCCGCGAACAAGAACGCCGTCCTGCCGATTCTGTGCGCGAGCCTGTTGACCGATCAGCCGCTGCGCCTCGTCGGCGTGCCCGACATCACCGACGTGCGCAAGATCCTCGACATCTTCCGCACGCTCGGCAGCGACGTGTCGGTCGATTTCACGACGGGCATCCTCGAGCTCCACCATCGCAACACGACGTTCGACCCGGCCGTTCACCGCCTGCCCGAGGCGATGCGCTCGTCGATCATGCTGATTCCGCCGCTGCTCGCGCGCTTCGGTGTCGCGCGCCTCGAGAACGACGTGAAAGGCTGCACGCTCGGCGTGCGCGAGATCGATCCGCACGTCGAGGTGTTCGAGCGCTTCGGCGCGCATATCGAGCGCACGCCCGATTCGCTGATCGTCCGTGCCGACGGCCCGCTGACGGCCAACCATCACTGGTTCGACTACGCGTCGGTCACCACCACCGAAAACTTCGCGCTGTGCGCGACTGCAGCGAGCGGCACGTCGACGCTGATGAATGCGGCGTCCGAGCCGCACGTGCAGGAGTTCTGCCAGTTCCTCGCGATGATCGGCGTTTCGATCGAGGGTATCGGCACGTCGCGTCTGTGCGTGACGGGCGGCGGCAAGCTCGGCGGCGGCGAATTCCGCTTCGCCGAGGATTTCCACGAAATCGCGACATTCCTCGCGCTCGGCGCGATCACGGGCGGCGACATCACCGTGCGCAACTCGTCGCCGGAGCATTTCCCGCTGATCGACCGCACGTTCGCGAAGTTCGGCGTGACCGTCACGCACCGCGACGGCTGGTCCCGCGCGGAACGCGACGGCCCGCTGCGCGTGCGCCGGCCGTTCACGCAGAACATCCTGACCAAGGTCGAAGCCGCGCCGTGGCCGTACGTGCCGGTCGACCTGCTGCCGATCTTCATCGCGCTCGGCGTGCGCGCGGAAGGCAGCGCGATGTTCTGGAACAAGGTGTACGACGGCGCGCTCGGCTGGTCCGGCGAACTGTCGAAGTTCGGCGCGCACGTGCTGCTGTCGGATCCGCACCGGCTGATCACGTTCGGTGGGCTGCAACTGACGCCGGCGCGCGTCGAGAGCCCGTACATCATCCGCGTCGCGATCGCGCTGCTGATGGTGGCCGCGAGCATCGAAGGCCGCTCGGAAATCATGAACGCGCTGCCGATCCGCCGCGCGCACCCGCACTTCGTCGAAAACCTGCGTTCGGTCGGTGCGAACGTCGAGTGGACGAGCGGCGAGTAACACCCTGACGGTGCGGCGCGCGTCATGCGAGCGCCGTACCGCACCCCGCATTGGGTCGCAGGCACCGGCGGCCGCCCCTCCTGCGCTACTCGCCTCCCCCGCAGTCGCCGTCGCCGGCGCCCATGTGGTCGAACCCGTAGAGCATCACGGCCGTCGTGCCGCGCGCGGGATTGCTCGGGCGCTTCGCCAGGCTTTCATCGAGCGGGCTCGACGGATACTGGACGCTCGTGTCCATCAGGTTGTCCGGCTGCGTCCGCAACTCTGCTTCGGTCAGCTTGCGCCCCTCGGCCCGCGGCAGCCCGAACGCGTTCCGCACGTCCACTTCGTTCCACGTCCCCTTCAGCGTGACGGTGACCATTTGCAGGTCGCCATGCTCCCAGTCCAGGTCGACCTTCGTCGCGAGCGGATGCACGCTGGTCGCGAGCCGGTCGGGAAACGCAGGGCCTTCGTAGTACACCTTCGTGTTCTTGCACGCGTCGCCGGTGTTCCGGTACTTCTTCAGCGTGCAATTGAAGCGCCTGTCACGGTAGCCGAACGCCGTTTCGACGTAGCAGCCGAATTTCGGCGACGTCATACGCGGCCATGCACGTACGTCGACGGTTGGCTTCGAGAGTGTCGCGCCGGTCGACGGATTCGCCGCAAGCAGCGGCATGGCCGCGACGAGCACGGCCAAAGCGGATTCGCGAATTTTCATTGTTCTGTTCCAGTCGGGCTGGCGATTCTAGCGCGGCTTTGCAAGCATGTACGCGCGACCCATATGGCGCAGCGCATGAAACGGCGCGCGAATCTGTTGTTGTCGACGTTCATTTCCCCGCGCTCCGGCCGCGAGTCCAGCGTCCAATCATGCAAGGCTCGATCCCCGTGCGCCCGGCGGCGCGCCGCAGCCGGTTCAATTTGCGCGATAATCGCCCATTCCTGCGCGATCACCGCGCACGCACACGTCGCTGCCCACGATGAAAAAAACCGACCTCGACCGACGCGACTGGATCGCCGGCCTGGAAAAAGGCCTGGCGATCCTGGAAGCGTTCGACAGCCAGCACGCGCGAATGACGCCCACCCAGGCCGCCGCCCGCACCGGGCTCACGCGCACGGCCGCGCGGCGCTACCTGCTGACGCTCGAGTCGCTCGGCTACGTGTACACCGACGGCAAGCTGTACGGCCTCACCCCGCGCGTGCTGCGGGTCGGCTGGTCGTACTTCGATTCGGCGCGGCTGCCGCGCACGGTCCAGCCCTATCTGCAGCAACTGAGCGCGTCGCTGAACGAATCGGCGTACGTGAGCGTGCTCGATGGCTGGGAACTCGTGTTCATCGCCCGCAACGGCGTGTCGCGCGTGATGACGACCGGCTTCGTGCTCGGCGCACGCGTGCCGGCGCCGCTGACGTCACCCGGCGTCGTGCTGCTCGCGCATCATCCGGATCGTGAGGCCGTCCGCGCGTGGCTCGCCGACGCGGAACTCGCGCCGTTCACGCCGCACACGATCACCAACAAGGCACGACTGCTCGAACAGGTCGACCACGCGCGCGACGCGGGCTTTGCGGTCATCGAGCAGCAATTGCAGGTCGGCGTGCGCGGCATCGCGGTGCCGTTGAAGAACCGTCACGGCGAAGTCGTCGCCGCGCTGAGCACGAACATGCCGATCGGCACGGAATCGACGGACGCGGCCGTGCGGCGCGTGCTGCCGCATCTGCAGGAAGCCGCACTCGCGATGCTCAACGTGCTGTAGGGATTCGGGGCAAGCGAGCCCGCCGTACGTTCGCCCTGACGGTCACCCGATCCGCCACCAGCGCGGCAGCAGATCGCGCACCTCCCGCCGCCGGTAACGATCGTCGATCAGGTGCACGACGCCCTCGTCGTGCTCGGTGCGGATCACGCGCCCGGCCGCCTGCACGACCTTCTGCAGGCCCGGATACAGATACATGTAGTCGTAGCCGTTGCCGAAACGCGCCTCCATCGCGCGCCGCATCTGTTCATTGACGTCGTTGACCTGCGGGAGTCCGAGCGTCGCGATGAACGCGCCGATCAGCCGCTCGCCGACGAGATCCACACCTTCCGAGAACGCACCGCCCAGCACCGCGAAGCCGACACCGCGCCCGCCCGCGTCGAAGCGCGCCAGAAACGCGTCGCGCTCGCTTTCGGCCATGCCGGGCGCCTGGGCCCACACGGGCACGTCCGGATGGCGCGTCTGCATCAACGCGACGACGCGGCCGAGATAGTCGAAGCTGCTGAGAAAACCGAGGTAGTTGCCGGGCCGCGTTGCGTACTGCGCGGCGATCAGGTCCGCGATCGGCTCGAGCGAACGGTCGCGGTCGCGCCATCGGGTCGACACATGGCTCGCGACGCGCACGGTCAGTTGCTCGGCGCGAAACGGCCCGTCGACGTCGAGCCACCCCGTGTCGGCCGGCAGCCCAAGCGTGTCGCGATAGAAATGAAACGGACTCAGCGTGCCGGAAAACAGCACGGTCGCGCGCGCGGCTTCGTAGCGCGGCGCGAGAAAGGCGGCCGGAATCACGTTGCGCACGCACAGCGTCGACTGGATGCGGCGCTGGCGCCCGGCCGACGCGACGCCGTCGAGCCCCGACTGGCGCGGCAGCGGCTCGCCGTGCAGCGTCGCGTCGAAGATCGACGCGCTGTCGAACGCATCGGCGAGCACACCGAACTGGATCGCCTCGAAATGAAACCGCAGCAGCGCGTCGTCGTTCGCGCGCGGCGCATCGGTCAGGTGTTCTCCGATCGCCGCGACGAGGTTCTGCACGGCCGACACGATCGGGCCCGGAATCTCCGGATAAGCGGCATAGCGCTCGGCCTGTGCGCGATTGACCGTGCCCCATGCGCGCGCGAGCCGGTCGAACGCCTTGCGCAGCGCCGCCGGCGCCGCCTCGCGCGCGGCCGCGAACGCGAACGGGTCGAGCGACGCGCTGTACATCCTGCGGGCGCGGTCGAGCAGGTTGTGCGCCTCGTCGACGAGCACGCCGACACGCCACTGGTTCTGCTGCGCGAGCGTATGCAGCATCGCGCTGCCGTCGTAGTAGTAGTTGTAGTCGCCGATCACCATGTCCGACCAGCGCGCCAGCTCCTGCGACAGGTAATACGGACAGACGTCGTGCGCGAGCGCAGCCTCGCGCACGGTGGCGCGATCGAGCAGCCCGGCGCCGATCGCCGCGTCGCGCGCGGCTGGCAGCCGGTCGTAGAAGCCTTGCGCGAGCGGACACGATTCGCCGTGACACGCGCGGTCCGGATGCTCGCACGCCTTGTCGCGCGCGACGAGCTCCAGCACGCGCAGCGGCAGCGCCGGCGTACCGGCGCCGAGCGTCGTCGCCGCCTCGAGCGCGAGCGCGCGGCCGGGCGTCTTCGCGGTCAGGAAGAACACGTGATCGAGCTCGCCCTCGCCGCACGCCTTCAGCAGCGGGAAGACCGTGCCGAGCGTCTTGCCGATGCCGGTCGGCGCCTGCGCCATCAGGCAGTGTTCGTCGCGCGCGGCCCGATAGACGGACACCGCCAGCTCGCGCTGACCGCTGCGGAATTGCCCGTGCGGAAACGCCAGCGCACGGAGCGCCGCATCGCGGGCCGCGCGATGCGCGGTCTCGCGCTCGGCCCAGCCGACGAAGCACGCGCACTGCTCGATAAAGAACGCGGCGAGCACGTCGGCGCTCAGCGTTTCCGTCAGCACGGTCTCGCGCTCGGACACGATGTCGAAATACACGAGCGCGACGTTGATTTCCGCGAGGCCGCGTGCGTCGCACATCAGGTGCGCATAGACCTTCGCCTGCGCCCAGTGCAGCGCGCGGTGATTGGCCGGCATCGCATCGAGGCTGCCGCGGTAGGTCTTGATCTCCTCGAGCCGGTTCGCGACCGGATCGTAACCGTCCGCGCGTCCGCGCACGGTCAGCGTGCCCCACGTGCCGGTCAGCGCGATCTCGGTTTCGTAGCGCGCGCCGCGCTTCGACGTGACCGCGCCATGACCGGCGATGCCTTCGAGTGCGGTCGGCGCGGGCGTGAAGCGCAGGTCGAGATCGCCGCGTCGCGCGGTGAACTCGCACATGGCCCGCACGGCGACGACATAGCTCATGCGGACAACCCCGCCGCCTCGGCCTGCGTGACGTCGGCGCCCGCCCATTCGACGTCGACGACACGCACCGGAATCCCGTGCGCGACGCAGTACGCGAGCCAGCGCGTCTGGTTGTCCTGCAGGCGGTCGCCGGGGCCCTTCACTTCGATCAGCTCGTAGCGCCGCTCGCCGGGCCAGAACCGCACGAGGTCGGGCAGCCCCGAACGGTTGCTGCGGATGTCCGCGAGCAGGCGCGTGAACCACAGCCGCAGGTGCTCGGGCGGCAGGCAGGCCAGCGCGTCGTCGAGCAGCTCGTCGGTCAGCACGCCCCAGAACACGAACGGCGATTGCAGCCCCGCTTTCGTCGCATGGTGGCGGCGGATCGTGTCACGGTACGCGCCCGAGTCGAGCTGCGCGAAACAGGCGGCGAACGCGTCCGTGCGGCGCACCGCGAAATCGGGCGCGTGCAGGTCGGCCGGGCCGCGCTGGAACGGGTGAAAGAACGCGCCGGGCACGGCCGCGAACACGGGCTCCCAGCACAGCAGCCCGAACAGCGAATTGATCAGCGTGTTCTCGACGTAATGAACCGGCGCGTGGGGCTGCGCAAGATGGTCGCGCACCGCGAATTCGACGCTGACGAACGCTTCCGGACGCGCAAGCACGAGCGTTTCGCGCGGCACGTCGTGCGCGCGGCCTGTGCGTTCGACTCGCTGCCCGAGACGCCGCTGCAGGCGCGGCAGCATCCGCTCGACGCGCTGGCGTTCCTCGTCACTTTCGAAACCGCCGCGCGCGTCGAGCGCCAGCGCGAGTGCGTCGTCATCGCGTCCGCAGCGTTCGAGCACGCGGATGCGCCGATGCCGGCTGCCCGGCCACGCGCTGCGCGCATACGCGTCGAGCGCGGCGTCCCAGTCGGCGCGCCGCTCGCACGCTTGCCCGAGCGAGAACAGCAGCTTCGAGCGGCGGGTCGCAAGCCACGGCTGCGCGCAGCCAACCGCGTCGATCGCGTGCAGCAGGTCGTCGAAGGGGAAGTCCTCCGGCCAGGCGTCGAGGGCTTCGCGGCAGGTCTGCAGCGCGAGATACGCATCGACGTCGGCGCGCTGCTGGAACGCGCGCGACGACGGCGCGAACGGCACGCTCTCGTACTGGAACACGCCGAGATCGGCGAGCACGAATTCGCTCCAGTCCTGATGGAGATTGCCGAAGAACATCAGCCGCAGCCGGTCGCACAGCGCGCCGACCGTCACGCGCAGCACGCAATCGTCGGCCTGCGGGCACCACGCGTCGAGCGGCTGCGCGACGTCGTGCACGAGCCGCAGCCGTTCGAGCCAGTCGGGCTTGCGCTCGCCCGCGTGCGCGGCGAGCGACGGGAACGTCTTCAGCAGATCGGCCTTGGTCGACAGCGCGAACAGCTCGTCGAGCGTGAGCGCAGGCGCCGGGTCGATCCAGCCGAGTGCGACGAGCGGCGCGGCTGCGTCGAGCGTGCTGCCGATTTCGTCGTACACGAGCTTGCTCGCCCGGAAGTCGGAGCCGGTGCGCATCAGCATCCGCACGAGCAACGCGCGCGACGCTTTCGGCAGTTGCGCGAACTGCCGCAGAAACGCGTGTTCGTGCGCGTCGAGGAGGTCGTCGTAACGCTCGCCGAGCCAGGCCAGCGCGCGTTCGAAATTGGTCAGGTAGTAAAACGCCGGAGGCGTCGGCGATGCAGGCGTCACGGGGATCGATCACTGTACGTTTGTACAGGTACCAATCATATCAAATGTGACGACAAATGCCGCACGCCGATGCGCCGCCCGGCCGTCCGGCCGACGCCCATCCGGTCAGAACTGGTAATTCACCGACATGTCGAACACGCCATTCGTCGACTGCTGCGTGATCGGGCTGCGCCTTGCGCGGCCGACGAGCTGCTCGATCGCGCCGTCCACCGTGACGAACCAGTGCTTGTTGACGAACCAGACCATCGTCATGCCGGCGCCGAACGACTTCATCCCCGCACCCGGCGAATAGGTCCGCAGCCCCGAACGCGCGGACGCCCCCTGATTCACGCCGAACCAGCCGTTCATGTAGCGCGAATCGGCGAACGACACGGTCGGGCCGGCGAACCAGAAGAAGTGTTCGTTGCTGCCCGGCATCGGCATGTACGCGGAGAAATCGCCGACCCAGCCGTTTGAGCCGCCGATACTGCGCCGGACATCCGCGCGCAGCACGAGCGGGAACTCCTTCGAGATCACGTAATCGGCCGCGAGCTTCATTACCGGCGCCGCGTTGATGTTGTCGAGCCCGTTCAGGTGGTCGAGATCGTCGGCCGAGCGGCGCCCGAGGTCATAGCCGACCGACAGGCTCACGCGCCAGTTGGGCCCGCGCAGCACGTTCGCGCCGAGCCCGTCGCCCGTCGACAGGAAGAACAGGTCGCGATAGCGCACGTCGAAATTCGGGCCGCCCATCACGCGGTAGCGGTCGGAACCCGCGTAGCGCGGCTGCAGCGTCATCGCCGCGCCCACGCTGACCTGCCATGTGGGAACGGTCGGATTGAACAGCTTCTGCAGCGGCACCCCCGCCGAGTATTGCCATTCGCCGAGCGGCGATGGTGTCTGGGCCGACGCGTCGCGGGCGCCGGCGGCCGCGAGCGCGGCGAAGACCGACAGGCCGGACACGAACCGGCGGGTGGCGGGTGACAACAACGGGCGAGCAACGGTCATCAAGGCGGTCTCCGTCGGTTGCGCGAAACGAACCTGCAGGAAAGCGCGTCGCGCTTGTCCAGCTGCCAGGGCAGGCAACTGACAGCGCGAACGTAGCGTGCGCTGAATTAACGAACATCCTACGCGAGCCGCAGCGAACCCGCAAAGCGCCCGTTGAGCACGGGCACTTTGCCGGGTTCCGGCACGAGCAGGCGGATGGTTGCGGAATCAGAAACGCTCGACGTGGTAGTCGCCGGCGAGCGCGGCCGGGCTGCGCTTGGACATCATGCGCGAGAACCCATCGGCGAGCCGCCCGAGCGCGAGCTGCTTCTGGCTCGCGTCCCAGTGCGTGTAGGTGTCGTAGGCGGAATCGTCGAACGACACGGTGACGGCGACCGGGCGGCCGCTGGCGCGAAAACCGATATGCAGTACGCCGCCCGGCAACTCCTCGATGTGATAGCGCAACGAGCGCGACTCGAAATAGCGGCCCAGCACCTGGGCGATCGCGCGCTTGTCCGGCGATTGCACGTGAATGTCCATGATGGTCCTCCTTTCAGTAATCGCGCGGCCGGCCGCGTTACGCTGCGTCCGTCCGGCATCCGCATCGGTGGCGGCTGCGACGGCGGATCGCCATGCGGCGGCCCGAAGGGCACGGGCGGATCGACCGGATCGTCGTGCTCGGGCCGCGTCGGGTCGGGATCGACGTCGGGTGTCGGTTCGGGGCGGTGCAGCATGGATGGCGTGTTCATGTCACTCCTGCGCGGCGGCTCGCGCGTGTCGATTGGCGCGGCGACCGTACGCAAGCAGCGTGCCCGCACATCGTTGCCGACACGCGCGGCGTCATCCAGCGTAAGCTCAATCACCAGCGACACGATGCGCCCTTCGGCGGCGAGCTTCACCGCGAGCGCGAACGGATCGCACGCTACGCATCGTGCGACCAGCGTCCCGCCGCCGCGCGCTCGCCGGCTCCGCGTAGGCTGCATGGTTCAACCAGCGGCGAGCGGCCGACGTGTCTACTACTCCGTCCGGCTCAATGAGCCGCGAGCGTCATGCCGCCCCACCCCGCACGGGTACGGCGCTTGCGCTTTTCGTTACGTGTAAGGAGGTTCGATCATGACCGCTCATGCCCCCGGCCGCCGCGATGCCGTGTCCCCGGCTGCCGGCCTAGTCTCGCTCGCCGCGTCTCGCAAACCGTCCAATGACAAGACGGAGAAGCGCATCGACGAAGGGCTCGAGGAGAGTTTCCCGGCCAGCGATCCGCCCGCCGTCGGCGGCGCGACCCGTATCGACCCCGCGAAGCCGTCCGGCCCGCGCGAACGTCGCGCGCCCGACGCCCCACCACCGCCCCGCGATCACGGCTGACGGCGGCACCCCGGCCCCACCCTGCGCCACAGCGTAGCCCGGAGCCGGCATAACCGGAGTGAAGTGATGAACCGCATCGAACGTGCATGGAATGAAGTCAGCGGCGCCGCGGGCGTCGCGGCACTGGCCGCGATCGAGAGCGCAGTGGTGCTCGCCATCGTCGTGATGACGGGGGTCGGCCACTGATCATCGGTTGCGCGCCGGCCGCGGCCATCGTCGTGGAAGATGTACAAGCTGGCTGGCAAATTTCTCCGTGGCCCGGGCGCGCTGCCCGCACGGGTGCCGATTGAACGCGGCACGCGTTCTGCTTCCGGTTCGTCTCGCTCACGAAGGAGGCGTTCATGTATCGCGTCAACGAGATCATGTCGCGCGACGTAGTGTGCGTCGCGCCGACCGACACGATTCGCCATGCGGCCCAATTGATGCAGCGCTTCGACATCGGCGTGCTGCCGGTCTGCGACGGCAACGAACTCGTCGCGGTCGTGACGGACCGCGACCTCGCGGTGCGGGCACTGTCGCACGGGCATTCGCCCGACACGCCCGTGAAGGCCGTCGCCTCCGGGCCCGTGCAGTGGTGTGTCGAGGACGACGGCGTCGGCGATGTCCAGCAACGAATGGCCGACCTGCAACTGCACCGGATGCCGGTGCTCGATGCCAAGCACCAGATCGTCGGCATCGTGTCGCTGGGCGACATCGCGACGCGCGCGGGCGGCCCGGCCCGCGACGAGCTGGCGAACACGCTCGAGGACGTATCCCTGCCGCGCCGCCGCTAATGCGGCCGGCCCTTCCCTGCGCGGCTGCGAGCCACTGCGCCGCGCCGCTTCGACCAGGAGAAAAGCGATGACAACGGACAGACCTTCGCCCACGCATGCGCGCATCGTCGGCGACAGCGGCCGTTCGGCCGGGGGGCCGGGGCCGGACGTGATGGCCGCCGGCACGCTGGAAGGCGATCACGTCCTGACGATCGACGGCGACGACATCGGCAAGGTCACGAACATCATGCTCGATGTCCGCTCCGGGCGGATCGCCTACGCGGTCGTGTCGTCGGGCGGCTTTCTCGGGATCGGCGGCAAACTGCTGGCGGTGCCGTGGAATGTGCTGACGCTCGATGCCGAGCGGCACTGCTTCGTGCTGGCCGTGTCGACCGAGCGCGTGCGCGAAGCCCCAGGCTTCGACAAGGACCACTGGCCGACGATGGCCGATTCGATCTGGGCCGAGGCGCTGCACACGTACTACGGTGCGTCGCCGTACTGGCTGATCGAGGAAGGCGAAACGCCGCTCGACGCGCCGCCTTACGAGGCGTCGCCGGGCGGCCCGGAAAGCGGCACGCGGCACTGAGCGACGCGCTACGGGTTGGCCGCGCGGATCAGTGCGCGGCCGCGATCGAATTCTCGAGCTGGCGCGCGGCGTTCAGGTGCGCCTTCAGCGTCGGCAGCGAGCCGGCCGCGAACGCGCGAATCTGCGGGTCGCGCCCATTGCGCGCTTCGGCTTCGTACAGCTTGATCGCCGCCTCGTGCGCGTTCGGCCCCACCAGCGCGACATAACTCTTGTCGAATGCGTGGCCGTTCTTGGTTCGCAGCGCCGTCACCTCGGGATCGACGACCATGCGCGCCTGCACGGGCACGCCCTTTTGCGCGCCGAGGCGTCGCAGCTGCGTGGCCATATGGTCATGATCGTCGATCATCCGCCGCGCGAAGGCCTTCACGTGCGGATTCGACGACCGATCGAGCGCGAGTTCGCTGGCCTGCGACGCCGTCTTGCCGATGATGCCGGCCTTGTCGACGAATTCGGCGTCGATGCCGCTCGGCCGCCGCGTCATCTCCGCTTCGTCGGGGGTCTCGCCCGGACGAACGACGCCCGGCGCGACATGAATGGACGATGCCGGCGGCGCCTGCGCATGCACCGGCGTCAATGCCGGCGCGCCGAGCACCGCGAGCATCGCCGATACCAGCATGCACGCGGTGGCGCCAAGCACGACGCCTTGGTGCGGGTTACTGTCGTTCATGTTCATCCGGACCTCCGGATTCGTCGACGGATCGGCCTCGCCGAACGCTGCGGCCCATCCGTCATGCGGGACGATGCGCGGAAATGAAGAAATCGGTCCACGCACCGTCGCTCGATGCACCCTCGATGCGCTCAGTGGCGCCGCCCGGTGCCGCCCGTCGCGTCGGCGGGTGATACGTCGACGATCACGCTGGCCAGCGTCGGAACGTCGACCGGCTTGCACAGATACGCGTCGAAGCCGGCGGCCATCACGCGGCTGCGGTCCGCCGTGCCCGCATGCGCGGTCACCGCGACGACGGGCAGGCGCCCGCCGCCGTCCGGCAAGTCGCGAATGTGGTCGAGCAGCCAGAAGCCGTCACCGTCCGGCATCGCGAGATCGGACAGCACGACGCTCGGGTGCTGCTGCGCGACCACGTCGAGCGCGTCGTGTCCCGATTGCGCGGTCGACACCTCGGCGCCCAGCGTTTCGAGCGCGGCCGCGAGGCTGGCGCGCGATGTCGCGTCGTCGTCGACCACCAGCACGCGGCGGCCGTCGAGCGCGACCGCCGTCGACGCTCCGCTCGGCCGTACCGGATGGCCGGTCGTCGTATCGTCGGCACCCAGATCCGCCGGCAGCATGACGGTCACGGTCGTGCCGCGCCCGGCGCCCTCACTCGCCGCCGACACCTCGCCGCCGTGCAGCCGCGCGATGTTGCGCACGATCGACAGCCCAAGCCCGAGGCCGCGTTTCGGCAATGCGGGCGCGCCTTCCGGCCGGCTGAACGTATCGAACAGATGCGGCAGGCGTTCCGCGGAAATACCTTGCCCCGTATCGGCGACCGACAGCCGCACGCGCGCGCCGGCCGGGTTCAACGACACCTTGATGCGCCCGCCCGGCGGCGTGAACTTGATCGCATTCGACAACAGGTTCGACAGCAACTGGCGCAGGCGCTCGGCGTCCGCGGCGATCACGCAGCTGGGCATCGCGCACTCGGTCGACAGCTCGAGGCCGTTCGCCTGCGCGGTCTCGCCGATTTCGCGCACGGCCTCCTGCACGATGCGCACGAGATCGACCGGCGTGCGTTCGAGCCGCACCCGGCCCGTGGCGAGCGATGACGCGTCGAGCAGGTCGCCGACCATCCGCGACAGCGATCGCGCGCTGCGATCGATCGCGTCGATCGCCTGATGCGCGAAGCCCTGCCCCTCGCCGCTGCGCAGCACCTCGACCCAGCCGTAGATCACGTTCAGCGGCGTGCGCAGTTCATGCGATACGGTGGCCAGCAACTCGTCCTTCATCCGGTTCGACTCGTCGGCCTGCACGCGCGCGTCGCGCGCGCCGCGCAACATGCGCAGATCGCGCTGCTCGCAGCGGCGGCGTTCGCGCGCCTCGCGCAGCGTCATCGACAGGCCGGTGCAATTGCCTTGCGCGTCGACGATCGGCGACGCCGTGAAGGTCGCCCGAAAGCGGCTGCCGTCGCGGCGCACGCACAGAATGTCGAGCGGGCCGGCCGGCGCGCCCGCGTCCGCGAACGATGCGGGAACCGGATGCAAGCGCAGCCAGCGCGGCGCGATCAGCATCGTGACGTCGTGCCCGATCGCCGCGGTCGCATCGATGCCGAAGAGGCGCCGCGCGGCCGGGTTCCAGCTCGTGATGCGCCGCGCGACATCGACGCCGACGATCGCGTCGGGCGATGCATCAACCACGCGGCGCAGCACTGTGTCGTCGACCGAGCGCGCGAGGGTTCCAGGTTCAGGTTCGCGGCGCGGCGAGCGCGCGCCGTCCTCTTCCGCATCCTCGGCGCCGCGCAGCCGGTCGCTGGCGAGCAGCGGCTTGACGGCCATCACGAGCACGCACTCGACGAAGCTGATCGCGACGAACGCACCGGCCTGGGAGAGGAGATCGGGCAGCGGCGCATTGCGCCACCACAAGGTGCCGATCACGGCGAGGCTCACCGCGCTCGCGGCGACGCCGCCGGCAAACGACGTCAGCCAGGCTGCAGCCGCGACACCGGCGTAGAAAGGCAGCGGCGCGAACGGTTCGTGCATGCCGATGACGTGAATCGCCCACGCCTGCAGCACAGCCGCCACCCCGACGGCCAGCACGACCCATATACCCTGCCGAAACAGCTCACGGGTAAAGGTCCTCATCGTTTCCCTGCATCGCACCGGCAACCGTCGCTCGACGGCATGCTGACTCGGCGGTCGGCATCCGTCACGCGTGCCGGGCGAGCTACCTGGCGCAGCAACACGCATGCCTGATTGCGAGGTGGCGCGCCGTCACCGCGTAATCCGCGTAAGGCCCGACTGTCGTGGCGCTCGGCCTTGTGCGGCCTTTGGTCATGCCCAACGCGCACTTGCAAGTGCCTTTCGCTTTTTCATTCAGCAGGTGTAAAAAGGCACCAATGGCGTGCGCGAGTCCACATACCGGCATCGCGATGCTGCAATCGCCTATTTCTTCCGGTATCGCGCCGGACATTGGAAATTTCTATGTCGGGGCACCTTTTGGTCCGTTTCGCTGTCGATGATAAATATTGCAACGAGGAAAACGGGCGATGCCGATTTTCAAAACGGCTCGCTGACGCCTATGGCTGAAACCGCAAACCGTCCGAAGCAACGCGCCGATGCACGCCAGCTGTCCGGCCGCTCCGCGGTGATGCGCACGTTGCTCGACCGTATCGAGAAAATCGCGCCGACCCGCGCGAGCGTGATGATTGCCGGCGAAAGCGGGGTCGGCAAGGACATCGTCGCGCGGCGGCTGCACGACCTGAGCGCGCGCCGCGACGGGCCGTTCGTCCCCGTCAACTGCGGCGCGATTCCGGCCGACATCGCCGAAGCGCAATTGTTCGGCCACGAGAAAGGGAGTTTCACCGGTGCGATCGCGCAGCGCGAGGGGTTCTTCGAAGCCGCGTGCGGCGGCACGCTGCTCCTCGACGAAATCGCGGAAATGCCCGCGGCGCTGCAGGTGAAACTGCTCCGGGCGCTCGAATCGAACACGATCGTGCGCGTCGGCGGCACCGAGTCGATTCCGCTCGACGTGCGCATCGTGTCGGCGACTCGCCACAACCCGGCCGATGCCGTGCGGGACGGCCGGCTGCGCGAGGATCTGTTCTATCGGCTCGCCGCGTTCGCACTGTATGTGCCGCCACTGCGCCAGCGCAACGGCGACGTCGAGGCGATCGCGCACGAGTTCGTCGACGCGCTCAACGAGCGGCACCGCTCGCACAAGCAGCTGACCGATGCCGCGATCGCCGCGCTGCGCGCGTATTCATGGCCCGGCAACGTGCGCGAGCTGCACAACACGATCGAGCGCGCGTACATCCTCGCCGACGACGGCATCGACGTCGCGCTGCCGAAGCCGACGCTGCTGCCCGATCAAACATCGGACGACGCGATGGCGCTGCCGCTCGGCGCGACCCTTCACTACGCGCAGCAGCGCTTCATCGCGGCCACGCTCGACCACTTCGACGGCAACAAGCCGCAAGCGGCGAAAGCGCTCGGCATCAGCTTGAAGACGCTCTACAACCGGCTTGCGCTGATGCGCGACGGCGGCCCCGCCTGAGCGTCGCCGCGCGGCGGCTCGACCTGCGTCACCCGGCGCGGGTCATGCGACCTTGAACTGCCCGACCGTCGTCGCGAGCGCGTTCGCCTGCGTCTGCAGCGCGGTCGCGGCCGCGGTCGACTGTTCGACGAGCGCCGCGTTCTGCTGCACCATCTCGTCGAGCTGCGTGACCGCGCGATTCACTTCCTGGATGCCGCGCGTCTGCTCGTTCGCTGCGTGCGTGATCTCGGAGATGATCGTCGTCACGTTCGCGACGTTCGACACGATTTCGCGCATCGTGTCGCCGGCCTGGCGCACCTGTCCCGAGCCGGCCGACACGCTCGCCACCGTCGACTCGACCAGCACCTTCACTTCGCGTGCGGCTTGCGCGCTGCGTTGCGCGAGGCTGCGCACTTCCTGCGCGACGACCGCGAAACCGCGGCCCTGCTCGCCGGCGCGCGCTGCTTCGACGGCCGCGTTCAGCGCGAGGATGTTGGTCTGGAACGCGATGCCGTCGATCACGCCGATGATGGCGCCGATCCGGCCCGACGCTTCCTCGATCTTCCCCATCGTCGCCACCACGTCCGACACGACCACGCCGCCGTGCGACGCGATCCGCGAGGCCGCGGCCGCGCGTTCGTCGGCCTGGCCGGCCGCCGCTGCCGACTGACCGACCGTCGCGGTGATCTCTTCCATCGACGCGGCCGTTTCCTCGAGGCTCGCCGCCGCCGATTCGGTGCGCGACGACAGGTCCTGGTTGCCCGCGGCGATTTCGTTCGCGGCCGTGCGCACCGATTCGCTCGCGTCGCGGATCTGCCGCATCACGTCGTTCAACTTGTCGACGAAGCTGTTGAACGAGCGCGCGATATCGGCCACCTCGTCGCGGCCTTCGGCCGGCAGGCGCTGCGTCAGGTCGCCCGTGCCCGAGCCGATCGACGCCATCGCCTGACGCACCTGCGACAGGCGGCGGAACGCGGTCGTGGTGATCGCGCCGATGATCAGCGACGCGACGCCGACGATCACGATCAGCGTGACCAGCGACGCCGTCAGCAGCGAGCGCATGCCGGCCGTCGCTTCCGATTTGTCGAGCAGCACCAGCGCATACCAGTCGGTGCCCGGCACAGCCTGCGCGCGCGCGAGCTTCGCGTCGCCGCCGACGTGCACTTCGACCGGCGCAGTGGCCGCGGCCAGCGACGCGGCGCTCATGCCGCCGAGATCGGGCGACACGTCGGCCACCGGCTTCAGCGTGAGCTTCGCGTCGGGATGCGCGACGACGTGGCCGTTGCTGTCGATCAGCATCCCGAAGCTCGCGGGCGTCGGGTGGATCGACTTCACGTTCGCGATCACGCTGTCCATCGCGACGTCGGCCGCGACGACGCCCTTCAGCGCGCCGTCGCGCAGGATCGGCACCGCGAACGTGACGACCAGGTTGCCGGTGCCCGCGTCGACGTAAGGCGGCGTGACGACTGGCTTGCCGGCCTGCGCGGCCTGCTTGTACCACGGGCGGCCGGTCGGATCGTAGTCGGGCGGGATGCCCGTCGGGTCGGAGAAATGGAACACCTTGTCGGCGTAGCCCGCGTACACGTTCGTGAAGCTGCCGGCCGCGGCCATCTGCTTGAACACAGGCAGCGGATCCGGCGACAGCGCGGCGTCCTGCAGCGACGCGATCATCCGGCTCCTGGTCGCGACCCAGTCGCCGATGCCGACCACATGGCCGCTCGCGACGGAAGTCAGGTTGCGGTCGATCGCGTCTTCGTTGTACGAGCGCGCGATGAAATAGTTGATGAGCGTGGTGGCGACGAGCGCGAAGACGACGATGGCGACGCACGCGGCAAGAATACGGGTCCGGATGGACGAAAACATGGCAACGACTCGGTAAGGAAGCGGGACCGCCCGGTGGACGGATTCACCGGGTAAACGGCATCCGCGCCGCTTACTTGAGGCCGTTGCGGCAATTCAATGAAACATGTGAAGAAAGGCGCTGCCGGCGCGTAAGCGCGTTGTAGGCGCGCGGGGCGGCGGTTTGCGCTGCGAGATGGCGTGTGCGCCGGTCGAAGACCGGCCGCGGCCCGAGTGCACCAGTGACGTTGATGGCGGCGAGCGTCCGTCACAAACGGCGATCGGCACGCGTGTCCGGCTCCTTGTGCTGCGTACCGGACGAGGTGTCGCGCTCGAGGTCGTCCTGTCTGCGCATCCGTTCGCGCAGGTGACGAATCGCGAAAACGTGGATGTAGTCGTGCACGCGGGCATCGGACGACAACGCACGCACTTCGTCGTCGAGCATCGTGCGCAACTGGTCGTCGCCGATCTCGCGCTGTTCGGCGACGGCTTTCAAGGCTTCAAGCATGGTGTCCTGTTGTGACATCGACGGGCTCCTGACGGTCGAGGAACGAAAGGAAAAAAGACGCTACCGGAAGATTAAGGACTGAACGGCCGCCCGGCGTACGATGCGCCGAAGCGTGTTTGCGCGCGATCAACGACACCTTGCGTGCCGCCGCGCCGATCGATTGCCGGATCGGCCCGCGCGCGGGATCCGCGGTGCGCATGGCCCGCGAACGACTGGAAGGATTGCCACGCCACCCCGAGGCGCGGCACCGCCGTTCGCGCGGACGATGGAACCGTCGCGCGACGCCGATGCAGTGAGCAACTTAGACCGGTCGAAATCCTGCGTCAAGCAAAGCGCGCCGGGCCGATTCGTCTGTTTTTATGCACCATATCGCCGCGCCGCACATGGCGTGCCGCGGCCCGCGCATCGCGCCGCGGCGGTCGAACGCCGGTGCCGTTTGTCAGCGGATTCCGATACGCCGCACGTAATGTCTGACAACGAGTTCAGCGCGCGCCGATTGGCAGCGCGGTATCGGTGACGGATACTGATGTCATGAACGATACGTTCATATCCGGTCATCGCTCAGCCGGCCGTTGAGTCGGCATGCGGGGTCCGGTGCAGGAGACCAATCATGGGACATCGCAACTTCCCGGCCCGGGACGGACGGCGGCGCACGCCGTCCGCGCCCGCCGCGTCGGCCGGTATCCAGCCGCCCGACGATCTCGACGTGTTGCTCGCGATCGCGCGCGAAGCGGGCTTGCTCGTGATGCTCGACGGGCAGATCGGACGCGAAAAATATCAGAGTGTCGCGGGGTCGGTGCTCGCGCTGCAGCGGTTCGCCGCTGCGCTGCGCGCGCGGGCCGACGCCGACACATCGGCCGTTGCCGTCGCGGAGCCGCGCCGCAAGGGGCGACCCGGCTGGCCGCGGTTGCGCAATCGCACACCGGGCGGACGAGGACATCCGCATGGCGTGCGTCGCGGCGCCTGCGTATGCCGCATCACCCGCCGCGGGCGCGACCAGCGAACGATGCGCTACGTATGAGAGCCTGAACGCAGCAGGCGCGGCGCGGGGCCGCGCGATGGCTGCGATAACTGCGACACCCATCCGGCCCGCGGGCGCTGCGCGCCTCGCGTGCCGCCATTCCACACCGATCCGCCGTGGTGCGATCGCGTGTCACCACACGCCGTTCCACTCGGCGATATCGACGAAGACAATACCTGCGAGGAAAGTAGTCTGCACGGGGCCAGGAAGCGGACGGGGTGAGATACACCCCGTCCGTCGTTCCAAGGCAGCCGTCGGCCGCCTACCCTCGTGCCGGAGAGTTCTTGATCGGCTCACGCGCCACGCGATGCGCAGCACGGCTCCGGAAATCGGTTGATCGCAACGACCTCGGACATGGGTGCGTTCGGCGTGCGTTCGCGCGGTTCGAACTCGGCGCGTCGAATCGCCACGTCACGTACGGACGACAGCCGGTCCGCCCCGCCGGACGTCGTGTCACTGTCTCACGCGCGGCGCACGACGTTTCTGATGCAGGTCAACGAAAGCCCGCTTCACCTGCATCGCATCGCGATCTTCATGCTTCGCCACGCACGAGCAGCACCGGCACCTGCGCGAGATGCGCGACCCGGCGCGCGACGCTGCCGATCAGCCAGGCGGCAATGCCGCGCCGGCCGTGCGTGCCGACCACCAGCAGTTCCGCATGCCAGTGCACCGCGTCGCGCATCAGTGCATGGGCGACGTCGTCGCTGGTCGGACGGGTTTCGACGATGCCACGCTTGGCCGGGTTCCCCGCCGCATGGAACAGCGGGCCGATCCGGGCCAGCGCATCCTCGCCTTCCGCGCGATAGGCGTCCTCGAGCGCGCGCACCGGCACGAGATCCGTCAGACGCACCGCGCGATCGACGACATAGGCCGCGTACAGCAGCGTCGTCGGCGCCGCGAAGCCGAGCCCGACGCGCACCGCGTGCAGCGACGGCTCGCTGCCATCGACCGCGAACATCAGGCGCTGCAGCGGGCCGTCCGCCGGCCGCGCATAGTCGGCCGGCACGATCAGCAGCGCGCAGCGTGCGCGTGCGGCCAGCGTGTCGGACATCGCGCCTTCGACGAGCCGCAACAGCCCGTGGTGCGGATTCGCGCCGACCACGAGCACGTCGGCATGCCATCCCGACGTCTCGTTCGCGAGTGCATCCGCAACCGTACCGCCCGTGACCGACGTATCGAGGATCACCTGCTCGACGGCCACGCCGCTGCCGGCGAACAGTGCGGCGGTGCGTTCGAGTGTCGCCTCTGCTTCGTGCATCATTTCCTCGCGCGCCGATGTCAGCAGCGCGTCAACGCGCGGGATGTCGGGCAGCACGAGGCGCGGATTGTCGATCGCGCAGACGATGCGCACCTGCATGCCGGGGCGCAGCAGCGTTCGCGTATAGCGCGCGGCGGACAGCGACTCGGGCGTCAGATCCACGGCCAGCGCGATGCGCGCGAGCGGTGGGATGGTCGAGGTGGTTTGCATGGCGAAGGCCTCTGTGGACGCGTCGTCGCGGACGACGACCGAAGCTTCGCGCGGCAGCGGCACGCGGCGGGCGGAAGGCCGGCGTGGCGCGGGATCGGTGGATGGCCACGCGAAGCGCGGACAAACGATTCCGACAGGATATGACGTCCTGCCGGGGCGTGCATGATCGGGATCAATGCGCGTGCGGGCCGAGACGCGTTGCGTGCGCATGTACCGCGCGCAGCGCGGCGGATTTTCGCTGGTTCGCTTACGGGATCAGAGGTTTCGCGCCAACCGAGTTTCGCGCGAACGAGAAGCGCTAAACCGGCGGCGGAATCGGAACGTGCGCGGCATTGCGCGCACGATTCACTTCGACAGCGTCGCCCGCACCGTATATTCGCCCTCGAGCGGCGCGGCATGAGCCGGTCGCACGAAATACCGCGACGCATCGGCATCGGCCGGCATCGGCTCGACCGGGTAACCGTGCTTCTCCCACGCATCAAGCCCGCCCTTCAGCGCCCTGATGTTGTGGAGCATCTTCTTGCGCTGCATCTTCGCGATCAGACGCTTCGCGGTCGCTTCGTTCGGGCACACGCAATACACGACGATCGGCCGCTTCAGCAGCTCCGGATCGAGCAGGTCCGGCGAATCGAGATCGACCGGCAGCGCACCGGCGATCCGGTACGGCTCCCGTTCGCGAATCGCGCGCGGCCGCGCATCGAAGATCAGCGGCGGTTCGTTCGACGTCATCATCTCGACGAGTTGCGGCGGCGAGATGCGCAACTGCGCGAGGTAGCGGCGGAATTGCACGCGGCGCACCCAGCGGTACAGCACGAACGTGATGAAGATCGCGAGAAACGCATCGAGGATCGTACCGCCGCTCGCGCGCACCCACAGCACGAACTGGACGATCTGGTCATGCACGGCCGCGCCGCCGACAAGCCAGACCGCGGCCCACAATGACGCGCCGGCCAAGTCCCAGAACAGGAACACGCCGACACCGATCGCGGTCGTGCCGAGCAGCGGCGCCGACACGAGGCCCAGGCCCGGCAGGAATTTGGAGATGACGAGGAGCGGCGCGCCGTATCTTTCGAATACATTACGCGCGAAGCGCAGCGTCGTATCGAGCGACAGCGAGAAGCGCACGAGCCCGTTCAGCAAGCGCCGCCCGCGCGTGCGGCCCATGAAGAACCACAGCGAATCGGCAAGCATCGTCGCACCGATCGCCGCCACGAACATGCTCGTCCAGGACGCCTGCCCCATCGCCGCCATCGTACCGCCGAGAATCAGCATCGGCACGGCCGGTACCGGCACGCCGAGCTGCGTGATGAGTACGCTCGCGAACACGGCCCACGGGCCGAGCGACGAGGGAATTGCAATGGGAAAGTGCCACACGGGGGCGCTCCTGGAAGACATGCGGACCGTGCGACGGAGGCGGCCGTCGATACGGCTGGCAGCGACCGCCGCGGCAGGTCCGCGGCCGATCCTGCACCACGTTGCATTCTAAACGGGTTTGGTCGGGACCGCGCGGAACGGCTGTCGTCTGCGGCAGCCCTCACGCTCACGCGTCGGGGCGCTGCGCGAGCCCCGCGACGTATTCCGCGTATTCGGGAAACGCGGCGGCCAGTGCGGTCGCATCCGCGAGCTCGAATTCCGCGAACTCGAACCCCGGCGCGACCGTGCAGCCCACGAGCGCGACGTGCTCCGGCGACGCGCAGCGTGCGCCGAACCAGCGTCCGGCCGGCACGA
This sequence comes from Burkholderia sp. 567, assembly GCF_040545115.1. Classification (NCBI taxonomy): domain Bacteria; kingdom Pseudomonadati; phylum Pseudomonadota; class Betaproteobacteria; order Burkholderiales; family Burkholderiaceae; genus Burkholderia; species Burkholderia sp. 567. The sequence continues at coordinate 49,277 of NZ_JBEPLG010000009.1, forward strand.
CGGCCTGGAACACGGTGCCCGGATGCGTGAGCGGGTTGCCGAGCCGATGGATCGTCAGCCCGTCGTGCTCGTCGAGCACCCACACTTCGAGCGGATCGCACGCGTAGAAATGCCAGACCTCGTCGGAACGGATCCGATGCCACGACGAATACGCGCCGTCGCACAACAGGTAGTAGATCGCGGTCGACGCCGCGCGCGGTGCGCCGTCGGCAGGACGCACGACGGTATCGGCCGCGCGGTAGGTTTCGCGGAAATAGCCGCCCTCGGGATGCGGCTGAAGATCGAACTGGTGAATCAGGTCGGCGGCGGAAATCGGCATGGCGGATGACGTCGGTAAGGTAGGAAACCGGACACGCGACGCACCGCGCGGCCGATCGCACATGCAATCTCCCGCACCGTCGCGTGCCGCTGCGTCGGTCGCCGCGGCCATGCACGCGGCGACGGGATCGCGCGTGAAACGCGCGCGACGATGAAGCGGACCCCGGTCGATGCTGCCAGAAGTGCCCGTCACGATGCAACCGGGGCGATGCGATCACGCCCTTGCATGGCCGCGCAGGCGCGGCCCGCTGACCGATGTACCGGACGCGCGACCGACAACGCGGTCACGCCGTCACGCTGCCATCCGCCCGGCCGCCCTTTGCCGCTCGCACCTGACCGCCTGACCGCCTGACCGCCTGACCACATGAGCACATGAGCACATGAACGCCTCAGCGCCCCACCACAGTCATCGCGCGGTTGCCACCGCGGCCGGCTCGTCGTGCCGCACCAGCAGCACCGGCCGGTCGGCCGAGCGCAGCAGCGATTCCGCGACACTCCCGAGCAGCAACCGGCGCAATCCGTGCCGCCCACTCGTCCCCATCACGATCAGATCGGCACCGACCTCGGCCGCCGTGCGCATCAGCACCGCGGCGACGTCCTCGCCGTACGCATCGAGCGCGCGCACGGTGCCCGGCACATGCTGCTGCGCGAGCACCGCTCGCGCGTCGTCGAGCACGGGCGTCGCCGCGGCGGTTGCCGCCGCGTCGCGGTCGCGTTCGGCCGCAAAACCCGCATCGACGTCGACGAGCTGCGGCCGATGCTCGACGACATACGCGCACGTCACCTCGCCGCCGGATGCCAGCGCGATCCGGATCGCCTCGTTCAGCGCGAGACGCGCGCTTGGGCCGCCGTCGAGCCCGACGAAAATCCGCTTGTACATGGTCCGCCCTCCGACCGGGCACGCGCCGCGCATCGCGCAACGACACGCCCGTCATCGCGAGCCGGCCCGATGCCGGCTCGTCTGCCGAACAGTCTGCCCCCACATGCCGACGCGCCCGTTGACGCGCGTCAATCGCCGCCGGAACGCCCGCCGCACGCCCGACTAGCACGTTTTTAGCTGACCCTATTACAAAAAAACCATAAAACGCGCACAATTTCAGCTTTAAATCAAACGTCGCACGCGGCCGGTGCGAGTTTTCGCCGGTTTTGCCGCACCGCCCGAGCGCCACGGGCGGCCCCGACACCAGAATGGCCAATCGAATGACCGCCAGTGGCACCCCGTCGCGTGACGCCCGAGGGCCCACGCGCCTTCCGACCATGTTACGCCAGCCGCTCGTGGCTGGCGTCGCTGCACTGTTCGCCGGCGCGGCGCTGTCGCTCGGCGTCGCGCTGCTGGTGCGCGAGCAGTGGCAAGGCGCCGTGCATACGCGCTTCGAACGCCGCACGTCGCACGTGACGGCGATGCTGCGCCACGAGTTGCAGACCGGTGCCGCCGTGCTCGAAAGCGCGCGCGGCGCGTTCCTGCTCGCGCCGCAGATGACCCCCGAGCAATGGCGCCGGTATGCCGACACGCTCGAGCTCGACAGCGGCCGTTCGCCGGTCCGGCAGCTCGGCTATGCGCCGCTGTCGCCCGCGACACGCAGCGCGCTCGCCGGCGACGCGCCGCTGCCGGCCGGCCCGTTCGCGGTCGCGACACTCAGCGCGCCGCTGTCGAGCGCGGCCGGCGCGCGCTTCGGCGCACCGGATCAGGCACCGCTGGCACGCGCGCTGCGCACCGGCAATGTCGCGCTCGGCATCCACCCGGCCGACGACGATACGTCCCGCGATACCCGCATCCTGATGCTGTTCGTGCCGGCGACGCCTTCATCGCGCACGCCCGTCACGCCAGCCAGTGCCCATGACACGGGTGCCGGCGGCGTGCTGTTCGCGGAACTCAGCCCGAATCGCGTGGTGGAGCGCGCGCTCGACGCGGAACGCGGGCTCGACCTGCGGATGAGCGTCGGCGACGATCCGCATCCGATCGCGAGCGCGGAGACGACGACCGACGAGGCCTCCACGTCGCCCGACCTGATGCGCCGCACCGACCAACTGAATTTCGGCGGCACCGTGCTGACGCTCGCCTATTCTGCGGACGGCCGCCCGAGCGCGACCGGCGCGCAGCGCGCGGCGGGCACGGTGCTCGCCGCCGGGTTGATCGCGTCGTTCGCGTTCGCGGCACTGATCCATGCACTGCTGCGCGGCCGCGCCGGGACGGCCGATACCGGCGCCAGCAGCCGCGGCATCCTCAACGAGGCGCGGATGATGGGCATCATCCGCTCGTCGATGGAAGCGATCATCACGATCGACGAGAAGCAGACGGTCGTGATCTTCAATCCGATGGCCGAACAGGTATTCGGCGTGTCGGCGATGGAGGCGATCGGCGCGCCGCTGTCGCGCTTCATCCCCGAGCGGTTTCGCGCCGCGCATGCGAAGCACGTCGACCAGTTCGGCGTGACCGGTGTGTCCGAGCGGCAAATGGGCCGCCAGCGCGTGCTGTTCGGGCTGCGCGGCAACGGCGAAGAATTCCCGATCGAGGCGTCGATTTCGCAGATCCGCGATGCGTCGGGCAAGCTCTATACGGTAATGCTGCGCGACATCACCGAGCGGCAGCGCGCGGAGAATGCGCTGAAGCAGTCGCGCGAGGAATTGCGCGAACTCTCGGCGAACCTGCAGAACGTACGCGAAGAGGAAAAGACCCGCATCGCGCGCGAGCTGCACGACGATCTCGGCCAGCAACTGACCGCGCTGAAGATGGATCTGTCGGTGATCGAGCAGCAACTGCGCGCGCCGGGCCGTGCGCAACCCAACGACGACGTGCTGTCGCACCTGCAGGGCATGCGCCGTCTGATCGATGCAACCGTGGCGTCGGTGCGGCGCATCGCAGCCGACCTGCGTCCGGTGATGCTCGACGATCTCGGCCTCGTGCCCGCGATCGAGTGGCTGGCGAACGACTTCACGAACCGCTACGGCATCGACGTCGAACGCCACATCGAAACGGGCGGGCTCACGTTCACCAGCGCGGGGGCGACCACGCTGTTCCGGATCGTCCAGGAAGCGCTGACGAACGTCGCGCGCCACGCGGATGCGACACGCGTCGCGCTGCGGCTCGACATCGAGGAAGGCTTCTGCGTACTGCGGGTCGCGGACAACGGCCGCGGCGCGGCACCGGGCGGCAGCGCCCACGAGGACAAATCGTTCGGGCTGATCGGCATTCGCGAACGCGCACACATGCTGGGCGGCAACGTGACGATCGACACCGCGCTCGCGCGCGGCTTCTCGATCACCGTCGCCTTCCCGCTCGGCACAGTTCAACAGGAAACCACCCTCACATGATCAAGGTGCTCATCGCCGACGACCATACGCTCGTGCGCGACGGTCTGCGGCACATCCTCCAGAACGCCACCGGATTCGAGGTGGCCGGCGAAGCGTGCGACGGCCCGTCGACGATTGCGCTGGTTCGTTCGACGCCCGCGCAGGTGCTGGTGCTCGACCTGTCGATGCCGGGCCGCAACGGCGTCGAGCTGATCAAGCAGATCAAGGACGAGAAGCCCGCGCTGCGCGTGCTCGTGCTGACCATGCACGCGGAACAGCAATACGCGGTACGCGCGTTCCGCGCCGGTGCATCGGGCTATCTGACCAAGGAAAGCGCGAGCGCCGAACTGGTCGGCGCGGTGACGAAGGTTGCGTCAGGCGGCGTCTACGTGAGCCTCGCGATGGCCGAGCAGTTCGCGCAGAGCCTGAACGAGCCGGCCGAGACGCTGCCGCACCAGCGGTTGTCCGACCGCGAGTTCGACGTGTTCCGCCGGATCGCCGCCGGACAGACGCTGACCGAGATCGCGCAGGCGCTGTGCGTGAGCGCGAAGACGGTCAGCACCTACAAGACCCGGATCCTGGAAAAGATGCAGATGCCGCACGAAGCGGCGCTGGTCCGCTATGCGATGCGGCACAAGCTGCTCGACGAAACGGACGATGTCTAGCGCTTGTTCACGCTAATCACGGGCTTGCGGCGGCCGCGGGCCGTGCGAGCCTCGCGGCCGGCCGGGCGCCGCGGCTGTTACTTCGCCGGCACCGGGCACGCGAGATCGCCTTCCTCGCAGGACAGATACCCCTTCAGCGTCTCGTTGCGGATCTTCGTCAGATCGTCGAGGCAGGTCGACACGACCATCGAATATGCGCTGCCGCCTTCGGCGTTCGCACTGGAGAAGTTGCATTCGGCATCGCGGTAGGCAATCCACGTGCGCTGCGCACTCACGAGTTTCTCGGCGAGCGGCTTCGCATCGCGCAGGCGCGCGGTGACGGCCTGGTAAGTGCGATTCAGCTCTGCGTCGGATTTCTTGTACGCGCGATCGGCACACGCCGTCATCGCCGCCTGATCCGTCGTTTCCGCACAATTCGCCTGTGCATGGGCAAGGTTCGCCGTCAGCGCGAGCGCGCACAGCAGACCGGTCAAGACACGCATGGATGCTCCTGTTTGTTTTCGTTGATTGGTGGAACCTCGTGCCGGGCTTGCCGCCGCGCCTCGGCGCGCGGCATCGCGGACAAGCCGGCGCCACGCCATCCGCCACGGCTGCCGCGGCGTGGCGAGGCCGACCGCGATGCTAGCGCACGCGCGGCGGATTGTCAGCCGGCGCCACGCGTGCGGCGGACGCAAAAAAGCCCGCACTCGACATGAGTGCGGGCCTTTCGATACGGCGTCGCCAGCGGCCCGCAGGCCGCGCAGCGAATGGCTTAGTGACCGAAGTACACCGACGAACGGTCAGCCGCGGCCGGCACCGTCACGCGCTGGCCCGACTGCGACGTCGCGACCGGGTTCGAGCCGTAGCCCGTTGCGTCAGCCTGCGCGCCGGTGTTCTGGGCTGCTGCGATCTTTGCCTGTGCGGCCTGGATGTTTTCCGGATAGTTCATCCAGTCGTTCGGGTTGTAGCCGGCCTTCTCGAGCTGGACCAGCTCGGCACGCACTTGCGCGCGCGTCAGCGGCTGCTGGTTCGATTGGGCGAACGACACGATCGGTGCGGCCACCAGTGCGGCCAGTGCAACTGCCTTGATCAGCGATTTCATGATGCGTTACCTCCAGATTGTTTTGTCAGGCGCTTCGGACTCGGTAGTCGTTGCGCATGAGTGAAAGTCTAGGCGGCTCGGCTATCAGGGTAAATACTTAAATCGCGAATTCACTGTTGACCGAATTCCGTACAATTTCCGCGCATTCGGTCGAATCATCAGAGGATTAACGTCACATCCGCACCCAATTACACGGGGGCGCGCTGTGGCTGGCCGCGTCCCGTCGACCATGGACGACGGTGGCCCGGTGAGAAACGGCGGCCGCACGTCAGCGGACCTGATCGGCCTCCGTGCTTTCCACCGACAGGTCGAACAGCAACGCCTTCAGGCGGATGCGGTCGGCCGCGGCGATTTCGCTGAACGCAGCGTGATGAAGCGTCCAGCCCGGTGTCGCGGGCTCCGCGTGCACCGCGCGCACCGTGGCGTCGAGCGCCAGCAACGCGATACGGTCTCCGTCCATGTACGGCAGCTGCACGCGCAACGGCTCGCCGGCGGCGGCGAGCGGCCGGTCAACCGCGATCGACAATCCGTTCAGGCTCAGATCGTGAACGATGCCGATGCCGTCGGCCTGTGCCGCCCCGCCGGTGCAGCAGGCCGCGATCCGTACCGGCACGCGCGGCTCGACGCGCGTGCGCAACCGGTCCACGAAGCCCGGCGGCGACAGCACCATGAACGGCGCGCCGCCTACCGTCTGCACCGCCTCGACCGTCGCCCCGAAGCGCGACACCGCCGAGCGGCCGATCGCGACCGCCTCGACGTCGTCGCCGCGGGCAAAATCGAACACCGCCGACGGTCGCGGTTCGACGAACAGCACGCCCGACGCGCCGACCCCGATCAACCGGCAGCGTTGCAGCACGCGGGCCGCACCGACGCGCCGGCGGATGCCGATCGCGGCGCCGGCCGACAGTCCCATGTGCGCGGCCGCCGGCACGGTGTCGCCGTCGGACGTAGCGGGTCCTGCGTCATCGCGCCTGCGAACGGGCCGGAAGTGATCGAACAGGAAGTCATGCTGCGCGGGATCGCGCAGCGTGGCGCCGGCGGGCAGCAGCGCGGCGCCGCCCGCATCGTAGAGATCGAAGCCGAGCGGGACGCCGGCGGCGACGTCATCGCGCGCGAGCGCGACGTAATCGGTGATGAGCGGCATCGGAATGGCGCGGAGCGGCCGCGCGAGCTGTCGTGACAACGTGATTACGGCAGCATCGCGCGAAATCTGAACGGCTCGTTACTCCGAACCGCTGGTCGCGTCGGGTGAAGCGGGCGCCGGTGCCGGGGCCGAAGCCGGTGAAGGTGCCGGCACGGTGGAAGGCGCCGTGGCCGGTGCGGAGCCGAGGCCGCCGCCACCGGTATTGCCGGAACTCGCCGCGCTGCCTCCCACCGCCGGCGGCGGCTGCACGGGCTGCGATTGCGACGCGCCCGCCGACAACGCGGCGGCCGACGCCGCCACCTCCGACGCCGGAATCCATTCCTCGACGATGCCGCCCGATGCCGGCCCGGGCGCCGACGCGGCGGACGCGGCCGACGCCTCGTCTGTGTCCTCGTCGGGCTGACGCTCGATACGCTGCGTCCTCACGGTCGCCGGCGCCTGCTTCGACTCCGGCCCGAACCACACGTCGAACAGGTCCGTCACCCGTTCGCGCGCCGACGCGAACCAGCCGGGCGACGGCTCGGTGTCGAATTTCAGCTTCGTGTCGACGATCCGGGCGCGCTGCGCGCGCTGGAAGAAGTCGCCGACGATCGGCAGCGCGCTGTGCGCGCCTTGCCCCCAGTAGTCGCTGCGCAGCGTCACGCGGCCGTCGTCGAAGCCGACCCACGCGCCTGCGACCAGCCCGGGCTGCATCAGGATGAACCAGCCGTCCGCGTTGTCCTGCGTGGTGCCGGTCTTGCCGGCCACGTCGCCGCGAATCCCGAAGCGCGTGCGGATGCTGCCGCCGGTGCCGCGCGTCACGACGTCGCGCATCACGTCGAGCAGCGTCTTGTCGGTTTCGGCGTCGAGCGCGCGCTCGGGCGGCGCCGGCGCGTATTCGGCGAGCACGTCGCCCTGGCGGGTCTCGATGCGCGTGACCATTTGCGGCTCGACGTACAGCCCGCCGTTCGCGATCGTCGCGTACGACGCGACCATCTCCTTCAGCGTCACGGGGCTCGTGCCGAGCGCAAGCGACGGCACACGCTCGAGCGGACTCTCGCGCACGCCCATGTCGCGCGCGAGCCGCGCGACGGCCGCCGGACCGACCTTCTCCATCACCTGCGCGGTGATCCGGTTGCGCGACAGCGCGACCGCGTCGCGCAGCGTCATCGGCTTGCCGGTGGGCGGCGCGTCGTCGTTCGGCCGCCAGATCTCGCCGCCCTTCAGCGGAATTTCGATTGCCTGGTCGACGAACGTGTCCTCCGGCTTCATCCCGTTCGCGAACGCGGCGCCATAGACGAACGGCTTGAAGGTCGAACCCGGCTGGCGCCGTGCCTGCGACACGTGATCGAACGGCTCGTTCGTGAAGTCGCGGCTGCCAACCCATGCGCGGATCTGCCCGTCGCGCGGATCGATCGCGACGAAGCCGGCCTGCACGTCGGTCTTCGCCTTGCACAGCGCGCGCATGAAGCCTCGGTCGGCGGCGAGCTGCTTCATCGCGGCCGCATCGTCCTTGCCGGCGTCCTGCGCGGCCTTGTACTCAGGCGATTCGCGCATGAAAGTGCGGAACACCTCGTTGTCGGTGCCGCAGCCGTCGCGGCCGCTCCATGCGTTATTCGCGATCCCCTGCAGCTGGTTCGCCTGCTGCGTCAGCGCCTGGGTCGCCATCTGCTGCAGCCGCGCATCGATCGTGGTGCGCACGATCAGCCCGTCCGAGTAGATGTTGTAGTCGTTGCGGTCGGCCCAGCCGATCAGCCATTTGCGCAACTGCTGCGCGAAATGCGGCGCGGGCCCCGGCGGCTCCTTCTGGCGCTCGAAATCGACGCGCAGCGGCCGGCGCTGCAATTGCGCGAACTGCGCCGGCGACAGCTTGCCGTACTTCACCATCTGGCCGAGCACCGTATTGCGCCGCTGCAGCGCGCGCTCCGGGTTCAGCACCGGGTTGTAGTAGCTGTTGCCCTTCAGCATCCCGACAAGCGTCGCGCTGTCGAGCACGTCGAGCTGGTCGGCCGACTTGTCGAAATAGGTGCGCGCGGCCATCTCGACGCCGTACGCGTTGTACAGGAACGGCACCGTGTTCAGGTAGGTCTCGAGGATCTGCGGCTTGCTGTAGATGGCCTCGATCTTCAGCGCGGTGATCGCCTCCTTCACCTTGCGCGTGAGCGTCGGCGCGCGGCCGATCTCGTCCGGATACAGGTTGCGCGCGAGCTGCTGCGTGATCGTCGAGCCGCCCTGGCGGTTGCCGGAGAACGTATGGAGCGCGGCCGACGCCGTGCGCTTCCAGTCGAGGCCGTGGTGCTCGTAGAAGCGGTGGTCCTCGGTCGCGATCAGCGCATCGACCATGTGCGGCGAAATCTGCTTGAGCGGCACCCATTCGCGGTTCGACGGCTTGAATTCCGCCAGCAGCTTGCCATCGGCGGACAGCACCTGCGCGGGCTGGTCGACGCGTGCTTTGCGGATGTCGCCGATGCCGGGCGTGAACGGAATCAGCGCCAGCACGTACAGCAGGAACAGCACCGGCACGGCGGCGGCCGCGAGCAGCACGCCGCGGCGCGTCGGATGACGGAGACGGCGCCAGGCGGTGGCCAGCACACGCTTGACGGGCACGGCGGCAGCGGCCGCGACGGGTTGGGCGCGCGCGACCCATTTGGCACAGAGATCACGCACTGACGACACGTTTCGGCGATTCACGCGGGTGGGGGATCGGCTGGAAAGGCAGCATCGTACCAAAACTCGCGCGGCCCACCGGCCGGCGGCCGACCCGGGCCCGTGCAAATGGCATCCGATGGCGCGGTTTCACGACAAAAAAAGCGCGCGCCCCGCAAGGGAACCGCGCGCCAAGCCTGGTACAACCCGATGCCGTGCGCCGGCGTTCAGCGCACGAGGAAACCGTAGGTCAGCGGATCGCGTTCGTCGACGATCCAGTTCGCGAAACCGCAGATGTGCGCGCTGCCCTCCACTTCCGGGATCACGGCGGGGATGTCGCCGACCATCGTCTCGCGCAGCACGCGCCCCTTGAACACCGTGCCGACGATCGACTCGTTGACGAGCGTGTCGCCGGCCGCGAGCAGGCCGCGGTGGTACAGCTGCGCGACACGTCCGCCGGTGCCGGAGCCGGTCGGCGAGCGGTCGACCTCGCGATCCGCGAACACGCAGCAGTTCGCCTGCGTCGAGCCCGGATGGCGCGGCGCATTCGCGATGATCGTGCCGTAGATATGGTTGATTTCCGGAATCTCCGGATGCACGACCGGATACTTCGCGTTCGCGGCGGCCTTCACTTCGGCGCCGAAGCGGATCAGCTTCTCCACCGCCGCTTCGCGCACCGGCAGGTCGAACGGCGCACCGTCGACGTAGAAATAGAACGCGCCGCCGTACGCGATGTCGCCGGTCACGGTGCCGAACGACGGCGTGTCGACCGACACGTCGCGCCGCCAGATGAACGACGGCACGTTGACGAAGCGCACAGGCCCCGCGTGCTCGCCGTCCCATTGCACGAACGCCTCGATGAAGCCGCACGGCGCATCGATGCCGACGCGCGTCTCCGGCACCGTGCGCTGCACCCAGCCAAGTTCGACCGCGGCGGTCGACAGCGCGATCACGCCGTGCCCGCAATGGTCGCTGTAGCCCTCGTTGTGCAGGAAGATCACGCCGAAATCCGCGTTCGGCGACACCGGCTCGGTCAGGTAGCCGCCGTACATGTCGGCGTGGCCGCGCGGCTCGAACATCAGCGCACGGCGGATTTCGTCGGCGTTCTCCTTGAGCCACGCGCGGCGCTGGACGATCGTGTCGCCGGGCAGGCGCGGCAGCCCGCTCGTGACGATGCGAAAGGCTTCGCCGCCGGTATGGACTTCGACGGTGGAAAGGGATCGGGAAATTTTCATGAGGATCGAAAGCGGGAGGACGAAGGACGGCGCCGCGGCGCCGTCCGGGGGCGATTACTTCGCGTACGGTTCGGGCAGCCCGTTGCGGATCACGTAGACGGTGGTCGGCGCGCCCTTCAGGTCGCCGTGTTCGTCGAACGAATAGGTGCCCGCGACACCCGCGTAGTTGGATTTCGCCAGTTGCGCGATCAGCTTCGCCTTGTCGGTGGTCGTGCCGGCCTTGACCATCGCGTCGGCGAGCAGCTTCATGCCGTCGTAGTAGTTGACGCCGTAGACCTGCGTCTCCGTGTGATAGGTGTCGTGATACTTCTTCAGGAATGCGCGGCCGGCCGAGGTTTTCTCGAGCGCGACGCCGCCCTGCGCGCAATAGACGATCGACGCGGCCTCGCCCGCGACCTTGCCCATGTCGGCGGAGCAGATGCCGTCGCCGCCGAGCAGCTTCGCGCGCAAGCCGCGCTGCTTCATCTGCTTCGCCATCGGCGCGCCCTGCGCCGCATAGCCGCCGAAGAAGATCACGTCGGGATTGCTGGCCTTGATCTTGGTGAGAATGCCGAGGAAATCGGTCGCCGACGAGCTCGTGTACTCCTGATCGACGATCTTGATCCCGTTGGCCTTCGCGACGTTCGCGAACTGCTCGGCGACACCCTGCCCGTACGCGGTGCGATCGTCGATGACCACGGCGGTCTTCGCGTTCAGCGTCTTCGCGGCGAAGGTCGCCATCGTGCCGCCGAGCTGCTCGTCGCTCGCGCCGATCCGGAAGATGTTCTTGAAGCCCTGGCGCGTGAGCGCCGGGTTCGACGCGACCGGCAGCATCGGCACGCCGGCATTGGAGTACACGCGCGACGCGGGAATCGCGACGCCCGAGTTGTACGGGCCGAGCACCGCGACGACGCCCTTGTCGACCAGGCTCTGCGCGACCTGCACGCCCGCCTTCGGGTCGGCCTGGTCGTCGTCGGACACCAGCTTGAACGTGACCGTCTTGCCGGCCACTTTCACACCCGCCTTGTTGAGCTCGTCGACGGCGAGGCGCGCGCCGTTTTCATTGTCCTTGCCGTTTGCGGCCTGCGGGCCGGTCAGCGGCGCCGAGTGGCCGATCGTCACGACTTCCTGCGCGTGCGCGGAAGTCAGCGCGCCGGCGGCAACGGCCACCGAGAGCGCGGTAATGAGGTATCGCATGGCGTCTCCTGATTGGTTTTGTGTGAAACCAATGTAGGACACGCATGGTCACGACGCAAGCAATTTCAAAATACTATTTACGATTCTGGTCATATTTCAGACCAGAATGCCGCGCCGTGCGTTACTTCGGCGTGATGTCGCGCCGCACGCGGAGAATGTGCTGCTCGACATAGAATGCGGCCGCGTCGGCGTCGCCGGACACGATCGCCTCGTAGATCAGCCGGTGCTCGGACACGTAGAGCCGGATCCGGCCCGCGTCGTAGATGCCGTCGTCCTTCAGCCGTTTCCACAGCGGCTGGTCCATCGTCTTCGCGACTTCGTCGGCGATCTTCACGATCAGCGCGTCGCCGGTCATTAGCGCGAGCTGCCGGTGGAACAGCCGATCGCTCTCGTTCCACAGCGCGCGCTGCCGCGGATCGTCGACATCGGTGATGGTTTCCATCTGCGCGAGATAGCCTTCGGCGATCGGATCGGCTCGACCATGCGCGGCCGCGAGGCGCGCGATCGCGGGCTCGAGGATGAGCCGCACGTCGAGCGTCGACGTCGGGCTGAAGTCCGCATCCGGCGCACTGCGCGTGTCGCCGCGCTGCGCGAGCACGTCGAGCGGCGCCGGCACGACGTAGGTGCCCGAATTGCGCTTCGTGAACACCAGCCCTTCGTTCTGCAACGCGCCGAGCGCCTCGCGCACCGCCGGCCGGCCGACCTGGAACAGCGCCGCGAGCTCGCGCTCGGACGGCAGCCTCGAATCGGCCGGATAGCGCCCCGCGCGGATCTCGTCGCGGATCTTCTCGGCGACCTGCTCGTAGATCTGCAGCGGCCGGAAACCGGCTTCAAGGGATTCGGGACGCGCGGACATCATCTGGGGCTCCTGCCAGGTCGGGGGCGTGGTTCGGGAATGGTGCGCACGATACCGCAGCGCAGCGGGCCGGCACGTGCGAAGGCCCATCTGGACGGATATTAGAACCAAAATCAGTCATCTGCCTGATTTTACGGATTGCAGGGCGGCCATCAACTGGTATAGATTTGATCCAGACCGCCTGCCGTCGCGATTTCCGGCAGCTTTCGTGGCGAGCGCGCGTTGCGCCCGTCGTCCACGCTCACCGATCCAACCGACCGACACGATGACCGCCCTCTCCCGGATTCCCGCTTTCGATGCCGCCGAAACGGCCGCGCTGCTCGACTACCCGGCGCTGCTCGCCACGCTCACGCACACCGTCGCCGAATACGCGGCCGGCGAGATCGTCAGCCCCGAACGGCTCGTCGTGCCGCTGCAGGGAGGCGGCGTGATGCTGTCGATGCCGTCGAGCGCGCGCGACCTCGCGAGCCACAAGCTCGTGAACGTGTGCCCCGGCAACGCCGCGCGCGGGCTGCCGACGATCCTCGGCCAGGTGAGCGCGTACGACGCGACGACGGGCGAGATGCGCTTCGTGCTCGACGGCCCGACCGTCACCGGGCGCCGCACGGCGGCCATCACTGCGCTCGGCATCCAGGCGCTGCACGGCGCCGCGCCGCGCGACATCCTGCTGATCGGCACCGGCAAGCAGGCGGCCAATCACGCGGAAGCGCTGGCGGCGATCTTTCCGGACGCGCGCCTGCATGTGCGCGGCTCGCGCGCCGACAGCGCGGCCGCGTTCTGCGCCGCGCACTGCGCGCAGGCACCGCAGCTCGCGCCGCTCGACGGCGACGCGATTCCCGATGCGATCGATGTCGTGGTCACGCTGACGACGAGCCGTACGCCCGTCTATCGCGAAGCGGCGCGCGAAGGCCGCCTCGTGGTCGGCGTCGGCGCGTTCACCGCGGACGCCGCCGAGATCGACGCCGACACCGTGCGCCACAGCCGGCTGGTCGTCGACGACCCGGCCGGCGCGCGCCACGAGGCCGGCGACCTGATCGTCGCGCAGGTCGACTGGCAACGGGTCGCGTCGCTCGCCGACGTCCTGCGCGGCGCATTCGAGCGGAGCGGACCGCTGCTGTTCAAGACCGTCGGCTGTGCCGCATGGGATCTGGCCGCGTGCCGCACGGCACGCGATGCGCTGGACGCGCGTCGGGGCGGCTGATTCGACGGCCGCGGCAGCAACGACGGCAGCGGCCGACAATCGCCCACGCCCGCCGGCGGCCCGCCCCCCGCGTCGCCGCCGCTTTCGCCCACGCTTGTAGGAATCGCCCTACAACGCGTCGAACCGGCCTACACAAACTTCCAATTCGGCCGATTTCATTTTCGGCGGCGCAACACGATACTGCGGGCATGAATGCCAGCCTGTCACCCGCCGTCGCGCTCAGGGTGTTCCTCGTCGATCACGCCGTCGCCGTGCGGCAACGCATCGCGCTGCTCGTCGGCGCGATCGGCGGCGTCGTGGTCGTCGGCGAAGCAGAAGACGGCCAGGACGCGTGGACACACATCCGCAGCAGCCGCGCGGACGTCGTGATCGTCGACCTGCGGCTCGCGGACGGCGGCGGTCTCGAGTTGATCGGGATGCTGTCGAAGGCCGCGCCGCCCGTCGTCACGATCGTGCTGACGAACCACTCGGCGCTTGCATTCAGAGAGGCATGCGCAGCGGCGGGAGCCGATTATTTCTTCGACAAGACCGCCGAATTCGACGCCGCATGCCGCGTCATCGAATCCCTGGTGCACGCTCGCGCGCACCAACCCTGATCGAGCCGGAGTGATTCATGTCTACCGCCTTCGCCACCGCCCCGCCCGCCGCGGCTCGGCCACCGATGCCGCTTCACGCGGTCGCACGCACCGATACCGCCAAACATCCGGCCGCGCGCTGCTCAGTGTGCGCGATGCGCTCGATGTGCCTGCCGCCCGACCTGACTGCCGATGAATACGGCCGCCTCGACGCGATCATCTGCTCGACCCGCCACGTTCGCCAGGGCGACTCGCTGTTCCGCACCGACGACCCGTTCCAGAGCATCTATGCGGTGCGCGCGGGCTCGTTCAAGACGGTGATGATGCATCGCGACGGCCGCGAGCACGTGAACGGCTTCCAGATCGCCGGCGAAACGCTCGGCATGGACGGCATCGGCACCGGCCACCACTGCTGCGACGCGATCGCGCTCGAGGACAGCGTCGTGTGCATCATTCCGTTCGTCGCGCTCGAAGCGGCGTGCCGCGAAATGAAATCGATGCAACATTTTCTCTATCAGATGCTGAGCAGCGAGATCGTCCGCGAATCGAGCCAGATGCTGCTGCTCGGCACGATGTCGGCCGAGCAGCGCGTCGCGCATTTCCTGCTGAACCTGTCGTCGCGCTTCGAGGCGCGCGGTTATTCGGCATCGGAATTCAACCTGCGGATGACGCGCGAGGAAATCGGCTGCTATCTCGGCATGAAGCTCGAGACGGTGAGCCGGATGTTCTCGCGGTTCCATCGGGAGTCGCTCGTCGAAACGCGCGGCAAGCGCGTGCGGATCATCGACGCGCAGGCGCTCGCTCAGGTCTGACGGATAGAGCGCGTGCGGCTGGCATCATTGCGCGGCGGCGCCCGTCTTGACCTGACGTAACGCGACGGCGGCTTCGGATTCGTCCGCGTGCCACGCGGACAGCGCCTGTTCGGCGTGCGCGAACGCGCGGCGCAGCGTGTCGTTCACGTCGTGGCCGGTGCTCGACGGCAGCGATGCCGGCGCGCGATCGTGCATCAGCAGTTCGAGCCGCACGTCGTAGGTCCGGTCTCCATCGCCGCTCGTGCGCGACTCGATCGTCAGCCGGCAATCGACGAGCCGTGCTCGGAATCGCTCGAGCCGCACCAGTTGCGCCCCCGCCTCGGCTTCGAGTGCGGCGTACCCCGTGAATCCGACGCAGACGATCTGCATGCCCACGCCCATGGGGCGCCTCCTGACGAGATCGGTGCCCATCGACCGCGTACCTGTCACTGTGTATCCCTGTCCCGTACGCGGCGCGATGACCGACGCGGCGCTCACTGCCCGTGGCAGCCCCACCTGCGCGCAACCACCGGCGCGAGAGAATTCATACGCTGAATGTCTGCGACGCCTTCATTTCGATCCACGTCATCCCGGCCCGCAGCCCTTCGATCGCCGCCTCGTGCTCGGTCGGATACGCGTGACTGTGTTCGAACGTGTGATGAAAACGCGCCGCCCCTGTGCCATGCTCGACGGACACACGACAGCGGAACTCGCCGGATTCGCACGGTCGCGTCTCGATTTCGACCGACCAGTCGCGTTCATGAATCGTACCTTGCAGTGTCATGCGCCCTCCTGCGGGATCAGTCTTCCTCGAGCCGGAAATGACCGCTATGCAGCAACACCGGCCGTCCCCCGATTTCTTCGAGCATCCGTCGTGCCATCGCATCGATCGCCGACCGATGCGCTTCGAACGCAGCCAGCAGATCCCGCTCGAGCAGCGACGGCGCGCCGAAATGATCTTCCAGCGCTTCGGCCGTGATCGCGCACTGCACACAGCGACCATCGACCAGCGCCGAAAATGCGACGACCAGATCGCGTCCGCAATATTCGGGCGGTTCCGGTGGAAAGGCAATCTGCATCTGTCCGCCTGTCATCGTCGTGACGATCCCATGACATGAGCATAGCCGCCTGCACGGCCGCACGCTTGACCCACGTCAACGGCTTCGCTGCGCCGCACGATGCGGCGCCCTTCGCATGGCGTGGAGCGGCGTTCAGCCCGCGTCCGCGTCGATTGCCGCACCGCGCTCGGCCAGCAGTTCGCGCAGCACGCCACGATGGCAGCGGCGTTCGTCCTCGCAGTAGCAGCCGATCGAGAACGCGCTCGTCGCCGACAGCGCGGCGAGCAGGTCCAGCACCTTCGGCGCGTCGCCATGCGCCATCTCCGCGCGAAAGCGGCGCGTGAACGCGCGCCATTCGGCGTCGGTTTCGGCCGCCAGCGCCTGCGCGACGAGCTCGGGGCTCGGCGACAACGTCGGCAACCATACATCATAGTAGTTGCGCGACGCGAATTCCGCCTTCGGTACGCCGCGCGGCGGTCGCCGCACCGTGCCGATCCTCAGGCCCTCGCCGGCCGCGCGCGGCGTGCCGAGCCGTACGATTCGAATTGCCATGCCGCTCCTTGGTCATGCGTTCGAGTTTCCATCGTAGCGCCGCGCCGCCGCCACGCAACAAAAAACCGGCTGCCTCCACGAAGGAGACAGCCGGTTCGGCGAAACGATCGGGCGCCCGGAGGCGTGCGGTCAGACGCCGCTCTTCAGCACCTTGCCGATGGATTCCGCGACGATGCCGACGTTCGAATCGTTCAGGCCCGCGACGCACATGCGGCCCGAACGCAGGATGTACACGCCGTGCACTTCGCGCAGCGCGTCGACCTGGGCTTCGGTCAGGCCCGTGTACGTGAACATCCCGCGCTGCTTCACATAGCGCGTGAGCGCTTCACCGCTGACGTGGTCGCGCAGGCCGTCGTGGATCGACTGGCGCATGCGCGCGATGCGGCGGCACATCGCGGCGAGCTCTTCTTCCCACTGCTTGCGCAGCGCCGGCGTGTCGAGCACGGTCGCCACGACCTTTGCGCCGTAGGTTTGCGGGTTGCTGTAGTTCGAGCGCACCGCGCCGGCCAGCTGGCCCAGCACGCGCTCGGCCGCGGCCGCATCCTCGCAGACGACGCTCAGGCCGCCGACCCGCTCGCCGTACAGCGAGAAATTCTTCGAGAACGAGTTCGCGACGAGCGCCGGCACGCCGCGGCGGGCCAGTTCGCGCACCGCGAACGCATCCGCGTCGAGGCCCGCGCCGAAGCCCTGATACGCCATGTCGACGAACGGCAGCAGCCCGCGCGCCTCGATCACGTCGATCAGCTTCTCCCACTGGCCTTCGTCGAGATCGACGCCGGTCGGGTTATGGCAGCACGCATGCAGCAGCACGATGCTGCGCGCCGGCAGCGCGTCGATCGCCGCGAGCATCGCGTCGAACTTCAGGCCGCCCGTCGCTTCGTCGTAGTACGGATACGTGTTCACCGTGAAGCCGGCGCGCTCGAAGATGAAGCGGTGGTTCTCCCAGCTCGGATCGCTGAGCCATACCTGCGCGTCCGGGAAGTAGCGCTTCAGGAAATCGGCGCCCACCTTCAGCGCGCCCGAGCCGCCGAGCGTCTGCACGGTCGCGATGCGGCCGGCCGCACGCGCCGGGTGATCGGCGCCGAACACGAGTGCCTGCACGGCGTCGCGATACGCGGCGAGGCCGACCATCGGTAGATAGGGTTTCGGGCCGAGGTCGCGCTGCAGCGCGGTTTCGGCTTCGCGCACGGCGCCCATCACCGGAATCCGGCCTTCGGCATCGAAATAGATGCCGATGCTCAGGTTGACCTTCTGATCGCGCGGATCTTTCTGGAAGTTCTCGTTGAGCGTCAGGATCGGATCGCCCGGGTACGCGTCGATGTGTTCGAACATGGCTATGTCGGTCTCGTCTGGAAGGATGGTCGTGGTGCCCGTGTCAGCGCGCGGACGCGCCGTCGCGCATCGCGTAGCCCGCATTCTTCTGCCGGAAGCGATACCCGATCGCGAGCACCGCGAGCCATACGGGGATCAGGTACACCGACAGACGGAGATCCGGCGTCAGGTACATCACGACGAGAATGCCGGCCATGAACACCAGGCACAGGTAATTCGTGAAAGGATAGCCCAGACTGCGGAACGAAGTCTGCTCCCCGGCGATGCGCTTGGCCTGGCGGAACTTCAGGTGGATCAGCGTGATCATCGCCCAGTTGATGATCAGCGCCGACACGACGAGACCCATCAGCACCTCGAACGCCTTGCCCGGCATGAAGTAGTTGACCAGCACGCATGCGCCGGTCGCGAGCGCCGACGCGCCGAGCGCGGCGAGCGGAATGCCGCGCTTGTTCACCGAGCACAGCACCTTCGGCGCATTGCCCTGCTTCGCGAGGCCGAACAGCATCCGGCTGTTGCTGTACACGCCGCTGTTGTAGACCGACAGCGCGGCCGTCAGCACGACCACGTTCAGCACGTTCGCGACCAGGTTGCTGCTCAGTGCATGGAAGATCAGCACGAACGGGCTGCCGCCGGTGACGACCTTTTCCCACGGATACAGCGACAGCAGCACCGCCAGCGCGCCGATGTAGAAAATCAGGATCCGGTAGATCACCTGGTTGGTCGCGCGCGGAATGCTGTGCTTCGGATCGTCAGCCTCGGCCGCGGTGATGCCGATCAGCTCCAGCCCGCCGAACGAGAACATGATCGCCGCCATCGACATCACGAGCCCCGACACGCCGTTCGGGAAGAAGCCGCCGTGCTGCCACAGGTTCGCGATGCTCGCCTCCGGGCCCGCGTGACCGCTCGCGAGCAGCCAGCCGCCGAAGCCGATCATCCCGACGATCGCGGCGACCTTGATGATCGAGAACCAGAATTCCGTCTCGCCGTACGACTTCACGCTTGCCAGGTTCAGCAGGTTGATCGCGACGAAGAACACCAGCGCGGACACCCAGGTCGGCACGCCGGGCCACCAGTACTGCACGTAGATCCCGACGGCCGACAGCTCGGCCATGCTCACGAGGATGTAGAGCACCCAGTAGTTCCAGCCGGACAGGAAGCCGGTGAAGTGGCCGACGTATTTATCGGCGAAGTAGCTGAACGAGCCGGCCACCGGCTCGTCGACGACCATCTCGCCGAGCTGGCGCATGATGAAGAATGCGACGACGCCGGCCACTGCGTAGCCGAGCAGCACGGACGGGCCGGCCATCTTGATCGTCTGCGCGATGCCGAGGAACAGCCCCGTGCCGAGCGCGCCGCCGAGCGCGATCAGCTGGATGTGGCGGTTCTTCAGCCCCCGCTTCAGGCCGTCCTTCTCGTTTCCAGAAACCATGTCTTCTCCATGTTGCCCGCCGCCGCCGGAAGCGGTGCGGCACGCCTCGGTGTGCCGGGCGTTGTTTTGCTGTGCCGGCGGCCGTTCGTGGAGCCGCCGGGTTGGGGACTGCGATCTTCGCGCGGTGACGCCCGATTCCTGTCGGCAGGCCCGCCAGCCCGGCCGCCGACCGTCGTCCTCGCCCGCGTCGTTGCGGCCGCGCACGAAAATCCGGCGTCAGTTTAGCGTCGCGACGGCGAAATCGGGTTGCGTAACCCGCTCATGCAAACCCTACATTATGAGATAAAATTGCACCCCGGAGACAGACGAGGAAACAAAAATGCCTGAACCGGTTCTCGATCGCATCGATCGCCACTTGCTGTCGGTATTGCAGGAGAACGGCCGCGCGTCGAACCTCGATCTGGCGAAGGCCGTCGGCCTGTCGCCCGCGCAGACGCTGCGGCGCCATCGCCGGCTCGAGGAAATCGGCGCGATCCGCCGCTACGAAACCCGTCTGTGCCCCGATACGCTCGGGTTCGGCGTCACCGCGTTCGTGCATGTGACGATGGAGCGCGGGCATATCCGCGACCTGTCGAAGTTCCAGAAACTCGTGTCGGATCTCGCGCAGATCCAGGAATGTTTCTCGGTGACGGGCGATATCGATTACGTGCTGAAGGTCGTCGCGCATGACTTGAAGGGGTTGTCCACGTTCCTGCTCGAAACGCTGATGCGCATTCCCGGCGTCAGCGGCGTGCATTCGAGCGTGTGTCTCGATGAAATCAAGTGCACGAGTGCGATGCCGTTGGAAAGTTGATCGACGGCCGCGCGCTGCCACGGGAAGCGGCTTCGCCCGTCGTGCTCACCGAACCGCCTCGAACGCGCTGATCAGCAGCGCCCCGCAAGCAATCACCAGACACCCGCCCGCGCGACGCGGCGTCAGCCGCTCGCCGAGATACACGCGCGCGATCAGCGCCGCGAACACCACGCTCGTTTCGCGCAGCGCCGACACCGGCCCCATCGGCGCGCGATCCATCGCCCAGATCACGATCCCGTAAGCGAGGGCCGCGAACACGCCGCCGCCCGCGGCCTTCGCCGTCTCGCCGATATCCTGCGTGAGCCGCAGCGGCCCCGCGCGCAGCCGGTAGTACGCGGCCATCAGCAGCCCGGTCAGCACGAACATCCACCCGGTATAGCCGACCGTGCTGCCGCTTTCCCGCACGCCGATCCCGTCGACCACGCTGTACGCGGCGATCGATACGCCGGTCGCGAATGCGGTGAGCAACACGGGTGCCATCCGGTGTGGCGCGCCCCGCCTGCGCTCGAGCCCGATCGCCAGGATGCCGGCGCAGATCAGCACGAGTCCGCATTGCGCGCCCACGTTCAGGCGCTCGCCCGCGAACACCGCCGCGCCCAGCGTGACGAGCAGCGGCGCGGTGCCGCGCGCGACCGGATAAGCAACGCTCAGGTCGCCGTGCTCGTACGCGCGCACCAGCAGCAACGTATAGACGACATGGATCACCGCCGACGCGACGACGCAGGCCCAGCTCGCCGGCGTGATCGGCGCGGCGCCCGGCAGGAACAGCAGCGCGAACAGCCCGATCGCGATCTGCAGCACCGTGGCCGAGCGCAGCCGGTCGCCGCTGCTGCGCACGAGCGCATTCCACGACGCATGCAGGAACGCGGCACACAGGACGGCAAGCAGAACGGGGATCGGCACGTTGAATACTCGCTGGGGGCCGGCAACGCGAAATCGCTGCCGGGGCCGATCATCGTATGAATGTGTCACCGGATTGTCAAAAAAGCCCGCTGCACGACCTCGCGGACCGACCGCCCCGGCGCGTGCCGCGGCCCGCCCGGCACGGCATCCACGGCGATGACCGCCGCCCGCCGCCGAATGTGTCGCGCTGATTGCATCAGCCCGCGCCTTTCCACTGTCTTTCGCGCCGCGTCGCGCCGTAATGGAATCGATACCGCGGCGCAACCGTCACGAAACCGATTCGCCCCCATATCTTCATACCGGGCTGTTTCAATGCCGGTGCTCCATCACGAGCCCCGCGCCGAACCGAGACGGCGACGGGGCCGCTCTCCACCATCGACCACCTCACCTGGAGTTTCCCGATGTTCCGTCAAGCCTTGCTCGTCACCGCCTGTGCAGCCGCAGCGCTTGCGCTGTTCGCCTGCGGCGGCAGCGACGATCCGACGTCGACGCCCGCGGTGTCGTCGCAGGATGCACTGCAGACCGCCACGCCGATCAAGCACGTCGTCGTGATCTACGGCGAAAACGTGTCGTTCGACCATTACTTCGGCACCTACCCGAACGCGTCGAACCCATCCGGCGAACCGGCCTTCACCGCCAAGCCCGGCACGCCGACGATCAACGGACTGACGGGCACGCTGCTCACCGCGAACCCGAACTTCACGAACACGGCCAACGGCACCGACGCCGCGAACCCGTTCCGCCTCGACCGCACGCAGGCCGCGACGGCCGACCAGAACCACGCGTACACGGCCGAGCAGCAGGCCGAGGACAACGGCCTCGCCGACCTGTTCCCGAAATACACCGGCAAGGGCTCGTCGGGCGGCGCCGGCGCGTTCGGCACGAAGGGCCAGGTGATGGGCTACTTCGACGGCAACACCGTCACCGCGCTGTGGAACTACGCGCAGCGCTTCGCGATGAGCGACAACGCGTATACGACGGTCTACGGACCGTCGACGCCGGGCGCGCTGAACGTCGTGTCGGGCCAGACCAACGGGATGCAGATCGTCAAGACATCGAAGCAGCCGTCGACGCTCGCGGCCACCTCGTACTACATCAACGACGGCCAGGGCGGCTTCACGATGATCAACGACGTCGACCCCGGCTTCGACGTGTGCTCGAGCACGACCGACCAGGCGATGATGACCGGCAAGAACATCGGCGACCTGCTGAACGCCGCGAAGATCACGTGGGGCGGCTTCATGGGCGGCTTCAACCTGTCGACGACCAACGGCAACGGCACGACCGGCTGTAACCGCAGCACCGTCGCCACCGCCGTGAACGCGGCGACGGCCGACTACATCCCGCACCACAACTGGTTCCAGTACTACGCATCGACCGCGAACCCGCAGCACACGCGCCCGAGCAGCGTCGCGGCGATCGGCTCGAGCGTCCAGGCCGACGGCAAGACGGCTGAACCGGCGAACCACCAGTACGACAGCGACGATTTCTTCGCGGCCGTGAAGGCCGGCAATTTCCCGTCGGTCAGCTTCCTCAAGGCGCCGGCCGCGCAGGATGCGCACGCGGGCTACTCGGATCCGCTCGACGAGCAGGCGTTCGTGACGAAGGTCGTCAACTTCCTGCAGCAGCAGCCCGACTGGAAGAACACGGCCGTGATCGTCACCTATGACGACTCCGACGGCTGGTACGACCACGCGTACACGGCGCCGACCCACGCGTCGTCCGATGCGGTCGACCAGGTGAACGGCAACGGCGCATGCGGCTCGGGCGGCACCACCGGCGTGAACGGCGGCACCGTGAACGGCCGCTGCGGTCCGGGTGTGCGCATTCCGCTGGTCGTGATCTCGCCGTACGCGAAGCAGAACTATGTCGACCACACGATGATCGACCAGGCGTCCGTCGTGCGCTTCATCGAGGACAACTGGCTCGGCGGCCAGCGCATCGGCGGCGGTTCGTTCGATGCGACGGCGGGCGATATGCGCGGGCTGTTCGACTTCGCGTCGAAGCCGAATACGGCGCCGCTGTATCTCGATCCGACGCAAGGCACCGTGCTGAGCGCGGCGCCGTCGATCTGACCGGTATTGCCTGATCGCTAGCAGCAAGCAGCAGCAGGCCGGCGCATCGTGCGCCGGCCGTTTCCATTCAACGCGCCGCTTTTACGCGGCGCCCGACTTTCGACCGCCAGCATGACAGCTCGTCCCGCGTTCCCGTCTCCCGACGCATCCGGCGCCGCCGCGCCGCGTTCCCCTGCCCGCGTGCTGCGCCGCGCGGCGTTCGTGCTCGGCGCGGCCGTGCTCGGCTACGGCGCGTTCGCGATCGCGTTTCCGGCCCGCACGCCGGCGGCGATCGGCGACGTCGTCGCCGACTGGACGGGCGCGAATCCGCATCCGGTCGTGCTGCAGCGCCCGGCCGCGCAGCCGCTGTCCGCGGTCGCGCAACTTGGGCGTGCACTGTTCGCCGATCCGTCGCTGTCGGCATCCGGCAAGCAGTCGTGCGCGTCGTGCCACAGCCCCGACCATGCATACGGGCCGCCGAACGGGCTCGATGTGCAGCCGGGCGGCCTCGCGATGACGCAGCAGGGTTACCGTCCGCCGCCGTCGCTGATGTACCTGTACCGCCAGCCGAATTTCAGCATCGGCCCCGATGCGGGCGAAAACGACGCCGCGCCGAGCGTCGCGCAGCAGGCGGCAGCCGCGGCCGGCGTCGTGAAGGCGCAGAAGGTGGCCGGCACGTCGGCCGCGCCGCAGCTCGTGCCGCAAGGCGGGATGTTCTGGGATGGCCGCGCCGATACGCTGCAGCAGCAGGCGTTCGGGCCGCTGCTGAATCCGGTCGAGATGGCGAACGCGAGCGTCGACGACGTCGCACGCAAGCTCGCGCAGTCGTCGCATCGCACGCAGTTCGAGCAGTTGTTCGGCGCGCATGTGTTCTCCAGCCCGCAGCTTCTGGTGTCGGAGGCGATGTTCGCGATCGCGCGCTATCAGGTCGAGGATCCGTCGTTCCATCCATACAACAGCAAGTACGATCGCTGGCTCGAGGGCCGCGCGCGCCTGACGCGGGCCGAGTTGCGCGGGCTGAGGCTCTTCAACGATCCGGACAAGGCGAATTGCGCGGGCTGCCATCTGTCCAAACCCGGCAAGGACGGCCTGCCGCCGATGTTTACCGACTACCAGTACGAGGCGCTCGGCGCGCCGCGCAACCGGGCGCTCGCGCAGAACCGCAACCCGGCGTTCCACGATCTCGGCGTGTGCGGGCCGTTCCGCGAGGACCTGAAGGACCAGACGCAGTATTGCGGGATGTTCCTCACGCCGACGCTGCGCAACGCGGCGACGCGCCAGGTGTTCTTCCACAACGGCGTGTTCCATACGCTCGATCAGGTCATGGCGTTCTACAACGAGCGCAGCATCTCGCCGCAGAAGTTCTATGCGCGCGGCGCGGACGGCAAGGTCGATGTGTACGACGATATTCCGCCGAAGTACCGCGCGAACGTCGACGTGACCGATGCACCGTTCGATCGCAAGCCGGGCGACAAGCCCGCGATGACCGAGCAGGACATCAAGGATATCGTCGCGTTTCTCGGGACGCTGACCGACGAGCCGGCTCGCTGAGGAATCGCCGTTGCACTAGCGAAGCAGCGCAACGTTCTCGTCGATCCGATGCTGAATGTGCATCAGAGTATCGTCGGTGATGGTGCCCTGATAGTCGCGCGTCGCAATGGTCGACCATCGGCTGGCCACCGAGCACATGCGGTCGATCATGTCGCCGGCCGCCGCGGCGGAAATCTCCGCCTCCTTTGCCAGCCCGAGCAAGGCCGCTCGGTCGATCTGCAGCGCCTCGCCCATGACGTCCATCTGGTGATAACCGCCCGGTCCCTCGCAGAACGTCACGTCATAGGCCGGCGCGAGCTTCCACTCGCCGGATCGCGCCATGATGTACGCGAAGTTCTTGGGATGATCGTCCCGGTTGTTGAATGCGACGTTGAAGACCGCCCGCTCGAACGCCCGCGCCTTTTCCCGGACGTCATTGGTGCACATGTGGGTCGCACGCAGGAAATTCACGTAATCCAGCGCACCCGGCGTTTTGTAATCGGCACCGGTAAACGCAGCGACGCTTTGCATGGGCACGCGCAGACCGTCCCGTCGATCGAAACGCCTGGATGCAAATGCCGCCATCCCGCCCGGCAAATCGAAATGCAACGTGTCCGGCGTCTCGATGCCGCACAGGCGCAAGCACTCGGCGTAGACCATCTCGATAGCGCACACCTCCGGATGCTCTTGCCGCGCCGGGAACTTGACCAGCCACGCGTCAAAATCCGCCGCGGGGGCCGTGGTAAAGACGCCGGAGCGCGGATCGCGATAGACCAGCGCCTTCGGCCTAGCGCCTTGCGGAGAACCGCCGACCTGCAGCAACTGATGAAGGAACGCTCCGCCTTCACCATCGAGGACTTCCTGTACCTCGGCCGCGAGCCGATCCAGGGGAATATTCGGCTGCGGCTCCTGGATCTCGGGCGCGACGGGCTCGAACGACATGGCCCCCATCGCATGGCTGCCAATATAAGCCAGCCGCTCCAGCGGCCCGATGCGTGCCGCGTTGAGGCCGCGGCGTTTGAACAACCGATCCATCAGCAACATGCCCCATCCGTCGGGCAGCGCGTCGTAGACAGGCCCGGGCAGCCCTAGCTGATGGGACGGAAAATCCTTGCGCAGCCTGCTCCCATGCACCGGCAGTGCATAAGCCGACAGCTCGAGCCCCCTCTTGCGGGCGTCATCGCTATATTCGAATACGATCAACGGGCGCCCCGTGATGGCCGTCGTCGAGACCAGCGATCCCCACAGCCAGTGCTCCCCCCAGCCGTCGTAGTAGACATCGACCCGCTCAATCATTTCTCGTCGTCCTCTTGACGCGCTGACGTTTGGCGCTCTTTTCATACCGGTGAACGTCTTCCAGGCTATCGAGCTTCGGTAGGAACAGCGCTTCGAGTTCCTTGCTTCGTCCAAGAACCATCGCGACACGAATGACCGTTTCGAGGCTCACATTGCGTCCGGCTTCCAGGTTGGACACCGTATTGGCGCCGACGCCGGCACGCGCGGCCACGTCGGCCTGGGTGAGTTGCAACGCCAACCGCTCCGTGCGAAGCCGCTCGCAAAGAAGTGTGACGATTTCATCGGGTTTGCGGAAGCTTAATTCCAACATAGTGGGTCTTGTGGCGCCATAGGGCATATAACTCACAATATTATAGAGTTAAAGCGTTAGCATGCTCAACAACCGTAATTCCCTTATATTGGGCGTTACATGCGCCTATACCGTCACTATCACCAGTAAAGCAGAATTAACTCCCGGTGGGCGGGTGCCCGTCACATCGCGCCATGTTCTTGATGCCACAGGCCACACCCCGCTTCGCGCCCCGCGTTTTCCCCTACCTCGAACTCCTTGACGCAACCCGTCCCCATCGACAACACTTTGCCCATCGCAAGTGTGATCACAGATCGCAGATCAAACCCAGGAGAACCCCGGCCTTGGCACCCCGTATCGTCCCGCCCGCACTGAAAGTCATCGAATCGGAAACGATGGCCGACAAGGTCTACCAGCAACTGCGCGAAGCGCTGATGAGCGGCCGTTTCGCGCCCGGTCAGGCGCTGAGCCTGCGCAGCGTCGCCGAGGCCGTCGGCTCGTCGACGATGCCCGTGCGCGCCGCGCTCACGCGGCTGCGCGCCGAACGCGCGCTGGTCGACGGCCCGAACCGCGCGCTCGTCGTGCCGCCGATGACGCTCGACATGCTCGACGAACTGCGCGACGTGCGGATCGCGCTCGAAGGATGCATCGCCGAACGCGCGTGCGCACGGATGACCGACGCGCAGATCGCCGCCGTGCGCAAGACCTGCGAAACGATGCAGGCGCAGGTCGAGGCCGGCCGTTCGCGCGCCTACCTGCAGAGCAATTTCGCGTTCCACAGCGCGATCTACGCGCACGGCGCGAGCGACAGCACGCTCGCGATCGTCGAGAACCTGTGGATGCGCGTCGGGCCGTTCCTCAACATGGTCGCGCTCGATATCCCGCACATGCGGCGCTCGATGGATGCGCACCGCGCGATCGTCGACGCGCTCGAACGGCGCGACGGCACCGGCGTACGTGCCGGCATCGCGCTCGACATCGGCGGCGCCGCGCACGATCTCGCCGAAACGCTGCGGGCCGAGCAGACGCCGCGGCGCGCGAATGCGAAGCCGTAGCGGCGACCTTCCGCGGCAAGCAGCCCCGAAGGCGCGCCGCATCCAATAACTTCAACGATGGAGACAACCCGGCATGACAGCTTCCGACCTGCTGAAACCCTATGACGGCCTGCGCGTGCTCGTGACGGGCGGCGCGTCCGGCATCGGTCTCGAGATCGCCGACGCGTTCGCCGAATGCGGCGCGCGCGTCCACGTGTGCGATGCGTCGCAAGCCGCGATCGCGGCGCTGGCGGACCGGCCATCGCGCGCCGCGATCAGCGCGACGCTGGCCGACGTATCCGATCCGGCCGCGGTCGAGCGCGTGTTCGCGGACATAGCGACGACGCTCGGCGGCCTCGACGTGCTCGTCAACAACGCAGGCATCGCCGGCCCCACGGGCGGCATCGACGAAATCGACCCCGTGCAGTGGGAGCAGACGGTCGCGATCAACCTGAACGCGCAATTCCAGTTCGCGCGGCGCGCGGTGCCGCTCCTGCGTGACGCGAAGCACGGCGGCGCGATCATCGCGCTGTCGTCGGTCGCGGGGCGGCTCGGCTACGCGTTCCGCACGCCCTATGCGGCGACCAAGTGGGCCGTCGTCGGTCTCGTGAAAAGCCTCGCGATCGAGCTCGGGCCGCTCGGCATACGCGTGAATGCGATCCAGCCGGGCATCGTACGCGGCCCGCGGATGCGCCGCGTGATCGAAGCACGCGCGCAGCAGCTCGGCATCGGCTACGACGAGATGGAGAAGCGCTATCTCGAGAAGATCTCGCTGCGGCGCATGACGGATCCGGCCGAAATCGCCGCGACCGCGCTGTTCCTGTGCTCGCCCGGCGGGCACGGCATCACCGGGCAGGCGATTTCCGTCTGCGGCAACGTCGAAGTGCTCTGACGCTTCCTGCGTCGCTCATCGTAAGGAATCCTATCGTGGCAAACGCCCGCAAAGTCATCATCACCTGCGCGCCGACCGGCGCGATCCACACGCCGTCGATGTCGCCGTACCTGCCCGTCACGCCGCATCAGATCGAGACGGCCGCCGTCGCGGCCGCGCAGGCCGGCGCCGCGATCCTGCATCTGCACGCGCGCAACCCGTCGGACGGCAAGCCGACGCAGGACCCGGCCGTGTTCGCCGAATTTCTGCCGCGCATCAAGGCGCAGACCGACGCGGTGATCAATCTCACGTCGGGCGGCAGCCCGCACATGACCGTCGACGAACGGCTGCAGCCCGCGCTGTATTTCCAGCCCGAAATCGCGTCGCTGAACATGGGTTCGATGAACTTCGGACTCTATCCGATGCTCGAGCGCTTTCGCGAACTGAAGCATCCGTGGGAACGCGAACATCTCGAGAAGAGCCGCGATCTGGTGTTCAAGAACACGTTCGCCGACATCGAGACGATCCTCACGCGCTGCGGCGCGAACGGTACGCGGTTCGAGTTCGAGTGCTACGACATCTCGCACCTGTACAACCTTGCGCACTTCGTCGACCGCGGGCTCGCGAAGCCGCCGTTCTTCGTGCAGAGCGTGTTCGGCCTGCTCGGCGGCATCGGCGCGCATCCTGAAGACCTGATGCACATGCGCCGCACGGCAGACCGCCTGTTCGGCCAGGACTACGTGTGGTCGATTCTCGGCGCGGGCCGCAACCAGATTCCGCTCGCGACGATCGGCGCCGCACAGGGCGCGAACGTGCGGGTCGGGCTCGAGGATTCGCTGTGGATCGCGCCCGGCCAGCTCGCCGAATCGAGCGCCGCGCAGGTACTGAAGATGCGGCAGGTGCTCGAGGGGCTGTCGCTGGAGATCGCGACGCCGGCCGAGGCGCGCGCGATGCTCGATCTCAAGGGTGGCGACGCGGTTCGGTTCTGACCGCCGGGGCGCGCCCGATACCCGCCCAACACCAGGACCCGCAAGCGCAGAGACAAGGCGCCGGCCCGAGCCGGCCGGCGCCAGGACGCCCTTGATCGCCCCGCTCCCGCCCGAGCGCCGCCGGCGCGGCTCCGTCGTCTGCCCCTCCGCTGCGCGCGACGCAGCGGCCTCTGCCGAACGCAGCGCGCCGTGCTTGCCGTGTGCGCCCGTTCGCCTTTACCGGAGTCGTCCGCATGTCCACTCAACACGTCCAGATCCTGCCTTCCGCAGCCGACGACGCAAGCGCGTCGCTGAACCGGCTGCTGTTCCGCAAGCTCATGCCGCTGCTGATCGCCGCCTACGTGATCAGCTTCCTCGACCGCACCAACATCGCCTTCGCGAAGCACTCGATGGGCGTCGATCTCGGCATTTCATCCGCGGCCTACGGGCTCGGCGCCGGCCTGTTCTTCCTCACCTATGCGCTGTTCGAGATTCCGAGCAACCTGATCATGCATCGCGTCGGCGCGCGCTTCTGGATCACGCGGATCATGATCACGTGGGGCGCGTTGTCGGTCGCGATGGCGTTCGTCGGCGGCCCGACGTCGTTCTACGTGATGCGCCTGATGCTCGGCGCCGCCGAAGCGGGACTGTTTCCGGGCGTGATGCTGTATCTCACGTACTGGTTCGGTCGCGAGGAGCGTGCGCGGGCGACCGGCTATTTCCTGCTCGGCGTGTGCATCGCGAACATCGTCGGCGGGCCGCTGGCCGGCGCGCTGATCGAACTCGACGGCACGCTCGGCTTCCACGGCTGGCAATGGCTGTTCGTCGTCGAAGGGATTCCGGCGATCCTGCTCGCCTTCGTCGTGTGGACGCGCCTGCCGGACCGTCCGAGCAGCGCGCCGTGGCTCGCCCCCGAAACCGGCCGCGCACTCGAACGCGCGCTCGCAGCCGAACAGGATGCCGGGGTCGCCGCCCACGGCGGCCACAGGTTCGGCGCCGCGCTGCGCGATCCGCAGATCTGGCTCGCGATCTTCGTGTACTTCTGCCATCAGTTGACGATCTATACGGTGATCTTCTTCCTGCCGGGCATCATCGGCGCATCGGGACGCTTTTCACCGTTCGCGGTCGGATTGCTGACGGCGTTGCCCTGGCTCGCCGCCGCACTCGGCGCCGCAACCCTGCCGCGCTTCGCGCGCGAGTCGCATCATTCGCGCCGGATCCTGTGCGGCGGCCTCATCGTGATGGCGGCCGGAATGGTGGGCGCCGCAAACGCGTCGCCGGTGGCCGGCCTTGCTTGCGTATGCATCGCCGCGTCGATGTTCTTCGTCGTGCAGTCGATCGTGTTCACGTTTCCGGCGTCGCGACTCGCCGGCAGCGCGCTGGCCGGCGGCCTCGGTCTGGTGAACACGTGCGGCCTGCTCGGCGGCTTCGTCGGCCCGACCGTCGTCGGCGCGATCGAACAGGCGACCGGGAATGCGAAGAACGGACTGACGCTGCTCACCGCGGCGCTCGTCGTCGCCGCGTTCGCGAGTCTCGCACTGCGTCACGGGCACGAGCGGCCCGCTGCGCGATCGCAAGGCTGAGCCCGCGCGCGATTCGAGCCGGCGCGATGTGGCGGGCCGCCCGCCTGCAAGACGCCGAGCGCAATGTTGATGATGCGGTCCTCGTCGGCGGGCAGCACGATCTCGTCGATCATGTGCGGAGCATCGCCGCGTCGCCGCCATACAGGCCCATGAACGTCGTGCGCACGGTAGGCGGCGCATCCGGTCGCTCGTCGTCGAACTCTACGGACGCAATTTCACCAACGGGGAACCGGCGCACGGGCGCGGGCGGAAGCGTACGGGCTCGTGCTCCGGCATTAAGTTCATCTGCGGAGCGCGGGCGAGCAGCGACGCCACGAGCGGGGCGAGATTGGGCAACTCGTCCACTAAGGGGGCTTCCTGCCCGGCGTGCGGCTTCATAGGGGCGCCCGTTGTGCCTCGCTGCGCGGGCAGTCCATGCGGGTCCGCGACGGCAGGCTCACGATCGATAGCTTCGTGAAGACGTTGATTTCCGCGTACTGCACGGGATACGTAGGGGAACGCTTTCCTGCGTGAGCCCCTGCTGGGCATATTGTTTGCACGCTGTATTCCATGCGAGTGCATCGAGACGACGCCCCTCATAGACGCTGAAGACGCGCGAGACAAAAAACCGGCGATGCCAGCCGGATAGACAGTGATGCAGGTCCAGAACCACGGCGTGTGCGTTGACTCGCCCGCTGGCCAGAGCATGAGAACCGCAAAGATACTAATAAACAACAGCACGAAAAACATCACCTTCAGACGAATCGGGACGTAGTTGAGATGCGCTCAAAGACGACCCGGTATCCGGGGGGCCGGCGTCATGGCATCGGTAACCTGCCTGACGCGCTCCGCAGCCTTTTCGGCGCGTTCGCCCTTCTTTTCCTCCTTGACGTAGTTGCTCACACCGAAGGTATCGGTCGCTCGTGTTTGGAAGTAGAGGCTCGATGACAGCAAATGATCGTGCCAGCTTGTCAGCATCGTGTCATGCACCAGCAGATCGAATAGCGCCATGACCTTGGGGGGAAGCGGATTGGTACCGCTCAGGCCCATTTTCCATGCCTGCCCGAGCGCTTCTTGATCTGGGGACATCATCATCCCTTGAATCACGTCCATGCTGAACTGGGGGTCCGCATCCCATGGAAGATCGCGATTTTGAGCCATGTCCTGCATTTTGTTGGCGGAACGTCGCAAATTAGCCTGCTGGGACTCGCGATTCATCATGTCCTGAGATTCCCGCTGGATGCGCTCCCACACCCCCTCAGAGGGGCGGCGCTTCTCGATGCCTGCGTCGCGGCCGGAAACCATCTCCGGCATGATGGAGTTCTGCCAGCGAGCGTAGGCTTTGCCAAGCGTCACGTTATCCACCGGCGGACTCTGATTTCTGAGCGCGATGTAATCGGCCTCGGCATCTTGGTTTTCCTTCAGCAGTGCGCGATGCCGTGCATCGAGCGACTCGAAGTGGCTCGTCACGGATGAGCGGAACGCGGGAGACTGATATCGCACCACCATCCAGCGCAGGAACACCTGCATGTGTTCGAGGAAGTTCAGTCGGGCGACGTAGGGCACAATCTCGCGGTACGCATCGATCAGCTCCCAGATTTTGTAGGTCGTTTTACCGTCGGAGATCGGATGGGCGAGCGTGAACCTTTCATACGTTTTCGGCTTGTTAGTTTTCAAATCCTCCATTGTGTCTAGTATTGCCCCATGCGAGATCGCCTCGAGCAACATGTCGCGCAATACCACGCGCTGCAATTCGGCGCGGGCGCCAAGTGTACCGGCCGGCGCTCCACCCGTAATATCTTCGCTGGTGCCTGGATAGAGGTATTGAACGCCACGCGTTTTCTCGAGGCTGTCGAGTCGCTGATAGAAACGTAGCTCGTGAGCGGCGGCGAAATGCACGCATCGCACGACCGACTCGGGTACGGCAAGCTTTTGGTCACCGTAGTTCTGCTTGATCATGTTGAGAACGGGCACCATGCCCAGCAGCTTGTTCTCTTCCATCAGCGACGACACGGCGTCGAGCAACCCAAGGAACTTGATCTCGATCGGTACCGCCGTGTGGTTGGGATCCTTCGGATCCACGTACGCGAGCTTTGCTTCGCTCGGGTGCTTGTACTTTTCCGTCAGCTCGTTCGCCAATGCCCGTGCGAGCACGCCCCCTCGATCAGCACCGAAAATGGATACCTGGATCCGCTGGATCTTCGGCATCTTCAACTTCGTGTCTTCGATGGCTTTTTCAAACTGCTTCTTCGCGGCCGCGAGTCGATCCTCGACGCCGGTCCCGAACAGGCGCGCCACGGCACGATTATCGCGGCACCACGGAATCGAGTCGAGCGCCATGCTGGTGAACACTTCTTTCGCGACGTCCCACCCAACCGTCATCGGGTTCTTTCCCGCTTCGAAGAGCATCGCCCGCGCGGCCGCACGTCCTCGTCGCACCCAGCGATCGTCGCGCTCCAGCGTCAACACTCGCCCAATATTTTTCGATGCGGATGTTTCCAAATCGCTGAAGGATTGGATGATCGGTCGATAGGAAAAGTCTTCGAGCCCCTTCTTGAAAGCGTCAGTGATGGTGCCCTTTGCTTTATCCACCACACGGTCGACACCAATCACCCTTTTACCGACCGCGGTTGCCTTTTTTTCAGCAGTCTTGACGATTTCCTTGCCAGCCTTAAGCAGTGCTGATGTGACAGCCCCTTTTCTGGCCTCTTCATTCAGGTCGGTGCCGAGGCCAGAGTAGTAGAGGCGATACCAGAACTGATTTGGCGTATTCTTGCGCCGCACATCAACATTATCTCGATGCGCTTCCCACAAACGACAGATATTCGAATATCGCGAGGTGGCAGGATCGTCAAGATCACGATGGCGCCCAAATCCGTCGAAGAAGAAGCCGATGTGAATTACTGCGCCGCACGGAATACAGTCGTTGCTTGGATAGGCTTTCCGGTTTTCGCCCATCGCAGCCACCACGTGAAGAGGCGTCTTGTCGGCGGGGTCGAGTTGAGTCGTGTTAGCCATGCTCGGCTCCTGTCCGCACGTGGTCAAAATGGTCGCTCTTGATTTCCTGAACTACGGTGTCGGGTAGCTTCTGCATCGCCGCGCCGAACGCACCGGGCTTCCCCTTCGTTTCCTCGAGAATCCGTTGCACGGCCGGATGCTCATCGAACTTCGCGTTGACAAGCAGCGTGTAGTACACGTACTGCTCTAGGTCCGTCGAGTCCGTCAACCGGTATTTCAGCCAGCCTTGAGACGCGACGAGTGCAGTTCTCCGAAGGGATGCCGCCCAGTCGAGACCGTCGGGATTGGCTGCCCTCCCATATTTGGTTTGGAACCAGTGGTCGACGTCCGTATAATCGATCCTCGTTCCGCTCATATCATGGCGGAATTCAAACTCGACATGATCGTCGGGGTAAAAATGCACGGCGAGTACTACATCCCCGGCGCCACCAGATGTTTTTGTCTTTGGAAAATGTACCTGCGTTGTCTTGTGGATTGTCACGATCGGCTTATGTGCATCTATTGCCTTGATGGCTTCGTCCGCGTCATACACTTCCCAATCGACGGTGAAGTCCGTTCCTTTCAACTTGTAGCAGCAACTCAGACTACCAGCGCCAGCACTCGGCGGGAGATCGCCGCCCCCGCTTGCGGTGTTGCCGTATTTATCCCGAATAGTGAACCTGTCGAGATTAAAGTACGTGTAATTATTTCCGCCTATGCTCAGGCCACTGTAAGTCGGCTGCGAAGAGAAGGCATCGCAGCCAGCCAGGGCTAGCGTCGCGAAAATTAGCAAAATAAGCCGTTTGATCATGTGCAAGCAACTCCGATTTCATGAAAATCAGCCAAATCGTATCTACAAAAATTCAGGATAACGGCATCACGTCGCATCTACGAATCTTCTTACCAGTACATCTTTATTAATTCCCTTGCAAGCAATCTCTGATCCGATTGCGAAAGAGTTGGGAAGTGGCCATACAAATTTCGAACGGCACCACATAAAGTTTCGTCATCGATTGACGGCGGCAACTCCTCTCCTTTCGAGAGGTGCTTAAGAAGAAAATAGGTGGCGACATGATCGGTAAATGACAGTTTATCCACAAGGCGCCCGTAGGCATCGAATGCCGATCTGAAATCTACGTCGGGCTCTTTGGCATTAGCGAAAATCGAAACTCGAAGTGCTTGAAATGTTTCATCGAGAAAAGCTTGCCGATCCGATGTGCTCAATTTCTGAAAGGCTCTATCAAATATCGCTACCGTGTCGGTTGATGCGATAGTCGTTTTAAGAAGTGAGGCACAGTCATTCGCGCTCGATTCACCCAGAATATTGGAAATCAGTCGAATGTGATTAAATAGAACAACGTCCGATAACGCAGGGCAGCCGGTTTTCGCCCCTCTGAGCGCAATGACGGCAATGCTGTTGGGCGTCTTCCCCTCCGTAATGGCCTCAAATACGCGATCTTTCTTGATATCCTTAGGTGGATCAGCCAATTCCTCTGAAAAAGAACGAGGTTCTATCGATGATCCACTTGCCGTCACCGAACGTAACGATTGCGGACCGCAGCCAGCTATAGATACTGCTGCGGACAGTACCAGAACAATTAGGCGTCTCATTTTTAAGTTCGATCCAATGAATCGTGAGGGTTGACCCGGTTCGATCCGTGACTCCGCTTGCAGAACATCGGGATCGATTTGACTCGGTGCCTCACGGTAAGTCATCTCACCTTGCACGCCACGGGTTAGCCGCTCCTTGATGACCGGATGTTCGTCAAACCAGGGTGAAACTACGAGCCCCTTGGAAACATAGCTCAAGAGATCGTCATCGTCGGCAATGCGGTACCGTGCGGCACGTCCAAGCTGTTCCGACACACGATGAAACAATGTCGTGTCCGAAATGCTGTCGAGGATCGTGCCGTACATTTCTCGCAACTGCATCGCAAGCTTATCGGCCGCACCCAACCGGAGCAGTTTATTGTGTTGCTCAACCGACAGAAGCTGTTCGCCAATGATCGCAAGATCTGCGGTAGCAGCATCGTTGCGGCAGATAATCTCGTTAAGGTCTCCATGCCGATGTCAAATAGTTGCCGATATCCTGGATCGCGGCGACGCCCTACATCGACTGCTTGCCGAAGAACGCCGGCCCGACCCAGCTGATGAACGGCATGTGCGCGGCGGCAACCACCTTCGAGATGTTGCACGGCAGTGCAACGTCCATCGGCAAATTCGCGAACGCGAAGTCGCTGACCTTCTTCTGCGCCCCACCCGTATGCGGGTCGAGCGTGATCGACGCCCTCGATCTCGGAATTTCTCGCTGGAAACTGTCCATAGTAATCCTTATCTAATCAGATTCAATATCCCCGCAGCCCCCCCGTTGCGATGTGATGACCTCCTTCGTGCGCATGCGTAGCCGCTCGCGCCTGCTGCGACTCACAAAGGAATACTGACGTCACTCCATGGCGTGACGTCCATTCGCGCAACGTTATTGCCACGACGTATTAAACAGGTTTACCCGCTCGCCGTCAAAGCCAAACAACGTCGCGAGAATACGACGCAACGCGGAATATTATCGACTCACGTCATTTTCAGATTCATCTCATTGCGAATTGTTATAGAGATGGTGTATAGGAAATCGAAAATACGAATCACTCATCCAGCAAGGTTCACATGACTTTATCATTGTTGATAATTGTAAATATTTATCATGAGATGGCGGGACGAGCGCCTCAAAAAACCATCACCCATCCTTGATGTTGCCGGCATATACGTTCAATTTTTTAACTTGGCGACAATCTCTGACGTTTCGCATGACGAACTGCTCGTCTGCTTTTACATTTTACGAACCCGTCCATTAGAATTCGCTCTCTCATAATCAACGACGAGCCGTCCACCAAGCCTACGCGGATCGACAAGCCGCTCTGGCATGGGGGCTTGATCCTCACGCAGCAGCACTTCCAGCAGCAGGACCGACGGGCGGGGGGCGCGATGCAGCAGTTCGCGACTGTTGCATCGCGCAACCGCGGAGCACGCTCGGCGTCGAGGTCGACGCTCGCGAAGGTTGCGGACCGCCTGCGCCGACGGCACGACGTGGAGCTGTCCTGCGACGAGTCGTTGATCGGCGCGATGGCCGAGCTTTGGGGCGCGCGCGAGTCTGGCGCGCGCAACGTCGACGCGTTCCTCAACCCGCGTATCCTGCCCACCGTCTCGCGTAGCTGCGGGCGCGCATGGCCACCGGCGCCACGCCCGCGAAGACCGTGCTGTCGAGCTCGGCGGAAGGCAACCTGACGATCGATTTCGTCGACCGCGATGAGACGGTGGCCGGCGACATGGCGCTCGCGTCGGTCATCGTGGTAGCGGTCGCTGCTCAGTACGGCTACGACTCGGCTCATTATCGCGGCTTTGACGCTGAGTGGATGCGGCATTTCTGGCTGTGGCCGCTCAGCGATGAACGGCATGGCTTTCAGCGGCCGTCATGCCGGCGCACGGTTGTAGTTCTACTGCTCATCATGACGTGCGACAGCGTGACACTGAATGCAAATGCAAGCAGACGGAATGAAAAAGGCGTCAGCCGAATTTCGTGATGACTAGAACGCCTCTACACGGAAACGCACCATCGTGATCCGGCGGCGATACGCACGAGAACAGGCGAAGAAACGGGAAGGTAAGCGACGTCGGGCAGCCCCGGGGAGCCGCCCGTGCGGATGACTTCGGTGGACGGATGACGGCGCGGCTCCGCGAGTCAGCGCGCCGCCATCTCCGGCGTGCCGACCGTCGCGATCGCATTCGCGCGCCGCTCGGCCAGCTGCTGCGCGAAGCGATACGCCACGAGCGACCCGGCCACGGCCAGCAGCATCGGCACGAGACTGTCGTGATTCACGCGCGTGAATTCGAGCAGCAGCACGACGGCCGTGATCGGCATCTGCATCGACGCGGCAAGAAACGCGGTCGCGCCGATCAGCGCGCACCCGCCGATCGATGCGCCGGGCCATACGAGGCCCCACAG
This sequence comes from Burkholderia sp. 567, assembly GCF_040545115.1. Classification (NCBI taxonomy): domain Bacteria; kingdom Pseudomonadati; phylum Pseudomonadota; class Betaproteobacteria; order Burkholderiales; family Burkholderiaceae; genus Burkholderia; species Burkholderia sp. 567. The sequence continues at coordinate 86,900 of NZ_JBEPLG010000009.1, forward strand.
CCCGCCGAGCACCACGCCCAGCAGCGCACCGTTCGCGAGGCCCGGCGTCAGCAGCCCGCCCTCCGCGCCCGCACGCAGGCTGCCCGCCTCGATCAGCACCTTCAGCACGAGCAGCGTCGCCGCGACGCCGATCGTCAGCGTGCCGTCGAAACCCAGCGAAGCCGGCCCCTTGCCATTGCCGAGCAGTTGCGGAAACCGCATCGCGAGCACACCGATCACCGCGAAGTTGACCAGCGCGAGCACGGGCAGCAGCCGGCCCTTCGGCGCATCCGCCCGCGCACGGGTCGTGAGCCGCACGAAGCCGTATGCGGCGAAACCGAACAGCGGCCCGCAGACGATCGACCACGCGACCAGCGGCGTGCTCAGCACGAACGCCGGCACCGTGTACTGATGTTCGTTGCCGAGGCCGATCCACGCGACGGCCGCCGCGGTCGCCGACGTGACGACGGCCACCACCAGCGCGCGCAATTCGAACGTGCCGAGCAGCACTTCGAGCACGAACACGGCGCCGCCGAGCGGCACGTTGTAGACGGCCGCGAGACCGGCGCCCGCGCCGCACGCGACCATCAGCCGGCAGTCGGCGGACGTGAGCCCCGCACGGTGCGCGAGCTGCCCGGCCAGCAGCGAGCCGATCTCGCGCGGGGCGACTTCGCGACCGAGCGGCGAACCGAGCGCGACGGTGACGATCTGCAGCAGCGCGTGAACCGTCGTGCTGACGAACGGCATCCGCGGATCGGCCGCACGCACCGCGCGGCGGATGCTGACGAGCGGCCGGCCGTACCGGTAGAGCGCCCACCAGCCGCCGCCCGCGACGAGTCCGCAGACCACGAGCACCACGAGCCGGCGCAATGGGTCGGCCAGCGTCACGCCCGTGAGGAAGCTCTGAGTCCCGACCATGTGCGACAGGCTGTAGCCGTACGCGACATGCTGGATCGCGTGCAGCAGCAGCGCGAGCAGCATCCCGCCGAGGCCCGCCCCGATGCCGGTCAGGACGGTGACGACAGCCATCCGCGTGAACGGGCTGGCGGACGGCGAAGAAGACGCGGGAGCGGACGTGAGATCGAGGCGCATGAGGTCGGCGAACGAGGATCGACAAGGCGGCGCGCACCATGCACGCCGCCGTCAGGTCCGAATCGTAGGCGTGGGTCGATCATGAGACAAACGTATTTTTCTGATCAACTCATGTATTTGACGAATGAACGAGCGAAGGCGCCGCGCGGCGGCGCGCGCCGCCTCCCACGCGACCGCGTCACTCCGGATACGTGACGCGCTCCGGTTCCCGCCGCATGATCACCTTCCCGTGGCGAACCGACAGCGTGGCCTTCGCCTGCCTGCGCACCGCTTCGTAGTCGCTGTCCGCGTCGAGCACGACCAGGTTCGCCGGCCGCCCGACCGCGATCCCGTAACCGTTACCGAGATGCAGCGTCGTCGCGCTGTGATCGGTCACAAAGTCGAGGCAGCGCTGCAGGTCCTCGTAGCCCATCATGTGGCAGATATGGAGTCCGGCGTCGAGCACGCGCAGGATATTGCCGTTGCCGAGCGGATACCACGGGTCCTTGATCGAATCCTGCCCGAAGCACACGTTCAGGCCCGCACGATCGAGCTCTGCGACGCGCGTGACGCCGCGCCGCTTCGGAAACGTGTCGAAACGCCCCTGCAGGTGGATGCTCTCGGTCGGGCACGACACGAAGTTCAGCCCGGCACGCTTGAGCAGCCGGAACAGCTTCGAGCAGTACGCGTTGTCGTACGAGCCCATCGCGGTGGTGTGGCTCGCCGTCACGCGCGCGCCCATCCCGCGCACGCGCGCTTCTTCCGCGAGCACTTCCAGAAAGCGCGAATGCGGATCATCGGTCTCGTCGCAGTGCACGTCGACGAGGCAGCCGGTGCGCTCGGCCAGTTCCATCAGGAAGCGGATCGAGCTGACGCCCTGCTCGCGCGTGTTCTCGAAATGCGGAATCCCGCCGACGACGTCCGCGCCGAGATCGATCGCCTGCTCCATCAGCGCGCGGCCGCCGTCGAACGACTCGATGCCTTCCTGCGGAAACGCGACGATCTGCAGGTCGATCAGCCCGCGCGCCTCGTCCTTCACTTCGAGCATCGCCTTCAGCGCGGCGAGCGTCGGATCGGTGACGTCGACGTGGGTGCGCACGTGCTGGATCCCGTGATCGCGCAGCATGCCGATCGCCGCATGCGCGCGCGTCTTGGTGTCCTCGTGCGTGATCGTCGCCTTGCGCTCGGACCAGCGCTCGATCCCCTCGAACAGCGTGCCGCTCATGTTCCAGGCCGGCTCGCCGGCCGTGAGCACCGCATCGAGATGGATATGCGGCTCGACCAGCGGCGGGATCGCGACACGTCCGCCGGCGTCGATGTCGTCGGCGCCGGCAGGCGCGACCGGCGCGGTTTGCGCGTCGATCCGCGCGATCCTGTCGCCGTCGATGCCGATCGTGAAGAGCCCGTCGCGACCGCGCAGGCGTGCATTGAAGAGATTCATGTGGGTCCTGGCGTCATGCGGCGTCAGCGCGCCGCGTGGTGGGGAAATCCGGCTCGTTCAGCGGTCCGGCATTCAGCCGAAATCCTCGATCTTCAGGCCGGTGGCCGCGCTCATCTCGTCGTTCGTCACGTCGCGCACGTGCTTGCCGAACGTCCATACGTGCCGGCCGGGGTCGCGCGCGCGATACATGCGGTCGCCGTAGAACTGGTCGGCCGGCGTCTGCAGGATCTCCGCGCCTGCCGCGCGTGCGCGTTCGCAGTGCGCGTCGATGTCCGCGTCGTCGGGCAGATGCACGTGGACGTGCTGGGTATTGCGGTCGCCGGTGTCTTCCGGCGACGCGATGAAGTCGGCCCACGTGCCGCCGATCATCACGAGACCGTCACCGAATTTCATTTCGGCATGGGCGATGTCGCCTTCCGGCGTGGTGACGACGAGCGAGCGCTCAAAACCGAATGCATGTTCGAGCCATGCGAGCGCGGCTTTCGGGTCGCGGTAGCAAAGCGCGGCACTGAAGGACGGACGGTGATGCGTAGTCATCGATGTCTCCTTGTCCCGGCATGGGATGGCTCATTCTCCACGTGCGCGAGGCGGCGAGCAACTCCCGCGCCGGCGACGCGCGTGTTGTCAATGCGCGACACGGCAGGCGCGGCAATCGCACATCACGCAGCGCGCCTTCCGCGAAAACGCCCGGCTCGCCGCGGCCGCTCCGGTTTGTGAACGCCGTATGACGCACTCTTGCGCGGCTCGCAACGGTGCGCTCGCGCGCCAGCCGCCGGAATCGAACGGACGCGCCCCTACACTTGCGCCGAACTTTGATCACCGTCCCACACGCAGGAGCATTTAGATGAACAAAACCCTGATTGCCGCCGCCTCCGCCACCGCACTCTTCGCCCCGCTCGCGCACGCGCAGAGCTCGGTCACGCTGTACGGCCTGATCGACGCCGGCATCGCGTACACCAACAACGTGAACGGCGGATCCCAGTGGCGAATGACCACCGGCACCATCAACGGCAGCCGGTTCGGGCTGCGCGGCACCGAGGACCTCGGCGGCGGCCTGAAGGCGCTGTTCGTGCTGGAGAACGGCTTCAACGCGAACAACGGCGCGCTTGGCCAGGACGGCAAGCTGTTCGGCCGCCATGCATACGTCGGCCTGAGCCGCGGCGGCTTCGGCACGCTGACGCTCGGCCGCCAGTACGACACGATGGTCGACTTCGTCGCGCCGCTGTCCGCGACGGCCGGCGACTTCGGCGATACGGGCTTCGCGCATCCGTTCGACAACGACAACCTGAACCACTCGGTGCGCATCAACAACGCGGTCAAGTACACGAGCGACACGATCGCGGGCTTCAAGGTCGGCGCGCTGTACGGCTTCTCGAACTCGACGAACTTCGCCGGCAACCGGGCGTACAGCGTCGCGGCGAGCTACACGAACGGCCCGCTGAAGCTGGCCGGCGCGTACCTGCAGATGAACGGCACAAAGGGTTCGACGAGCGCGAGCCCCGGCGCGACCGACGTGGCCGAAGCGAAGAGCGTGAGCCAGGGCGGCTGGTCGGTGGGCGCGGACCGCATGCGCACGTACGGCGGCGGTGTCAGCTACGGGTTCGGCCCGGCGACGGTCGGCTTCGTCTATACGCGTTCGCAGTACGACAACTCGGGCTCGTTCGGCTCCACCGGCCAGGTCGCGTTCAACAACTACGACGTGAACGTGCGCTATGCGGTGACGCCGGCCGTCAGCCTCGGCGCGGCCTACGTGTACACGGACGCCAGCGTGTCGAACCCCGACAGCAAGCACGGCACCGATCCGAAGTGGCACCAGGTCGACCTGCAAGCGGTGTACAAGCTGTCGCGCCGCACCGACCTGTACGCGGAAGCGATGTACCAGCACGCATCGGGCCGCGGCTACCAGGCGTTCATCAACACGTCGGGCGGCGCATCGAGCACCGCGAACCAGATCGTCGGCACGATCGGCATGCGCACGCGCTTCTGACCGCCGTCGGCATCACGAGATAACGCGTCGCCCGCCGGCCATGCCCGTGTCGTCGCGCACGGGTCGGGCCGACACGGGCGACGTGCGCCAATGTTGTGCCATCTGGAAAGCAGCCTGCCTGGAATCGGGGTTTTTACGGCCCCGTGCGCTGCATAGACTGGCGTCGATGGTTCGCATCGCACACCGATCGCCGAACCGGCCTCACACCCCGTCTACAGGAGAACATCGTGAAATCGCTCGTCGTTACCGCCGCCGCTGCCGTCCTGCTTGCCGCACCGGTCCTGTCGTTCGCGCAGTCCGCCAAGTCGCCCGTCACGCGCGCGCAGGTGCTGCAGGAACTCTATGACCTCGAATCGGTGGGCTACAACCCGGCGCTCGGCGACGTCGGCAACTATCCGGACGACATCATGGCCGCGCAGGAGCGCCTGGCGGCAAAACGGCTCGCCGAGCACAAGGCCGCGCAAAGCGGATACGGCCCGGCCGGTGCGGGCGCAACCGAATCGGGCGTGGCAGCGAAGCCCGCGCTGTGAATGCATACGGTAACGCCGCGCCCGCATGACGCTTAGCGTGCGGGCGCGGCGGCTATCGCGCGAACCGGCCCGTGATGACGCGGCCGGACAAACAGCGCGCCGTCCGGCACGCTGCCATTCTGTTTCTTTCCGTATTCGCCCGCCGTCACGCGGCCTGCGGTTCGCGGTCGATCGCGTTCAGCATCTCGACGTCGCGCGCGATCATCCCCGGCACCTGCGCCCGCAGCATCTCGACCCAGGTGCGCACCTTCGCGTCGACGAAGCGGCGCGACGGATACAGCGCATACACGTTCATCTTCTGCAGGATGTGATCGGGCAGCACGCGCACGAGCGTGCCGTCGCGCAGCGCGTCGATCGCCGAATACAGCGGCAGCATGCCGATCCCGATGCCGTCGCGGATCGCGAGCGCGAGCGACTCGGCCGTATTGGTCTGCACCGGCCCGGCGACATGGATCTGCTCGACGCCCTCGGCGCCTTCGAGCACCCATTCGTGAGTCGGGAAGGCCGGCGTGCAGAGCGTCAGGCACGCGTGCGCGCCGAGATCCTGCGGGCGTGCGGGCGCGCCGTGGCGCTTCACGTACTCGGGCGACGCGCACAGGATGCTGAAGGTCGAGCCCAGCAGGTGCGACACGAGTTCCGAATCGGGCAGCGACGACGCGGTCACGACCGCCATGTCGCTCGTGCCGTCGAACAGGTCGGGCATGCGCTGCGACAGCGACAGCTCGATCGACACGTCCGGATACTGCGTGTGATAGCGCGTCAGCGCGGGCATCACGTAGTGATGGCCGACGCTCGCGAAGCTATGCATGCGCAGCACGCCGGCCGGCCGCTCGTGCGCGCAGCTTGCCTCTTCCTCGGCGCGATCGACGTCGGCGAGGATCTGCCGGCAGCGCCGCAGATAGCTTTCGCCGGCCGACGTCAGCGCGAGACGGCGCGTCGAGCGATTCATCAGACGGGTGCGCAGGCGCGCCTCGAGCTCCGACACCGCGCGCGACATCGCGCCCGTCGTCGAATTCAGCGATTGCGCGGCCGCGGTGAAACTGCCCGTCTCGACGACGCGCGTAAACACCCGCATGTTTTGTAGGGTATCCATTCGTGTGAGCCACCTGTAGCGGAGCCGCCATTTTCCTCCAGTGGAGGCGACAGATTGTTACGCGGCCTGCAACTATCGTTTCCCCGTAGCTGCGTTAATGCCCGCGCGCCGCGCTCCTACAATCGGCGCCTCATCAGTCGAACGGACCCGTCCGGACGCGCCGCCACACCGCGCGCGCCCTTTCCTTTTCATGAAGCCACAACCTGCCGAGCGACCTTCCGTCGAACCCGCACGATGGAGCGCCTGGCTCGACCCGCTCGGCGGCGCCGCGCGCGATTGGGCCGTAAGCGACGGGCTGATCTGGCTGCACCTCGCCAAGACCGTGTTCGCCGCGCTGCTCGCGATGGGCATCGCGATGCGGCTCGAGATGTCGCAGCCGCGCACCGCGATGACGACCGTGTTCGTGCTGATGCAGCCCATGTCGGGGATGGTGTTCGCGAAGAGCTTCTATCGCGTGCTCGGCACGGCGGCCGGCCTCGTCGCCGCGCTCGCGCTCGGCGGGTTGTTCGCGCAGCAGCCGGAGCTGTACATGGCCGGCATCACGCTGTGGATCGGCGCCTGCATTGCGCTCGCGGTGCGCAACCGCCACTTCCGCTGGTACGGGTTCGTGCTCGCCGGCTATACCGCCGCGCTGATCGGGCTGCCGGCGGTGATGACGCCGCAGACGCTGTTCCAGTCCGCGCTCACGCGCGCCGCGGAAGTCGCGCTGGGCATTGCGTGCTCCGGCGCCGTCAGCGCGCTGATCCTGCCGCTCAGCTCCGCGAAGGCGCTGATGCGCTCGCTGAGCGCCCGCCACGTGAAGTTCCCGGCCTTCGCGGCCGGCGCGCTGTCGGGCGAGCTCGCGCGCGGCGATTTCGAGCGGCGCTTCGCCGATTTCGTCGACGAAATCGTCGGCTTCGAGGCCAATCGCGCGTTCGCGTCGTTCGAGGATCCGCACATTCGCGCGCGCAGCCGCCGGCTCGCGCGGCTGAACAGCGAGTACATGAACGCATGCACGCGCCTGCATGCGCTGCACCAGCTCGTCAAACGCTTGCGCGCGAACCGCTCGGACGTCGTGCTCGATGCGCTCGCGCCGCATGTCGACGGGCTCGCGCGGCACATCACCGCGTTGCGCGACGAGCGGCAGCGCGGGATCGCGTCGACGACCGGCGCGCTGCTGGAACTGCGCCGCTTTCACGGCGCGTTGCCGAAGGCTGCCCGCGCGTCGCGCCGCGCGCTCGAGGATCACGCGGCCGGCGGCCTGCTCGACTTCGATACCGCGATCGAGCTGATGTATCGCTTCATCGGCGAGTATGTCGGCTATGCCGACACGTATGCGTCGCTCGACCGCGACGATCATGCGTTCGAACGCTCGGTCACGCGCTACGCGGTGAAGACCAATTCATTCTTCGTCGGCTTCGCGTTCCTGCGCACGCTCGTCGCCGTCGGCGCGATGAGCGCGTTCTGGATCGCGTCCGAATGGCCGAGCGGCTCGCTCGCCGTGATCGCCACCGCGATCGCGTGCGCGCTGAGCTCGACCTCGCCGCGCGCGTCGAAGTTCGTCGCGCAGATGGCCGTCGGCGCGGCGTTCGCGACGGCGGTCGGCTATGTATTCCTGTGCTACGTGTATCCGAACATCGACGGCTTTCCGCTGCTGTGCGCGGCACTCGCGCCGGTGCTCGGCCTCGGCGCGTTTCTCGCGATGCGTCCGGGGCTATCCGGTTACGGGATCGGCTTCGCGGTGTTCTTCTGCCTGCTCGCGGGGCCCGACAACGCGATCGCGTATACCCCCGAGGTGCTGGTCAACAATGGTTTCGCCGTCGTCATCGCAATGCTGGCGTGCTCGATCGTGTTCGCGGTGGTGTTTCCGACCCACATGCCGTGGCTCACGTCGCGCATCGCGCACGATCTGCGCCGCCAGGTCACGCTCGCCTGCGAAGGCACGCGCGAGGGCCTCGCGGCGCGCTTCCAGTCGAGCACGCACGACCTGATGGCGCAGCTGCGCACGCTGCTCGTCAGGCGCACGCGACAGCATCGCGACGCGCTGCGCTGGATGCTGTCGACGCTCGAAGTCGGCCACGCGGTGATCGACCTGCGCGACGAGCTGCACGGTTTCTGCGAATCGAAACCGCCGCAGACCACACGCTGGACCGTGTCGGTCGATGCGGTACTGCACGAGCTGCCGCGCTTCTTCGACGATCCGACGCCGGTCCACCACGCGCGCACGCTCAAATCCGTGAACCTGGCGATCCGCGCCGCGCAGCACACGCTGCATGCGTGGTACGCGGTGCCCGCCGAGCGCCACCGGATGCAGCGCATCGTCGGCTGCCTGCACTTCATCCGCAGCGCGCTGCTGGACAAGGACGCGCCGTTCAATCGCCATCGTCATTGATCGACGACGGCGGTCGACCACGATCGATGCGCGCGCAACGTCATCCTTGTTCCGATTGGAAATAAGCTCTGCACCCGCGGCGATTAATCTTCAAGCAGTGCGCGCCTATAGTTTCCTCACTGCCAGCGAGACTGGCACTGACCCAGGAGAAACTCAAATGAAGCCGCTGCACCTCGCCCTCGTTGCCCTGTCGCTCACCGCCGCTGTCGCGCACGCGCAGCCCGCGCCGGCCGACCACGCGCAGCAACCGGCGAACCGCGCCGAAGCCGTCCAGGCCGCAGGTCGCGTCGATCGTGCGCAATCGAAGCAGGAAGACCCGAACGCATGCGTCGGCCCCGTTAGCTTCTGCAACGTCTACTTCGGCAGCTGAGCATGACGCCGCGTCGTCACGGCCACGCTCGCCGCGCACGCATCGCATGCCGTACACGCATCGCATGCGCGCGCGCACGACGCGCCGGCCGCTCGCCGCAACGACCACCGCAACGACCCTGCCCGCCTCGCCGCTTCGATTGAAGCGGCGCATCGCGTTTCAAGCGCCGCGTCCCGGCCGCCACCCCACTTCGCGCAACGCATCGAGCAAGCGCGCGTGCCCCAGCCCTTCGACCTGCGCGCCGCGCGATTCGACGTCGCTCCCCGCGACCAGCGCATTCACGATCGCTTCCTCCACCGCTTCCGCCGCGGCGGCGAACAGCGCCGAAATATGGTCGTTGTTCACCATCGTCACGGCCGTCGTGGGCGCACCCTTGCTGCCGTAGTTCGCGGCCGGCAGCCCGTGGTTGCCCGTCGCAAACGCGAGGAAGATGTCGCCGCTCGAATCCTCCGTGCCGCCGCCGACACGGGCCAGCCCGACGCTCGCGCGCTGCGCGAGGCGCGTGCACTGGTGCGGCAGCAGCGGTGCGTCGGTCGCGATCGTGACGACGATCGAGCCCATCCCGGCTTCGCCTCGCGCATCGGGCGCGCGGAACGGCGAATGCACGTGCCGCAGCACTTCGCCGACCGGATAGCCGGCCACACGCAGCATCTCGCGCACGCCGTAGTTCGCCTGCACGAGCGCGCCGACGGTCCAGCCGCCCGCGTCGGCCGCGACCACCCGCGATGCGGTGCCGATGCCACCCTTGAACTCGTGGCAGATCATCCCCGTGCCGCCGCCGACGCCGCCTTCGGCGACCGGCCCCGACTGCGCCGCGGCCAGCGCACGCTGGACGTGTGCGACATTCACGTGCTGCCCCCAGATATCGTTGAGCAGCCCGTCGTAGGTTTCCATCACGACCGGCATGCACCAGTACACGCGGCCGGCCGCCGCTTCGCGTTCGTTCGCGACCAGCGCATCGCGCACCGCGCCGACGCTGTGCGTGTTCGTATAGGCGATCGGCGTCGTCAGCAAGCCGGCTTCGCGGATCCATTCGAGCCCGGTCGCATCGCCGTTGCCGTTCAGCACGTGGACACCCGCGAAGCACGGCGAATCGTGCGCGGCGCCCGCGCGCGGCTCGATGACGGTCACGCCGGTGCGGATCGATGCGGCGCCGTTCTCGACGTTCAGCGTGCAATGTCCGACCCGCACGCCCGGTACGTCCGTGATCGCGTTGAAACGGCCCGGCGTGCCGAGTCCGATGCGGATGCCGAGATCCCTCGTGCGCATGATGCATGTCCTCCCGTGTTTCGATGGTTCGGTGTTTCGGTATGCAAAGGTTTCGACGCGGCGTTCAGAGCGCGCGGAACGCGTCGCTGTGGCGCGCCCAGACCGCATACATCATGAGCGCGGCCGCCAGCAGTGCGCCGATGATGATCAGGTCGGTCGGCTTGGTCGCCGTCGCCAGCGTCGTATAGAGCGTGTACGCGGCCCCCGCGACCGCGACGAGCGGCGTCACGGGCCACAGCGGCATCCGGTAGTGATGTTCGACGTCGCGGCGCACGAACCGGCTCGCCAGCGCGGCCAGCCCGACGACCAGATAGATCAGCAGCAGCAGGTCGACCGTGAACGCGGTCAGCTCGTCGAGGCTCGACACGAACACCAGCCCCGACGACGGTACCGCCAGCGCAAGCGTCGCGAGCCACGGCGATTCGAAGCGCGGATGGATCGTCGAGAACGCGCGGTTGCAGGTGCGCGACCAGAGCGCATGCCGGCCGCTGCTGTACAGCAGACGTCCCATCGTGATCACGATCGCGATGATCGCATTGAACACCGACAGGAAGATCCCGCCGCTCACCACGCGTGATACCACCGGGTTGCTCAGCGAACGCACGACATAGCCGATCGGGTCGGCGCTCTTCGTCAGCTCCGTCAGCGACGGCGCGCCGAGCACGATCGCGGTGAGCGGGATCAGTTCGACGACGAGGATCACCAGCAGCGAATAGATCACCGCCTTCGCGACATTGCGGTTGCCGCCGCGCAGGTCTTCCGCGAGATACGCGGCGGAGCCGAAGCCGTTGTAGCAGAAGATTGCCGTGCCGATCGCGGGCACGATTGCCGCGAACGTGGCGGGCACCAGCGCAGTGCCGCTCGCGACGACCGGCGCGACCAGCACCTCGGCGCCGCGATGCGGGGCGCCGAAGCCGAGCCCCGCGATCAGCATCAGCACACCGATCTCGACGACGAGAAACGCGCCCGTGATCCACGCATTCGTCTTGATGTTCAGCATGCCGAGCACGTAGCTGAGCAGCACGATCGTCAGCGCGACCGACTGGTTGCCGAAGTGCGTGCCGAGCGCGTTGTTCAGGTACGGCGCGGCGCCGCTCGCGAGCACGGCCGGGATGAACACGCTGACGGACAGTACCGTGATGAAAGTCAGGTAGCCGGGCAGCGTGCCGAACACGCGCTTGGCCATCACGTACTCGCCGCCCGCGCTGCGGTGGGCGGCGCTGAGCTCCGCGTAGCAGAGCGCGAACGCGAGCGCGAGCACGCCGCCGAGCAGGAACGACAGCACCGCGCCGCTGCCGGCCTGCTGGATCGCGAACGGCGCGATCACGAAGATCGAGCTTGCAGGCGTCACGCCCGACACGGTGATCATCACCGCATCGCGCACGCTGAGCGTCTGCGACAACGCGCGCGGCGCGTGTTCCGTGGCAGGCGTCGCTTGCAGCGTGCCCGTCGATTCCGACATCATCGCCATTTCGTTCTCCTGTGCTTGCGGCCTTTCCGCCCATGCATGACGCCTGCGCGTTTCATGCGCGGACAGATCCTTTGCGCCGTTTTTTTGAACGCCCATACTCGGGCCCGATTGATTGCGTGGCAGTCTAGGAAGCCAAATTCAGGACCGCTATCCCCCCTTCGTGTTACGCCCTCCGGTGGTGGTATGGATCGACTCTTCTCCGAAATCGCGATGCACCAGGCGCTCGGCCGCGCAATCGATCATCTCGGCCAGCCGCGCTTCTGGCGGTTCCTGGTGCTGCTGCTCAACGAAATGGCGCCGTTCGACAACGCGCTCGCGACCGCGATCGGCCGCGACGGCGTGCCGCTCGTGCTGGACGAATACGACACGGGCGGCACCGACAGCGCGTCGCCGGTGCCGCTTTACCTCAACGGGTTATATCTGCTCGATCCGTTCCTGCAGGCCGCGCACGACGGGCTCGCCGACGGCTGCTACCGGCTCGAGGAAGTCGCGCCCGACCTGTTCCGGCAGAGCGAATATTTCCTGAGCTACTTCCGCGATGCGGTCGGCGACGATGAAATCCAGATCCTGCTGCGGCCGAACCCCGACCTGCTGCTGTCGTTGTCGCTCGGCGCATCCACGCGCTTCGACGTCGAGCCGCTCGGCAAGCTGACAGCCGCGATGCCGTGGGTGCTCGCGGCGATCCGGCAGCACTGGCGGCTGGTGGGCGATGCCGCGCGCGCGACGCCCGACGACGATCTCGGCGCGCGCGTCGAGCAGGCGCTCGCGCGCTTCGGCGCGGGCGTGCTGACGGATCGCGAGATGTCGATCGCGCGAATGGTGCTGCGCGGCAATTCGTCGAAGGCGATCGCGGAGCGGCTTGCGATTTCACCGGAGACGGTGAAGGTGCATCGGCGGCATCTCTACGCGAAGCTCGGGATCTCGTCCCAGCCGGAGCTGTTTTCGCGGTTCATTCAGGCGCTGGGAGAGCATGCGGCGGGGTAAGCATGTCGATGCGCGCCGTCAACGACCCGATTCGATGAACCCGCCATCGGGCGCCTGGTGCGGCACATACCAGCCGAAATACACCTCGGCCTCGACGATCCGCCCGCCGCGCACGCGCAATCGCTCCGCGTTGCGGAAGCGCCGGCCGGCGCTCGTTTCGGCTTCATACACGACGAACACGTATTCACCGTGCACGGCAACATCGACGAAGTCGAAACCGGCGAGCATCGCGCTGTTCGGCCAGCAGCGCGCCAGATACGCGTCGCGGTCGAGCCGGTTGTCGAGCGGGCTCGTGAAATGGAAGTCCGGCGCGATCAGCGCTTCGATCGCGTCGCGGTCCTTGTCGACATACGCGCGATAGCTCGCGCGTGCTACATCACCGGGGTCGTCAGGCATCGTTCCCTCCGCGAAGGACCGGGACGACGCGATGGCCCGCGTCGCCCCGATGCATCGATGAAACATGTATGGGCGGCATGCGCGCACCGCTTTTCGGGTCGGCCAGCCGATGCCGCGGTTGCCCGTTTGCGCACGCACGGGCATGATGTCCGCCGGCGTGCGGGCTGCGTCCGCGGCCATCGGGGCCGCAATCGGCGTGCCGTTCATGCGCCGCCGCCGGCATCATCGAGCAATCCGCGTGCCGGCCCCGGCCGCCCACCTCACCGAGTCCATGTCACTACGCGCATTCAGAACGCTGGTCGCGATCGCCCGATACCGGACCGTCGCACGCGCCGGCGAGGCGATCGGGCTCACGCAGTCCGCCGTGAGCCTGCAGATCAAGGCGCTCGAAAGCGAATACAACGTCCAGCTGTTCGACCGTTCGCGCCGCCAGCCGGTACTCACCGAAGCCGGCAACATTCTCGTCGCGCAGGCCGAGCAGGTGCTCGCGATGGTCGACCGGATTCCCGATGCGCTCAGCGACGAGAAGAAGCTCGTCGGTCGCCTGCGGGTCGGTGCGATCCAGACCGCGCTGTCCGGCCCGCTGCCCGATGCGCTGCTCGCGCTGCGCGACGCGCATCCGTCGTTGCGCGTGCACGTATCGGCCGGCATGTCGGCCGAACTGGCGAACCGCGTCGCGGCCGGCGAACTCGACGCGGCGATCACGACCCGCCCGGTGCGCCCGCATCCGGCGGAACTCACGTGGACCACGCTGTACGAAGACCGCTTCTGGCTGCTCGCGCCGCCGCACTACGCGGAGCGCGACGCGCGCACGCTGCTCGAGGCGCTGCCGTTCATCCGCTTCGACGCGCAGGCGTGGGCAGGTCGGATGATCGCCGCCGAGCTGCGCCGCATCGGCGTGCGCGTGAGTGAGGAAATGGTGCTCGACAGCGCGGAGACGATCGCACGCATGGTCGCGCGCGGCCTCGGCGCGGCGATCGTCGCGCTGCCCGACTCGACGCTCGCGCGCCTGCCGCCCGTCACGCGCTTGCCGTTCGGCCAGCCGCAGATGGGCCGCGCGGTCGTGCTGCTCGAACACCGGTCGCGCCCGGCCGAGCGTTTCGCGCGTGCGCTGGGCGCGGAAATCACCGCGTCATCGATGAGAATTTCTCATTGAACACCCGATAATTAACCATTATTCCTGCTTCCTCCGCGTGTTTAACTTGGCAGCATCGTTACTCTTTGGATTACGCACCGCCATGTCGCCCGCTGGATGGATCCCCGCTTCGCTCCGCTGCTGCGCCTGCCGGCCGTCCCGCCTGGCCCGCCCCATCCACCTGAAGGCGCGCCGATGATCAGCCCGATCCTGCTCGCGCTCGCGCCGGTCGCGCTGCTGGTCGCGTTCGGCCACGGCTTGCGGCGCACGGGCTTCATCGGCGATGCGTTCTGGCCGCATGCCGAGCGGCTTTGCTACTACGTGCTGCTGCCCGCGCTGTTCGCGCATGGCCTCGCGAATGCGCGGCTGCAATCGTTGCCCGTGTTGCCGCTCGCGGCGGCGCTGGTCGGTTCGACCGTGCTCGTCGCGGCACTGCTTCTGCTGGTCCGCCGGTTCGTGCAGGTGGACGGCGCCGGGTTCACGTCGGTATTCCAGGGCGCGGTGCGTTTCAACAACTATGTCGGCACGGCGCTCGCCGCCGGACTGCTCGGCGCGCACGGGATCGCGCTCGCGGCCGTGTGCGTCGCGGCGATCGTCCCGACCGTGAATCTGATGTGCGTGCTGGTGTTCGCGCGCTACGGCGAAACGCGCCTCGGCGCAGGGGCGCTCGTGCGCCAGATACTGTCGAATCCGCTCGTCGTCGGCTGCGCGCTCGGGATCGCGATGCAGGCCGCCGGCGTCGGGTTTCCGGCCGCCGTCGAACCGGCCGTGCGCGCGCTCGGCGCCGCGTCGATGCCGCTCGGCCTGCTGTGCGTGGGTGCGGCGCTGAAATTCGATGCGGCGCGCGCATGGATGCAGCCGATGTGCATCGCATCGGCCTTCAAGTTCCTCGCGATGCCGCTCGTCACGCTCGCGGCCGGCCGCCTGTTCGGGCTCGGCGATGCCGCGCTGACCATCGCGCTGCTGTTCCAGGCGCTGCCGACATCGTCCTCGTCGTACATCATGGCGCGCCAGCTCGGCGGCGACGCACCGCTGATGGCCGGCATCACCGCGTTCCAGACGATCGTCGCCGCGCTCGCGATGCCGGCCGTGCTGACGACGCTCGCGTCGGCGCCGATGTTTCGCTGACCGCCCGGCACAGGCGCGCGCAACGAAACCGCAATCGCCGTTGAACGGGCCCGAATCCGCCCGCCGCGCGCAACCGCCGCCCCGTTGCGCGGGGCCTACGCGCTGCCGATGCGCCCCCGGTTCTTCTCGCAGCCCTGCCAAAAACCGCCTATGGTGAATGAATGGCGTCCGTTCAGCCGCCATTCGACTCCGCGTCGCTCGCACCGGCTGACACGGCGCCGTGTTCCGGCACCATTCCCCGCGATCGTGCGCACGCCCGGCCGTGCACGCGATTCGCGCCGCCCACCGGACTATAAGGAGGTACCCATGAAAGCCGTGCTGCTTGTCAGTTCCGCCGTGCTCGCCATGGCGTCCATTTCAGCTTCGGCTCAAGGCTCGATCACCAAAGTCGAAAACGGCGCGCTCGTCGCAGCCAACGGAATGACCGTCTACGCATTCGACAAGGACAAGCCCAACGCCGGCACCAGTGCCTGCTCGGGCCCATGCGAGACCCTCTGGCCGCCGTACAAGGCCAGCGCGACCGACGTACCGGCCGGCCCCTACACGATCGTCAAGCGTGACGACGGCAGCCCGCAATGGGCGTACAAGGGCAAGCCGCTGTACTTCTTCTCGAAGGACATGAAACAGGGCGATCGCAACGGCGACAATTTCAAGAACGTGTGGCACGTGGTCGCCCCGTAAGCGTTCGTTCCACGCGTTGCGTGTCGGCACGGCCGCGGCACGCGTAAAAAAGCCTGCTCCGATCGCGGATCGGGGCAGGCTTGGGCATGCTTGCGCCGGCTGCATGGCGACACCCGCCGGGCGGCAGGCACCAAGTGCAGCCGGAATGCGCGTCAGCGTTTGTCAGCGGTTCGACGGGAAGCTGAACACCGTCCCTTCGCGCACGCCGGCCGACGGCCAGCGCTGCGTGATCGTCTTGCGCTTCGTGTAGAACCGCACCGCATCCGGGCCGTACGCGTGCAGGTCGCCGAACAGCGAACGCTTCCAGCCGCCGAACGAGTGGTATGCGACCGGCACCGGCAGCGGCACGTTGATGCCGACCATGCCGATCTGGATGTTGTCACTGAAGTAGCGCGCAGCTTCGCCGTCGCGCGTGAACAGGCACGTGCCGTTGCCGTATTCGTGCGCGTCGATCAGCGCCATCGCCTCGTCGAGCGACTTCAGGCGGATCACCCCGAGCACCGGCCCGAAAATCTCGTGCTGGTAGATCGGCATGCCGGGCTTCACGTTATCGAACAGACACGGGCCGAGGTAGTAGCCGCCGTCGTGGCCGTCGACCTTCACGCCGCGGCCATCGACGACGAGCGTCGCGCCCGCTTCCACGCCCGCTTCGACGAAGCCCGTCACCTTCTCGAAATGCTGCTTCGTGACGAGCGGCCCCATGTCGATGCCGGCACCGTTGCCCGGCCCGACCTTCATCTTCTCGATCTCGGCCTTCAGCCCTTCGACCACCTTGTCGCCCGTTTCATCGCCGATCGCGACGACCAGCGGAATCGCCATGCAGCGCTCGCCGCACGAACCGTACGCGGCGCCCATCAGCGCGTTCACCGCGTTGCCGATGTCGGCGTCGGGCATCACCACCGCGAAGTTCTTCGCGCCGCCGAGCGCCTGCACGCGCTTGCCGTGCGCGCAGCCGGTCGAATAGATGTATTCGGCGATCGGCGTCGAGCCGACGAAGCTCACCGCCTTCACGCGCGCGTCGGTCAGGATCGTGTCGACCGCCTCCTTGTCGCCGTTCACGACGTTCAGCACGCCCGGCGGCAGGCCGGCCTCGAGCGCGAGCTCGGCCATGCGCAGCGTCGACGACGGCGTACGCTCGGACGGCTTCAGCACGAACGTGTTGCCGCACGCGACGGCCATCGGCCACATCCACAGCGGCACCATCACCGGGAAGTTGAACGGCGTGATGCCGGCGGCCACGCCGAGCGCCTGGAACTCGCTCCACGAATCGATCGCGGGGCCGACGTTCTTGCTGTGTTCGCCCTTCAGCAGCTCGGGCACGTAGGTCGCGTATTCGACGTTCTCGATCCCGCGCTGCAGCTCGCCCATCGCGTCGGCGAGCACCTTGCCGTGCTCGGCGGTGATCAGCGCGCACAGTTCGTCCGCGTGCTCCTCGAGCAGCGTCTTGAAGCGGCTCATCACGCGGGCGCGCTTCAGCGGCGGCGTGTTGCGCCACGCGGGGAACGCGGCCTGCGCGGACGCGATCGCGGCTTCGACGGTCAGCTTGTCGGCGAGCGCGACGCTCTTGTGCGATTCGCCCGTCGCCGGGTCGAACACCGGCTGCACGCGGCTGCCGCCGTCGACGCGCTTGCCGTCGATCAGGTGGCCGACGGTGGAGGTCACATTGCTGTCGTGTTTCATCGTTCAGACTCTTTCGTGAATTCGGTTGTCGCTCAGGGCAGCACGCGGCTCAGTCCACTTCGTTCAGCGCGTCGGACAGCGCGTTGACGAGGTTGTCGATCTCGCGCTTCTCCGAGATGAACGGCGGCGCGAGCTGGATCGTGTCGCCGCCGTAGCGCACGTAGAAGCCCTTCGCCCAGCAGCGCATCGCGATCTCGTACGGGCGCCGTGCCGGCTCGCCCGGCAGCGCCGCGATCGTCAGGCCGGCCGACAGCCCGTAGTTGCGGATGTCCGTGATGTGGCGCTGGCCCTTCAGCCCGTGCACGGCCGCCTCGAAATGCGGCGCGAGATCGCGCACGCGGGCCACCGCGTCTTCCTTCACCAGCAGGTCGAGCGCCGCGACGCCGGCCGCGCAGGCGACCGGGTGCGCCGAGTACGTATAGCCGTGCGGGAACTCGAGCATGTATTCGGGGCCGCCCACGGCCATGAACGTGTCGTAGATCTCCTTCGTCGCGATCACCCCGCCGAGCGGCTGCACGCCGTTCGTCACCTGCTTCGCGAAGTTCATGATGTCCGGCGTCACGCCGAACGCGTCGGCGCCCGTCATCGCGCCGGCACGGCCAAAGCCCGTGATGACTTCGTCGAAGATCAGCAGGATGTCGTGCGCGGTACAGATGTCGCGCAGGCGCTTCAGATAGCCCTTCGGCGGCACCACGACGCCCGCCGAACCCGAGAACGGCTCGACGATCACGGCCGCGATGTTCGACGCGTCGTGCAGCGCGATCAGGTCGAGCAGACGGTCGGCGAGCTCGGCGCCGTTCTCCGGCATCCCGCGCGAGAACTTGTTTTCGGCGAGTTGCGTGTGCGGCAGGAAATCGGCGTCGATCCCCTGGCCGAACAGCTTGCGGTTCGGCCCGATCCCGCCGACCGAGATGCCGCCGTAGTTCACGCCGTGATAGCCCTTCTCGCGGCCGATCAGGCGCGTCTTCGTGCCCTTGCCCTTCGCGCGCCAGTATGCGCGGGCCATCTTCAGCGACGTGTCGGCCGCTTCCGAGCCCGAGCCGGTGAAGAACACATAGTCGAGGCCGGCCGGCGTCAGGTCCTTGATCTTGTTCGCGAGCTCGAACGACTTCGGATGGCCGAACTGGAACGCCGGCGCGTAGTCGAGCTGCGCGACCTGACGGCTCACGGCTTCCGTGATTTCCGCGCGGCCGTGGCCCAGCCCCGTGCACCACAGGCCCGACAGGCCGTCGAAGATCTTGCGGCCTTCGCCATCGGTGTAATACGCGTCCTTGCCCGACACGATCATGCGCGGGTCCGACTTGAACTGGCGGTTCGCCGTGAACGGCATCCAGTGGGCGTCGAGCCACGCGGCGTCGGTGCGGAGGTCGGTCTCTTCGTGCTGGGGAGTGGTGATCGTATTGGTCATGTCGGTCGGCGCGACGCGCCCCTCGTGCTTGTGTTGATGTTGCGCATTGTCGGGAGGCCAATTAGTCTTTTGAATATCGCAATATCAATGTTCACTTGCTCATCTATGCAAGCAAAGAAACCGAAGAGCCGCGCGCTGCTCGGGCAGCTCAGCGACATGGATCTGCGGCTGCTGCGGGTTTTCAAGGGCGTCGTGCAGTGCGGCGGGATGGCGGCGGCCGAACTGGAACTGAATATCGGCATCTCGACGATCAGCCGGCACGTGAAGGATCTCGAAACGCGCCTCGGCCTCGTGCTGTGCCGGCGCGGCCGCGCGGGCTTCACGCTGACGGCCGAGGGGCAGACGGTGTACGAGGAAACCCTGCGGCTGCTCGCGTCGATGGAGGCATTTCGCAGCCGGATCGACGGCATTCACGACAAAATGGGCGGCGAACTGCACATCGCCGTATTCGACAAGACGGCCACCAACCCGAAGGCGCGGCTCGGCGACGCGATCCGCCAGTTCGCGGACGAGGCGCCCGACGTCGCGCTGAACCTGCATGTCGCGTCGATCAACGAGGTCGAGCGCGGGATCATCGACGGCAGCTATCAGGTCGGGATCATCCCCGCGCACCGCAGTTCGGGGAGCCTCGTGTATTCGGAGCTGTTCGACGAACGGATGCTGCTGTACTGCGGCCGCCAGCATCCGCTTTTCGACGCGCCGCACGGCAAGCTCACGTGGACGACGATCCGCAACCACGCATTCGCGGGGCTCGGCTTCCATTCGCCGAACATGGAACTGAGCCATCGCGCGAAGCTCACGCGCAGCGCGACCGCGTCGGATCAGGAATCGATCGCGACGCTGATTCTGTCGGGCCGCTACCTCGGCTTCCTGCCCGACCATTACGCGGAGAGCTTCGAAAACAAAGGGTTGATGCAGGCGATCGCGCCGCACCGCTTCAACTACCGGTGCCGGTTCGTGAGCCTGCTGCGACGCTCGCCGCGGCCGTCACGCGCGGCGCTCTTGTTCCAGTCGTGCCTCGAAGCCGCGCATGCGGCGGTGCGGCTGGGCGGTGATGGCGATGGCGGCGACGGCGGTGACGTGTAACCGGGCTCAGGCTTCGCCGCCGGCGCCGCTGTCGGGCAGCGACTGTCGCGTCCCCTGGATCAGGAACACCACGGCGACCAGCGTGGCCGCGAACCCGGACGCCGCGCCGACGCCGAGCGCCCAGCGGGGGCCGAGATGGTTCGCGACCCAACCCGCCACCGGCGCGCCGATCGGCGTGCCGCCGAACGCGACCGCGAGGCGCAGCGCCATCACGCGCCCGCGCATCGCCGGCTCGGTCGACAGCTGCATCAGTGCATTGGTCGACGTGGTGAACGTCATCGCGGCGATCCCGGTCAGCACGAGCGCCGCCGCGAACAGCCAGTAACTCGGCGCGATCGCGCCGAGCGTGCAGCCGATCCCGAACACGGCCGCGCCGATCCACAAGTGCCGGAACCGCGGCCGTTCGCGGCGCGCCGCGAGCAACGCGCCCGAGATCGTGCCGACTGCCATCATCGACGACAGGATGCCGAAGCCGCGCGCATCGACGTGAAACACACCGGCCGCCATCGTCGAGATGAACAGCGGAAAATTCAGCCCGAACGTGCCGATCAGGAACAGCATCGCGAGCGTCGTCTTCAGGTCCGGGCGCCGCCACACGTACCGAAAACCGTCGAGGAGGCTGCCCCGCGTATGGACGGCGCGCGTGTTCTCGCGCAGCTCGTCGGCGCGCAGCAGCGACAGCGACGCGAGCACCGCGACGAAGCTGACGCCGTTCAGCAGGAACGCCCAGCCCGTGCCGACCGACGCGATGATGAAGCCGGCCACCGCCGGCCCGATCATCCGCGCCGCGTTGAACGACGTCGAATTGAGCGCGACCGCGTTCGCAAGCTCGCGGTCGCCGACCAGCTCCGCGACGAAGGTTTGCCGCACCGGCGCATCGAACGCGGACGCGCAGCCGAACAGGAACGCGAACAGATACACATGCCACAGCTGCACGACGCCCGCGACCGTCAGCAGCCCCAGCGCGAGCGCGAGGCCGCCCATCAGCGCCTGGGTTGCCATCAGCAGCCGGCGCTGGTTGAAACGGTCGGCCGCATAGCCCGTCCACGGCAGCAACAGAAGCTGCGGGCCGAACTGCAGCGACATCACGATGCCAACCGCCGACGCGTCATGGTGTGTGAGCTGCGTGAGCACCAGCCAGTCCTGCGCGGTGCGCTGAACCCACGTGCCGACGTTGGACACCAGCGCGCCGGCCGCCCACATGCGATAGTTGAAGCTGCGCAGCGAGCGGAACACGCCCGCGGCCGGCACGCTCATGGCCGCTGCGGCGCGTTGCCGCCGTGCAGCGCGCTGACGAGATGTGGAACGGCATTCGTCAGAAAGGCGCCGCCGAAAAAGTACGACACGAGATGCAGGATGTTCATGTTCGGGCGTTCCTCCCGCCGGGCGGGTCGATCGGGTTCACGGGCGCGCCGCGTCCTGGAATTCGGCGAGCCGCTGCATCAGCTGCACGGCCGACGCGAGTTCGGCCTGCTCGTGCGCCGACAGTTGCGCATGCAGCGCGCGAAACAGCCAATCGTCCTTGGCCGCGCGGTTGGCCTGCAGCCGCTTGCGGAAGTCCGGCGTGAGCGCGATCAGCGTCTGCCGACCGTCGGTCGGATCGGGCGCGCCGCTGACGGCGCCCCTCGCTTCCAGCGTCGCCACCGTCACGCGCATCGACTGCGGCCGCACGCTTTCCGCCCGCGCGAGCGCGGAGACAGTCGCGGGGCCGTCGCGGTCGAGGCGCAACAGCACCGACTTCTGCGACGAGGTGAGGTCATCCGGATGAGTTTGCTCGCGCAGCCGCCGCATCAGCTTGCTGACCGAGATCCGGAGTTCGCCGGCGAGACCGGCCAGGGGTGGCGTTTCGGGGGACGAAGATGGGACGTTCATGAATCCACGATAGCATATCTACAGAAAAACTGTACAGTTAAGCTGTATATATCGATGCAGGAAGAACGCGTGTCCGCTCGCCGGCGCCCCGGCAATCCATGTCAGCCCTGCAGCCCGATCCGCCTCTGCGATAATGCGCACTCCCCGTTTCCGCTCCGCCTCCCGCCATGACGCAGCCGTCCGCCCCGCTTCCCACCGACCTGCCGCCGATTTCGTGCCTGCCCGGCGACGCGCTGCCGTGGCTGCCGATGAGCGCCGACCTGCCGGGGCTCGCGATCAAGTATCTGCATATCAATGCCGCGGAAGACACGCTGACCGCGCTGCTGAAGATGCCGGCCGGCGGCACGCTGCCGCGCCATCGTCACG
Organism: Burkholderia sp. 567; assembly: GCF_040545115.1. Lineage (NCBI taxonomy): Bacteria > Pseudomonadati > Pseudomonadota > Betaproteobacteria > Burkholderiales > Burkholderiaceae > Burkholderia > Burkholderia sp. 567. Next base: position 109,218 of record NZ_JBEPLG010000009.1, read on the forward strand.
ACGGCGACGTGTTCGTCCATACGTTGCAGGGGGCGTGGCGCTACCGGGAGTACGACTGGATCGCGCAAGCCGGCTCGACGGTGCTCGAACCGGCCGGGTCCGTGCATACGCCGGAAACGCTCGGCGCACCGGGCGACGACGTGATCACGCTCAACGTGATGCGCGGCGACCTGGTGCTGCTCGACGACGACGGCCGCGAGACCGCGCGCGAGAATTGCCGCGTCGCGCTGCTGCGCCAGCGCAAGCATGCACGCACGGCGCCGCACGACGCCACGGCGTTCGTCACGCGCTGAGCAGCACCGCTCAGGCCGTTTCGCGCTCGTCGGCCCGCGCGTCGCGCCGCACCGCCTGCGGCGGCACGCCGAAGCCGCGCACGAACGCATCGCGCAGGTGGCGCCGGTCGCGGAAACCGTTCTCCTTCGCGATCACGTCGAGCGAATGCCGGCTCTGCTCGATCATCAGCCGCGCGGCCTCGAGCCGCAGCCGCTCGATCGCCTTCGCCGGCGACTGCCCGGTTTCGAGCGTGAACACGCGGCTGAACTGGCGCGGACTCAGGTGCGCGGCGTCGGCGAGTTCCTCGACGGTCAGCGCGCGGCCGAGATGCTGGCGCGCATAGTTCAGCGCATTCTGGATCCGGTCGGATTTCGGCGCGAGATCGAGCATTTCCGAATGCTGTGACTGCCCGCCCGCGCGGCGCTGGTGCATCACGAGCTTGTGCGCGACCGAGCGCGCGGCGTCCGCGCCGAGATCCTTTTCCACCATCGCGAGCGCCAGGTCGAGGCCGGCCGTCATCCCGGCCGACGTCCAGATCGGCCCGTCGACGATATAGATCCGGTCTTCCTCGACGCGAACCTCCGGAAAGTGCTTCTGCATGTCGCGGCCGTACGCCCAATGCGTCGTCGCGCGACGCTGCGCGAGCAGCCCGGCCTCGGCGAGCACGAACGCACCGGTACAGATGCCGGCGATTCGCCGCGCGCGCGCGTTCGGGCGGCGGAGGAACGCGACGACGCCGGCCGGCGCCGGCGATGCGACCGGATCGTTGACGCCCGCGACGATCCACGTATCGACGTCGAGCCGCACGCGCAGCGCGCGCGTCGCGACCGGCAACCCGAGCGACGAGCGCACGTCGCCGCCGTCGACGGAATAGTTGTCCAGCACGTAGAACGGTTCGCCGGCGCCCATGTTCGCGTACTCGAACACCGACTGCGCGGCGAGCGCCATGATCTGGAAGCCGTCGCTGATCAAAAAGCCGATTCGGTGCATGCGTGTCTCCGGTGCCGGGGGTGATGGCCGTCATGACCACCCCGATGTCCGAAATCATACCCATCTACGTCATTTGCGTCGCCGTGATTCGAAGCCAGAATGCTTTCACGCACTCACCCTTTCTTCGCAACGGAGCGACATCATGACTGAAGCACATCGCGGTACCGCCGTCATTACCGGCGCATCGTCGGGCATTGGCGCAATCTACGCCGACCGGCTCGCGCGCCGCGGCTACGACCTGATCCTGGTCGCGCGCAACCGCGACCGGTTGACCGCCCTCGCCGAGCGCATCACGAACGACACGCAGCGCAGCGTGGAAATCGTCGGCGCGGATCTCAACGACCGCGCCGCGCTCGCCACAGTCGAGGCGAAGCTGAAGCAGGACGCGAGCATCACGCTGCTCGTGAACAACGCGGGCGTCGGCACCCACGCGCCGTTGCTCGACAGCGACGTCGACGCGATGACGCGGCTGATCGACCTGAACGTGACCGCGCTCACCCGCCTGACCTATGCGGCCGTGCCCGGCTTCGTCGCACGCGGGCGCGGCGCCGTGATCAACATTTCGTCGATCGTCGCGCTGTCGCCGGAAACGCTCAATGGTGTCTATGGCGGCAGCAAGGCGTTCGTGCTCGCGTTCAGCCAGTCGCTGCATCACGAACTCGCGGACCACGGCGTGCAGGTGCAGGCCGTGCTGCCCGGCGCGACGGCCACCGACTTCTGGCAGACCGGCGGCCTGCCGCTCGAACACCTGCCGAAGGAGATCGTGATGTCGGCGTCCGACCTCGTCGACGCGGCGCTGGTCGGCTTCGAGCGCGGCGAGCTCGTGACGATTCCGTCGCTGCATGCGGCTGACGAATGGGATGCGTACGAGGCCGCGCGCCGCACGATGGCGCCGCACCTGTCGACGGATTCGCCGGCGCCGCGCTATGCGGCAGCGCGCTAATCGGCAATATCGGCGTCGCGCCCGCCATGCGCGAGCGCGGCGCTGTCGAATCGCAGCGCGTCGATGACGGCCGGCTCGCCGGTCGTCGTCAAACGGCGCGTGACATTGCACGCGCCCGATTCGCCAAGCCCGTTTCGCCCCGCTTGTCACGCATGTCCGTGCAACGACCACGACGCCCGCCGGCAGCGACGGGCCCGTGATTCACGCGCGCTGCGCGCCTTCACCCTTCACGCCGAGCATCAGCGCGGCGCCGCTCAGCGCGAGCAGCGCGGCCAGCAGGTACACGGCGAGATCCATGTTGCCGGTGCGCGTGCGGATCAGCCCGATCACCCACGGGCTGACGATGCCGCTCGTGATCCCGATGCTGCTGATCAGCGCGATCCCGGCCGCGGCCGCGTTGCCCGACAGGTAGCGGGTCGGCACGGCCCAGAAGATCGGCAGCGCGGCGAAGATCAGCGTCGCCGCGATCGACAGGCACGCGAGCATCGCCGCGAAGCTGTGCAGGTGCAGCGTCAGCGCCGCGAGCGCGATGCCGCCGCCGATCGTGCAGCACGCGAAGTGCTTGCGGCGCTCGCCGGTGCGGTCCGAGCGACGCGCGATCAGGATCAGGCCGACTGCGCCGACCGCGTTCGGCACGACCGTGTAGAGGCTCACGGCCACGACGTCGGTCACGCCGAAGTCGCGGATCATCAGCGGCATCCAGAAATTGAGCGTCAGCGATGCGCAGGTCAGCGAGAAGTAGATGAACGCGAACAGGTAGACGCGCGGGTTCGCGAGCGCGGCGAGCAGGCTGCGTGTGTCGTGCGCGCCATGACCGGCGCCGTGCGCACGGCTGTCGCCGCACAGCGCGGCGACGCGCGCCTTTTCGTCGGACGTAAGCCACGCGGCGTCCTGCGGACGGTCGACCAGATACGTGAACGCGAAGCCCGCGAGCACGATGGCCGGCGCGCCTTCGATCGCGAACATCCACTGCCAGCCGTGCAGCCCGAGCACGCCGCTCATGTCGCGCATGATCCAGCCCGACACCAGGCCGCCAAGCACGCCCGCGACCGCGACGCCCGCGAAGAACACCGAGATCGCCGCCGCGCGCCGGTTCGCCGGGAACCAGTAGGTCAGGTACAGCACGATGCCGGGAAAGAAGCCGGCCTCGAACACGCCGAGCAGGAAGCGCAGCACATAGAAATGCGACGGCTGCGACACGAACATCATCCCGGTCGACGCGATGCCCCACAGCAGCATGATCCGCGTGAAGGTTCGGCGCGCGCCGAAGCGCGCGAGCAGCAGGTTGCTCGGCACCTCGCAGAACACGTAGCCGACGTAGAACACCGCGGCGCCGAGGCCGTACATCGCATCGCTGAAGCCGAGGTCGTGCTTCATCTGCAGCTGCGCGAAGCCGATGTTGATGCGGTCGAGAAACGACACGACGTAGCAGAGGAACAGGAACGGCACGATCCGCCACGCGATCTTGCGGAACAGTAGCGCGTCGCCGGCATCGGATGCGGGCGCGGATTCGTATGCGGAAGCCGACGCCGCCGCGGCACTCGCGTGCGCGATCGTCGCTTTGGCGGGAAGCGATTGGGGCATGTCTCTCTCCAAACGGGCCGCGCGATTCGAGCGCGCAGCAGTCTCCGAGGGCGTGCATGCGCCCTGCTTTCTTGTGAGATCGGAAGTCGGCTCCGGAAGCCGCGGGCGCAATGCCGCCGCCGTTCACGGGCCGTCAGGAAAACGGCGGGACGTCCGCCCGGACGCCCCGCCGCGGTGACCCGCTCAGTCCTGCAGCGCGTCCCACATTTCCTTGTCGCGCTGCGCGGTCCAGATGCGCGGATGCGTGATGCCGCTCGCCTCGTCGAACGCGCGCGACACGTCGAACGGCAGACAGTGCTCGTAGATGAACACGTTGCCGAACTTCGGATCCATCGCTTCGCGCGTGAGCGCCATCGACGCCTTCAGGTCGAGCTTGCGCTCGACGGCCTTGCGGCCCTGCGCGAGCAGCGTCGTCACGAAGTCCTTCGTATAGTCGAGACCCTTGTTCACGTCGGCCGGATTGAGCAGCGCGGGGCCGCGGCCCGGCACGAGCTTTTCCGCGCCGAGCGCGCGCAGCGCCTCGAGCGTGGTCGGCCACTGTTCGAGCTGCGCGTCGCCGCAATAGCAGGCTGCGTCGTATTCGACCAGGTCGCCGGAGAACAGCACCTTCTGCGACGGCAGCCAGACGATCGTGTCGCCCTTCGTGTGGCCCGAGCCGACGTGCATGATCTTCACTTCGAGCTTGCCGAGGAACAGCGTGATCTCGCGCTCGAACACGAGCGTCGGCCAAGTCAGGCCCGGCACCGTCTCGACGCCCGCGAACAGGCGCGGGAAGCGCTCGATCTCCGACTTCATGTCGGCCTCGCCGCGCTCGACGATCATTTCATAGGTGCCGCGGCTCGCGATCACGTGCTGCGCGCCTTCGGCGAAATACGCGGACGCGCCGAGCACGCGCACCGCGTGGTAATGCGACAGCACGACGTGCTTGATCGGCTTGTCGGTCACGCTGCGGATCTTCGCGATCAGGTCCTGCGCCATCGCGGGCGTCGCGGTCGTATCGACGATCAGCACGCTGTCGTCGCCGATGATCACGCCCGAGTTCGGGTCGCCTTCGGCGGTATACGCGTACGCGTTCTCGGACAGCTGCGTCCAGGTGATCTTCTTCACTTCCAGATCGGCTTGCGATGCGAATGCTTTGGCCATGTTGCGTTCCCTGGCTTCGAGCCATGTGTTGAGGGGAGTGAGTGGATCATCGACCCGCATCGATTATTTGTCAATGACAAAGTCGCTTGCTATTGTCCAATACGGGTAAACCTGCGGGCTGGCGCGTCAAATGGCGTCGGATACCATGCGGGGTTTCGTCAACGGAAGAATCATCGCGTGCAGAACCACGAAGTCAGCGCAGACGACGCGCCGCCCAAGGCGCAGCGCGGGATCCAGAGTGTCGAGGTCGGCGGCCGGCTGCTCGACGCGCTCGCGCGCCGGCGCACGCCGCTCGGGCTGTCGGAGCTGGCGGCCGCGGCCGGATTGTCGACCGCGCAGGCGCATACCTATCTCGTCAGCCTGACGCGGCTCGCGCTCGTGAAACGCGACGCGCTCACCGGCAACTACGAGCCGGGGCCGCTGTCGCTGCGGCTCGGCCTGATGTCGATCGAACGCCAGCCGGCCTATCGCGCGGCGCTGCCGCACGCGGCGCGGCTCGCGGAAGCGGTCGGCCTGAGCGTCGCGCTGTCGGTGCCGGGCGTGCTCGGGCCGACGATCGTGCGCATCGAGCACGGCGGCTATCCGTTGCATGTGAACCTGCACGTCGGCTCGGTGATGTCGCTCGATACGACGGCGACCGGCCGCGTGTTCCGCGCGTTCGGCGACCCCGCACTGCTGGACGCGATGGCGGCCAGCCAGGCCGGCGCCGGCGACACGCTCGCGGGCGCGGAAGGCGAGCAGCCCACGTCCGATGCCGGCGCGTGGCAGGCCGAGCTCGATGCGATCCGCGCGCGCGGGATCGAGCGCGGCGTGGACCGGCCGAGCCCCGGCGTCAGCGCGATGTGCGTGCCGGTGCTGGACGCGGACGGCCGCCTGCAACTCGCGTTGACGGTGATCGGTTCGACCGGATCAATCGATGTCGGCTGGGACGGCCCGATCGCGACCGCGTTGCGCGATGCGGCGCGGCAGGCCACCGCGTCGCTCGACGCCGGACGCGACGCGCAGCCGGGCGCGCCGGCCGCGGCTCCGTCCGTCCAGCGCCTGCCGCCCGCGCTCGCCGACGACACGAAAGCCCAGCGCGGCATCAATGCACTCGACAGCACGGGCGACCTGCTGCTCGCGCTCATCTCGGCGGGCCGCGCGCTGCCGCTGCGCGACCTCGCGGCGGCGGCCGGCATGCCGGCCGCGAAGGCGTTTCCGCATCTGGTGAGCCTGCAAAAGATCGGCCTGCTGAGCCGCGACGATGCCGGCTGCTTCGGCGGCGGCCCGCTCGGCCAGGCGCTCGGCCTGATCGCGATGCAGCGCGTGTCGCCGACGCGCGATGCCGAAGCCGAGATCGTCGCGCTGGCGGCCGCGACCGACATGAGCGTCGCCGCGGCGACCCTCGGGCCGCTCGGGCCGACCGTGATCCGCCTCGAGGAATCGGCACGGCCGCAGCACGTGAGCCTGCAGGTCGGCACGGTGATGTCGCTCGTGAATACCGCGATCGGGCGGATCTTCGCGGCCGGCATGTCCGACGACGTGCTGGCCGGCCTCCTGGCCGACGAACCGGTGCGCCTCGCCGGCCGTGCGACGCAGGTCGACGACGCGTTCCGCGCGCGGCTCGCGACGATCCGCACGGACGAACTCGATTTCGCATTCGACGCGCCGGTGCCGGGGATCGGGACGATCGCCGCGCCCGTGTTCGATCACACCGGCAGCATCCGGCTCGTGATCGCGATCATCGGCTCGTCGCGCGGCTTCCCGCGCGGGCCGGACAGCGCGCTCGCACATACGCTGCTCGCCGCGACGCGCCGCCTGTCGTGGCGATTCGGGTGGATCGGCGAGTCATCGTCGCCCTGACGTTCCTTCCTCTTCCTCATTGCGAGGCCGTGCTCGCCGCGGCCTCGTCACGTCTGTCCACTGTGTAACGACGATGACGGACGCGGCTCATGTTGCGGAGCAGCAACACAAAATGTCAGTAATTCTCATATAACGAAATCGCATTTCACAAAGCGGTGACGTTCCTCTATGATTAGGGTTATCCCTAACTCGCCACCTATACGGGGCTTCGTCATGCAAACGTCTAACATCTCCGATCGTTCCACCCAATCCGCTGGCTGGCTCGCACGTATTGGCGAACTGCTTGCAGAAGCATGGGCACTGCACCTCGAGAACTGCGAAATCATCGCTCAAGCGCACGCACGCCTGCCGCGCTAAACGCAGCCGATGGCCGCCGGCCGGCGGCATGATGTCCGACTGATCCGCTTGCCGGGACGCGCGCCGCAAGGCCGCCGCGTCCGGCATCGGTGTCCCGATGGATATCGTAAAAAGGGCCGAGTGGCCCCGATATGAGTGATGCGCTCACGCGATGTGAGCGCTGTGATGCGGATGCCAGTGGCAGTGCCAGTACCGAGCGCGTCGGCACGGAAGATTCATCCGTTTTCCCCGCCCTGCTCGAATTTCCCGCCTCTATCCGGCTCCGGGCCGCGCGCATTGGCCGCGACAGCCCGATTACCGCCCTTCCTCAACGCAACCGCGACTTCATCGTGACGATGACGCGCGGCCACGTCTCCGCCGTCGTCACACCTGAATCGACGGCACGTCCTTCATGCACCGCAGCGCGAACATCGAGCGGCTGTGGCGAATGCTCGAAATCCGGTACAGCTTCTCGCGCAGGAAGCGCTCGTAGCCGGCCGTTCCGTCCACCGCGACCTTGATCCAGTAGTCGTATTCGCCCGATACCAGGTAGGCCTCGAGCACTTCGGGCAACGCCGCGAGTTCGGCGCCGAAACGCGCGAGCGCGTCGTCTTCGTGGCGATCGAGCGTGACTTCGAGGATCACGATGTCCGCATAGCCGAGCATGCGCTGGTTGACCAGCGCGACGTAGCCGTCGATGTAGCCGTCGAGTTCGAGCTGCCGCGTGCGGTTCCAGCATGCGGTGGTCGACATGCCGATCTGTTCGGCCAGTTCGGCGTTCGACAGACGCGCATTTTTTTGCAGCGCACCGAGGATCTTGCGGTCCTGGTTGTCGAGGGTTTTCGGCGTGCGTTCGCGAGTAGCCATGGCGAGAAGAATCTTCTACTTTAAATCCGCATTCTAGCTGAACAGGATTCTGGTTTCGACTCGGTTTTGCTGGAAAACAGGAAGCCTTTTAACCGGCCGGCTTGATACATTTTCTCCATGCCTGTTGTCCGGCACGCTCCCCGCGACAACCCCTTCGCAGCGGGACGCCTGGCCGCAATCACGAGTTGCGGCGCCGCACATGCAGGCATGCGATTGCCCGCCGCCCGCGCGCCTATCCGGCTGCCGGGCCGGCGCCCGACTCCCCGTTCCCGTCCTTCCCGTCATGTCGTTCAGGCTTTATCTGTCGTTCCTCGCTGCATCCGCCGTCCTCATCTAGCCCCCGGCCCCGTCAACCTTCTCACGATGAACCAGGCGCTGCGCGCCGGCTGGCGCCGTGCGCTGCCGTGCGTGTGGGGCGGCACGCTCGCCGTGCTGCTGCAACTCGCGCTCACCGCGCTGTGCCTGAATTCGCTGGTCCATCTCGACGAGCACGCGCTGACCGTGCTGCGCTGGGCCGGCGCCGCGTACCTCGTGTGGCTCGGCTGCAAGCAATGGCTCAGCCGTGCGCCTGCAACCGCATCCGCCGCTCCCGCCGCATCGGCGGAAACAGGCATCGCCGCACCCGACACCGATACCGATACCGGCCGTGCACTGTTCTGGCGCGGCGTCGCCACCTCCGGCCTGAACCCGAAGACGCTGCTGTTCTTCCCGTCGTTCTTTCCGCAGTTCATCGTCCCGAACGCCGACTGGAGTCTGAACGCGCAATTCCTGCTGCTCGCGACGACCTTCGCGCTGCTGTTCGCGGGCGGTGTCGCGTCGATGGCGCTGTTCTCGCACCGGCTGAGCCGGGCGCTGCGGCGGCCGGCACGGATGCGCGCGATGAACCGCGTGACGGGCGGGCTGCTGGTCGGAATGGGCGCGATCATGGTCGGCTGGAACTGAGCGGCCGCGCGGCTGCCGGCCGACCGACCCACAACCCACGGCCGGTACAATCGCGCGATGTCCGAACTGCTCACCTACGGCGGCCTGTTCGCCGTGTCGATGGTCGCCGCGACCCTGTTGCCGCTCCAGTCCGAAGCCGTGCTTGCCGGCCTGCTGCTCGCCGGGCGCGAGCCGGTGTGGGCGCTGCTGCTCGTCGCGAGCGTCGGCAACGTCGCGGGCTCGGTGATCAACTGGGCGCTCGGGCGCGGCATCGAGCACTTCCGCGACCGCCGCTGGTTTCCGATCAAGCCGGCCGCGCTCGCGCGCGCCGAACGCTGGTACGCGCGCTACGGCCGCTGGTCATTGCTGCTGAGCTGGGCGCCGGTGATCGGCGATCCGCTGACGATGATCGCCGGCGTGCTGCGCGAGCCGCTGCCGGGCTTCCTCGCGATCGTGACGATCGCGAAGGTCGGCCGCTATCTGGCCGTCGCATGGCTCGTGACGCACTGACATTCGCCGCTCCGTTGCGCGCCGGCCGGGCCGCCCTCGACGCCACCGCGCTAAAGATTTCGCGAAAGTTGCCGTATTAAGCAGCGACTAGCGGTGACGCGTGCGTTCCGCCCTTTCTCACTCCCCACTCAGGATGCTTCATGAGACTGACCCAATTGGGCCGGGTGAGCGTCGGCGCGCGTCTGGCCGCGCTGGCGTGCGCGCTCGTCGCCCTGCTGTTTACCGTGTTCGCGTGGACGCTCGCCCATTTCGCCGGCCAGCAGCTTGCTGAAGAAGCGCACCTGCGGACCGTCGACAAGGAGCAGTCGATCCGCGCAATGGTCGATCTGTTCGACAAGGCGCTGACCGCCGAGGCCAACCGCTCGATGTCGCTGTTCGCGAGCTTCCTGCCGGCCGATTTCTCGCTCGACCCGGCGCGCACGGTCGACATCGGCGGCGTTCCCGCGCCGACCCTCTTCGCGGGCGGCCAGCCGCTCGACCTCGATTACGCGATTCCCGACCAGTTCCTGAAGAAAAGCGGCGCGATCGCGACGATCTTCGCGCGCGACGGCGACGATTTCGTGCGCATCACGACCTCGCTGAAGAAGCAGGACGGCGCACGCGCCGTCGGCACGAAGCTCGACCGCGCCGGCCCCGCGTATGCGCCGCTCGTCGCCGGCCGCAGCTACACGGGCCTCGCGAAGCTGTTCGGCCGGCCGTACATCACGCAGTACAAGCCGGTGACCGACGCAACCGGCCGCGTGATCGGCGCGCTGTTCGTCGGTCTCGACATCGGCACCGAGCTCAAGCTCGTCGAAGACGGCATCCGCGCGCTGAAAATCGGCGACAACGGCTACTACTTCGTGCTCGATGCGTCGCAGGGCCCGTCGCGCGGCACCTTCGTCGTGCATCCCGATGCGGCCGGCCAACCCGCCGACGACAAGCGTGCCCCCTATGCCCAGATGCTCGCGGCCGGCGACGGCCGGCTCGCGTACACGTCGACCGACCCGGCCGCGCACGATGGCGGGCCCACCGCGAAATTCGTGTCGTTCACGACGATTCCGCAGTGGCAATGGCTCGTCGGCGGCATCGCGCTCGACGACGAGTTGCTCGCCACCATGCGCGCCACCCGCAACCGCTTCCTGATGATCGGCGCCGTGCTCGTCGCGGCGTTCGCGACGCTGTTCGTCATCGTCGTGCGCCGCGTCGTGAGCCGGCCGCTGGAAGCCGCCGCACGGGCCTCCGAGCGCTATGCGGCGGGCGACCTCAGCGTGCGCATCCGCGACGGCGCGGCCGCGCACGGCAGCGCGGGCAACGACGAGATCGGCCGGCTCGTGCAGGCGGTCGACGGAATCGGCGACGGCCTCGCGCGCATCGTCGCGCAGGTGCGCAACAGCTCGGCCGACATCGCGCACGGCACGGTCGGCATCGCGGCCGGCAGCGGCGACATCGCCGCGCGGATCGCGACGCAGGCGAGCAGCGTCGAACAGACGGCCGCCAGCATGGAGCAGATCACCGCCGCCGTGCAGCAAAGCGCCGAGCATGCGGCGCAAGCCAACGCGCTGGTCGCGGACGCATCGGCCGCCGCGACGAACGGCGACGCCGCGGTACAGCGCGTGGTCGCGACGATGGACGACATCGGCCGCGCGACGCGCCGGATCGCCGAGATCACCGGCGCGATCGAAGGCATCGCGTTCCAGACCAACATCCTGGCGCTGAACGCGGCCGTCGAGGCCGCGCGTGCCGGCGAGCACGGCAAGGGCTTCGCGGTGGTCGCGGCCGAGGTGCGCGCGCTCGCGCAGCGCAGCGCGGCCGCGGTCAAGGAGATCGATGCGCTGAGCACCGAATCGTCGACGACCGTCGAACAGGGTTACCGGATCGCGGACGCCGCGCGCGGCACGATGCGCGACATCGTCGCGCGGGTCGACCAGGTCCGCACGCTGATCGGCGAGATCAGCGCCGCGTCGCGCGAGCAATCGACCGGCATCGAGCAGGTGAACCTGGCCGTCACGCAGATCGGCGAGGCGACCCAGCAGAACGCGACGCTGATTGCGGATGCCGAACGCGCGGCCGTCGCGCTGCGCGACCAGGCCGCGCAACTGTCGGACGCGGTCAGCGTGTTCCGGCTCGAACGCGACGCTTGATGGACGCTTGACGGACAACGGCCGATGGACGATCGACCGTCGCGGGTGCCCCGACTACTTCTTGTCCCCCGCCAGGTCGATCGCCTTGTCCGATCCCACCTCGTTGCGCAGCTGGAATTTCTGGATCTTGCCGGTCGACGTCTTCGGCAGCTCGCCGAAGCGCACGGCCTTCGGCACCTTGAACCCCGCGAGCAGCTGCTTGCAGTGCGCGACGATCTCCTCCTCGGTCGCGCTCGCGCCTTCGCGCAGCTCGACGAACGCGCACGGCACCTCGCCCCACTTCGGGTCGGGCATCGCCACCACCGCCGCGACCGCGACGGCCGGATGCCGGTACAGCGCATCCTCGACCTCGATGCTCGAGATGTTCTCGCCGCCGGAAATGATGATGTCCTTGCGGCGATCCTTGATGCGGATATAGCCGTCCGGCGTCAGCACGCCGAGATCGCCCGTATGGAACCAGCCGCCGTGGAACGCCTCGTCGGTGGCCTTCGGATTCTTCAGGTAGCCCTTCATGCAGATGTTGCCGCGGAACATGATCTCGCCGAGCGTCTCGCCGTCGGCGGGCACCGGCGCCATCGTGTCCGGGTCGAGCACCGTCGCGCCCGCTTCCAGGTGATAGCGAACGCCCTGCCGCGCGTTCAGGCGCGCACGCTCGTCGTCGGGCAGTGCGTCCCAGTGCGCCTGCTTCGCGCACACGGTCGCCGGGCCGTAGACCTCGGTCAGCCCGTACACGTGCAGCAGGTCGAAGCCGATCTCCTTCATCTTCGCGATCACGGCCGGCGCGGGCGCCGCGCCGGCGACCATCGCGTGCACCGTGTGATCGATGCCCGCGCGGAATTCGGCCGGCGCGTTCGCGATCGCGCTCTGCACGATCGGCGCACCGCAGTAATGCGTGATGCGTTCGCTGCGGATCAGGTCGAACACCGTCTTCGCGTCGAACTTGCGCAGGCAGACGTTCACGCCTGCACGCGCCGCGACGGCCCACGGAAAGCACCAGCCGTTGCAGTGGAACATCGGCAGCGTCCACAGATACACCGCGTGCTTCGGCATGTCCCATTCGAGGATGTTGCTGATCGCCGCGAGATACGCGCCGCGATGGTGATAGACGACGCCCTTCGGGTCGCCCGTCGTGCCGGACGTATAGTTCAGCGCGATCGCATCCCATTCGTCGGCGGGCGGCGTCCACGCGTAGTCGGGGTCGCCGCCCGCGACGAACGCTTCGTAGTCGGTCGCGCCCGCGAAGCGCGCGGGGTCGGCCGGCATCGCGTCAGCGACGCTGACGATCTTCAAACCCGGCACTTCGCGCGCCGCGCGGTGCGCGAGATCCGCGTATTCGGTGTCGACGATCAGCACCTTCGCTTCGCCGTGACGCAGCATGAACAGCACCGACGAGATGTCGAGCCGCGTGTTGATCGTATTGAGCACGGCGCCGGCCATCGGCACGCCGAAGTGCGCCTCGACCATCGCCGGGATGTTCGGCAGCACCGCCGCGACCGTGTCGCCGCGCGCGACGCCGGCCTGCGCGAGCGCGCTTGCGAGCTGCTTCGCCCGCTTATGGGTCTCGCCCCACGTGCGCCGCACGTCGCCGTGCACGATCGCGAGGCGCTCGCCGTAGACTTCGGCCGCGCGGACCAGAAAATCGATCGGTGTGAGCGGCACGTAGTTGGCGTCGCGGCGGCCGAGTCCGGCCTCGAACATCTGCGTCATGATCCTGTCTCCCGTTTTCCGTCGATCGGCGCGTGCATCGACGCCGCGGCGCACGCTTCGATCTCGTATCCAGCCGGAGTGCATGCACTCCGATTCGTTTTGATGTGGTTCAATTGCCGACAGCCTAACGCGCGCTATTGTGAGCCGTCTGTCATCGAAACGACAGAGTGCGCGTCGAGCGCTGCGCGTTATCCCTATCCTCGCAAACCCGCATCCATGCACGACCCTCTCGTTGCGCCGCCCGACACGCCGCCCGAACCCGGCCCATTGCCCGCGCTTCCCGCGCTGTCCGCGCTGTTCGGTCAGTGCGCGTGGTTCCGCGCACTGGCGCCGGAACACCAGGCGCTCGTGCTCGCGCAGTCGCGCGCCGAGCAGCGCGAGGCCGGCGACGTGATCGCGCAGCGGCTCGCGCCGTCCGAGTACTGGATCGGCGTGCATCGCGGGTTGCTGAAGCTCGCGATCTTCAACGCGTCGGGCCGTGGCTGCACGTTTTCCGGCGTGCCGTCGGGCGGCTGGTTCGGCGAAGGCAGCGTGATCAAGCGCGAGCTGCGCAAGTATGAAGTCGTCGCGGTCCAGCGCTCGACCGTGCTGTTCGTGCCGGTCGACACGTTCCATGCGCTGCTCGACACGAGCCTGCCGTTCACGCGCTTCGTGATCCATCAACTCAACAACCGGATGGGCGAATTCATCGCGTCGATCCAGAACAGCCGCCTGCTCGACGTCGACGCGCGCGTCGCACAGGCGCTCGCGCAGTTGTTCAACCGCGACCTGTACCCGGACACCGGCCCGTCGCTCGCGATCTCGCAGGAGGAACTGGGGATGCTCGTCGGCGTGTCGCGGCAGCGGATCAATCAGGCGCTGCAGCAACTCGAGAAGCGCGGCGTGTTGCGGCTCGCGTACAACCAGATCGACGTCGTCGATCTGGCCGCGCTCGCGCGGGTCGGGATGGAACAGATCTGAAGAAGCCCGATGAACCGAATCGTCGCCGCCGCGGCATGCGCATCCGGTTCGGCAGCCGTTTGCGGGCACTGGCGTGCGCGCGCATTTCCTCCGATGAATCGGCTCGTCAGCGCCGCGCCGCAACCTGACACCTTCGCCAGTTTCGCGTCAGTAACCCGTTCAGCCCCGACGCCTATCATTCGGGTTCCCTTCATCGACGCCTGATCACCGCCTGTCCCGCCGCCCTCCATGTGGATCGTCAATCTCGCGCTCAGGCGCCCCTACACGTTCATCGTGATGGCCGTCATGATCGTGCTGGCTACCCCGCTTGCGCTGATGCGCACGCCTGTCGACGTGCTGCCGGCGGTCAACATCCCCGTGATCAGCGTGATCTGGAATTACAACGGCTTCTCGGCGTCGGAGATGACCAATCGCATCACGGCCGTGCATGAGCGGATCCTGACGACGACCGTCAACAACATCGAGCACATCGAGTCGACGTCGCTGCCCGGCATCGCGGTCGTGAAGGTGTTCCTGCAACCGGGCGCGAACGTGCAGACGGCCATCGCGCAGACGGTCTCGTCCGCGCAGGCGATCGTCCGCCAGATGCCGCAGGGCGCGACGCCGCCGCTCGTGATCACGTATTCCGCATCGAGCATCCCGGTGATCCAGCTCGGGCTGTCGAGCAAGACGCTCAGCGAACAGTCGCTCGCCGACATCGCGCTCAACTTCCTGCGCCCGCAACTGATCACGGTGCGCGGCGCACAGATTCCGTTCCCGTACGGCGGCCGCACGCGCGTGGTCGCGATCGACCTCGATCCGCAGGCGCTGCTCGCGAAGGGCCTCACGCCGGCCGACATCGTCAACGCGGTCAATACGCAGAACCTCGTGCTGCCGACCGGCACCGCGAAGATGGGCCAGAGCGAATATCGGATCGACACGAACGCGTCGGCCGACACGATCGCCGACATCAACGACCTGCCGATCCAGACCGTCAACGGCGCGACGACCTACCTGCGCGAAGTCGCGTCGGTGCGCGACGGCTTCGCGCCGCAGACCAACGTCGTGCGCCAGAACGGCCAGCGCGGCGTGCTGATGTCGATCCTGAAGACCGGCGACGCGTCGACGCTGAAGGTCGTGTCGGATCTGAAGGCACTGCTGCCGAAGGTGATCCCGACGCTGCCCGAAGGGCTCACGATCACGCCGCTGTTCGACCAGTCGGTGTTCGTCAACGCCGCGGTGCAGGGCGTGATTCACGAGGCGCTGATCGCCGCCGTGCTGACCGCGATGATGATCCTGCTGTTCCTCGGCAACTGGCGCAGCACGCTGATCATCGCGATCTCGATCCCGCTGTCGATCTTCACGTCGCTGATCGCGCTGTCGGCGCTCGGCGAGACCATCAACATCATGACGCTCGGCGGGCTCGCGCTCGCGGTGGGGATCCTGGTCGACGACGCGACCGTCACGATCGAGAACATCGAGCGGCATCTGCATCTCGGTACAAGCTTGCACGACGCGATTCTCGAAGGCGCGGGCGAGATCGCCGTGCCCGCATTCGTGTCGACGCTGTGCATCTGCATCGTGTTCGTGCCGATGTTCTTCCTGACGGGCGTCGCGCGCTTCCTGTTCGTGCCGCTCGCCGAGGCGGTGGTGTTCGCAATGCTCGCGTCCTACGTGCTGTCGCGCACGCTCGTGCCGACGCTCGCGATGCTGCTGTTCCGCCCGCAGCAGGCCGGCACCGGCCCCGATCGCTCGACGTCGCGCTTCGCGCGCATCCATCACGCGTTCAACGGTGCGTTCGAGCGGCTGCGCGCGTGGTACATCGTGCTGCTCAGCATGCTGCTGGTGCGCCGCCGCTTCTACGCGATGTGCTTCCTCGGTTTCTGCGTGCTGTCGACCGGCCTCGTGTTCGTGCTCGGCCGCGACTTCTTCCCGAACGCCGATTCCGGCAACATCCGGCTGCACCTGCGCGCGCCCACCGGCTACCGGATCGAGGAAACCGCTCGCCTCACCGACCAGGTCGAGCGCGTGATCCGCGAAGCCGTGCCGCCCGACGAGCTGGGTGCGATCGTCGACAACCTCGGGCTGCCGGTGAGCGGCATCAACCTGTCGTACAGCAACAGCGGCACGATCGGCTCGCTCGACGGCGAACTGCTGATCGCGCTGAAGCCCGGCCATCGCGCGACCGCGCACTACGTGCAGACGCTGCGCACGCTGCTGCCGCGGCGCTTCCCCGGCATCGAATTCTTCTTCCAGCCGTCGGACATCATCACGCAGATCCTGAACTTCGGTCAGCCGGCCGCGATCGACGTGCAGGTGCTCGGCAACGATCTCGCGAGTAACATGGCTATCGCGAGCAGCCTGATGAAGAAGATCAGGCGAATCCCCGGCGCCGTCGACGTGCATGTGCTGCAGCGCAACGACGAACCGACCCTGGTGGCCGACATGGACCGTACGCGCATGCAGCAGCTCAGCCTCTCCGCGCAGAACGTCGCGCAGAACATGCTGATCTCGCTGTCCGGCAGTTCCCAGACGACCCCGTCGTTCTGGCTCAATCCGCGCACGGGCGTCCAGTACCCGCTGCAGATCCAGACCCCGCAATACAACATCTCGTCGATCGACGACCTGCTCGGCACGCCGGTTTCCGCGAGCGGCCGCACCGGCATGCCGCCGCAACTGCTCGGCAACCTCGTGCGCGTCCATCCCGTCGCGAGTCCGGCCGTGGTCACGCACTACAACATCCGCCCGGCGATCGACCTGTACGTGAGCGTCGAGGGCCGCGATCTCGGCTCGGTCGCGGGCGAGATCGACCGGATCGTGTCCGACGCGCGCGCGACGCTGCCGCGCGGCACCGAGCTGGCGGTGCGCGGCCAGGTCGAGACGATGCGCACGTCGTATCTCGGCCTCGGCGCCGGCGTCGCGATGGCGATCGTGCTCGTCTACCTGCTGATCGTCGTGAATTTCCAGTCGTGGCTCGACCCGCTGATCATCATCAGCGCGATGCCGGCCGCGCTTGCCGGCATCGCGTGGATGCTGTTCATCACCGGCACGCACCTGAGCGTGCCGGCGCTGACCGGCGCGATCATGACGGTGGGCGTCGCGACCGCGAACAGCATCCTGGTCGTGTCGTTCGCGCGCCAGCGTCTCGCGGCCGGCGCGCCGCCGCTCACGGCCGCGCTGGAGGCCGGCGCGACGCGGATCCGCCCGGTGCTGATGACGGCGCTCGCGATGATCATCGGGATGGTGCCGATGGCGCTCGGGCTCGGCGAAGGCGCCGAGCAGAACGCGCCGCTCGGCCGCGCGGTGATCGGCGGGCTGCTGTTCGCCACCGTTTCGACGCTGCTGTTCGTGCCGCTCGTGTTCGGCGGCGTGCATGCACGGCTGGCCCGCCGGCGCGCGCGCCAGGCCGGACACTGACTTTCGCCCACCCTCTACCCGGTTGGATTGGTTGAATTCATGGAAGAGAAACATCACAGCTCGGTCGGCATCCAGGTGGACGAACACGGCATGCACCTGCCGACGCGCACGTCGGTGTCGCGGCGCGCGCGGGTCGTGCTGATCGTGATCGGCGTGCTGCTGGCCGCCGGCGCCGCGCGCACGATCGTCGTCAACGTGTTGAACCGCGGCCGGCTCGACGCGGTGGCCGAGCAGAACACGCGCCAGTACGTGAGCATCGTGCATCCGGTCGATGCGGCCAGCGGCGGCAAGCTGACGCTGCCCGGCACGCTGCGCGGCTTCGTCGAGGCGCCGATCTATGCGCGTGCGAGCGGCTACGTGCTGCGCTGGCAGGCCGACATCGGCGCGCACGTGAAGCAGGGCCAGCTGCTCGCCGAGCTCGACACGCCCGAGCTGAACCAGGAGCTCGCGCAGGCCACTGCGCAGCGCCAGCAGGCGCAGGCCGCGCTCGCGCTCGCGAAGACGTCGTTCGATCGCGCGCAGCAGTTGCGCCAGCGCGATGCGGTGTCGCAGCAGGAACTCGACGACCGCCAGGGCGCGTTCAACCAAGGCACCGCGAACCTCGCGGCGGCCGATGCGAACATGCGGCGGCTCACCGAACTGAAGGGCTTCCAGCGCATCGTCGCGCCGATCGACGGTGTCGTCACGCAGCGCAACGTCGACGTCGGCGACCTCGTCAATTCCGGCAACGCGGGCCGCTCGCTGTTCACGGTCGTGCAGGCCGACCGGCTGCGCCTGTACGTGCAGGTGCCGCAGGCCTACGCGCAGCAGGTGAAGGTCGGCCAGCACGTGGGCGTCGCGCAGGCCGAACTGCCCGGCAAGACCTTCGACGGCACGGTCACGCGCACGTCCCAGGCGATCGATGTCGCGACCCGTTCGCTGCAGATCGAGATCACGCTGCCGAACCCGGACGGACGGCTGCTGCCCGGCGCGTACGTGCAGGCGACGCTGCCGATGACGCCGGTCGGCCGTCTGCAAATACCGGCCAATACGCTGCTGTTCCGTGCCGAGGGGCCGACGGTCGCGACCGTCGACGCGAACGGCCAGGTGCGCCTGAAGGCGGTGACGGTCGTGCGCACGATCGGGCAGACGCTCGAAGTCGACGGCCCGCTCACGCCGAACGACCGCCTCGTCGCGAACCCGAGCGACGCGCTCGCGAACGGCGACCCGGTCGTCGTGCAGGCGCCGCCCGCCGCGAAGCCGGCCTCCGCGGCCGCGGGAGCGAAGTCGTGAGCGCGATGCGCGCCCGCCTGCGCGCGACGGCCGCCGTGAGCGTCGTCGCGCTCTCGGCGCTCGCCGGTTGCACGGTCGGCCCCGACTACCGGCGCCCCGCCGTCGACACGCCGGCCGCATGGCGGCTCGACCCGGCCGACGCGTACTGGCACCCGGCCGCGCCGGCCCGTGCGCCGCTCGATCCGGCGTGGTGGACCGCGTTCGGCGACGCGCAGCTCGACGCACTGGAAGCCGACGCGCTGCGCAACAACCAGAGCCTGAAGGTCGTCGCCGCGCGCTACGACCAGGCGAAGGCCACGCTCGCGTCGGTCGCGTCCGCGCAGTATCCGGCCGTCGTGCTGAACGCGAGCGGCCAGCGCTTCAAGATCTCCGCCGACCGGCCGCAGACCAATTACGCGACGAAAAGCATGTCGACCGTGCAGAACGAGATCCAGGTCGGCGCGAGCGTCAGCTACGAACTCGACCTGTTCGGCCGCGTGCGGCGCAGCGTCGAATCCGCGCAGGCCGGCTCCGAGCAGGCACGCGACGATTTCGCGAACGCGCGCCTCGTGCTGAGCGCCGATCTCGCGTCGAGCTACTTCGCGCTGCGCGAGCTCGACACCGAGATCGACGTCGTCAAGCGCTCGATCGACCTGCAGCAGAAGGCGCTCGACTACGTGAGCGCGCGCCACGAGCTCGGCGCGGTGTCCGGCCTCGACCTGTTCCAGCAACGCTCGCAGCTCGATGCGACGCGCACGCAGGCGCAGTTGCTGATCCAGCAGCGCGCGCAGGTCGAGACGGCGATCGCGACGCTGGTCGGCACGCCGGCCCCGGCGTTCTCGCTGCCGCCGCGCGTGGTGCCGATCAACGCGCCCGCGCTGCCGACCGGGATGCCGAGCGACCTGCTGCAGCGGCGGCCCGACGTCGCGTCGGCCGAGCGCGCGATGGCCGCCGCGAACGCGCAGATCGGCGTCGCGCGCGCCGCATACTTCCCGCGCATCGCGCTGTCGCCGGACATCGGCTGGGACGCGACGCGCTTCTCCGGCCTGTTTACCGTGCCGGCGCTGCTGTGGTCGCTCGGCGCGTCGGTCAGCCAGCCGCTGTTCGAAGGCGGCAAGCTGAAGGCCGGCGTCGATTTCGCGCAGGCCGGCTACGTGGCCGCGCAGGCCAGTTACCGGCAGACCGTGCTCACCGCGTTCCAGGAGGTGCAGAATGCGGTGACGGGCCTGTCGGTGCTGGCGCAGGCCGCGCAGCAGGCGTCGGCGGCCGTCGACGACGCGCGCAAGCTCGTGTCGCTCGCGCAGGACCGCTATACGGGCGGCCTGACGCCGTTCATCGACGTGCTGACGGCCCAGCAGCAGCTACTGACGAGCGAGCGCCAGGCCGTGCAGATCCAGGGCCAGCGCGCGGCGCTCGTCGTGTTTCTCGCGAAGGCGCTCGGCGGCGGCTGGGACGGCGGCGCGACGCCGACCGATGTCGCGACAGCCAGCCCGCCGCCCGCCGCGCGCGTCGGCCCCTAACCCTCCGATAGGCGAACGAATCCATGAAAGTGCTGATCGTCGAAGACGAACCGAAAGTCGTCGAATACCTGAAGAGCGGCCTGACCGAGGAAGGCTGGGTCGTCGACACCGCGCTCGACGGCGAGGACGGCGCGTGGAAGGCCATCGAATTCGACTACGACGTGGTCGTGCTCGACGTGATGCTGCCGAAACTCGACGGCTTCGGCGTACTGCGCGCGTTGCGCGCGCAGAAGCAGACGCCCGTGATCATGCTGACCGCGCGCGACCGCGTCGACGACCGCGTGCGCGGGCTGCGCGGCGGCGCCGACGACTACCTGACCAAGCCCTTCTCGTTCCTCGAGCTGATCGAGCGGCTGCGCGCGCTCACGCGCCGCGCGCGCGTGCAGGAATCGACACTGATCTCGATCGGCGACCTGCGCGTCGACCTGATCGGCCGCCGCGCGACCCGCGACGGCACGCGCCTCGACCTCACCGCGCAGGAATTCCAGCTGCTCGGCGTGCTCGCGCGGCGCAGCGGCGAGGTGCTGTCGAAAACGACGATCGCCGAGCTCGTGTGGGACGTGAATTTCGACAGCAACGCGAACGTCGTCGAGACGGCGATCAAGCGCCTGCGCGCGAAACTCGACGGCCCGTTCGCGGAGAAACTGCTGCACACGATCCGCGGCATGGGCTATGTGCTCGAGGCGCGCGAGGAAGGCGACGCGGAGCGGCACGCATGAAACGCTCGATCACCCTGCGGCTGTCGGCGATGTTCGGCATCGTGTCGCTGCTCGTGTTCACGCTGGTCGGCTGCGGGCTGTTCGTGATGATGGAGCGCCAGCTGTTCGCCGAACTGCGCGCGACGATCGACACGCGCGCGAAGGTCGCGCAGATGATCGTGTCGCACGCGACCACGGCCGCGCGCGGCCGCCTGATGCAGGAAAAGCTCGCCGATCTCGAACCGCCCGACGGATCGACGCGCTACCAGATCGAAAGTCCCGACGCCGACTTTCGCTTCGGCCATCCGGTCGACGGCGTGCCCGTCGGCGAGCCGTTCGGTGCGTTCCAGCAGTACGCGCTCAACGACAGCAGCTACGACGTGATGACGAAGACCGTCGCAATCGCGGGCAGCGGCGAGCGGCCCGACCTGAAGCTGATCGTCGCGACGTCGTGCGAGCGCACGCAGCGAATGCTGCGCCGGTTCGCGTGGACGCTCGCCGCGCTGATCGCGACGGCCACCGTGCTCACGCTGCTGCTGAGCCGCGCGGTCGCGCGCTTCGGGCTCGCACCGCTCGAACGGCTGTCGCAGGACGCCGCGGCCATCAGCGCCACCAATCGCCGCCAGCGGCTGCACACCGACGCGCTGCCGACCGAGCTGCGCGATCTCGCCACGTCGTTCAACGGCGCGCTCGAGCGCATCCAGCAAACCTATGCGCGGCTCGAGGCGTTCAACGCGGACGTCGCGCACGAGCTGCGCACGCCGATCAGCATCCTGATCGGCCAGACCCAGGTCGCGCTGACGAGTCGCGACCGTTCCGTCGACCGGATGCGCCAGACGCTGCAATCGAATCTCGAAGAGTTCGAACGGTTGCGCGTGATCATCAACGACATGCTGTTCCTGTCGCGCAGCGATCGCGGCGAACGCGCGACCGACCTGAAGCACGTGTCGCTCGCCGACGAAGTGCGGCGCATGCTCGACTTCCTGGAAATTCCGCTCGACGAAGCGCAATTGCGCGCCGAACTGCACGGCGATGCGCGCGCGGCGGTCGACCCGTCGCTGTTTCGCCGCGCGATGACGAACCTGCTGATCAACGCGATCCAGCATTCGGCGCCCGGCGCGACGCTGAACGTGACGATCACGCGCCGCGACACCCTCGTCGACGTGTCCGTCGCGAACCCCGGCGAGCCGATCGATCCCGCGCAGCGCGCGCACGTGTTCGAGCGCTTCTACCGGCTCGAGGAAGCGCGCGCGAACAGCAAGGAGAACCACGGGCTGGGGCTGTCGATCGTCAAGGCGGTCGCGGAGATGCATGGCGGCAGCGTGTTCGTCGCGTGTTCGGACGGCATCAATACGTTCGGCTTCTCGGTGTCGACGCAACCATGCAGCGGCGACCCGCTGCCCGCGCCCGATGCCGGCAACCCGCACCCGCTGCGGCCGGCGCCCGCCCCTCGCGCATTGCACTGACGGCGGCTGCGCCGTCGAGGGCAGTTTTCTTCAATACGGACCCACGCGGCTTCGTTAGTCTTGATGCGACTTTGACATTCGCATGGAGGCAACGGATGAGCATGCTGGTTTCGATGGCCGCGTTCGCGCTGGCGTCGTCGATCACACCCGGTCCCGTCAATATCGTCGCGCTCAGCGCGGGCGCGCGCCACGGTCTCGGCGCAAGCCTGCGCTATGCGGCCGGCGCGACGCTGGGCTTCGTCGCGCTGTTCCTGCTGATCGGCCTCGGGCTGCACGCGGCGCTCGCGCGCTGGCCGATGCTGACCACCGCCACCCAGTGGGCGGGGATCGCGTTCCTGCTTTACCTTGCGCTGCGGCTTGCGCTCGACGACGGGCGGCTATCAGCCAACCCGGCCGACCCGGACGCGCCGGACGTCGCCGGCCCGTCGGCCGCGGCCGGTGCGGCGATGCAGTGGCTCAATCCGAAGGCATGGCTCGCGTGCGTGGCCGCGATGGGCGCGTATGCGGCCGACGGCGACCGCGCGCAGGTCTGGCAGTTCGCGGCGCTGTATCTGGTGATCTGCTTTGCGTCGATCGCTTGCTGGGCGTATGCGGGCGCGTCGCTGCGGCATCGACTCGCGAATGCGCGGCGGATGCGGCTGTTCAACCGCGCGATGGCACTGCTGCTCGCGGGCAGCGCGCTTTATCTGCTCGATATCTAGCGCGGGCGCTTCGACGTGTTTTTGCGGCGGATGAGGTACGGATGGCCGATGTTGCGGGCCATCACCGACACCGGGCCGCCCCTCCCGCGCTCAACTCGCGGCGCTTCGATATTGTCCGGGCGTGGCGGCCGCGATGCGCCGGAACGCGCGCTGGAAGTGCGCTTGGTCCGCGAAGCCGGCATCGAGCGCGACGTCGGCGATCGGCCGGCCGCGGCGCAGCTCCGCGCGGCCATACTGCACGCGGCGATCGATCAGGAACGCATGCGGCGTCATGCCGTAACGGGCGTTGAACGCGCGGATCAGGTAGGACGGCGACAGGTCGGCGGCCGCGCAGATCGCATCGAGCGTGACGGCCTGACGGCAATGCGCGGCGATGTAGTCGGCCGCCCGCGCGAGCTTCGCATTGTCGGCCCCGCGCCGCGCATCGTCGGGCAGTTCGCGATCGAGCGCGCCGTGCAGCCCGGTGAAGAATTCGACCGCCGCGCTTTCCTTGCCGAGCGGATCGACGCCGGGCGCCACGAGCGTGCGGTAAAAGCGTCCGAACTGCGCGAACAGGTCGCGCCGTTCCGTCAATTTCGGCGAAAACCCGTGGAAATCGCTGTTCGGATCGCGCCCGAGCGAATGCTGCAGACGCGCGAGCCACGGCACGTCCACGTAGACCATCCGGTACGCCCATGCGTCGGGGCCGTACGGATTGCACGCATGCACCTGCTCGGGATCGATGATCACGAGCACGCCGCGCCCGACGTGTTCCTTCGTCGCCCCGTTCAGATAGGTGCTCGTGCCGCCGACGATCGCGCCGAGCGAAAACGTGTCGTGCGTGTGCTTCGCGTAGCAGATCGTGCGCCCGTCGTCGACGGTGCGCGCCTCGATGAACGGCAGCGCGGCGTCGCGCCAGAACGGCGACGGCACGACGACAGTGTTGGCGGAACGGCTCACGCGACGGGCTCCCGGATCGGACGGCGAACGCAAACCGTACAAGACTGCGCGGCACGATGCAACCGCGAGCCGACGCATCGCGGCCGGATCGCCTAAGCTTTGAATTCCGACCGCCGCGGCGGACGCGGCGGGTTCCGTTCCCTCTTTCAACCTCTTCCAACCGGAACGCTCATGCACATCGATCTGACAGGCAAGACCGCGGTCGTCACCGCTTCCACCGCCGGCATCGGGCTGGCGATCGCAGAAGGGCTCGCGCAAGCGGGCGCACGTGTCGTCATCAACGGACGCAGCGACGGGTCGGTCGACGCCGCAATCGCGCTGTTGCGCACCGCGGTGCCCGACGCGGACATCGACGGCGTCGCCGCCGACCTGTCCGACGCCACCGGCGTCGCGCGCATCACGCAGCACACGCCCGAGGCCGACATCCTCGTCAACAACGCGGGCATCTACGGGCTGAAGGGTTTCTTCGACATCGACGACGACGAATGGACCCACTACTTCCAGATGAACGTGATGTCCGGCGTGCGTCTCGCACGGCACTACCTGAAGGGCATGCTCGAACGCAACGCGGGCCGCATCGTGTTCATTTCGTCGGAATCGGGCCTGAACATCCCCGTCGACATGATTCACTACGGGTTCACGAAGACCGCTCAGTTGGCGATCGCGCGCGGCCTCGCGAAGGTCGCGGCCGGTACCAGCGTGACCGTCAATTCGGTGTTGCCGGGGCCGACGATGTCGGAAGGCGTGCGCGCGATGCTGAAAGCGACGGCCGACGAAACGGGCCGCAGCATCGACGAAGTCGCGGTGGATTTCGTGCGTAGCCAGCGCGCGAGTTCGATCATTCAGCGGCCGGCGACGACGGAGGAAGTCGCGAACCTCGTCGTGTACGTATGCTCGCCGCAGGCATCGGCGACGACGGGCGCGGCATTGCGCGTCGATGGTGGCGTGGTCGATACGATTGCTTGATGGCCCCGCTAGCCCGGGGAACGTGCACAGCGGGCACGCCAAGCGCCCCGCCGCGCTATCGGGAAACGGTCTTTCCCGACTGAAGCGTGCCCTTGCGGTCGGCGTCCATGCAGGTATCGAAGCCGTATTGCGTGACGGCACCGGCCTTGTCGAACACGACGAAGTAAGGCCGGTGATCGTTGCCGTGCTCGATGAAGTAGTTGTAGCAGACGCCGCTGCCGTTGCGGACCATCCACACGCTGCGGGGGTTGCCGCCCGCGCGGACGACGTCGGCGCGCGTCGCGCCGTGCCGCGACGCAGCCCTCGCCAGCGGCGTGCGCGAATACGAGAACGGCAGCCACGAGTCGAACCACGCGCAGCCGTGCAGCATCAGGCAACTGGCGGCCAGCGACAGCGTCGCGGCGGGACGGTACATCGGAATCAATCGCATGCTGGGAGAAATCTGCTGCGCCATGCCGGCGTGATCGAAAGCCCCATGCTACTCGACCTTTGGGTCCGGATCGAAAAGAAATGTAGAGACCGGTGTCCGACGCCCCGCTCGACGCCGTCCGGCCCGCACCCGATCGTTGCGAACCGTTGCGGCACCGCGCCGCCTCGCACGCGCGTCGATGCCGCTGCGCCGCTGGTCCGAATCGGCGCAACGGCCGTCATCGTCAGGCGACCCATTCGGCCCACAGCATCGTGAGCACCGTCATCAGCGCGGGGCCGACGAACAGCCCGATCAGCCCGAACGTCTCGGCGCCGCCGAGGATGCCGAACAGCACGAGCAGGAATGGCAAGCGGGTCGAGCTGCCGATCAGCACCGGCCGCACGAAATGCTCGGCGACGAACACGACCACGAAGCCGACCACCAGCACCACGACGGCCCACACGGTCGCACCCTGCACGAACAGCCAGAGCGCCGCGCCGCAGAACACGATCGGCGCGCAGAACGGCAGCATCGCGGCGACGGCCGTGACCAGACCGAGCAGCGCCGCGTGCGGCACGCCCGCCAGCGCATAGGCGACGCCGAGAATCGCGCCCTCGCCGAGCCCGACGACGACGAGCCCCGTCACCGTCCCGTACACCGCCGCGACCATCCGTTCGATCAGTTCGCCGCCACCGGGGCCGAACGCGCGCCGCGCGCCATGCAGCAACGCGCCCGACAACTTGTGGCCGGCCCTCAGGATCACAAACAGCGTGACCAGCATGAAGCCGAACTCGAACAGCGCATGCGCAAGCTTGGTGCCGAACTGCCGCCCGAACGCGATGAATTTCTCGCCGCTCGCGCCGTGCATCGCGGCGCCCGCATGCAGCGGATGACCGAGATTGGCCTGCCACCACTCGGTGACCTGCGCGGCCCCGTACGGCAGCCGGGCGATCACATCGGGCAGCGGAATGCCGTTGTCCTGGACCGACTGCAGCCACATGCGCAGGTCGTGCTCCTGCGCGATCGCCTGCCCGAGCGCGAGCGCGACCGGCAGGATCACCAGCAGCGACACGCCCACGGTGATCACGGTCGCGATCAGGGTCGGCCGGTTGCGAAACCAGCGTCCGGATTCGAGGCGTTTCAGCAACGGCCATAACGCGATCGCGATCACGCACGCCCACGCGATGGCGGGAAGGAAGTCGCGGATTACCCACAGCGCGAGCAGCAGCAGCGCCGCATACAGCACGGCGCGGGCGATCTGCTGAGCGCGCGGCCGCGCGGCGGAATCCTGGGACGGCGACACATGTACGCGCATGGCACCTCTGTCGAAATGAAAAAAATGGCGGTTCGCGCAGGCCGGAAGCCTGTACGAACCGCCATTCTATCCATCGGCACCGCAACGGCATGCGGTCGCGATGTCATGCATCGTCAAATGCGTGCCGCCAGCGCGGCGGCGCCGCACGCTGCAATGCGTGCTCAGGCCACCTTGTCGGCGACGCGGTAGCGTTCGAGCCAGTGCGCGTACGGCGCGGGCAGCGTCCACGACGGACGCTCGACGCCGAGCTGCTTGGCCGCGTAGTACGGCCAGTGCGGATCGGCAAGATGCGCGCGGCCGACCATCACGAGGTCGAGCTGCTGCTCGGCGACGACGCGATTGGCGAGTTGCGGCGTGTCGATGCCCCAGGCGGACGACACCGGCAGGCCGGCCTCGCGGCGCACGCGTTCGGCGATCGGTGCGAGGAACGCCGGGCCCCACGGAATCTGCGCGTCGGGCGTCGAGAAGCCGACCGACACGCTCAGCATGTCGAGCCCTTCCTGCTTCATCCGCTGCGTGAGCGCGATCGATTCGGCGAGCGTCTCTTCGTCGCGGCCGTCGTATTCGATCACGCCGAGACGCGCGGTCAGCGGCAGGTGCTCCGGCCAGACCTGACGGACGGCCTTCAGCGTGTCGACGATGAAGCGGCCGCGGTTTTCGGCGGAACCGCCGTACTCGTCGTCGCGCTGGTTCGCATGCACCGAGAAGAAGCTCTGGCCGAGATAGCCGTGCGCGAAGTGCAGTTCGAGCCATTCGAAGCCGAGGTCGCGGGCGCGCTTCGCCGATGCGACGAAGTCGGCCTGCACGCGGGCGATGTCGTCGTGCGTCATCGCGCGCGGCACCTTCGGCAGGTGCGCGCCGAACGGCACGGCCGACGGTGCGATGGTCTGCCAGCCGCGCGGATCGCCTTCGGCGATATGGTCGTCGCCTTCCCACGGACGGTTCGCGCTCGCCTTGCGGCCCGCATGCGCGATCTGGATGCCCGGCACCGCACCGGCCGCCTTGATCGCCGCGACCGACGGCGCGAACGCCTCGGCCTGCGCGTCGGTCCACAGCCCGGCGCAGCCCGGCGTGATGCGGCCTTCCGGCGACACGGCCGTCGCCTCGGCGATCACGAGGCCCGCGCCGCCGCGCGCGATGCTGGCCAGATGCACGTGATGCCAGTCGTTGACGACGCCGTCTTCGGCGACGTACTGGCACATCGGCGGCACCGCGATGCGGTTGCGCAGCGTGACATCCTTGAGTTTGAACGGTTCGAACAGGGCAGACATCGACACTCCTTTGCTTGGTTCTACGAAACGACTGGATGACCCGCCGTGCGGTATGCACGACGGTGCGTTTGGGTCCGTCGCGGGGCGCGGCGCGTCCGACGACGGAAGCGGCGTGGCGCCGGTCGTGCCGGCGCCGGCCGGCTTACTGGCGGCCGAGCTTCGCGAGCAGCGCCTCGGCAGCGGGTTCCGACGATGCGGGGTTCTGCCCGGTGATCAGCAGCCCGTCGGTGACGACATGCGGCGCCCAGTCGGCGCTGCGCTCGAACTGCGCGCCGTTGGTCGTCAGCATGTCCTCCACGAGGAATGGCACCACTTCCGTCAGCTCGACGGCCGCTTCCTCGCTGTTGGTGAAGCCGGTCACGCGCTTGCCGCGCACGACCGACTCGCCGGTCTTCGGATCCTTCACGTGGCGCAGCACGCCCGGCGCATGGCACACGGCCGCGACCGGCTTGCCGGCCGCCAGCGCGCGCTCGATCAGGCCGATCGAATGCAGATCCTCGGCGAGATCCCATAGCGGGCCATGCCCGCCCGGATAGAACACCGCGTCGTAATCGTCGACCGACACGTCGGCCAGCTTGCGGGTGGCGGCGAGTTCCGCCTTGGCCGCTGGATCCGCGTCGAAGCGGCGCGTCGCGTCGGTTTGCGCGGTCGGATCGCTGCTTTTAGGGTCGAGCGGCGGCTGGCCGCCCTTCGGCGACGCGAGCGTCAGCTCGACGCCCGCATCCTTGAACGCGTAGTACGGCGCGGCCAGTTCCTCGAGCCAGAAGCCCGTTTTCTTGCCGGTGTCGCCGAGCGTGTCGTGCGAGGTCAGGACAACCAGAATCTTCATGATCGGACACTCCTTCGAAATGGGGAAACGGCACCGCGTCACGGCCGCGGCCAGCGTGATACACGCCGCCGAGCCGGCGACGACGGCGCGCCTGCCGGTTAGTCAGCTGGCGCGCGTCAACGTGCCGGCCACGTACCGAAAATGTTGCCTGAGGCTATTAGACCAGTCGTCTAGACGAGCCTCGAAAAAAACGACGGCATCTCCTGCACGACCCCCATCGCCGCGCGATATGGCATTTTCGCGTCCGGCTGAGTGCGGCAGGTATGGCGTCGCATTCATTGAGAGCGGATGATAGCCGCGGATTAGACCGGTCGTCTAGTAACATCGTGTTCGGCCCTGTCGTTGACATGGCTTTTGCGGCGGGAGCGCGCCGCGCAACGTCCGTTGCCGATCGCGCCCCGGTCGTCGCCGCGTCAACTAGCCGCGCAGCGGCCCGTCCGTGTCTCCTGCCTCGATCACCGGCATCTCGAGCCGCTGGCCGCGCACGCCGTCCACGAGCAACCCCAGCATCAGGTCCGCCAGCGCACGTCCTGACGCCTGCCCGGTCGGCTGCAAGACCGCCGTCACCCGATACGGATGCGCGACATCCGGCGGCACGCCGTCATAGACGATCAACGACATGTCCCGCCCCAGGCGCACGCCGCGGTCGACCAGCGCGCGGAACGCGCCGCCGCCCGCGATATTGTTGTCGACGAGCAGCGCCGTCGGCGGTTCGGCCCGCTCGAGCAACGTCTGCACGCCCTGCTGCCCGCCGTCGCGCGTAAACGCGCACTCGACGAGCAAGGCCGGATCGGGCTCGATGCCGGCCTCGCGCAGCGCCGCGAGATAGCCGGCGCGACGCTGCATCGCGAAATTGAGCGACAGCGGCGCACTGATCATCGCGATGCGGCGATGGCCGAAACCGATCAGGCGCCTCACCGCATCCCGCGCGCCCGCTTCGTTGTCGAAATCGAACCACGCGTAGGGCTCGACGGCCTGCGTGCGGCCATACGCGACGTACGGAAACGCATTCGACCGCAGATACGCGAGCCGCGGATCGTCGACCAGCGTGCGCGCGACGATCAGCCCGTCGACGAGTTTGCCGTCCACGAGCCGTCGGTAAGTGTCCAGCTCGGCGTTCGGCCGCGCGGACGCGATGATGAAGTCGAGATTGCGCTCCGCCAGCCGCTCGGTGATGCCCGCGACGACTTCGCCGAAGCGCGGATCGCCGAGATCGCCCGCACCGAACGGATAGACGATACCGATCGCGTCGGAGCGCCCGGTCGCCAGCCGGCGCGCGGTCGGATCCGCGACGTAACCAAGCTCCCGCGCGGCCTTCATCACGCGCTCGCGGGTCGCCTCGCTCACGTCGTCATAGCCGTTCAGCGCGCGACTGACCGTCGTGCGCGACAGCCCGAGCGCGTCCGACAACGCCTTCAGATTCACCTTCACGTCGCTCCTCGCGTTATGCATGCCAGTCGGCAAAACCCGCTTGCGCGGCAATTATTGCCGATTGGTAGTTATTACCGTCAAATATTTATCTTTTGACGTCCAAACCGGTTTGAAATAGCATCCGAACCGGTTTGGACATCGATGCCACCTTCAGCCGTTCCCTTTCACCGTCAACGGAAACAAAGCCGACATGACTTATTTTCCTTTTTGCCGCGCGACTGCGGCCAAACGTTTGCTGTTCACCGGCGCCGCACTGGCCGCTTTCGCGTCCGCCGCGCATGCCCAGACCGCCGGGGCGCCCGCGCCGACGCCGCACACGCAGCAGGCCTACGACCCCGAGGGCAACTTCACGATGCGCTGGACCCGTGCGGACATCCGCCAGATCGTCGCGCAGTCGCATACGGCCGGCGCCGACAAGAATTCGCTGCCGCAAGCGCTGTCGATGCCGGACATTCCGCAGGACTTCCCGCTGATCAACTCCAACGTGTGGGTGTGGGACACCTGGCCGCTGGCCGACCTGCGCGCGAACCAGCTCAGCTACAAGGGCTGGGAAGTGATCTTCTCGCTGACCGCCGACCCGCACGCCGGCTACACGTTCGATGATCGTCACGTCCATGCGCGCATCGGCTTCTTCTATCGCCGGGCCGGCGTTCCCGCATCGCAGCGGCCGGCGAACGGCGGCTGGATCTGGGGCGGCCATCTGTTCCCGGACGGCGCGAGCGCCAAGGTGTTCGGCACGTCGCCGATGACCAACAACGCCGAATGGTCGGGCTCGGCGCGCCTCACCCACGGCGACAACGTCAGCCTGTACTACACCGCGACGTCGTTCAACCGCTCGGCACCCGGCGGCGCCGACATCACGCCGCCGCAGGCGATCATCACGCGCGCGGACGGCCATATCCAGGCCGACGACAAGCACGTGTGGTTCACCGGCTTCGACGATCACAAGGCGCTGCTGCAGCCGGACGGCAACTACTACCAGACGGGCCAGCAAAACACCTACTTCTCGTTCCGCGATCCGTTCGTGTTCACCGATCCCGCGCATCCGGGCAAGACCTACATGGTGTTCGAAGGCAATACGGGCGGCCAGCGCGGCGCGCGGACCTGTACCGAGGCCGACCTCGGCTACGCGCCGAACGATCCGTACAAGGAAGACCTGAACGCGGTGATGAACTCCGGCGCAGTGTATCAAAAGGCCAATGTCGGCCTGGCGGTCGCGACGAACCCGCAGCTCACCGAATGGAAGTTCCTGCCGCCGATCCTGTCCGCGAACTGCGTCGACGACCAGACCGAGCGTCCGCAAATCTACCTGAAGGACGGCAAGTACTACCTGTTCACGATCAGCCACCGCACGACGATGGCCGCCGGCGTCGACGGACCTGACGGCGTCTACGGCTTCGTCGGCAACGGCATCCGCAGCGACTACCTGCCGCTGAACGGCGGCAGCGGGCTCGTGCTCGGCAACCCGACCGACTTCTCCGCGCCGGCCGGTGCGCCGTATTCGCAGGACCCGAACCAGAACCCGCGCGAATTCCAGTCGTATTCGCACTACGTGATGCCGGGCGGGCTCGTCGAGTCGTTCATCGATGCGATCGGTCCGCGTCGCGGCGGCACGCTCGCGCCGACCGTGAAGGTCAACATCAACGGCACGTCGACGGCAGTCGACCGCAGCTACGGCCGCGGCGGCCTCGGCGGGTACGGCGAGATCCCGTCGAACCTGCCCGCGACGGGCGCCGGCCACAACGACGGCGGCTCCGGCACCCGGCCGTAACGGCCGCGGCCGCCTGGCCGCCAGTTCGGCGGGTACGCATCGCGCGTGCCGCGTGTGCGCCCGCCTTTTTTTGTTTCGCAGATCGCGCATGTCGCCGCCGTACGCGGCATGCGCCCTTCCTTCCCGCTTCGCGCAGCGGAGCACGGGCCCCCGCATGAAATCGACGTTTTCCCGCTTTTCCTTCCGGTTCGCCTGCCTGCTCGCCTGTGCGGGCAGCATGCACGCAACCTTCGCCGCGCCGCCCGCGAGCGCGACGCCGCAATGGCGACCCGCCATCCATTACACGCCGCAACGCAACTGGATGAACGATCCGAACGGCCTCGTCTACGAGAACGGCCGCTATCACCTGTTCTACCAGTACAACCCGCTCGGCAACGACTGGGGCAACATGTCGTGGGGCCACGCGACCAGCACCGACCTCGTCCACTGGCGCGAGCAGCCGGTCGCGATGCGCGCGAACGCCACGGAGGAAATCTTCTCCGGCTCGATCGTCGCCGACACGCACAATACGTCCGGCCTCGGCGCACCGGGCGAGACGCCGCTCGTCGCGCTCTATACGAGCGTCTACAAGGCCGGTTCCGGTCACGCGCCCGGCACGCAGGCGCAGTCGCTCGCGTACAGCCTCGACCACGGCGCGACGTGGCAGCCCTATGCGCGCAATCCGGTGCTCACGCTCGATCCGGAATCGAAGCAGTTCCGCGACCCGAAGGTGTCGTGGTACGCGCCCGGGCGCTACTGGGTGATGACGACGGTCGTCGCCGACGCACACGTCGTCAAGCTTTACCGTTCCGACGACCTGATCCACTGGGCGTTCCTGAGCGACTTCACGCTGCCGGACGTGCCGCATGCGGGCGCGCTGTGGGAAATGCCCGACCTCGTGCCGCTGCCCGTCGACGACGATCCGCGCCACATCAAGTGGGTGATGATCGTCAACGTCAACCCGTGGTCGATCGCCGGCGGCTCCGGTGCGATGTATTTCGTCGGCAATTTCGACGGCCGCACGTTCGTCCCCGACCGCGTCGCGCCGGCCGGCTCAGACCCCGCGCAATTCCGCTGGGTCGATCACGGCGCCGATTTCTATGCGGCCGGCACGTTCTCGGGTGCGCCGGGCGCACGCCCCGTCGCGATTGCGTGGATGAGCAACTGGGACTACGCGGCGAAAGCGCCCACGGCACCCTGGCGCGGCGCGATGACGCTGCCGCGCGAGTTCGCGCTGAAGACGATCGGCGGCGAACCCACGCTCTTCGTGACGCCGGCCGCCGCGTTCGATGCGTGGGCCGACGGGCGGCCCGCCGTGCATGAAGGCGATCTGAGCGTCGAATCCGCCACGCGCGCGCTGTCGGCCGCCACGCGCGGCGTCGTTCAGCGCATCACGGTGACGATCGAGCCGCGGCGCGCGGCCCGCGCCGGGGTGATCGTCCGCGGATCGGCGGACGGCGCGATCGGCACCCGGATCGTGTACGACACCGCGAAGCGCACGCTGACGCTCGACCGCTCCCGCTCGGGCGCGACGGATTTCGCCGGAAACTTCAGCCGCGAGCACATCGTCGATCTGCCGCTGGAGAACGGGCGATTGCAGCTTGAAATCGTCGTCGATCGCGGTTCGGTCGAAGTGTTCGCGAACGGCGGTCGCGTGGCGCTCACGGACCTGATCTTTCCGCCGCGCGAGGCGGACCGCGTCGCCGTGTTCGCCGAGCATGGCAGCGCGACGTTCTCGGGGCTGACGGTGACGCAGCTCGATGCGGGTCACGCAGCGCGCTAGCGATACGCATTGACGGCGGGGCTGCGCCGCCCGACGAGGCGCTGCAGCCCTGCCGGTTTCACGCTCAGAGCAAGCCCATCCCGCCCGACGCGATGATTTCCGCGCCGACGATGAAGGCGGACTCGGGCGCGCTCAGGTGCAGCACCGTCGACGCGATTTCGTCCGGCGTGCCGAACCGACCGATCGGGACGAGGCCCCTGATCTTGTCGGCCGTCTCGTCGAGCGCTGCCGCATCGAGGCCGAGCTTACCGTACAGCGGCGTCTGCACCGGCCCGGGACTCACCACGTTCACCCGCACGCCGTGCGGCAGCAATTCCGTCGACAGCGTCTTCGCGAACGAATTGACGGCCGCCTTGCTCGCCGCATACACGGACGAACCCGGCATCCCGATGTGCGCGTTGATCGACCCGTTGATCACAATCGACGCGCCGCGGTTCAGCAGCGGGACGAGCGACTGGATCTGGAAATACGCGCCCTTCACGTTGGTGTTGAACACGAGGTCCCACATCGCCTCGTCGCTATCCGCGAACGGCGCGAGTTTCGCGACGCCCGCATTGATGAACACCGCGTCGAGCCGCACGCCGGACGCCGTGAGCGCGTCGGCCAGCGCCCGCGCCGACGCGACGCTGCCGGCCTCGTTGCGGATCGCGAGCGCGCCGTCGCCGAGCGTTTCGCGTGCGGCGGCGAGCGTCTGCTCGTCGCGGCCGGTGATGACGACTCGCGCGCCTTCGGCCGCGAATGCCCGTGCGGCCGCCAGGCCGATGCCGCTGTTGCCGCCCGTGACCAGAACCGTCTTTCCTTCGAAGCGTTGCATGATGTTCTCCTGTGAACCGGTGAGTTGACCGTGAACACAGGATGCGCTCGGCCCGCGGCCGTGCCGTGCGATCGGCACGGCAGACATGTTCGAAATTTTCGAACGTGTTCGTGGATGGCGCCTCACGTCGCGTGGCCGCCTCGCGCGCTCAGCCCGACACGTCGATTCCGTCGAGCAGCCGCTGCGCGAGCCGCGGTTCGCGCAGTTGCTCGAGCCACCATTGCAGCGCGCGGCCGTCGCAGTCGCTGCGCCATGCGACATACAGCACGTTCGGTTCGCGCGGATCGGCCGTTTCCTTCTCCACGAGCTCGCCGCGCGCAAGCAGCGACGCGACGCGCCGGCGCGGCACCCAGCCGACGCCGAGCCCGTCGCGCTGCGCGAGGATCTTCGCGCGCATCGACGGCACCGCGAGCACCGCCTGGCCGCCGAGCAGCCCGTACACACGGCCGACCGACCGCCGCGACGAATCCGCGACGACCACCGCCCGATGCGCGCCGATCGCGTCGCGGGTGAGTCGCTCGCTCGCCGCCGCCAGCGGATGGCGCGGCGATACCGCGAACACCCATTCCATCGCGCCGAGCTCGAACCATTTGAAGCCCGGAATCGCCGGCGGCTCGTTGGTCGCGCCGACGACCAGATCCGCGCGGCCGTCGCGCAGCGCTTCCCAGGTGCCGCCGAGCACTTCGTGCGTGAAACGCAGCGACACGCCCGAATCGAGCGCATCGAACGCGCGAACGACCGGCAGCAGCGTATCGAACTCCAGCACCTCGTCGCTGACGATCGTCAGCCGGTCCTCCCAGCCGCTCGCGACCTGCCGCACGCGCTGCGTGAGCCGTGCGACGTCCAGTGCGAGGCGCGATGCCTCGTCGGTCAGCAACTGGCCGGCCGGCGTGAGCTGCAGCCGGTAGCCGCGCCGGTCGAACAGCAGCGCGTCGAAGCGCGTTTCGAGCTGCCGCGCGGTGTGCGACACCGTCGACGGCGCCTTGCCGAGCCGCGCGGCCGCGCGCGACAGGCTGCCGGTGGCGCGGATCGCATCGAGCAGCGCCAGTTCGTCTTCGGACAGCATGGGGGCACTCCGGTCGGGGATTGTGGTGGATCGTAAGGCAGCGGCGGGCGGCGGTCCAATTGAATGACGAGGTGCCGGGATCAGTGACGCCCTTTCAGGCGCGTGCCGTGGCGGGCGCGCGCCTGCTTCACGACTGCGTTCCCCGCCGCTTCCTCATTAGCCGCTCCCTACACGCCGCCACCCGCGCACGGCCCCGCGCAGCGCCACCTCCCCGCTCATGCGCCCCGCCATTCGGCCTATGCCTGATCTCGATCAACGCGCGCGAAAACCCTTCCTTGAAATTAACTAACTCATCAATTAGCGTCGTCTGCATGAACGCGAAATCCGCCGTCGCCAGGCCGCGCGGGCGCCGCCCGTCGGTGGAAGACTTCGACCTGCGCGATCACATGCTCGACGTGGCGATCCAGCTGTTCGCCGAGCACGGCATCGCCGCGACGACGGTCGCGCAGATCGCCGCGGCCGCAGGCGTCACGTCGGCGATGGTCCACTACTACTTCACGAATCGCGAGCAACTGCTCGACGCGATCGTCGAGGAGCGGCTCGCGCAGGTCATCGCGTTCGTGTGGCGGCCGACCGCGCCGCAGATCGAAAACGATCCGTTCGCGCTCGTCGCCGAACTCGTCGACCGGTTCTTCGACGTTACGCATCGCATGCCGTGGCTGCCGTCGATCTGGCTGCGCGAGATCGTCCACGAAGGCGGACTGCTGCGCGAGCGGATGGTCCGCCGCATTCCGCTCGAGCATGTCGGGCGTTTTGCCGAACGCATCCGCGCCGCGCAGCAGGCCGGCACGCTGAACCCGTCGCTCGAACCCGCGTTCCTGTTCCATTCGATCATCGCGCTCGTCATGCTGCCGCTCGCGACCGCGAAGCTGTGGCAAAGCGCGCGCGGCCTGCCGCCGATCGATCGCGACGTGCTGCATCGCCACGTCCGCGCGCTGCTCGGCTCCGGCCTGCAGCCGCCCGTCACCGCGCCGGATGCGCGCGCTCGCGCGCCGCGGAGGCCGTCGTGAGCACGGCCCGCGCGCTGCCGCTCGCGCTGGCCGTCGCCGCGCTGCTCGGCGGTTGCGGACGGCCGGCCAACACCGGCACGACCTACCAGGGCTATGTCGAAGGCGAATTCGTGTACCTGTCGTCGTCGCAAGCGGGCACGCTGACCCAGCTGTCGGTCGAACGCGGCCAGGCCGTCGCGGCCGGCACGCCGGTGTTCGCGCTCGAAGCCGTCAGCGAAACGGCCGCGCTGCAACAGGCGCAGCATCAGCTTGCGGCCACACGCGCGCAGCTTGCCGACCTGCAGACCGGCAAGCGCCCGCCGGAAGTCGCGGTCACGCGTGCCCAGCTCGCGCAGGCCACCGCACAAGCGGCGCGGGCCGCCGCGCAACTCGCGCGCGACGAACGCCAGTACGCGGCCGGCGGCCTGTCGAAGCAGCAGCTCGACGATACGCGCACGTCCGCGCAGACCACCGCCGCGCAGATGCGCGAACTGCAGAACCAGGTCGATGTCGCGCGTTTGCCGGGCCGCGCGCAGCAGGTCGCCGCCCAGGCCGCGCAGGTCGACGCCGCGCAGGCCGCCGTGGCCGAAGCGCAATGGAAGTTCGACCAGAAGCGCATCGCCGCGCCCGCCGACGGGCGCGTGTACGACACGCTGTACCGCGTCGGCGAATGGGTGCAGGCCGGCAATCCGGTCGTGCAGATGCTGCCACCGCAGAACCTGAAGGTGCGCTTCTTCGTGCCGGAGGCGGCCATCGCGTCGCTCGCCCCGGGACGCACGATCGCGATCCACTGCGACGGCTGCGCGGCCGACGTGCTCGCGCGCATCACCTACGTGTCGCGCGCGGCCGAGTACACGCCGCCGGTGATCTACAGCAACGAGAGCCGGAGCAAGCTCGTGTTCATGGTCGAGGCGCGCCCGGCGCCCGCCGACGCGCCGAAGCTGCATCCGGGCCAGCCCGTCGCCGTGAGGGTGCGTTGAACGCGCCGGCCGCTCCGTATGCGATCGACGTCCACCGCCTGAACAAGCGGTTCGGCGACAAGCACGTCGTGAAGGACGTATCGCTGCGCGTCGCGCGCGGCGAAATCTTCGGCTTTCTCGGGCCGAACGGCAGCGGCAAGACCACGTCGATCCGGATGATGTGCGGCCTGCTCACGCCCGACTCGGGCAGCGGCACCTGCCTCGGCTACGACATCGTGCGCGACAGCGCGCAGATCAAGCGGCGCGTCGGCTACATGACGCAGCGCTTCTCATACTGGGAAGACCTGTCGATCCGCGAGAACCTCGATTTCGTCGCGCGCGTGTACGGGATGCCCGATCGCCACGCAACCGTCGCGCGCGCGCTCGACGGGCTCGGTCTCGCGAGCCGTGCGGATCAGCTCACGGGCGCGCTGTCCGGCGGCTGGAAGCAGCGCCTCGCGCTCGCCGCGTGCATGCTGCACGAGCCGGAGCTGCTGCTGCTCGACGAACCGACCGCCGGCGTCGACCCGGCCGCGCGCCGCGACTTCTGGGAAGAGCTGCACCGGCTCGCCGCGCAAGGGATCTCGGTGCTCGTCAGCACGCACTACATGGACGAGGCCGAGCGCTGCCACAAGCTCGCGTATATCGCGGCCGGCGAACTGCTCGCACAGGGCACGTCGGCGGAGATCGTCGCGTCGCAGCACCTGTCGACCCGCGCGATCACGGGCGGGCACCTGACCGAACTGTCCGCGCAACTGCGCACGATGCCGGGCGTCGATCAAACCGTCGTGTTCGGCTCCGCGCTGCACGTGAGCGGCCGCGATCGCGCGCGGCTCGACGCGACGCTCGCGAAGGTGGCGGCCGAGGCCGGCGCGCGCACGGACGGTCGCGCCTCGCTGCAGATCACGCCGATCGACACCGGGCTCGAAGATGTCTTCATCTACATGATGGGCCGCGCCTCCGGGCCGCCCGGCGGAGCGTCGTCATGAACGCGTGGGCGGGCCTGCGCGAATCGTTCTCGGTCGCGCGCTGGTGGAGCATCGTGCTGAAGGAATTCCTGCAGCTGCGCCGCGATCGCGTCACGTTCGCGATGATCGTCGGCGTGCCGATCATCCAGCTCGCGCTGTTCGGCTTCGCGATCAACACCGATCCGAAGCACCTGCCGACCGCGGTGATCGTCGCCGATTCGAGCCCCTTCGCACGCAGCTTCATCGCCGCGATGCGCAACTCCGCGTATTTCGACATCGTCGCGACGCTGCCCGACGAAGCGGCCGGCCGGCAGGCGCTCGCGCGCGGCGACGTGCAGTTCGTGCTCAGCGTGCCGGCCGATTTCTCGAAGCGGCTGCTGCGCGGCGAGCATCCGTCGCTGCTCGTCGAGGCCGACGCGACCGATCCCGTCGCGACCGCGTCGGCGATCGGCGCGCTGACGGGTCTCGTGCAGCCCGTCGCGGACAAGGACCTGACGGGCCCGCTCGCGCGCCTGAACGGCCGCCCGGCCGCGTTCGACGTCGTGCTGCACCGCCTGTACAACCCCGAGGGGATCACGCAGTACAACGTCGTGCCGGGCCTGATGGGCGTGATCCTGACGATGACGATGGTGATGATGACCGGCCTCGCGATCACCCGCGAACGCGAGCGCGGCACGATGGAAAATCTGCTCGCGACACCCGTGCGGCCGCTCGAGGTGATGACGGGCAAGATCGTTCCGTACGTGTTCATCGGGCTGATCCAGGTGTCGATCATTCTCGCCGCCGCGCGGTTCGTGTTCGAGGTGCCGTTCGTCGGCGGCGTGTTCGCGATCTACCTCGCCGCGCTGCTCTTCATCGCCGCGAACCTGACGGTCGGCATCACGCTGTCGTCGCTCGCGCAGAACCAGTTGCAGGCGATGCAGCTCGCGGTGTTCTACTTCCTGCCGAACATCCTGCTGTCGGGCTTCATGTTCCCGTTCGCCGGGATGCCGAAGTGGGCGCAGTTCATCGGCAACCTGCTGCCGCTCACCTACTTCAACCGCCTCGTGCGCGGCATCCTGCTGAAAGGCAACGCCTGGGCCGACCTGTGGCCGTCCGTGTGGCCCGTCGCGCTGTTCACCCTCGTCGTGATGAGCG
The DNA here is from genome assembly GCF_040545115.1 of Burkholderia sp. 567. Lineage (NCBI taxonomy): Bacteria > Pseudomonadati > Pseudomonadota > Betaproteobacteria > Burkholderiales > Burkholderiaceae > Burkholderia > Burkholderia sp. 567. Next base: position 149,075 of record NZ_JBEPLG010000009.1, read on the forward strand.
TCGCGCTGCGCTTCTACCGGCGCACGCTCGATTAAGGGCCGCTCGATGAAACCGGCTTCGCGTCGCACATTTCATGTTGCCCACGCTGCCCGCGCTGCCGGCGGCGGCGCGCTGGCCGCGATTGCGCTGCTCGCCGGATGTGCGGTCGGGCCGGATTTCCGCACGCCGGAGCCGCCGGTCACCCAGCAGTACACGCGCGATGCGGCGCCCGCGACCACGGCGGCCGCCGGCGGCCCGGCCGGCGACGCGCAGACGTTCGCGTCATCCCCGCACACGCTGCAACGCTGGTGGACGGAATTCGGCTCCGAACCGCTCGACCGCCTCGTCGACACCGCATGGCGCAACAGCCCGACGCTCGCCGAGGCCCGCGCGCGGCTCGACGAAGCGCGGCAGAACCATGCGGCCGAAGCCGGCGCGAAGATGCTGCCGCGCGTCGACGCGAACCTGTCCGCCACGCGCGAGAAGGTCGACATCGCCGCGTTCGGGCTGCCCGCCAACGTGCCGAATCCCGGGCCGTTCACGCTGTATGACGCGTCGGTGAGCGTGTCGTACGCACTCGACGTGTTCGGCGGCAACCGGCGCGCGCTCGAAGCGCTGCGGGCCCAGGTCGACTATCAGGCGTATACGCTCGACGCCGCGCGCCTGACGCTCGCGGGCAACGTCGTCGCGACCGCGATCCTGCGCGCGTCGCTCGCGCAGCAGGTCGCGCTCACGCGGCAGCTCGTCGACGCGCAAGCGCGGCAGTTGCGCATCGTCGAAGCGCGCTTCGCGGCGGGGGGCGTGTCGCGCGCCGACGTGCATGCGCAGCGCGCGCTGCTCGCGCAAACGCAGGCATCGCTGCCGCCGCTCGCCGCGCGCCACGCGAAGGCCGGCCACCGGCTCGCGATCCTGCTGGGCGCGCCGCCGTCGGACGAAGCATTGCCCGACCTCGCGCTCGACGCACTCGCGCTGCCCCGCACGCTGCCGGTCGCGCTGCCGTCGACGCTCGCGCGCGAACGGCCCGACATCCGCGCGGCGGAGGCTGTGCTGCACCAGGCGAGCGCGAACGTCGGCGTGGCCACGGCGAACCTGTATCCGCGTTTTTCGATTTCGGCGGGGATCGGGTCGGAGCGCACGCGCATCGCGGATATCGTCAGCGGACTCAATGTGTGGAACGTCGGGCTCGGCCTCACGCAGCCGCTCTTCCACGGCGGCGAATTGCGCGCGCGGAAACGCGCGGCCGAAGCGGCATACGACGCCGCGTTCGCGAGCTATCGGGAAACCGTGCTGCTGGCGCTTCAGCAGGTGGCCGACGCGATGCGCGCGGTCGAACACGATGCGGCCGAATTGCAGGCGAGAGACGACGCCGCGCAACAGGCGGCGGCCAGCCGCGCGATTGCCGGCGACCGCTACGCGGCGGGCGGAATCAGCCTGATCGACCTGCTCGACGCACAGCGACAGGTATTGCAGACCGCGCTCGAGCGCACCCGTGCGCAAGCCGACCGGCTCGCGGATACGGCGGCGCTGTTCCAGGCGCTGGCCGGAAACTGGACGGATGATTCGCACCGCTGACCGGCACGATGGCTCGACGATGCATCGCCGGACGCGGCCCGATCGACAACCGTACTCGCGCTATTCGCTATGCGCCCGGCGCGTAACGACGAAAAAAAAACCGGCCCGAAGGCCGGTTTCTTCAACCCGCATGCCGTGAGCGGCGCTCGCGCGCCGCGCGACATTTAGAAGCGGTGGATCAGGCCGACGCCGGCCGCGATCTGGTTCTGCTTCGAACCTGCGCCCACGCCGTCGCCCGTCGACGTCGTCGCGAGGATCACGCCGCCCGTCGGGGTGAGCGTGTTGCCGCTCGCGTGCTGGTAAGCCTCAACTGCGTACAGGCCCGTGCGCTTCGACAGGCTGTAGTACTGCGACAGCGTGACCTGATGGTACTTGGCCGCGCTCGAGATGCCGTTCGACTGGGTCGCACGCGTGTACGAGTAGCCTGCCGCGAAGTCCCACTGCGGTGCTGCCTTCCAGTGCAGCACGGCGCCTGCCGTGTTGAAGATTGCAGTGTTCCGGAAGCCCGACAGCGTACCCGGGATGTATTGCACGTTCGAGTACGAAACCGAAACGTCCCATGCCGGCGTGAACTGATAGCCTGCCGTCACCGCGAGACGCTGTTGCGCCTGTGCCGTGCGGTAGCCGTTGTTGATCGACGACACGGCCTGTTCCGCACCGTTGCCGCTCGTGTCCAGACCGTTCTGCGCGGTCGAGTTCGCGCCCCACACACCGCCGCCGAGCGTCGCGTTGTTGATACGCTGGAAGCCGACCGCGATGCCTGCCGGGCCGTTCAGGTACTGGATCGCCGCGCTCCACGTCGAGCCGCGGTTCACGCTGCCTGCGACGCCGCCGAACGAGTACGAACCGCCGACCGTGAAGCCGTAGAACTTCGGCGACATGTAGACGAGCGAGTTGTTCGCGCGGTAGCTGGTATCCAGCGAATCGATATCACCCGGGTGCGCGCCGTAGTAGCCGGTCAGCCAGGTCGTCGGGCTGTACGGCGACAGCAGCGTGTAGTACGCGGTGTACTGGCGGCCTGCCGTCAGCGTACCGTACGTCTGGTTGCTCAGGCCGACCCATGCCTGACGCGTGAAGATGCCGTTCGTCCATTGCGACGAACCGTTGTTCGCGTTGAAGCCGGCTTCCAACTGGAAGATCGCCTTCGTGCCGCCGCCGAGGTCTTCGCTGCCCTTCAGGCCGAAGCGGCTGCCCGCCCAAATGCCGGTGGCCATCTGAACCTTCGAGTGACCACCCGTGGTCGCGCCGGTTGCCGACGAGTTGTTCTGGTACGCGATAGCGTTATCGACGATACCGTACAGGGTGACGCTGCTCTGGGCGTGGGCTGCGGTAGCGGCTGCGAGACCCACTGCCGTCATGGCGAAAGCGACGCGCTTTTTCATTGATTCTCCGTCCTCAAAGAATGATTTCTTTTCTGGTGTGGTTTTATGCACATGTGCGAGTACATGCCGGAGCGATTCTGACGGATTACCAATTGTTTCCCAATACGTGCCGTCGGTCATCGTATGATCGACGCAACGCACGGGTTCACCAAACGGTTACATAACACCTGAAAACGCTTACGCGGCGGGGATTTCCGGCATTTCCCGGTGAAAACCCTAGCTTTACATTTTTACGGGTGCATCGCGACCGGGCGGTGTTGTCAGACGCCTTCGGCACGTTTGTTCCGACCAATGCGCAACCGCGATCGACACCGCGATTCACATCGCCGCGCAGGATCGCTTACGTTCGTGACACCCACGTTTCGCGAAACGAAATTTGAAAACGTTTCAGCCCGTGCGGCGGAGATCGGACGGAGCGGCCCGGCGAACGCGGGCCGAAAGAGGATGCCGGCGCCTCGCGCCGGCGACATTCAATGCGACGCGGGTGCCGCGATCCGCGCGTTCACCGCGTCGACCAGCGCGTTGATGCGCGCACGGATCGCCGCGTTCGAACCGACGAGCGCGAGCGACGACGCCATGATCCGGTAGACGCGCTTGCGCGGCACCTTCGCCGGCCGCGCCGGATCGAGCCACGCGTCGTGGCCGGCCAGCAGTTCGAGCGTTTCGAGGCCGATCATGATCGGCCACAGGCATGCGAGCCGCAGACGCACGAAGCGGCGCGGAATCGCCTGCGTATAGAAGCATGCGTCGCGATACTGCGCGAGCGTCGCGCGCAACAGCTCGACCAGCACGCCGCGCGCGCGCGCCGACGCGTCGGGCGACATCAGGTCGGCGACGCCGATGCGATGCTCGGCCAGCACGTCGTCCGGCAGGTAGCAGCGGCCGATCCGCAGGTCCTTCGCGCAGTCGCGCAGGATGTTGGTCATCTGCAGCGCCTTGCCGAAACGGATGCCCTTCTCGCGCATGTCCGCGAAATCCCAGCCGCGCGCGGCCCGCGTGTGCGCGCCGGTCATGTCGGTCCAGAATTCGCCGACGCAGCCGGCGACCAGATACGTGTAGCGATCGAGTTCGTCACGGCTCGGCAGCGACGCGACCTGCCCCGACTGCTCGTCGGGAAACGTGCGCAGGTCGAATTCCATCCCCGACGTCAGCGTCGCGACGACCTTGCGGATCGACGCGCGGTCCGCGTCCGGCTGCGCGCGCAGCAACGCAAGCATCGGCTTCATCGACGCGAGCAGCATGTGTTCGTGCGAATCCGTCTGCATCCGCGTGACATCCTCGAGCGCGCGCGACAGCGCCGCGCCGTCGCCGAGCCGCTCGATCTCGTCGCGCAGGTCGGTCAGCAGCGCCGCGCGGCGCTCGGGCGCGACGAGCGCCGTATCGGCGATCGTGTCGGCCGCGCGCGCAAGCAGGTAGGCCAGACCGACCGGCTCGCGCATGCCGTCGGGCAGCACGCGCAGCGTCAGGTAAAAGGAGCGGGAAACGTTCTTCAGCAGGTCGCCGAGCAGATAGGCGGGATCGGTATGAGTCGTCATGGGTCGCTAAAAATCGACCGGCGCGGGCCCCGCACGCATACGGTGCCGGGGTGCCCGCGCCGGCCGCGAGTCGCCGCGTCGTCGTGCGCGGGCAGGCGTCGGCCCGGCGCGGCGATGCAAAAGTCCCGCAAGTTTAGTGCATCCGGCGCGGCGGCTCTCCAACACGGGTCGGATCGCGTCACGCCGCGCCACCGCGTGTTCCACCGTCCCGCTCATTTTCGTCACAACAAAACAGAAAGGCGAAAGTAATACATATGTAATGATCCGGTGCGACGATCGCGTCCCGTTCGATCCCGTTCAATCCGCGCCGCCGGATCGAGCGCCCTTTCACCGACTTCCGTTCCGAAGGTTCACCGCCATGCTCTTCACGCGCCCGACCGCCCTGCGCTGTATCCCGTTCGCCTGTGCCGCCGCCCTGCTGCTTGCCGCCTGCGGCGGCGACGATATCTCGGCGTCCGATCCCACGCAACCGATCTCAGCGAAGGTGCAGGTGGTCGGCCATCGCGGCGCGAGCGCGCTGCGCCCCGAGCACACGCTCGCGTCGTACCGCAAGGCAATCGAGGACGGTGCGGACGTGATCGAGCCCGACCTCGTCGCGACCCGCGACGGCGTGCTCGTCGCGCGCCACGAAAACGAAATCTCGGGCACGACGAACGTGTCGACGCTGCCGCAGTTCGCGAGCCGCAAGGCGACCAAGACGATCGACGGCACGCAACTGACCGGCTGGTTCACCGAGGACTTCACGCTCGCCGAGCTGAAGACGCTGCGTGCCCGCGAGCGCATTCCGCAGATCCGTCCGGCGAACACCGCGTACAACGATCAGTTCGAGATCCCGACCTTCGACGAGATCGTCGCGCTCGCGAAGCAGATGTCCGCGCAGACAGGCCGCACGATCCATCTGTATCCGGAAACCAAGCATCCGACCTACTTCCAGTCGATCGGCCTGCCGCTCGAGGATCGCCTCGTCGACGCGCTGCTGAAGGATCCGTACACGGCGCGCACGGCGACGGTCTACATCCAGTCGTTCGAGGTCGCGAACCTGAAGACGATCCGCAACCGGATCAAGTCGAGCCAGCCGAACTGGAAGCTCGTGCAGTTGATGGACGAAGCCGGCCAGCGTCCGTACGACTTCGTGAAGGCGAACGACAAGCGCACCTATGGCGACCTGTCGACGCGCGACGGAATGCGCGAGATCGCGTCCTATGCGAACGGCGTCGGGCCGTACAAGACGTCGATCATCGCGGTGGCCGCGGACGGCACGCTGCAGCAGCCGACGCCGTACGTGCGCTATGCGCACGAAGCCGGCCTCGTCGTGCACCCGTATACGTTCCGCCCGGAGAACAACTTCCTGCCCGCGTCGCTGAAGGACGGCGGCACGCCGGCCACGCGCAACACCGCGGGCTCGGTGCGCGAGATCCAGGCTTACCTGCGCGCGGGGATCGACGGCTTCTTCACCGACGATCCGGCCGTCGGCCGCACGGCTGTTGATACGTTCAAGCGCTGAACCGGCTGAATGCTGGACGCGCAGAGCGCGCGGCAACGGGCGCGGCGCACGCGGGGCCGCGCGCCGGTTGGGGGTTGGCGGTTGGCGGTTGGCGGTTGGCGGTTGGCGGTTGGCGGTTGGCGGTTGGCGGTTGGCGGTTGGCGGTCGCCGGTCGCCGGTCGCCGGTCGCCGGTTGCCGGTTGCCGGTTGCCGGTTGCCGGTTGCCGGTTGCCGGTTGCCGGTTGCCGCTTGCCGCTTACCGATTGCCGCTTGCCGCTTGCCGCGCGCCGGTTCCCGCGCCGCGATCAGATCACGCGAAAATGATGCGTGCCGTCCCGCTTCAACTGATCGACCAGCCCGTATTCCCAGTCGAGGTACGCCTGCATCGCGGCGGCCGCGTTGTCGGTGCCTTCGTACGGGCGCCGGTAACGGTCGACACGCGGCGACGCTAGATGCGTTTCGCCGTGCTCGAGCGGCAGCCCCGCATCGATCCACGCTGCCGTGCCGCCCGCCAGCACCGCGATTGCCGCGGAAGCCGGCAGCAACGCACGCGCGTCGTGCGCCGCGAACCGCGCGAGCAGGCTCGATCCGCACGTGAACACGTAGCGCTTCGCCGGCGGGATCGCGGCGAGCGCGTCGCGCAACTGCGCGCGCACGACGAACCACGCGCCGGGAATATGGCGCTTCACGTAGTTCGCGCTGGTCGTCACGTCGACGATCGCGATCTCGCCCGCAGCCGCCTCCTTCAGCCAGCCCGCGAGCGTCGCGGGTGACACCTCGCTCACCTGCGGCGTAGCCGGCACGTCGCGCGGCGGCTGGCCGCGCTCCACGAACGCCGCCGTGCCGGCCGGCTCGACCACGCGCACGTCCCAGCCCATCTGCGCGAGCCACGACGCGGTCATGTCCGCGCGCACGCCGTCGTCGTCGGCCAGCACGATCCGCGCGCCGCGCACGGCCGCGTGATGGTCGGTCTCCTGCACGAGCTGGCCGCCCGGAGTGCTCAGAAAGCCCGGCAGGTGGCCGGCCTCGTATTCCTCCGGCGTGCGCACGTCGAAGCGGTACAGCGTGCGGCCCGGTTCGTCGAGCGCGGCGACGTCCGCGAGCGCGATGCGCGGCACGCCTGCACGCTCGGCCACCGCGCGTGCGGCGCGGCGGGCTTCGTCGCGCTGCGCGGGATCGACGTCGTCCGGAAAGCGTCGCGATGCGCCGCGCTCGAGCGTCTGGCCGGCGAGCGTCCAGCCGATCGTGCCGTTGCGCAGCGCGGCGACCGGGTTCGGCAGCCCAGCGTTGATCAGCGACTGCGTGCCGATGATACTGCGCGTGCGGCCCGCGCAGTTCACCACGACCCGAGTCTGCGGGTTCGGCGCGAGCGCGCGCACGCGCAGCACGAGTTCCGCACCCGGCACGCTCGTCGACGTCGGGATGTTCATCGTCTGGTATTCGTCGAAGCGGCGCGCGTCGACGATCACGACGTCGGCCTGCGCATCGATCAGCGCCTGCACCTCCTGCGCGGACAGCGACGGCGTATGCCGCTCGGCCTCGACCCATTCGCCGAACGACTTGCTCGGCACGTTCACGTCGATGAACAGCTCGCCGCCCGCGGCGAGCCAGCCCGCGAGGCCGCCATCAAGCAGGCGCACGTCGGTATAGCCGAGCCGCGCGAGCGTCGCGGCCGCACGCGGCGCGAGATCCTCGCCGCCGGCTTCGCCGAACACGACGATCGGCGTGTCGCGGCGCGGAATGCGCGTCCACGCGTCGAGTTCGAGTTTCGACAGCGGAAAGTTGGCGGCCCACAGCGGATGGCCCTGCGCGTAAGGATCCTCCTCGCGCACGTCGATCAGCGCGAGCTCGTCGCGGGCCAGCAGGCGCGCGCGTACGTCCTGGTACGACGCGACGGGGAAACGGGAAGTGGAATCAGCGGATTGCGTCACGATGTCTCGGTCGGATTCTGTTGAAGTCGATGAAGAAAGCACACGGAAAACGGTTGAATCTCGCGCCTGCGGGCGGGCGCTGGCGCGGGCGGCATGCGACGTCACGCGTTCGAATAGCCGGACACGAACGGCTTCACGGTCCCGTCATCGAGGAACACCGCGCGTTCGACCGTGCCGATGTTCGCACCGTACACGTGGATGCTGATCGATACCTGATCCGCGAACGCGTTGGTCACGCGATGGACGTCACCGATGCGCGGCGACACGGCCTCGACCTCGCCCGGCTGCAGCCGCACTGCATCGCCCGCCGGCACCGGCTTGCCGGTTGCGTCGAACCGGTAGGGCTGCGAAAACTCGCCGCCGCGCAGCATCCCGATCAGCCCCCACACCGTGTGGTTGTGAATCGGCGTGGTCTGGCCGGGGCCCCATACGAAGCTGACGACGGAAAACCGCTCGTCGGGATCGAGATGCAGCAGGTACTGGCGGTAGCGCTCGGGATCGGGCTGCGCGAACGCGTCGGGCAGCCAGTCGTCGTGCGCAACGAGCGCGGCGAGCAACGCGCCGCCCTCGTCGAGAATGCGCGCCTCGTTCGCGCCGGACGCGAGCAGCGCGCCCAGCCCGTCGACGAACGGATGCAGCGGCGTCTGCCGCAACGAAAGCGTACTCATCGGCCAGCTCCTCGAATATGATGCCGAACATGATGGATCGTCATGATGCCCCTGAAAGACCATGCAGAACAAACATGAAAATTAGCGATATCGACGCTTTTGCAGCGGTCGTCCGCTGCCAGACGCTCAGCCAGGCCGCGACCGAGCTCGGGATGACGCAGCCCGCGATCACGCGGCGCGTCCAGAACCTCGAGGAAGCGCTCGGCGTGACGCTGCTCGACCGCAACACGAAGCCGCCGCGCCCGACCGACATCGGCCGGCAGGTGTTCGAGCAGTGTCGCGCGATCCTGCGCGAAGTCGATGCGCTGCGCGAACTGACGGCCGGCCAGCGGCCGCCCGCCGGCGAATTCCGCGTCGGCCTCACGCAGGGGCTCGGCGAGCTGATGCTGCCCGGCCTGATCGCGCGGCTTGCCGGGCAATGGCCGGCGCTCACCACGCAGGTCACGACCGCCTGGGGCGGCACGCTCGTCGAACGCATCGCGCGCCGCGAGCTCGATGCGGCGCTGGTGTTTCTGGCCCGCGAGATGGTGCTGCCGCCGCAGGTCGCGGGCGAACGGCTGCTGGCCACGCGGCTCGTCGCGGTCGGCCGCAAGGGCGACTGGCCGCGCCGCGCCTATCGGCTTGCCGACTGCCAGGCGCGCGGCTGGGTGCTCAATCCCGACGGCTGCGGATTTCGTGCGGGCCTGCGCCGGGCGCTCGACGCGCAGGGGCTGCCGATGCCGGTCACGCTCGACACTTATGGCCGCGACCTGCAGTTGCAGAGCGTCGCGAACGGCTTCGGCATCGGGTTGATGCCGCTGCCGCTGCTCGACGGCAGCCCGCTGCGCGACGCGCTCGACATCGTGCCGCTCGCCGATTTCAAGCCGCAGATCGATCTGTGGCTGCTGCACCGGCAGGACGCCGCGCGCTTCACCGCGCCGCTCGCGGCCGTGGCCGCGCATGCACGCACGGCGTTCGCGCTGCCCGCGGATGCCGCCGCGCACGACGAGGCCGCTTGACCAGGCCCGACGACGCAGGCACGGCGTCGTCTCGTTTCCGCTGACCGCCACGCCACCGCGCTCACGCATCGTGTCGAGCGGATGCCGGCGCGTTGCGTGACGTCTCGCCCGCGTGCGGCTCCGGCGTCGCGCTCCGCGCCGCCGCCTCGAGCGCCGCCGCCTCGAGCGCCGCACGTCCGGCGGCGACCGCGATCGCGTCGTCCTGTGGCGTATGCACGCGGCTGCACAGAACGTCGCGATAGTGACGTTCGAGCGGATTGCTGCGGCTCAGCCCGTGATTGCCCGACAGCTTCAACGCGTGCTCGACGGTGCGGATCGCCTGCTCCGTCACGGTTCGCTTGACGAGGCCGCTCGTCGTCACCGGCGGTGCATCGCCGGCATCGGTGCGTGCGATGTGCGCGTCGAGCAGCACGCGGTTCGTGTGCAGCCACCCTTCGATCTCGCCGACGGCCTCCTGCACGCGCGGCAGCGTCGCGAGCGGCGCACCGAGCCCGCTCGGCGCGCGCGTCGTCGCGAACTCGAGCAGCCAGTCGCGCGACGCACGCGCCACCGCATCGTAGAGACTGCCGAGCAGCGCGACCATCCAGGCCTGCTGGTCGGCCTGCGCGTCGACATCCGCATGACTCGCGGCCGACACGGCCCACGCATCGGGCGCTCGCACGTCCACCGCATGATCGGCGGGCAGCCGCACGTCGTCGAACACGACCTCATGGCTGCCCGATGCGCGCAGGCCCAGGTGATTCCAGCTTTCGATCACGCGGATGCGCACATCGTCCCCAGCGTGGCGCTCGCGCGGCACGAGGAACACGCCGACCCGCGGCTCGGGCTCGTCGGTGCGCGCCCATACGGCCAGCCAGCGCAGCGCCGGAATGCCGGTGCAGTACAGCTTGTGGCCCGACAGCCGCCAGCCGTCGCCGTCGCGACGCGCAACCGTTTCGGGCAGGCCGCCGCGCGACGGCGACCCGAGCGCCGGCTCGACACGCAGCGCGTTGATCAACGCGCCTTCGTCGACCGCACTGTCGAACACCGCATGCCGCAGGCGCGCGGGCCAGCGGTGGTCCGCGCGGCCGAGCGCGCGATGCTGCAGATACGTCATCGTCAGCACCAGCGCGGTCGCGGGATCGGCGCGCGCGACCGCGGCCACGATGCGGCTCGCCTGCGCGAGCGTCGCACCCGCGCCGCCATGCTCGCGCGGCACGACCTGCGCGATCAGCCCGGCGCGATGCAGCCGCGCGAAGTTCTCGTGCGGGAAGCGGCCGTCGACATCGTTGCGGGCGGCGTCGGCCGCGAGTTCGGGCGTAAGACGCTCGAGCAGCGCGGCGACGCGCGCATCGTCGGCAGGCAGGTGGCGCAGCGACGACTGTGAAGGCGCTGGCGACGAAGAAGCGGCAAGGCTGGCGGACATCGGTACGGATTCCCTCGGTGACTGGGTAGCGGGTAGCCAAGCAACGTAAAGGCGGTGACGGCGGAGATCGATCGGCACGCGGCGCGGCGGCTCGTGAAGCCGGCGGCGCTCGGCGCCGATCGGGCGGCGACCGAAGCCCCGCACGACAGGCGGCCGGCGCCCTTTCGCTTCGATCGCGAGCCCACAGCGTATGCGCAGCGCACACGCGCCCAAACCATGCAAATCTGATATTCAAATCCGGATTGATTATTTCCATTCCGCATGATCCCGGCGGTAATCTGCGCTCCATTCCCCGCCGTGGCCGGCCGTCGCTGGCCGCGCCGGGCCGTCCTTGCATCGGAGACCCAGATGAGCGTCGAATTCATCGGCATGATCCAGAGCCAGAAGCAGTCGGAAATCCATCCGCCTACCGGTCCCGTCGTCGACCCCGACTACGTGCGCGACTTCGCGCGGGCACACGAAACGGCCGGCTTCGACCGGATCCTCGTCCCGCATCACTCGACCGGCCCGTCGGCGACCCTGACGATCGCGTTCGCCGCCGCGACGACCGAGCGCATCCATTTCATGCTCGCGCATCGTCCGGGCTTCACCGCGCCGACACTCGCCGCGCGGCAGATCGCGACGCTCGACCAGTTCAGCCGCGGCCGGCTCGCGGTGCACTTCATCTCCGGCGGCTCGGACAGCGAACAGCAGCGCGACGGCGATTTTCTCGATCACGACGCGCGCTATGCGCGCACCGACGAATACCTCGGCATCCTGCGACGCATCTGGACCGAAACGCAGCCGTTCGATCACGACGGCGCGCACTACCGCTTCACACAGGGCTTTTCGGAAGTGAAGCCGTTCCAGCAGCCGCACGTGCCGATCTACTTCGGCGGCGCATCGGAGGCGGCGCTGGAAGTCGCCGGCAAGCACGCGGACGTCTATGCGCTGTGGGGCGAATCGCTCGACCAGGTGCGCGACCTGACGACCCGCGTGCGCGCCGAAGCCGCGAAGCACGGCCGGCAGGTGCGCTTTTCCGTGTCGTTCCGGCCGATCCTCGCGGCGACCGAAGACGACGCATGGGCGCGCGCGCACCGGATCCTCGACGAGACGCGCCGGCTGCGCGAAGCGGCCGGCCTCGGCACCGGCGGCCCGCAACAGAGCGAAGGCGCGCGGCGTCTGCTCGCCGCGGCCGAACGCGGCTCGCGGGTCGACAAGCGGCTGTGGACCGAGATCGCGAAGCTCACCGGCGCGCGCTCGAATTCGACCGCGCTGGTCGGCACGCCCGAACAGGTCGCCGACGCGCTGCTCGACTACTACGACCTCGGCGTGACGACGTTCCTGATCCGCGGCTTCGACCCGCTCGACGACGCGATCGACTACGGCCGCGAACTGATTCCGCGCGTACGCAGCGCCGTCGCGGCCCGCGACGCGGCGCGCCGCGCCGCCTGACGCAAACGGAGCCGCCCGCCATGTCCGCCGTCCTGTCTTCTTCGTCGCCCGCGCGCACCGCGTCGGGCCTCGTCCTCGCCGACACACCGCGCCAGCATTTCTGGTTCGATCCGCCCGCGCCGCGCGTCGACGTCGCCGCCGAGCGCCGCCACCGGCAGGAGCGGCTCGCGGCCGCGTTCCGCCTGTTCGCGCGCTTCGGCTTCGCGTCGGGCCTCGCCGGCCACATCACCGCGCGCGATCCGGAACTGCCCGACCACTTCTGGGTGAATCCCCTCGGCGTGCATTTCTCGCAGATCAAGGTGTCGGACCTGCTGCTCGTCAACGCGCGCGGCGAAACCGCGATCGGCAACCGGCCGCTGAACAAGGCCGCGTTCGCGATCCATGCGGCGATTCACGACGCGCATCCGCACCTCGTCGCGGCCGCGCATACGCATTCGACCTACGGCAAGGCGTGGTCCACGCTCGGCCGCGCGCTCGACCCGCTGACGCAGGACGCGTGCGTGTTCTACGAGGATCACGCGCTGTTCGACGACTTCACGGGCATGGTCGCCGACACGAGCGAAGGCGCGCGGATCGCGGCCGCGCTCGTGAAGCCCGACGGCGGCACGCACAAGGGCGTGATCCTGAAGAACCACGGCATCCTGACGGCCGGCCCGACGGTCGAGGCCGCCGCGTGGTGGTACATCGCGCTCGACAATGCCGCGCACACGCAGTTGCTGGCCGAAGCGGCCGGCACGCCGCAACCGATCGATCACGCGACCGCGCGACACACGCACGGCCAGATCGGCGGCCCCGACGGCGCATTGCATGCGTTCGACAGCCTGTTCGCGCGCGTCGTCGCCGACGAACCCGACCTGCTCGACTGAGCGCCTGCCGCACGACCGGAACCCAAAACCACACCATGACCGATACCATCGCACCCGCGCCGACCGGCGCCCATGACGACAAGCGCCGCCGGCTGCTGCGCGCGGCCGGCGCCGCCGCGCTCGCCGCACCGGCGATCACGCTCGGCCGCAAGGCCTGGTCCGCGCCGCCGCTGAAAAAGCTCACGTTCGCGTGGAACCAGAACGCGTTCTGCCTGACGCCGATCGTCGTCGCGCAGGAGCACGGATTCTTCGAGAGGAACGGGCTGAAGGTCGAGCTGATCAACTACAGCGGGTCGACCGACCAGCTGCTCGAATCGATCGCGACCGGCAAGGCCGACGCGGCGGTCGGGATGATCCACCGCTGGCTGAAGCCGCTCGAAGCCGGCTTCGACGTGAAGATCATCGGCAGCTCGCACGGCGGCTGCGTGCGGCTGCTCGGCTCGAAGACGGCCGGCGTCACGACGCTGCAGGCGCTGAAGGGCAAGACCGTCGGCGTCAGCGATCTCGCCGCGCCCGGCAAGCACTTCTTCTCGATCCTGCTCGCGAAGAACGGCATCGATCCCGAGCGCGACATCACGTGGCGGCAGTATCCGGCCGACCTGCTCGGCGTCGCGGTCGACAAGGGCGAGATCCAGGCGATCGCCGACGGCGATCCGAATCTCTACCTGCTCGAGAAACGCAGCAACGGCGCGTATACCGAACTCGCGACGAACCTGTCCGGCGAATACGCGCGCAAGGTGTGCTGCGTGATCGGCGCGCGCGGCGATCTCGTACGCAACGACCGGCCGACGGCCGCCGCGCTCGCGCGCTCGATCGTGCAGGCCACCGAGTACACGCACGACAACCCGAACGAAGCCGCGAAGGCGTTCGCGAAGTATTCGCCGAAGATCAATCCCGACGACCTGCGCAAGCTGTACGCGACGCTGACCTACACGCACCACCCGACCAACGTCGATTTGCAGCAGGAAATCGCGTTCTATGCGGACGATTTCCGCCGCATCAACGTGCTGAAGAAGAGCACCGACCCGCAGCGCTTCGCGCAGCAGGTCTATGCGAACGTGCTCGGGTGACGCGATGTCGACGATCGAACACACGTCACCCGCCCGCACCGCGTCGGCCCCCGCCGCTGCCACGGCTGCCGCTACATCCCGTGCCGCGTGCACAGCCTGCGACGCGACGCTCGCGGCCGAAGCCCGTCGTGCGCGCAGCTGGCCGGCCGGCATCGTCGCGGCGGTCGCATGGGCCGTGCTCGGCGCGCTCACGGAACTGTGGCCGAACCGCGTCGTCGGCTTCACCGACTGGGCGTACACCGATACGTTCGGCACCGCCGCATGGACGATCGCCGCGTTGCTGCTGATCGCGGCGACGCTCGGCCATCGCGTGCCGGCCACGCGCGCGCGGCTCGCCCGCGTGCGCCCGGCCGGGCCGTGGCTCGTCGCGCTGCCGCTCGTGCTCGCCGCGTGGGAAATCGTCACCGCGAAGACCGGCTGGCTGCCCACGCCGTTCTTCGCGCCGCCGCAGGCGCTGATCGAAGTCTACGTCGACGACTGGCCGCGCCTCGTCGGCAGCGCCGGCAATACGCTGAAGCTGCTCGCGCTCGGGTTTGCCTACGGCGTCGCGGTCGGGTTCGCGGTGGGCGTGTCGATCGGCTGGTCGCGCCGCATCGGCTACTGGGTGCACCCGGTGCTGCGCGTGCTCGGCCCGGTGCCGGCCACCGCATTGCTGCCGCTCACGTTCTACTTCTTTCCGACGAGCTATTCAGCCGCCGCGTTCCTGATCGCGCTGTCGACCGGCTTCCCGGTCGCGGTGCTGACGTGGTCGGGCGTCGCGAGCGTGAACCGGCAGTACTACGACGTCGCGCGCACGCTCGGCGCGAACGCGCGCTTCCTGGTGCTGCGCGTCGCGATTCCGGCCGCGCTGCCGCACGTATTCGTCGGCATCTTCATGGGGCTGAGCGCGTCGTTCACGGTGCTCGTCGTCGCCGAGATGATGGGCGTCAAGTCGGGGCTCGGCTGGTACCTGAGCTGGGCGCTGGGCTGGGCATCGTACGTGAACATGTATGCGGCGCTGATCGTGATGGCGCTGTTGTTTTCCGGGCTGATCGCGCTGCTGTTCGCGGTGCGCGACCGTGTGCTCGCGTGGCAGAAAGGAACCGTCAAATGGTAAGCGCCGCCGTTCTCGAACCCTCTGTTGTCTCGGCGCCGCGCGGCGCGCGCATCGACATCCGCCGCGTGAGCCATGCGTTCGACGGCCCCGGCGGCCCGCTGCCGGTGCTCGACGACGTCACGCTGTCGGTCGCGGCCGGCGAATTCGTCGCGCTGCTCGGCCCGAGCGGCTGCGGGAAATCGACGCTGCTGCGGCTCGTCGCGGGCCTCGACGCCGCGCGGCAAGGCACGATCGCGCAGGACGGCACGCCGATCGAACGGCCCGATCCGTCGCGCATCGTCGTGTTCCAGGATCCGACGCTCTACCCGTGGCGCCGGGTGCGCGCGAACGTCGCGCTCGGTCTCGAAGCGCGCGGCGTGGCGCGCACCGCGCAGCATCGCGTCGACGATGCGCTCGCACGCGTCGGGCTGCAGGAATTCTCAAACGTGTTTCCGCATCAGCTGTCGGGCGGGATGGCGCAGCGCGTCGCGCTCGCCCGCGCGCTCGTCAACGATCCGCGCCTCCTGATCCTCGACGAGCCGCTCGGCAAGCTCGACTCGCTGACGCGCTTGACGATGCAGGCCGAGCTGACCGCGCTGTGGCAACGCGACGGGTTCTCCGCGCTGCTCGTCACGCACGATGTCGAGGAAGCGCTGTTTCTCGCGCAGCGCGTGATCGTGTTCGGGCCGCGTCCCGCACGCATCGTCGCGGAACTGCGCGTCGACCTGCCCTATCCGCGCCATCGCGGCGACCCGCGTCTCGCCGAGCTGCGCCATGAGGCGCTGCGGCATCTCGGCCTCGATGCGAGCTGGTAGATGCGCGGTGCCGTTCGCAGGATTGCCGGTGCGCGACAAAGGCCGCGCCGATGAGTGCACCGCCGTTTTCCGACTGGGCGCTGCTGTTCCTGCAACTGCTGTATCGCGCGCAGGTCGCGTTCGCGCGCGTGCTGCAGGCGGCCGGGCTGACCGGCGATGCCGACGGACAGGCCGCGTGGCCGTGGGCGCAGCGGATCGCGCTCGAAACGCTGCGCATCGACGCGGCGCTCACGCGCCAGCTCGCGTTCGCGGGTGCGGCGACCGTGCTTGCCGCGGCGCTGGGCTGCGTCGCGATCGCATCGCGCAAAGGGCGTGCGGCATCGGCAATCGCCGCGCTGGCCGTTGCATGGTTCGCACCGTGGCCGCCGGCATCGCTGTGGCTCGCGCCAGCGGTGCCGACCAGTTTCCAGCGCAATCCCGCGCCGTTTTCCGTCGCGAACGTGATGCGCGGCAAGCAGCTGTATGGGCAGCATTGCGCGGCCTGCCACGGCGCGGACGGCCGCGGCGAAGGGCCGCTCGCGGCGACGCTCGCGCACTGGCCGCCGACCTTCGCGGGCGCGCTGCTCGCGCGCCGGCTCGACGGCGAACTGTACTGGCGCGTGCGGCACGGTACGCACGACACACGCGGCGCGGCGTCGATGCCGGGCTTTGCCGCGACGCTCGGCCCGGCCGACACGTGGGCCGTGCTCGATTACCTGAAAGCGCTGTCGGCCGGCAGCGGCGCGCAGGCGGAAGGTGCGTGGCCCGTGCCCGTCCCGCTGCCGGCGCTCGACGTTCGCTGCGGCAGCGCCGCGCCGCAACCGCTCGCGCGCTGGCGCGAAGGCCAGCGCGTGCGCATCGTCGCGCTCGCGCCGACCGACACGCCGCCGCCGGAAGACCCGCGCTGGCAGACGCTGCTCGTCACCGCCGGCGACACGCCGGCACCGCCGCCCACCGGCATGCGCGCGAACTGTGTCGCATCGACGCCCGATGCGTGGCAGGCGTTCGCGACGATCGCGGGCGTGCCGCCCGACGCGTTCGGCGGCACGCAACTGCTCGCCGACCGGCGCGGCTGGCTGCGTGCGCGCGCATTGCCGGGCAGCACCGGCTGGTCGGCATCCGACCTGCTGTGCCGCTCGGATGTCCCCGCACCCGCGCCGGCAGCCGGCGCGAACACCGATCCGCTGACCGCGCTGCTGTTGCGCGTCGATGCGGAACCCGTGCGCGACGTGCAAGCAGGGCTCCCGCACTGAATTCCCGAAACGTTTCCCTGCTCGACAGAACTCAAGATGAATCCGACCCGACGTCACTTCCTCGCGCAAGCAAGCGCCCTCGCCACCACCCTCACCGTCGCGCCGGCCGCGCTCCATGCGCAATCGGGTGCGCGGCCGCTGCTGCGGGCCGGCGACCAGAAAGGCGGGCTGCGCGCGCTGCTCGAAGCGGCCGGCGAGCTGAACGGCCTCGCGTACGACATCGCGTGGACCGAATTCCCGGCCGCCGCGCCGCTGGCCGAAGCGCTGAACGCGGGGGCCGTCGACTGCGGGCCGATCGGCGACGCGCCGGTGATCTTCGCGCTCGCGTCGGGCGCCCGCATCAAGGTGATCGCCGCGAACCGCTCCGACCCGTACGGCACCGCCGTGCTCGTGCGGCCCGACGCCACGCTGAAAGGCACCGCCGACCTGAAAGGCAAGCGCATCGGCACCACGCGCGGCTCGATCGGCCATTTCGTCACGCTGAAGGCGCTCGACGCGGCCGGCTTGCCGCCGGACGCCGTATCGTTCCGCTTCCTGCCGCCGGCCGACACGATGCTTGCGCTCGCAACCGGATCGATCGATGCGTGGGCGACCTGGGAGCCGTATACGGCGCTCGCCGAAACGAGCGGCCGCGCGCGTGCTCGTCGACGGCCGCGGCCTGTGGTCGGGCCTCAGCTACGTCGCGGCGACGGACGCGGCGATCGCGTCGAAGCGCGACGTGCTGCGCGACTTCCTGCAACGTGTCGTGCGCGCGCAGGTCTGGTCGTACCGGCACGTCGACGCGTATTCCGCGGCGCTCGCGCGCATCATCGGCATCCCGTCGGCGGCCGCGAAGCTGCAGTTCGAGCGCCGCAACACGCACTGGCAGCCGATCGACGCGACGGTGATCGCCGCACAGCAGCGCACGGCCGACTTCTATCTGAAAGCCGGGTTGCTGCGCCAGCCGCTCGACGTGCGCCCAACCTTCGACCTCGGCTTTGCGCTCGCGTAACCGGCCGCGCGGCGGCGTCCAACCGCCCGAACGGTTTTCGCATGATCTGGCACAATCGCGATTCGATCATCCCGCCTTCGTCAGCCAGCGTCATGCCAGCCATCTCCGAACTCTTCGTCTACCCGATCAAGTCCTGCGCCGGCATCGCGCTGCCGCGCGCGCAACTGCTCGAAACGGGCCTCGCCTACGATCGCCACTGGCTGATCACCACCCCCGACGGGATGATGATCACGCAGCGCACGCACCCGCGCCTCGCGCTGATCCGCACCGCGCTCGACAGCGATGCGCTCGTGCTGAACGCGCCGGGCATGCCGGAGATCCGCACGCCGCTCGACGGCGACGCGACGCCCGCCACCCCGAAGATGGCCGCGACCGTCTGGCGCGACACCGTCGACGCGATCGACACGGGCGCCGAAACGGCTGCATGGCTCACCGAATTCCTCGGCGTGCCGTTGAAGCTCGCGCGCTTCGGCGCGGATGCACGCCGCGGCTGCAACCGAAAATGGACCGGCGACATCGATACGCACACGCAGTTCGCGGACGGCTATCCGCTGCTCGTGATCGGTCAGTCGTCGCTCGACGACCTGAACGCGAAGCTCGTCGCGAAAGGCGCGCCGGCGATCCCGATGAACCGCTTCCGCCCGAACATCGTCGTGTCGGATCTCGACGCGTATGAAGAGGATTTCCTCGAGCATCTCGACGCCGACGGCGAAACGCCCGTGCGGCTGCGCCTCGTGAAGCTGTGCACGCGCTGCCCGGTGCCGACGATCGACCAGGTGACCGGTGCGCCGAACCCGGACTGGCCGCACGAGCCGACCGACACGATGCAGACCTATCGCGCGAACCCGAACTATGACAATGCGCTGACGTTCGGCATCAACGCGATCGTCGTCGAAGGCGCGGGTGCGTGGCTCGAGGTCGGGCAATCGGTCGAAGCGGAGATCGGGTTCGGCGACTGAGCGACCCGCCACGACGACTGCCGGACATGCGGGCACATGCTCCGGCAGATCCAGCCTTCGGCGCTCCATTCACAATTTTATTGAACGATTGTTCCTGAATTGATATAGTCCGCTCATGGCAAGACCAAGGGAATTCGACACGGACGCAGCGCTGGATGGCGCGATCGCCGTTTTCAGCGAGCATGGGTTCGAGGGCAGCTCGGCCCAGATGCTCGTCAGCGCGATGGGCATCGGGCGGCAGAGCCTCTACGCGGCCTTTGGCGACAAATGGCAGCTTTATCTGTCGGCCGTGCGCCGCTACGGGATGGGCGAATGCGCTGCGCACTTCGACGCGCTGCGCAGCGGCGCACGCGCGATCGACGGGATCGACGCGTTGCTTCGCCGCGTGGTCGAAACGGCCGCCCAGCCCTGTCTTGGCACGATTTCGGTCTACGAATTCGGCGCGTCCCGCCCCGAGCTCGCGGAGATCCACGCGGTGCTGGCCCACAGCCTGATCGCCGCGATCGCGGCCCGGGTCCGCGATGCGCAGCGCGAAGGCGACGTGGCCGCCGGCCTCGTCCCCGAAGCGACCGCCAAGTTCCTGATCGCGAACATCACCGGCATCCGCGTGGCCGGTCGCGGCGGCGCCGACCACGCGACCCTGACCGCGTTGGCCGACATGACGCTGCGGGCGCTGCGGTAGATTTTTTTTGGCAAATTAATGAACGATCATTCAATAACGAGGTAAATCATGAAAGCCATTGTGATGAACGGCATCGGCGGCCGCGACATGCTTGAGCAGGTCGAGCGGCCCGCCCCGGTGGCGCGTACGGGCGAGGCGCTGGTCGAGATCGCCTTCGCGGGCGTCAACTTCATGGACATCGGCGTGCGACAGGGCATGGCGTGGACCGGGTGGCCCAACCCGAAGATTCTTGGCGTCGAAGGCGCGGGCCGGGTCCTGGCGGTCGGCGACGACGTCGAGGGCATCGAACCCGGCCAGCGCGTCGCGTGGGTCTACGCGCCCGGCAGCTATGCGGAGCAGATCGCGATCCCCGCCACGTCGCTGGTGCCGGTTCCGGACACGATCGACGATCGCACGGCCGCCGCCGTGATGATGCAGGGTCTCACCGCGAGCCATTTCGCGACCGATTTCTATCCCGTGCAGCCGGGCGACGTCGCTTTCGTCCACGCGGCTGCCGGTGGCCTGGGCCTGCTGTTGACGCAGATCATCAAGCTGCGAGGCGGCCATGTGCTCGGTCGCGTTTCGTCCGAAGACAAGGTCGCCGCGGCCACGGAAGCGGGCGCGGATCATGTGATCGTCGATACCGGCGGCCGGTTCGCCGCGAAGGCATTGCGACTGACCAAGGGCGAAGGCGTGCACGTCGTCTACGACGGCTCCGGGCCGAAGACCTTTCAGGGATCGCTCGACGTGCTGCGCCGCTCGGGCACCTTCTGCTGGTACGGTCCGGTGCTCGGCGGGCCGGGGCCGATCGACCTCATGAGCCTGCCGAGGAGCATCAAGATCGGCTATACGACCTTCTTCGATCATATCCACACGCCCGAACTGCTCCGCGCGCATTCGGCGCAGCTGTTCGACTGGATCGCGGAAGGCCGGCTCAAGGTCCGGATCGGCGGCGAATATCCGCTGGCGGACGCGGCGCAAGCGCATGCCGACATGGAAAGCCGCAAGTCGATCGGCAAGCTGCTGCTGAAGCCGTGAGTGCCGCGCCGCCCGCCACTCGGCTGGAACGGCCACCACTCGGCTTGAACCCGTCTCTAACGATGGCTCGCCGCCGGCAGCCGCACCGTGACCACCAACCCGCCGCCGTGCGCATCGGCCAGCGTCACGCTGCCCTGATGCACGCGCGCGATCTCCCGCACGATCGACAACCCGAGCCCCGTGCCCTCGACCGTCTGCGTCTTGCTGCCGCGATGGAAGCGTTCGAACACCGCGTCGCGCTCGCTGGCCGGAATGCCCGGCCCGTTATCGATCACGTCGAGCCGCGCATGCTCGCCGTCGCGCGACACGCGCACCGTGATCACCGCGCGGTCGCCCGAGTAGCGGATCGCGTTGTCGATCAGGTTGCCGATCATTTCGCCGAGCAGGTCCGGTTGGCCGAGCACGTCGACATCGGCCTCGTGCTCGAAACCGAGGTCGATGTCGCGCGAACGCGCGACGGGCGACCAGTCGAGCGTCACGCTGCGCGCGAGCCGATGCAGCGCGACCGGCTGGTGCGCGACCGCCTGGCCGCTGTCCGAATCGAGCCGCGACAGCGACAGCAGCTGCTGGACGATCTTCACGGCCTGCCGCACCGCGCCGTTCACGCGCCGCAGATGCACGTTCACGCGCGGCTGCTCGGCCGGTCGCAACGCCAGCTCGACGCCCGCCTGCACGGCCGCGAGCGGCGTCTTCAGCTGATGGGCCGCGTCCGCGAAAAAGCGCCGCCGCGCGACCTGCATCCGCTGCGTGCGGCCGATGTACTGGTTGATCGACTCGACGAGCGGCGCGAGTTCGCTCGGCATGCCGCCGGTGTCGAGCGGCGTCGGATCGCCGTCGCTGCGCGCGGCCACCGTCGCCGACAGCCGGTTCAGCGGCCGCAACCCGCGCCCGACGCCGAGCCACACGATCCCGAGCGCGAGCACGACGAGCAGCCCCTCCTGCAGCAGCGAGCCCACCAGGATCTCGCGCGCGAGCGCCTGGCGCGCCTCGATCGTCTCGCCGACCATCACCCAGACGATGCGCGTCTGCGCGGTCGGCACGTCGTGCACCGGCACGCGCAGCGCCGCCATGCGCAACTGGTCGCCGCGATACACGACGTCGTAGTAGCGCGTGACGAACAGCGCGCCGTCGCCCTGCGGCAGCGGCAGGTCCGGATAGCCGGTGATCGTGTGGCCGTTGTCCGCGCGGATCAGGTAGTAGATCTTGCCGCCGTCGCCCGATTCGAACATCTCGAGCGCGAGATACGGCAGGTCGACCTCGATCTCGCCTTCATGGAGGCGCACGCCTTCGCGGATCAACTTCAGCGACGACGACAGCGTGCGGTCGAACGCGACGTGCGCGGCGCTCATCGCGCGCTGGTACGTGAGCCACGAGTCGAGCGCGAGCAGCCCGAGCAGCGGCAGCAGCAGCCACAGCGCGACCTGCGTGCGCAGGTTCGGGCGGATCATTCCACGGCCTTCGCTTCGAGCAAGTAACCGAGCCCGCGCAGCGTGACGATCGCGACGCCGGTGTTCTCCAGCTTCTTGCGCAGCCGGTACACGTAGATCTCGATCGCATCCGCGTTCACCGACTCGTCGAGCCCGAAGATCTTCTCCGACAGCGTCTCCTTGTTGATCGCGCGGCCGTTGCGCAGGATCAGCACTTCCAGCACCGAGCGCTCGCGCGGCGTGAGCGACAGCGGTTCGCCGGCGAGATGGAAGCTCCGGTCGATACTGTCATACGAAAGCGGCCCGCATTCGACCCGCGAATGCTCGTGGCCGAGGCTGCGCCGGATCAGCGCGCGGGCGCGCGCTTCCAGCTCGGTCAGCTCGAACGGTTTCGCCAGATAGTCGTCGGCCCCGAGATCGAGCCCCTTCACGCGGTCCTCGACCGAGCCGTGCGCGGTGAGGATCAGCACGGGCACCGGGTTGCGGCGCGCGCGCAGCCGCCGCAGCACCTCGAGCCCGTCGAGCTTCGGCAGCCCGAGATCGAGGATCACCAGCGCGTAGTCCTGCGTGCGCAGCACGTGATCCGCCGCCTCCCCGTCCGCCATGTGATCGACCGCGAAGCGCGCGGCGGTCAGCGCGTCGTTCAGCGACTGGGCCAGGTTCGGGTTGTCTTCGACGAGCAGCACACGCATGGGGACCTCGGGAAATCCATAACACAAAGGACGCTATTGTGAACCGAAATGAAAGCGGGCTGAAAGTGCGTCGCACTTAACATCCGCGTCACTCGAACAATACACACGCACAACTGGAGGAAGACATGCCGTTTGCACCGAAACAGCTCGCCGCCGCGCTGGCGATCGTCCTGGGCACCGCCGCCGGCGCTGCCGTCGCACAGGTTCCGGCCGGATATCCGGGTAACTACCAGGGTGTCGTCGACGCCGCGAAGAAGGAAGGAAAACTGATCGTCTACTCGACGACCGACACGGGCCTCGTGCGCCCGCTGATCAAGGACTTCGAAAGCCTGTACGGCGTGAAGGTCGAGTACAACGACATGAACAGCACGGAGCTGTACAACCGCTACATCAGCGAGAACGCGGCCAGCAGCACCAGCGCCGACGTGCTGTGGAGCTCCGCGATGGACCTGCAGGTCAAGCTCGTCAACGACGGCCTGATGGCGTCGTACGATTCGCCCGAAAGCCCGAACGTGCCGCAATGGGCGCAATACCAGAAGCAGGCGTACGGCACGACGTTCGAGCCGCTCGCGATCGTCTACAACAAGCGCCTGATCCCCGAGAACGAGGTGCCGAAAACCCGCGCCGACCTCATCAAGCTGCTCACCACGCAAGCCGACAAGTTCAAGGGCAAGGTCACGACCTACGACATCGAGAAGTCGGGGGTCGGCTTCAACTACCTGACGCAGGACGCGCACGTGAACGAGAAGGTCACGTGGGAACTCGTGAAGGCGATCGGCGCCACCGGCCCGAAACTGCAGTCGAGCACCGGCGCGATGATGGAGCGGATTTCGTCGGGCGAGAACCTGATCGGCTACAACATCATCGGCTCGTATGCGTACTCGAAGGCGAAGAAGGACAAGTCGATCGGCTACGTGTTTCCGAAGGACTACACACAGGTCGTGAGCCGCCTCGCGACGATCTCGAAGAAGGCGAAGAACCCGAATGCCGCGAAGCTGTGGGTCGACTACCTGCTGTCCAAGCGCGGCCAGACGGTGATCGCGAACCAGGTGGACCTGTACGCGATCCGCACGGACGTGAGCGGCGAAACGTCGGCCGCGAGCCTCACGAAGGAACTCGGCGATTCGCTGAAGCCGATCCCGATCGGCACCGGCCTGCTCGTCTACCTCGACCAGTCGAAGCGGCTCGCGTTCCTGAAGCAATGGCAGCAGGCGATCAAGCGCTGATCCGCTGACCTCGGGCCGCCCGCCGCACCGCGCGCGGGCGGCCCCTTCCCCTTACCGACTTCCTAGAGGCGGCCATCCGGATGGCCGCAGGGGTGAACTCATGCTTTCAACCAGCACACGCGGACCGGCGCCGGCCGTTCCGCCCTCCACCGGCCAGGACGATGCGATTCCCGCGCTGCGGGCCAGCGGCCTGCAGCCGCTCGCCGGCATGCTGCGCTGGATCGTCGTCGCTGTGCTGACCGTCGCGGTCGCGCTGCCGCTCGGCTTCATCCTGTTCCAGAGCCTGCTGTCCGCGCCGTTCTTCGACGCGAACAAGACGCTCGGCGTCGAAGGCTTCCGCTTCATCTTCACCGATCCGGACTTCTGGTTGGCCGTGAAGAACTCGTTCATCATCGCCGGCGGCATGCTGTTCATCTCGATCCCGCTCGGCGGCATCCTCGCGTTCCTGATGGTCCGTACCGACCTGCCCGGCCGCCGCTGGCTCGAACCGCTGCTGCTCACGCCGGTGTTCGTGTCGCCGATGGTGCTCGCGTTCGGCTACGTGGTCGCCGCCGGCCCGGTCGGTTTCTACTCGGTGTGGTTCAAGGAATTGTTCGGGGTGCAGAACGTGCCCTGGAACATCTATTCGATCTTCGCGATCACGGTGATCGTCGGCCTCACGCACGTGCCGCACGTGTACCTGTACTCGTCGGCCGCGCTGCGCAACCTCGGCTCGGACGTCGAGGAAGCGGCGCGCGTGTCGGGTGCCCGCCCGTTCCGCGTCGCGCTCGACGTGAGCCTGCCGATGACGATGCCCGCGCTGCTGTTCGCCGGCGTGCTGGTGTTCTTCCTCGGCTTCGAGGTGTTCGGGCTGCCGCTCGTGCTCGGCGATCCGGAAGGCCACCTCGTGCTCGCGACCTACCTGTACAAGCTGACCAACAAGCTCGGCGTGCCGTCGTATCACCTGATGGCCGCGGTCGCGGTGTGCATCGTCGCGATCACGTTCCCGCTCGTGCTGCTGCAGCGCCGCCTGCTGAAGACGGCGAACCGCTTCGTCACCGTGAAGGGCAAGGCCGGCCGCTCGACGGTGCTGCCGCTCGGCGTGTGGCGCTGGGTCGCGCTCGCGATCGTCGCACTGTGGCTGATGCTGACCGTGATCGTGCCGATCTCGGGCATCGTGCTGCGCGCGTTCGTGACCAACTGGGGCGAAGGCGTCGCGCTCGCCGAAGTGCTGACGCTGGCGAACTTCGTCGAGCTGTTCGAACAGGACAACCTCGTGCGCGCCATGCTCAACACGCTCGGCATCGGCGTGATCGGCGGCGCGCTCGCGATCGGCTTCTACTCGCTCGTCGCGTTCGCCGGCCATCGCCGCAACGACTGGGCGACGAAGCTGCTCGACTACCTCGTGCTGCTGCCGCGCGCGGTGCCGGGCCTGCTCGCCGGTCTCGCGTTCCTGTGGATCTTCCTGTTCGTCCCGGGCCTGCGCGAGCTGAAGAACTCGATGTGGAGCATCTGGATCGCGTACACGGTCGTGTGGCTCGCATACGGGATGCGCCTGATCCAGAGCGCGCTGCTGCAGGTCGGCCCGGAGCTCGAGGAAGCCGGCCGCAGCGTCGGCGCCACGCGCAGCCGCGTGTCGCTCGACGTGACGCTGCCGCTCGTGCGCTTCGGCCTGCTCGCCGCGTGGCTCCTGATCTTCATGATCTTCGAGCGCGAATACTCGACCGCCGTCTATCTGCTGTCGCCCGGCACCGAAGTGATCGGCGCGCTGCTCGTGTCGCTGTGGGCGACCGGCGCCGTCGACCAGGTCGCCGCGCTCTCTGTCATCAACATCGCGATGGTCGGCGCCGGTCTCGGCGTGGCCCTGCGCTTCGGAGTGAAACTTCGTGGATAAGCTCATCGTCGACGACCTGCATCTCAGCTACGGCGCCAACCCGATCCTCAAGGGCGTGTCGTTCGAACTGAACGCGGGCGAAGTCGTGTGCCTGCTCGGCGCGTCGGGCAGCGGCAAGACCACGCTGCTGCGTGCGGTGGCCGGCCTCGAACAGCCATCCGACGGGCGCATCCAGCTCGACGACCGCGTGTTCTTCGACGGCGCGCGGCGCGTCGATCTGCCCGTCGAACAGCGTTCGCTCGGCCTCGTGTTCCAGTCGTATGCGCTGTGGCCGCACCGCACGGTCGCCGACAACGTCGGCTACGGGCTCAAGCTGCGCCGCGTGGTGCCGGCCGAACAGAAGCGCCGCGTGCAGGCCGCGCTCGACCAGCTCGGCCTCGGCCATCTCGCCGAACGCTTTCCGCACCAGTTGTCGGGCGGCCAGCAGCAGCGTGTCGCGATTGCGCGCGCGCTCGTCTACAACCCGCCGGTGATCCTGCTCGACGAGCCGCTGTCGAACCTCGACGCGAAGCTGCGTGAAGAAGCGCGTGCATGGCTGCGCGAGCTGATCGTGTCGCTCGGGCTGTCGGCGCTCTGCGTGACGCACGACCAGACCGAAGCGATGGCGATGTCCGACCGCATCCTGCTGCTGCGCAACGGGCGCATCGAGCAGGAAGGCACGCCGGCCGAGCTGTACGGCGCGCCGCGCTCGCTGTACACGGCCGAATTCATGGGCAGCAACAACCGCATCGACGCACGCGTGGCGGCCGTCGACGGCGAACGCGTGACGCTCGCCGGCGACGGCTGGGAGCTGCAGGCGCTCGCCCGCGATACGTTCACACCGGGCCAGGACGCGCAGGCCGTGATTCGCCTCGAACGCGTGCAGGTCGCCGACGGCCCGGGCGCGAACCGGCTGCAGGCCGACCTCGTCACGTCGATGTATCTCGGCGACCGCTGGGAATACCTGTTCCATTGCGGTGAGATGCGCCTGCGCGCATTCGGCCACGTGCCGCGCGCGGCCGGCACGCACTGGATCGAATTTCCGGCCAACGACTGCTGGGCGTTCGCGAAAGCGGGCTGACCCCGGGGCGCGACGGCCTGCGCGCCGCCGCGCCAGCATTCCAGCGCGCATCCCGTTTCGACTCAGGATCGGCGGACGCTTCGCGGCGTCCGCCGTGGCGTGTCGCGCGCCGCGTATCCCTGCGAATCCGTTTCACCCCAATCCGTTTCACCCAACCCACAACAAACAAGGAGACACCGTCAATGAAGTCACGCGCAGAACGTTCGATTCGCACTGCTATCGTTACCGGTTCGGCTGCGGTCGCCGGCCTCGCGGCAGGCGCCGCGCACGCGCAGTCGTCGGTCACGATGTACGGGATCATGGATGCCGGCATCGAATACGCGAACCATGCGGCGCCGGACGGCGGCAATTCGTTCAAGCTGAAATCCGGCAACAAGAACACGTCGCGCTGGGGCTTGCGCGGCACCGAGGATCTCGGCGGCGGGCTGAAGGCCGTGTTCCGCCTCGAAAGCGGGATCGATCTCGCGAACGGCGCGTCCGACGACGGCCCCGACTCGATCTTCGCGCGCCGCGCGACGGTCGGCCTGAAAGGCAAGTGGGGCGAAGTGTCGCTCGGCCGCAACTTCACCGTCACCTACGACTACATGCTGCCGTTCGACCCGATGGGTTACGCGCAGAATTACTCGTGGGCAACGTCGTCGATGGCGACCGGCGGCCGCAAGGACGGCCTGTTCACGCGTTCGTCGAACGCCGTGCGCTACGACGGCGAATTCGGCGGCTTCAAGTTCGGCGCGCTGTACGGCTTCGGCAACGTGCCGGGCAGCGTGAAGACCAGCTCGAAGTACGACTTCGCGCTCGGCTACGACGCCGGCCCGTTCGCGGCGGTGGTCACGTTCGACCGGCAGAACGGCGCGGCCGACAGCGTCACGCCGGCCGATACCGTCAACTATATCCAGGGCATCCACGCGGGCCTGAGCTACGACTTCGGCGACCTGAAGACGATGGCCGGCTATCGCAACTATCGGCGCACGTATCACACGAGCGCCGCGAACCTGCTGAGCGACATGTATTGGGTCGGCGGGTCGTACCAGTTCACGCCGACGTTCTCGCTGATCGCGGCCGTCTATCACCAGAACATCAAGGGCGGCACGGATGCGGATCCGACGCTGGTGTCGGTGCGGGCGAACTACGCACTGTCGAAGCGCACGGTGCTGTATGCGGCCGGCGCGTTCGCGATCGCGCAGCATGGGCAGAAGGTCGGTGTGTCGCGCGATTTCAATGGGTATGGCACCACGCAGGTGGGCGTGACGGCGGGGATTCAGCAGCGGTTCTGACGGCGCGGGCGGAGGCAGGCATCATCGCCCGCCTCCGCCCTGCGATGCGAGACGATGCGAGGCGATGCCGATCACGCACCGTCGCGCATCGTGAACACCGGGCGCACGAGACTGTTCGTATCGTTCCAGTGTTCGCCGACCGCCGACAGCGGTACCGCCCGCGTGTCGATCGTCAACCGTGCAGGCCCGGCCGCGGCGAACACGCCGCGCACGGCCGCCAGCAACCCCGCCGGCGACACGCTGCCGAGGCCGCTGCCCATCAGTTCGATCGCCGTCGCCCGCAGCACGGCCCCCGGCAACAGCACGTCCGCACCACCGATCGAGCCGATCTGCACGAAGCGCAGCCGCCGGCCATCGGGCGCCGCCCTCGCAGCCGTGATCAGCAACGCGTGCGCGCTGGCGCCCCACAGATAGTCGAGCACGACGTCCACCCCCGCGCGGAAATGCGGTTCGAGCGCACGCGCCAGATCCGCATCGTCCTGCTGCAGCGACACGACGGCGTCCGCGCCGGCACTCAGCAATGCCTCCAGCGCAACCGCGTTGCGGCCCGTCGCAATCACTTTCGCGGCGCCGAGATGCCTGGCGATCCGCACCGCGAGCCGCCCCGACGTTCCCGTCGCACCGTTGACGAGCACCGTCTCGCCCGCCGCGAAGCGCGCGCGTTCGATCAGCGCCGCCCACGACGACATCCCGGGAATCGCGATCGCCGCGGCCGTGATGTCGTCGAGCCCGTCCGGCAACGGCACGCACTGGGCGTCGGGCACGATCGTGCGCTCGGCCATCGTGCCGAACGGCGCGGGGGCGCCGAAAATATAGACGCGCTGCCCGTCGTCGAGCCGGCCCACGCCGTCGACGCCGACGACGAACGGATAGCCGCTTCCCGACGAATAATGCGTGCCCGACGCGCGCCCCTGCGCGAGCCGGCTCAACGCGGATGCCGTCATGGCGACCGCACGGTGGCCCGGCCTCGCGTGCGGCGCTTCGAATTCCATATAGACCGGGCTTTCGCCCGCGCCCGTCACGACTGCTGCTTTCATGCTGTCTCCTTGAAACGGCGTGCTCGATCGACTGCTCGAGCGGGCGTCATTGCGCGGCGAGCCACGCACGCAGCGCGGGATCGCGCACTTCCAGCACGTCGAACAGGCCGAGCGCGCGCAGCGCGGGCAACGCGTCGATCGTGTCGGCTTCCGCGCGCGAGCGGTCGGCGGGCGCCGCGTGCGGATCGGTCAGCACACGCGCGTTCGCCAGGAACGCGCCGACGGTGCCCTTGCGGATCGTCGTTCCGCCGGCCTCGATTCGGTCGGCGTAGTCGGGGAGAAGGTGTTCGGCTCGCATCGTGCAGTCCTCCAGTGGTGGTCGATGGAGGCAGTGTAGGCGTGCAATACGGGCCGATCTCCGGTATAAAAGCCATTCGATACGGAAATCCCGCCATGTCCGATCCCCTGCTGCCTGCCCACCTCGTCACGTCCGATGACGGCCCGTTCGTCGTCGCCGCCGTGCTGACGCAGCGCGACCCGCGCGTGACCCCGCCGCACGCGCATGCGCGCGGCCAGCTGGTCGGCGCGCAGAGCGGGCTGGTGACGATCGGCCTCGACGATCAGGAGTGGGTCGTGCCGGCGATTCACGCAATCTGGATTCCGCCGTATTGCCGGCATTCGCTGCACTCGTTCGGGCCTATTTCCGGCTGGTCGGCGTTCGTCGCCGAAGCGCGCTGCGCGGCATTGCCCGACACGCCGCGCGCGATCCGCACGACGCCGCTGTTGCGCGAGGCCGTGCAACGCGCGGCGAGTTGGGGCGATTCGGAACTGGATGCCGCGCAAGCGCGGATCGCCGACGTGATCCTCGATGAAATCGTGTCGTCGAAGGCCGAAGCGCTGGGACTGGTTCGCCCGCAGGACCCGCGGCTGATGAAGATCACGGATGCGCTTGCCATGGATCTCGCGGACAACCGGCGGCTGGAGGAATGGGCCGACTGGGCCGGCATCGGCGCGCGGACGATGAGCCGGCGCTTCGTCGCCGAGACGGGGCTGACGTTCGCGCAATGGCGTCAGCAGGCAAGGCTGCTGCGGGCGCTGGAGAAAATCGCCGATGGTGTGCCGGTTACGACGATCGCGCTCGATCTCGGCTACGACAACGTGAGCGCGTTCATCGACATGTTCCGGCGGGCGATGGGGACGACGCCGGGAAAGTATATGGAAGCGGGACGGCGAGCGGGTTAAGGGGCTCTATGCTCGAATGACGCGCACCGTGTGCGACAGACGGGCAGGTATTCGTCATGCGACGATCTACCGTTCTCGTGCGAGGCGGCGCGCGCCGCGCTCATTGCAAGTGACGTGCGGCGTCGAGCATCGCGTCGGTCAGCTCGCCGCGGCTTCGTCAATACGTCCCGTCGCCCGCCTTCACGGCCTCACCCTTCTCCTTGAACCGCGCCGCCAGCGCCTGCGCACTCCTCGCCAGCAGCGTCGTATCCACACCGACCGCGACGAACAGCGCCCCCGCTTCCAGATACCGCCGCGCCGCCGCCTCATCCGCGCTCAGAATGCCCGGCGCGTTGCCGGCCGCCTTGATCGTGCGGATCGCGCCGTCGATCGCGGCCTGCACGTCCGGGTGCCCCGGATTGCCGAGATGCCCGAGATCGGCCGCCAGGTCGGCCGGCCCGATGAACACGCCGTCCACGCCGTCGACCCGCGCAATCGCATCGATCGCTTCGAGCCCCGCGCGCGTCTCGACCTGCACGAGCACGGCCATCTCGTCGTTCGCGCGGTGCAGGTAATCGCCGACGCGATTCCACCGCGACGCGCGCGCGAGCGCACTGCCCACGCCGCGAATCCCGTGCGGCGGATAACGCGTCGCGGCCACCGCCGCGCGCGCTTCGTCCGCGCTCTGCACCATCGGCACGAGCAGTGTCTGCGCGCCGAGATCGAGCACCTGCTTGACGATCACCGGGTCGTTCCACGGCACGCGCACGACAGGATGCGACGGATACGGCGCGATCGCCTGCAACTGCGCGAGGATCGTCGGCACCGTGTTCGGCGCATGTTCGCCGTCGATCAGCAGCCAGTCGAAACCGGCGCCCGCGACGACTTCGGCGCTGTATGGATTCGCGAGACCGAGCCACAGCCCGAGCTGCGCGTCGCCGCGCGCGAGCGCGGCCTTGAAGACATTGGACGGAATCTGCATCGCTCGCTCACCTCACTCGAAGTAGCACTGGATCGTTCCGAGCGGGCCGTAGTCGACGCTGAACGTGTCGCCCTGGCGCGCCGCGCACGGCCGCGTGAACGAGCCGCCGAGCACGATCTGTCCCGGTTCCAGCGCGACGTCGAATCGCGACAGCCGGTTCGCCAGCCACGCGACGCCATTGGCCGGATGATTCAGCACGCCGGCCGCGACGCCCGTTTCCTCGACCACGCCGTTGCGCGACATGATCGCCGCGACCCAGCGCAGGTCGACGTCCTGCGGCCGCACGGGCCGCCCGCCGATCACGACGCCCGCGTTCGCCGCGTTGTCGGCGATCGTGTCGAACACCTTGCGCGGCCGCTTCGTATCGGGATCGATCGACTGGCTACGCGCATCGATGATCTCGAGCGCGGGCACCACGTAATCGACCGCGTCATACACGTCGAAGATCGTGCAGTTCGGGCCTGTGAGCCGCTTGCCGAGCACGAACGCGAGCTCGACCTCGACGCGCGGCACGATGAAGCGCGCGGTCGGGATCGTGCCGCCGTCGTCGAAGAACATGTCGTCGAGCAGCGCGCCGTAATCGGGCTCGTCGATCTGCGACGTGTTCTGCATCGCCTTCGACGTGAGGCCGATCTTGTGCCCCTTGAGCGTGCGGCCT
Source organism: Burkholderia sp. 567 (assembly GCF_040545115.1). Taxonomy (NCBI): domain Bacteria; kingdom Pseudomonadati; phylum Pseudomonadota; class Betaproteobacteria; order Burkholderiales; family Burkholderiaceae; genus Burkholderia; species Burkholderia sp. 567. The sequence continues at coordinate 181,559 of NZ_JBEPLG010000009.1, forward strand.
TCCGCGAGCTTCATGGCCACCCACGCGCGCTGGATCGCATACGCGTCGTCGATCGTGATGTCGGGATGGTCGAGCGAGATCTGGCGGATCTGCGTGCGCTCGCGCTCCGCGTCGTTCAGACGCCGGGCGAGCTGGTCGATGAGGGCGGGTTCGAGCATGGTCGGATCGGGGATGGGTTCAGTCGGCCCGCTCGTAGCGGGCGTGAATGTTGTTGTGCTTGTACGAGCCGCTTTCGCTGAACTCGGTCAGCTCCATCGACAGCGCCAGATAGCGCTTCGCGTACAGCTCTGCGAAATGCACCTTGATCGCGTCGAACAGCGCGTCGCACGCGGCCTTCTTGGTCTCGTCGCTGCGGCCCGAGCCGATCTTCAGCGTCACGTGGACGAACGCGTCGTCCCCGGTGCCGTCGGCGACGCAGTAATCCTGCAGCTCGATCGCGCGCGAGCGGATGCCGCCCGTCGGGAACACGCCGCCCTGCGCGATCAGCGTTGCGTTGATCGTGCGCAGCAGCGTGGGGATGCGCGCGTCGTCGCGGATGTTCGCGGTGTATTCGACGACGATGTGTGGCATGGCAACGCTCCGGTCAGGTGATGCGGCGCTCAGGCGAGCGGGAAGATCGCGTTGATCTGCCCGGTGCCCGAGCTCGCGAAATAGTCGGTGACGATCTCGACGGGCTTGTCGTAGCGATCCCAGCCGAGCAGGCCGAGCAGCATCGCCGTGTCGTGCATGCCGCCTTCGCCGTGGCAATGCACGTTGTACTCGGGCAGCATCGCGCAGAAGGTCTTGAAATCGCCCTGCTTCCACAGCTCGACCACCCGCAGGTCGACCTGCCGGAAGAATTCGCGGCTGATCTGGTGGATCGATTCCTCGGGGCTGCCGTTGTCGTTGAAGCGATGCGACAACGAGCCGCTCGCGAGGAACGCGACGTTCGAGTCGCTCTTCTCGATCGCTTCGAGCAACGCCTCGCCGAAGCGGCGGCTCTCGTCGAGCTGATGCCACATGCACCAGCCGGCGATCGACACGACCTTGAAGTGCTGGTCGGCGTTCATGTAGCGCATCGGCACGAGTGTGCCGTATTCGAGTTCGAGGCTGTCGATCTCGTGCGCGCGCGTCGCGATCCCGCGTGCGCTGGCCGTCTCGGCGATCAACCGGCCGAGCGCCGGGTTGCCCGGATACGCGTACTGCATGTCGCGGATGAAATGCGGCAGCTCGTTGCTGGTATAGGTGCCCGCGAACCTCGCATTGCAGTTCACGTGGTAGCCGGCGTTGACGAGCCAGTGCACGTCCGACACGACGATCGTGTCGACGCCGAGCGCGCGGCAGCGCTCGCCGATCAGCCGATGACCGCGGATCGCCGCATCGCGGCAGCCGTGATGTTTGCCGGGCAACTCCGACAGGTACATCGACGGCACGTGCGTGACCTTCGCGGCGAGGGACAGTTTGCCCATCGTTGAGTCTCCGTATCGTTCGTTCTTGCGGCGCGACGACCCGCGCCGTTACACGCCCCAGCGGGGAATGTGATGCGAACCCATCGAGATGCAGACGTTCTTGATTTCCGCGAACACCTCGAAGCTGTACTCGCCGCCCTCGCGCCCGGTGCCCGACTCCTTCACGCCGCCGAACGGCTGGCGCAGGTCGCGCACGTTCTGGCTGTTCACGAACACCATCCCGGCCTCGATGCCGCGCGCGAGACGATGCACCTTGCCGACGTCCTGGGTCCAGATGTACGACGCGAGCCCGTAGGCGGTATCGTTCGCGAGCCGCAGCCCTTCTTCCTCGTCGTCGAACGGGATCAGGCACGCGACCGGCCCGAAGATCTCTTCCTGCGCGATGCGCATCCGGTTGTCGACGTCCGCGAACACGGTCGGCCGCACGAAGTTGCCGTTGCGCAGATGGCTCGCGAGGCCCGCCGGCTTGTCCGCGCCGCCCGCGACGATGCGCGCGCCCTCCTGCTCGCCGATCCGGATGTAGCCGGTCACCTTCTCCCAGTGCTGACGCGTGATCATCGCGCCGAGCTGCGTGCCCGGATCGGACGGGTCGCCGACCACCAGGTTGTTCGCGCGCCGCGCGAATTCCTGCACGAAACGATCGTAGATCGTTCGCTGTACGAATATCCGCGATCCCGCCGTACAACGCTCGCCGTTGATCGAGAAGATCGTGAACAACGACGCGTCGAGCGCGCGATCGAAATCGGCATCGTCGAAGATCAGCACCGGCGACTTGCCGCCGAGCTCCATCGAATACTTCTTCAGGCCCGCGCGTTCCATGATGCGCTTGCCGGTGACCGTGCCGCCCGTGAATGACACCGCACGCACGTCCGGATGGCGCACCAGCGCATCGCCGGCGGTCGCGCCGTAACCCTGCACGACGTTCAGTACGCCCGGTGGAATGCCGGCTTCGAGCGCGAGCCGGCCGAGCTGGTCGGCCGTCAACGGCGACAGCTCCGACATCTTGAGCACGGCCGTGTTGCCGAGCGCGAGACACGGCGCCGTCTTCCACGTCGCGGTCATGAACGGCACGTTCCACGGCGACACCAGCGCGCATACGCCGACCGGCTGGTACAGCGTGTAGTTCAGCATCTGGTCGTCGACCGGATAGGTACGGCCGTTCATCTGCACGCACACTTCCGCGAAGAAGTTGAAGTTCTCGGACGCGCGCGGAATCAGCTGCTTGCTCGTCTGCGCGATCGGCAGGCCGGTGTCCTGCGTCTCGAGCGCGGCGAGCATCGGCACGTTCTTCTCGATCAGCTCGCCGAGCTTGCGCATCAGCTTCGCGCGCTCCTTCGCGGGCGTGTTCGCCCACTTGGGGAACGCTGCCTTCGCCGCGCGCACGGCCGCGTCGACTTCGGCCTCGCCGGCCGACGCGACGTCGGTGATCACGTCGCCCGTCGCGGGGTTCAGCGTCGTGAAGGTCTCGCGGCTCTCGACTTCGCGGCCGTCGATCCAGTGCTTGATGGTCATCTGCTCTCCTTGGGCGACGGGCTCACCCGGCGCGATAGTAGTCTGCTTCGCCGACGATCGTGTTCACGAGCCGGCCGATCCCTTCGATTTCGGTCACGACCTCGTCGCCCGGCTTCGTGTCCGCGAGCCCTTCCGGCGTGCCGGTCAGGATCAGGTCGCCCGGCGAGAGCGTCATGAAGCTGCTGATGTGCTCGATCAGCGCCGGCACGTCGAAGATCATGTCGCGCGTGCTGCCGCGCTGCGTCTCCTGGCCGTTGACCGTCGTGCGCAGCATCAGGTCGCCCGCCTCGCCGATCTCGTCGCGGCTGACGAACCACGGGCCGAGCGGCGTGCAGGTGTCGCGGTTCTTCACGCGCAGGTTCGGGCGGTAGTAGTTCTCGAGATAGTCGCGGATCGCGTAGTCGTTCGCGACCGTGTAGCCGGCGACGTAGTCGATCGCCTGCGCGCGGCTCACGTTGCGCGCCGGACGGCCGATCACGACGGCCAGCTCGCACTCGTAGTGCATGTGCGTCGCATCCGTCGGGCGCACGGTGCGCGACCGATGGCCGATGAACGTGTTCGGCCCCTTCAGGAAGATCAACGGCTCGCTCGGCGCGTTGAACGCGAGTTCCTTCGCGTGGTCCGCGTAGTTCAGACCGAGCGCGAACGTCGTGCGCGGCGCGACGGGCGGCAGCCACGTCACGTCGTCCTCGGCCAGCACGCGCCCCGTGTCGAGGCGGATCGCGCCGTCGCCGGCCGGCTCGGCCGCATGCAGCGCGCCGTTGTAGATCACGCGTGCCGTCTTCATCGTGCGTCCTCCGCAATCAGCGTATGCCGCAACGTGCCGATGCCGGCGGCCGTAATCTCGATCGTGCTGCCCGCGCGGGCGCGCGGTGCGCCGCCCGCGACGCCGAGCAGCAGCACGTCGCCCGCGTCGAACGACATGAAGGCCGTCACGTCGGCGATCAGTTCGCGCACCGAGCGAATCAGCGTGGCCGTCGAAGCGGACACCGCGGTGTCGCCGTCGATCCGCACGGTCAGGCCGATCGCGTCGACGTCGGCAAGCGCCGCCGCCGGCGCGATCACCGGACCCAGCGGGCAAAAGCCGTCGCGGCACTTGAAGCGCACGGCGGGACGGTAGTAATCGGGATGCGGCACCGACACGTCGCTCGCAAGCGTGAACCCGTGCACGTAGTCGAGCGCCTGCGCGGCCGGCACGCGCGTCGCGCGCCGCGAGAACACGACCGCCACCGACGCGCCGATCTCCAGCGCATCGACGCCGGCCGGCACCACGACGGCCGCGCCGTCCGCCGCGTGTGTGTTGGCCGGCTTGATGTACAGGATCGGCGCCTCGGGCGGGCGGCCGTAAGGCGGCGCGTGCACGGCGTCGCCGAGCGCGTCGAATGCCGCGCGCTCGTTGAGCAGCGCGCCGTAGACGGTACCGATGGCGACCGGCAGCGGCGGCGCCGCGGCGGTCCTGCAAGACAGCTCCATGCGTCATTCCCCTGCCGCGCGTCGCGGCGCATCGTCAATACTTAACATCTTAAGTAAACAATCGTGCGCTGACAACCTCGATTACCCTGATTCACGAAATTCGTCACCATCGGCTGTTAAGATTGATGCGTCCCCGTCCATTCCCCACCCCGATGAACCGTACGCTCGACCATCGCAACCTGGCCATGCTGCTGCTCGAGGCCCGCGAAACGCTGATGGGCCTGTTCCGCCCCATTCTCAAGGAATTCGCGCTGACCGAACAGCAATGGCGGATCATCCGCGTGCTCGACGGCGAGCCGACGCATGCGCTCGAAGCGGGACAGATCGCGCGCCGCTGCTGCATCCTGAGCCCGAGTCTGACGGGCGTGCTGGAACGGATGGAACGCGACGGCCTGATTACGCGCACGCGCGCGCAGGAGGATCAGCGCCGGCTGCTGGTGAGCCTGACGCCGCAAAGCAGGAAACTGGTGACCGAAATCGGTCCGCGCATCGACGAGCAGTACCGTCAGCTCGAAGCGCGTTTCGGCCAGGACGGCCTCGACGACGTGTACCGTGCGCTCGATCGGCTGATCGAGCTCGGCAACGCGTCGTAGCGCCTGCCGTCACCGGGCCGCCGCGAGCGGCGGCGAACCTGAACCGGCAGGCCCGGCGTCGCGCGGGCGGTCAGTGCAACGCGCCGCGCATCAGCTCGGTCACCGCGACGCCGCGCGACGTGCGCATGCATTCCTCGACGTAATCGATGAACGGCAGCGGCTCGAAATCGATTTCGTCGCGCACGCGGCGGTTGTCGAATACGCGATCGACCGTCGCGAATTCCGCGCAACGCTGCAACGCCCGGCCGATCACGCGCTCGAGCGCCGGATCGGATCGCCCGAGCACGTCACGCACCACGAGCGGCAGTTCGGCCGGCGCGCAAGCCGCGTAGCGCGGCGCGCCCGTCATGCCGGCCGCCTCGTCCATCGCGCGCACGATCTGCGCGACCTGCGGCGCGTCGTCGCCGGCCGACACGTGGTACACGTCGTGCATCAGCGTCGGTTTCACGGCCAGCAGCATCGTCGCACGCGCGACGTCGTCGACCGCCACGATGTCGATGCGCGTCATCGGCCGCGCGGTGAAGCGGCGCGCCGCGTGTGCGACGCGGAACATCCAGAACGAATTCGGCGCCGGACGCGTGCCGAGCACCGTGTGACCGACGACGTGCGACGGACGCACGACGACCAGCGGCAGCCCGAGTTCGCGCAGGCGCTGTTCCGTTTGCGCCTTCGCGTGCAGGTAGTCCGCCGCGAGCACCGCGCCCGGCAGCCCGTCTCCGCCTTGCACCGCGCCGCTCGCCGCCAGGCCCGTCGCGTCCTCATGCACGATCCCGCCGCGGCCCGCATGCGCATACGCGGTGCCGACATATACGAAACGCTGCAGCCGCGGCGTGTGCGCGAAGCGAGCGGCGAAGCCCAGCGAGTCGGCGATGTCCGCCTGCAGGTGCGCGCCGTCGGCCGGCGATGCATGGCCCGCGCAGTGGATCACGTGCGTCGCGCCGGCGAGACGCGGCGCGTCGGCGCCCTGCCAGACGTCGCCGAGCGCGCCGACGACCACGTTCGCATCACCCAGACGCGACGCCCAGTACGGCGCGAGCCCCGCGCGCAGCGCCGCTTCGCGCAGACGCGCGACCGCATGGCCGCGATTCTCGGCGCGCACGACGCACACGATCCGTTCGAGCAATCCTGCATTGACGAGCGCCGTCAGCACGGTGCTGCCGATGAAGCCGGTGGCGCCGGTGAGCACCAGGTGTCCGACGTTGGCCGCCGCGACCGGTGCGCTGGCCGGCGACACGAGGCTCGTGCGCCAGTTGAGCGACAACGCGGTTTTCCAGATCAGCACGATAGTCTCCTTCGAAGAGTCGGCCGGACAGCGCGGCTGCCCCGGATGGCGAGGTCGCCTGCGGCGCTCGGCCGGGCCGGGGCCGACGCTCGCCCCGGCGGTCCCGATCGCGCTGCGGCCCGCGATCGGGTCGATCGCGTCTCGGCAGCTCACCACGGACGGGCGTCCACGGCGCAGGATCGGGAAACTCGCAGTGTGGGGCCCGATCGCCCGCATGTCTGTCCCGAAAGTTTCGTGAAAGTGTGCGGATTTGTATGCGAATGTCGGAGTGTGTCGTGGCGGCTGGGCGCCGGATCGTTAAAACGTCCGGTCGGTCGGCATTCGCGGCGCGTGCACGGCCGGTTGGCCCGGGGCGCCGTCGGCCCTCGCTTCGGCGCGCGGCTTCGACCGGGACTTCCCCCGAGTCATCGCATGTCCGCGGTACGCCATCGGCCGGTCACGGCGCGCGGTTCACGCTGTGGCCTCCGTGTGTGCGCGACGTCGGATCCCGACGAATCGTCAGACGTCGTTCCATCTGCAAACGCCAATAAAATTAATCGGGATTTATTGAGGATTATCACTTGCGTTTCACCACAGTCTATCTAGACTGGTCAAACCCAAACGGTCAAATGTGTCTTTTTCTTCAGGAGACGATCCAATGCGCCTCACTATTCGCATTAATGGCAGCGAATCGGCAACCCGACACGCGTTCGCAGTGCTGTGGGTCGATACCGACGAGGGGCTGTGGTCGCGCGAGGCACACCAGGGCATCGATCTTCCGACCTGGGGCAAGGTTCGGGACGTGGAGGGTGCCATGGCCCTCTGCCCGGCGGACGGCGGGAAGGCCGTGTGCCAGTTGAAGGGCCTGTCCTCCAGTGCAACGCAGCGCGAGCAGGGGCCGGCGGTGCTCGCCGGCGAACACCCCGCGGGCGCGTGGCGCCTGCAGGCGGTCGATCGCTCCAAGGTGGACTCGGAAAACCACGAATTTACTTCCGTCGCGCGCTAGATATTTCCGACGGCAATCCTCTGCGGTTTTCGGGTTTATTCCGGTTTCCACGATATTCATTTCGATATTCAGAAATAAAATCGCCTCGCTTCGAGGCGATTTTTATTTTGTCGTCTCGAAATTAATCGGGGTCGGATAATCGAAACGAGCGCCGTCGATTTTTCCCCGGTTGGCGCCGCGCCGCCCTCCCGGACTTCCTCCGCTTTCCTCCTAGTCCCCCGCTCCCGCTGCGCCTCTTTTCCGGGGCCGAAACATACTTTCCCCACACAATGTTTACTCCTTTATTACAATCGCATTATTCAGACTGACTTGCCGCCGTCCGGCGGCCCGACCCGGCCCTTGCATGAGCGTGAAAAAGAAGACCCACCCCGCCGATCCGTACGCCGCCGCGACCAAGCATCCGATGCTCGCGTCGCGCCTGCCGATGTGGCGCTCGAAACTGGTCGTGATCATGGTGTCCCTCGGATTCGCCGCGCTGATCGGACGCGCGTTCTGGGTGCAGGTCGCGAACCAGGATTTCTATGTCGGGCAAGGCCAGAAGCGCTACCAGCGCACGATCGAGCTCGACGCGATGCGCGGCCGCATCGTCGATCGCAACGGCGCGATGCTCGCGGTCAGCCTGTCGACCTATGAAATCTGGGCGAACCCGAAACAGGTTGCCGACATCGACTATCCGCAGCTCGCGAAGCTGCTCGACATGCCGCTCGCGGAAATAAAACGCCGCCTGCGCAACGACCGTACGTTCGTGCTGCTGAAGCGGCAGGTCGACGCCGATACCGCGGGCCGGCTCGACAAGCTCGCGATCGACGGCATCACGCAGATCGCCGATTCGAAGCGCTTCTATCCGGAAGGCGAGTCGGCCGCGCACGTGGTCGGCTTCACCAACGTCGAGGACAAGGGCCAGGAAGGCGTCGAACTCGCGGCGAACGCGCGGCTGTCGGGGACGTCCGGGCAGCGCGAGGTGATCCGCGACCGGCTCGGGCGCATCGTGTCCGACACGCGTCCGCTCGTCCCCGCGCAACACGGCGCGACGATCGAACTGACGATCGACCGGCGCATCCAGCAGCTCGCGTTCAGCCAGCTCAAGGCCGCGGTGCTCGAGAACAACGCGGTGGCCGGCAGCGTCGTCGTGCTCGACGCGCAGAACGGCGAAATCCTCGCCCTCTCGAACTACCCGACCTTCGATCCGAACGATCGCTTCCGGCTGACCGGCCAGCAGTTGCGCAACCGCGCGGTGATCGACACGTTCGAGCCCGGCTCGACGATCAAGCCGCTCGTCGTCGCGCTGTCGATCGACGAGCGCAAGGTCACGCCGAACACGATCATCAACACGTCGCCGGGCACCTACAAGATCGGCCCGGCCGTGATCCACGACACGTCGAACCACGGCTCACTGACCGTATCGGAAGCGCTGCAGAAGTCGAGCAACGTCGCGCTCGCCAAGCTGGCGCTGAACCTGCCCGCCGAAACGATCTGGAACAAGTACCAGGAATACGGGATCGGCCGCGCGCCGGAGCTGACGTTCCCGGGCGTCGCGTCGGGCCGCCTGCGCGGCTACAAGCGCTGGCGGCCGATCGAGCAGGCGACGATGGCGTACGGCTACGGGCTGTCGATGTCGCTGCTGCAGATCGCGCAGACCTACACCGCCTATGCGGGCGACGGCACGCTGCACCCGGTGTCGCTGCTGAAGAGCGGCACCGACCCGCTGACGATGGATTCCCGTCGCGGGCACCGCGTGACGTCGCCGCAAACCGCGGCGGCGATCCGCGCGATGCTCGAGTCGGCGGTCGGCGAAGGCGGCACGGGGCGCCGCGCGCGTGTGGACGGCTACCGGATCGGCGGCAAGACGGGCACGGCGCGCAAGCAGGTCGGCGCGACCTATGCAAAGGGCAAGTACCGCGCACTGTTCGCGGGGATGGCGCCGATGAGCAACCCGCGCCTGATCGTCGCAGTGATGATCGACGAGCCGCGCGGCAAGGGCTATTACGGCGGCACGGTGGCCGGCCCGGTGTTTTCGTCGGTCACGAGCGGCGCGCTGCAGTTGCTCGGCGTGCCGCCCGATGCACCGGTCGAGCCGACGCCGAACGCGCCGGCCAGGGGCGCGGCCCCGCAGAAGCCGGGCGCGGCGCCGAAGGCAGCGGCGCAGCCGAAGACGGCGGCCGCGCAGAAGGCGGCGACGCCGGTGAAGACGGCCGCGCAATCCGGCGCGACCGTACAGGTGAAGGCGGCGGGCTGAAACCCGCCGGGTGAGACTGGGCGTGGCTGCCGGCGAATGCGTCCGCTAGTCGCCGCGTCGAATGCCGCTCATGCGCTCTGTCGCCGTGCCGACGACCGGCGCGATCCCGACGGCCGGCGCAGTCCCGACGGCCGGCTCAATCCCGACGGCCGGCGCAGTCCCGACGGCCGGCTCAATCCCGACGGCCGGCGCAGTCCCGACGGCCGGCTCAATCCCGACAGCCGGCGCGATCCCGACAGCCGGCGCAGTCCCGACAGCCGGCGCGATCCCGCTACCCGCGCGAACGCGGCCGGGCGTGTGACAGGCCCGTCGAATACGCGCACGCGCCACCATCAATGCGCAGCCGCCACCGGCTTCACCATCCGCCCGAGCACATGCTCGGTCATCCCGCGCGCAAGTTCGCTCTCGCCCATGAACACGGTGCCGACGCCCTCGCTCGCCAGCAAGTCGGCCTCGTCGCCACTGTTCGTGCAGAGCACCACCTCCAGCGTCGGGTTCAGCGTGCGCGAGATCTCGACGATCTGCCGCACGTCGAACACGTCCGGCAGCGTGACGACCAGCATCCCCGCACGCGCGATATGCGCCTGCACGAGCACGACCGGCTCGATCGCGTCGCCGGACACGGCCGCGACGCCGTCCGCGCGCAGCTTCTCGACGAGCTCGCGGTTCTGCTCGACGACGACATAGGCGATCCCGCGCTCGTCCAGCGCATGCGCGATGCGCGTGCCAACCTTGCCGTAGCCGACGATCACGACCTGACCGGTCAGGTGCGTCTGCGGCGTCGACATCGGCAGCGCGGCGAGCGGATCGTCGCGTGCCTCGAGCTTGCGCGCGAACGCCGAATGCTTGCGAATCCAGGCGAGCGCCGGATCGATCATCGCGAACAGCAGCGTGTTCATCGCAATCGAGATCAGCGCAACCGCGAGAATCAGGCTCTGCCCCTCGGCCGACAGCAAACCGAGCGCCCGGCCGAGGCCCGCGAGGATGAACGAGAACTCGCCGATCTGCGCGAGGCCCGCGCCGACCGTCAGCGCGGTGTTCAGCGGGTAACGGAACGCAATCACGAGCGCGACCGCCGCGAGCGTCTTGCCGATCAGCACGATCGCCGCGACCTCGATCACGTGCAGCGGCTCGGTGAGCAGCACTGTCGGGTCGAACAGCATCCCGACCGAAATGAAGAACAGCACCGAGAACGCGTCGCGCAGCGGCAGCGTCTCGTCGGCCGCGCGCCGGCTGAACTCCGACTCGCGCATCATCATCCCGGCGAAAAACGCGCCGAGCGCGAACGACACGTCGAACAGCTTCGCCGCGCCGAACGCGATGCCGACCGCTGCCGCGATCATGCACAGCGTGAACAGCTCGCGCGAACCGGTGCGCGCGACGAGCCACAGGATGCGCGGGAACACGCGCTTGCCGACCACCAGCATCAGCACGATGAACGCGGCGACCTTCAGCATCGTGATGCCGAGCGTGCCCCACACGCTGCCGCCGGCCGTGTGCGCGTCGCCGGGCGGCGTGCCGCCGAGCAACCCGGCGACAGGCGGCAGCAGCACGAGCACGAGCACCATCACGAGATCCTCGACGACGAGCCAGCCGACCGCGATGCGCCCGTTGACCGTCTCGACGAGCCCGCGCCCCTCGAGCGCCCGCAGCAACACGACCGTGCTCGCGACCGACAGCGCGAGCCCGAACACGAGCGCCGCGCCAAGACTCCAGCCCCACGTGAGCGCAAGCCCGCCGCCGAGCAGCGTCGCGACGGTAATCTGGACGATGGCCCCCGGCAGCGCGATCTTGCGCACCGCGAGCAGATCGCCGAGCGAGAAATGCAGGCCGACGCCGAACATCAGCAGCATCACGCCGACTTCGGCAAGCTGCTGCGCGAGCGACAGGTCGCCGACGAAACCGGGCGTGCCGGGGCCGATCACGATACCGGCGAGCAGATAGCCGACGAGCGGCGGCATTTTCAGCAGCGACGCAAGGTAACCGAAGATCATCGCGAGACCGAAACCGGCCGCGAGCAACGCAATCAGGCTGACGTCATGAGGCATCCCCCCTCCCAGGCTCTTGTAACGATTTAGTAAGGTTCAAGAGGCAAAGGATAAGGGATGAGGCGAAAAAATGGCGCGCCGCCGCGAAATTTTCACGCGGCGGCGCGCCATTGCGGGGGTACTACCCCGGTCGGAAGGAACGTGTCACGCGCGCCGGCCGGCGCCGCGAGTCCACGAGAGGCGCGATCGGGCGGGGCAGCCGCCCCGCCCCCCGCGTCAGCGGGATGCCTGCGGGAACCGCGCGCCCGGCGGCGGCTCCGGTCGCGTCGACGGCACGCTCTTGCGCACCTTCGCGACCTGCGCGGCCGTGATCGCCGCGCCCGTATTGCCCCAGCTCGTGCGCACGAAGTTCGACACGTCCGCGACTTCCTGGTCCGACAGGCGCCAGCCGAACGGCGGCATCGTGAAGGTCGACGGCGCGGTGCGCGTGCCCGCGAGCGCGCTGCCTTCCAGCACGACGTGGATCAGCGAGGTCGGATCCTCGCCCTGCACGACCGGGTTGCCGGCGAGCGCCGGGAACACACGCGTGTAGCCGTGGCCGTCGCTGCGGTGGCAGGCCATGCAGTTGTCGCGATAGACGGCCGCGCCCGGCTTGCTCGCGTCGCCGCCCTGCAGCGCCTTCGCGGCGGCCGCGTCGTACACGTGCGGCTGCTCGCCCTGCACGCGCGGCGGCAGCGTCTTCAGGTAGCGTGCGATCGCGGTCAGGTCGTCGTCGGTCATGTGCTGCATGCTGTGGCCGACCACGTCCGTCATCCCGCCGAACGCGGCCGTGCGCAGCGTGCGGCCAGTCTTCAGGAACTGCACGATCTCGGTTTCGGTCCACGCACCGAGCCCGGTGCGCGGCTCGCCGCGCAGGCTCGTCGGCACCCAGCCGTCGATCGCCGCGCCGCCGGCCAGGAAGTCGAGGCCGCCCGCATCGGTCAGCGCGCGCTCCTGCATCGTCACCGCGCGCGGCGTGTGGCACGCGCCGCAATGGCCGAGCCCCTCCACCAGATACGCGCCGCGCGCGATCACCGGATTGGTATACGGCGTCGCATCGAACGGCTTCGGTGTCGGCGCGAACAGCTTGCGCCAGAACGTCAGCGGCCAGCGCATCGACAGCGGCCACACGATGTCGACCGCGCGGTTCTCGCGCTCGACCGGCGCCACGCCATGCATGAAGTACACGTAGAGCGCCTTCATGTCGTCGTCGGTCAGACGCGCGTAGGACGGGAACGGCATCGCCGGGTACATCGTGTCGCCGTTCTTGCGGACGCCCTCGCGCACCGCGCGGGTGAAGTCCTCGAGCGTCCAGCCGCCGAGGCCCGTCTTCGGGTCCGGCGTGATGTTGGTTGAATAGATCGCGCCGATCGGCGTGTCGAACTTCAGGCCGCCCGCGAACGGCTTGCCGCCGCTCGCCGTGTGGCACGCGATACAGTCGCCCGCGCGGGCCAGGTATTCGCCGCGCTTGACGAGGGCCGCGTCGGCCGACTGTGCGGCCGGTGCGGCTGCCGGGCCTGAAGCCGCCGCCGGCGCCGCCGGTTGCGCGAAGGCCGACCCGCCGGCGAGACCGAGCGCCGCCCATGCAGTGCCGATCGCCAGTGCGCGCCGCAGCGGGGACATGCGGCGCGCGGCGTGGTGGTGGTTGGGATGGTTCACTGTCCTCTTCATACGGTCACCAGCGGGGCGGGATTTTTCAGGTATTGCTCGCGGATCGCGCGTGCCGACCAGTAGGCCAGCGCGGCGATGATCCCGGTCGGGTTGTAGCCGATGCCCTGCGGCAGCGCCGACGCGCCCATCACGAACACGTTGTGCACGTCCCAGCACTGCAGGTAGCGGTTCAGCACGCTCGTCTTCGGATCGGTGCCCATGATCGCGCCGCCGACCAGGTGAGTCGTCTGGTATGCGCGCGAATCGAAATGCTTGCCGAACTCGCGCGTCGACACGCCGATCGCCTTCGGCCCCATCGCCTCCGCGATCTTCTTCATCTGCCCGGTCACGTACTGCGCCATCCTGATGTCGTTGTCCTTCCAGTCGAAGGTCATCCGCAACAGCGGCTGGCCGTACGAATCGCGGTAGGTCGGATCGAGGTCGAGGTACACGTCGCGGTACGACATGTTCGTGCCGTGCGCGTCCATCGAGATCGTGTGCGCGTAGTTGTCCTTCACCGCCTTCTTCCACGCCGAGCCCCACTGCGGCGTGCCGGGCGGCGTCGCGATGCCGCTGATCGGCTTCACGCCGGCCTGGTTCACCCACAGCGGCGAGCCGCCGACGAAGCCGAGCGGGCCGTGGTCGAAGTTGTCCGCGTTGAAGTCGTCCACCGCGACGCCGTTGCCGCCCGCGCCGATGAACGGATTCGTGTAGGTGTCCTTGTCGAAGAACGCCTTGATCGTCGACAGGTTCTGGTACGCGAAATTGCGGCCAACGACGCCTTCGCCCGAGATCGGGTCGTACGGCTTGCCGATGCCCGACAGCAGCAGCAGGTGCACGTTGTGATACTGGAACGCGGCGACGATCACGAGATCGGCCGGCTGATGCACTTCACGGCCGGCCGGGTCGACGTAGGTGACGCCCGTCGCGCGCTTCTTCGTGTCGTCCAGATCCACGCGCAGCACGTGGCACTTCGAACGCAGTTCGAAGTTCGGCATCTGCTTGAGCGCGGGCAGGATGTTCAGGTTCGGCGACGCCTTCGAGTACATGTAGCACGCGTAGCCGCTGCAGTAGCCGCAGAAGTTGCACGGCCCCATCTGCACGCCGTACGGGTTCGTATACGGCCCCGACGTGTTCGCCGACGGCAGCCGGTACGGATGCAGCCCGAGCGATTTCGCCGCGTCGGAGAAGCGTTGCGCCGAGTAGGTGTTGAGCTGCGCGGGCAGCGGGAAGTTGTCGCTGCGGTTCGCCTCGAACACGTTGCCGTCGCCGACCACCTTGCCGCCGACCTTGTACGCCTGCCCCGACGTGCCGAACACCTTCTCCGCGAAGTCGAAATACGGCTCGAGCTCGTCGTAGCTCACGCCCGTGTCCTGGATCGTCATGCCTTCCGGGATGAACTTCTTGCCGTAGCGCTCTTCGTAGTGGCTGCGCAGGCGCAGCTCCTCCGGCGTGATCCGGAAGTGCACGCCCGACCAGTGCAGCCCCGCGCCGCCGACGCCCTCGCCCGGCAGGAACGCGGCGAGCTGCCGGTACGGCAGTGCGGTGTCCTGCACGCCATGGCGGATCGAGACGGTCGTCTTCGACAGATCGAGGAACAGCTTCTTGCGAACGTTGTAGGTCAGCTCGTCGATCGTGTTCGGATACGCGCCGTCCGGATAGGTGTCGCGATACTCGCCGCGCTCGAGCGCGACGACGTTCAGGCCCGCTTCGGTCAGTTCCTTCGCGAGAATCGCGCCGGTCCAGCCGAAGCCGACAATCACCGCATCGACGTGCGGCTTCTTTTCCGCGGCCATCAGCTGCGCTCCCCGTTGATCGAAACCGGGCCGTACGGATACGGCTTGCCGTTCTGGTTGACGAAATCCATGAAGTCGGCGCGCGCGCCCGGAAAACCGATCATCTTCCACGCGGCCATGTCGTGATTGCCGCCATGCACCGGATCGCAGAAGTAGCCTTCGCGCGTGTTCTGCAGCAACTGGCCGAAGAACACTGTGGACGGCACGTCGTCGATCTGCGCGCCGCCCTTCTCCAGCGCGCCGAGCACGGTGTCGCGGGTCGGTGCGTCGAGGTCGGCGAACGTCTTGCCGTGCGCCTTTTCGCAATAGCGGTTGACCGCCGCGATGCCGAGCCGGTAGATGTCGCGCGGCACGAGCTTCAGCTGATAGCCGAGCTCGGGCACGCCCTGCTGGAACGGCCCCTGCATGTACCACGTCGCGCCGTGCGCGTACGGGGTTTCCATCTGGCGGTCGATGAATTCGGGCACGCCGGTGTCGAGCGCGCCGGGGCCTTCGGCGTCGGCCGGGATCAGCCGGTCGACGGCGGCCTGGACGAACGCCCACTCCTTCGCATCGAAGAAGGTCGGCTTGTACGGCGCGCGTTCGGCGCCGGCCGACGCGGCGGACGCATTGCCGGCCGTGGTCGCGGAGGACGACGAGCGCAGGTCGCAACCGGCGACCGACGCGATCGGCACGAGCGCGACCGACGTGCGCAGGAAACGGCGACGCGAATTGGGTTTGTCGGGTGGCGTGGACATGGTCGGATGTTGATCGTTGGGGAGCGTGGTTCGGGGACGCGCATTCCGCATGCGCCATGCCCGACCGGTAGCCATGCCGCACGCGGCCGGCGATCCTGTTTTTGCTGTATTGCAAACACTGTCGATGCGGGCGCCGGCCGCGCATTGGCGGGCGGCGCCGTCATGCAGCCGCGGGCGCACCGGTTCGGGCGCGCCGCGCGGGTCGACCTCTTTGTGGGCCTTATCATCGGACAAATAACGGGCTTCTCACGTCATTTACCCGCCATCGCCATGGGCCTGGTTCAACTTAGACGCCGCGCCGCCCGACGGCAAGCGCAACGTGCACGACCCTCATTTCGGGCCCGGCGACGAGTGCCGCGAATTATAGATGGAACCGGTTCCATTTCCAAAGGGTTAGATGCAATTCATTGCATCGAAAATCGCAATAATTGAAAAATGCGGGAACCGGGAGAGGCAAGAGCCGCAGCACGATCACATCGTGGCATGCGGAGGGGTGTCGGACGCAGGCGCGGGTTTCGCCCGGTCGGTGCAGGTCGTGTTCAGGAATAACGCGCGCGGCCGGTCGGTGCCTTCGTTGAGGCACCGCGACGCGCGTTACGGCTTCGCTCGCTGCAAGATGACCGCCCTGATCGGCCCGGCACTCACCACGGCCACAGCATCGAGGCGATCGACAACGCGAGCGCCGCGCAAAGCGGTGAGTAGCAGAGGCTGTCCATCCGCGCGAACCGCGACCCGCGGATCCGCTTGAAGAAGCCGACGTAGCGGAAATCGCCGACCGCGCGCACCGCGAAGATCAATGCGAGCGCAACGACCGCGAACGCGATCGCGCCGGGATACAGGTTCGGCCACAGCCAGCCCGCGCGCGACGCCACCGCGCCTGCGCCGGCCAGCAACGCCGCCGCGACGGCGAGCGTGCCGGGCGCGCTTGGCCGCAGCAGCGGCACGCCGTCCTGTTCCGGAATGGCCGCCCGCTTGCCGAGCCTTCCGCCGAACGCCCAGTAGACGTGAACCAGTGCGATCGCGCAAAGCGTCGGCACGCTGAAATACGCGCCCGTCATGTCGGTAAGGTTCCTTGCTTCATCGTGTCGTTGTGTCGCGTGATCGAGCCGGAAGGATTCCGGCACGCAGCCCCGCTCCGCGGCACACAAGACGATACCCAAACCGCGTGCCGCGCGCATTGCGACGTCCGGTCGCAATGCGCCACGCCGCGTGCTGCGGTGCAGTGCGCGCACCGTCGCGGCGGGCCGCCGCTTGACTTCCCTCCGGGCACCACTACCCTTTTATTCCAAAGCGGCAATCGGACCGTGCATGCACCCATCGCACACGGGCCGTTCGCCGGCACGCACGGTCGGACGATCGCAGCGCGCTCGGGCACGACAACAACGACGAATACCCATGGAGACGACTCATGCTGATCGGTGTGCCGAAAGAGATCAAGAACCATGAATACCGCGTCGGCCTCACGCCGGCCGGCGCACGCGAACTCACGCGGCATGGCCATCGCGTGCTCGTGCAGCGCGGCGCGGGCACCGCGATCGGCCTGCTCGACGACGACTACACGGCTGCCGGCGCGGCGCTGTGCGACGACGCGCGCGAGCTCTTCGCACGCGCCGACATGATCATCAAGGTCAAGGAACCGCAGGCCGCCGAATGCGCGATGCTGCGGCGCGGGCAAATCCTTTATACATACCTGCATCTCGCGCCCGATCCCGAGCAGGCTGCCGCGCTCGTGAAGTCCGGCGCGGTCTGCATCGCGTATGAAACCGTGACGGGCCCCGGCGGGGGGCTGCCGCTGCTCGCGCCGATGAGCGAGGTCGCGGGACGCATGTCGATCCAGGTCGCGGCGACGCACCTCGAAAGCCCGCGCGGCGGCCGCGGCGTGCTGATGGCAGGCGTACCCGGCGTGCCGGCCGCCCACGTCGTGGTGCTCGGCGCGGGCGTGGTGGGCACCGGTGCGCTGCAGATGGCGGTCGGCCTCGGCGCACGCGTCACCGTGCTCGACACCAACGTGGGCCGGCTGCGCCAGCTCGACCTGATCTTCGCGAACCGGATCTCGACCGTCTGCTCGAACGCGCACACGATCGACGAAGCCGTGCGCGAAGCCGACGTCGTGATCGGCGCGGTGCTCGTGCCGGGCGCGTCGGCGCCGCGGCTCGTCACGCGCGACATGATCGCGACGATGCGCACGGGCGCCGTCGTCGTCGACGTCGCGATCGACCAGGGCGGCTGCTTCGAGACCTCGCACGCGACCACGCATGCGCAGCCGACTTTCGTCGTCGACGGCGTCGTGCACTACTGCGTCGCGAACATGCCGGGCGCGGTGGCGCGCACGTCGACGTTCGCGCTGAACAATGCGACGCTCGGCCATGCGCTCGCGCTCGCCGACAAAGGCTGGAAACGCGCGATGACCGACGACCCGTATCTGCGCGCGGGCCTGAACGTGTGCGATGGCCACGTCACGTACGAGGCCGTCGCGCTCGCGCTCGGCCTGCCGTACGTCCCGGCGGAAGACGTGCTGGCCTGAGCCCGGCGCGCCGTCACGCGCCCTTCGGGCGGTCGTGCTTCGACGCGCCGCTCGCGCTGCCCGCACCGCCCATCGTGCGCGCCAGCAGCGGCCGCAGTTGCGCGAGCGTGCGCGTGTTGAGCACGTCGTGCCGCGTGAGCCAGCCGCGCCGCGCGTGGCCGATACCGTAGTCGAGGTTGTCGAGATCGTCCGCGCAGCGGGCGTCCGAGCCGATCGCCACCGCGACGCCGGCCTTCGCCGCCTCGCGGCACCACAGGTCCGGCAGATCGAGCCGCCGCGGGTCGCCGTCGAGCTCGACGAAGCAGCGGCGCGCGGCGGCCGCGGCGAGCACGCGCGGCACGTCGAGTTCGCAGGCGTCGCGTTCGCCGAGCAGCCGGCCCGTCGGATGCGCGAGGATCGTGAAATACGGATGATCGATCGCGCGCAGGATCCGTTCGGTCTGCCTGTCGCCCGGCAGGTCGAAGCCGTCGCGCACCGCGCCGACGACGAGGTCGAGCCGGCCGAGCACGTCGTCGGGCATATCGAGGCTGCCGTCCTCGCGAATGCCGGCCTCGACGCCCTTCAACAGCACGAAGTCGTCGAACGATGCGTTGAGTTGGTCGATCTCGTCGATCTGCCGCACGAGCCAGTCGCAATCGGTACGGCCGCCGCCGGCATCCGGCATGCGGTCGGTGACGGCCAGATACGAGAGGCCGCGCGCGCGGGCCGCGTCCGCCATCGCACGCAGGCTGTCGCGCCCGGCCGACGCGTCGGTATGCGCGTGCAGATCGCCATGAAGATGCCTGCGCTCGACCAGCGCCGGCAGCGTGCCGGCGCGCGACGCGTCGATCTCGCCGCGGCCCTCGCGCATTTCGGGCGGCACCCAGTGAAGGCCGATCGCCTCGTAGACGGAAGCCTCCGTCGCGCCCGCGATCCGTTCGTCGCCGCGGAACACGCCGTATTCGTTGATCTTCAGGCCGCCGGCCTGCGCGATCCGGCGCAGCGCGATGTTGTGCGCCTTCGACCCGGTGAAATAGACGAGCGCTGCGCCGAACGCGTCGGCGTCGACGACACGCAGGTCGACCTGCAGCCCGTTGCCGAGCATCACGCTCGAACGCGTCTTGCCGTTCGCGAGCACGCGTGCGACGTCGCCGCAGCTGACGAACGCGTCGGCCACCGCGGCCGCATCTTGTGCGCTCACGAGGATGTCGAGATCGCCGACCGTCTCGCGGCAGCGCCGAAAACTGCCGGCCGGCACCGCTTCGCCGACGCCGGCCACCTGGCGCAGCCGCTCGAGCATCGGCCGCAGCGATTGCGCGGCATCGGGCAGCGGGAAGCGCTGCGGCTCGCGCTGCAGGCGCTCGTCGATCGCGTCGAGCAGATGGGCTTCGGTCTTCGCGCCGAAGCCCGGCAGCGCGCGCACGTGCCCGCTCTTCGCTTCGGCGCGCAACTGCTCGAGCGAGTCGACGTGCAATGCGTCATGCAGCGCCTTCACGCGTTTCGCGCCGAGCCCCGGCACGTCGAGCAGCTCGACGATCGCGCCCGGCAACGCATGGCGCAGCGTTTGCTGCAGTTCGCAGGTGCCGGTCGCGGCGATCTCGCGCAGCTTCGCCGCGAGATCGGCGCCGATCGATGGAATCTGGCCGAGATCGCTACCGTTCACGATCATCGCCGGAATGTCGCGCCCGTACTCGGCAATCGTACGGGCCGCGTTGCGATAGGCGCGCACCCGGAACGGATTCGCGCCCTGGATCTCGAGCATGTCGGCGATTTCGGCGAATACGGCCGCGCACTCGGCATTGTGGATCGGCATGATCGGCGTGGCTCCCTTCCACGTGGATGGCGCCGTGCGCTGGCGCGCCGGCGCTTGCCCGCCCGGCGCCGCATGTCGACGGCGGCGGGCGCCCGTTGGTCATCCTGCGCCGGTTGCCGGTGTCGCGCCGCGCGGGGCGCGCTGCCGGCGCGGCCCCGGCGCCGACGTCAGAGCGATGCGCGTGGCGTCGTCGCGTAGCGACGCTCGTACACCGACTGGCAATGCGTGCAGCGCTCGGCGCTCGGCCGCGCGAGCAAACGCTCGTAGCCGACCGGCGCATCGCAGTCGATGCACTCGCCGTAGCTGCCGTCGCGCATGCGCTGCTGCGCGCGCCCGATCGCGCGCAACTCGGCCAGCTTCATCCCGATCAATGCGTGATCCATGTCGACGAACAGATCGGCATTCGCCTCGTCGCCCTCGTCCGGCGCCGCGCCGGCGAGTTCGGCATAGGACTCCGACGCGCGCTGGTCCTCGGTCGTCCGGATATCCGCCCGCAACGTCTGCTCGCTGTCGGTCAGCCGCCGCTGCAGCGTCTGCCGTTGTTCTCGGTCGAGCGCCATCGCCGTCTCTCCTTTTCCCGGTTTCCGCGCAATGACGCATGCGGCGCGCGGTTGTCGCGCCGGTGCACGGCGGGCAGGCATGCGTCGCCCGCCGTGTCCGGATCCGCGCCCGGCCGCACGATGGGCCGGACGCATTCGACGCAGCATAAACCCAATGCACACGCATGTGTTGACCGGCGTCAGCGCCCGCACCGCGCGCACGAAAACCGGGGACGGACCTGAACACCCGCGCGAGCGCATTCGTCCGACGCAGCGGCCGTTGAGATCGATCAATCCCCTGTACAAAGTTGCGTCGTAGATTGAAAACATGCGCGGCGAATCCGCGGCTTTCCGGGAGAACGTCATGGTATTCGGCGTCGTCATCTGGGTGGCCCTTGCGGCCCTGTTCCCGACGATGGTCGTGCCGACGATTCAGCACGCCATCCAGCCGTCGAGCGCGCAAGCCGCGCCCGACGCTCAACCGACCGCTTCGCCTGCCGTCTTGCCCGCTGCGTTGCCGACGGGTGGACAACCGCCGGCGGATAGTTGAGCGCGGCTTCGGTTTAGGGTCCGCGGTTGCGGTTGCGGTGCACGTCTCATCGAGGCGGCATCCCTCACCCGTGATACTTCGCAATCCTCTTCATCAGAACGCATTGCATCCGACGAAGCCACGCACGACCGTCATCAGGATGATCTTCATGTCGAACCAGAAGCTCCAGTTCTGCATGTAGAACAGGTCGAGCTTCACGCGCGCGGCCATCGCCTCGACCTTGCGCGTCTCGCCGCGATAGCCGTTCACCTGCGCCCATCCCGTGATCCCCGGCCGCACGCGATAGCGATACATGTAGCAGTCGATCAGTTGCCGGTAGAAGTCGTCGTGTTCGATCGCATGCGGACGCGGGCCGACCACCGACATCTGGCCGGACAGCACGTTGAAGAACTGCGGCAGCTCGTCGAGCGACGTGCGCCGCAGGAACGCGCCGACCGGCGTGATGCGCGCGTCGTTGCGCGAGGCCTGCCTCACGACGCCCGGCTGCGCGCGATGCGCGCGCATCGTCCTGAACTTGAGGATATGGAACTCCCGCCCGTCGGCGCCCTTGCGGCGCTGCCGGAACAACACGGGCCCCGGCGACGACAGCTTCACCGCGATCGCCAGCACCGCGAGCAGCGGCAGCAGCGGAATCAGCACGGCGACCGCGAACAGCCTGTCGAACGCGAACTTCGCCCACAGTTCCGGCGCGGAACGCGGCGTGGTCGCGAGGTTGATCGCCGGCATGCCGAGCACATCGGTCGCGGAGCGCTCGACGACTGCCATCTGCCGCACGTCCGGCAACAACCTCAGTTCGACGAACTCGTCGCGCAGTTCGCGCACGATGCGCCGGATGCGCGACTCGTGCGACATCGGCAGCGTGAGCCACACTTCGTCGATCTCGCCGGCGCGGATCATGCGCCGCAGCGCGACCCAGTCGTCGATCACCGGCACACCGCCGATCCCGTCCGCCGAGGCGGCCGGCGCATCGTCGTCGAACACGCAGGCCGCCGCGAACGGTCCGGCCGGCTCGAGCTGCATGCGCTCGATCGCCACGCGTCCGTAAGCGGTCGCGCCGACGATCGCGACGCGCCGCTGCCGCGCGCGCGAGTCACCGCGCTGCATCGCCAGCGCGCCTAGCGCCAGCCTGCCGAGCAGCAGCGCCGCGTCGCCGGACAGCACCGTCCGCGCGATCCAGCGCGTCGTGACCGTCCCGCCACGGTTCATGATCCACATCGTGCCGACCACCGTCAGCGCACCCGCGCACACGACGGCGACCACCGTGCGCGTCAGCACGATCCCGCCGCCATGCGGCGACGCCCCACCGCGCGACACGCGCACGGTGCGCGGCAACAGCGCGACGGTCAGCACGCACAGCAATGCAATCGCGCCGCGCTGCGCATCCGACAGATCACGCCACGCGAGCCCCATCGCGGCCTGCGCGGCGAGGGTTCCCGCCAGCACGAGCGCAACGTCGGCCGCTGCGACCGCGGCACGCCGCATCGCATTCGTTCCACCCGCCAGCGCATGCATCGTCACGCACCGTGCGCGGGGAATCCGCCGTGCATGTCCTGCATACGCTGTCGCACCGGCAGCGATCGCGCACCGGCTCGCGCGCCGAGCAGCCGGCGATAGTCAGCACGAATCAGCTCGTAGCACTCGCATGCCTGGCGCTCGAGACCGTCGCGATCGAGCACCGTGATGCGCCCGCGCCGCTGCCGGATCAGCCCGGCCTCCTGCAGATTGCCGGCCGCTTCCGTCACGCCTTCGCGACGCACGCCGAGCATGTTCGCGATCGTCTGCTGCGTGACGGCCAGTTCGTCGCCGTCGATCCGGTCGTGCGCGAGCAGCAGCCAGCGGCTCAATTGCTCGCTGACCGAGTGGTGCCGGTTGCACAGCGCGCTGCGCGACACCTGCGCCATGATCGCCTGACAGTAGTTCAGCAGCAGGCGGTACGTGTCCGGCGAACGTTCGAATTCCGAGCGCATGATGCAGGTCGGCACGCGATAGGCCATCCCGCCGATGCGGACTTCGATGCGGTTCGACACCGCAGTGCCGCCGAGCAGCGTCGCCAGGCCGACCGTGCCTTCGCGGCCGACCATCGCGACTTCGACCATCGCCCCGTCCTCCATCAGGTGCTGCACGGACATCATGGCGGTGGTCGGGAAATGCAGGTGGCGCATCGGCTCACCGACCCGGTCGAGCATGCCGGCCTTGATCCTGACCAGCTCGAGATGCGGTGCAATGGCACGGATGCTGTCCTCGGGGAGAGCGCCGAGAATGGCATTCGCCGAGTAGCTCGAGTAAAGATGAAGCATGGCTGTATCCCTTTTATCGTCCGCGCCGCATGCAGCTGCGTCAGCGGAACTCGTTATCGCGATGCGCGCCCGGACGACGACGCGGGTTGCGGCCACAACCCTCGACCGAATCGACCTTCGGCTTCACGCCGCCGCATCGAATCGGCAGTCCCGTTTCGACACGCCTGCCCGAATAAGCGATTTACGTGCCAATACCCGCTTCATCCTTAATATATAAATGACACGTGATTGGGAGCGCCCGAATAGCCGCCGAAAAACCGCAAAAAGCGTCTCATTTCCGGACACCCTCCGCCGTCGCGGACACAGCATGCGATTCGACTGATCAATGCTCGCGCCCCGCGCGGTGGCACCAGCAGCGGCGCGCGATGCTTACCGTTCAAATACTTACGGGCCGTTTTCAATTGTTTCCGTGATGTCTCGCGCGACGCCAAAGCGGCGGCCCGCGCCTCAAATGACCGTTTGAAACTGTCTCAAATTTGAATCGATCGACTAATTCGCAGCTTTGTAAGCTGGCGCACATATCCACACTAAACCGATGATTCAATTGAACAAAATGATGGGCGAATATCGATTGTCAAATAATGTTCAAGAGACTCCGAATAATTTCCGCTGTACGATTTGCATCGTCGTCCGATTGATTCACGATCGGTACTGAATTCACCACTTATCCATCGATCCACTTCGACGCGATTAACTCACGAAAACATGAACTTCAAATCCATATAACAGTTGCATATACATCCAAACGTCAAACTTTGTGAAATGACGTAATGCGTAATTTATCGAATTCAATGGCGTGCTAGCCTTTTCCCACTATCGGCATTCGAATTCCGACGAACACAAATTCGCACGCGCGTGCTAAATCCCTCGTGGGTGCCGCCGCGCGATCCGCGATTGCCCCTACGAGGATGCGCCGTGACTCACCAGGCCAATGACGCCGTCGCCCCCGCGAGCGGCATGATCGAGCTTTCCCACAGCTTCGACGCGAACCGGTTTCTCGCCGCCGTCGACCGCGACGAACGCGCGACGCTGATTGCCAACCTTCAGCTCGTGCACCTGAAATCGGGCCAGGTGCTGTGCGAACCCGGCGAAATGCTCACCGCGGTCTACTTGCCCGTCACGACGGCGATTTCACTGCAGTACGTGTCGACCGGCGGCATGACGCTGGAAGTTGCGCAGATCGGCAGCGAGAGCGTCGTGTGCGACGACGTGATCGGCGGCAGCGGCCGGATGCCGTGCCGCGCCGTCGCATGCCGCGACGGCTTCGTCTACCGGCTCGACCGGCGCATCTTCGCCGCCGCGTTCGATGCGTCGCCGGTGATTCGCCATCTCGTGTTCGTGTGCGTGCGGCTGCTGATGGCCCAGGTCGCGCAGATCACGTTCTGCAGCCGTCATCACGTCCTCAAACATCAGTTATGCAGATGGTTCCTGCTCGCGTACGACCGCTCGCGCAGCATCGAGATCCAGGTCACCCACAGCATGCTGGCGCAGATGCTCGGCGTGCGGCGCGAGACGGTCACGGATGCCGCCGGCGAGATCCAGCGGCTCGGCCTGATCCGCCAGTACCGCAGCTCGATCGTGCTCGCCGATCTGGGCGGCCTCGAAAAACTGTCGTGCGGCTGCCGCGCGATCGTGCGCGACGAGATGAAGCGCATCCTGTCGGCCGACTCGGGCGTGAGCGCCGCGGCGCGCGCGTGACGCGCACGGCAGGTCGGCGTGCGCGGGCGTGCCGGGCAGCCGATTGTAGGGTGGCGAACAGAACGCCGTGCGTGCGAATGGTCTACTGATGCCGGGCTGCCGGGGGGATGTCAGCGCGCTGCGCGCGTCCGCCCGAGCGGACGACACCACGCACGCCGGAGCAGCACGTGAAAAAAGACATCAGAACCATCCTCAAGCACGTCGCCCACCTCGAAGCCGCGATCGATTCGATCGGTGACGGGGACGACCTCTATGAAGCGGGCCTCTCCTCGCTCGACACGATCCAGCTGATGCTCGCGATCGAGAAGCAGTTCAACATCGAGATTCCCGACGAGATGCTCAACCGCAACCTGTTCCGCAGCATCGATGCGCTCGCGGACACGATCTCGACCCTGCAACGCTCCGAGCATTCCGCATGAGCGCGCTGCTTCCCGAGCTCGCGGCCGACGACGAAGCGCGCCGACTCGACGACGCCGCGCATGCGGTCGCACACATCGCCGCGCAGCACGCAGATACCGTCGATCGCGACGCGCGCTGCCCCGTCGAGGCGATCGAGGCCATGCGCGCGCGCCGCCTGTTGAGCGCGATGGTCCCGACCTCGCTCGGCGGGATGGGCGCGTCGCTGGCCGACATCGCGTCGGCATGCTCGATCCTCGGCCAGGCCTGCGCATCGTCGGCGATGGTGTTCGCGATGCACCAGATCCAGGTCGCGTGCATCGTCAACCACGCGGCCGACCAGGGCTGGCACAAGCTGTTCCTGCAGCAGCTCGTGCGCCATCAGTGGCTGCTCGCGTCGGCAACGTCAGAGGACGGCGTCGGCGGCAACCTGCGCGCGAGCCAGTGCGCACTCGAGACCCACGGCGGCGAATTCCGGCTGCACAAATCCGCGCCGACGATCTCGTACGGCGACTACGCGGACGGCATCCTCGCGACCGCGCGGCGCGATGCCGACGCGCCGGCGTCCGAGCAGGTGCTCGTCACGCTGCTGCGCGACGGCTATACGCTCACGCGCCGCGGCGAATGGGACACGCTCGGCATGCGCGGCACCTGCAGCAACGGCTTCGTGCTCGACGCTCGCGGCGCGACCGTGCAATGCCTGCCGGTGCCGTTCGCGCAGATCGCCGAACAAACGATGGTGCCGGTTTCGCACATCCTGTGGGCGGCGGTTTGGGTCGGCGTGGCCGGCGACGCGTTCCACCGCGCGCACCAGTTCTTCCGCGCGCAGGCGCGCCAGACCGACGGCGCGCCGTCGCCCGCGTCGCGCCGCATCGCCGAGTCGCTGGCGCTGATGCAGGCGATGCAGGCGCGCGTCGACAACGTGCTGCGCCTCCATTCGAGCGCGTCCACCCGCTCGTGGTCGGCCGGCATGGCGTGGGCCGCGGAGATCAACACGCTGAAGACCTATGTGTCGTCGACGGCGCTCGAGGTCGTCCAGCAGGCCATGATGATCTGCGGAATGGCCGGCTACAAGCACGGCACGCCGTTCAGCATCGGCCGCCACCTGCGCGACCTGCACGCGGCGCCGCTGATGATCAGCAACGACCGCATCGCCGCCAATACCTCGAGCCTGCTGCTCGCACTGCGTCCCGCGACGCTGGAGAAACATTCGTGAACGATCGCCTCGCCGTACCTTCCGCCGCCTCCGCCGCCAGCGCGTCCGACGCGCCGCTCGATCGCGCAGGCGTCAATCCGCTGCGCGACGAGCTGATCGATGCGGGCCTGCTCGTGTCGACCGGGATCCAGGGCCTGTTCGGCCGCAGCGAGCGGTTCGAGCGCGTCGTCGAGGCGCTCGACGCGTTCGTCACGCGCCTGGGCGCCGACCAGCAGGCCGAAGTGCTGCGCTTCCCGCCGGCGATGAGCCGCACCGAATTCGAGCGCAGCGAATACATGAAGAGCTTCCCGCAACTCGCGGGCAGCGTGCATGCGTTCTGCGGCGACGAACAGCGGCACCAGCGTGTGCTGCAGTGCCTCGATCGCGGCGAGGACTGGACCGAAAGCCAGAAGCCGACCTACGTCGTGATGACGCCGGCCGCGTGCTACCCGGTCTATCCGGTCGTCGCGCGCGCGGGTGCGCTGCCCGCCGACGGCCGCATCGTCGACGTGTTCTCGTACTGCTTCCGCCACGAGCCGTCGCTCGACCCGACCCGCATGCAGCTGTTCCGGATGCGCGAATACGTGCGGATCGGCACGCCCGAGCAGATCGTCGCATTCCGCGAGACGTGGATGGAGCGCGGCACGCGAATGATCGACGCGCTGCGCCTGCCGAACGCGATCGATCTCGCGAACGATCCGTTCTTCGGGCGCGGCGGCAAGATCGTCGCGAACAGCCAGCGCGAGCAGAACCTGAAGTTCGAGCTGCTGATCCCGATCGAACACGACGACCGCCAAACCGCGTGCCTGAGCTTCAACTACCACATGGATCACTTCGGGCTGCTGTGGGACATCCGCACCGCGACGGGCGACGTCGCGCACACGGGCTGCGTCGGTTTCGGCCTCGAGCGGCTGACGCTCGCGCTGTTCCGTCATCACGGTTTCGATCTAGACGCATGGCCGCAGGAAGTGCGCGACGTGCTGTGGGGCACGCGATGAAATTCGTGTCCCGCGACGGCGAGGACGCGTCGTTCGAGGACGTGCGCCATCGTGCACGCCACTACCGGCCGCACCCGCTGCACAGTCAGGAGATGGTCTGGAAACAGACCAACTGCTATGTCGACATGTGGCTCGAGGTGCTTCGGTGGTGGGGCCTGAATCCGTACGCGGCGCTGCCGTTTACGATCGCGCTCGATTTCGAGGGCGATCAGTTCACGTTCTTCAAGTTTCCGCACGACGAACTGGAGCGGCTCTACGGGATCGTCGTGCAGGAGCACTCGATCTACGAGCCGCTCGATCAGCACATCGAGACGCAGGTCGCACGCGGCCACCTGATGATCGTCGAGGTCGACGCGTGGTTCCTCCCCGACACGCGCGGCAGCAGCTACCGCGCGCGGCATACGAAAACGACGATCGGCATCGACGCGATCGACCGAACGCATCGCCAGATCGGCTACTTCCACAACAGCGGCTATTACGTGGCCGAGGATTTCGACTACAACGGCCTCGTCGGCGGCAGCTCGCCGATGCCACTGCCGCCTTACGTCGAATGCGCGAAGCGGCGCTTTGCGCCGCTCGACGAGCGCGTGCTGTGCGAAGTGTCGCTCGCGTCGCTGCAGCGGCACTTGCGCCGCCTGCCGGTGGTCAATCCGATCACGGCGTTCCGGCGCCAGTTGCAGATCGATACGAAGGCGCTCGCCGATTCACCGCTCGAGCGCTTTCACGCGTACTCGTTCAATTCGGTGCGGCAACTCGGCGCGAACTTCGAACTGTTCGGCCATTACACGCGCTGGCTGCAGGCAAGCGGCTGCGTCGGGCCGTTCGCGGAGATTCGCACCGCCTGCGACCGCATCGCATCGGAGGCGATGGTGCTGGAATTCCGGCTCGCGCGAGCCTGCGCGCGCGGCAAGGAAGAACGCGGCGACGCGACGCTCGACGCGATCGAAGCGGCTTATGCCGACCTGATCGACTGCGCGGGGCAGATCGCCCCGCCGCTGCGGCATGCGCTGCCCGTTCGCGTCGACGCGGCTCCCGTGCCGGTGATGCGGTGACGCGCACGCGTGCCGCGCACGCCGCGCCCGCGTGGTCGATGCTCGCAACGGCCGCGGGCATCGTGCGCGGCCCGCTCGACCTCCCCGCCGACGGCTGGATCGCCGCCCCCGTTCCCGGCACGGTCGCGCAAGCACTCGCGCTGGCCGGCCAGCCCGACGATGTAGCGTCGCTCGACGAGCGCGATCACTGGTATCGCGTCGAACTGCGCGGACACGGGCCGCGCGTGCTGCGCTTTCACGGCCTCGCGACGCTCGCCGACGCATGGCTCGACGACAGGCCGATCCTGCGCTCGGACAGCATGTTCGTCGCGCACGACGTGCGCGTGTCGCTCGACGGCACACATCGGCTCACCGTCTGCTTCCGCGCCCTCGCGCCGCACCTGCGCGACGCGCGCGCATCGCGCCGTGCACGTTGGCGCACGCGGCTGGCCGAACCGGCGACGCTGCGCACCGTGCGCACGTCGCTGCTCGGACACATGCCCGGCTGGTTTCCGCGCTGCGTGCCGACCGGACCGTGGCGACCCGTCGACGTGCTCGACCCGGCCGACGGCCCGGTTCTCGTCCAGTGCGACCTGCATGCGCGCATCGACGGCGACACCGGCTGGCTCGATGCGGAACTCGCGTTCGCCGCTCCGCTGCCCGATGCGTTCGCGGCCCGGCTGTCGTGCGGCGAGCACCACGCGACGCTCGAACGCAGCGGCGCCGACCGGCTGCGCGCGAGCGTCGCGGTGCCGAACGTGCGCCGCTGGTGGCCGCACACGCACGGCGAACCGGTGCTCTACGACGTCGCGCTGCACATCGGCGCCGAACGGCGACCGCTCGGCGCGACGGGATTCCGCACGATCGAACCGGACGCGGGCGACGACGGCAACGGGTTCGGGCTGCGCGTGAATGGCGTGCGCGTATTCGCGCGCGGCGCATGCTGGAGCAGCGCCGACCCGCTCGCGCTGCACGCGGACGACGCGACTTATGCCCGTTTGCTCGGGTACGCGCGTGACGCCGGCTTCAACATGATTCGCGTCGGCGGCACGATGACCTACGAGGCCGACGCATTCCATGCGTGGTGCGACCGGCTCGGGCTGCTGGTCTGGCAGGACTTCATGTTCGCCAACTTCGACTACGCGCTCGACGATCGCGCGTTCGCCGATGCCGTCGATCGCGAAGCCGCACAGTTCCTCACGCGCCACCGCGCGTCGCCGTCGCTCGCGGTGCTGTGCGGCGGCAGCGAGATCGCACAGCAGGCCGCGATGTCGGGGCTCGCGCCGAAGCAGCGCTTCCTCGAACTGACCGCCGAGCGCCTCGCCGGCCATGCGGCGGCACGGCGGCCCGACGTGCTTTACGTCCCCGACTCGCCGGACGGCGGCGCACTGCCGTTCCAGCCGCGCGAGCGCGTGTCGCACTACTACGGCGTCGGCGCATATCTGCGCCCGCTCGACGACGCGCGCCGCGCCGACGTGCGCTTCGCGAGCGAATGCCTCGCGTTCGCGAACGTGCCGTGCGACGCGATGCTCGCGAGCCTCGGCTGGCCCGGCGTTCACGAGCCGCGCTGGAAGGCGGCCGTGCCGCGCGACCCCGGCACGTCGTGGGATTTCGACGATATTCGCGATCACTATCTACAGACGCTGTACGACGTGGCGCCCGATCGCCTGCGACGCGAGGATCCGTCGCGCTACTTCGAGCTGTCGCGCGCGGCGATCGCGGACCTGATGCGCGACACCTTCGCCGAATGGCGGCGCACCGGCTCGCGCTGCGCGGGCGCGCTCGTCTGGCAGTTCCAGGATGTGATGCCGGGCGCCGGATGGGGCTTGATCGATGCGACGCATCGGCCGAAATCGGCGTGGTATGCGCTGCGCCAGGTGCTTCAGCCGGTGCAGATCCTGCTCGTCGACGAAGGGCTGAACGGCCTCGACGTGCATGTGATCAACGAGCGGCCGGCGCCGCTGTCGGCGGCCGTCGAGCTGGTCGCGCTGCGCGACGGCCGCACGCCGGTCGCGCGGGCCGGCGGGCCGGTCCGGATCGCCGCGCACGACACGGTGCGGCTCGGCTCGGCCGAATTGCTTGGCCGCTTCTTCGACTGGACCTACGCGTATCGCTTCGGCCCGTGTGAGCACGACACCGTCGTCGCGACGTTGCGCGCGGACGACGGCACGCTGCTGTCGCAGGCGTTCTACTTCCCGTCCCGCACGCATCCTGCGGTGTTCGCACGCCGCGAGCCCGGCATCGAAGCATGCGTGTCGCGCAACGGCGATACGTGGTATGTCGACATCGACACGCGCCACGTCGCCCGTCACGTGCAGATCGACGCACCGGGTTTCGTGCCGCGCGACGACTGGTTCGATCTCGCACCCGGCACGCCGGCACACGTCGCGCTCGTGCCGCTCGACGACACGGACGACCGGGCGGCCGCCGGCGCGCCGCCGACCGTCGATATTCGCGCGGTCAACGCCGCACGCACCGTGCGCGCCGCGCCGGCCGGCTGACTCGGCCGGGGTCGCCCATACGGTTTGCGCGGCCGCGCCGCGCGCGTCAGTCCGACGAGCCCGTGCCGCGCGGCCGCTCGATGCCGTACGCTTCCATCCAGCGATACAGCGTCGCGCGCGACACGCCGAGTTCGCGCGCGGAAGCAGCGACGCGGCCGCGCGTGCGCAGCAGCGCGGTTTCGATCGCTTCGCGCTCGATCGACTTGCGGATGTCGGCGACGGACGGCGAAGCCGCGTCGAGACAGTATTCGAGCTCGAGATCCTGCGCGGTAATCAGGCGTCCTTCCGTCATCACGACCGCGCGCCGCACACGGTTGATCAGCTCGCGGACATTGCCCGGCCAGTCGTGCTTGTAGAGCGCCGTGATCGCATCCGTCGAGAAGCCGCGCACGCGATGGCGCGCGTCGCCGCGAAAGCGTTCGAGCATGTGATGCGCGAGCAGTTCGATGTCCTTGCCGCGCGCACGCAGCGGCGGCTGGTCGATGCGCATCACGCACAGGCGGTGGAACAGATCCGCGCGAAAGCGCCCTTCTTCCATCGCCTCGCGCAGGTCGACGTGCGTCGCGGAGACGATCCGCACGTCGACCGGCACCGGATCGCTGCCGCCGAGGCGGTGAATCGCGCGCTCCTGCAGGAAGCGCAGCAGGCTCGCCTGGCTCTCGTGCGGCAGATCGCCGATTTCATCGAGCAGCAGCGTGCCGCCGTTCGCGGCTTCGACGTAACCCGCCTTGCGCGCGTTCGCGCCGGTAAACGCGCCGCGCTCGTAGCCGAACAGTTCCGATTGCAGCAAGTGCGGCGGGATCGCGCCGCAGTTGACCGCGACGAACGGGCCGTTGCGCCGTTCCGAATGACGATGGATCGCGACGGCCGTCAGCTCCTTGCCGGTTCCCGTCTCGCCGAACACGAACACCGGTGCGTCGGTGCGCGCGAAACGCCGCACCGTATCGAACAGCCGCAGCATCGCGCTGCAGGTGCCGACGATGCCGTTCTCCTGCGATTCGAGGCGTTCGCGATCGCGCGCGAACAGGCATTCCATTCCGTACGCATGGCCGACCGTGTCGGCGATTCGCTGATGCGAAGCGGGCAACGTGATGTAGTCGAAGCAATAGTCGCGCAACAGCGCGCGCACGTTCGGGGACGCGGTCTGACCGGTCTCGACCAGTGCGACCCACACGACATCGCGCATCGACGCGCAGGTGGACGCGATGCTGCCGATCGCGTCGGCGTGGCCGCCGCTCAGGTCGAGGATGCCGCAGGTGATTTCGCCCGAGGTGTCGCGCAGCTCGCTCGCGTGCGCGACGATCGTCACTTTCCAGTCGCGTCGCGCGAGTTCCTTGCGAAGCATGACGGAAGGCGACTGCGTCCAGTAAATCAGAGGACGCTGCCCGGAAGTCCTCCCCGCGCCGGCGCTCTTATCGCGCGTTATTGGCATATTCATAGCGAACCATCACTTTCTCCACTCCGCGAACCGTTCGCGTGCGCTGCGGGCGGCGGCGCATGGCCGCCGGTCCGTGCTGCGTTTCCGCAGCCTTGGCGAAGATCGAAACTGCACACGGCGAGAGCCCCCGGAGGTCGAGCCGGATTTCATCCGGCCTCATTGTCATCGATCTCGAAGGGAACGCGCGGCCGTGGGAGCCACGGCGTTCCGGCTTTGATGCGACGCGCTGTCAGGCGGAGCACGTCGGCAAACGGGAATCCCGTCCGCATTTGCGTCGCGTCGTACACGACAGTCGCGCTCGATGCTGAACTGGACGGCCGCCAGCCCGCTTTCGGAATGGCTGCCTCATTTCATTTACTCCCGAATTTACACCCCGCACCGAGACGGCTTGTTACCAAACGATAAACATCGATTCAGCCGGTTACGCCGCCGCCCCGCCAGCCCCGCCGCATTTAGCGACTCGGATTTGATTATCTACGACCATTCGCGTCAATCAGTGGCAAATACCACTTTTCTGCAAGATGGGTACTGCTCATTGCCTACGATT
Source organism: Burkholderia sp. 567 (assembly GCF_040545115.1). NCBI lineage: Bacteria > Pseudomonadati > Pseudomonadota > Betaproteobacteria > Burkholderiales > Burkholderiaceae > Burkholderia > Burkholderia sp. 567. The sequence continues at coordinate 214,804 of NZ_JBEPLG010000009.1, forward strand.
CTGAATGAAATCGCGTGTAAGAACCGCGCAGTGTTTTTCAGGCGTCGGTAATCGCCTGCGTCGCGCGACACCGAAATGTCACATCGAATACCGGCGAACCGCGCGTGGTCGTTACAACGTCGTAATGAAGCGGCGGTGCATCGTCGCGGCGCAACCTGCCTTTTCGTCCGCTTCATTGCGCAACGCAGCATGCTCGGCATGCACGGCGCGCTCCGTGTCGCTCCGACCGAGCCGACGCGCAGTAGCAAGTATGCACGCGTCGTGCCGGTGCGCCGAAACGGCGGTGTCCGAATGACGGACCTGCGCCGCGCGAGGAAATCGATGAAGCGGCAGACGTTGGCCCGCATTCGGTAGTCGATCGTATGCGCCCGGCGCGGCGATGTGCGACCCGCCGGTCGTGAGCAATCGCGATGTTCAAGTACGGCCCCCGGTTTCTTCAATCGTGTTCGATGCCGACGGCCCGTACTGCGTGCTGAGCAGCGGCCCGTCGCGACAGGCTAATTATGGAAAAGCCTCCGCTCGGCCAGTGTGTGCTACCGCACATTGCTCCGCTCGCGGCACGCGGACGCGCCGCGCGGCCCGTTCCTGTCCGCTTCAAACGGGTGGGTGAGTAGGCTGTCGAACAGACCGGCGCACGCCGCATCCGCATCATGGGCATCGCCGCGCCGTACCGCATGAACGCGTTCGTGCATACGGCGTGCTGAAGGCTTCACACGAGGACCGCATCATGGAATGGCATTGTTGTGAATTCGAACATCTGAGCGCCGTCGATCTCTATGCAATCCTGCGCTCGCGTAACGCGGTGCTGGTGGTCGAGGACGCGCACACGCATCTCGACATCGACGGCAAGGATGCGCACGCGCTGCACGTGTTTGCGCGCATGCACACGGGCGACAGGATCGAAGTCGTCGCGTACGCGCGCGTGCTGCCCGGCGACGAAGTCGATCCGGACGTCGTGATCGACAAGGTGCTGACGAGCGAAGCATGTCGCGACGACGCCACCCTCGAGCAGCTGATGCAGCGCGCGCTCACGGCCGCGCAGGCCGCGTGGCCCGACGTGGCGGTACGCACGCACGTTCCCGCTCCGCGCCAGGCGTTCTACAAACGCTTCGGATTCCGCAAGGCCTACGGCCCGTATCTCGAACAGGGCGCGCCGTTCGTCGGTCTCGTCCGGCCGGCCGACCGTGCCGCGGGCGCGCTGCGCAAGCTGCTGTCGCGGGCCGCCCCGGCGCCGCGCTCGCGAAACGACGACGCGCGCGCCGACGGCCGCACGCACAACCGGCTGCCCGCCGATACCGGAGCCAATCGATGACCACCCTTCGCCCGGTTCCCGAACCCGAGCTGCCCCGCATCCTGCCCGTCATTCTCGCCGGCGGTTCGGGCACGCGGCTCTGGCCGCTGTCGCGCGAGCAGTATCCGAAGCAACTGATCGAGCTGACGTCGAACGAATCGCCGCTGTCGGCGACCGCGCGCCGCCTGAACGGCATCGCGAACGCGTCGCTCGGCGACACGCTGCTGCTGGTATGCGGCGAACAGCATCGCATCATGAGCGCCGCCCAGGTGCTCGGCCGCGCCGCGCCCGCGCGCATCCTGCTCGAGCCGGCCGCGCGCAATACGGCGCCCGCGCTGACGCTCGCGGCGCTCGACGCCAGCGTGCTCGCGGACGATCCCATTCTCGCGGTCATGCCGGCCGATCACGTGATCGGCGACGTCGGCGCGTTCCATGAAGCGATCGGGCGCGCGGCGCGCTACGCGCAGGAAGGCGCGATCGTCACGCTCGGCGTGTTGCCGCGCCGCGCGGAAACCGGCTACGGCTACATCCAGGTCGGCGAACCGCGCGCCGGTCGACTTGGCGGACAAGGCGGCTATACGATTGGACGCTTCGTCGAAAAGCCGAACGCCGCGCTCGCCGAGCGCTACCTGCATTCCGGCGACTACTGGTGGAACAGCGGCATTTTCGTCACGCGCGCCTCGATCTGGCTAAAGGCGATCCGCGCGCTCGCGCCCGAGATCCATGCGGCCTGCGATGCGGCGTGGCGTGCGGGCATCGCGGAGGATCCGTTCTTTCGGATCGACGCCGCGGCCTTCGACGCGTGCCCGGCCGACTCGATCGACTACGCGGTCATGGAGCGCCTCGCGGAAAGCCCCGACCTCGGCATCGAAGGCATCGTCGTGCCGCTTTCGGCCGGCTGGTCGGACGTCGGCACCTGGGATGCGATCTGGGAAATCATGCCGAAGGACGATCAGGGCAACGTCGCACGCGGGCCGATCGTGTTCGAGGACACGCAGGACAGTTTCGTGCGCTCGGAAGGCCGGTTGATCGCTTGCGTCGGGATGAAGGACGTCGTCGTGATCGAGACGCCCGATGCGGTGCTGGTCGCGAACAAGCACGACGTGCAGCGCGTGAAGAACATCGTCGCGCGCCTGAAGACCGAACAGCGTCCGCAGGCGAGCGAGCACCGCAAGGTGCAGCGGCCGTGGGGACACTACGATTCGATCGATCTCGGCGAGCGGTTCCAGGTGAAGCGGATCGTCGTCGAACCCGGCAAGCAACTGTCGCTGCAAATGCACTATCACCGCGCCGAGCACTGGATCGTCGTGCGCGGCACCGCGAAGGTCACGCGCGGCAGAGACACGTTCCTGCTCAGCGAAAACGAATCGACCTACATTGCCGTCGGCGAGGTCCACCGCCTCGAGAATCCCGGCCGGATCCCGCTCGAGATCATCGAGGTGCAGTCGGGCGACTATCTCGGCGAAGACGATATCGTGCGGTTCGATGATCGGTATGGACGTCCGGTCGCCGGTACTGCGCAGCCGGCGCCACGTTCACCGTGCGAACCGGACGAGCCGGAGGAGGAAGCGGCGGAACGGGACGCGGTTCGATAGGCGCGTTCGACAGGCACGTGCGGATCACGCCGGGCGCGCGGTCAATCGATGCTTCGCTGTGACCAGCGCGCGTGCCTGACGGCCTCGCGCACTCGCGGCAGCGACGACGGATCCGCGCCGAGCGCGTCGGCACCCGTCGCCGTCGACTGGCGAGCCGTCGCACACGTCGCCCCTTTCACCGGGCTCGCCGCGGGCCGCGACGGCCCCTCGCTCGCGCACGCCTTGCCGGGGCCGACCCGCACCGCCATGCCGCCGATTCCCGACAGCTGGTTGTCCGCGAGCCGCACACCGGACACGTTTCCCCACAGGCGAATGCCGTCGAAGCGCGCATTCGACACGCGGTTGCCGATCACGGTCACACGCGACACCGAACCCGACCACGTGCTGACCTCGATCGCCGCCTGCTGCGTGATCGGGCGCGGATCGGTGCGGCCCGTCGCCGTCTGGATGTCCGCGATCACGTTGTTCTCGATGCGCACGTCCGACGCGCCGTAAGTGTGGTTGCTGTCTTCCTGCGCGACGAGAATCCCCGCGCTCACCTGCACGTTGCGCACGATGTTGTTCGAGATGGTGACATTCGCGCCGCCCACCACCGTGATGCCGCGGCCCCACGGGTTGCCTTCCAGCGAATTGCCGGTAATCAGCACGTTGCGTGTGAGCACGCCTTCCGCTTGGTAACTCACCACGGCGATCATGTCGTCGCCGGTGCCGCGCACGACATTGCCGAGCACGAGCACGTCGCGCGAGCCGTGGGTCATGTGAATGCCGTCGGCCAGTGTCGACAGCACCTCGTTGCCGACGATCGCGACCTCCGCGCCGCCGAACACGAAGATGCCGGCGCCGGCGCCGCCGTCGATCACGTTGTCGAGCACCTGCACGCCGCGTCCCGTGACTTCGATCTTCGTCGATTCCGGTGTCGTCAGGCGCGTCGTGCCGGTGCCCGCCAGGCGGAAGCCGACGAGTGTCGTACCGTCGCCGCGCATCTCGACCGTCTGGTCGTCCGCGGTGGTCGCGATCAGCGTCGCGCCGTAGCCCGACACCACCACATTCGGCTGCCGCACGACCAGCGAACGGCCGACCACGTACCGCCCCGGTGCGAATACCAGGCGCTGGCCCGGCTGCAACGCGTCCAGCGTATGTTGCAGCATGTCGGCCTGGTCGGTTGCATCCGCGGCGGGACGCACGTAGGCGTCCGGCACATTCGCATGAAGCGCGCCGGATGCTGCCGCAGCACCATCCGGCCACGCCAGTGCGCCTGCCATGCACATGCCGGCGATCAACGCGCAGGCGCGGAACGAGCATTGCGGTCTACGCATATCGAATCGTTTCCTCTGGAATGACTTCACGCGCGTCGGCCTGCGCATGCGAATCGTCGCGTGCCGGCCGAGTTGTCCGCCCGCGACACCCTCGTCGCAGCGGACGCCGCGATACCTTCGATTGAATCATTCGATCCGGGCGGGTGTCGGTGCGTCAACAGACCGATGCGTGCCGCCCGCGCGGCGCATCGCCGAACAGTAGGCTCGCGAACCGAGCGCCGATCGGCAATCCGTATCATGGCCACCATACGACACGGCCGCGCTTCGGCGTCGCCGCAAGGCGCCGGGCATCCGGGCATCCGGGCATCCGGCCGTCCGCTCTTCGCTCGTCCAGAACCCGTTCATGACCGACCTGACCATCGCCATCTGCAACTACAACCACGGCGCGTACCTGCGCGACGCGATCGATTCGGCGCTCACGCAGACCGCGCACGGTGTACGCGTGCTGGTCGTCGACGACGGTTCCACCGACGATTCGGGCGACATCATCCGCTCATATGGCGAGCGCGTGACGGCGGTGTTCCAGGAAAATCGCGGTCAGGTCGCCGCGTACAACCGCGCGCTCGAGCATGTCGCGACGCGCTACGTGATCCTGCTCGACGCGGACGACCTTCTCTATGCGGACGCCGCGGCCCGCGTGCTGGCCGCGTTCGCGTCCGGCGACTTCGTGAAGGTCCACTTCCGGCTCGACGTGATCGCGCGTGACGGTGCGGTGACCGGCGCGAGCGTGCCACAGTCGGCCGTCGACACCGACTGCGGCCGCCTGTTGCGCGCGGGCTGGCTGTATCCGTCGCCGCCCGCGTCCGGCAACGCGTACCGGGTTGACGCGCTCAAGCGCATCTTTCCGGTGCCGGTCACGCCCGACAACCTGCATGGCGCGGATTTCTATGCGATCTACGGCATCGCTTTGCTCGGCGCCGTGCATATGATCGACGCAACGCTCGGTGGCTATCGCGTGCATCAGCAGCCGGATATACACCCGGCCGGCGACGCAGCCGCCGACACGCCGGCCCTTGCACTCACCAACTCGGAAGACGCCGCCACGGGCGCGTTGAAGGCCGAACGCCGATGGTCGACGCTGCGCATGCTCGCCGGCACGCGGCTGCACGAAGCGTTGCCGATCGCGCCGCTCGACTTCGCGATCGAGAAGGCCCGCTTCGCCAGCACGCTGTATCACGCGCCGCTCGTGCGGCGTTGGCGCTGGTTCCTGTGCGAATCCGGACGCTACTGGCATACCGTGCTGCGCAATCCGTTCTGGCGTCCCGCGAAGAAGGTGGCCGTCGCCGGGCTGTCGCTCGCGTGCCTGCTGCCGTCGTCGACGCTCAGCAACCGTGCGATTCGCTATATCTCCAATCCGCTTGCGCGCGTGCGCAAGTCATCCGGGCAGCGTGTCGGCACACGATAGCGTCGTCGCGCCGTGACGTCCGGCGCCGAATCGCTTCTTCGGTAAGCCATCGCACCCAGTCGTTCGCGCATGCGCTGCACAATGATCCGGACCAGTGGATTCACGCGCACTGACCGGACTTCGCCGTTGCGTCGCTCCCAGTCGCCATAGTCGAACGCGGTTTCGATTCGTCGCGCTGCATCGTGTTTGGCGCAATTCGACCGACCGCTTTATCCGCTTCGCACGCGCGATCCAGGCAGCGGGATTCAATGGCCACGACTCGAAAGCATTTATCAATTAGGAATGCATAGTTCAAGGAACCGGACGACGCGACCGCACGATTCACCGTCTGCCCGTCATCGCGACGGGCGATGACCGGCGCGATCGGATCGCTGGACCCAAAGATGACCAAAGAAAAGATCGTTCATATTGCCGAAGCGTTCGGTGGCGGCGTGCTTTCGATGTTGACGCATCTCGCCAACCATGCCGCGGCAACCGGCGCCGACGTCACGGTGCTGCACTCGATCCGAGCGGAAACGCCGGCCGATTTTGCAACGCTATTCCGGCCCGACGTGAAGCTCGTCCATGTCGACATGGTGCGCGAGGTCAGCGTCACACATGACCTGCGGAGCTTGCGCGCGCTGATCCACAACCTGCGCGACTGCCAGCCGACCGCAATCCATCTGCATTCGTCGAAGGCCGGCGTGCTGGGGCGGGTCGCCGCCCGGATCGCCGCGCCGAATGCGACGGTCCTCTACTCGCCGCACGGGCTCTCGTTCCTGCGCTGCGACGTGTCGCGCATGAAGCAGTTCGCGTATCTGAGCTTTGAACGCATCGCGGCGCGCATCGGCGGCACCGTCGTCGCCTGCTCGGGCAGCGAGCTCGGTGAGATCAGAAGAAAGGTCCGGCCGAAATCGGTGGTCCTGGTGGAAAACGGCGTCCATGTCGCGGAGATTCCGCCGCGTCGAACGCGCGACGATCGCAAGGTCGTCATCGGAATGAGCGGTCGTGCGTCGTTCCAGAAGAACCATGAAGCATTCGTGCGGCTCGCCAACACGCTGCACGGCGCCGACGTCGAGTTTCTGTGGATCGGCGGCAACGCGGCCGAGATTGCGGATCCCAGCCAGCGCAGTGCCGTCGTCTGCAGCAGCTGGGTGACCCGCGCGCGGGCGCTGGCGCTCACGTCCGGGCTGGACATCTACGTGCAGACCTCCCGCTGGGAAGGGATGCCGGTCGCGCTGATCGAAGCGCAGGTTGCCGGCATACCGGCCGTGGTGACGGACGTCGTCGGCAATCGCGACGTGGTGATCCACGGCGTGACCGGCTACGTCGCGTCGAACGCCAACGAGATGTCCGCCTATGTGGCCGTGCTCCGCGACGATCGACAACTGCGCGAGCAAATGGGCGCCGCGGCCCGGCAACGGGCGATCCAGCGGTTTTCGATCAACGCGATCTTCCGCCAGTGGAATGCCCTCTACGGACTCGGCGCCGACGAGCCGCGTGCCGACACACGCGACTTCGAGCCGGTTGCGCCGGATCACGTCGAAGCCTGATCCCGATTTCGACATCTCCTTATCGACATGATCGCCAGCAAATCGAAGCAACTCGTCTACAACGGCCGATTCACGACGCAGAAGACGACCGGCGTGCAACGCGTCGCGCGCGAGCTGATCGCCGCATTGATCAAGTTTCATCCGCAGGATCCGGTGACCGTGCTGGTGCCGCCACGGCCCGGCGTCGCGGTGAACGGCGCGAAGACGGTCGAGGTCGGCTTTTACAAGGGCGTGGTGTGGGAGCAGCTGATTCTCCCGCTGTTCGCGCGCCGCGGCCGCATCGTCAATCTCGGCAATTCGGCATCGATCTTCCTCGGCAACCAGATCATCTACATGCACGATGCGGCGGTATTCGACACGCCCGCGCATTTCTCCCGGCCGTTCCGCGTATGGTACCGGATCATGTTCTGGATCCTGGCGCGAACCTCGGTGTGCGTGCTGACCAACTCCCGTTTCTCGCGCGATCGCCTCGCCCATCACTGCGGCGTTTCCGCGGAGAAGATCATGGTCGTGCCGCTCGGTGCGGATCATCTCGACGCGCTGGCACCGGACACGAGCGTCCTCGGCAAACATGCGCTGACGCCGGATCGGTTCGTGCTCGCGGTCAGCAGCATGAATCCCACCAAGAACTTCGGCCGGCTGATCGCCGCCTTCCGGCAGATCGGCGATCCGTCGGTCGATCTCGTCATCGTCGGGATGCAGAACACCACCGTGTTCGGCAAGCACGACCCGGTTGGCGCGCCGGAGCCGAACATCAAGTACGTCGGCTACATCAGCGACGAACAATTGAAGGCGCTGTATCAGAACGCGGCGTGCTTCCTCTATCCGTCGATCTATGAAGGCTTCGGCATTCCGCCGCTCGAGGCGATGCGCTACGGCTGCCCCGCACTGGTCGGAAAATCGGCCGCGCTGCCGGAAGTCTGTGGCGATGCGGCGCTGTACTGCGATCCGTATTCGCAGGACGACATCGCGCGGAAATTGCGTAGCCTGCTCGATTCCCCCGAGCTCAGGGCCGAGCTCAAACGCAAGGGGATCGCGCATGCGGAGCAATATCGCTGGAGCCGCAGTGCCGAGATGATGAAGGCGATCTTCGAGACGCTGTAGCGCGAGCGGCAGGCGACCGAATCGGCACGATTACGCGACGTTGACGGTGCTGCCTGTCGCGGCCGGTTGATTGCCGAACAGGCGCTTGCCGAGATACGACCTGATCGGCTCCTCGACGAATTTCGCGAGGAACGCGGCCGACACGATCGACAGGCTCGCGGCAAGCATTGCGGTTCTGACGACGTGGATGTCGCCTTGCCGCGCATACGCGAACACGAGCCTTCCGATCGGGTAATGCACGCAATAAAGCGGGTACGAAATCCAGCCGAGGAACGCGCTGATCCGTGCCACCGCGTGGCCGCTCGGCGCGAGCATGGCGCCGCGATAAACCAGCGCGGGGGCGACGAACAACAGCACGGCCAACGCGTAAATTCCCTTGATCGACGTCGGAAACAGGACGACCAGCAGAAACACGGCAAACAGCATCCAGTCGTTCCTGACGAGCCCGGCCGCGAACCAGTGCGGCCTCGCCGGGAGACCGGCGTCGTGCATCTTCGCGATTGCCACGCCCAGCAGGAACCCGTAGCCGACCCTGAAGAATCCGCCGAAGAAATTGTCGGCCGCCCAGCCCTGATTCAGGATGACAGTCACTTTGTCGTGGTCGAGGCCCACGAGCCATCCATACGCGACGAACGCACCGAGACATGCATAGGCGAGTCTCAGCAGGCTCTGCTCTTTCATCCTGACGGCCGCGATCAACACAACGCTCGCGAACAACTCGAAGAACAGCGACCAGGCCGGCGGATTCAGAGGAAACACACCGGGATCGTCGACCGCTTGCAAGCCGCGATTCGTGGCACCGACAAAGCCAGACACCGAAAAACGCCCCAGATACGGAACGAGAAAATAATTCTGTCCGGTGGCTGCGGCCAGGTTGCCGAACGAAAACGCCGCTGACGCATTGACGCGCATGACGACGAGGCTCACGAACCCGATCGTCAGCCCGATGCATATCATCGGATAAAGACGAATCACCCGTCGCTTCAGATACTCGCGCCGCCACGACGCCTGACGCAATTTTTCTCCGTAAGAGTACGTGAGGATGAAGCCACTCAGCATGAAGAACACGTCCACCGAAAGATAAGCACTCTGCAGTATCGGAATCGGCAGGTCCTGAAGGAAATGCATGAGCATCACGCTGATCGCCGCAATGCCGCGCAACCCGTCCAGAATTTCAAACTTCTGCTTGTGAGTCGCCATGATGAGTAATGCGTCGGCCATCGCCTTATCGCGACACCACCGGATCGACATCCGTGGCCGCCCGATTGCCACGCGCAACGACGCGCCGGTTTCCGTCTCCATCGACTCCGCCGCCGGCGGCAGGCGTTGCACGTGCCGGCGCCTTGGCGAACCACTGGAAGATCGCGATCAGCAGTACGACCGGCACGAAATTGCGTCCGCTGAACAGGTTCGGCGTTCGCATGACTTCCATGACCGACACGTAAAGCACCGCATGGATGCAGCACCAGAACCCGTTGCCGCTCCGCCAGCCCGCATAACTGCGACCGACCGCCCAGCCGAGCGCGAGCGCATCGAGCAAACCGAACCAGCCCCACTCGTAGAAGTGGACGAAGATGCCCGACGGGTTGTTGAACTCCGGGTCGGCGTAGCCGTTCAGGAACAGGTTGATGCTGTCGCCCGAGTCCAGCCACGGCTGCAACGGCGCGCCGATGACCGGGAAGCGCAGCAGCCAGTCGAACGTGAACATCGGGTGGCCCTGGTCCCAGCCCAGCACACTCAGTATTCCGGCGCCGTTGTTCAACGACGTCGAGTAGTACAGGCCGAGACGTTCGAGCGCGAAATCGAACAGGTTGTCGTAGATGTTGACGTAATAGGCTTCCCACGACCGGTTGTACTCGTTCGCGATGAACAGGCCGAACAGCAACGGGATCGCCGCATACGGACCGAGCGTCAACAGCCGCGAATACCGGCCTCCGAGCCGGAACCGCACAACCATCAGCGCAAGCGGCATCACCATCTCGATCAGCGCAAGCCGTTCGGCGAAGATGAAGCTGCGCATCAGCGTCAGCACGGCAAGCACGGCGAAGTAGATCTTGTAGCGATTCAGTCCCTTTACAGGTGTCCTGAACACATAGAAATACAGCACGACGAACGGTGCGGTCGCCTGCGTGAAGGTGCTGAGGCCCGTGATGCGCCCCTTCAGTTCCAGCATGTCGTAGGCATTCGCCTCGCCGCGCACGAACGCGACCAGCAGTGCCGGATGCGTGAGGATGCCGCTCAGCAACAGCACATAGCCGAACAGCGCGAGCGCGAACACGAAATCGAGCACGCGAGGCGACAGCTCGACCGCGGCAGGCGGCGGCCCGCGTCGCGTGCGCGCTTCGGTCGTCGCGAGCCATGCCGCTGCCATCACCACCATCAGGAACAGCGCGCCGACGAACGCGTAGTAGCCGTCGAAATAGACGCGCGCGATTGCCTTCGGGTCGCCCAGCAGGCTGAGCGACAGCATGCCGTACAACGGCAGGATGAACATCAGCACGAGGCGTGCCGGATCTTCCCACCAGTAGCCCGTGTAACCGTCCATATCACCGGCGGCGGCGCCGCGCACGCGCGCCGCCGTGCGCGTCGTCGCAGCACGCCGTCGCGGCCCGTACCCGGCCCCGCCCGCTCGCCGGTTCATGACGCCCGTTCCACCCGTTGCCGCGACGCCATCCCTGCCGCATATTCGGACGCGGCCTGATGCGTGTTCGTATCCTTGTAGCCGTAGTCGTACCGCCCCGGCGCGCCCTTGTAATCGTTCAGGACTACGCCGCATACGTCGATATGCGCGTGTTCAAGCCGTCGCGCGCTTTCTTCGAGTTCGGTCAGCGTCGTCGCGCCGCTACGCGCGACGAGGAACACGGTTCCCGCGAGACGGCCGAGCACCAGCGCGTCGGCCACCGGCAGCAACGGCGGACCGTCGATCACGACCATGTCGTAGCGCGCTGAGACTTGCTCGATCAGTTCGGCGAGCGCGGGCTGCAGCAGCAGCTCGCCCGGGTCCGGCACGATGCTGCCCATCGGAATGAAATCGAGGCCCGGCGCGACCCCGCGCCGGATCGTCTCGGCGAGCCCGTGCGTGCCTGCCACCACGTCCGACAGGCCCGGCGCGCGACTATGGCGGAACCGCTCGTGCTGCGAACCCTTGCGCAGGTCGGCATCGATCAACAGGACCCGCCGTTTCGCCGCGCCGACGAGCGACGCAATATTCGCGGCGACGAACGACTTGCCGACGCCCGTCGTCGGCCCGGAAATCAGCACGACGGGATTCGACGCGTCCGGCATCGACAATTGCAGCGCCGCGCGGAAATTGCGCAGGCCTTCGAGCGCGGCGTCGTGCGCATCCCGCGCGCCGATCGGCGGCATCGGCGCGCGCGTGCCGCGCCGTCCGGCCTTCGGGCGCGACTCCGCTTGCGCCGCGACCGCGCTATGCGGCACGGTCGCGAATACGGGCAGCCCCGTCGTCCATTCGATTTCCTCGGCGTCGCCGATCGTGCCGACGACACGCTGCCGCACGATCACGATCGCCGCGCCCGCCAGCAGCCCCAGCATCATCAGCGCGATCACCGCGACGCCGCGATGCGGGCCGATCGGCTCCTCGGCAACCTTCGCCGTGTCGACGATCCGCACGGTGCCGGTCTTGCTGGCCCGCGCGAGGATCATCTGCTGGCGCGTGTTGAGCAGGTTCGTGTACAGCGCGGTATCGACGGCCACATCGCGCTGCAACTGCAGCACGCCCTGCTCGACGGTCGGCAACTGCTGGATCTGCTTGCGTGTCGTGTCGAGCGAATGCTGCGCGTCGGCCAGCTGCGCATCGACGGCCACCAACGCCGGATGCTTCGGCATGAAGCGCGTCAGCAATTCCTCGCGCCGCTGCTGCAGCGTCTGCACGCGCGTCTCGATGTCGACCGACTGCTGGCGCAATGCCAGCGCCTCATCACTCGTATTGACGGTGCCATGCGATGCACGGAATGCGTTGAAGCGGTTTTCCGCCTGTTCCAGTTGCGCCTTCAGCTGCGGAAGCTGGGTATCCATGAAGCGGATCAGCTTGTCGGCCGCCTCGGACTTGCGCTGCGTGTTCTGCGCGAGGTACGCGTCGCCGATCGCGTTCAGCACGCGGCTGTCGTGCACGGGATCGATGCCGTCGAGCGTCACGCCGATCATGTTCGACTGCTTGCCGCGCTCCGAGATCAGCGCATTCTTCTGCAGCCAGACTGTCGCCTCCTCGTCGCTGTAGCGCGTCAGGTCGAAGCGTGCGCCGGGCTTGCCGGCCACGTCGCGCACGAAGATGTCGAGCGGCCCCTGCGGTGTGTCGACATGCAGCGGCTGCCCGATACGGCCCTGCCATGCCGGCCCCTTCCGGCCGAACCAGCCCGTACGCTGCAGCGTGTAGACACCGTCGTCGCCGAGCGTCAGTGCGAACCCCTTGCCGAGCAGGCGCTTCGGCACGTCGAAGGTCGGCACGTCGATGCGCTCGGTGCCGTACACGTAGCCGCCCGGCAACGGCGACGACAATCCGTCGGCCGCGTTCACGAACCGCCAGCCGATCAGCGGCAGGTAATGCGGCCGCGCGTCGACGGCCAGATTGGTGCTGTCGATCGCGCGGTCGAGCACGGCGCGGGATTTCAGCACCTCGATCTCGGTCGACGCGTCCGTCTTCAGGTCGAACACCGCCGACGGATCGCCGGGCGGCGACGTCTGTTTCGAGTCGGTCGGGCTTTGCTCGACCTGGAACAGGATGTCGGTCCGGTAGACGGGCGCCGCGCACAGCGCATACACGGCGCCGACGAGCACGCCCGCGAGCGCCGTGCAAAGGATCAGGCGCCGACCGCCGTACAGCATGCCCCAATAGCGGCGCACCGGATAGGACGGCCGCAGGGCGGGCCCGCTGTGCGGGTCAGGCAGGGTCGAAGAAGTCATTCAGCATCAGTCCCGTATGGCGCGACGCGCGTCGCGGTCACGAAATCCGCCACGAGCGTCACGGCGAAATGGCTCTGGCCGTCAGCGCACCCTGCGCGGACGACGGAATCAGCAGGTTGACGACGCGGCTCCAGCGCACCAGCGACGACGCATCGACGAACACGACGTCGCGGCGCTGGAGCGGAAACTGGTCGGCCAGTGCGAACGACGCGGGCGAACTGCCGTCGAGGTGGTACACCCGCGGGCGGTTGTCCGGGCCGCGGCGCACGACGAACACCTGGCGCGCGTCCGACGTGTACTGGCTCACGCCGCCCGTGTCGCCGAGTGCTTCGCCGAGGCTCATTCGGCCGTCGGTCAGCGTCAGCGTCGCCGGTCGCGACACCTCGCCGAGCACGAACACCTTTGCGTCGCTCGCCGCGCGCACGCGCACGAGATCGCCGTCGTGCAGCAGGATGTTCGACGGGTTCACGCCCGCGGCGATCAGCGCGGGCAGGCTCACGTTCACGGTCCGGTCACCGCGCGTCACCGATACCTGCGAGCGGTCGGCCGTCGGGGTGAAACCGCCTGCGCGGTCGATCGCCTCGGGCAGCGTCATCGGCATGTCGTTGACGATCTGCAGACCCGGCGTGCGCACTTCGCCGTCCAGATAGACGCGCTTGCTGCGATAGGTCTGCACGCGCAGCGCGATCTGCGGCTTGCGCACGTATTCGCCGAGCCGCTTCGTCAGCAGCGCGCGTGCCTGCGCCTCGGTCAATCCCGCGACATGCACGAGACCCGCATACGCGAACTGCACGTTGCCGTTCGCATCGACCGTGTAGCCCGTCGCGACCGAGCTGGCGCCGACGCCGTCGCCGCCGCCCGTCGTCTGCGTCGTCGGCAGGTTCAATTCGGGGTGGTCCCAGACGACGATGCCGAGCACGTCGCCCGGGCCGATCGCATACGGCTTCGGCTTGCCGAACAACTGGCGGATCTCCGCGTCGACATCGGCGCGCGGGCCCGCATGCTGCGCGACAAACGCCGGCGTGATTTCGATCAGATCCTCGCTCGACACGTTCTGCACGCCGTCGAGGCCGCCCGCGCCCGATGCGTCGGCGCTCACGCGCGCATTCGCGTCGCGCGCGGCAGGCGCCCGGTAGCTCATGCCCGGCGACAACGCACATGCGCTCAGCGCGCACGCGGCCGCCACGATCGCCATGCGCGACAGCCACGGCGCGCGCCGGATGCCTGCGGTGTGTGACCGCGGCGTCCCGAGCGTCCATTCCGGTTGCGTGGTGATTGACATCGTGTCCTTCCAAAACTGTGCGGTAACCCGCCGAACGCGGCGAATTCCGGCATTACGCTTGGCGGCGCGGCTCGCATGGCGGTGCCGCGCCTCCCTCTTCACTGCACGTACTCCGTACGATTCGTCATGAACTGCTCTGCATCGCTTGCGTCACTCGTCTGCATCGTCTCGGCCTGCGTTGCCTGTGCCGCCGGCGCGCAGACGTTGCCTGCCACGTCGGCCGATGCGCCGGTCTTCGCGTCGTCGACGCCGCTCGCGCCGGTGCCGCTCCAGCGCTCCGCACAAACCGCGATAACCGCGATAACCGGCGCGGCCGCGGGGCCGGCCACGGCGGCATCCGACGTCGCGTCACCTGGCGCTGCGCTTCCTGCCGCGCTTCCCGCCGCGAGCACCGCCGCAACGCCCGAATCCCGCGGCCGCGGTGCACTGCGCCGGCCGCTCGTGCCGACGCGGCCGCATCGCCCGCAAGTGGCCGATGCGCCCACCGAAGACCCCTGGCACACCGGCACGCTGTACACGTCGCCCTACGAGAAGTCGCCCTACGCGCAGCCGGGTGATCCGGACTAACGCATCCCGGGCGGTCATGCCACGGCGTGACCGCGCACGCGCCGATACGGGATTGGACACCACGGCGAACGGCGCGTCTGTGAGCGAGCCCACCGAACGCCGATCTTCAAGCCAAACGCGATCGCCCCCCCTAAGCGTCGACGCAAGGGGCACGGCACACATCACGATCTGCCGACCGACACGTTCGCGTACGATCGCGCGGCCGCCTCCTGCGTGGCCGGATCGGCGACGCGCGCGACCGGCCGGGGCGAGTCGTGGCCCAGCGCCTGCATGCACAGGTCGATCACGATGTCCGTGCCCGCCGCGCCGTACACCGCGTGGTCGACCTCCGGCTCGAGATGCAGACGCACGTGACGCGAGCGCCGGAACGCGTGCTCGATCGCGCCGAAGTGACGCCGGACATCGTCGATGCCGGGATCGAGCGCGCCGTACACGAGTGTCGTCCGGACGTTGCGCTGCGCGAGTTCGTGCATCACGCCGCGCGGCGTGCTGCTTCGCGGCTTCCACCCGACGCGCGCGGCGAGCGCCTTCGCAGGCACGCTGACCCGCGCGATCGCATTCGCGGCCACGGCCCGCACGATCGGACGCAGGTCGCGGCGCTCCCGCACGAGGCGCTTCCACTTCTGCCAGTCGCGCACCGACAGCCAGTAGCCGCGCACCGAGTTGTTCCGCTGCTTCTGCACGGCTTCGAGCGTGAGCCCGGCCGGCCACACGAAGCGCGCGAGATTGACCGCGATCACGCCGCCGAGCGCCGGCGTCTTCAATGCCGCATGCAACGCCGCATACGCGCCGGAGCAAATGCCGGCCGCGACCACCTCGGGATGACCGAGCGAGCGCAGCCAGTCCGCGGCGGCGGCCACGTCGTCGCTCGACTGCGTCGAATACACGACGCCCGACTGATCGTCGGTCACGGCGCGCCCGCTGTCGCCGACGCCATGCACGTCGATCCGCAGCGTCGCCACGCCGGCGCGTGCCAGCGTGCGTGCGAGCCGCACGCTGAAGCGCCCTTCGCCGCTGCGCGGATTCGTCGATGTGTTCGCGATCACGACCGCCGGGCCGACCGGCTTCGCCGGCCGCATATCGGCGGGCCGGCACAGCACGCCGACCAGCCGGTCCGGACCGACCGCGACGACCTGCTCGGTCATGTCGTTCATGTCGAGCGCGACGGCCGACTCGCCATTCCATGCCGGGTCCGCTCGCGACGCGGTGTCGGCGCTGGCTAGCTTGTGTGGCGCACGTTCGGTGATCCAGTTCGCGAGCGTGTCGATCGCAGCAAGCGGCAAGCGCGAGCGCGTACCGTCCAGCATCGTCGTCGGCCATTCGCGGAACGGATCGCTCGTCACGTCCACGCCGCGCGCGAGCAGCGCGTCGCGCAATGCCGGCCCGTCGCCCTGATCGGGCTGGATCAGCAGCATCGCACCGGGCAACGTCGGCGCATCGCGCACGACGTCGCACAGATCGAGCGCCTTCAGCGCATCGACGAAATCGCCGGGAAAGCGGTGGCCGAGCACGTTCATGCACGGTTCGTCGCGATGCGCGGCGCGGATTGCCGGCGACGTGGTGTCGAGCCACTGGCGATGCACGAACGACAGCTCGCGAAGATAGGCGCGGCCACGCACGACCGGTGCGAGCGCCACCAGCGCATCGACGCGCGGCGACGCGCGCGAGCCCATGCCCGCGGCAGCCAGCATCGCGAACAGCGCACCCGCGCGAATCCCGACGAGCGTCAGCGCGGTGACGCCGGCCTGGTCGCGCAACAGGTCGATCGCGTCGTGAATGCTGGCGATGCACGCGGCATGCCGACCGGCGTCGCGATCGTCGCCCGCCGAGTCGCCGGTGCACGGATAGTTGAATCGCAATACCGTCACGCCGTCGCGCGCCAGCCGCTCCGCGATCGCTCGCATGAGCTTGTGCGTCCACGAAGCCTCGTGCCCCAGCGATTCGCACAGGATCACGCCTTGTGTCGTCTGTCCTTCGTGCAGCCACCCCACGCAGCTGCCGAACGTTATCGGCTTCAATCGGTACTCCTCGGATCGGTATTTGTTATCGGGTGCGGACACCCGCGCCGGCGGCTCCGCCGGGATCGGCCATGCCGCGATCGTGCGACCGGTCGGCGAACGCACGGCCTTCGGGTAACGGACTGCCGTCGCGCCCCTGGGCGCCCCGCTCGCCCTTCGCCATGCGTCGTCGTGTTCCCGTCGCCCGGGGACGACGGTTGTCGGCCCGAGTCGTCGTCAAGCCCTTTGCGCGCTGAACCAAAACAGTGCGCTTGATTAGAGCACCGGGCCCGAGCGTCCTTCGGTGCGCCAGCTTACAAATGCATTCACCACGGCGGCGATACAACGATGCGCGCCACAGCACGATTCGGGCCGCACGCGCGCACGGAATCCGCGAACGGTAGGCTCGCGAACACAGATGTCTCGCGCGGCCCGTATCATGACCGCCATACGATGTGGCCGGGTCCGGCATCGCCGGACGAAACCGGCGCCCGCCGGAAACGGGCCGCGAACCCACGCAGCCGGGCCAGCGCCGGCCGGCCGCGCGCGCACGGCGGCCCGCACTCCGCCGCCATGCGGCACCCACGGCGCCGACCGAGCGAATGTCAAACATCAAGAAGAACTTCCTGCTGCTGCTGACGTTGCAGATTTCGATGTACGCGGTGCCGCTGCTGATCGCACCGCTGCTGACGCACGCGCTGGGACCGGAGGGTTACGGGCAGCTCGCGTTCTCGCTCGCGGTCATCGCCTACCTCACCAACTGCACGAGCTACAGCTTCGACCTGACCGCGACGCCGCGCATCGCCCTCGCCCGCGACGACCGCGCCGAACGCTCGCGCATCTTCTGGGCGACGCTGTACGCGCAGATCGGCATCGCCGTGATCTGCTTCATCGTGCTGATCGCGCTGACCTTCCTGGTCGAGCGCTTCGGCGAGGACCGCGACCTGCTGCTGATCGGTTTCGGGATGGTGGCCGGCGTGGCGTTCACGCCCGGCTGGTATTTCCAGGGCATGGAGAAGCTGCGCGCGCTGAGCGTGATCCTGTTCATCGGCCGCATCCTGAGCCTGCCCGCGATGTTCGCGCTCGTGCACAGCCCGGCGGACATCGATCGCGCGATGATCGTCAACGCCGCCGTGCCGACGCTGTCCGCGATCGTGCTCGCCGCCTATCTGTATTTCCAGCGGGAAATCGACTTCGTGCGCGTCGGCGTCGCCGACATCGCCGAATCGCTGAAAGGCGGCTGGCAGGTGTTCCTCGCGTCGACGTCGATCGCGTTCTACGCGTCGACCAACACCGTGCTGCTCGGCTTCGTGTCGGGCAACGTCGCGGCCGGCTACTTCGCCGCCGGCGACAAGCTGATCCGCGCGGCGCTCAGCATGCTCCAGCCGCTGAAGGCCGCCACCTATCCACGCATCAGCTACCTGATGCGGCACGCACGCAACGACGCGTTCTCGTTCCTGCGCAAGCTGTTCGTCGTGCAGGTCGTGATGGTGCTCGGCATCTCGCTCGCGATCTTCTTCGGCGCGCCGCTTGCCGTGCGCCTCCTGTATGGCCCTTCGTACGAACCGACGGTCCAGGTGCTGCGCTGGATGGCCTTCATTCCATTCATGGCCGGGATGACCGACTTGTTCGGTGTGCAGACGATGCTGCCGCTCGGGATGAAATCGGCGTTCACGCGGATCCTGATGTCGTCGGGCATTCTGAACATCGTGCTGGTGCCCGTGCTCGCGAAGTACTTCGCGGAACTGGGCGCGGCCGCCGCCGTGCTGACGGCCGAGGCCGCGGTTGCCGCGGCGCTCGCGATCGTCGTCTATCGCGCCGGGATTCCGCTGCTTGGCAGCGCTGTCGCTCGACGCAGCTAGCGCGTCGGCCGTGCTGCGCGATTTCCTCGCAGCGGCCGGAATCCGATGACGCTCCCTTCGATGCGCGCACAACGAAGCGCATCGCGCAGGTACTTCTTACTCCGCCGCGCGCACCCTGTCGGGAACGATGACCGTCTTTTTCCGGCGGCCAGCCATCGCATCGAAAAAAGATCATACGGATCAGTAGAAACACCGATGCTGTAGTCATACTACATTCGTACGATTGGTCGCTGCAGAGAATCGCTACATCCGATTCGGCAGTGTCGGGCGGTCCGCGTCGCCGTCCGCGTGCTCCGATCGGGCCCAACCGGCCGTAACGATTCCCCGCCTGGCTGGCATGCCGACGCGCAATCACCCTGCATCGCCAGCCGAATGCGTTCGATGCGAATCCATCGGACGTACGCAGCTCCAGACATATCCGAACAACAACCGGCAATACGATCATGGAGAGCAACATGCGGGACACACTCTGGCCGGCCGCCGTCCTGGCGGCGACCCTCTGCACCAGCGTCTATGCGGGCAACGCCGATTTCAACTCACCGGGCGACGCCGCCGACGCATTCGCGTCGTCCGCCGCGCAGCGACGCGCCGACCTCCTCGTGCGCAAGATGACGCTCGACGAGAAACTGCAGTTCATTCATTCGCAATACGAAATGTCCAAGGTGCCTGGCGGTGGCGCCGGCTACATCCAGGGTGTGCCGCGGCTCGGCATTCCCGATCTCAACATGGTCGACTCGGCGACCGGCTCCGGCAGCACGTCACTCGCGAGCACCACCTTTCCCGCGACGATCGCCGTCGCCGCGAGCTGGGATCGTCGCCTGTCGTACGACTACGGCAAGCAGGTCGCGATCCAGTTGCGTGCGCAAGGATTCGGCATGGGTCTCGCCGGCGGCACCAACCTCGCGCGCGAGCCGCGCGGCGGCCGGCTGTTCGAGTATCTCGGCGAGGATCCGCTGCTCGCCGGCGAGCTGCTCGCGGAGCGCACGCTCGCCACGCAGCGGCAGAAAGTCATCGCGACCATCAAGCACTATGCCGGCAATGAACAGGAGCACGGCCGGATGGGCGGCAACACGCAGATCGACGAACGCACGTTGCGCGAGCTCTACCTGCTGCCGTTCGAGATCGCCGCGAAGCGCGGGCAGCCCGGCAGCGTGATGTGCAGCTACAACCGCCTGAACGGCACGTACGCGTGCGAGAACAATCACCTGCTGAACGACGTGCTGAAGAACGAATGGGGCTTCCAGGGCCAGGTGCAATCCGACTGGGGCGCCGCGCACAGCACGGCCGCCTCGATCAACGCCGGGCTCGACGAGGAAGAGGACGTCGGGCCGAGCGTCTACCTGACGCCGGCCGCCGTCAAGCAGGCGATCTCGAACGGCTCGGTGTCGACCGCACGCCTCGACGACATGGTGCGCCGCAAGCTGGCCGTGATGATCCGCGTCGGCGTGATGGACGATCCGGCCAAGGCCGGCGGCACGATCGATTTCGCGGCCGCGAACCGGTTCGCGCAGGGCGTCGCCGAGCAGTCGATCGTTTTGCTGAAGAACGACGGCAACCAGTTGCCGCTCGTCGCATCCGCGCTGTCGCGGATCGCCGTGATCGGCGGCCACGCCGATGCGGCCGTGCTGTCGGGCGGCGGCTCGGGCAACACGCGCGATCCGGTCACCGGTTCGTTCGCAGGCTGCGGCGGCCTGACCTTCGGTTCGTCGACGGGCTGCAGCTGGTGGCGCAATCCGTGGCTGAAGGTCGACGTGCCGATCGTCGCGGCGATCCGCGCGCTCGCGCCGGCGGCGCACGTCACGTTCGCAGGCAACAGTGACCAGCAGTCGCCGTTCCGCGCGTACACGCAGCAGGAAATCGACCAGGCCGCGGCGCTCGCCGGACGCTCGGACGTCGCGATCGTCGTGGTCGCGCAGGCGGCGGGCGAGGATTTCGGCGAATTGCAGAGCCTGAGCCTCGCGAACCCGTCGAACCAGGACGCGCTCGTCGAAGCGGTCGCGCGTGCCAACCCGCACACGGTCGTCGTCGTGCAGAGCGGCAATCCGGTGCTGATGCCGTGGAAGGATCGCGTGTCGGCGATCGTCGAGGCGTGGTACCCGGGCGAAGGTGGCGGCAAGGCGATCGCGAACGTGCTGTTCGGTGCGGTCAATCCGTCCGGCAAGCTGCCCGTCACGTTCCCGGCGCGCGACGAGGATTCGCCGGCGTGGCGGCAAGGCGGCGCGTTCGAGAACGATCCCGTCTACGCGGAGAAGCTGAACATGGGGTATCGCTGGTACGACGCGCGCAACATCAAGCCGATGTATGAATTCGGCTACGGGCTGTCGTACACGCACTTCGCGTATTCCGGGCTGTCGGTGTCGCGGCAACGGGACGGCTCGCTGAGCGTCGCGTTCACCGTGCGCAATGACGGCCGCGTCGCAGGCGCGGAAACGCCGCAGGTCTATCTCGGCGTGCCGTACAAGGATGAACCGCCGAAGCGGCTGGTCGGCTGGGAGAAGATCCGGCTGAACCCGGGCGAGGCACGGCATGTGCGCGTGACCGTTTCACCGCGGATGCAGAGCGTGTGGGATACGTCGCGAAACGGCTGGAAGTTCGTGCCGGGCGGGACCGTGTATGTCGGCGCGTCATCGCGCGATATCCGGCTGCAGGGTAGCTGAGCGACGGTGATGTAATGGCGGGCGCCGGACGAAACATCGCCCGGCGCCCGCCTCGATTCATCGAATCACCCGAGGCCACCGGCACGGCAGAATTCGGCGAGCACGTCGAGGCCGCGCGCCGGTTCCCGCACGAACGGATTCGACTCGTCCCACGCATAGCCGGCCAGAATCGAGCAGACCATGCGCTTCACGTCGGACGCCTTGTCTTCATGAAACACGATGTCCTGAAGCGCGCCTGAGTACCAGCGCTCGACGAACGCGCGGAACGTGTCGATGCCCTTGCGCAGCGCGATGTCGTAATCGCGTGTCCAATCGACCGCCTCGCCGCGCAACTGACGTTCGAGAACGGCGACCGCCAGTTGCGCGGAGCGCATCGCGATCGTCACGCCGGACGAGAAGATCGGATCGAGGAATTCGCCAGCGTTGCCGAGCAACGCATAGCCGCGCCCGTGCAGGTGCTCGACATTCGACGCATAGCCCGCGATGCGACGCACCGGCATCACGAACGGCTTGCTGCCGACGAGCCGCAACAACGTCGGCTCGCTCCGCAGCAATTCCCGCAGCAACGATTCCTGCTGCGCTTGCGGCACATCGAGAAAACCGGCGTCGGCCACGCAGCCGACCGACGAGCGCCCGTTCGTCAGCGGGATCATCCAGAACCACACGTCGCGACGCTCCGGATGGACGGCAATGCAGATCTTGTCGCGATCGGTCGACCCGGCCGGCAGGCTGTCTTCGACGTGCGAAAAGATTGCCGCGCGCGTCGGCATGCCGGTCGGCGCCTCGAGATCGAGCAGCCGCGGCAGCACGCGCGCGAATCCGCTGGCGTCGAGCACGAACGACGCTTGAACGGTATATTCGCACCCCGCTTCGTCGACGACCTCGAGCCGTTGCGTATCGCCCGGATGGAACGCCTGCACGGTATGACCGAACCGCACGTCCGCGCCCTGTTCCGCCGCACAACGGATCAGCAGATCGTCGAAGGCAGCGCGTTCGACCTGATAGGCCGTCCCCCAGCCGTCGGAGAATTTTTCCCGGAAATCGAACGACGACATCCTGTCGCGATACACGAAATACGCACCGTTCTTGAACTGGAAGCCGGCCTCGACGACGGCCTGCAACATACCGGCCTCTTCGAGATACTGCATGCTTTGCGGCAGCAGACTCTCGCCGATCGAAAAGCGCGGAAAATGCTGGCGCTCGAGCACCAGCACGGAACGGCCCGCCCTGCGCAGCAATGCGGCCGCGACCGCGCCGGACGGCCCCGCGCCGATGATCGCGACGTCGACGGAATTCGATTTCATTTCACTCATGCTTGCCGTTCCATTTCGATGGATTGGATATCTTACGTTTCTCACGCCACGATCTGGCGTTGCAAACTACAATAGGCGGTCTACAAATCCAACATTCCGACGAGAGGCCCATGACGTCCTGCCGCACGCACGCTCCCGCCTATGTTCCAGAAACCCGCTTCGGCATCTGGTTTCTTCGCACGCATACCTGGGAGCATCACGTGCTTAGGGTGGCCATCGACGACCTCAAGCAGCTCATCGGCGCGCCCCTGCCAACGGCCCCCGTCATCCTCGATGCGGGATGCGGTCAGGGCAAGTCGTTCCGCCTGCTCGGCGAAGCGTTCGCGCCCGGCAAAATCATCGGCATCGATTGTCACGACGACTCGCTCACGCATGCGTCGGAAGCCGCGCGTCGCTGCGCCACGCCCGTCGAACTGCATCGCGCGGACTGCACACAGATCCCGCTCGCCGATTCGAGCGTCGACATCGTGTTCTGCCATCAGACCTTTCATCATCTCGTCGACCAGGAGCATGCGCTGGCCGACTTTCGCCGCGTACTGAAACCCGGCGGGCTGCTGCTGTTCGCCGAATCGACCGACGCGTACATCAAGTCGTGGGTGATCCGGCTGCTGTTCCGTCATCCGATGGAAGTTCAGAAAAGTGCCGACGGCTACCTTGCGATGCTGCGCGACGGCGGGTTCACGTTCGACGCCTGCAATGTGTCGTTCCCCTACCTCTGGTGGAGCCGCGCGAAAGACTTCGGACTCCTCGAGCGCATCGGCCTGTACGCACCGAAGCCGGGCAAGCGCCGCGAGACGCTCGTGAACGTCGCCGCGCGCAAGCCCGCCTGAGTGTCGGAGGCCGCCGCTCGGCGGCCCCGTCCGACACGCGCCGGCTAACGCTTCAGCGTCACGATCTCGCCGGTGAGCGCCGCACCCGCCACGACCGCGCCGGCCCCGCACGTGAACTCCGTCGTGCTCGAGCGCAA
Organism: Burkholderia sp. 567; assembly: GCF_040545115.1. Classification (NCBI taxonomy): domain Bacteria; kingdom Pseudomonadati; phylum Pseudomonadota; class Betaproteobacteria; order Burkholderiales; family Burkholderiaceae; genus Burkholderia; species Burkholderia sp. 567. The sequence continues at coordinate 238,612 of NZ_JBEPLG010000009.1, forward strand.
CACGTTGCGGTAATTGCTCTTGATGCCGACGACGGCATTGCCGCCTTCCTTTCGCGCGCGCGCCTGCAGTTCGATCACTGCCGACAGGAACACATGCTGGCACGCCGCCTCGTCGCTCTTGCCGAACGCGTTGGTCTTTTTGTTCGTCGCGAACGTGCCGTACGACTTGAGCACGCGAGGATGCGACTGATCGCCGAAATAGAGCGCGACGCCGTCGTCGAGCTTTCCTTCCTCGCTCTTCAACGCTTTCTCGATCGGATAGTCTCGGATCGTGTCCCGTGCGTGCGCGGCCGACGCGACGAACGTCGCGCCGAGCAGCGCCAGTGCGATGCGATATTTCACGTGTGCTCCCGTTATTGCGCGTTCAGCTGCACGACGTCGCCCGACACGGCGATCGCGCCGGCGCTGCCGCTCACGCCGCACGTGTATTCGGACGTCGACTCGGAACGCTTTTCATGAAAGCGCGTCGTCACGTTGACGACCGCATTCCCGCCATGATTCTTCGCATAGATGCGAAGACGGTTCAACGCTTCGGCCAGCGCCTGATCGCACGTCGGCTGTTCGGCTTGCGTCCCGCGCGCCACACGTACCGATTCCGAACGCGGACCGATGCTGGTCTTCACGTCCGGATGCGGCTGCGTGCCGAAATAGATCGCGACGCCGCTCGTGTCCGGCGTCGTTGCCGCCGCCGGCAGCGGCAGCGAACGCACCACGGTACCGCACCCCGTCAGCAATGACGCGGCCACCAACATGCCGGCCAGATGTCCTTTGTGCTTCATTGTTATCGTCCTCTCAGCTCAGTAAGTTCACTTCAATCGCCCTTCCAGGCGTCCAACAACACACTTGCGCAGCTGCCGCCGAATCCGAACGACACCGACAGCGCGCGTTCGATCGCGCATTCGCGCGCGGTATGCACGAGCGGCATGCCGGCAACCGCCGGATCGGGCTCGGAGCCGACCGCGGTGCCCGCGACAAAACCGTCGCGCATCATCAGGATCGTGTAGATCGCTTCATGCGCACCGCTCGCGCCGAGCGGATGTCCGGTCAGCCCTTTCGTCGACGAGAAGGCCGGCACGTCGCCACCGAATACGTCGCGCAGCGCGTCGAGTTCCTCGGTGTCGCCGAGCGGCGTCGACGGCGCATGCGTGTTGACGTAGTCCGGACGCCGCCCGCCGCCGTCGAGCGCGCCACGCATCGCGCGTGCGATCCCCGGTGCATGAGGCGCCGCCATGCCGGCGTTGTCCGTGGCTTGGCCGAACCCGCTGATTTCCGCGTAAATTCGCGCGCCGCGCGCACGCGCATGCTCGAGCGATTCGAGCACGAGAACGCCGGCGCCGGACGCGATCACGAAGCCGTCGCGGCCGAGCGCATACGGGCGCGACGCGCGCTCCGGCGTATCGTTGAAACCGCTCGACAACGCGCCCATCGCGTCGAACATCAGCGTCATGTTGTCGTGCAGTGCCTCGCTCCCGCCGGCCAGCACGATGTCCTGGTACCCGGAGCGAATCCAGTGCGCCGCCTGCCCGATCGCCAGCGCCGCGCTCGTGCACGCGGACGACGGCGAGTACGACACGCCTTCGATGCCGAACAATTGCGCGACGCATGCCGACGCCGTGCTGCTCATCGCTTTCGGCACGACATAAGGCGGCGTCTTCTCGATACCGCGATGCCGCGCGATCTCCATCGCGTCGTCGTAGTCGGCGATCGATCCGATGCCCGACCCCACGATCGCGCCCGCGCGCGGCGAACGCAGCATCCCGGCGTCGAGCGCTGCATCATCGAGTGCCGATGCGGCCGCATGCGCGGCGAAACGCGCGGTGTCGCCCATGAAGCGCTCGTGCTTGCGCGCGAATCGCGCCGCCGACGCGACGCTCGCGACCCCGGCGACCTGACTGCGGAAACCGCGCTCGCGCCACGCGTCGACGCGGCTTACCCCCGAGCGGCCGGTGCGCAGCGCGTCCGATACTTCGGCCAACGAATTGCCGAGGCACGACACGATGCCGAGCCCCGTGACCACGACGCGCGTCGCCGCGCCGCCGCCCGCCGTCATGCGCCGACCCGGCGGAAGATCAACGACGTGTTGATCCCGCCGAACGCGAAGTTGTTGCTCATCACGAATTCCGCATCGATCCGGCGTGCGTCGCCGATGATGTAGTCGAGCGGCGCGCACGCCGGATCGACCTGGGTGAGATTGAGCGTCGGCGCATACCAGTTGCGCTTCATCATTTCGATCGTCCACCATGCCTCGAGTGCGCCGCACGCGCCGAGCGTGTGGCCCACATAGCTTTTCAGCGAACTGATCGGCATGCGTTCGCCGAACACGGACGCCGTCGCATGACTCTCCGCTACGTCGCCGCGATCGGTCGACGTACCGTGCGCGTTCACGTAGCCGATCGCGCCGGCGTCGAGCGTCGCGTCGCTCAGCGCGAGACGCATGGCGACCGCCATCGTCTCGGCAGTCGGCTGGGTAATGTGCGCACCGTCGGAATTGCAGCCGAAGCCGACGATCTCCGCATGGATCGTCGCGCCGCGCACGAGCGCGTGCTCGTACTCCTCGAGCACCAGCGTCGCCGCGCCCTCGCCGACTACCAGACCGTCGCGATCGGCGTCGAACGGCCGTGGCGTCAGGTGCGCGGCATCGTTGCGCGTACTGGTTGCGTACAGGGTATCGAACACGGCCACCGCCGGGCCCGACAATTCTTCCGCACCGCCCGCCAGCATCAGCGCTTGCTTGCCCGTCGCAATCGCTTCGTACGCGTAGCCGATCGCCTGGCTGCCGGACGCGCATGCGGACGACGTCGGCACGATCCGGCCTTTCAGATCCCAGAACAGGCTGACGTTGACGGCCGTGGTATGCGGCATCATCTGCACGTAGCTGTTCGACGTGACGTCCCGCATCGAGCCCGTTTCGAGCATCGTGCCGAATGCCCGGATCGGCTCGACCGATCCCGACGACGATCCGTATGCGACGCCCATCCGGCCGTCGCGGATCGATGCATCGTCGGACAACCCCGCATCCTCCAGCGCCAGTTCGCTCGCGCGCACCGCGTACATCGACACCGGCCCCATCGAACGCGTCTTCTTGCGCGGATACGTGGGCGGCAGCTCGAACGCCGGCAACGGACACGCAAGCCGCGTATGCAGCGCCTCGAAGCAGTCCCATTCCGGCATGCACCGCACCGCGTTGCGCCCGTCGCGCAAGCGCGCCTCGATTTCCGGCCAGCGTTGACCAAACGCGGTCACACCGCCCATTCCCGTCACGACCACGCGCTTCATCACACCATCCCGCCGTTGACGCCGATCACTTGCCGGGTGACGTAGCTCGCCGCATCCGACATCAGGAAACCGACCACCGCCGCGACCTCGTCGGGCTGGCCGACGCGGCCCATCGGCACGGTCTTCAATGCGTGTTCCAGCGGCACCTTGTCGAGCATGCCGGTGTCGACCAGCCCGGGCGCCACGCAATTGACGGTGATCCTGCGCGACGCCAGCTCGATCGCCAGCGCCTTGGTCGCGCCGATCAGCCCGGCCTTCGCGGCGCTGTAATTGACCTGGCCGCGATTGCCCATCACGCCCGACACGGACGCGATCGTCACGATGCGGCCGCCGCCGCGCAGGCGCACCATCGGCATGGTCAGCGGATGAACGACGTTGTAGAAGGCGTCCAGCCCGGTTTCGATCACGATGTCCCAGTCCTCTTCGGACAGCGCCGGAAACGCGCCGTCCCGCGTCACGCCCGCGCAGCAGACGATCCCGTAGTACGCGCCGTTCGCTTCGACATCGGCCTCCAGTTCCTGCCGGCACGCCGCACGGTCGCGCACGTCGAACTGCAGCACGCTTGCCGTGCCGCCCTGCGCGCGAATCGTCGCGGCCACGGCTTCCGCGTCATCGCGGCCGGTGCGGCAATGCACGGTCACGGCGAAACCGTCCGACGCCGCGCGCAGCGCCACGGCGCGGCCGATGCCGCGACTCGCCCCTGTCACGAGAACTCGCCGAGTCATGAATTGAAGCTCCCTTCGATAAAGGATTGGAAATCGTTTGGTTGGTACACCTTGACGACGGCTTCCGCGCAACACTCGCCGTCGGCATGGATCGCGCATTCGTACGCGCCATGCCCCTCGTCGCCGCGCAGCAGTTCCCGCGCGACGATGCGCAGCGTCGTGTCGGCGCCGAACGCCGTGCGATGCGCGAGATAGCGGTTGGCGCCGAGCAACACGCCCGGTTTCGCGCGGCCGCCCGCATGCGCGGCGAGCAGGCCGACATGCGCGGCGATCGCCTGCGCCATCAGCTCGATGCCGATCCACGCCGGCATCGCGCCATTGCCGTCGACATACCACGCATCGCGGCGCGCGAGCGCGCTGACCTCGATGCCGGTTTCCGAGCAGCGCTCGATCGCGTCGAGCAGCAGCATCGTGCCGCGATGCGGCAACACGTCCCGCACGTCGCCGACGGGAATATCCGCGCCGCCATGCAGCGCGTCGATCAATGGTGCGGCATCCATGTCAGCCTCCCAGAATCAGGCTGGCATTGCTGCCGCCGAATGCGAACGAATTGCTCATCACGTAGCGTCCTGTTGCAGCGCCGGCCAGACGATGCTCGCGGTCGACCAGCTCGAGCCCCGGCAGCGCCGGGTCGCGCTCGCCGTCCCAGACGTGCGTCGGCAGCGCGATCCCGCGCGCCAGCGTCAGCCAGCCGAATCCAAGCTCGGTCGCGCCCGCCGCGCCGAGCATGTGTCCTGTCAGCGGCTTGGTCCCGCTCGCCGGCACGCCGTGCGGAAACACCCGTGCCATCACGTTCGCTTCCATCTCGTCGTTTAGCCGCGTCGCCGTCGCGTGCAGGTTCACGTAGCCGACCGCGGACGATGTGACGCCGGCGTCCGCGAGCGCGGCGCGCAGCGCGTCCTCCGCGCCGCAGCCCGCCGGATCCGGCGCCGAAATGTGGTGCGCATCGCTCGACTCGCCGACGCCGGCCAGCCGGACCGCCGCTTCATCGCGACTCATCACGAACAGCGCGGCGCCTTCGCCGATATTGATGCCGTTCCGGTTTCGGCTCATCGGGTTGGTCCGACCCGGGCTGACCGATTCGAGCGACGCGAAGCCCTGCAGCGTCAGCTCGCACAGCGAATCCGCGCCGCCGACGACGACCGCGTCGCACAGCTTCAGCCGCAGCAGGCGGCGCGCGGCCGCGAATGCCTTGGCACTCGATGTGCACGCGGTCGACAACGTATAGGCAGGCCCGGCCACACCCAGCACCGCGCGCACGAACGGCGCCGCCGTGCCGATTTCCATCTGTCGATAATCGAACGCGGCAGGCATCGTGCCCGTCGCGGCACGCTGCGCAAGCGCGTGCTCCGCCGCCTGGATGCCGGACGTACTCGTGCCGATCACGACACCGATCCGGCGCGGACCGTAACGCGCGATCGCCGCGTCGACGAAGGATCCGATCTGCGCCAGCGCGGCGAGCAACAGCCGGTTGTTCCTGCAATCGAAATGCACGAGCGAGGTGGGCGGCGCGACGTCGAGCGCGGCCCGCACGCTCCCGATCCAGCCGCCGGCGACGCCATCGGTACGCGGCGCCATGCCCGGCGCGACGCCGGCGTGCAATGCGTCGACGATTTCGTCGGTGGTTGCGCCGAGCGCGTTGATCATGCCGGGCGCGGACAGGTAGACCGGCGTCAGTCTGGCGTTCATGCGCACCCCTCCTTCGTGGACGGCGTGGCGAGCGGCGCGAACAGCACCGAAAAAACGATGCCCATCGCGAGGGTCGTGCCGAAGCTGCGCAACGCGGGCATCGCGCTCGCACCGAGCATCCCGAACGACAGCAACGTCGTGGCCGCCGACAGCAGCACGCCGGTCCATACGGCGCCGAGACCGCCTGCGTCCCGCATGCAGCCTTCGCGGAGGAACACCGCGTAGTTCGCGCCCACGCCGAGCACCAGCATCAGCGCGAGCCAATTGAACAGCGTGAGCGGCACCCCCGCATAGCCGAACGCCGCGAGCGTCAACGCGATGGCGAACACGACCGGCAACGTCGTCGCGATACCGCCGCGCATGCCGTATCGCCACATCAGCAGCGCGGCGACCACGATCAGCGCCCCGGCCAGCCACAGGCCGCTGTCGACCCGATAGGCGCCGAACAGGCTCGACACGCTTGCGGCCTTGTCGACCCACGACACGCCCGGCAGTGTGCGCGCCAGCGCCGCGAACGTCGCTGCATTGGCCGCGTCGACCCGTTCCGGAATCGCCAGTGCCGCATCGACGGGGCCGGTGGCGCCGTCGACCCGCCCGAGCCACAGATGCCTGAACGGGGCCGACCAGCGGGCCGCCAGCCACGTATCGACGGACAGCGTCGCCGGCGCATCGACGGAATACGCGCGAAGCCACGCGTCGGCGACCTCGTCGCGGAAGCCCGCATGCGCCAGCGTCGCACGCAGTGCGGCGGCATCGGCGAACACGTGCGTGCCCAGCACCGCGCGATTGTGTGCCTGCTGCTTCGCCGACGGCACGAACGTCGCGATCGACTGGACGCGGCCGACCCGCTGCTGCTCGAGCGCCCCGAGCAGCGCCTCGGAACGCTCGAGCACCTCTTCCTGAGACGCGCCCTGGACGACGAAGAACTGCGCGGTGTTTGCCAGCCCGACCGCCGCGCGGATGTTGCTTTCCTGTCGAGCGAGGCCCGCATCCCGCTGGATCAGCAGATGAATGTCGTCGTCGCTCTTCAGGACGACCCACCCCGGAATCGCAACCAGCGCGACCAGCACGGCGGCGGCCACCGCGCGCCGCCCTGCCAGCAGCGACTGCCAACCGCTCAGCAAGCGGGCCGCGCCCGAGAACACGCGAGACGGCGCGCTGCGGGGCGGCTGAGTCAGCATCAGCGGCAAAAAGCCGGTGACCGCAGCGAACGCGCTGAGGATCCCGACGATCGCGAAGCATGCGATCTGCTTGAGTGCCGGAAACGGCACCCACATCAGGATCGCGTAACCCAGCAGGCTGGTCGCCAGCGCCACCGCGAGTGCCGGCCTGACCGCCGCCGCGCCGCGCCGCGCATCCCATTGCCGCCCGGCGGAAAGGTATGCGACGAAATACTGGATCGAATAGTCGACGGCCTCGCCGATCAGGCTCACGCCGAACACCAGCGTCAACAGGTGCAGCTTGCCGAATACCAACAGCGTCGCGGCCAGCGCACACACGATGCCGAATGCCGTCGACGCAAACGCGAGCACCAGCAGGCGCGGCGACCGGAATACGCTCATCAGCAGCAGCGCGATGCCGGCCAGCGACACCGCGCCGATCACGTGCACGTCGCGCTCGGCACTGGCGCGCGCCGCTTCCGCATAGAAGACGGCGCCGGCCCGGTCGACGCGAACGCCGCGGAACTCGCCCGCGAGAGCGCGTTCCGCATCGGCAGTCGCGACACGTACCGCGTGCTGGACACTGGATTCATAGGCCGACCCTGCCAGCGACGTCATCACGAGCACGCCCGTTGCGCCGGCGCGATGCGACACCAGCATGCCGTCTTCGAGCGACAGGTTCGATGCCGCGAGCGGCAGCTCGCCGAGCCAGTGCTGCAGCCAGCCAAACGGATCGTCCGCCACCGCAGTCTGCAGACCGTCGACGGGCGGCGCGTAGAGCCGCCGGACAAGGCGCTCGCCGAGCGCGGCGTCGCCTTGTTCGAGCGACCGGCGATCCGCGTCCGTCAGTAGACCGAAACGGGCCGGCAGGTAGGTCGCCGCGATCTGCGACAGGTCGAACGGCGGCACTTCGACCGTCACCGAACGAAATGCCCCGCTCGCCGCGAGCCGCGCGCCAAACTGCTTCGCGGCGGCCTTCGCGCGGTCGGCGTCCCGATCGGTGACCAGATAGACAGTGCGATTACCGAGCGCATCGCCGAGCACGTCGACCGCTCGTTCGGCCACCGGATTCGCTTCGGTGGCCGGCAGCAGTGCAAGCAGGTTCGTCTGCAACGGTGCGGGGCCGCTGAAGCGCCACACGATGAACGCGATCGCAACCAGCGCGACGGTCAGCCATGCGGCGCACAGCACGCGCCGCCGGCCGCGGTCGCCCGATGCGTCGATCGCGTCGCGCGCCGTATTCATCATCGTGCCTCCAGCCAACCGCGCTCGATGGGCGCGGGCGCATCGACCGGCGTCGGCCGCACGAACTCGAGCACGGTCACGTTGCCGTTCGCAAACGTCATGTCGAGCTTGCCGAGATAGGCACCGCCGCTCATTTCGAGCACGCGGATCGCCTGTGCGAGCTGCGGCTGGTTCGGCCGCAACACCATCCGCCACCGTTCCGGCGTGCCGCTCGCTTCGACGTCGAATTGCGCATACAGCGCCGACAGGTCGCCGCCGAGCATGTCGCGCATCATGCGCGACACTTGCGCGACGCCGCGGCCGCCACCGGCCGGCGCGACGAGGCGTCCGTCTGCCCCGACCTCACGCATGCCGCCGTCCGTAATCACATAGGTGGCCTTGTACGGTGTGTCGATGCGCCAGACGACGCCCGACCTGCGATCGAACAACATCGAACCTGTGCTGACGAGCGGCTGCTTCATCGCCGACAGCGTCTGGGTCTGCCGAAAATCCGCGCGAATCGCGCCGACTCGCGCCAGCCGCGCCGCGACATCGGCAACGAGCGCGGCGTTCGCTGGCCGGGCCACCGCTGCGGCCGCGCTCGGCGCCGGAGCGGCCGCCAGCGCGCCGCCGGCGAACATCATGCATGCGCCGAGCATCGTCGCCGCAAACCGTCGGTTGCGCAGCATCAGGCCCATTGCGCACGCACCCTTTCGATCAAGGCCGGCGGCGACACGAACTGCAGTTCGCGCGTCGTCGCATCGATCGCAAGTTGCACTGTATAGCCCTTCGTCAAACGCTCGCCGGAGGCAGCGTCGACGATTTCGTAACCGATCTTCAGCCGGTTCTCGAATTCAAGGAGCGTCGCGCGCACGTCGAGCTGCTGGCTGTAATGGGCCGGGCGGACGTATTTCAGATGCGCCTCCACCACCGGCCACACGTAGCCCGACGCCAGCATCGCCGGATAGTCGTAGTCGATCATCCGCAGCAGTGCGGCACGGCTGCTTTCGAAGTACTTCAGGTAATGCCCGTGCCAGCAGACGTTCATTGCGTCGACATCGTGGAACAGCACCTCGACGCGTGCGGTCGCGGTGAGCGGCGGACGGTTCTCGTTCATGCCGCCTCCCCGCGCCGGCATGCGCCGAACGATCCGCCAATCGGCTCGCCAATCGGCTCGCAGGCTGCCAGGCGCGCCGTCAACGCGCGCAGCTCCGCTTCGAGCGGCCGGTCCTCGACCACCAGCGGCGACTGGCGACCCACATCGTCGATGAACGCGCGCAGCGCGGGCGAAAGCTGCGTGCGCGGGTCGTCGCGCAGCCGCAGACGGACGGCCTGCACGGTCGCAAGCACGTGCGCCGCGGCGACCTGCTCGGTCAGCGCCAGCACGCGCAGGCAATCGCGCGCGGCGATCGTTCCCATGCTGACCTTGTCCTGGTTGTGCGACTCCGTCGAGCGCGAGAACACGCTCGCCGGCATCGTGTGCTTCAGCGCCTCCGCCGTCCATGCGGAAGACGAGATCTGCACGGCCTTGAACCCGTGGTTGATCGCGGCCCGTTCCCCGGTCGCCCCCGTCAGGTTGCGCGGCAGTCCGTTGCTGAACTTGTCGTCGACCAGCAGCGCGAGCTGGCGATCCATCAGGTCCGCGAGGTTCGCCACCGCGGTCTTCAGCGCATCCATCGCGAACGCGATATGGCCGCCGTAGAAATTGCCGCCGTGCAGCACGCACCCTTCGTCCGGATCGATCAGCGGATTGTCGTTCGCGCTGTTCAGTTCGTTCTCGATATCGCGACGCATCCACGACAACGCGTCGCGCGCCACGCCGATCACGTGTGGCGCGCACCGCACCGAATAGCGATCCTGCAGGCGCCGCCCCGGCAATTCGTCGCGGCCGGCCAGATCGGCGCGTATCCATGCGGCCGCCTCGGCCTGCCCCGCATGCGGCTTCGCGTCGAACAAGCGCGCATCGAAGTGCCCCGCCCGTCCGTCGAGCGCGACCGTCGTCAATGCCGTCAGGCGGGCAGCGATCGACGTCAGGTGCTCGGCACGCGCAAACGCGAGACAGGCCAGCCCCGTCATGACCGCCGTGCCGTTCATCAGTGCCAGCCCTTCCTTCGGCGCAAGCGTGAGCGGCGCGCGATCGATCGCGCGCCATACGTCCCGCGCGTCGCGCTCGTCGCCGGCGAACGATACGGTGCGCTCGCCGACCAGCGCCGCGGCGACGTAGGACAGCGGTGTCAGGTCGCCGCTTGCGCCAACCGAACCTTCCGATGGAATGCGCGGCAGGATGCGGTGATTCACCAGATCGGCCAGCCGCTCCAGCAACGTGAACCGCACGCCCGAGTAGCCGAACGCGAGCGAATTGAGCCGCGCGACGATGATGGATAACGTCTGCGTCGCGTCGAACCACTCGCCCATCCCGCATCCGTGATAACGGGTCAGCTGCAGCGGCAACGCTTCGACGAGCGAAGGCGGCACCTCGACCACGCAGGCGTCGCCATATCCGGTCGTGACACCGTACAGCGTGCCGCCGTTCGCGAGATAGTCGCGCAGCCAGGCTGCGCCGCGCTCGATCCGCGAGCGCCACGCGCTCGCCGCATTCAGCGCGACCGGCGCACCATCGCGGGCGATCGCGACGACGTCCTCGATCGTCAGATGCCGGTCGCCGATCACGACGGGCGGCCGGCTCGCGTCCGCCGCGGCGGTGGCCGGGACGTTCTTCATGTCATGCTCGGCCACGCGGACCTCCATCGGGCCGCGCCCAGAAATCGAAGAAGTTGAACCATTGATAGGGAGCCTTGCGGCAATAGTGTTCGAGCCGCGCGGCATAGCGCTGCGCCCAATGCGCGACGTGACTCGCGCGCTCGCGGCGCGGCAGTTCGATTCGGTCTGCGAACGACTCGAAATAGAGCCGGTAGCCGCGCTGCTCCTTCAGGCAGAAGAACAGGTAGACCGGACAGCCGAGCGCATGGGCGAGAATGTACGGGCCCTGCGCGAACGGGGCCTGCGCGTCGAGAAAACGGGCGTCGACCGTTTTCCCCGAATCATGCGGCGGCACGCGGTCGCCGACGATCACGAGCAGCTCGCCCGCATCGATCCGCGACTGCATCATCATCGCCGTATCCGGCCCGAAGTCCGATACCTCGACGAGTTGCTTGCCGAATGCCTGGTTCGCGCCGGCCAGCACACCCGTAAAGCGCTTCGCGTGTTCGGTATAGACGATCGCCGTCACCTTCGTGTGCGCATCGCGCAGCGCAAGCGCGCGTGTCATCTCGAGGTTGCCCAGATGCGCGCCGATCACGAGCGCACCGCGTCCGCTCGCGGCGAGCGCATCGAATGCAGACGAATCGTCGAAGCGCACGTCGAGTTCGTCGAGACGGCCGGACCATGCGACGAACTTGTCGAATCCCGCCTGCGCAAAGGCAAGCATGTGCCGATACGCACTGCGCCATCCCGGCTTCGGCACGGCCGCCGCTTGCGCGTCGCGCAGGCGCGCGATGTACGCATGCGACGCCGTGCGCGCCGTGCGGTTCGTCAGCACGAAATAGCCGACGATCGGATGCAGCCAGAGCGACGTGAAATCCTTACCGAACCAGCGGCAGCTCAGGGCCAGCAACGCCATGCCGAGCCGGCTGCCGCGTTCCGGCATGCGCCACCATGCGCGCGTGCGCGCCGTCGGCGGCGCGGCGCGCCGACCGATGAGCCGGCGCGTCAGCAGCATCGGCGCGCGCACGAGCATCCCGGCGACGAGCCGCGTGTGGCTCGCGCTGATGCGCACGTTGTCGCGCCAGACGTCGAAATGCGACACGCCGTCGGCCGGGTAGACGACGCGCGTCGCGATCGTCCTGAACGCCAGGCCTCGCCAGTGCAGTCTGACCAGGATTTCGCTGTCGAAAGCCATCCGCGTCGGCATCGATACCATGTCGATCAGTTCGCAGACGGCATCGACCGGATAAAGACGAAACCCGCACATCGCATCGGGAATGTCCAGCGACAGCGTTTCGATCCACACCCACACGTGCGTGAGATAGCGGCCGTACAGGCGCGCCTTCGGCACGCTGTCGTCGAAACGTGGCCGCCCGAGAATCACGGCGTGCGGCTCGGCCTGGGCGGCCGCGACGAACTTCGGCACGTCGTCGGCATCGTGCTGGCCGTCGGCATCGATCTGGATCGCATGCCGGTATCCCCGTGTGCGCGCGGCACGCATGCCGGCCATGACGGCCGCACCCTTTCCCCCGTTGACGGGCAACCGCAGCAACGTCACGGAACCGGCATACTGCGCGGCCAGCGTTGCCAGCACCCGCCGGGTCGGCTCGTCGCTGCCGTCGTCGACCACCAGAATCGGCAGGCCGTGCACGACCAGACGCGCCAGCGTGCCCCCGATCGCGTCGCGATGGTTGTAGATCGGAATGACGATGCAGGTGTCGCTCATGCCGCCGCCGCGCCGTATACGAGCACGCCCGACGTGCATTCCCGGCCGCCGCACCGGAACGCAAAGCGCGTGCGGCCGCATACCGGATCATGCGCGAGACGCAGCGCCAGCACGGCGCCGGGCGGCACGGGCGCCTTGAACTTCAGGTGTTCGATCGAACGGACTTCCCGCACGGCCGGCATCTCGCGGCTGGCAAGGCGCGCGGCCCAGTCGATCTGCACGACGCCGGGCAGGATGGGCAGCCCGGGAAAATGCCCGTCGAAATGCGCGAGTGTGGGCGGCACGCGCAGCTCGTAATGCAACGCGTCGTCGCTGCGCCACGACGCGAGCAGCTCGAAGCCCTCCGGCGTGGCCGTAAAGGCCGCCGCCAGCGCGGCAGCGGGCAGCTTCCCGCGCACATCGAACGGCATCGCGTGGCGGAATCGCCAGTAGCGCGGCAATGCGGCCGCATCGAAATACGCACCGAGCGCATGTCGCAACGTCGTGGCAACGGCAATCCGCCCGTGCTCCGCCAGCGCGTCCCGCCCCGCCGCGCTCAACACCGCGACGACGCCCACGTGTGGCCGCGTCGCGCCGTCGACGACCACCGCGGCCGCCTGCTCGACATACTCGTGCGCGAGTATCCGCGTCTCGAGCTCCGGCAACGACACGCGCTTGCCGTCGAGCTTGATCACGCGATCGCGCCGTCCCGCGAGCGCGAAGCGGCCCTGCGCGTCGAATCGCGCGGTGTCGTCGGTGCGGTGCCAGCGATCGTGGCCGAGGTGCGCGGAGCGAACGCACAGGACGCCTTCGTCGTCGCAGCGCACGTCCACGCCCTTCAACGGCTGCCATGCGAGAGAGACGTCCTGACGCCGCCATGCGATGCCGCCGGTTTCGGTGCTGCCGAAGATCTCGAGCGGCGCCGCGCCGAACGCGTTCGCGTAGGCCGCTGCCGCATCGGCCGGCAGCGGGCCGCCCGACGAGAAGAACGCACACGGCGCGGGCGCTTGCATCGGAAAACCGGACAACGCAGGCCAGCGCATCAGTTGCGACGGCGTCGAGACCACGACACCGCCGCCGTATTCGGCAAGCCGCTGCTGCAGTTGCAACGGCTCGAGCACCGCTGTCCGGTCGAACGCGCGGCCCGCCGCCAACGGCCACAGGATCCTGAACAGCAGTCCGTAGATGTGGTGATGCGGCACGCTCGACAGCGTCACGGCCGCGCCGATCCGGTCGGCCCATTCGCGCTGCAGCGTGCGCACTTCGGCATCGAGCTGCGCGAGCGACTTCCGCACCGGCTTCGCGATGCCGCTGCTGCCGGACGTATAGAGCGTCACCGCGGCCGTCGCGTCGATTGGGCGGACGAAGATGGCAGGTTCGCGTTCCGTGTCGTGCCCGCACGCGGCCAATGCCGGCGCATCCAGCACCAGGTCGTATGCATGGGCCAGATCGCCGAGATAGCCGGGCGCGTTGCTGGCCGGAATCACGATTTCGCCGTGCACCGCCGCGACCGCGAAGAACGCGCACGCGAAGTCGTACGGATCGTCCGTGCAGATCGCGACCCGTCGCGCGCCGCTCGCGTCGAGCGTGCGGGCAATGACGTCCACGCGCGCACGCAAATCGCCCAGCGTCAGCACCTCGGCGCCGTCGCGGCAGACTGTCGTTTCGCTATCCGCCGCGGCACACAGCATCTCGTGCAGCGCGATCATGCGACACCCGTGCGCTTTCGTCTGGGAGCGATGACAACGCTGCGCCACAGCCACTCGCCCGCAAGCAGCGCACCGATCAGCAGGTACGCGATGAAGCCGTTGTAAAGGGCCCATGATGCACGGCTCCAGTACAACGCCGTGTACACCGAAAAGCCGCCGTTCACGATGAAGAATACGCACCACACCTGTGTGACGCGCCGCGTGTAGCGGACGATTTCCGGACTCGGCTCGGGATAGGTCGATCGCGCAAATTTTTCGATCATTGTCGGACCGCGCCGCAGCGTCGCGCCGAACGCGACGAGCAAGCCGGCACTCACACATGCAGGGTAGAGATGAAGAAGACGTTCGCTGTCCGTCACGGCAATCGCGACGGACAACGCGGTCAATGCACCGGCCACGCACCAGTCGAGCGTCGTGAGCCGTCGCAGCGCCTTCGCGAGCGTGCCCTTGCCGACCGTGCGCTGAAGCCACAGCAATGCGAAGAGCAGGCAACCGACGTAGCGCGGCGACATGGTCTGCCACGCAAACAGGATGACGAGCGGATACGCGACAAACAGCACCGCCCTGGCCGCCACGCTTGCCCAGCGTGGCAAGCCGGTGCCGGTATTCGCCCGCGTGCCCGTCATCGCCATCGTCATGCGCGCGCGAGCAACGCGTGAACCGCGGCGATGACATCGCCGACGGTGCGCACCGACTTGAATTCCTCGGGTTTGATGCGCTTGCCCGTCATTTCCTGAAGCTTGATGGCCAGATCGACCGCGTCGATGCTGTCCAGGTCGAGCTCTTCGAACAGGTGCGTTTCAGGTGTCACGCGCTCCGGCTCGATCGCGAAATTCTCGTGAAAAATGGCGCGGATGCGCTCCAGGATTTCTGCGTCGGTCACGAGTGACTCCCCTTTTCCAGCACGGCTTCTTGCGATGCCTGATGCGACTGCTGCTCGGCAATGAATGCCGCCAGTGTGTTGATCGACCGAAAATGCGCTTTCGTACGCTCGTCGTTCGCGGCGATCGTCAATTGAAACTTCTTGCGCAGCATGATGCCGACTTCGAGCGCATCGACGGAATCGAGGCCGATTCCATCGGTGGAGAACAGCGGCGCATCGTCATCGATATCGTCCACCGTCATGTCGCTGAGATCGAGCATCTCGATCAGAAGCTGCTTAATTTGCAGTTTTAAAGTATCCATACTGAAACAGGCTTTGAGTAATGTGCACTTCCACCTCGCGGGCAATACTGCGAGCGGCAATCGACGGCGACGTCACATCCGACGCCAGCCGGTTCGGATCCATCGGCTCCAGCACGTCGATGCGCATGCGAAACGCACGAGACGGCACGTGATACCACTGCAGGGTCTTGGTGAATACCGGCGGATCGCAATCGATCAGCACCGGCTGAATCCGGCTGCGCGACTGCAGCGCCATATGCGCGAAGCCGCGCGAGAACGCATGCAGACGATTGCCACCCGGGCTGCGCGTGCCTTCCGGGAAGACGATCATCGTGTAGCCCGCCGCCAGTTGCCGTGCCCCGGCCTCGACGAGCCCGACGGCATCGGCATTGCTCACGTATTCGGCTGCACGGACGATGCCCCAGAAACACGGGTTGCCCCAGTGGCCGCGCTTGACGACGCAGCAGGCTTTCGGCGTCAGCGACAGCAGCACCATGACGTCGAGCCAGGTCGGATGATTGGCGACGACGATTGCGGGGCCGCCGTTGGCGAGACGCTCGACGCCGCTCAGCTCGAGCTTCATCACGCCCATGCGCTGCAGCAGCGCGACCAGCACGCGGAAGAAATGGTGGATCACGAGCGTCACGCAACGCTGGCGCGAGCGCCGATGCGGCCACAGTGCGCCGACGACGATCGCCAGCACCGAGAACACCGATCCGCAAAACGCAAAGAATGTCAGGCTCATGCCGGTCGCGAACAGGCGCCAGCCGTAGTCAAGCCGCGCGATCATGCCAGCTCCATCGCCAGAATGCGTGTTCGCCACGCCATGACGCCGTCGTGCGCGCCGACAGGCAGCGCAGCACTGCCGCGCTTTGCGTATTCGCCGCGTCGTCGGCAACATGCGTGTCGCTCGCGCCGTCAACCGCCATTTCGCAGGTCAGATAACCGACCGGCTCATCGGCGTCAAGCAGCACGGCAAGCCCGACGCTCTCCGGGTCGTCATCGACATCGCCGTATACAGCGTCGGCCGGCTCGTGCGCATGGACGAGCAACACCGGCGATGCCGGCGACGTGTCGTATTGGGAAAATGCTTCGAGCAGCGCGTAGCCGAGGGTTTCATGGCCGGCCGCGATCGCGGTCGCGGGCGATCGGTCGCGCCTTGCGATCCCGAATATGCCCGTGACCGCATTGAGAACGGAAAGACTGAAGGCCGTCGGAGAGACGGGTTCCGCGGCGCCGATGTCGGAGAGAATGCCGGTGGTGCGCGTCAGTTCGCCATGGCGCGACGCGAATACCATCCGCAACGGATTTTCCGCTCCGGCGCAGTCATACGCAGCCTGAAGCGCGAGACGCGACAGCCGGCTCAAGCGGCGACGCACCATCGGATCGAGGGCTTCGACGCCCGGCACCCCCGCGGTCGAAATCGACGTCCATCTGGCGATTGGCATGGTCCAATGCAAATCGGCCATTGTTGTTCTCGTTGAGGTGACTTCTCTTGAGTGTTTTTATATAGCGCCGCCGCGTATCGGGCCGTTGCGCTCCGCTTTCCATGCCGAGTGACCGGCATCCCGGTGCGGCGGAACTGTAACAGGACTGTTACAAAAGATCAACGTTACAGCGTGCGACTTCTCCATTATTTAACTATTTATTAATTTCCCGGAAAGTTGTGCATCGTCGGTTATCCCGACAATCCGTCGTCCCACGTACTTTGTACCGATCCTGCACCCAAATGGCTCATAATGGGCGCGATTCCGAATCCCCTTTTCCCGTTCAATGAGTTATTCGCTCGCCACCGAATACACCCGCGAGCTCGAAATCCGCAAGAGCCGCTTCATCGCACACGCGATCCCCGTCGACGACCGCGACGCCGCGATGCAGGCGCTGCAGCGCCTGCGTGACGCGCACCCCGCGGCCACCCACGTCTGCTGGGCGCTGCTCGCGGGCGGCCAGTCCGGCATGTCGGACGACGGCGAGCCCTCGGGCACCGCCGGCCGGCCGATCCTCGAGGTGCTGCGTCATCACGATCTCGACGGCGTGCTCGGCGCGGTCGTCCGCTACTACGGCGGCGTGAAGCTCGGCGCGGGCGGCCTGGTGCGCGCCTATACGGACGCGATCGCCTCCGCGCTGCTCGACGCCGAGCGCATCGAACGCATTCGCCACACGCGGTTCGCGATCGAAATCGGCTATCCGGACGAAGCGCGCGTGCGCCGCTGGATCGAACAGGCGGGTTATGAACTGGCGGACAGTGCGTACGGGATGACAGTGAAACTCGTGATCAAGCTGCCGGAAACGGCCGAAGCGACGGCGAAAGCCGAGCTGTTCGACCTGACGCAGGGGCGCTCGGGCTTCCCTGACCTGTGACGCGCCGCCGGCCGCGCAGCCTCCGCGCCCCGGCTTCATGACGATCCCCGCCAAAATTCAGATAAGTCCCATAGAAAAACCGCGCACCCAAATTTAATCTCCCTGCATTCCCGGTACGGCGTTGCGCAAACGGCTGGCCGGGCATGGGGCACGCCGCACCTCGCGCGTCGCCGACAATCAGAATTCAGCCAGGGGATATCGGACGCATGCAACTGCAAGAACTGCAAGCCCAACTCGCGGAACTCGATCGACGCATCCAGACGGCACGTCGCCGCGAACGCGATGCGGCACTGGTCCAGGTGCGCCAGCTCGTGAAGGACTATGCGCTGACCGCGCGGGAAATCTTCGGGCAGGGCTACAGCGATCGCGCGAAGCTGTTCACGATCGGCGCGAAATATCGTGACCCGGCGACGGGCGCCACGTGGAGCGGACGCGGTCGCGAACCCGCGTGGATCGCCGGCCGCGACCGTGCCGCGTTCCTGATCCGGGAATAACGCGCGCCGCGTGCACGGCGCGTCCCGGCGGTCGGTCCAGCCGACCTGAACCGCTCAATAAACGTCCGGGACGATCATGCTGTCCGGCACCGGACGCCGAATGTAGTCCTCGTGATGCTCGCGCTGCGGCAGATCGATCGTCGGGCGCGGCACCTCGTGATACGGCACCTGGGTCAGCAGATGGCTGATGCAGTTCAGGCGCGCGCGCTTCTTGTCGACCGCCTGCACGACCCACCACGGCGCTTCGGGAATATGCGTGCGCTGCAGCATTTCTTCCTTGGCGGCCGTATACGCTTCCCAGCGGCGGCGGCTCTCCAGATCCATCGGGCTCAGCTTCCACTGCTTCAGCGGATCCTGGATCCGGTTCTGGAAGCGCACTTCCTGCTCGCGATCGGTGATCGAGAACCAGTACTTGACGATCTGGATCCCGCTACGCGCCAGCATCTTCTCGAATTCGGGTACGGAACGGAAAAATTCCTCGTACTCGTCGTCGGTACAGAAATTCATCACGCGCTCGACACCTGCACGGTTGTACCAGCTGCGATCGAACAGCACGATTTCGCCGCCGGCCGGCAGATGCGCGACATAGCGCTGGAAATACCATTGCGTGCGCTCGCGGTTGTTCGGCGCGGGCAGCGCCGCCACGCGGCACACGCGCGGGTTCAGGCGCTGCGTGATGCGCTTGATCGCGCCGCCCTTGCCTGCCGCGTCGCGCCCCTCGAAAATCACGACGAGGCGGTGCCCCGTGCTCACGACCCAGTCCTGCAGCTTCACGAGCTCGCCCTGCAGCCGGAACAGCTCGCGGAAATACTGCTTGCGCGCTTCGCGGCGCTCCGGCGAGAACAGCAGATCCTCGCCGCTATCGAAACGGCGGTCGTCAAGCTCCATTTCGAGTTCTTCGTCGTACGCGTCGACGAGGTCTTCCTCGAAATGGTGCCGGCGCGACTCGCCCGACGCCATATCGGTGAGGTCGTCGGTCTCGTTGCGGGTATCGTTATCTTCCATGGGGCCTCCTTGCTTCAATTGACGCAGCCATACTCCGCCATTATCCCAGCGTCGCGCGTCAAATTGATGAAAAAGGGGGCGAGCGGCTAGGCGACCGGCTGGGGCGACCGGCTGGCGTCGACCGCCAGGCGACACGCGCCGGCGCTCGCCACGCGATCCAAACGCGCGCCGCCCGCCGACACCATGAAAAATGCCGGGCACACCGGCCCGGCATCGATTGCCGTCGGCACGACCGCCACGGCGGTCGCGCCCACGACCTGCCCCGTCAGCGAATGATCCGCGTGACGCCGCGCCCGCGCGGATCGGCCATCGCCTCCGGCGTCCGGCCGTCGATCTTGATCACCTGGATATCGCCGCTGAAGTCCTGCCCCTTCAGCGTGTAGCCGCGCGCCTCGATCTGCTTCGCGAGCTCGCCTTCGATCGGATGGTACGGCTCCCAGAAGATCGTGTTCGGCGGCAGCAGCTGGTGGTGGAAACGCATCGCGCCGACCGCGTCCTTCAACGGCATCTTGAAGTCGTAGATGTTGTTGATCACCTGGAAGATCGACGTGAAGATCCGCGAGCCGCCCGGCGTGCCGATCACGAGCGATACCTTGCCGTCCTTCGTCATGATTGTCGGCGACATCGACGACAGCGGGCGCTTCTTCGGCTCGATCGCATTCGCATCGCTGCCGACCACGCCGAACATGTTCGCGACGCCCGGCTTCGCGGAGAAGTCGTCCATCTCGTCGTTCAGCACGATGCCGGTGCCGTCGGCGATCACGCCCGAACCGAAATAGCCGTTGATCGTGTACGTGTTCGATACCGCGTTGCCCCACTTGTCGACGACCGAGAAGTGCGTCGTTTCGGCCTTCTCCGGCATCGACGTGCCGAGCCCCGGCTGCACGCTCTTCGTGTCCGACGGCTCCTTCGGATTGACCTCGGCCGCACGCTTCGCGATGTACGAGTCGGCGGTGAGCTGCGCGATCGGCACCTTGTAGAAATCGGGATCGCCGAGGTATTGCGCGCGGTCGGCGAACACGCGTTTCTCGATTTCCGCGACCAGATGGATGTACTGCGGCGAGTTGAGCGCCACGCCGTCGAAGTCCTTCTTCAGATCGGCCTTCATCTTCAGCAACTGCACGAGGCCGATGCCGCCCGAACTCGGAGGCGGGGCGGTGATCACGTCATAGCCGTTCCACTTCGCCTGCACCGGCTGGCGCCACACCGCGCGGTATTGCGCGAGATCCTCGGTCGTGATCAGCCCGTTGCCGTCGCCGGTCTTCATCGAAGCCGCGATCAGCTCGGCCGTCTTGCCCTTGTAGAAACCTTCCGCGCCGCCGTTCGCGATCCGCGTGAGCACGTCGGCGAGATCGGGCTGCTTGAAGTTCGTGCCCGCCTTCAACCCGGAGAAGTACTTGTCGAAGTTGGTCTTGCCGCCGAACTCCTTCGACGCGTCGACGCCGCGCTGCGCCAGTTGCTCGTCGACCATGAAGCCGTCGCGCGCATAGTGGATCGCCGGCGCGAGCACCTGCTTCCATTTCAGCTTGCCGAAGCGCTTCTGCGCTTCCCACATCCCCGCGACCGTGCCCGGCACGCCGGCCGCGCGCGGGCCGTACAGGCTCATGCCCTTGACGACGTTGCCCTCCTTGTCGAGGTACATGTCCTTCGTCGCGGCGAGCGGCGCGCGCTCGCGGTAGTCGATGAAGTACGGCTTGCCGTCCTTGTAGATCGTCATGAAGCCGCCGCCGCCGATGTTGCCGGCCTCCGGATACGTGACGGCAAGCGTGAACGCGATCGCGACGGCCGCGTCGATCGCGTTGCCGCCTTCCTTGAAGATCCGCTCCGCGGCATCCGCGCTGTACTTGTCGGCTACTGCGACCGCCGAACTCGTCAGGACCGCCGGCTGCGGACCCTTCGCATAGGCAGGCGCGTTCGGCAGGAAACCGACGCCGGCCACCGTCGCGAGCACGACGGCGGATGTTTTGAAGCGATTCAGCGTAGTCATTGCATGTCCCCCATGTGGATCTTCTTCAGGCGGGAAAGGCGCCCGATGCGCGCGTATCCGCTGGCTCGCCGGCGGACACCTGCGGCTTCGTAGTATAGGGGGACAAAAAGGGTCGAACACGCGACGTGCGATCAACGCGTGCAAATTGTGGGCAGCGAGGTCACCTACCCGGTAGAAACGGGCGTGCTCATCGGTCGAAATTTCCTGCGCGGCCGATCCTCGTTGCAATGCAAAAATCCGAAAGTTGCAAACCGCGGTCCCCTCATGCCGCACATGCAAAAAAACGGCGCCAGAGCTGCCCGCTGTGCCGGCCGATCTGAGAAGATAGCGCCCCGCTTTCGCGCTGCGTTCAGGCTTTCGCTCGCACGCCGCTTCACGTTCGTTCGTCTCGTTCCCTATGGCATCACACAATGCGCATCACGCGTCCGGCTTCGCGGCCGGCGTCGCCGCCGCCGTCCTCGTCGCACAAACCGGCGCGACCGGCCCCTGGCACACTGGCCTGCTCGCCGCCTTCGTGGCCGGCGTCGCGGGCGGCACCGCGCCCGACTGGCTCGAAATCGCATGGTGGACCCGCAAGCGCCGCCTGTGGATCACCCACCGCACCGTCACGCACTGGGGCATCGGCTGGATCGCGCTGCTCGCGCTCGGCTGGCACGGGCTCACGCATCATCCGCATCCGCTGTGGGCCGCGCCGCTGTTCGGCTTCGCGTGCGGCGGCGTGATGCACCTGCTCGCCGACTGGCCGAATCCGCTCGGCGTGCCGTGGATCTGGCGGCGTCACTCGCTGAATCTGTGGAACAGCGGACACTGCGACCTGATCATCGTCGCCGCCGCATGGGGCGGCACGCTGTGGCTCGCGCAGTCGCTGTGGACGCGCGCGCCTTTCCTCGAACACTGGCTGGGCTGGTTGCATCGCGTGTAACTGCGGCCAGGGCCGCGCACGCCGAACGCAAGCGTCGCTCCCTTTCGCTGATCCGGCACCCGTGACCGAACGGGTGGCGTTGCACACGCACGCCTATTGAAACGCCGGCACTGCGCCTCATCTGCATCTACGAGGCGCGCGTATTCTCCCCGCCCCAGGTGCCCGGCGCGCAGTTGCGACGTCTGGCACACTGACGATTCGCGCGCGGCCGCCCGTGCGCTCGCACCCTATTTCAACGCTCCGATGGACGTCACCGCCACCCGCCCCGCCCACGCGCTCGACGTGTTCCACCCGGCCGTCGCCGCATGGTTCCGTCGCACGTTCGCCGCGCCGACCGGCGTGCAGGCGCTCGCGTGGCCGCACATCAAGGCGGGCCGGTCGACGCTCGTGGCCGCGCCGACCGGCTCCGGCAAGACGCTCACCGCGTTCCTGTGCGCGCTCGATGATCTCGTGCGCGATGCGCTCGCGCACGACGGGGCACTGCCCGACGCGACGCTCGTCGTCTACGTGTCGCCGCTGAAGGCGCTGTCGAACGACATCCACGTGAACCTCGACGCGCCGCTCGCCGGTATCGCCGAATCGCTCGCGCAGCTCGGCTTGCCGGTGCCCGCGATCCGCACCACCGTGCGCACCGGCGACACCCCGCAGGCCGAACGCGCGGCGCTGCGCAAACGCGCGCCGCACATCCTCGTGACGACGCCCGAGTCGCTGTACGTGTTGTTGTCCTCGACGTCGGGACGGCAGATGCTGTCGAGCGTGCGTTCGGTGATCGTCGACGAGATCCACGCGCTCGCGTCATCCAAGCGCGGCAGCCATCTCGCGCTGTCGCTCGAACGCCTCGATGCGTTGACGGGCCGCGCGTTGCCGCGCATCGGATTGTCGGCCACGCAGAAACCGATCGACGCGGTCTCGCGCTTCCTGGTCGGCGGCCCGGCCGATGCGCCGCGCGACTGCACGATCGTCGACACCGGCCACACGCGTGAACGCGACCTCGCGCTCGAACTGCCCAACGTGCCGCTCGGGCCGGTGATGGCGACCGACGTGTGGGACCAGGTGTACGACCGCATCGCCGCGCTCGCGGCCGCGCATCGCACGACGCTCGTGTTCGTGAACACCCGGCGCACCGCGGAGCGCATGGCGCGCCATCTCGCCGAGCGCCTCGGCAAGGACGCGATCGCCGCGCACCACGGCAGTCTCGCGAAGGAACATCGCCTCGACGCCGAACAGCGGCTCAAGCGCGGCGAGCTGAAGCTGCTCGTCGCGACCGCGTCGCTCGAACTCGGCATCGACATCGGCGACGTCGATCTCGTATGTCAGGTCGGTTCGCCGCGCGGGATCGCACCGTTCCTGCAGCGCGTCGGCCGTTCCGGGCACCAGGTCGGCGGCGTGCCGAAGGGCCGCCTGTTCCCGTTGTCGCGCGACGAGCTGGTCGAATGCGCGGCGCTGCTCGACTGCGTGCAGCGCGGCGAGCTCGACGCATTGCGGATTCCCGAGGCGCCGCTCGACGTGCTCGCGCAGCAGATCGTCGCCGAAGTCGCCTGCGCGGAATGGCAGGAGGATGCGCTGTACGCGAGCTTCACGCGTGCGGCGCCGTACGCGCGCCTGTCGCGCGAACGCTTCGACGAGGTCATGAAGATGCTCGCCGAAGGCTTCACGAGCCGCCGCGGCGTGCGCGGCGCGTATCTGCATCGCGACGTGGTCGGCGGCACGGTGCGCGGACGCCGCAACGCGATGATGACCGCGACGACCTCGGGCGGCACGATTCCCGACATGGCCGACTACGCGGTGTTGCTCGAACCGCAGGGCATCCAGGTCGGCACCGTCAACGAGGATTTCGCGGTCGAGAGCCTGGCCGGCGACGTGTTCCAGCTCGGCAACCAGTCGTACCGGATCATTCGCGTGGAAACGGGCCGCGTGCGCGTCGAGGACGCACAAGGCCAGTCGCCGAGCATTCCGTTCTGGCTCGGCGAGGCGCCTGGGCGCAGCGACGAACTGTCGGCCGCGGTCGGCCGGCTGCGCGCGCGGCTCGACGCGCTGTTCGCCGAAGGCGATCGCAACACGGATGCCGGCGGACGCAAGCGCGGTGCGAGCGGCGTGAACGGCGCGAATGGTGATGCAACCGGTAAGACGGCCACGCGCGGCAAGGCCAAACGAGCCGCCGAAGCCTCAACCGTCGCCGATTCGCGAAGCGATGCCGACGGCACCGCGATCGTCCCGGCCGAAAGCCGCCTCGCGCCGGCGCTGCGCTGGCTCGCCGACGATCTGCATCTGGCTCCCGACGCGGCCCGCCAGATCGTCGACTACCTCGCCCGCACGCGCGCGGCGCTCGGTGCGCTGCCGACGCAGGACACGCTCGTGATGGAGCGCTTCTTCGACGAGTCGGGCGGCACGCAGCTGGTGATCCATTCGCCGTTCGGCAGCCGCATCAACCGCGCCTGGGGGCTCGCGTTGCGCAAGCGCTTTTGCCGCACGTTCGACTTCGAGCTGCAAGCCGCCGCGACCGACGACGCGATCGTTCTGTCGCTGTCGCTCGCGCACAGTTTCGCGCTCGATGAAGTGTGGCGCTACCTGCGCTCGGCGAGCGCCGAACACGTGCTGATCCAGGCGCTGCTCGACGCGCCGATGTTCGGCGTGCGCTGGCGCTGGAACGCGACGACCTCGCTCGCGCTGCCGCGCTTCACCGGCGGCCGGCGCACCGCGCCGCAACTGCAGCGGATGAAGAGCGACGACCTGCTCGCGACGGTGTTTCCCGAACAGGTCGCGTGCCTGGAAAATGTCGTCGGCGAACGCGAGATCCCGCACCACCCGCTCGTCGACCAGACGCTCGACGATTGCCTGCACGACGCGATGGATACCGACGGCTGGCTCGCGCTGCTGCGCCGGATCGAAAGCGGCGCGATCGAACTGATCGCGCGCGACCTGCCCGCGCCGTCGCCGCTCGCGGCCGAGATACTGAACGCGAAGCCCTATGCGTTCCTCGACGATGCGCCGCTCGAGGAGCGCCGCACGCAGGCCGTGCAGTCGCGCCGCTGGAGCGACCCCGAGTCGGCCGACGATCTCGGCGCGCTCGATGCCGACGCGATCGATGCGGTGCGCGACGAAGCGTGGCCGCTCGTGCGCGATGCCGACGAAATGCACGACGCGCTGCTCACGCTCGCATGCGTCGCCGACAGCGAAGCGCACGCGCACGACGGCTGGCCCGAGCGGCTCGCGGAATTGGCCGAACGGCGTCGCGCGACGAAACTCGTCACACCGGATGGCGCCGCGCTGTGGGTGCCGGTCGAACGGCTGGTCTGCATGCGCGCGCTGCATCCCGACGCCCGTGTCGCACCCGCGCTGAACGTGCCGGCCGCGTGCGCGCAGCCATGGGACGCCGACGCCGCGCTCGTCGACGTGATCCGCGCGCGACTCACCGGATTCGGGCCGCTGACGCTCGACGCCATCGCACAGCCACTCGGCCTGCCGCCCGCGACGATCGCGACGGCGCTCGCCGCACTGGAGCGCGAAGGCTACGTGATGCGCGGCCGCTTCACGCCGGGCGCGACGACCGACGAATGGTGCGAACGCCATCTGCTCGCGCGCATTCATCGCTATACGGTGAAACGACTGCGCCGCGAGATCGAGCCCGTCGAGCGCGCCGATTTCATGCGCTTCCTGTTCCACTGGCAGCGCCTGACACCCGATACGCGCGGAACCGGCCGCGACGCGCTCGCGGCCGTCGTCGAGCAGCTCGAAGGCTACGAAGCCGCGGCGAGCGCATGGGAAGACGCGCTCCTGCCCGCACGGCTGACCGACTATACAGCCGGCGGCCTCGACGATCTGTGCCGCTCGGGCAAGCTCGTGTGGACCCGCATCGGCGCGCCGGCCCGCCCGGCCGGCACGCCCGTGAAGACGACGCCGGTCGTGCTGCTGCCCCGCCGCCACCTCGGCGCATGGCAGGCGCTGCGCGACCCGGACGCGCAACCGGCGCTGTCCGCGCGCGCGACGCAGGTGCGGGACGCGCTAGCCGCACATGGCGCGATGTTCTTCGATGCACTGCTCGACGAACTACACATGCTGCCCGTCGAACTCGAACAGGCACTCGGCGAACTCGTGTCGGCCGGCCTCGTGAATGCGGACAGCTTCGCCGGACTGCGCGCATTGCTGAAGCCGGCGGTCAAGCGCAGCGCGACATATGCGCCGCGCACGCGGCGCGGCGGCGCACTGATCGGCGGGATGGACGATGCGGGCCGCTGGGCGCTCGTGCAACGCGTTTCGCCAACGAACGACGACGCACCAACCCCGGCACCGAAGCGCGGTGCGCCCGCGACCGATCCCGCCGCGCTCGAACACATCGTCTGGACGCTGCTGCGCCGCTATGGTGTCGTGTTCTGGCGGCTGCTCGAACGCGAAGCCGACTGGCTGCCGAGCTGGCGCGAGCTCGTGCGCGTGCTGCAGCGGCTCGAAGCGCGCGGCGAGATTCGCGGCGGACGGTTCGTCGCCGGGCTCGCGGGCGAGCAGTTCGCGCTGCCGGAGGCGATTCCGATCCTGCGCGAACTGCGTCGCCAACCGGGCGACGGCCAATATGTGTGCGTGACGGGCGCCGATCCGCTGAATCTTGCCGGCACGCTGCTGCCCGGCGACAAGGTGCCCGCGCTGGCCGGCAATCGCGTGCTGTTCCGCGACGGCGTGCCCGTCGCGTCGCTCGTGGCGGGCGCGTTCCACTACGCGCCCGAGCTGACGCCCGCCGCGCGCGAGGATGCGCGCCTGCGTCTCGCCCGCCGCTACTGACATCGGCTGACACGCGGCACATCGCGGACTACTGAACGCCGCGCCGCATCGCCGCGCCCGTTCGGGTAGCATCCCACGATTCACCGCGCGGACCGCGCCCAGAACAAGCCTTCCGGAGACTGCCTTTCATGCCTTCGCATGCCGATTCGCCCGCCGTTCATCACGCGGGCTCGCTGACGATTTTCCAGGGCGCCGCGCTGTATATCGGCGCGGTGCTCGGCACCGGCGTCATTGCGTTGCCCGCGCTCGCCGCCGAGGTCGCGGGCCCGGCATCGCTGCTCGCGTGGGCCGCGCTCGTCGTGCTGTCGGGGCCGCTCGCGGCCACCTTCGCCGCACTCGGTGCGCGCTATCCGGACGCGGGCGGCGTATCGACCTACGCGCGACGCGCATTCGGGCCGAAGGCCGCGGCGATCGTCGGCTGGTGCTTCTATTTCGCGGTGCCGGCCGGCGCGCCGGCCGCCGCGATGTTCGGCGGCGCGTATGTCGCGGCCGTCACGGGCGGCGGGCATGCCACGGTCATCGTCACGGCCGCCGCATTGATCGCCACGGTATCGGCCGCGAATGCGTTCGGCGTGACGGTGTCGGGCCGCATGCAGCTCGTGTTGTCGGCGCTGCTCGTCACGCTGTTGCTGGCCGCGGTGCTCGCATCCGCGCCGCATGCGCGCGCCGCGAACCTGCATCCGTTCGCGCCGCACGGCTGGCTGGCGGTCGGCCAGGCGGCGGCGCTGCTCGTATGGAGCTTCGCGGGCTGGGAAGCGATCACGCACCTCGCCGCCGAATTCCGCCGCCCCGCGCACGACATGCCGCGCTCGGCCGCGATCGCGGTCGTGGTCGTCGGGTTCCTGTATCTGTCGGTCGCGGCCGCGAGCGTGGCGGTGCTCGGGCCGTCGGCCGGCGCGTCGGGCGCGCCGCTCGCGGAACTGATCGCGGGCGGCATCGGCGGTCACGCGCGGGTGCTGGCGGCCACGGCCGCGGTGCTGCTCACGCTCGGCACGATGAACGCCTATTTCGCGGGTGCGGCCAAACTCGGCGCAGCGCTCGGGCGCGACGGCGCGCTGCCCGCGTGGCTCGCGCAAGGCAGCCAGGTCGGCGGCGTGCCGCGCCGCAGCCTCGGCGTGATCGCGGTGCTGGCGGCCGTGGCGCTCGCGGCAACGACGCTCACGGACGTCGGGCCGAAACCGCTCGTGCTCGTCACGTCGGGTTGCTTCGTGATGGTGTACGGGCTCGGCGCGGCCGCGGCGCTGAAACTGCTGCCGCGTGGCGGCATCGCGTACCGCTGCGCGTGGATTTCGCTGGTCGCCGTTGCCGGGCTGTTTCTGACGACGGGGTGGTATATCTTGTGCCCGCTGCTGCTCGCGGGCGGTGCGTTGCTTTATCTGAGGATGGCCGGGCGGCCATAGACCCCAATGAAGTTGTCGCCGATTGCGAACCTGCCGCGTCATCTCTTCACCATAGCAGGGCTCGAATCAACGGCCTCCGATACCTACATGGTCGATATCCGAATCAGCCGACGCCGCAGATATGTCCTGGACGAGACATACCTGCGCGTACATTGAATCAATCAGATCTGGAAACTCCCCCACAATTGAGCAGAAGGGAAACCGCTACTTCCGGGAATATAGATGGTGTTGTTCTGGATCAAGTGTCCGTCGCCGGTGTAGTTTGAACTGGCGGTCAAGTGTCCCGATGAATCATAGCTTTTTGCATTGTACGTGCCATCACTGTTGTACGTGAACTTTGAGAACCCGGTAAGCTTGCCCGTTGAGGTGCTAAAGCGGTCAGCCTCGATCTGACGCCCCAGACCATCGAATATGTCACGTTCGAATAGTTTTCCATAGGAATACTTATAATAATCATAAACAATATGGTTCACACCGAAGAGTGCGACCATTTCATCTGAACCGTCAAACACATGAGCGATGAAACTCTTGTCAAGAGCAAAATCGTACCGATGCGTCGCCCGTCCGTTCGAGTAAAAAATGTCCTGTGTCTTGAACCCGCCCGCATTAAATGTCGCATATTCTGTCATCTGTCCATTGGTGCCGAACAGCGCTGCGAATTGTGAGCCATCGCTATTAAAGACGTGAGAGGCGTAGCTGCCATCGATATTGAAGTCGATCTGCTTGGTTGCCTTTCCGTCCGCGCCAAACAAGATATCCTGCGTCTTGACACCGGCTGCGTTGAATTTCGCATACTCGCTCACTTGACCATTGGCGCCGAAAAACGTCGCCGTTTGCGAGCCGTCGGCATTGAAGTCGTACTTTGTGTAGCTCTTATCCAGGTTGAAGTTGTACTGTTGCGTCGCCTTGCCGTCAGCACCGTAGAAGATGTCCAGTGTCTTGTTGCCGTTGGCGTTGAACTTCGCGTACTCGGTAACCTGGCCAGCCGTGCCGTACAGCGTCGCGGTCTGGGAGCCATCGGCAGCAAAGTCGTACTTCGTGTAGCTCTTGTCGAGGTTGAAGTTGTATTGCTGCGTCGCCTTGCCGTCAGCACCGTAGAAAATGTCCAGCGTCTTGAAGCCGTTGGCGTTGAACTTCGCGTACTCGGTGATCTGGCCTGTCGTGCCATACAGTGTCGCGGTCTGAGAACCATCGGCGGGGAAGTCGTACTTCGTGTAGCTCTTATCGAGGTTGAAGTTGTACTGCTGCGTGGCCTCGCCGTTCGCTCCGTAGAAAATGTCCAGCGTCTTGAAGCCGTTGGCGTTGAACTTCGCGTACTCGGTGATCTGGCCTGTCGTGCCGTACAGTGTCGCGGTCTGAGAACCATCGGCAGAGAAATCGTACTTCGTGTAGCTCTTATCGAGGTTGAAGTTGTACTGCTGCGTGGCCTTGCCGTTCGCTCCGTAGAAAATGTCCAACGTCTTGAAGCCGTTAGCGTTGAACTTCGCGTACTCGGTGATCTGGCCCGTGGTACCGTACAGCGTCGCGGTCTGTGAACCGTCAGAAGCAAAATCGTACTTCGTATAACTCTTGTCGAGATTGAAGTTGTACTGCTGCGTGGCCTTGCCATCCACACCGTAGAAGATATCCAACGTCTTGAAGCCATTGGCGTTGAACTTCGCGTACTCGGTCATCTGGCCAGTCGTGCCGTACAACGTCGCGATCTGTGAACCATCAGCAGCAAAGTCGTACTTCGTGTAGCTCTTGTCGAGGTTGAAGTTGTACTGCTGCG
This sequence comes from Burkholderia sp. 567, assembly GCF_040545115.1. NCBI lineage: Bacteria > Pseudomonadati > Pseudomonadota > Betaproteobacteria > Burkholderiales > Burkholderiaceae > Burkholderia > Burkholderia sp. 567. The sequence continues at coordinate 268,677 of NZ_JBEPLG010000009.1, forward strand.
TGGCCTTGCCGTCCGCGCCGTAGAAAATATCCAGCGTCTTGAAACCGTTGGTGTTGAACTTCGCGTACTCGGTGATCTTGCCGTTCACGCCGTACAGCGTCGCGGTCTGCGAACCATCCGCGGCGAAGTCGTACTGCGTGTAGCTCTTGTCGAGGTTGAAGTTGTATTGCTGCGTCGCCTTACCATCGGCTCCATAGAAGATGTCCAGCGTCTTGAAGCCATTGGTGTTGAACTTCGCGTATTCGGTGATCTTACCGTTCACTCCGTACAACGTTGCGGTCTGTGAGCCATCGGCACCGAAGTCGTACTTCGTATAGCTTTTGTCAAGCCGGAAGTCGTACCGCTGGGTTGCCTTGCCGTCGGCACCAAAAAATACATCCTGGAACTTGAACCCCGTGTAGTCGAATTTTGCTTGTTCCTGGATTTGGCCATTGGGACCGAACAGGGCCGTAGTCACAGCACCTTTCAACGAAAGGTCACCATTCACCATCACCCATCCGCCGTTCAGCAGCGGAATTCCCTTCGTATCAATCGTGAATACCGACTGGCCATCAACTGTGAAACTGGTGTACTTGATCATGTCGCCCTGGACCTTCTGCCAGTCGACGAGATTCGGATCCATGCCGGAATGCTGGATAATCCACCAATCCGCATAAAACTGGCTATACGTCAGTTGCAAGGCCGGGGACGGATGGACGGTGCCGTAGTATTTCCCCGCAGCATCGACCAGGGCCGAATTCGAATCGGCGAGCGCGTGAGCGGCAGCAGATCCCCACGTCACGCTTTTGACGTCGATGCCAACCGACTGAGCCAGTTGATTCAGTTGCAGCGTCAGCCGACTGTCGGATTGGTCCGAATGCATGTGGCCGGCCGCACCACCGGTCAACCCCAACTGGATGGCCACAATATATTCGGAAAGGAGCGCAACCCCTTCGTTCGACAAACCATTCGCGACGGCCTGATCCGGATTCAGTGCCAAAGAACCGCCCGTCCCGCCTGGCAGCAGCGCGTGTCCGAGTTCATGCGCCAGCGTGGTGGCGAATAAGGTTGCAGATTCGCTCCATGTAGGATCAAAAGCGATCTTCTTCTTGGACGAATCAGTAAAGATTCCCTTATTTGCCTCCCCCTTTACGAACTCCCAGTCGGGGTCGCGACCGAAGGCATTCAGTTCGCCGGCCAGGAACGGGGATTTTTCTGCTGCAATGATAATTGCGTTATACATCGGAGAATCCCGATCGAACACTGCAGCCAGCTTGTCAAGTGCTTTTTTTCGAGAGCAACTGCCACTTTCACACCTCTTATTTCTTAATTTTTTTGATTTGAATAAGAACACTAGAAAGGCTACCGGCGGAGTTAAAGCCGATGGTAATTGCCCTATTTACTTGACCGTCTACCTGCTCGAACTTCCACGTTTCGTTTCCGTGAGGGGCCGTGGCTAGCCCCGGACCGCCATGAGGAGATGGCTGAGGCAGAACGCGAACAAATTTCTTCTCAAATATTTTCGCGGCAGCATAAAAATCTGGACCGCCTACATACATATGAAAATTCAAACCAGCCCTGACAAACTCTGCTTGATCAAGCTTTCCACCAACAAAATGCGCACCGGAAGCCGATCCACCAAAAAATTCGGATGTCTTTATTCTCGGAAAAATAGAATCGGATACAGCCCCCGAAATTGATATATTTTTTTCACGATCCTCGATATCATTATCTATATTGACTTTTTCCAGACTGAAAATATCATTCAGATTATCCTCGGTGTAGAATGAATCTTGCAGCAGAAGATCGCCATCAAAAATTATCTTGAGGTTTTGAGCAAATTCGACGGGAGTTTTCGGTCTAAATATCATTTTCCCCACCTCTTTTCCATTTTTCCGAAGAACAGACTGACTAGTTGTAAGATCAGCTTGTTGCGTGGAACTCAAATGGCTAGACAATGCAGGAGCTATTTGTGGTGTGTCATCCGGTCGGGTATAACCCAAACCTCCCGGCAACGCGACCAGCAGGTCGGATGCCGGCACTGGTTGCGCATAACTTATGTTGCTTGCCACCGTGGCGGTGGCCACTGCGGCTGCTGTCACAGCTTTCATTAGTCTTGCTCCTTTCAGAAACTGCGTTTAACAACCAGGCAAGGAGTTGATCCAACGAACTCCGACTTCACAAAATCATCATCGAAATGGATTTAATTTCGGTGGCTGCGCGGAAATTGCACGACCCGCTTTCCGATATCGAGTCGTCACGTTAACCTCACATCGATTTACGAATCCCGCCCTTGACCGGTTCGAGCAGATAATCGATTGCCGAGCGTGCATGCGTGCGGATATATATATTCCAATGCACCGACATAATCCGCCCGGTCGCCACGCACAACGATCTGTTGCCCATTATTCTGAAAAATTTCCCGGGCAACCAGCCAGTTGTTATAGGCTGCCTCCCTCTCCTTGTTTACACCGATGACTGCTGCAAGATCGAAGTCCTCTCGCATTTTTGCGCCATACTGCCTATTAATGTCTCGATCATGTGCATCGTTGATGTAGTGGCCGATTTCATGACTTAATACTCCGACAAAGACTCGTGATTCGAGCTGATCATAGGCCTTATTGTCATACCTCCCGAATTGAATGGTCTTAATTTTCGCGTCCCAGATCATACCACTCTCGCCCGCACTGACCTGAATAGGGTGAACCGCCTCTTTCAACACATCGTTATTGTATTTCAACAATTGATCCACAAGCGTGGGACTCCGATTGATCAGACCGAGTTCATCCTGAGTTATCTTGACGTTGACAAACATCGCCTCTTTACCGGTAATGACTGACATATTATTTATTCCTTTTGGTATTTTGAAAAAATCCAAAACCACGAAGACACTCATCCTCTCCAAACTGGAAGTAAGCCCCGACACCCTTCATCTTCGGACTATCGTAAGAAAAGGTCGACCACGAAGCATGTGGGTTTACAGATCGATCGATCTTATGAAATACACCCCTCACATCAGCCGGACTAATACAAATCTCCGCCACATTCATTGATACAGAAATAAGGACGCGCTCAAAATTTCTGTCGCGGGGCCGAAATATCCCATAATGAAAACTGGCATCTCAGGACCCTTTACAAGATCAATCTGCAATCGCTTTCCAACAAAATCCACGTCGGTCAAATCTTTCGAGTCCGCCACAGCCTTGATGCCAAACAGAATATCGTGTGATGAACGAGGTGACGCCAAACCCGCCTCATAATTCACACATGCCGCAAGGGCGATCAATCCAGGTGCGAGCAAGAAAAGTGAAATTCTCCTCATTTGACACAAAGCCTTTTAGTCAAGACCAATTGATTTGGTATTTATAATTAGAGATGTCACCGGGGACGAATAATTAGAATCGACCGAACCCGAATACATTGCCGTCGGATTTTTCAACTGAACGAAGCTAAGGCGACTCGTCATTGCAGGCGGAATTTCTGGAAACTCAACTGACTGCGCATGGCGCAGACTACTTACCAGGCGAGCAGAGGAAACTTCCGGCCGAGCAAAATCGATATTACTTTCCACCACCGCACCCGCAACACCGGTTACTTTCACATCCTTCATGAGACTTACTCCTTTAAAAAAAATCGCTCAATTTACAGATTACGGAATTTATCTGACGGACCCCGAATCCATGAAGAAGCACCTTGCCAAATAGGCTATATCTTCGACCACCGCATCGAGCTACTCAGATTGGCAAAACCCAACTGGATGTATACGCGTGTGCCTGCCTCAGTCCGTCGTAGACTGAGCACCTTCGTTTCAGAAACAAAACCTTCATGGCGGCAAGTTTCGTTGGCTCTCTGATTCGCCATCATTTTTATTTCTCTTAATCTCAACAATAACCCTAGAAAGCTCAGCATTCCGATTGAATCCAACTGTAATCGCCTTCTCGATTTGATCGTCTACCTGCTGGTACCGCAACGTCTGGTTTCCATGAGGTGCTGTTGGCGCACCTGGGCCACCGTGGGGCGATGGCTGCGGCGGAACAAGAACGAATCTCTTCGAGAATATTTTCAAGGTCGCCTCGAAATCCGGACCGCCCTTGTAAATTCCAAAGTTTATGGCTGCCGCGACCACACCCGATTGATGAATCGTTTTCCCGCCCCCAAATCCGGCACCGCGCATCGATCCTCCAAAGCGTTCTGACGCCTGTATTCTCGGAGATACCGAATCTGAAACGCCCCCCGAAATTGAAATATGTCGCTCAGCTCCGTTGCGGTCATCTAATACAGCCACCTCCTCGAGGTTAAAAATATCTTTCAGATTTTCAGCTGTATAAAATTTATCTTGAAGCAGGATATCTCCATCAAAAATCACCTTAAGATTCCCGACCAAATCGACAGTATTTTTCGGCCTGGATATCATTTTCGTCGCCTCTTCACCCTCTTTCGAGAAAATTAATCTGGCAATTATCGAATCTAACTCTTCCGTAAACCCCAGATAGCTTTTCCATGAAGTATGCGGTTGATACACGTATTTGCGTTGTGCAGAATGCTGACTGCACGGCACCTTAGCCGACGCGTCGGACGCGGGTGCGGGCTCCGCATAACTATTGCTCGCAGTTGCGGTAACCACTACGACAACTAGTGCTGCAGCCTTCATCATCCTGGCCGCTAAAAACCACATATAAAAAGTCCTGGAGTCGATCCGATGCCCCATTGAATCAATCCCGCATCGACTTCCGAATCCCGTCCCTGACCGGTTCGAGCAGATAATCGAAGGCCGAGCGCGCATGCGTGCTGATATACACCTCGGTCCGGAGCCCCGGCCCGAGCGCGACCGGCTCCTTGGCGAGACGGTTGGCCCTTTCCAGTGCTTGCGCCGGCACCTCGACCCGAACCACGTAGAACCGCGTGCGCTTGTCGCTGTCGGTCAGCGCGTCAGCCGAAATGTATGTGACCTTGCCGTCGAGCATCGGCGTGGTGCGCGAGTTGTAGGCCGTCAGCCGAACGTCGGCGTGGCTACCAGGCGCGATCTCGCGCACGTCGTCCGGTCGGATATTCGCTTCCACGATCAACGGCGCCCCTTCGGGGACAACATCAACGATCGGCTCGCGAGGCGCGATTACTGCGCCGATCGTGTGCACCTTCAAGCCAACGATCACGCCTGCCACCGGTGCCGTCACGCGGGTACGGGCAGACTGATCGCGAGCTGGGCGTAGCCGCTCACCAATCTGGATCGCGCGTGTGGTCGCTTCCTTAAGCTGGTCGTCAGCCGCCTTCACATAGTCATGACGTAGCCCGGCAATACGGAGTTCGAGATCAGTCTGCCGCTGTTTCGCGCGGCTCAGATCGGCGGCACCTGACTGGACGCGCGACAGTGCATCAGCCTCGGCCCGCCGCAAATCGAGCACCTTCGTTTCAGCAACGAAACCTTCCTGTTGCAACGTTTCGTTGGTCCGCCGCTGCTGGCGCGCCATGTCGTAGCTGCGGTTCATCGTCTGAATCAACTGCGAACTGATCGCGATTTCCTGGCGGGTCTGCGCCAGTTCGGTGCGCAGCATCGTGCTCTGGTCGGCGAACGCACGCCGGCGCGCGATGAACAGCGAAGACTCGCGTGCCAGCAACTCGGCAACGCGCGGATCGTCGCGCTGTTTCTCGAGCGCGGCCGGGAACGCCAGCGTTTCCTTCAGTTCGCGTTCGGCGGAAAGACGCGCAATCTTTGCCTGCTCCGCATCGAATTGCGCCTGCAACGCCGATAATTCGGCCGCCGGACTCACGTTGTCCAGCACAACCAGCACTTGGCCCGCCTTCACACGATCGCCATCCCGGACCAGGATTTGCTTCACGATCCCGCCCTCCAGGTGCTGCACTGTTTTGCGTTCGCCTTCGGTGCGCACCGAGCCCTCTGCGACGACGGCGCCAGAAATCGGCGCGAGCGCAGCCCACACCCACATCAAACCCAGACCGACGACGAGACCGCCGACGCTGGCGCCGATCAAGCGGCGCGGCAACGGCAGCACGCTGCCGTCGGATGCCACGGAAGCGGGCCACCAGCGTTTCAGACGTTGGCTCACACGATGTAACGGCATGGATGTTCTCATCGGTTGCCTTCCATCGCCGGACCAAGCGTTGGCACCCGGGCGGCCTGCAACGAAGACCGGCTTGCCTGCAACGCGGAGAAATCGATTCCCTGCGGTAAGCCACTGGTGTCGTCGGTTTGCCCATTCGCTGTGCACGAATCGCTATCGACTTGCTCCGGTCCAGGTGGCATGTCAAGCCGTTCCATTTGGCCATCTTTCAGCCGCAATATCCGGTCAGCCAGTGCGAGCAGAGACGGCCGGTGGGTGACCGCGATGACGGTCATTCCATCGGCTTTCAGATGGCGCAGCACGCGTTCGAGCGCGGCTTCCCCCATCGTGTCGAGGCTCGCATTGGGCTCGTCCAGCAGCAGCACGGCTGGCTCGCCGTACAAGGCACGCGCGAGGGCGATGCGCTGACGCTGGCCCCCGGACAACAGCTCTCCCGCGTCACCGATCAGCGTCTCGTATCCATCGGGAAGATTCAAGATCATCTCGTGAACCTCCGCTCGCTTCGCCGCGCGCACGATCGCGGCCGAATCGAGCGGGAGCGGCTTCGCGGTCCGGGCGATGTTTTCAGCGACGGTGCCTGCGAACAGCTCGACGTCCTGCGGCACGTACCCGAGATACCGGCCCAGGGAAGATCGGGGCCACTGCGCCATGTCGGCGCCGTCCAGCCGCACCGCACCTGCCTGCGGTCGCCACAACCCCGCGATGACCCGCAGCAACGTCGACTTGCCGGATGCGCTCGGCCCCGTGATCACCAGCGTCTGGCCCGCGGCCAGCGTGAAATTGATACCGCGCAGCAATAGCCGTCCCAGGCCGGGCGTTCGCGACGGCACGCTGAACGCGATCTGCTCGACCCGAATTTCGCCGGTGGGCGGTGGCAACGCGATCGGTTCGGCCTCGGTCTGACTGGCCAGCAGTGCCTCCAGACGAGGCCATGCTTCGCGCAACTCGCCGGCCTGCCTCCAGTTGCCAATCAACTGTTCGATCGGCGCCAACGCCTTGCCGAGCAGGATGGTCGTGGCCAGCATCACGCCCGGCGTCGCATGGCCCGAAATCACCAGCCATGCGCCGGCCCCCATCATGATCACCTGGATCGCCTGCCGCAGCCCCTTGGTCAAGTCGCGATAAAACGCGCTGCGATCCGACACGTCGCGCTGCGCGGCGATGTAGTCGCGCTTGCGTACATCCCAGGCACCCACCAGGTTTTCCGTCATGCCGAGCACGGTCATGACTTCGGCGTTGCGAATGAGGTGCTGGTAGAACGCATCCCCCTCCCGCTGCCGCGCGAGGTAAGACTCGATGCCCTTGCGCGTGAGCCGGTCGTTGACCAGCGCGACACTCACCAACAGCAGTGCGCTGAGCGCCGCAATCAGTGCCAAAGACCAATGAAAAAGGCCGATGACCACCACGTAGACCACCAGCCACGGGGCGTCGAAAAAGGCGATCACACCGGAACCCGCAAGAAAGGCACGCAACGTATTGATGTCACCCTGACTCGCGAGCGTGCGTGACGGCAGGCGATGGGCGTGAGCGGAAATTTGCGCCTGCAATGCGAGTCGCTCGAGCCGGTTGCCGATTTGCACGCCCAGGTCCGACAAGATCCGGCTGCGGGCAATATCGACGCAGATATTCATCCCAAGTGTGATCGCCATGAAGGCCATCAACATCAGCAGCGTTTGAATACTCTGGCTCGGTAGCACGCGGTCGTAGACCTGCAGCAGGTAGATGGTCGGCGTCAGCAGCAGCAAATTTGATGCGATACCGAACGCGGCAGCGATCACCAGATGGCGCCTGATGAGTTGATACATCAGTGTCCTCCCGATGCGCCGGAGCTCGGGATGCGGGCGGGCGTGTGCTCGACCATCATCGTATCGAGTGCCGCAAGGTCGGCTTCGCCCAGGTCGGCGGTGCTCGCTTTCAGCTTCAGCGCTTGGGCGAGCGTTTCCGTACGGGCGCGCGCGAAATCGCGCTGGGCCCGGTAGAGCTTATCGCCTGCGCCAAGCACATCAGCGTTCACACGAACGCCGACCCGGTAGCCGGTCTGATTCGACCGCAACGCGATCGTGGCGGACCGCACCGCGCTCGCCAGCGCATCGGTCTGCGCCAGTCCTCGCGTGACGCCCAAATACGCGTCGTGGGCCGTGAGCCGGGCGCTGCGCTGGGCGTCGTCCAGATCTTCGCGAGCCTTGTCCTCCAGCGCGAGCGCTTCGCGAATTTTGCTGCGGGTCATCAGGCCGTCGGTCAGAGGCAACGAGATCTGGATGCCAACGTAGCCGGAGCTGCCACGGCTTGCGCCGGTGTAGAAGTTCGTCTGTCCATTGATAAACGCCGCATTGCCGTTGCTGGCGTTGCCGACCAGCGAGACAGTGGGATAGTCACCGGCGCGTGCCTTGCTTCGCTCGCGGCTGGCGAGCTGGATCGCGATCATTTTTCGACGCACTCCGTAATCCGCAGTGGCAGCCGTGTCCATCCACTGTTGCAGGTCTGCGGTCGCCACGGGCGGCAGATGCGCATCGTCACGCCATCCGTCTACCCTGTCGACAGGATGACCGACAATCTTCTGGAGCGCCGCGTAGCTGGTATCGCGCTGCGTTTGCGCGGCGACTTCATCGGCTCGCGCAGCATCAAAACCGGCCAATGCCTCGTTCGTATCCACGATGGTCGCATCACCCAGCGCGAAGCGGCGCTTCGCGAGCGCCAGTTGTTCCGCGACGGCCTTGCGGTGGCCGACGGCGAGCGCGAGATCGTCCTGTGCATTCAGTGCGGCCAGATAGGCCTGAGCAACGCGAAGGAGCAAGTCCTGCTTCGCTTGCGCCAACGCAAGATCGGCATCCATCGCCAGGAGTTGGCCTTGCTGCCAGTTTTCCCACGCGGCCCAGTTGAAGAGAGGCTGGTTCAGCGTCAGGGTGAAACCGTTGGTCGAATAGCCGGGAATGGTTTGCCCTGGAATCCGCACGCCATTGCGATAGATGACCTGCTGGATGCCAACTTGCGGCAGCAGTCCCGCCCGCCCTTGAGGCGCTCTTTCGATCCCTGCACGCCACGCAGCTTCGGCGCTCCTGAACGTGGCATCTTGCGCGAGCGCCTCGCCGGCGAGATTCGCCAGACTCGACGCGTTGGCATGCGTAGCCGATATGATCGCAAGAAAGCTGGAAATTGCCTTTAGCGCATTGCGCGCAGCGTACCGAGGACGCCCGACCTTGAGGTTGGGCTCTCGTGACATGCCCCCATCCGTTCGACTGTGCCGACTGCAGTTGCTCATCGTTTTCCTTTATTCGCGCATCCACTGCAGTTGAGTCGAGCGCAAACGTTTGTCTTACTGAGCACAATTGCACGTCACATTGCAGATCTTTTCGAGTGTATGAAAAACAACAATTGGTAAAAATAGAACGGGTCCGAATTCCTTTAGCGCTTCACTAGAAAGAGTCTGAAAATCCAAGAAATTCGAACGTCAGTCGCCCCGACTAACACACAATCGACCGTGCTTGGACATCGCCCAATAGGCAAGCGTCCTCGGATATCGCAACCCGACGCCGGGATCGCGCTGAAGGCGCATTAGGTATGTCGGGTAACGGCGATTTTCTATAGTGGTTTGAATAACCACGGGAGGGTGCGCTGTGCTGGAGCAATTTGAGCCTTCAATCTAATCAATTTGCACCACGACAGCGGAATTGAACGACACCGCGAACCGGTAAGCCGCCGCTCCCTCCATGGGACCACCGGAAAACAGCGTGAGCCTCCATCGGAAATCGGCTGCCCGCCGGTTCACCGGGCACGCGTCAGGCCGGCACCAGCTCGAAGCTGAGCCGCTTGCCGAGTGCGGTGGCCGCGCTCGCGAGCGTCGCGAGCGTGAGGCTCGTGTCGGTTTCGTCGAGCAGCCGGTTGAGTGCGGCGCGGCTGGTCTTCATCCGTGCGGCCATCGCGGTTTTCGTGATGTGCTGCGCCTTCATCTCCTGCCCGATCTGCCACGCGATCACGCGCTTGATCGCGGTGGCGGTGGCCGCTTCGAGATGGCCGTCCTCGTCGAGGAAGGTGTCGAAATCGCTGCCGATATGCGGGTTGTTCGTGGTCGTCATGGATACTCCAATGCATGGCGTTGCCGGCCGGCACAGCGGCGCTCGCACGTGCCGGCGCAACCGGGAAATTCAGATGGCGTGCGTGAGCGCTTTCAACCGCGCGACGGTCACGTCGAGATCGTCGGACGGCGTGGCCTGCGACTGCTTGAAGAACGCGTGCAGCAGCACCATCGTGTCGCCGACGACCGTAAACAGCACGCGCGCGCTTCGCCTCGGCAACATCACGCGGATTTCCCACAGATCCTTCGACATCTTCCGGACCAGCGGCATGCCGAGCGGCCAGCCCAGTTGAACGGTCTTGATCTCTTCGCCGATCACCCTGCGCTCGATCTGCCCGAGCGCCATGAGCCATTCGCGCACCGGCTCGTTGCCGCGCGCCGTGCGGAAGAATCGCACGCCGAGCGTGATCTGAATCTGCTGTCTCGCCATCGTCGTGCCATCAAGCGTATCAAAAACGATACGATATGCCAAGCACGACGAAGCCCGCTACTGACCGAACGGCTAACGAATGAGGGGGAAGGAACGGCAGCCGAGCGCCGCGTGGCGCGGCCCTGCGCGGCGTCTCAACGTGCGCGGCGAGCCGGCTTGCGTGCGCCGGGCGGCGCGCGATGCGCTCGCGTATCGCCGAACCGGGCGCGAGCGATTTCGCGCACGGCGTCGATCAGCGTCCGCGCGACGGGCGACGGTTGCGCATCGGTGCGCAGCACGAGCCCGACCGGCTCGTCGGTGCCCGCGGACGGCAGCGCCAGGCGCGCGAGCGCACCGGCCGACAGGTCGTATTCGGCCGCATAGAGCGGCACGAACCAGACCGCGTCGTTCTCGAGCGTGAGTGCGCGTGCGACCGACACCGACAGCACCTCGATGAACGAATCCAGCGGCGGCGCGCCGCATGCGCCGAGCAGTTGCTCGGCCGACTGGCGGATCAGCGTGCCGAACGGCGGCAACACGACCGGATAGCGCGCGAGTTCGGCGGCCGGTGCGGCGCTGGCCAGCAGCGGATGCCCGGCGCGCACGACCGCGACGAGCGGCTCGTTGTACAGCTGCTCGAACGCGAGCCCGATCATTCGCTCCGGCTCCGACAGGCGCCCGATCGCGCATTCGATCGCGCCCGCCTTCAACCGCTCCAGCAACTCCGCGTTCGCGGCCGTCGCGATCCGCACGACGATGCGCGGCCAGCGTGCGGCCAGCGCCTTCATCAGCGCGGGCGCGAGCGATGCCGCGACGGTCGGCAGCATGCCGATCTCGAGGGTCGCCGCGGCCGCTCCGCCCTCGCGCGCAAGCAGCCCGACGCCCTGTCGCAGCGCCAGCACGCACGCGTTCGCATGCGGTAGGAACAGCTGCGCTTCGCGGGTCGGCTGCGCGCCGTGCCGCCCGCGCTCGAACAGCTTCACGCCGAGGATCGACTCCAGTTCGGCGATCGTCTTCGACACGGCCGGCTGCGTGATCGACAGGCTTTCGGCCGCCTTCTGCACGCCGCCCAGCTGCGCGACCGCGAGAAAACACTGCAGGTGCCGGAATTTGACGCGGCCGTCGGCGATACGGTTATTCATAACGGGCGGTTATGCAAGTGATGACGTGGGGCCATTTTGCATAACTTTCCGGAAAGGCCCAAGCGTTCGGCGCGGTGTCACGCATGGCGCCGCAGCGCGTGGAAGCCGGTCGGCTCCCAGATCCGCTTGGCGATCAGCAGGCCCGTGCCGCGCTTCTGCCCGAGCGGCGCGGACGACGACTCCGCGTGCAGCGCCGCCGCCTTGGCGCCGAGCCGCCGCAGTTCCTGCTCGAGTTCCGCGGCGGCCGCGTCGGTCAGCATCCCTTGCGAGAACGTCATCGTCTCGCCCGGGCCGTCGAAACGGCTGCCGAGAAAGTCGTCGAGCACGTGTGCATGGAAATAACGGCGGATCGGCCCGCCCGGCAGCCAGTCGAAATCGCGTGCGACGCGCACGCGAATCCGGTCGCCCGGCAGCAGCGCGATCACGTTCATCCGGTCGAGCATCAGCAGGTATTTCACGCACTCGGCCTGCGTCAGGCAATAGGCCGACACGATGTCCTGCACGGTCCAGTAGTTGACCGCGCAAACGGCGACGAGCAGCAGCTTCTCGTCCGACACGAGCAGCGCCTCCTGCTGCTCCGTCAGCACGCGCAAGCGCGGCGCGGATGCCGACGCCTCCTGCACGAGTTCGGCGAGCGTATAGCCGAGCAGTTGCGCGATCTCCGCGACGCGCTCCAGCGTGAAGCGGCCGCTCGCGAACAGCCGCTTCACGCTCGTCTCGGACACGTCGAGCGCCCGCGCGACGTCGCGATAGGTCATTCCCTGCGCCTTCAGCTGGCGCTTCAGCGTTTCGATGAGTTGGGCGGTCTCGGTCATATTGGTATCGAAAAATGGTGCTCAAGGTCGGATATTAGGCTACTCAAGCATCCACACAAGCACTTTTGGATACTTGTCCGCATAATCCGCTCCGTCCTGTCACTGCCCCACGGAGCCGCGATGAGCACCCGAACCGACACCACCGCCTTCGAACCGCATCCCACCGCGCCGCGCGACGCCCGCGACACGGACCGCACGCTGCCGCTCGCCACGGTGCGCACACTGGCCGCCGGCGCGCACGTCGGGGATCTCGTGTTCATTCGCGTACCGGCCGGCGCGTTGCGCGACGCGGCGGGCAACGCAGGCGCGTGGGCCGATCGCTTCGGCATCGTCGTCGATACGTCGGGCGACGAACCGTTGGTCGCCGAGCCCGCGTTTGCGCGGACGAAGCTCACGCCGCTGTCGCGCTTCATCGCCCGCGCCGACGGCGGACGCGTTGCGCTGGCTCGCCGCGTCGCGGCACCGACCGCCGACGCGCAGCGCACCGTGCACGCGCTGGCCGAACAGCGGATCGACGCGCTGCTCGGCAGCCGCTTCAGCCTGCTCGCGCACCGCGGGTTCTGCGCGAACTACGTGGGCGACGTGCTCGGCGCCGAGCGCACCGCGACGCCGGCCGCGCTGCTGCGCAGCGGCACGCTGTCGCTCGAATTCGACGGGATCGTCTTCGATCCCGCCCGACCGTAACCAACGAACGACGAAGGACGAAAAACGAACGACGGGCACGCTCGGGGAGGCCTGATAACAACAACAACGAAACACAAAAAAGCAGCGACGGGCTGGCTGGAGGGCCGTGCACGGAGTCGTCACCGACGACGCGAAGCCCGATCGCTTTTTCCGCCGGACAGGCCGCCTGTCCGGCGGATTTTCATTGGGGTCGGCGAACATAACTAACGGTTATGCGATTCGCTAAAAAAGGTCATTTTGCATAACTTTCCGGATTGGTTACAGTCTTGCCATCCCCTCGCGAAATACCTATCAGGAGACACCCGATGGATTCCCCCACGATCCTCACGCCGCGCGACTGGCCGTCGCATCCCGCATATGTCCACCCCGAGTACCGTTCGTCGGTGAAGCGCGGCCCGACGCGCCCGATGATCCCGTTGAAGGAAAAGCTGCGCGACCAGTACGCGCCGGTCTACGGCGCGGAGGATCTCGGCGCGCTCGACCACGACCTGACGAAGAACTCGGTAAAGAACGGCGAGCCGCTCGGCGAGCGCATCGTCGTCACCGGCCGCGTGCTCGACGAAGGCGGCAAGCCCGTGCGCAACACGCTCGTCGAGGTATGGCAGGCGAACGCCGCCGGCCGCTATGTGCACAAGGTCGACCAGCACGACGCGCCGCTCGATCCGAACTTCCTCGGCGCGGGCCGCTGCCTGACCGATAACGAAGGCCGCTACCGCTTCCTGACGATCAAGCCCGGCGCCTATCCGTGGGGCAACCATCCGAACGCGTGGCGCCCGAATCACATCCACTTCTCGCTGTTCGGCGACTACTTCGGCTCGCGCCTCGTCACGCAGATGTACTTCCCCGGCGATCCGCTGCTCGCGTACGACCCGATCTTCCAGGGCACGCCGGAAGCCGCGCGTGATCGCCTGATCTCGCGCTTCTCGATGGACATCACCGAAGAAGGCTATGCGCTCGGCTACGAATTCGACATCGTGCTGCGCGGCCGCGACGCTACCCCGATGGAGCGCTGAACCATGACGACGCTGAAGCAAACCCCTTCGCAGACGGTCGGCCCGTACTTCGCATACGGCCTGTGCCCGCAGCAATACGATTACGACCTGAAGAGCCTGTTCACGCCGGCGATCGCCACGCCGGACGCCGAAGGCGAGCACGTGCTGCTGGTGGGTCAGGTGTTCGACGGCGACGGCAACGTCGTCGGTGACGCGGTGCTCGAATTCACGCAGGTGGATGGCGCGGGCCGTTATCCCGCGTCGCGCGACGACATCGCGAAGTCCGGCTTCACGGGCTTCGCACGCGTCGGCACGGGCACTGACCCGCAGAACCGCTTCGTGGTCCCGACGGTAAAGCCGGGCCGCGTCGCCGCCGACGAAGCGCCGCATATCAACGTGACCGTGATGATGCGCGGGATCCTGACGCACGCGTTCACCCGCGTGTATTTCGACGACGAAGCCGCGGCGAACGCGGCCGATCCGGTGCTGAACCTGGTGCCGGCCGAACGCCGTGCGACGCTCGTCGCGAAACGCGATGCGCAGCCGGGCCGCCCCGTCGTGTACCGCTTCGACATCCGCATGCAGGGGCCGGACGAAACCGTGTTCTTCGACGTGTGACGCGCGAGCCGGCGCAGGCCGGCTGCTCGCACCGAACCGCCGTGTGGCGCGATACCGACAGGCATCGCGTCATGCGGCGGTTTTCGTTTTCGGGCGACAACATTCGATGTTGTGGCGCAGCACGCCCGACGACCATGGCCCAAGTCCATGGTTGGCGGCCTCCGACCTCGGCGTCGAACGCGCGATTGAAACGCATGCTGCGGCAGCACATGAATCGTTGGGAGCACGCGATTTCGTTCGCGCGTTATGCAGCGTATGCTTTGCTATCCGCGATAAGCCGATGGAATTGAATCGGGATAGGCAACAATTTTCATGAATGAATGCGCGAACGCCGGCCCGCCGGCTGGTCGCGCATTTTTTCTGACCGAGTGCCTTTAAGCGCGCCTGACCGAATCCTGGCAGGCGCGTTTTTTTCGTGCGCGACCGCGGCGCCGCCGCGCCTAGCGGCGAGCCTCCAGATACCGGCTCGGCGTATCGCCGAGGATGCGGCGAAACGCCGACGTAAAGGCGCTCGCGCTCGCATAGCCGAGCTCGAACGCGACCCGCGTCACCGGCTGGCCGTCGCTCAGGCGGGTAATCGCCGCGAGCATACAGACCTGCTGACGCCACGCGGCGAAACTCACGCCGGTCTGCGCGCGAAACAGCCGCGTAAACGTGCGCCGGCTCACGCCCGCATGGGTCGCCACCTGGTCGAGATCGGCCGCGATCGACGGCGACGCGAACAGATGCCGGCAGATACTCGCGAGGCGCGCGTCGGCGGGCAGCGGCGCGTGCAGCGACAGCCGCGGCATCGTCGCGATTTCCGCGACCAGCAGCGCCATCAGCTTGCCCGCCCGGCCATCGACGTCGTACATCGCCGGCAGCTCGATCGCATCGTCGATCAGTTGCCGCAACAGCGGCGACACGCCGTACACGCCGCACTGGTCCGGCAGCCCCGCGGCCCGGGCCGCGTCGTCGGACACGAACGTGTTGAGCATCGTGACCGCCCCGGTCATCGTCATTTCGTGCCGCACGCCGGGCGGCACCCAGCACGCGCGCTGCGGCGGCACCAGCCAGCGGCCGTGCGGCGTCGACACGCTGATCGTGCCGCGCGACGCGAACGCGAACTGCCCGCGCCCGTGCGCGTGCTCCGGAAACGTCGTGCCCGCCGGATAGTCGTTGGCGGTCACGACCACGCTCCGGGGAATGTGGTCGTAGGGATCTGGCAGCGTATTTCTCAAGGCCGGAATTCCATCATGAATGATCTGGTATCGAAGGCGGGTCACCTTCGTTCGGTCCGAGATCCGCTCCACGCCTGTGCGACCGGACGGTCGCACGACCCGACGGCCCAATCGGCCGGATTGCGACTTCATCGGAGCGGAGATGCCAACTACGTTTCATCGTGTGTGGGGCTGAACCCATCTTTGCGCCAGCCGCCGCGATTGCAGCGTTCCGGCTCGAGACACCCGCCGGGCCTGCGTGACGCGCCGCACATCACCGCAGCATGAACGACATGGCCGACAGGCTGTTCAACGTGCGCACCACGTGCTCGACCGACGGCCCGTCGAAGCGCAACGTCACCGCATCGACGCGCTCGAGCGTCGGCAGCATGCAGAACAGATCGGCGAGCGCGGCCGTCTGCACGCGCAGCGTGCAAGCGGCCGGCGCGGGCCGATGCGCGGTCGCGCGCCAGCCGGACGACAGCGCATGCTCGACCGTTTCGCGTGCGGCGGTCGCGATGCGCGCGCAGGACGCGGCCGGCGTGAGCGTGTCGCCGCTCGATGCGCCGCGGGCCGTCTTGACCGTCTCGAAACGCGCGTCCGGAAACAGCGGCCGGGTTTCCTCGGCGAACACGTCGTCGCCCGACGCCAGCGCGACGTGCGCGCCGTATTCGCGCGCCAGCGCGCCGTACAGCCCCGCCTCGCCGAGTTCGACGCCGTTCAGCCACACCTGCGTGAATGCAAAATTGTTGATCGTGTGCGCGAGCACGCCGTGCGTCTGCGATTTCGCGTGAAAGCCGATCATGAACACGAGATCGGGTTGCTGTTCGAGGCCCGCCATCATCCCGAGCGTGCGCGGCTTGCCGAGCACGACGCGCGCACGCGCATCGAGCCCGTCGGGCAGCAGATTGCGAAAGCCGCCATGCGAGTCGTTGACCCACACGGTCTGCGCGCCGCCCGCGAATGCACCTTCGATCGCCGCGTTCGCCTCCGCGGTCATCCAGCGGCGCGCACGTTCGTACTCCGGATTGCCGGCCCGCGTCTGCTCAACGGCGAACACACCGGCGACGCCTTCGATGTCGGTCGAGATCAGGATTTTCATGACGGAATATGACGTCCTTTGTAGTCGTCGTTGAACAGGCGCTCGAGATCGGGCACCGCGTCGCGCAGCGATTGCCGCACGTGGCCGTCGCGCCCGACCACGGTCACGGCCCGCAGCAGCGCGTCGGCGATTGCATGCTCGACGCTTTCGGCCGCGGCCATGAACAGCGGGTCGAGCGCCGCATCGGCGACGAGGGCCGGCAGCGCGACGCTCGACGCGTCGTGCGCGATCGTGTAGGCGGTGGAAAATGCGAGCGCGATGTCGCCGCTGCCGTGCCCGTAGACCGAACCGGTGCGCGCCAGGCCCGCACCCGCGCGGCGTGCGAGCCGCGACAGTTGCCGTGCGTCGAGCGGCGCATCGGTCGCGAGCAGCAGGATGATCGAGCCTTGCTCGGGCGCCGCCGCCTGCGCGGCCGCCGCAGCATGCCGCTGCGCGACGATGCGCCCGAGCGGCACGCCGCCGAGCGTCAGCATCGGCAGCCGGCCGAAATTCGCGAGCACGAGCGCGCCGACCGTATACGGCCGGCCGGCCGCGACCGCCACGCGCGACGCGGAGCCGATTCCGCCCTTCAGGTCGAAACACGACATCCCGCGCCCGGCGCCCACCGCGCCGCGCGAGAAGTCGCGCGCCGCGGTGCGGCACGCGTCGTCGTAATGCGCGGCCGTCACCGCGAACGCCTGGATATCGTTCAGATAGCCGTCGTTGCACTCGAACACGAGCGGGTTGACAGTCGACCAGTCGCGGCCGATTTGCGGATTTTTTGCGATCGCCGCGCGGATCTGCGCGTGCGCGATCGCGCCGACGCCGAACGTGTTGGTCAGCGCGATCGGCGTATCGAGCGTGCCGAGCTCGTCGACCTGCACGAGCCCGACGCTCTTGCCGAAGCCGTTGATCACCGCCGCGCCGGCCGGCACCTTGCTGCGGTACAGGTCGCCCGGATGCGGCTTCACGACGGTGACGCCCGTCTGCACGTCGCCGGCATCGAGCGTCGCATGGCCGACCGTCACACCCGGCACGTCGGCGATCGTGCCGCGCGGCCCGGCCGGCAGCGTCGCGGCCCACATCGGCACCGCACGCATCAGCGGCGCTCCAGCTTAGGATCGAGTGCGTCGCGCAGCCCGTCGCCGAGCAGGTTGAACGCAAGCACGGTCAGGAAGATCGCCAGGCTCGGGAAGATCGCGACGTGCGGTGCGCTCACCATGTCCGCGCGCGCCTCGTTGAGCATCGCGCCCCACTCCGGCGTCGGCGGCTGCGCGCCGAGCCCGAGGAACGACAGGCTCGCCGCCGTGATGATCGACGTGCCGATCCGCATCGTGAAGTAGACGACGACGGACGACACGGTGCCCGGCAGGATGTGCCGCATGATGATCGTCCAGTCGGACGCGCCGATGCTGCGCGCGGCTTCCACGTAGGTCATGTGCTTGAGCATCAGCGTGTTGCCGCGCACGAGCCGCGCGAATGCCGGAATGCTGAAGATCGCGACCGCGCAGATCACGTTGACCATCCCGTTGCCGAGGATCGCGACCACGCCGATCGCGAGCAGGATCCCCGGGAACGCGAACAGCACGTCGGCCACGCGCATCGTGATGCGGTCCCACCAGCCTTCGTAGTAGCCGGCGAGCAGCCCGAAGAACGTGCCGATGAGCGCGCCGAGCGCGACCGAGAAGAAGCCGGCCGCGAGCGAGATGCGCGTGCCGGTGATGATCCGGCTGAAGATGTCGCGGCCGAGCGAGTCGACGCCGAACCAGTGCACGGCCGACGGCCCCGCGTTCAGCGCGTCGTAGTCGAAATAGTTTTCCGGATCGAACGGCGCGATGTGCGGGCCGACGAACGCCAGCACGACGAGCGCAAGCACGAAACCGCCCGCAACGAGCGCGACGGTTTGCTTGCGGAACTTGCGCCAGAATTCGTGCCACGGCGTGCGGACCGCGTTCGATGCGGCCGGCGCCGCGGGCTGGACAGTCGCGTTCATGCGCGCCTCACTTGAACCGGATGGTCGGGTTGATGACCGCGTACAGCACGTCGACGGTCAGGTTGATCAGGATGAATTCCAGCGAGAACAGCAGCACGATCGCCTGGATCACCGGGTAGTCGCGCATCGTCACCGCATCGACCAGCAGGCGCCCGAGCCCCGGCCAGTTGAACACGGCCTCGACGACGATCGAGCCGCCGAGCAGGAAGCCGAACTGCAGCCCCATCATCGTGACGACCGGGATCATCGCGTTGCGCAGGCAGTGCTTGAGCACGACCATCGGCTCGTGCACGCCCTTCGCGCGCGCGGTGCGCACGAAGTCCTCGTTGAGCACCTCGACGAACGACGCGCGCGTGAAGCGCGCCATCACGGCCGCGACCGCGGCGCCGAGCGTCAGCGACGGCAGCACGTAGCTTTTCCACGTGCCGTCCGGCACGACGGGCAGCCAGCCGAGCTTCACCGAGAAGATTTCCATCAGCAGCATGCCGAGCGCGAACGCCGGAAACGAGATGCCCGACACCGCGATCGTCATCCCGACGCGGTCGGGCCAGCGGTTGCGCCACACCGCCGACGCGATGCCGATCGCCATCCCGAACGCTGTCGCCCACACCATGCTGACGAGCGTCAGCAGCAGCGTCGGCATGAAGCGCTCGCCGATCTCGGTCGACACCGGCCGCTTGCTGCGCGTCGAGGTGCCGAAATCGCCGTGCGCGATCTTCACGAAGAAGTTCGCGAACTGCGCGGGCAGCGGCCGGTCGAGGCCGAGATCGGTGCGCACGAGCGCGACCGTCGCGTCGTCGGCTTCGGGGCCCGCCGCGAGCCGCGCCGGGTCGCCCGGCAGCAGGTGCACGAACAGGAACACCAGCACCGCGACGATCGCGAGCGTGGGCAGCAGGCCGAACAGGCGTTTGACGAGAAAATTCAGCATGGGGCACCGATCGAATCAGCGCGCCGGCAGCGTGTGCCGCCGGCGCCGCGCAGCGGGTGAACCGCCGTCATTTCACCGAGATTTCGTCGAAGTTGAACGAACCGTCCGGCATCACGTACATGCCGTGCAGGCGCTTGTTACGCGCATAAACGATCTTCTCCTGCACCAGGAAAATCCACGGCGCGTCGGCCCACACCTGCTTCTGCGCATCGGCGTACAGGGTGGCCTTCTTCGCCCGGTCGGTCGTCTCGAGCGCCTTCGCGAGCGCGTCGTCGACCGCACTGTTCTTGTAGTACGCGGTGTTGTAGAGCTTCGGCGGCGCCGACGTGGACGCGAGCAGCGGCGACAG
This sequence comes from Burkholderia sp. 567, assembly GCF_040545115.1. Taxonomy (NCBI): domain Bacteria; kingdom Pseudomonadati; phylum Pseudomonadota; class Betaproteobacteria; order Burkholderiales; family Burkholderiaceae; genus Burkholderia; species Burkholderia sp. 567. The sequence continues at coordinate 289,018 of NZ_JBEPLG010000009.1, forward strand.
CGCCCAGTTCGCTTCGCCCGTCGATGCCGACCAGCCGCTGTAGTACATCCGCACCGGCGCCGCGGCCGGATCCTGCGCGCTCTCGACCTTCGCGACCCGCTCGCCGGCTTCCAGCGCCTGCACCTGCACCTTCACGCCGACCTGCGCGAGCTGCTGCTGGACGAACTGGATCAGCTTCTGCGCCGTCGAATGGTTGTACGCGGACCAGAGCGTCGATTCGAAGCCGTTCGGATAGCCGGCCTCCTTCAGCAGCGCGCGCGCCTTCGCCGGATCGTACGGCCACGGCCCGAGCTTGGTCGCGTATTCGACCCCGATCGGTGCGACACCCGTCTGCGGCGTCGCATAGCCGGCGAACACGACCTTCGCGAGCGCTTCCTTGTTGACCGCGTAATTCAGCGCCTCACGCACCTTCGGATTGTCGAACGGCTTCTTCTGCGTGTTCAGCGAGATGTAGCGCTGGATGATCGACGGCCGCTCGATCAGCTCGACCTTCGGGTTGCTCTTCAGGTCGGCGGCCTGCTCGAACGGAATCGTGAACGCGAAATCCGCCTCGCCGGTCTTGAGCAGCGCGGCGCGCGTGTTGTTGTCGACCACCGGCTTCCAGTCGATCGAATCGACCTTCGGATAGCCCTTCTTCCAGTAGCCGGCAAATTTCTTCACCTTCATGTCGTCGGTCTGCTTCCATTCGACGAACTCGAACGGGCCGGTTCCGACCGGATGCAGCGACACGTCGCGCCCCCACTTCTTCAGCGCGGCCGGCGAAATCATCACCGCCGACGGGTGTGCGAGCGTGTTGATGAACGCGGAGAACGGCTCGTGCAGCGTGAACTTCACCGTCATCGGATCGACCACCTCGGTCTTCTCGATCACGCGGAACAGCCCGTAACGCTTCAGCTTGTTCGCCGGATCGGTCACGCGATCGAAGTTCGCCTTCACCGCGGCGGCGTTGAAGTCGGTACCGTCCTGGAACTTCACGCCCTCGCGAAGCTTGACCGTATAGACCTTCGCATCGGGCGACGCCTGGTAGCCCGTCGCGAGCACGTTGACGAGCTTCATGTCCTTGTCGAAGCCGAACAGCCCTTCGTAGAACGACTTGACGACCGCTTGCGACACCGTGTCGTTCGCGTCGTACGGGTCCATCGTCGTGAACGTCGAGTACACGGCGACCACGACGTTCTGTTGCGCGAACGCGGGTGCCGCGACCGACAGCGCGAGCGCGCCTGCCCCCGCGGCGAAGAGCATGCGTGGACGGAACACCGGGAACGAATGCGGCTTGTTCATTTTGTCTGGCTCCTGTGGATGATTCGGTAACGCGTGGTGGAAATCGCGGCGTGACTGCATCCGCTGGGGAAATGACGCCGTTGCCTGGCGCGTGCGCAGCTGCGGTCCATATGCGCCTCGCCGTTCAATTCAATACGCGCCGCCGACGCGATGCGTCGCGACGAAATGATCGGGGCCGACCGCGACGAGCGGCGCGACCGTCGGCTCGTCGCCGATCGCGCGGATCGGGCTCGGAATCTCGTCCGCCGCAAGCTGGCGCGGCGCATGTCGGCGCGCGGGGTCGGCCACCGGCACCGCGCTCATCAGCTTCCTCGTATAAGGATGCTGCGGCGCCTCGAACACCGCGCGGCGCGGGCCGATCTCGACGATCTGGCCGAGATACATCACCGCGACGCGATGGCTGATGCGCTCGACCACCGCCATGTCGTGCGAGATGAACAGATACGCGACGCCGAGCTCACGCTGCAGGTCGAGCATCAGGTTGACGATCTGCGCCTGCACCGACACGTCGAGCGCGGACACCGATTCATCGGCGATCACGACCTTCGGGTTCAGCGCGAGCGCGCGCGCGATGGCGATCCGCTGGCGCTGGCCGCCCGAGAATTCGTGCGGATAGCGGCGCGCGGCCTCCGGCGGCAGGCCGACCTTGTCGAGCAGCCAGTCGACGCGCGCCTGCGCTTCACGGCCGCTCGCGACGCCGTGCACGAGCAGCGGCTCCATGATCGAGAAGCCGACCGTCAGGCGCGGGTTCAGCGACGCGAACGGATCCTGGAAGATGAACTGGATGTTCCGGCGCAGCGCCTGCAGGTCCGCGCCCTTCATCGCGCTGATGTCGCGGCCGTCGAATTCGATCGAGCCGCTCTGCGATTCGACGAGGCGCAGCAGCGAGCGCCCGGTGGTCGACTTGCCGCAGCCCGATTCGCCGACGAGCGCGAGGGTCTCGCCCGCGCGCAGCTCGAAGCTCACGCGCTCGACCGCATGCACGTACTGCGACACGCGGCTGAACACGCCGCTCTTCACCGGAAACCGCGTGACGAGATCGCGCACGCGCAGAATCGGCGGCGCGGCCGCATCGACCGGCGGCTGCGCGTCGGCGGCGTCGTGCGCGGCGGACGCCGGCGCGGCCGCGCCAGTGGCGTCCACCTTCAGCAGCGGAAATTTCTCGGGGATATCGGTGCCCTGCATCGAGCCGAGCCGCGGCACGGCCGCGAGCAGCGCACGCGTGTAGCGATGCGCGGGCGTCGCGAAAATGCGCTCGGACTCGCCCTCCTCGACCTTCTCGCCCCGATACATCACGAGCACGCGGTCGGCCACTTCGGCGACCACGCCCATGTCGTGCGTGATGAAGATCACGCCCATGTTCATTTCGTCCTGCAGCCCGCGGATCAGTTGCAGGATCTGCGCCTGGATCGTCACGTCGAGCGCGGTCGTCGGCTCATCGGCAATCAGGAGCGCGGGCCGGCACGACAGCGCCATCGCGATCATCACGCGCTGCCGCATCCCGCCCGACAACTGGTGCGGATACCGCGCGAACACGCGGCGCGCCTCCGGGATGCGCACGAGATCGAGCAGCCGCAACGCCTCCGCGCGCGCTTCGGTCGCGCTTTTCGACTGGTGCAGCGCGATCGCCTCGCTGATCTGGTCGCCGACCGTAAAAACCGGGTTCAGCGACGTCATCGGTTCCTGGAAGATCATCGCGATGTCCGCGCCGCGGATCCCGCGCATCGTCGCCGCGCTCGCTTGAGCGAGGTCGACGAGCGCGCCGCCGCGACGCCGCAACGCGATCCGGCCGCTCGTGATCTCGCCGCCGCCGTGCTCGACGAGCCGCATCAGCGCGAGCGACGTGACCGACTTGCCGGAGCCCGATTCGCCGACGATCGCGAGCGTCTCGCCGCGATCGACGTGAAACGACACGTTGCGCACCGCATCGAACGTCGCGGCGCCGCGACGGAACATGACCGACAGGTCGTCGACGGCGACGACGCGCTGATCCGGCAGCACCAGCGCGGACGGGGTTCGGCTCGAAGTCATGCGTAGGTCTCCTGGTGCGATCCGGAATCAGGCCGCATCGTCGCGATAGATGCCGACCACGGGCGTCTCGCCGACGCGCGCATAGCCGCGATACATGCCTTCCGTATTGAACGGCATCGCGACGTTGCCGTGCGCATCGACCGCGATGATCCCGCCACGCCCGGCCAGCCGCGGCAGCTTGTTCATCACGGCGTCGTGCGCGGCGTCGGCGAGCGATGCGCCGCGATACTCCATTTGCGCGGCCACGTCGTGCGCGGTCGCGAGCCGGATGAACATCTCGCCGGTGCCCGTCGCGGATACCGCGCAGGTCGCGTCGTCCGCGTAGCAGCCGGCGCCGATGATCGGCGAATCGCCGACGCGTCCGGGCTGCTTGTTCGTGATGCCGCCGGTCGACGTCGCCGCCGCGACATGCCCGTTGAGATCGCACGCGACCGCGCCGACCGTGCCGAGCTTGCGATCGGGATCGAGCGGCTCGGCCGGCGCGGCCGACCCGGCCACTTGCCCTGCGCCGAACGCGAAGCTCGCGGCGTCGTGATCGAGCATTGCGCCGGCCGCCGCCGCGCGCGCCTTGACCCACTGCGCATGACGCGCTTCGGTGTCGAAATAGCCGGGCTCGGCGAGTTCGAGGCCTTGCTCGACCGCGAACGCGTCGGCGCCCGCGCCGGCGAACAGCACATGCTCGCTCGCCTCCATCACGCGCCGGGCGGCGAGCACCGGATTGCGCACGCGGGTCGCGCTGCAGACCGCGCCGGCCGCGAGCGTCGCGCCGTCCATCACCGCCGCGTCGAGTTCGTGCTTGCCTTCGGCCGTATAGACGGCGCCGCGCCCGGCGTTGAAGAGCGGACAATCCTCGAGCATCCGCACGGCGACGGTGACGGCGTCGAGCGCGCTGCCGCCATCGGCGAGCACCTGTTGCGCGGCCTGCAGGATCGCGGTGAGCTCGGCGCGGTACCGGCGTTCGGTGTCGGTATCCATCGCCTCGCGCAGGATCGTGCCTGCGCCGCCATGAATCGCGATGATCGCGGGTGAAGTCATGATTTTTTCGGACCGGAGGAAGAAGGGTTGGCGGGCGGCAGCGCCGCTTGCGGCTGCATCAGCCACGGCAACAGGAATTCGGTCATTTCGGCGGCGGACTTCGCGGAGCGGTGCGTGCGCAGCGCGACCGCATCGATCAGCGCCTCGATCATCGTCAGCACGGCCGCTTCCGACGTGGCCGCGAAGCGCCGTTGAGCTTTCACGTACAGGTTCAGCGACGCGACCGGCGCAAGCGGCGAGCCCGGTCCGTCGGAAATGCCGAGCACGCGTGCGCCACGCGCGGCCGCGCGGCGTGCCAGCTCGATCGTGTCCTTCACGTAGCGCGGAAACGCGAGCGCGATCACGAGATCGCGCGAGTCGGCCGTATACAAGCGCCGCGCCGCATGCGTCGGGCCGCCGAGCAGCGCGAGCGACTGCACGTTGTCGTGACACACCGACAAGCCGTGTTCCATCAGGCCGGTCAGAAATGCGCTCGACCCGGCGCCGAGGATCAGCACGCGCCGCGCGCCAACGATCGCCTCGACGGCCGCCTCGACGTCGGTCGCATCCAGCCGCGCACGCGTGTTCTCGATGTTCTCGATGGCCTGGTCGAACACCGCATCGATCCATGCGGCGCCGCGAACGCCCTGCTCCTGTTCCTGCTCCTGCGCGGAACGCAGCCGCTCGACGGGGCCGAGCGTCGCCTCGAAGCCGCGCACGAGCGCCGCACGCATCGCCGGATAGCCGTCAAAGCCGAGCGCCTTCGCGAAGCGGTTCGCGGTCGCGATCGATGCATTGACCGCCTGCGCGAGCTCGTCGATCCGCATCGTCGCCGCGCGAAACGGATTCGCGAGCACGAACTCGCCCATCCGGCGGTGGATCGGCGTCATCCGCGGCATGGCCGACGCGATGCGCTCCGCGATCGCGGATTCATCCTGACTGGCTTCGTGCGGAGCGAGAGGCGTCATGCGAAGGGTTTTGCAAGGTAGATGAAAATCAATTTACACAATCCGCCGTCCGGAAAAAAATAAATTTTCATCAGGGTTGTCACGGCCCCGTCGCGGCTTTCTGGGTGGTGAGTCGTCCGACCGGCGCTCGGTTACGTCGCGCGGGCATTCGGCACGTGTTGGCGCGCTTCGCGACGGACGCCGCATTCGCATTCCGCTCGGGAAAACCCCGAGCACGTTCGTTCGAATGCAGATTCACGTTGACCGGATTCGAATTCGAACATAGGATGTTCGAAAATGATCAGTCGTCAGATAACGTAGCTTTCGATTACAGCCGGATGTTCGAGCGAACACGGCTTTTCCGCCCCAGAATCAGGCAAATCGGCAGCCGCGAAGATCGGACATCGTATGAATAAGACTGAGCAAGGCGCCCCAGCGGGGCGGATTTGCATGAATCAGGAGACAGCAGTGAAGACAGTCAAGGCGTTGCGCTGGTGGATCATCGTGCTGGTATGTCTGGGCACGATCCTCAACTATCTCGCACGAAATTCCCTCGCGGTGCTCGCACCGGAACTGAAGCACGTGTTCGCGATCTCGACGCAGCAGTACTCGTACATCGTCGGCGCGTTCCAGATCGGCTACACGATCATGCAGCCGGTGTGCGGATTCATCGTCGACCTGATCGGGCTGCGGCTCGGCTTCGCGCTGTTCGCGATGCTGTGGTCGGTGGTCGGCGTCGCGCACGGCTTCGCGTCGGGCTGGCTGTCGCTCGGCATCCTGCGCGGCCTGCTCGGGCTGTTCGAGGCCGCGGCGATTCCGTCGGGCATGAAGGCCGTCGCCGAATGGTTTCCCGATCGCGAGAAATCCGTCGCGGTCGGCTACTTCAACGCGGGCACGTCGCTCGGCGCCGCGATCGCGCCGCCGCTCGTCGTGTTTCTATCGATGCGGTTCGGCTGGCAATCCGCGTTCATGGTCACCGGCGCGCTCGGCTTCGCGTGGGCCGTGCTCTGGTACACGCAGTACCGGTCGCCGGCCGAGCATCCGCGCATCACGTCGCAGGAGCGCACGCTGATCAGTGACGGCCAGGCCAGGATGCCGGCCGTGTCGAAGCGCCGGATTCGCGACGTCGTCACCGCGCGCCGCTTCTGGGCGATCGCGCTGCCGCGCTTCTTCGCGGAACCGGCATGGCAGACCTTCAGCTTCTGGATTCCGCTGTATCTCGCGACCGAACGCCACATGGCGCTCACGGAGATCGCGATCTTCGCGTGGATGCCGTTCCTCGCGGCAGACCTCGGCGGCATAGCCGGCGGCTACCTGTCGCCCTACCTTGCGAAACGGTTCAGTCTACCGCTCGTGTGGTCGCGGGTTGCGGGCGTCGCGCTCGGCGCGGTGCTGATGCTCGGGCCGGCGACGATCGGGCTCGTGTCGTCGCCGTACACGGCCATTGCGCTGTTCTGCGTCGGCGGTTTCGCGCACCAGATGATCTCCGCACTCGTCAACACGCTGTCGGCCGATGTGTTCGATTCCGAGGAAGTCGGCACCGCCAGCGGCTTCGCGGGAATGGCCGCGTGGATCGGCGGGCTCGGCTTCTCGCTGCTGGTCGGCGCGCTCGCCGACAAGATCGGCTACGCGCCGCTGTTCGCGTGCCTCGGCCTGTTCGACATCATCGGCGTCACGCTGCTCGCGGTGCTGATCCGCGGGCAGTCGAAGCAGGAACGCCTGCTCGCGCAGCATGCCTGACATCCGTTCTCACCAGGAATCGCTTTCATGACTTCGCTCCTTCATCCGCCCGTGTTCCGCGTCGCCGACCGGCAGGCGAACCGCGTGCTGCTCGCGTCCGACGCGGGCGCGACGCTCGAGATCTTCGTGCTCGAGGACGACATCGTGCGCGTGCGCGTGCTGCCCGACGCGACGGTGCGCAACCCGCGCACGTGGACGATCGCGCCGGGCCTCGACGACGTGCCGCTCGACGGGCGCGATCGTCTCGACCTGAGCGGCTTCGCGCTGCCGGCCTATGAGTTCGCTGAAGATGACCTCGACGTGCGCATCGAGACCGCGCAGGTCCGTCTCGCCGTGCGCCGGCAAGGCGGCCATTGCGCGTGGTCGATGCGCGGCGCGGACGGCGCGTGGCGCGTCGTGCTCGCCGACCGCGCGACGCAGGCGTACAACTTCGGCTGGTGGGACGACCGCGCCTATCACTACGTCGCACGCGAGCGCGGCGACAAGGTGTTCGGTCTCGGCGAGCGCGCGGGCGAGCTCGACCGCACCGGTGCACGCTTCGAGATGCGCAACATCGACGCGATGGGCTACAGCGCGAAGCACACGGATCCGCTGTACAAGCACATCCCGTTCACCATCACGTGGTCGCCCGACGCATGCCAGGGCTTCGGGCTGTTCTACGACACGCTGTCGGATTGCGCGTTCGACATGGGCCGCGAGCTCGACAACTACCACGGACTGTACCGCTACTTCGTCGCCGAGCACGGTGATCTCGACTACTACTTCATTGCGTCGCCCGACACGCCGCTCACGGCCGCGCGCCGCTTCACGTGGCTCACCGGGCGCCCCGCGCGCACGCCGAAATGGGGGCTCGGCTATTCGGGCTCGACGATGAGCTACACCGATGCGCCGGACGCGCAGCGGCAGATGAACCAGTTCGTCGAGCAGTGCGACGCGCACGACATCCTGTGCGACTCGTTCCACCTGTCGTCGGGCTATACGTCGATCGGCGCGAAGCGCTACGTGTTCAACTGGAACCGCGAGAAGTTTCCCGACGCGAAGGGTTTCGTAAAGCACTACCGCGACCACGGCATCCGGCTGTGCGCGAACATCAAGCCGTGCCTGCTGCGCGACCACCCCGCATTCGACGACGCGGCGCGGCGCGGGCTGCTGATCCGCTCGGCGTCCGGCGAGCCGGCGTGGGTGCAGTTCTGGGACGAAGTCGGTGCGTATATCGACTTCACGCAGCCGGACGCGTACCGCTGGTGGCGCGAGCAGGTCACGTCGGCGCTGCTCGACTACGGGATCGAGTCGACGTGGAACGACAACAACGAATACGAGATCTGGTCGCCCGACGCGATCGCGCACGGCTTCGGCCAGCCGTTCCCCGCGCGCGAGGCGAAGGTGCTGCAGACGATGCTGATGATGCGTGCGTCGCGCGACGCGCAGCGCGCGCATGCGCCGGCGCGGCGGCCGTTCCTCGTGTCGCGCTCGGGCGGCGCAGGCATGCAGCGCTATGTGCAGACCTGGTCCGGCGACAACTACACGTCGTGGGAAACGCTGCGCTACAACCTGAAGATGGGCCTCGGGCTCGCGTTGTCCGGCGTGTCGAACATCGGTCACGACATCGGCGGCTTCTCCGGCCCCGCGCCGTCGCCCGAGCTGCTGTTGCGCTGGGTGCAGTTCGGCATCTTCATGCCGCGCTTCAGCATCCATTCGTGGAATGACGACGGCACCGTCAACGAACCGTGGATGTATCCCGAGATCACTGCGCAGATCGCGTCGCTGATCAAGCAGCGCTACCGGCTGCTGCCCTATCTCTACCACCTGCTGTGGCTGTCGACCACGCGCTACGAGCCCGTGCTGCGGCCGACCTTCGGCGATTTCCCCGGCGACCCGCGCTGCTACGACGAATGCGACGACATGATGCTCGGCGACGCGCTGCTGGTGGCGCCGGTCGTCGACCCGGGCCGCACGGCGCGCACGGTCTACCTGCCGTCCGGTGCACGCTGGATGTGCTGTGCGAGCGCGCAGTCGTTCGACGGCGGCGCGAGCGTGACGCTGCCCGCGCCGCTCGACATGCCGGTGATGCTGTTGCGCGAAGGCCGCGTGCTGCCGCTGAACGTCGCCGCGCAGCGGTTCGGCGCACGCGCCGACACACGCGGCTTCATCGTCGCGCCGCGCATCGAGGACGGTGTTGCGTACGGCGAGTGCGTCGAGGACGACGGCGAAACGGAAGCGTGGCGCGACGGCGAATACGGGCTGTGGCGCATCGAGACCGGACGCGAGGCATCGGGCGAACTCGGCGTGTCGGTCCGCTGGGAAGGCCGCATGCGCCGCCCCGCCGAGCGCGTCGAGATCCTGCTGCCGGCGTCACTGCAAGGCGCGCTTGCGGTGCGCGTCGCGCGCGTCGAGCACGATGCGCGCGACGGCGCGTGGCGTCGCATCGTCGTGGCGGTCGTCGACTGATCGCGCAAGGCTGCGCGAACGCGAAACCTGATCGGGCGGGCCGTACCCGCGGCCCGCTCCCCTACCAAAGAGGAGGCCACTCAGCCTCCCGCCCCGTTGAAGTGACATGGAGATAGACGATGAATGCACCGCACTACCCGCACTATCGTTTTGCAATCCTGATTTTATTGGCTGCGTCGTTCGGCGCTGGTGCGGCCCATGCACAGAGCAGCGTGACGCTTTACGGCGTGGTCGACGATTCGATTGCGTACGTGAACAACCAGCAAGGCCACTCGAACGTGTACCTGCGCGACGGCAACCTGTATGCGTCGAAGTTCGGGCTGCGCGGCGACGAGGATCTCGGCGGCGGCACGCATGCGATCTTCGATCTGCAAGCCGGCTTCAACCTGAACACCGGCGCGCAGGCAGCCGCCGGCACGATCTTCAACCGCCAGGCCTACGTCGGGTTGCGCAACGACCATTACGGCACGGTGACGGCCGGCCGCCAGTACACGCCGTACTTCCTGCTGGTCGGACCGTACGCGTCGAGCAGCTGGCTGACCGGCGCGACCGGCGCGCATCCGGGCGATATCGACGGCCTCGACACGACGATCCGCGTGAACAATTCGGTTACCTATACGTCGCCGACCCTCTCCGGGCTGACCGCGAGCGCGATGTATGCGTTCGGCGGCATCGCCGGTGCGACCGGCAAGGGCAACACGTTCAGCGCCGCGCTGCGCTATGCGAACGGGCCGGTCGGGATCGCGGCCGGCTACCTGCGCATCAACAGCTCGGGTTCGTCGGCCGGCTTCCTGAATCCGGCGACCGCGGCGTCGGGCAGCTTCGCGGTATCCGTGCTGAACCAGGGCTATCTAAGCGCGAAGGCCGTCGAGCAGGTCGCGGCGGCCGGCAACTACACGCTCGGCAACCTGACGATGGGCCTGAACTACTCGAACGTGAAGTACCTGCCGGGCAACGGCTCCGCGTTCACGAATACGGCCGTGTTCAATACCTACGGCGCGCTCGCCGCGTACCGCTTCACGCCGACCTTCTCGGTGGCCGGCGCGTTCGCGTACACGCTCGCGTCGAAGGCGAACGGCGTGTCTGGCGCGGCCCGCTACCAGCAGTATTCGCTGAAGGAGTCGTACAGCCTGTCGAAGCGCACGACGCTCTATGCGCTGCAGGCGTATACGCATGCGAGCGGGCAGACGCTCGGCGCGCAAGGCGCCGGCCATATCGTCGACGCGGCACCGATCGTCGGCGATTCGCAACAGCTCACGCCGTCGACGACGCACGGCCAGTTCGTCGGCATGGCCGGGATCGCCGTGACGTTCTGAATGCTCGCGGCGGCGCATCGCCCGCTGCTTGTTGCCCGGACGATGCGCATGCCGGTGCGTCGTCCGGGTTGTCAGCCTGCCGCGCAGCCCGGGCGGTTTTCGCATTCGCCCCGATCACTTACAATCCGTCAGGTTGATTCCTGCACGACCCTTCGTGCAGCCCTGACACCGCGGTACAGTCGACGCACGCCGTATCAGGGTCCGGCGCGCGACACGCGCGGCCGGACGGCGTCGCGCTTCGTTGCGCCCACAACTGAATGCCAGCCATGCCGGAATCCCGCCTCCCGACACCTTCCCCGCTCGAGCCAAAGGTCGGCCGCGCCGCCTTCGCCCCGTCACGCCCGTGCGCGACGATCGACGGAGCCGCGCAATGAGCGGCCTCGTGCACGATCGCACTGGCGACGTCATCGCACTCGCGACGCTCGCGCTGCTTTACTTCGGCGGCGTCGGTCTCGCGTTGTGGCGGATTCGCACCGCCGCGCCGCGCGGCAAGCTCTACTGGATCGCCTGCATCGCCCTGCTGGCCGGCGGCGCCATCGCGATGACCGCGAACCTGTCACCGATACCGAACAGCGGCGAGATGCCGCCGGGCTTCGCGCTCGGCGTCGAGGCGGTGCTGCTCGGGCTCGCGCTCGTTGCGGCCGGCTGCGCGTGGCTGATGTTGCGTGCAAGGCGCAGTTGATACCTGGCCTTGCACGGCCCGCCGCCTTCTACCAAAACTGAAGCGTCATGCGAACGGCGCCCGCGCCGCGACGAGCCAGCACGCCGCATCGAAGCATACGTCCGCGCCCTGCACGTACCGCTCGAAGGCGGCGCGAACCGTCTCGATCACCCGTCGACGCGTCGCGTCATCCACTTCCCGAAGCGCGAGCCCGACCGGCCCCAGTCGGGTGACGTAGTCGTCCAGCGCGGCCGTCGGCAACGCGCACGCGACGTCGATCGGCTCGATCGCGATATCGGCCCAGCCGCTGTCCGACAATACCGACGCGATTCGCTCCCGGTCGCCGAACGCGAATTGTCCCGGTGCGCCCGGCTGCCGCGCAGGCAGGTTCGGCAGCAAGGGCGCCGCCACACGCTCAGCCGTCGTCATGAACGGATTGTCGGCGGCGCTGCGCCATGCGACGAATCGCAGTTGCGCGTTCGCGCGCGCCGCATGCCGCAGGTTCGCGAACGCGCGCACCGGATCGTCGAAGAACATCACGCCGAAGCGCGACACGACCATGTCGAACTGATCCGGCGCGAACGCATGCGTCTGCGCGTCGGCAGGCACGAAGCTGGCGGCGAGGCCCTCGCGCTCGGCGCGTGCCTGTGCGGCGGCGATCATCCGCGCCGAGATGTCGACGCCCGTACAGTGCGCATGCGCGCCCAGCCGCCGTGCAATCGCGAGCGTCACCGCGCCGGTGCCGCAGCCGACGTCGAGCACGCGGCGTGCGGACGCCGCCACCGCCGCGTCCGCAAGCAGTGTCTCGAACGGCTCGAACATCCGGTCGAGCGAGCGCTGCGCGTCGACCCACGCAAGCCCCGACGGGCCGTTCCACAGCGCAGACTGCGCTTCGTTTGCCCGGTTCTCTTCCATCGTCGATTCTCCTTTTTCCTGCCTCGTTGACCGAGATGCACACTATGCTGCTTCAAGCCGACTTGAGGTCAAGCCCGCGACCGCGGCACCACTCGCGCGCCGGGCGCTTGTCACACCACGCGTTTCACATTTCTTACATTCACGCTGCGTATCGTTGACGGCTTTCCTACGGTGCCTCCCATGCGACGACTCCTCTCTCGCGCACTGTTCGTGCGTTGCGCTCCGCTTGTTGCTCTCGCGGCACTGTCCGCGTGCTCGAACCACATCGATACGCCCGCCGACCCGGCCAGCGCCGCGATCAACGTCCAGGCCGCGTGGGTCGAGATCGGCGATGCGAGCCAGGCGATCGCGCGCGTGATCACGAACTACAGCCCGGCTTCCGCGAGCGATCCGCTGTGTCCGCAATTGTCCGTCGACGGCAAGCTGTCGCGCATGACGCTGCGCGCCGGCGCCGCGACCGTCGCGCAGCGCCCGACCGCCAGCGATCCCGCCGACTCGAAACCGTCGAGCTTCCCGGTGTCGGTGTGCGAAACGACGCTGCCGGCCGATGCGCAGACGGCGAGCGTCGCGGGTCGCGCGCTGCCGCTGCCGAAAGCACAGCCGCAGCGCATCGCGATCATCGCCGACACCGGCTGCCGGATGAAGAAGGCCGACAACGCATGGCAGGCGTGCAACGACGCGACGGTCTGGCCGTTCGACACGATCGCGGCGAGCGTCGCGAAGCTGTCGCCGGATCTCGTGCTGCATGTTGGCGACTATCACTATCGCGAGAACGCGTGCCCGCCCGACATCGCCGGCTGCAAGGACAGCCCGTGGGGCTACGGCTGGGATACGTGGCAGGCCGACCTGTTCCGCCCGGCCGCGCCGCTGTTCGCGAAGGCGCCGTGGGTGGTCGTGCGCGGCAACCACGAGGAATGCGCGCGGGCCGGCCAGGGCTGGTACCGCTTCCTCGATCCGCGCCCGTATTCGGCGGCCCGTTCGTGCAACGATCCGGCCAACGACAACGACGCGAACTACTCGGATCCCTATGCGGTGTCGCTCGGCGGCGGCTCGCAGGTGATCGTGTTCGACACCGCGAAGGTCGGCCGCAATCCGCTGAAGACGACCGACGCGCAATTCCGGATCTACCAGAAGCAGTTCCAGACGGTCGCGTCGCTCGCGTCGAAGGCCGGCATCACGACGACGATCTTCACGAACCACCATCCGATCCTCGCGTTCGCGCCGATCGCCGGCAGCACGCCCGCGCCGGGCAATCTCGCGCTGCAGTCGGTGATGTCGAGCCTGAACGCGCAGGCGTACTACCCGCCCGGCGTCCACGTCGCGCTGCACGGGCACGTGCACGATTTCCAGGCGATCAACTTCTCGTCCGGACATCCGGCGACGATCGTGTCCGGCAACGGCGGCGACAACCTCGACGTCGCGCTGCCCGACCCGTTCCCGGCCGGCCTGACGCCCGCGCCGGGCGTCGTGATCGAGCGGCTGTCGCACAACAACAGCTTCGGCTTCCTGATCATGGAGCGACGTGCGGCGCCGGCGACGGGCTGGGTGTTCCGTGCGTATTCGGCGGCGGGCAAGCTGCTCGCGTCGTGCGACCAGTCGGGCACGACGCTCGCCTGCGACAAGACGGGGTTCATCGCGCCGTGACCGACGAAGTTCGATTGCATGATGGTTTGACGGGGTCGACGGATTCGGGCGGCCGCCGGCGACGGATGGGCGGATCGGGGAAGCGGCGGGTTTTGTCGGCCGCATGCGCCGAGGGTTCGGTTTGCGCTTCGGTTTCGTCGGCCGCCTGTGCCGGGCGTTCGGCTTCCGCTTCGGTGTCGTCGGCCACCTGCGCCGAGCGTTCGGGTTCCGCTTCGGCGTCGGTCGCCGGCCGCAGCCGCAGCCGCAGCCGCAGCCGCACGGTACGCCTACTTGCCGCCGCCGTGCTCGCCGGCGCGGCGCTCGCGGCCCACGCCGCGCCGTCCGAAACGGTCCTGCTCCCCGGCGCCCCGCCGTCGCGCGTCGTCGACACGATCGGCAACGGCACGCCGCAGGTGACCGGCAAGGTCGACGCGGCAACCGCCCGCTTCGCGCCCGACCCGACGCTCGTCGCGCTCGGCCGCCGGATCTTCTTCGATCCGCGGCTGTCCGAGCCGCGCGGCATGTCGTGCGCGGGCTGCCACGATCCGGCGCGTGCATTCGCGCCGACGCTGTCGGCCGCTTCGCTCGCGGGGCCCGGCGTGCCGGAAGGCAGCCGCCACGGACGTTTCAGCCAGCGCAACGCGCCGTCGCTGCTCTACGTGCGCTACGTGCCGCGCCGCCACTTCTACCAGGACGACGATGCGCCCGCGCCGTCGCCATTCGGCGGGCTTTTCAGCGACGGCCGCGCCGACACGCTCGCCGAACAGATCCGCGGGCCGCTGTTCGATCCGAACGAGATGAACAACCGGTCGCCGGCCGCGCTGCTGCGCAAGGTCGACGGCACCGAACTGGCGGGCGATCTGGCCGCCCGCTTCGGCGCGTCGGTGCGGCGCGATCCCGAGCAACTGGTGCGCGCGCTGGGGTCGGCCGTCGAGGCCTATCTGCAGAGCGACGACATGGCGCCGTTCACGTCGCGCTTCGACGCATTCCTGCGCACCCGCAAGCCGCTCGCGCCGGCCGAGATGCGCGGTCTGGCGCTGTTCCGCAATCCCGACAAGGGCAACTGCATGAGCTGCCACACGCTGTCGGAGACGTCGAGCCGGCCGGAGCGCTCGCTCTTCACCGATTTCGGCTACGACGCGATCGCGGTGCCGCGTAATCGCGCGTTGCCCGCGAACCGCGATCCGCGCCATTTCGACAACGGCCTGTGCGACACGGCCATGCGGCTGCGCTGGCCCGAACCGACGCAATGGTGCGGCTACCTGCGCACGCCGGGGCTGCGCAACGTCGCGATCAAGCAGACGTTCATGCACAACGGCGTGTTCACCACGCTGCGCGATGCGGTCGCGTTCTACAACACGCGCTCGACCGATCCGCGCCACTGGTATCACGGCGCCAGAACGTTCGACGACGTGCCGGCCGCGTATCGCGGCAACATCAACGTCAATTCGACGCCGATGAACCGCCGTCCGGGCACGCCGCCCGCGCTGACCGACGCCGAAATCGACGACATCGTCGCGTTCCTCGGCACGCTGACCGACGCGCGCTACGCGAATCTCGTTCCGCCCGCCCCGGCCGCCTCACCCGCAGATCCTGTCGCCGCGACCACCGGCTCCCCGGCCGTCCGCCTCGCCGCGCCGGCGCGCTGACCCTGGCCGAACGGCCAGGTGTTGAGGTAACCATAAAACTTCCGAGGGATTCCCCACTTAACTTCCGCTGCGCGCCTCGATATCTGCAATAGAACCAGTTCCATCCGGCGAACGATTCCCCAAATAGCTTCTGTGTATCGCTTCCTTGAACCATAAAACTTCCACGGGAAATATTGAGCCTGCGCTGCCCGTGATTTCCTGTTCGAACCGCGGCCCCTTGACGGTACGGCCAGCCAACGCGTCTTGACGAGCGAGTTTAGGCGGCGGTCGAGAGAGGCTGCCAGCGATGCGGCGGCAGCGCGTCGATGTCGCTGGCCTTGTGGGTCGGCAAGCGTGTGAGGACGTCCTTCAGATAGGCGAGCGGATCGAGCCGACCCCATCCGATAAAATCGTCCCCCTTTCCCTGGTCTGCCCCTTGACGCGAATACGTCAGCCCTAGGGTTCGGATAACCGATTGATCAGCCGACAAGCTGCACAACCATCTCCCGCTCCCATTGAAACGCCGTCATGAACCCACCGAGGTCGCCCACGATTCCATCTCAGATCGCGAGTCGAATCGGGTCTGTAATCAACTCACGAGTTGAGTCGAAGAAGGCCCGCAATCGCTTAGCATCACGTTCCCCGGGGCCGCGCACAAACGTCTGCGGAATTCCGCGACGAACCCAAAGTTGGCCAGGAGATGCTGTCGTGGCCAAAAGTTCTATGATGAATTTCGTATGCAATATCATGGACTTGCAATCAGGGGCGTATCGTAAGTCAATGTAAACTGACGTCGAAAATCAATGTAAAAGCCTTGCCCCGCCAAGATAAATTTGGCGGTGCACTACAAGATCAATCTCTTGGTCACCATTGATGATGGCACCGGCGTGGACGAAAGATGCGAGGAACCGCAACCCCTGATCCAGGAATAAGGCTTTCCTTAGCGAAAACCGGCACTTTAGCTGCACAGCTAAAGTGCCGGTTTGCGGATCGTGATCAGCGGATATTGAGGCAGATCTAGCCGCGCGCACGCAACTCGCGCAGCAGCGCCGGCGCGGCGATGATCTCGGGTGCTGCGGCGCTCATGCGCTCGAGGATGCCCGCCTGAATCAACTTCAGTGTGACGCCGTTCGCATACGCCCACTGGTCAAGCGCGCGGCTCGTAAATTCGGGTCCCTGGTCTGTTCGCACCGCCTTGGGATAGCCACAGAAGCGAGCTGCACGGTCCAATGCCCGAGCGACATACAAACCTGAGATGCCATGGTCGACGACGATGTCGACAGCCTCTTTCGTGAAGTCGTCGACGACGGTCAGGCACTTCACGCGCCGGCCGTTGGAAAGCGCATCCATCACGAAATCGATTGACCACACCTCGTTGGGTGCGCCCGGCAATGCCAGTTGCTCGCGCTCAATCATTACGCCGGGGCGCTTGCGACGGCGCCGCACAGCCAGCCCTGCCTCACGGTACAGACGATAGATGCGCTTGTCGTCTAATTGCTGTCAATAGGTCCTGCTCCTAGATAAGGTTCAGACCAGCCGTTTCCTTGTCGTCTTCGTGGTCGCTTTCGCGCCACAACGTGCCGTTAGATGTCGCTACAACGTTCCGATGTGATTGCCGCGGTTTTTCCGCAAAGCGCGTCAAGGAATCGTTGCGGCGACGTAATCAGCCTGAATGAACCAGTGCGACAGTTGCGCAAGCGAAGGAGTTACGAGCGCAGGTACTCGGTTATCCCGGGTTGAATTCCTTCCCGCTTCTCCACATTGAGAGTAATAGCGTGGCGAGTTTGCGCGCGGTTGCGACCAGCGCTTTGCGCAAGCCGATCCTGGGGATCAATGATTGCGCCCAGCGTCGGAGTGCGCAGTCGCGTTTGTGACGCAGTATCAGGGCCGACGCCGCCTCGAACAGCATGTGTCTGGTGAGCCTGCAGCCTGTCTTGGATATTCCACCGTTGTGGTCCACCTCGCCTGATTGATACTTTTTTGGCGTCAGCCCGAGATACGGGCCAATGTCGCCGACACGGCGGAATCGTTCCGGATTGTCGACTGCAGCAGCAAATGCGACTGCCGTTGTCACGCCGACGCCCGGAACGGTCATCAGGCGTCGACAGACATCACTTGCGCGTGCAATTCGCTGGAGCGCGCGGTCGGTTTCGCGAACTTCCCCGTCAATATGCCTCCAACTGTCGAGCAGGATACCGATCACCCCGCGGATCAGTGATGTCGATGGCGTACGCTCTTCGACGAGCCTCTCGAAAGTGCTACGTGTTCCTGGAGGCAGCACAACGCCGAAGGTTTTGAGCACACCCCGGATCTGGTTGTACAAGCTGGTGCGCATACTGATCAGTTGGCTACGCGCGCCGAGGAGTAGTCGGACTTCATGGCTGGCAATACTCTTGATTTCGACCGCGCGATACCAGCCACTACGCGTGAGTTGCGCGATGCCATGAGCGTCGTTGCTATCGGTCTTGTTTAGCTGCGTTGCGAGCGCGGCATGGACATGGCGAGCATGAATGCAATCGACAGGAACATTCCTTTCGCGCAACCCGTGATAGAACCACACCGCAAGCGGCCCTGTTTCCATACCAACGCGTTTGGGTTCAGGAGCCTGCTGCTTGATAGTGTCGGCGATGGCATCAGGATTCGAAGCTACAGTTCCACGCCAGACCACGCCGCCGTCCCTGTCCACTACGCATACCGCTGTCGCCTTCTGCGAGACATCGAGACCCACATACGTTTCCATGGCAACTTCCACCGTTAGCCGGAGAGGCAATTACAGCATGTGATTGGCGTGCGTGCCTTCGCGTTCCACCAGGGCGTGCAGTCGGCGGTAGCCGAATCGACGACGTTCGTGCGCCAACTCCACCAGACGCGCCGCTAGCACCTCATTCTCGTGGTCCGGCTTCGCGTCGTAATGCAGCACGCTGCGAGAAAGCCCGACAAGCCGGCAGGCGCGGCGCTCGGAGATGTTGACCTTCTCCCGAATCGCCGACACTGCTTCGCGTTTGGCTTGCGGGCTCAGGGCTTTCCCTTGACGACGACCTTCAACGCTTCCATATCGAGCATTGCTTCGGCCAGCAGTTTCTTCAGCCGGGCATTCTCCACCTCGAGGTCCTTGAGCCGGCGGGCTTCCGAGACTTCCATGCCGCCGAACTTTGCGCGCCACGTGTAGAACGACGCGTCACTGAACCCGTGCTTCCTGCACAGTTCCTTGACCGGCATGCCGGCTTCAGCTTCCTTCAGAAACCCGATGATTTGCTGTTCCGTAAAGCGCTTCTTCATGTTCGTCTTCTTCTCCGAAAACGAACTTTACTAGACTCCGGCTGGCCCTGTTTGTAGGGGGCAGGTCATCTCCTCAGTAGGTGTATTGAAGTCCTTGATACGCCTGCGGAGCAAGCGGGCTACGAGTTTGACTATCAACGAATGTTCTGAGCGAAAGCCCCGGCGAGGCCGCTTACTTCAGCCTGAGCGCGGGCCTCCACGTTGGTGCGCGCCATTCCCAGACATGCACCTCCTCGAATATCTTCAGTAGCAGCAACCGGCCAATCTCGACACTCGCGCACAGGGGCGTTGCGGGGTGAACATGGATTACCCGAGCGCCCGCTCGGACTACCCTCAGCAAGAAGTCGTTGAAGTCTCGACGGAAAATTCGCAGGTGTCCTTCCGTGCGTATGATTCCCCTTCCAGGAGCGTCAGCGTGAAACTCGACCACGTTTGCCGCCTCGGGGCGAGTCGCGTTGTTCGAGATACTCACCACAATCGCCACTTCCCGTGGAAGCTTTTCCGGCACCTCGAAAGTGAACTCTGGAACTGGGCAATCGGGTGACTTGTCCCACAACCAACGCTCACTCGGCAAGTCGAGCACAGTTGCATCAGTTTTGTCACCGACCAACGCACCAAGCTTCATAAGCATCGGTATAGGCGCGAATCCTGCAATCGTCAAGTGAGCCGCGCCATTCCTATCCGTAATCTCTGGGTGAATTAACCTGTCGTACGCGTCGGTAACCACACGTTCAGCCCGCGGCCAGAAATCCGGCGAATCGTCCTGAGTGTCGAAGTCGCCCTTGTCTATGTGGATGTGTTTGCCGGAAGGGAAACGCGTGTATTGGGTGTTATTGAGCATCGCGAAATGGATATCGCCAAGCTCGATAACTGGCACGTGGGCACCCACCGGGAATGACATCAAAATGGGCAGGCTCTCCTTTACTCCCGTCGCGGAATAGATGAGCTCCATGCGTTTCTCGTGCTCGCGCTTCATCGCTCGCAGCTGTTCGGTCGTGTATTCGTTCCCCTTACCGTTACGGTCAATACGAGCATGACAGTCGTAGCACATGAGCATCAAATTGCTCGGGGCCTTGGCAAGGCGTTCCGATTCGCCCTGGATGCCACGGGCGCCGTCAGGGCTATCCGCGATGATATGGGCGTACTCGCTGACGTTAGCCTTCTTCAGGGTCAGGAAATCACGGTCCACCGGCTTGCAGCATCCGCAGAACTCACATCGACCAGCGGCCGCCACCCAAAGGTCACGACGAACATCCACTGGGATATGCATACGTCCTTGCGTCCTTGCCATTTTTGACTTCCTCTTTCAGTTCGCGAAACGTCCCGCGGCGACTTAGCGTCCATACCCGGATGCGGTTCGTACCGATGATAGGAAAGAACAACCTGTCACCTTCAAAATTGTCTCTCGATACAGCCTGCTGCCAGTCCGAACGGTCCACTCCGCTCGGAATTGGGTCTGCCTCTGGATGGGTATGCCACAGGCCGAGATACGCCATGGTGCTTGACTGTTGTTGCCAGCGTTCCCGGGCGCGCATCTCATGCTTCCTCGACCGAAAGAAGCCAAATCGACTTCTTCGGTCAGTGTCTTGAGGGATCGTCACCTCGTCGACGACCACGTCTCGAGAATCGAGCAAAAAACGCCCAAGCAAAACGCCGCCCGCCTCTTTCTGACACGACTTGTGCTGGGCGAACGCATTCATCTGCTCGACAGCATGCTCGACAATAATGAGTCGCTGTCGCGGCGTAACGCGGAACACAAGCTTCACATTGTCCCTCTGCAGCGTTTGCACGGCCGCCCGAACACGCGCAGCGACGCGGAATCTGATGAAGTCTGCTTTGCGCTCATCCACCAGTTGGTTGTGCGCAATCCTTCATTCTGTGCGGCAACGCCGTCGCCCACCCAGAATTTGTAAGATGCTTCCGGCTTGCCGTGCAGCGCACCAAGGATATGTTCGACTGCAACGAGGCCGGTTTTTCGCGCCTGGAGTGCGCCGTATGGAACGAAAGTACTGGCGCAGCCCGTGAGATTGCGAGACACATGCTGGTTTGGCTCTAGGAACGAAGTTCTCGGAGCAAGGGCCGATTGGCCTTCATCGTCGCGATAAAGGCAATCCAGGCACCCTTCCTGGTCGCACCATGTGAGTACGGAATGACCGCCAAGGTCGAGCGCTTCCAGCCAAGTGAAGACCACGGGCAGATGCGCAGCGCTCCTCCGGATGCCCCGAGCAATTTCCCTTTCAATGGAAGGCGCGCCGATGGCAACAACGATTCCATCGAACTCATCGAGCTTTGCCGTGCTCAGCCAAGTCTGGGCAGACCAAGGGACTGCCTCGACGCTAATTCCCGGGTATCTGCGCTCCAAGGTGTGCCGCAATCCGGCTACCTTGTTGGCGTCAATCCACAGAGGGGTAAGCAAATGCCGGAAGACGTTGTCCTCGGAGAATTCATCGTTGTCGACCAACGTCAACTTGCCGACACCCGCCGCCGCAAGATTGTCTGCGACAACGGCTCCGACCGCCCCACAGCCAAGCACCGCAATATGTTTCTCCAACAGTTCAAGTGACGCTCCCCCTCGTTCACGCATGTAGGTTGGAGTATGGCGTCGCATCACGAGCGGGATGATTGGCCTGCTGCGATCGACGGCGCCTCGGATGGCAGTAAAGGCCATCCCCACCAATGAGCGGCCGCCATCGGCTCGCGGGACAGTCACCAGCAACGCTATTTGTTTCGGGCCGCCCTTCGACGGTCCAAACAACTGGGCCCACAGTTGCAGTTGTGTCACGGAAAGCTTGGCCCGAACCGCTTCGATAAAGTCGGCGTCAACTTTCCCAGGATTCTCCGGCGGTAACGGAAAGTCATCCAAGTGAAGGTACAACGCTCGCTTTGTCGCAAGGTTCTCGCCGTAGAATTCGGGCGGAAGTGGTTGATTTTGGTCGGCAAAATACCACTTGGGCTGCTTCCCCCGCGCATTCAGGTACGCCGAAATAAGCCGCTCCTTGCCATCCGGTTCGAAGGCCGCGCGACCGCGCAGTGTCTCGGGCATGCTGGCCCAGTATCCCTCGAGCTCGTTGAAGAACTCGTCTCTACCTGCGACAGCATCAGTGGCTGATTTTTCAAGCAGGTCGTATGCAGCCAAGAGCGTGTACGCGACGATGTCAGCACGTCGGTCAGGATCAATGGACAGTCCCTGTCCATCGTTCACGCAGATGATGCAGGAATACGAGACGTGCGCCAGAAGTCCAGCCGGCGAAACCAGGGAGACACGCGGCAATCTCAACAAGGTTTCTGTGCAGTCGATGCTGATGTCCCAAGTACGTGTTGCGCCATATAACCGGACAGCAAGGTGTCCGTCTGAGGCACAGGCGAGGCGAATGGGCGGCACCAACCCGCGCTCGACGCATTGCGTCTCGACGACTAGAAAGCACGCGTCCACCTTCTCTTGTGCAGCGGACACAGTCGCAGTCACGCAGAATTTCCCGTGCTAATGACCGGGGCAGCGACGGCCTTTGCGGTCTCCGCCTTCTCTGGAATTTTGAAATCTTCACCAAACTGCTTCGTCAGCAGCTTGCAAGCGTCCTCCGGTAGATCCTCGTCATATGCGTCACTCAGCGCGTCGCGCAATCCTTCGAGTTTCTCCTTGAATGTGCTCATTTGCCCTTTGGTCATCCACGCCATCAGGTCGTTGTACGGGGTCACCGGTAACGAGACCTTCAACCGCTCGTGCCAACCGTCATCGTTGGTGTAGACATTTCCAAAGCGTGACAGCATGGCCTTGATCCAATCGAGGAGTGCCAGCAGGTCAGTAGGTTTGCCCGACGTTTCAAACCGTGGTCTAAACCACTCCTTCGCCGCCACGGTGAGTGCGATGCTGAGCGGCGCGCCTCCATTGCGAAAATGGACGTTGCGCCAGCGCTTGATATAGCGAATGCACCGACGATACTGTGCTAGCTCGCTCGAGTCCTTGAACGCGGTGCAGATGATCTCAGTTAGCCTCTTCGGATCCGACGCATCCCAAACTCGGAAGCTATCGCCCGAGTTCTCTTTGCCCTTGGCCAAGTCGAGCAATCCGTCATCACGCTTGGTATAAATGGCCAAGTCGACGTGGTACTCCGGCTTGTCGCCGCGCATGTAGTTGACGGTCACGCACGGGCGCCGGATAGCGACCGTGCGTCCGTTCGAGTCGAGCGCATCACGGACCTTCTTCTTAAGTTCCACTGGGTCGGGGTACTTGTCCCGCTTGCAATCGAAAACGAGCCCAACGTCGATGTCGTAGTTCTGATCGAGCGGCACGATCCCGGTGTGCATCGAGTAGCTACCCTGATTGAAGTTCTCGAAGGACGGGACGTCATCCCCGAGGCTGGCCCGCAACGTCCTAAGCAGCGTCTCGCGTTTTTCGCGAAGCTTCGCCTTCTCATCATCATCGTCGAGCTTGATGTTCGCGTGGAAATCTTCGAATTGCTTTTGTATCGCGGGCATCTTGGATTCCTTGTTGTCAGAACAGAGCCAGGCCACAGCAGCCGCGAACAGTCCCAAGCCAATTAGGGGGTGCATTAATTTCCAGCGATTTCGCGGTCGTCACAACTATTTTTGAGGAAGGACGCCCGTCCCCCACTCAAATGGGATTTCGGGCCGGGAGATCGATAGCCATTCAAACGTGCCGTTCGAAGCACGTCCACTGGTTGCTATGCACTCAAAATGGACGTGATCATAGACAACCGCCCTTATGACCACTATATATCGCGTCACAACCAACATCAAGCACAATATATAGCGCTTGCCCGCAAACGTTTGCCGTAATTTCGGAGTCGCCGACTGAAATTCCCCCGTTGCTTGCATTACCGACTCCCAGCTTGCAAGTAGCGTGCGGCGGCCGAATGCATTTAGGGTTGCGCTTCGGCCGAGGCTGGGAAAACGCCATTCCAGGACTGAACCCGACTGAGCGACGCTGCCCGTAGTGGATGCTCAATCGATTGGTTTGCGATAAATAGTCTTATCGCAAGTGCTTTCCCAGCGACCTAAACTGTTCCCATGGAAACCACCTCTGTCCCGGCCACCTCACTGCCCGACCTCCCTACCCTGGCCTCGCTCGCCGCGCTGCGCGCCTGGCACGCCGGGTTCACCGCGCGCGCCGCCGTCACACGCTACCTCGACCACGCGCGCGACGACGGCCAGTCCTCACGCGGTCTGCTGGGCCGCATCCGCCGCCAGCTCGTCGCATGCGCGATCGCCCGCCAGCGCGATGACCTGATCCCGCTGTTCACGCATCCGGCCGCAGACCGCACCTGTCATGCGGCACAGGTGGTCACCGCGCTCGACATACTTCGCACCACCCCGATCCCCGCGCCGCAGCCGACCGACCCGGTGAACCGCTGGCTGCCGCCGCGCGTC
Organism: Burkholderia sp. 567; assembly: GCF_040545115.1. Lineage (NCBI taxonomy): Bacteria > Pseudomonadati > Pseudomonadota > Betaproteobacteria > Burkholderiales > Burkholderiaceae > Burkholderia > Burkholderia sp. 567. The sequence continues at coordinate 313,289 of NZ_JBEPLG010000009.1, forward strand.
GTGCACGCGCTGGCCGCCGCCGGCATCGACTCGTGCGCCGACCTGCTGGTGCGGATCGCCCACAGCCGACGCTGGTGGCGGCCGATACCGGGACTCGGGCGCCAGGGTGCGCACCGCGTCGAAACCTTCGTCGCGGCGCACCCGGACCTGACCCGGCGGGCCGCCACGCTGATTCCCTACGAGGCCGCGACCGCTCAGTTGGTCCCATGGGGGTCCCTGGATGCGCTGCCCGCCGACCTCGATGGGTCGAGGGGCCGCTTCCGGGCTCCGCACGACACCTGCGGCCTTGCCGCCGCTAACGACTACCAGGCGATCGAGGCATGGCTGGCGCTGCACGAAGGCGTCCATACGGTGCGCGCCTACCGGCGCGAGGCCGAACGGCTGCTGCTGTGGGCGATCGTCGAGCGCCGCCGGCCCCTCTCGTCACTGACCATCGACGACGCGATCGCCTATCGCGCCTTCCTGCGCCATCCAACGCCCGCCGCCCGTTGGATCGGGCCGCCGCGCCCGCGCACGACGCCCGCCTGGCGCCCGTTCGCGGGGGGGCTCACGCCGCGTTCGGCGGCCTATGCGCTGGCGGTGCTGCGCGCGCTGTTCGGGTGGCTGGTCGACCAGCACTATGTGGTCCTCAACCCATTTGCGGGGGTCACGGTGCGCGGTGGCGCGACCCGCGCGCCGTTCGATGTCGGCCGGGCGCTGACCGATCGTGAGTGGAACATCGTGAGGGCCGCAGCCGACCGTCTCGAGCGGACCGGCTGGACCACAACGGCTGCAGAGCGGCTGCGTTTTGTATTGGATTTCGGTTACGCCACCGGACTGCGCGCGCAGGAACTGGTGGCCGCGACACTGGGCGACATCACGGCGGACGCGCGCGGCACGTTATGGCTGGAAGTCACTGGCAAAGGGGCGAAGGCCGGGCGCGTGGCGCTGCCGCCGCTCGCACGCGACGCGCTGCGGCGCGCGCTGAAGGCGCGGGGTCTGCCGGTCAGGCGCGCCCGCTGGCAGCCGGCCACGCCGTTGGTCGCGGCCCTCGGCGCGGCACATCGAGCAGGAAACCCTGCCGATATCGGTATCTGTGCGGCGCGGTTGCGGCAGGTCCTGGGTGAGTTTTTTCGGGAGGCGGCCGAGCGCGTGAACGCCCGTCATCCGGCGCTCGCCGAGAAGCTACGGCACGCCAGCCCCCACTGGCTACGTCACACCCATGCCACCCACGCGCTGGACGCCGGCGTCGAACTGGTCGTCGTGCGTGACAACTTGCGCCACGCGTCAGTGGCCACCACCTCGACCTATCTCCATGGGGAAGAGGCGAAACGCGCGCGACAAGTCGGCGCAGCCTTCCGGCGTCCACAGCGTGGATCGTGTCGCCAGTACCTTTCCCGCCCGGCCCGGTAGTCGTATGAGCCCTCTAGCATGCCAGCAGTCAAAAACACGACACCTGTAAATAGCCAGAACACGACATCAGGATATGGCTGCACATATTAAAAAGCGTCAGTGTTAATTATGTAAAATCGATGAGTAATGCAAACCATGTGGCTCCATGACGCGCCGTATGGGACTCGGGCATTGACACCGGCAACCAGATCTCGGTGAACAATCTCTCGTGGACAGATCGCACGTCGTTGACGCTGTCGATTGTACCGTCCCACGACCCACCGGCGTGTTCTGGTGCGCGTTTCGCTCGACGACGATGGCCGAGTTTGCGATCTAAAGTTTCAGCGCAGTTGCGGCGACCCCGCGCGTGACGGACGGGTGCTCCATGCAATCGCCGTCAAGCGTTTCCCCACGTGACATCAAGCACCGTTAGCGCGGCTTGTGCGGCGCTAGTCTCAGGGCCTTGCGCAGACGATGGCGGTGAGAATGAACGGAATGACCTGATGCGCGACGGCCTTGCTGCCCGCAAGCCGAGAATGCTCCTCGACCGACTCGATCGGCGCCTTGACGACGACGCCGTAAATCGAGCCCGGCAGAGGGTGGCCGCTTCCTTGCCTGAACAGCGCGTCATACTGCTCATAGGCGAAAACGGCATAGACGTTGAAGCCGAACACCGTGAGCGCGGCGTCCCTTGTAGGCCGGAATGCGTTGATCGAATTCTCTTCGACCCGCATCGGATCGCGATCGATATAGCCGTGATTCAACAGGCGCACGATGAACGCGTGCGCGTTGGTTTTACAGTCGAACTGAGCGTCTAGCGCATACGCGTGGCTCGGCGCGGGGGCAAGCCAGACTCCGCCCGCAAAGAATGCGGCCAGTGCATTGAGGAGGATTTTTCTCATGGCAGTTTGCGCGAACCTGATAGGTCCGCCGTGCTAGTCATCCGTACCACATGCCCCGGTTGGACAGGCACGCTCCAATCCGCGATCATTCTACCGATCTTGTCGCGCAGGTGCATGCCGACCGTCTTGCGATCCGACAACAGCGAGGCTGACATCGACGCCCCGATCATCTTTCGCACCGAGGCTTGCGCAACGCGCTCGATGGCTTGCCGGTAGTCGGTAATGGCGAGCGTGGCCTTCTGCGCGTCATGGACGTGCCAGAAGATGGCGGCGTCGACATTGACTGGCACGTGTCCTTGGTCGGCGCTTGTTCGGTGTTTAAGGAGGTGGTTTGAATGCGTTCTTCGGTGGCCGCGTCTACATTGTCGGGGATCGTGATGCGCATGAAAAAACCGGCACCCTCGACGCTCTGCCGCTTTCCGATCCGCAGGATCACGAATTTTTCCCACACGTTGGCGCCCCGCACGGACAGCGCGATGACGACGGCGATGATGAAGAGGAGGACCGCGGGGGTACAGGTTGTCCCACGCGCCGACAGCGAATGCCGCGGCGACAAGCGCGGCGCATAGAACCCGTGTGGTGGCATTCACGGTGGCGTTCCGTTTCGGTGACGACGGCCCGGCCGCAAGCGATGTAACGCGTCGCATCCCGAGTCGTCCTGCGCGCTCTGGCCACTGGGACCCCGGCGCTTGATCCGAACGTGCGCCCGATCGCCGGGCAAATCGGTACGCTGCCGTACCCGGATCGTGCGTGTGAACGACGGGGCGTCACGAAACGCGTTCCGAAGACTGTTTCCTCCCGTACCCACTCACCGGGCTCCGCGATGCACGAAGCATCGCTGCACCGTTCAGTATCTTCACCGGGCACGCGAATGCCGCACGGCAACTAAACCCGACCCAGCCCGGCCACAGATTGCGGGGCTCCGCAACCGGCCAGCCGTCGAGCACGGCTCCCGGGTGCCCCATCGTGCCGCGGGGCTAACGAGAAGTGGCACTGCCCGAAGCGGGTACGGCACCGTACCGACTTCAAGCCAGGCTGCGAGCAACGTATGCCGTACGCTTCGATTTTCGGCCTGCATGGGGTGCATTCGCACCGGTCCGAAAGCACCCACCAGAATGGACGATATCGAGGGCATTAGCCGTCATGTTCGATTTCAAGGAATCGCGCCCCGCGAGACCAGCGGCGCGCATCGAGCCTCCTGAAACACCCGGCGTGCAGGGTTTAATTACGCTTGCCGTTGGCGTCACGGTCGTCGCGGCCCTCTATTTCGCGCGCGAGATCCTGATCCCGGTCACGCTCGCGATTCTGCTCAGCTTCCTGGTCGCTCCGCTGGCCAATCTTCTTGGCCGCATCAAGCTTGGCCATGTGGTCTCGGTTCTCCTTGCGGTGACGATATCGCTCTCGGTGATCGTGGTCCTTGGGGGAGTGATCGCCGCCCAAATCACGGATCTCGCCGTTGGCATCCCCCGCTATCAGGCAAGTATCGACAACAAGATCTCCGCCGTGCATGGACTCACGGTTGAAAAATTGAACCGGCTGGCGGGTGCCGCGGGCCAGGCGCTTCAACGAGCAACCGTTGACCCGCCGAAAGCGATACGCGAATCTGCTTCATCATCCGCCGGCTCCCAACCGCCTATGGCGCTTCCCGTCGAGGTGCGCGAGCCAGCCCAGACACCATTCCAGCTTGCACGGCGCATACTGTCTCCCGTCGTCAGTCCACTTGAGACGGCCTTCATCGTATTTATCGTCACGATCGTCATTCTGTTGCAACGTGATGATCTTCGGGATCGCACTATCCGGTTGTTTGGCTCGAGAGATCTGCATCGGACCACCACCGCAATGGACGAGGCCGCACGGCGCCTCAGCCGATATTTCGTTTCGCAACTCGGCGTAAACGCAGGCGTGGGCATCGTAATCGGGATCGGGCTGTCCATTATTGGCGTACCGGGCCCAGTGCTGTGGGGGATTCTGGCCGCGCTGTTGCGTCTTGTTCCCTACGTCGGAATCTGGATCTCCGCCATTCTGGCTACCGCGCTCGCCGCGGCCGTCAGTCCGGAGTGGTCGATGGCGATCTGGTCGCTGGTGCTTTTCCTGATCGTCGAGTTGCTGGTCGGTCAGGTCGTCGAGCCGCTGCTGTACGGCCATAGCACTGGCCTTTCCCCATTTTCGGTCGTGGTAGCTGCGATTTTCTGGAGCTGGATATGGGGGCCAATTGGGCTCATTCTGTCCACTCCGCTGACACTTTGCCTGCTGGTCCTCGGTCGCCACGTTACGCGGCTCGAATTTCTCGACGTGCTGCTTGGCGACCAGCCCGCGCTGACTCCGGTCGAAAACTTTTACCAGCGAGCGCTCGCCGGCGACCCGGATGACGCAATAGAGCAAGCCAGGATACTGCTTCGCGACCGGCCGCTCTCTTCCTATTACGATGAAATCGTCCTCAAGGGTTTGCAGCTTGCGGCCGACGACGTCTCGCGTGGCGGCGTATCGCCGGCACAACTGGCGCGAATCGAGACCACCGTCAACGACATCATCGAGGGTCTGGAAGGCTTCGCGGACACCGATCCGGGTACCAACGCAGCGGCGGGCAACCGGGGCGCGCTGGCGCCAGCCGCTGGCGGACAAAAGGTATCGTGCGAACCCGCGCCACATGCTGTTTCGCCCAGCATCGAAGGTCCCCCGGTTCCGCGCGCCGGCAAACAGATTCTTTGCATAGCCGGCCGGGGACCGCTCGACGAGTTGGCATCGGCCATGCTCGTCCAGCTTCTCGGCAAGCACGATCTCGATTGCCGGGTGGTCAGCCATGACGCAGCCTCGCGCGTCCGGATCGGCGGTTTGGACGTCACCGAGGTGACCGTGGTGTGTATTTTTTATCTAGGTATCGATGGAATCCCGTCCCACCTCCGTTACCTGTTGCGACGTGTACGACAACGCCTGCCGGACGCGTTGATCGTCGTTGGTCTCTGGCCGGCAGGCGATACCGATCAGTGGAGCAAGGATCTCCAGAGTGCGATCGGTGCCGATCACTATGCTACTTCGATCCGGGATATGGTCAAGGCATGCCTTGTCTCGACCGGCACGGCAAGCGCGCTCGGCCCTGAGCCACAACTTGACGGCCGTTGCAGCGTAAGGGGAATGCAGTGACAAGGGCACATGGCTGCTTGCCTTTGCAGCACAGGCACCACGATCGAATCGATACGCGCATCAATGACCTTCACGACAGGCTCAGATCACCGCGGCGCAAGAAGAACTTTGGCACAAGGTCGCGCGGGTCATGCGCGACAATGCGGGCACGATGGACGCGCTCAGACGGGCGAGAACGAGTCATGCCAACACCATGAGCGCGGTCGACGACCTCAAGTCCTATGGCCAGGTTGCCGACGTTCATGCGGACGGCATCAGAAGGCTCACCCCTGCGTTTCAGATGTTATACGACAGCATGTCCGATGCCCAGAAGAGGAATGCCGATCTGATTTTCCGGACTCACCATCGACACTCCGCGAGGAAGGGGTGATCGCGAGACACCCGCAGCGGGAAGCGGACCGGTGCCCACGTTCGGCGCTCCAGATCTCAGACAGGAGAACATCATGAAAACTCCAGAAGTACGCGTCGCGTCGGTCGGCTCGATGATGACCAGAAGCATGACGGCGGTTGGCCTGGCCTTGGCGATTGGCGGCATGTCCATGGCGTCGGCGCTCGGCGCGGACTACGGCGACTACGACGGTCAGCAGCATGGCCCGTATGACGGCTATCAGCATGATCAAAGCCAGCTACAGCAGCACCGCATGGACAACGGGTACCGGCCGCACCATGGACACCGATGGGATCACCGCGATCGGCATGCCTATCAACATCCGGACAATGTCTACCGTCGCGGCGACTACTAGGACTCCCAGGACTATGTGTACGCGCCGCCCCCTGTCGTTTATGCCCCTCAGCCCGCGCCGGGCGTCAGCCTGTTCATACCGCTCCGATTCCGGTAGCGTGCGGAATCGCACGGGACGTTGTCCGCTGAGCCGAATGGCAACGGAACCGGGACAGAACGCCGTTCGGTCTCGTTCGGTTTCCGTGCTTTCCGATTGCTGCGCCGGCAACATTTTTCCATGACGTTATTGCGGTTCCATTCCGTCCGGATTGTGCGACCGCGCGGAGGGCGACATGCACAAACCTGCCGAGCTTGCCGAAAAATTCTTCGGCATACCCTATGAATCGTTGGACGAGCGCACGAAAAATGTTGCACGCCTCATCGCGGAACGAAAGCACATAGCGAGAGACTCCACGCAAACGCTCGATGCAACGGCAACGCGCGGCCAGCGCGCAGCGGATGCCGTTGCGGCCTTCGGTGGGTCGTGGATATTCATCACGTGCTTTATTGTGGTCATGGTCGTCTGGGTCAGCCTGAATTCGCTGATTCTGGCAACGTACAGCAAGGCCTTCGACCCTTACCCGTATATCCTGCTCAACCTGTTTCTGTCGATGCTGGCAGCAATCCAGGCGCCCATTATCCTGATGGCCCAGAACCGGCAGTCATACAAGGATCGGGTGTCGGCCGAACACGATTATGAAATCAATCTGAAGGCCGAACTCGAGATCATGTTGCTCCATGAAAAATTGGACGGGTTGCGCGAGGAGCAATGGACTGAATTGCTGAACATGCAGAAGGAACAGCTGGCTGCGCTGAAGAACCTGCTCGAACCTGGCAGGACGTGAGCGATCGCACATCAGGATCGGCGGCTTCGCGACGCCCCTTCTTCTTTTCCGGCAATCGGGACGTCGATGCAAGCAATTCTTCGCGGATTGCCGCGGGTGTCGCTTGACGACCCGAACCGGCCGAACCAGCCAGTCGGCTCCAGCACCATCGATTCGCTATGCGTATCGGTTTTCGATTCTTGTCAACGGGTACCCGTGCGAAACGTGCAGCCGCGACCATCGAATGCCTACCCTTCCGGACAAGGCGCCGCGCATGGCGCGATGTGGCCTTGGCGCAGGAGTTCGCTGGCGCGAGCGGCCCCCACCGCTTCGCTGAAACGGAAGCCTTGCGCACTTGTCGCCCGATTCGTCGCAGCCAGCAGCGCACGCTGTTGCTCCGTCTCCACGCCTTGGGCAATGACTCCGATCCCGATACTGTGCGCAAAGGTGACGATGGCATGTATCGTCGCCGCACTCTCTGGATCGCTGGTTGACCGGTGGATAAGGGATCGCGCGATCTTGAGATGGTTCACGCGATAAGCCTTGACATACTCAAATGACGCGTAATTGCTACCGAAATCATCGATGGCAAGCTTCGCGCCGAGCGCATGCAGCTGCGGGAGTATGTCGCTTTGTGCCCACGACAGCCTGGCCAGTGTCGCCTCGGTCACGTCGAATTCCAGATCGGAGAGGGCAAGGTGCCACTTCGCGGCAGCTTCAGCGACATCGCGCACGAACGTTTGAGCACTCCAGAGCTCGAAGAGAGACAGATTGATCGCGATCATCAGCGGGGCCACCCCCTCGTCGCGCCACGCTCTCATTTGCCGGCACGCCTGATCCAGCACCCAGCGACCAAGCGCTGCCATGGAGCCTTCCCTCTCGGCGATCGGAATGAACACACCGGGAGCAATGAGGCCTCGCGTCGGGTGATGCCAGCGAACCAGCCCTTCCATTCCGAGAATGTTTCCGGAGGACAACTCAACCTCGGGTTGGTACTGGAGTTCCAGCTCGCCGCGATCCATCGCTCCTTTCAAGTCGTCGGCGAGTGCGACACGTTCGCGTACTTCGTGGTCCAGTTCGTCGGAATGAAAGCGGTACCGGTTGCCGCCGTGATGCTTCGCGCGGTGGAGCGCCAAATCGGTCTGCATCAGCATGGCGTCTGCTCCACTGTCGCCCTGGACGTACGCCCGGATGCCGATGCTCACCGAAATCCGCACATCGTTACCATCAAGCAGATAGGGAGCCGCCAGCGCCGCCTGGAGCTTCGCAGCCAGTGCCCCGGCGTCCGCCGGCTCGATGATCTCGCCCTGCACCACGGCAAACGCATCGCCGCCCAACCGTGCAACCAGGTCGCTTTCCTGAACGCAATTCCCGAGGCGCTCCGCCACCTCCCGAAGCAACGGGTCGCCGATCGGATAACCCAGCCTGTCGTTGACCGGCCTGAAGCGGTCGAGAGCGACAAACAAGATCGCAAACGGCATGGTGCCATGTCGGGCCGCGGCGAAAGCGTGGCGCACCCGCGCGAGGAAGCCGGCACGATTCGCCGTTCCCGTGAGCGCGTCGGTATGAGCGAGCCGCGCGATCTTTTCCTCCGCCGCCTTGCGCTCGGCAATGTCGATGATGATCCCTTCGACTTCGATTAGCCGTCCATCCTTGTCGCGAACCGGAACATAGCGATTCTCGACACAACGGTAAGCGCCGTCGCCAGTGCGCAAGCGGAACTCGATCGAGACGCCTTCGGTGTCCTTGTCCAGTATTCGCGCCAGCGCCGCATCGACTCTGGCCTGGTCGTCCTGCGCGACAAGCTCGTTGGCCCAGACTGGCGAATCGAGCAAGGTAGCGCGGTCGTGGCCGAACCTGGCGATGTCATGCGATATGTAGATGAGCGGAAACGATGGCACGCCGCGCAGACGGTAAAGAATGACCGGACTGTTCTGGACGATGACGTTGGCTTCGGCAAGCGCATTGATTCTTTCCTCGACGAGCTCTTCCAGGTCGCCCGTCTTGAAGGCCGCCTCTTTCGTCATTTGCCACTTCGTGGTCAGCACGCTGGCCGTCTGACGGACCTCGATGTTGTTCAATGGCTTCTTGAGAATGAGCAGCCGGTCGTCTGCGCCCAGGCGCCTGGCCAGGGTGCCCCAAGGGGTATCGGAATGCGGGCTGCATAGGGCAAACTGCAGCTTCGGATCCACTTGCCAGAGTCGCTCGATGGTCTGAAGGCAGTCCCAACCGTGCAGCATGTGCGTGTCGACAAAGGCCATCGCATAGGGTTTGTCCTCCTCCAGCGCACGCACGACCCGCTCCAGCGCGTCCCGGCCCTGATAGGCGCAATCGATCTGAAACGCCGCTCGACCGGCTGGAACCTCGCCGAACAACGGCGCCCGGGTTGCGGCCAGCGCAGTTTCGCCGTCCAGTGGGCGAGCGAGGATCTTGCGGAAATTCTGGTGCGCCGCAACGTTGTCGTTGATCACGAGGACGCGACGATTGACCGAATCGCTCTGCGCGCTCACGCAGGACCCTTGACGGTGCCAGCGGTGGGTCGAGGGCAACGGTTTCGCCTTTGCAGGCGCCATCGCACCGTGTCTGCCGGAGCGCACGCGCCTGGGCAGCCAGTGCGGTTCCATGTAAGCCCCGGCGTGAGGCCCAGACCGTGCCTCCCCCTGTCCGTGGTGAAGCCTAGATTGAAAACGCATGCCAGGTTCTCCCCGCAATCCCGGTAACGGTTGCCGCTGAATCGAACGGATCTCAAGTGTTGCGCCGACAAAAAGTGCGCCGAACACGGATAGGGACGCATCGATCTCGCCCAGCGCGATCGCATTCGTATCGAGCCGATTGGCGGCGTGGGGTCGGTCGAAGCCTCACGGTGACGGGTCGGGCCGCAGATACACGATTGCTTAGGACAGTTGGACGATTCCGGCCGCTCCACGCTTGCAGCGATGTTGGTTCAATACGTCAACGTCGACTCACCGCGGCACCGCTGTACGTCTGGCCCCGCATGTGTTGGGTCGAACTCAGCCCCAAAGATTGGCCCAATTTCGTCAGACGATCGAAGTATAGTCGCGCGCATCGATCTGACAAACTTTCGTGACCGCGAATCTCATTCGCGCTTGACGGCGAATCGACGGTCGGACGCGGTATGGTCAGGTTGGGGGGCGGGTAGCCGCGCACCTGATAGACGCCGGGCACATCGCAGCAGCCGACGAAACGATGGCCACCACTTTCCGCTGGGACGCACATGCAATCAATCAGCGGGGCCGAGCAGAACGTCAATCGCTGCCTGCCCAGCGATCTCGGCAACAAGGTATGCCCAGCGTCGGGTAAATGGGCCGTTTCGAAGCGGTATCCGATGCCCATGCGCGCCAAGTATGCCGAGATTGTCGCGCCCCTTTATCTGGAACGTGACATCGAACATATCTGGAGCGGATGCGATCAGTTGGATATCAATTTCAAATCCGCGGTACTTGATCGTGCGCTGCATGACAACCTCCGCTACTTGGAAGGAGCCTAGCATGAATGAAATACGCTTGAGATCGCCGGCGTGTGGTCAAGCACCGTAAGCACTCAATCAGCACCGTAGCGTAGGTCGTCGACGACGGGGAGTCGCGATGCTATCGGATGGGCACGACGTGAGCAGTAGACGGCAGCGACAGAGCCACGTTCCACGGCAGCAGTTCGTCGATGCGGTTGATCGGATGGTCAGCAATGCGCTCGAGCACGTAGGCGAGATACGCCTCGGGATCGAGGCCATTCAGGCGTGCCGTGCCGATCAGGCTATACATCGCGGCGGCACGTTCGCCACCGGAGTCGGCGCCGGCGAACAAGTAATTCCGTCTGCCGAGGGCGACGCCGCGCAGTGCTCGCTCGGCGATCAGGTTGTCGATTTCCGCACGCCCGTCGCTGCAGTAGTAGATGAGCGCCGGCCAGCGATTCAGCGCGTACTGAATCGCCTTGGTCGTGTCGGATTTTGCAGAGAGCGTGGCGAGCGTTGCTTCGAACCAGCGTTTCATGTCGTCGAGCAGCGGTACCGCTCGCGCCTGGCGCACACTGTGTCGCTCATCAGGTGGTTTGCCACGGATCTGCTCCTCGATCTTGTAGAGCGCGCCGATCCGGTGCAGCGCTTCCTCCGTTACCGCATTGGGACGGACGGCATGTAGATCATGGATCTTTCGGCGAGCGTGGGCCATGCAGGCAGCTTCCTGGATGGTGCCGCCGCGATACAGTTCGGCATAGCCGGCAAACGCATCGGCCTGCAGCACGCCCGAGAAGTCTGCAAGATGCTGCTGGGGATGCTCGCCCCGTCGATCGGGCGTGTAGGCGAACCAGACCGCCGCCGGCTCTTCGGAGGCACTCGGCCGGTCATCACGCACGTAGACCCACAGACGTCCTGTCTTTGTGCGACCGTTGCCGGGCGCCAGCACTGGCAACGGCGTGTCGTCAGCATGAACCTTGCCGCCGGCCAGCGCGTAGCGGCGCACGGTGTCGACCAGCGGCGCGAGCAACGCTGTGATGCTTCCCATCCAATACCCCATCGCATCCGGATCAATCTCGACGCCGTCGCGCGCGTACATAACTGCCTGGCGATGCAGCGGGATGTGGTACGCGAACTTCGACACGGCGATGTGCGCGAGCAGCGCTGGGCCCGGGATGCCACGATCGATCGGTCGACTCGGTGCCGCGGCCTGCACGATGCGATCGCAGCATGCGCAGGCCAGCTTCGGACGGCGGTGGCGAATCACGCGGAAGTGCGCCCGGACGTATTCGAGCTGTTCCGCGACGTCTTCGCCCAGCGGTTTGAGTTGCCCGCCGCAATCGGGGCAGTCATCATCGGCGGGCAGATGGATGCGCTCTTCGCGCTCAAGATGATCGGGCAACGGCTTGCGGCCGACACCTTCGCGACTCGGCCGTTTCACTGCAGCCGCCGCGGCCATATCAGCCGAGCCTTCATCGGCCTGCAGGTCTTCCAGCCGCAATTCAAGCTGTGCGATCTGGCGATCCAGCTTCTCCGATTTTCGGCCGAACTGCATCCGGCGCAGCTTGGCAATCGTCAGCTTCAGATGTTCGATCTCGATCGCGCGCGACGAGAGCTGCTCGCGCAAGCTGGCGACCATCGCCTTCAGCGCTTCAATGTCGTCGGGGAGATCGGTGGGAGCAGCGGACATGCGGTGAGCTTACACGACGCCACCCACAAGCTCTCCACGCGTAATGAACGTTTACAATGCGCTTCGCGGGCGTACCGCATCGATCGGCTGCCGCCAATCGAAACCTTCGAGCAAGAGCGCGAGCTGAGCGGTCGTCAGCGCAACAACACCGGCATCGGCGCGTGGCCACGCGAAACGTCCTTTCTCGAGGCGCTTCGAGAGCAGGCACAGGCCACCGTCGCACCACCACAAGCACTTCAGCAAGTCGCCGCGCTTACCCCGGAACACGAACACGTGCCCGCTGTAGGGATCCTTCTCCAGCACGGTTTGTACCTTCGCGGCCAACGAGTTGAAGCCGGAGCGCATGTCCGTGACGCCCGCCGCGATCCAGATTCGCGTGTTCGGCGGGATCACTTCAGACAGTCTCGCAAATACTGTTCGGCGAACTCCTGCGACACACCGCGGATACGAATACGTCGTTTGCCGACCTCGATCTCGATTTCACAGCCTGGCGGCATCGCCGGGCTCGCCGACACGTCCGGCGTTTGCGGCAGAGCGTGATGTGGGATGTCTTTCGCAGGCAGATCGACCACATCAACCGGTAGCAGCGCGATGTTTGGTACCGACGGTGCAGGTTGCGTATCGAGTAAGCTTCTTCGCCACTGCGCGACCATATTGGCGTTCAAGCCGTGCGCACGCGCTACCTCGGCAATCGAGCGATTCGGATCGTTCGCTTCGGTAGCAACCGCTTCCCGAAACTCCTTCGTGTAGTTCCTCGATCCCGGTTGTCTTCCATGCACCACTGGCTTCATCAATCTGATTCCCATTACATCTGATGGGAATCAGATTGCCGGTGCCGCGCCCTCATGAACAGACGGTACGTGTCGAGCGCTTACCAAGCACCTGCAGGACATCAGCGAGGATGATGTGGAGGACTAAGGCACGTTCGCTGGAGCGTACCAGTACGATAACGGCGAAGGCACTCAGACGGCGCGCGAGTCGTATCAGTGACTGTGGGACAGGCTGACCGCCGCGCGGGGCAATAGCAGGGACGCAAATCCGTGGGTCTGGGTCGCCGAATTCAGGAGGGTGTCTTGACACTACTCATCCCCGAAACTTCCCTCGTCGATGAGCAAGTGGCAGTAGGCGTTAGAGGCGTCGAGGGCCAGGCTCTCAGAAATGAACATGCCAGGCACATTCATCTGCGAAATCACGGTTTCGGTTGTACCGTTGCAATGACGCCGAAGAACATCAATCGTGCTGCACCACTGGCCATTGTCGCCAAATTTTGCAGAGACTCGATAGAAATAGCCGCGATATGGCTTGAATCCGTCCAGATTCATTGCAGCCCCCTGCTCGGCCAGTGGTCATCGTAGCACGCGCCGGATACTGAGATTGCAGGAAGCGGCGCACCGAATGTTTAAATTTGACGGGGAGCTTTGGCGGGCATGGCGTCAAATTTACAACAGCCACCATTGTATCCGGATCACGCTTGATCGCCCCAATCTCGACGTCGTAGCCACGATAGGCCGCGTGCTTGCCGTCTTCGGTCACGCGCGGCTCGCAGTTCATCTCCTAACCCGTCACAAATTTTTCTGCATTGCATCAACGTACCTTTTGAGACAGGAGGGTTCGTAGCATGGACCTATCCAAAGGCAAGCGCGCAACTGCGAAGGAGGCCGCCGCTTTCCCCGGCGTTGCCTACCAAACATCAGTTGCATCGATCGCGGCTGCACTGTGATTCAGCGATTCAGGCTGGGAAATAAAACGCTTGTCTACGACCTCGACTCGCTATACAGGTCTCTCGCGTCATGCACATCGAAACCATCACAAAAAATGGCCGCAGGCGGGTTCGCTGGACGTTCGAGCGCGTCATCGAAGGCGCGCGTATCCGTAAAACCAAAGGCATTCCCTGCGGGACTTTCTGTGCGCGAAGTTGGCGAGTTAGGCCGCCAGTGGGATGCAGAGGTGTATGCACTCGCAACTGGGTGCGCGAATACCGACCGTAACAATTGGCGAATGCGTACAGATCCACGTATGGACAAAGGGTCCGAGTAGAAGGATCGCAAGACCCGGCTTCAAATTCTCACGAAGTATTCGCCCGAATTTGAGGATCAAGCGGCGCTGATTCTGTACGACTGTTCGATTCGATTTGCGGGTTCATGCGCTCGAACGTTGACCGCCAGCGCGGCTGGATGCAACGGTCGAACGCGGTGCCATGCCCCCCGAACGGAGACCGAGTGGACACGCAGCAAGACGGTTCGACCGGCATGTCGCCGTCCAGGTACGCCCGCCGTCGAGTGCGCCCATGGCCGATCTTAGGAGCTGCTTTCAATCGATTGTCAGTAGGAGCGAAAAACACATAGCGTAACGGGGCCCCTCTTCGCCCGACGGTGAAGGGAACCGTCCGCAGAGCATGCGAACGGGTCCTTCGACAACAAGCGGCACGCAATCGAATGAAGAGCAAGCGTCCGGCACGAACGGACATGCGACACGAATAACCGCATTTGTGAGCGCCGGGCCTGCTCTGTCAGTCAGACCGTGCCCCCACACCTCGACTCCCCCGCCTGATCCTCTAGGAGATCCCTCATGAAAACCCCTGAGCCCTCAATGCTCGCGCTTCTTCTCAGCGCCATGTTCGCCGGAATCGCCCCAGCCGCAGCCCCCGGCAACCTGCCTCCGATACAGCGCGCCAATCAGGTCCTACTTGTCAGGCGGCATTGGACTGGATCAATCGATCGCCATCAAGGGGGCCATGCGCGGCTACGTTCTCGTGCTCACCTTCATCCGCCGCATCCGAGGCGGGAACGAATATTTGTCCGACGTACTGGTGACGATCACGGGTATGAAAGGAAATACGGTTCCGGAGACGCCGTCCGATGGCCGCCCGTTCATGCTGGCCAATCTGAGAATCGGACGTTGTGCGATCAATGCCAGCTATAAGGGCCGATCCGAACGATACATCGTGGATGCATACGTTCATCTGGTTCATGTAAGCATGAGAACCGGTTTTTTCTTCACACACGCGGCTGTCGGTCCAATGACCTGTTGAGCCTACACGGCCGCGTCTATCCGCCGAGGCACGGCGTCCCGTTGTAATCGACGATGAAGCAACAATCCGCACTGCGAGTTCGCCGTCGGCAGCCAATTCGCATTGTCGAATGCCTGCATCCTCGGCTTCACGTCACATCCGCGTAACTCGCCAACGCTTGAAACGCATCGGCCTTTCCATTCGAGTCGATTCGACACCCTGATCTGCATCGATTGGCACGCACTCTGTACGCTTTCGTACCGCGTTGATTGCGCATTGCGGGTACCGTGTAAAGCATGCCGGTTATCCGTTACGACGTCGCGCCAGACTGCGAACCGCGTGAATGAAAGGGATCGGCACGAATCGCCCTTCATCCGCGGGCGAGTGACTGGACGCCACCGCACGGCTCGCGATTCAGCCGGATCATCGGCATGCCGCGCATCGATCTGAAGAGAACGTCATGTTACGAAGCACCAAGGCATTACACGGAAGTGCGGTGCGTGCAAAGGACGGAGACATCGGACACGTCAATCAAGCCTACTTCGACAACGACTGGTGCATCCGTTACCTCGTCGTCAAGACGGAGGACTGGCTGCACGAGAGGCAGGTGCTCATCTCGCCCTACTGCATCAAGCACACCGACTCCCGGTCCAGCACGCTGCATGTCGACCTCACGCGCCAGCAAGTGGGAGACAGCCCGGATCTGGACACACACCAACCCGTATCCCGCCAACACGAGATCGAATACCTGAGCTACTACCATTATCCGCGCTACTGGGATGGCCCGAACCGGTGGGGCATGACCGGATACCCTACGTCCGGTTCTGCCACCCTGTCGCGAGAACTCGAGGCCGGAAATCCGCTCCCCTCCCTCACAATGCCCCGCGATGTGCCGGCCGATGTGCCGACGGATACGCATCTGCACGGCACCAGCAGAGTCAAGGGCTATCGGCTCGAAGCCACGGCTGGACGCATCGGCCACGTGTCTGACTTCGTCTACGACGATGAAGCCTGGGTGATCCGCTATCTCGCAATCAGTACGCGGAACTGGTGGTTGACCAACAAGGAAATTCTGATCGCAACGCACTGGCTCGACCGGGTGAACTGGGCCACGGAAACGGTATCAACCGCGCTCAACCGCGACTCGATTCGCCACAGTCCCGAATACGACGATTCACAGCCCGTCTACCGAAGCGACGAGATTGCGTTGTATCAGTTTTACGGCAAGCATGGCTACTGGCTGAATGCCGAATCATCCTCGGCCCGCGGGACGCTTTGATGCCACCAGCATGACCGCTGCGGCCCTCAGGGTCGTCCATCGCGAACTCTTTATCGGTTCGTATCGAAAAAGCTACGTGTTCGCGTTCATGCCCGTCATCTCGGCAGCAGAATTCATCGAACTGGTCAATCCGCGCCTGCCGTCGCATCACGTATTCAAGGCCGGGAAGCGCGTGTTTCTCGTGACGCCTGCATCTGCCGATACCGGTGCGACCAAGTTCGACTTTTCGCCAAGACGCGCCGGGCGAGCGGCGTAGTCATCTATCTACGTTCGTCTCGTCCGTCGGTCAATCGCCGTCGCGCACTTCGATTAGATCCATCACCTCGACCTACCTCCCCACCTGGGCGCCGAGTACCGACGCACCCGAGTCATCGCGGCACACCGTTCCGCGGTCGACGCCGGGCAGGCCAGGCGACCGCGATTTCCCTTCAAACGCTCAGTGAAATATCGGTTCCGTATCGAGCGCACGTGATTGTGCGCACCTTGATGAGACATGTGCCAACACTATAATTTTTTTGAAGGTAAGTTCGCATTCGAACGACATTCCGAACTCATAGAAAAAAGGACGCATTGCCGCCATCCTGTCCGGTCGTCGGATCGGTAAAGTATGATGGGTGTCTCGTCCCGCCGATTTCTGCTGCGCCCATATCGGCCGGATTCACCATCGTCAGCCGCGCGCAGGAGCCTCGCATGCAGGACAACCCGCCCATTACCGAAAATCACCTGCTTGCCGCGCTGCCCGAAAACGAACGCGCTCACCTCGCCGCTCACCTGGCCCTTGTCGACATGCCGTTGGGAAAAGTGCTGTACGAGTCGGGGGGCCAGCTTCATCACGTCTTTTTTCCGACCACGTCGATCGTTTCGTTGCTGTATGTGATGGAGGACGGCTCGTCCGCTGAAATCGCGATCGTCGGCCATGAGGGCATGATCGGCGTGTCGCTGTTCATGGGCGGCGAAACGACGCCGAGTCGCGCCGTCGTGCAAAGCGCGGGGCAGGCCTACCGGCTCGACGCGCGCATTCTGAAAGAAGAATTCCGGCGCGGCAATGCCATGCAACGCCTGTTGTTGCGCTATACCCAGGCGCTCATCACGCAGATGGCTCAGACCGCAGTATGCAACCGGCATCACTCGATCGACCAGCAACTTTGCCGCTGGCTGCTGCTCAGCCTCGACCGCCTGCCTTCGAACCAGTTGCGCATGACGCAGGAACTGATCGCCAACATGCTGGGCGTGCGCAGGTCGGGCGTGACAGAAGCTGCATTGAAGCTGCAAGACGCAGGCCTCATCCGCTACAACTACGGCCATATCGAAGTGCTGGACCGCCCGGGGCTCGAAAAACGCGTGTGCGAATGCTATGGGGTGGTCAAACGCGAATTCGATCGCCTGCTTCCCGATCTGAAGCGACTCTAGCCGCTACTGCACCGCGAATGTCCGTGACGCTCCCGAAGGCGTGAAACCGGAGCATCGACACGTTCGCGCTCTCGACGAGACGGATTAGCTACCTTCCGACTACCCAGTACGGAGTCCGGTTGTAGTACTGGTGAAGCGACAATCCCCACTGTGATTGCATCATCACCGGCCAATGCTCGTCGTCGAAGTTCGGGCTGCCTTTGACATGCGCGCCGCGCAACCTGCACTAACGGTGCTTGATGTGCGGCGACTTCCGGTGATGCTTTCGATGGGCCGGGCGCGAAATCATCCTGGTGACACCGCCGATCGATGGCGGATCGCTGGCGGGGAATGTCCCCTCGACCGCCTCGTCGACATTGCGTTCGCTCTTGCCACCGTTCGTATGCTGCTCTCGATACCTGCTGCGCATATCCACCTCCATGGAACTGAGTGCCGGACGAGGCCGGCCCGGATTCGACGCGCTGCGTGTCGGCGACACGCCAGCGTGGAATGCCGCCGGTCACAACGCCAGCATAGGCCCGATCCGAATATTCCGCCGGGAACGCGCGTGTTTCGCCGCAACGCGCCGGACATGCCGGTCCGCACACGCTCGGGGGCCGCTCCGGTTCCGCTCGTCACCCGCACCGACAAACCGTCCGGCATCGGACATACTGAGCCCGCGCGTCGAGCGTATAGCGCGTATGACCTGAGCCGTTTCTTGTAGCATTTGGCAAGTGAGTTCTCTTTTATCCTGGTGGCAAGGAGAACTCGATGAAGCAGCGATTTACCGACGAGCAGATCATCCGCAACTTGCGGGAGGCCGAGAACCGGGACGAGCCGGTGAAGGATCGGTGCAAGCGCCACAACATCTCGGAACAGACGTTCTATCGTTGGCGCAACAAGTTGACTCGGCGGGGTCTCTCGCAACGCAAGGCATGTGGTTATCTGGGGTTGAGCTGCCGGGTGGCCACTTGTACGCTCAAGCAACCGGAGAAAGATCGGATCTACAACGAGCGCCGGCCTCATAGCGCGCATCGCTATCAACCTCCTGCCACGGTCCGTCGAGCCTGGCTGGATTCCAATAATATCGACGCGAGACTCACTACTTGATCAGTCACGAAATTCCGCCTCAGGTTAGGTACGACCAGCGCGATATCGTGCGACGAATGCGAGGCATCGACGCCCATCCCGGTGTGTGCCGTCCCGCGCGTGCCGCGTGCAGTCTCGACGACACCGCATGGCGACCTGCGCTCGACGCGCGGCGAGCGCGACGTTATCCATGCAGGACATTCAAAGTGACCGAAACGATTGGATGCCTCATCTTCGGGGCCCTACTGATTTTCATGGGACTCATCGGATCGTCGCTTAAGCGCTTGCCGCTGAGCGCGGCCATGGTGTATCTCGGCATCGGCTTTCTGATCGGGCCGTCCGGTATCGGTTTCCTGGCGATGACATTGCCTGATGACGTCACGCGCTTGCGCATCGCTGCCGAAATCGGCTTGCTGATCTCGCTGTTCGCGATCGGCCTGAGGTTGCGTGTCCCGCCCGCCGATCGCCGCTGGATGCTGCCGCTGCGGCTTGGCGTCGTCGCGATGATCTTCACCGTCGCGTCGATCGCCGCGCTTGGCATGCTGGTGCTGCATCTGAGTCTCGGCGTCGCGGTGCTGCTGGGTGCGATGATCGCGCCGACGGATCCCGTGCTCGCTCATGACGTCGGCGTGCGCGACGCGGGTGATGTCGAACTGGTGCGCTTTTCGTTGTCTGGCGAAGGCGGGATCAACGACGGCACGGCCTATCCGTGCGCGGTGCTCGGCCTGCTATTGTGCGATTCCAGCACGACGTCGGCGCTTCACTGGAACATGGTCGGCGGCGTTGCATGGGGTATCGCCTCCGGTGTGGGCGTCGGCTGGTTGCTTGGCTTGGCCACCGCCCGGCTCGTCGCATTTCTGCGCAGCCGTCACGGACAGGCGCTCGGCCTCGAAGGGTTTTTCGCGCTGGGCCTGATCATGCTGTCATATGGCGCGGCGCTCGCCGTTCACGGCTACGGGTTCCTGGCCGTGTTCGCTGCGGGCGTCGCGATGCGACGCGTCGAGCATCGCACGAGCGGCCGGAAGACGTCGAAGGAGACGGTCGGCGTCGTGGACAGCGAGGATGTCGAAGCCACCTCCACCAACCCCGACAAAGCTCATGCCTTCGTCGCTGAATCGGTCATGGGATTCACGATCGAGCTGGAACACATCGCCGAAGCCGTGCTGATCCTGCTGATTGGCGCGCTCGTCTCCCGCTATTGGGCCGATATGCTCACCTGGACAGGCGCGGCCGTGGTTGCGTCACTGCTGCTCGTCATCCGGCCGACCGCTACCTGGCTTGCGCTGATCGGTTCCCGGGCGTCGCGCCACCAGCGCCGGCTGATCGGCTGGTTCGGCATCCGTGGCGTGGGTTCCCTGTATTACCTGATGCTGTCCCTCGAGCAAGGGCCGCGCGCGGAACTGTTGCCGCTGGTTCCGCAAGTACTGGCCATCATCGCCGTGTCGATCGTGCTGCACGGCATTTCGGCCACGCCGCTTATGCGCCGCTATGCGTAAGACTCAGGCGGACGCCGTGGCGCGCTGCGCGCCAGCGTCGAGCGGTCCAGTGCGATGCCGCCGGCACGCAAGTGCCGGGTGGCCGGACGCAAGTCGCCCTTCTCCTTCATGCAGGACACGTGCTCGATGCACCCGGTTCGGAACGTGCATCGAATCTTTCGATATCAAAGTAGCCGAACGCTGGCGCGGAGCCTGGCCGGCAAAGTACCGGGCGCACGCGGGTCATGGCGGACATCGCCGGAAAGCATCTGCATGACGATTTGAAGCGACGCCAACCACCACTGCACGGCATCGTACCGACTCTCCCCTTTTTCTCGCCCATTCTGTGTCTGCACACATTTGCGGCAGTGGTCGATATCGATACACGGTACGCTCCAATCAGGAGGATCCATGAAACATCATTTAGGCACACCACTTGATCAACGCGATCAGGCGACCCGACAGAAGCAGCGGGAAGATTTCGACCGCGCCGACATCGAGCGGTCCGAAAAGCGCATCCGGCAGGATGCCGGCATCAATTCCAATGCGACCAAGTGGCGTTATTCGCGTCCCGACAATCGGGCGAGATGAGCGATGCAAGGCGCCTTATGGCTTCCACGAGGCCGACCGGTGTTCAGCCGTCATATCGCGATGGAGCGTGGCCAGCGAGTTCGCGGCTAGACTGGCGGGCCTCTGGGCCGACGCATTTGACTGGGTACAGGCACGCTCCAATCTGCGCTTGCCGCGGTGTGCAGGGTCAACGGTGTCGAGTCCCGTCGCTACCTCGTCATGTAGGGCAGCACATCGCCGTTCGCCACAATCGCCGAGCCGACGATCACGAGGCACGGATGCCATGACGGTGCGATCTCATGTGAAAAGCGCTTGCCGACCCACGACAGCCAGCGGGCTGGCAGGCCGCACTCATTGTGCTTCGGAGCGTGAAGATGATGCTGTCGGCACAGGCCTGTGTCCGGCCAGTATCTCTCATAAGCCGGCGATCGATCCGATCGCCACCCGCATGCATACGCTGGCTTGCCGCCTCCGATTCGCGTACGGCAGTACGGCATCGTACCGACTTCCATCACGACGGCGCACAGCATGTGTCGGGGTGCCTTGGTTGTCGCGCGCCAAAGCGCCCGATACGAGGCTTCGATCGGTTCGTGGTTTCGTATCGGTGAGACAGGCGACCCATGCCAAGGAGCAATGTGATGAACAGGGATCAAGTGAAAGGCCGCATCGATGAAGCAAAAGGCAAACTGAAGGAAATGATCGGCAGGATCCTGGGGAATCGAACGACCAGAATGCAGGGTACGGTCGAGCAGGTCGTCGGAAAGACACAAGCCTCATTCGGTGACGCGAAAGCGCAATTCAAGAAGCGACCGTAGGGTGTGCGCGCGGCTCGTTCCGACGCGCCGCGCGATCGTGCAAATTGCGGTTGACTCGCCGGGTGCCGATAACACACGTCTGCACCCGGCGAATTCCGTTTCCAGCCGGCCGTCACGATGCCGCAGTGTGTCGGGTGTGATCGCTGTGCGCGGCGGCAAGTGGTGTGTGCTGCTCGTCTCCCACGCCGGGAAAGAATGCGTTCCACACGTCTCGGGCACCTTTCGCTACGGTCGCATCCGCGGCAATCGTCTCCTGGTCGCCCGACTTGTCCGGATCGGAGCGCAAGCCTCGCCAACGCGTAAAGGCGAGCATCGGCTTTTCCGTCCATTCGCCATCACCAAACTTCGCAAACGCCGTGTCGCCGCTCACCAGTCGCACTTCATACCATCCGTCGCGAACAGGCGCATACCGGTTCAGCGTAAACCATCGTGTAGATTGGATTTTCATCATTGCCTCACTTGTCCATGGAGTGTTGTACGCGACAAAACTCCCATCTCGTCCGGTCGACGCGTGCGCGCTTCCTAATAATCGGCGCACCGATTCAGCCACATCCGGCCTGCTGACGTCATATTGATGGAGCCGCCGGTGCGCGACTCGTATGCGAGCCCGTGAGTCAATAGTTCATTGGCTATGGAGCGTGGAATATCGGCTTGGGAATCCGGAATTCGATCAAGCGATTTGAGGGTCTCGACGACCTCGGGTGAAAGTGGGATGCACATGGCAGCCTCCTCGGTGTTGATTTTATCGTGAACCGGACGACACGCGTTGGTCTGTACGGTATCGACTATTTTGAAGCGAATTCTTCCGCAACCGCACCGCAACCCGGTGATTTATCCGTATCGAAAATATGATTCGGCATCCGATATTTTTATTGCGAAACCATTTTCAAGCGCGCACACTGAAGATACCTGCCGGTTTTTTGTCAAGGCATCGGCGCCCTTGAATCCTTCGGCGCCAACGGTTGCTCTGTCAGGAGCAAATCATGACCATCCCCACTCTCGAATATCGCGGACGTGAACTCCGCGTCTATTCACAAATGCTTTTCCCGCCGTTCGGCGATCCCCACGCCCCCGGCCCGAAGCGTTTCACTTCAATCGTGCGCATCGATACGATTCCGGCGACCTCGGCAACGGCACCGCGTTACTCGACCATTTTCGAACATGGCGCTCCGCAAACGGCGGCGCTCGCACTCGACCTGGCGATGCAATTCGGCAAGGACATCGTGGACGGCAAGATCGCCCCCACAGCGATCTGATCCGTCCGCCGCATCCCGCTCGACGCGGCGTCTCGCGAGGCGGGCACACCTCACTCAGGAGCGATTCATGAAATATTACTCAGGCCCCGCAATTGATCGGCGCGATGACGCGACCCGGCAAAAGCAGCGGGACGATCTGGTCCGCGCCGACATCGAGCGGTCCGAAAAGCGCATCCGTCAAGATGCCGGCATCAATTCCAATGCGAGCAAGTGGCGTTATTTGCGTCCCGACAGTCGGGCGAGATGAGCGGGGCTTGCTCCGCGAACCGTTGCAGGCCGGTCCCGCATGGCAGGGCACCGGCGTGTCACGATTACGCATACAGGCGCAGACGCATCGAGAAATCGGCGATCGCCTTGATGCCGCTCTGCTCCGCGCAACGGCACCAATCCTGCAACTGAGCCAGCAATTGCTCGTGCGATGCGTGTGACCGCGTCCATAGCTCGAGCAACGCCTCGTACATATCCACGTACACGCGTATTCGCCGGTTCGCATTGGGGCTCGTCAACGCACGCAGATCGGGCTTGTCCCGATGGCCCCAGGCCTGGCGCAGCCAGCGTTTCATGCCGAGCGCGAACGCGCGCTTGTCGTCGCGGCTCATGTCCTTGATGCGGCGCAGTTCCCGCCGGCAGGCGGGTTCGAGCATGCGCGCATAGGCGGCCACCACCGCATGCCGATTGCGGATGACCGCTTGCAGCGTTGCGTCGTCGATCACTGCCTTGTTCGGCAGCGGGCGTGGCTTCGTTGCGACTCGCCGAACGGTCGCCAGTCTCAATGCTGCCAGCAGGCGGATGTACAGCCAGCCGATGTCGAACTCGAACCAGCGGTTCGACAGCCTGGCGGACGTCACGTATGCGTGGTGATTGTTATGCAGTTCTTCCCCGCCGATCAGGATGCCCAGCGGGAAAAGGTTGGTACTCGCATCAAGCGTCGCGAAATTCCGATAACCGCTGAAGTGGCCGCAACCGTTGACCACGCCGCCAGCCCAGAACGGAATCCACATCATCTGGATCGCCCACGCCGCCACGCCGGGCAGCCCGAACAGCCCGACGTCGATCACGGCCAGCAGCCCGACGCCGAGGTTCGGATAGCGGGCATAGACGTGGCGTTCGAGCCAGTCGTCCGGCGTACCCAATCCATACCGGCGCAGCGTTTCCTCGTTCCGCACCTCCTCCCGGTACAGTTCCGCGCCGCGAAGCAGCACGGTCGCGAGGCCGCGGGTTCGCGGGCTATGCGGGTCTTCCTGCGTCTCGCTCTTCGCGTGATGCTTGCGATGCACCGCGACCCACTGCGGCGTCAACATACCGGTCGTCAACCACAGCCAGAACCGGAAGAAGTGGCTGACGCACGGGTGCAGATCCAACGCGCGGTGCGCCTGACAGCGGTGCAGGTACACCGTCACGCCGATGATGGTGACATGCGTGAGCGCGAGCACGACCCACGCAAGCTGCCACCAGGACAGCCTCAGCTCACCGTTCAGAAGAAATGCCGACATATCGGTCACACTCCGAGCCATTCTCGTATAGTGCACGCTTCGCCGTGACGGCGAGTGCGCCTGCCGATTCCCTTCCCTTCATCCGGCCGGCCTGTTTCCCGATCTATTTCCCGACCTGATTGCCGACAACCCCGCCGACGGCCGCGCCGCCAACCGTACCCAACGCGCTGCCGCCCGTCAGGACCGCACCGGCGACGCCGCCGACACCGGCCCCGATCACGGTATCCGTTCCACGGCGAGACATACCGCCGCAACCGGTCAGCACGACCATCGTCATGGTGACTATCGCCATCTCGACCGCCACGGAATGTAGCTTTCTCATGATTATCTCCTCGGGTTGCCGCTGCGTCGTCCGATCCGGCTCGAAGCACGGAAGCCCATGCGCTGACGTCTCGATGGAATTCGAAACATCGGTTCATGATGGGAGGTAAATCGCGCACAGTCCGTCCGCTAACGTACCGGCCCGAATGCCAACCTGCCGACTTCCACGTCCGCCTGCCGCTTCACAGGAGCACCGCCTGCGCGGCCCCCAGCGTCACGACCACGCTATGACGCCGACCGTCGTCCACGAGCCGTACCGCTGCTTCGCCGGCGGCAAGCCGCACGCCATCCACGACGACGCGGGACACGCCGCCGCAGACGTCGTCCGGATTCTCGACGACGATGTCGTAGTGCGACGCCCCGTGACGCAGCGTTGCCCTGAAGCCCGGCCAGGATCGCGGTATGCACGGTTGAATCGACAGCAGATCGCCCTGCCTGCGCAGGCCGAGCAGGCCTTCGACGCCCGCGCGATACAGCCAGCCCGCCGAGCCGGTGTACCAGGTCCATCCGCCGCGACCGACATGCGGCGCGACCGAATAGACGTCGGCCGCGACCACGTACGGCTCCACCCGATAGCGATTCGCGCCGCTGCGCGTGCGACTGCGATTGACCGGATTGAGCAGCGCGAACAGCTTCGCCGCGCGATCGCCGTCGCCCATTTGCGCGAACGCGAGCACCGACCACGTGGCCGCATGCGTGTACTGGCCGCCGTTTTCCCGGATGCCCGGCGGGTAGCCCTTGATATAACCGGGATCGACCGACGAACGATCGAACGGCGGCGCGAACAGCAGCGCCAGGCCATCGTCGCGGCGGATCAGCCGCGCGTCCAGCGCGTCCATCGCCTGCGCGGCGCGCGCCGGGTCCGCCGCGCCCGACAGCACGCTCCACGACTGCGCGATCGCGTCGATCGAACATTCGGCGTTGCCGGCCGAGCCGAGCGGCGTACCGTCGTCGAAGTAGCCGCGCCGATACCACTCGCCATCCCATCCCGCATCGGCAAGCGCGTCGCGCAACGCGCCGGCGCGCGTCAGCCAGCGCGCCGCCAGCTCGCCCGAGCCGCGCGCCGTGGCGAGCGGCGCGAACGCCGTGAGCGTCGCATGCAGGAACCACCCGAGCCACACGCTTTCGCCCCGCCCGGCCTCGCCGACCCGGTTCATCCCGTCGTTCCAGTCGCCGGTGCCGATCAGCGGCAGGCCATGCTCGCCGAAATGCGCCAGACTGGACTCCAACCCGAGCGCGCAATGCTCGAACAGCGACGCGCTCGTTTCCGAGATGCGCGGAATGAAGAACGCGTCCTGCTCGTCGGCGGCCAGCGCCCGCCCGTCGATGAACGGGATCGACGCATCGAGAATCGCCCGGTCGCCGCTGACGTCGACGTAGTGCGCAACCGCATGGGCGAGCCAGACGCGGTCGTCGGAGATTCGCGTGCGTACGCCGCTGCCGCTTTCGGGCAGCCACCAGTGCTGCGTGTCGCCCTCGGGAAACTGGCGCGCCGCCGCCCGCAGCAGATGCTCGCGCGTCAGGGCCGGGCGGGCGACCGCGAGCGCCATGCCGTCCTGCAACTGGTCGCGAAAACCGTACGCGCCGCTCGCCTGATAAAAGCCCGCACGCCCCCAGATCCGGCACGACAGCGTCTGGTACAGCAGCCAGCGGTTCAACATCAGATCCATCGCACGATCAGGCGTTTCGACCTGAACGGCGCCGAGCGTCTCGTCCCAGAACGCCGTCACGGCGGCGAATATCGCGTCGAGATCGGCCTGACGGTAATGCACGATCAACTGCCGTGCCGCCGGCGCATCGGCGCCTTCGCCGAGCAGCAAGACGATTTCGACGCTGCCGCCGGGTTCGAGATCGACCGTGGTCTGCAACGCGGCACACGGGTCGAGCCCGGCGCCGACGCGGCCCGACAACGGCGACGCGCCGGTCTTGCCCGGAAAACCGGCGGGATCGCTCAGGACTCCATTGCGGCCGATGAACTCGCGCCGGTCCGCGCTCCACGAGGTTTGCAGGCCGCATAGATCGGCGAACGCCACTCTGCCGCGATACACCTGACTCCAGTCGTTGCGGGCAAACAGCGCGCCGGTGGGCGGATCGATCTCGCTCGCGGTGTGCGGCGCCGAGGCGCTGCGCGGCGCACCCAGCGCCCACTCCGCATAGATTGCGACGGACAGCCGGCGGGGCCGGTCCGACAGGTTGCGCAGACTCAGGCGGGAAATCTTGACAGGATCGGCCAGCGGCACGAACTGCAGCAACTCGACGGCGACATCGGCCGCGGAATGCGCAAACCGGCTGTAGCCCTGGCCATGACTCGCCACGAAAGCGGTCGCGCTCGGCGCGTCGTCGCCGATCGAACCCGCCTGCGGCCCCCAGCGCACGCCAGTCTCGTCGTCGCGGATGTAGAACACTTCGCTCGGCGGATCGGTAACCGGGTCGTTTGACCACGGCGTCAGCGGATGCTCGCGGCTGTTCGTCACCCAGGTATAGCCGCCCCCCTCCGCCGACGTCAGGAAGCCGCACGACGGATTCGCGACGACGTTGACCCACGGCATCGGCGTGCATTGGCCGGGCTGCAGGATCACGACGTATTCGCGGCCGCCGTGCGCGAAACCGCCGATGCCGTTGAAGTATTCGAGACGCTCGCCGGCCTGTGCGCCTTTCGGCGGCGGGATCACGGGGGGCGGCAGCGGCGCGCGCGCGGCATCCGGGCGCGCGGGCAGCGGCGAACCCGCGAGGCGCCGCAACTGGTCCACCAGCCGGCCGTTGCGCGCGGCGAGCACGGCCCGCGCAACGGCCGGAAACAATGCGCGCGCCGCCACCGCCATCAGGTCCTCGCGCAGGACGAAAATACTGCCGCGTCCGGCTTCGCCAGGGGGCTGTCGGGGCCGCACCAGCCCCTCGAGCGCCACCTGCAAATCCTGCACATACGACGCCGCGCGCTCGTTGATAATGACCAGATCGACCTCGAGCCGCTTCATCCGCCAGTACTCGTGCGCGCGAATCAACTGCCGCACCATGGCGATGTGCTCGATGTCGTCGATCCGGACAAGCAGTATCGGCAGATCCCCCGATACGCCATGCGTCCATAACGGCGACGCGCCCATTCCGCCCGCCGCTGATACCGCCGCCGCATGGCGCAGCAGTGCGGCGGAGCCCGGCCGCATCGACGCATCGCTGTAGAGCATGTATCCGGCCAGCTGCTGGAACAACGCGGCCTCGTCGAGGCTCACCGCGCTGTGCCGCAGTTGCACCTGCGCCTGCGTCCACGCGAGCATCGCCGCACGCGCGAACGATTCGCCGTCGCGATGCTTGTCGACCAGATCGAGCAGCTGCGCGCGCGAATCCGCGACGATGGTCCAGTAAACGATGCTCGCCTTCGCGCCCGGCTCGATGCGCAGCCGATGCCGCAACGTGAACACCGCGTCCAGCACCGCGCCTTCGGAAGTACTCAGCGCACGCCGTTCGGTCAGCGCAAGCGGCAGGCGAACGCTGCGTCCGCGTCCGATGACACGCAGGCGATCGGTAGCGAATTCTTCCGCGCCGACGATTTCGCCGGCAGTCACCGCCAGATGAGCGGCCCAAACTTCCGCCTCGCTCGGCGCGCGCTTGCGGCGCGTCGCCAGAATTGCGCCGGACGCCGGCATGTACTCGGTCTCGATGAACAGCTTCGAGAATGCGGGATGCGCGTGATCGGCGGTTGCGGGCGCGAGCACGATTTCCGCGTACGACGTGAATTCGATCATGCGCGGCCGGGTGCCCGTATTGGCCACCGACACCCGACGCACCTCTGCGTCGTCCTCGGCTGACACCACCACCTCGACCGACGTCGTCAAGGTGCCGTCGCGACGCACGAACTCGGCGCGATCCTCGGTGAACGTCACCTCGTAGCTGTCCGGTACCACGCCGGTGGGCTGCCACGTGGCCGACCAGACGTCGCCGTTCTCCGCGTCTCGCAGATACAGATAGCTGCCCCAATCGTCGCGCGTCGCGTCCTCCCGCCAGCGCGTAACGGCCAGATCGTCGCGACGGCTGTAGCCGGACCCCGCGGCCGTGAGCATCACCGCATAGCGGCCGTTGGACAGCAGATGCGTGACGGGAGCGGGATCGTTCGCGGACAGCAGGCGCCGCGCGACGCCGGCATCGATCCCATGCATCCTGCCGGCGGGGCGTGCGTCGACCCGCGGCCGCCCTGCCGCGACCCGGCCCGGCACCCGCTCCTGCAACAGCAGCTCGGTGGCGCGAACGGCCGGTTCCGCATGGAAGAAGGTGCGAATGCGCCCGCCCAGCAACGCATTGGCGATCGACACGATCGACATGCCCTGGTGATGCGCCATGAATGCCCGCACGATGGCAACCGGCATGCCTTCCGGCACGCGCGCAGGCGTGTAGTCGAGCGCTTCGTAGAAGCCGAAGCGTCCGCACGCGCCGGCCGCGCGCAACCGCTCGAAGTTGCGCACGGCGGCGTCCGGCGCGACCATCGCCGCGAGCGCGGTCGCATAGGGCGCGACCACCAGGTTCTGGTCGAGATCGCGCTTGAGCCCCAACTCCGGCACGCCGAAGCTCGAATACTGATAGGTCAGCTCGATGTCGCGCGTGTTGTACGCCGACTCGGACATGCCCCACGGCAGCCGCAGCCCGTCGCCATAGGCGATCTGCCGTCGCACCACCAGGTGATTGGTACGCGCGAGCAGGCTGCTGTCCGGCGCGCGCATCACGAGCGACGGCATCAGGTATTCGAACATCGATCCCGACCACGATATCAGCGCCGCGCCATGCCCGATCGGCGTCGCCAGGCGGCCTAGCCGGAACCAGTGGCGCGCCGGGACATCCCCTTTCGCGATCGCGACGAAACTCGCCAGGCGAGCCTCCGACGCCAGCAGGTCGTAGTTGCCCGGATCGAGCTGCCCGTCGGCCACGGCGTAGCCGATCGAAAGCAGGTTCCGCACCGGGTCGAGCAGAAAGCCGAACTCCATCGCATAGGCCATCTGCAACGCGGAATCGGCCAACACCTGAAGACGCTTGTTCAGCACGTCCGCTTCGTCCGGCGTGCGCGTCGCGTCACGGCAATGCCCTTGCACCACGTGCTCCAGCGCCTGCGCCCAGAACAGCACGTCGTCGACGTCGTCGCCCCGCACCCGGCCGATCTCGTCCATCAGCGCACGCGCGACATCGGCGACCGTCGCGGCGAGGATCGTGATCGCGGGCCATTCCGGTGCAGCGCCCTCCCCGGCCGGCGCGGCGAGCGTCTCCTCCAGCTCGGTCGCGGCCCGCTCGAACTCGCCGTGCAAGGCCGTCCGGGCGTCGCCATCTCGGCACACGGCCTTGCACAACAGCGCCAGCGTATCGCCGATCCCTTCATGCGCGGCCTGTCGTCCCACGCCAGCGGGCTGCTTCGCCCACGCTCGGCAACAATTGCCGAGCGCGATCAGGTGCCCGGCGAGATTGCCGCTGTCGACCGACGACACATACCGCGGCTCGAGAGGCCGCAGGTCGCGCGTGTCGTACCAGTTGTAGAAATGGCCACGATAGCGCGACATCAGCCGCATCGTCGCGAGAGTCGCCTCCAGCCGCGACACCGCGTCCAGCGTGCCAAGCCAGCCGAACTCGCGGGCGCTGACGGCGGACAACAGGTACAGCCCGATATTGGTGGGCGAAGTCCGGTGCGCCTCGACGGGCTTCGGGTCCTCCTGGAAATTGTCCAGCGGCAGCATCTGATCGTCGGCCGTCACGAAAGTCTCGAAATAGCGCCAGGTCCGGCGCGCGTCGCGCCGTAGCTGGCGCGCACCGTGCGGAGCCACCGCCAGCTCGCCCGCCGGCCGCGGCGCGCAACTCAGCCAGTAGGCGATCGCGGGCGCCGCGAGCCAGACCAGCGCGAACGGAGCGGCCAGCCAGCCCGCATGACGATCGAAGCGCCAGCCCACCAGCATGCTGGTGACCGCGGCAAGCAGTGCGAGCGTCACGCCGCCGCGCATTTGCAGATAGGTGAGCGTCAGGGTCCGCCGGTCGCGCGCGCCGGCTTCGGCCGCCGTGGTCCATTCGAGCAGGTGGCGACGGCTGATCCCCACGCGAAACAGCGTGCGCGCGATCGCGTCGCCCATCGACCATGCCTGCTGCGGCAGCATGACGACCGACAGGCCGAACCGCGTCAACGCGAACTGCAGCTCCTCCGACCACGCATGGAGCACGCTGCGCGTGGTCATCTTGACGTGCGTGCGCCGCCAGCGCGGCACCAGCCCGCTCAAGACGGGCAACAGGAACGGCAGCGCGATCGTCACCAGCACGAACGCGCTCCAGGCAAACGACACGGGCAGCGGCAGCATCCATCCGGCCAGCAGCGCGACCAGCATGGCGGGCGCAGTGAGTGTACGGCGCAGGTTGTCCAGCATCTTCCAGCGGCCGACCGCCGTCAGCGGTTCGTGGCCAAAAATCAACCACGGCAGAAGCTGCCAGTCCCCGCGTGCCCATCGGTGCAGGCGTCCCGCCGCGACGTCGTAGCGGGACGGCGACGCCTCGACGACCTCGACATCCGACGCCAGCCCGGCCCGCGCGAAAATACCTTCGAACAGATCGTGACTGAGCACCGTGTTCTCCGGCACGCGGCCGGCGAGCACCGCCTCGAACGCATCGACGTCGTAGATGCCCTTACCCGCATAGGAGCCTTCGTCGAACAGATCCTGATAGACATCCGATACGGCCGATACGTAAGGATCGATGCCGTGCGCGCTCGACGACACACGCTGGAACAGCGACCCCTCGTCGCCGCTCGCGAGGGACGACGTGACACGCGGCTGAAGGACGCCGTAGCCTTCGACAATGCGCCGGCTCGCCGAATCGAATATCGGCCGGTTGAGCGGGTGCGCCATCTTGCCGATCAGGCGGCGCACGGTATCGCGCAGCAGCCGCGTATCGGCATCGAGCGTGATCACGTAGCGCACGTCAGACGGCACGCGCGGCGGCCCGCCTGCATGCGAGATGAACGTCGTGTCCGATGCACCGCGCAACAATCGGTTCAGCTCGTGCAGTTTGCCGCGCTTGCGCTCCCAGCCCATCCAGCATCGTTCGCCGTCGTTCCACACGCGCTTGCGGTGCAGCAGCAGGAAGCGCTCGCCTTCGCCCAGCGCCGCCGGATAACGGCGATTCAAGCGGTCGATACCCGCCGCCGCGGATGCCAGCAGCTCGTCGTCGCTGTCGGCGTGCGGCGTGGGCGCGTCCATCCAGTCGGAGAGCAATGCGAAGTAAAGCGCACCATCGGGGCTCGCCAGGTGATGAATTTCCAGTTGCTCGATCTGCTCGCCGAGCGCCGCTTCCGTCGTCAGCAGCACCGGCACGGCGACCATCGTGCGCAGGCCCGGCGGAATACCGTCGAGCAAGGCGAGCCCGGGCAGGATCTTCGCGCCGACATCGCGCATCACGCTGCGATTGACGAGCGCGACGGCAGCATCGAGCACGGGCAGCAGGCCGGCGAGGCCGAGCCAGATCAGCCAGTGGCCGGGCGGTTCGACGCGCGCGAGCCACACCAACATGCCCGCCAGCAGCAGCGCGACAATCAGCCCGATACGGCCGAGATAACCGCCGAGACCTGCGTGACGTGTCAGGCGCCGCAACCATAGCGCAACGGGCGGCCGATAGCCGATCTCCGCTTCAAGTGCGGCGCGCCCTTCCGCCAGCAGGTAGTAACCGGGGTCCGTCTCGCGACCCGGCGCCGCGCCGGCGGCCGACGCGCGGTTCGCGCCCTGCGCCGCCGCAGCGGCGACGACGCGGCGCGCGATCTCCCGTTCGCTGACGGGCGCGCCGCGCGCAAGCGTTTCAACCGCATCGCGATACAGGTTGCGCGTGGGGAAATCCATTTCCGCGAAGCCCGGGTGGCTGCGCAGCACCTGATCGACGAGGCTGATGCGCTCGAACAGATCGGTCCAGTCCACCTCCGAAATCAGCCGCATGCTGGTGATCACGTTGCGTACCGTCAGGCTGGCTGCGCCCTGCTGGTGGTTGACGGACGCGACGATCTGATCCGGCGTCGCGCCGCGCGCCGCGAGGTGCCGATGTAGCCATGCCAATACCGGTGCCATGGCCGGATCGTGATCGTGCAGCCGCTGAATCAACTGTACGGCGAATGCATCGTGCAATACGGCCTGCTCATAACGGGCGACGAGCGGCTCCGTCTCCTCCCGTGCCTGCCCGCGTTCGCCGAGCAGGCGATCCGCGAGCGCGTCGGCGTCGAGCCGCGCGCGCCGGTCGTCGATGATCTGATCCGCGAGCCGCCGCAGGTTTTCGATCAGCACGATCCGCAACGTGATCGCCACCGCCCACAGTTCGCCGATCGTCAGCGGTTCCACGGCCTGATACGCAAGCATGAAACGGCATAGCGCGTCGGGATCGAAACGGCTGTCGGTATGGGCGACGAATGACCAGTTGATCCCGAACACGCGCGGATATCCCGCAAACGGGCCGTTGCCGAGCTTGGGCAGTTGCCGGTAATAGCGCGGGGAAAGATCGTCACGGATCTGCCGCACCTGCTCCCCGACGAGATAGTAGTTGTCGAGCAGCCACTCTGCCGCGGGGGTGATTTCCTCGCCGCGGGCGTCCGCCGCTACCGTGTTCCGGTACGCCTTCAGCAGATGATCGGCGTTGTCCTTCAGCCGTGTGGCGAGCGACGGGCCAGAGGCCCCGGCGGGCAGCACCTTCTGCCCGCGAGCCAGGCTGCCCGCAAGCTGCGCCAGCCGCTCCTCGCCGAAGAACTCCTCGCGAATCGGGCGTGCATTGCTCCATGGCGATGTCCGGCGTCGCGAAACACGCGCAACGTGAATCTTCAACGCACCTTCTCCCGAATGACCACTCCATCCGCCCAGGCTTCACGTCCAAAGCGTCTCACCGTCAAGCCGCTTCCGACAGCGATTTCACGGTGGGTTCGGAACGCACCGCGACGTGCTGCGCTGATTGGTCGGCGTTCGCACACGCCATCGACACGAATGCATCGCGAGTCGTGTGCAGCGCGCTCGCCTTCAGGTCGATGTCACGCACAATGCATTTCGGTAGGCACAGCTCGATCCTCACGGAACTCGAGGTCATCCCGGTCAGGTCGATATCGAAGAACCGCCAGATTCCGTTACCCACGTCGACATCCGACGCCTGCAATATCGACATATCCGTGGTCGGCGGCGGTACAAGACGCGCGGAGCGGTCGTAGCAGGCCATGACCTGTTGCGCCGCAGCCACCAGCAACTCGTCATACGAGTCACCCGCCACATCGATTTCCGGAAAATCCGGAAGCGCGCCGCGATAGCGGGGATTCCCGTGCCGCGTGATATAGACCGGATATTTCATGACTCGCTCCTGACGGAAAATGCAACGAAAGTCATCATGCATTGCGGGGCTCGCCGAATCTGTACGCTGAAGAACAGTCTGCGCGGCATGCTCAATCGCGCTTGAAGCGCAGGGAGCCTGTATTCCCCATCGGTCATGTACGGCAGCGTACCGACTGCCGAAGCCTGCAGACGCATGGTGGTACTTCACGCGCAGATTGGCGATGATCGTAGACTTCATGACGAGGGGTACGTCGTGACGAACGTAGGCCGTTGCGCCCCCTATCGCCTGCGCGGTTTGATTCGACGCAAGCAGTACAAGCCTGAACCATGACGCAACGCGATTTCCTGACGGAGCCGTTTGATGAACGATCACCCGAAGCGAGAAAAAAATTTCCAGGACAACCAACAAGAACAGGCGGAGGCGCGCGCGACCGACGACGGCATGCCGGTCGTGGGTCCGCAGCGAAAAAACCGGCATCCCCTTTCGTGGAAAGCCGTCACGCGCAGACGATATATTTCCGATGCAAGGAAACGTCTCGGCATGGGTTTTCTATTGACGCGGTAACGTATCCCGTAGTCCACCTCCTCGCGCTCAAGCAGAACGAGGAGCCGCCCCAGCAAGGCGGATTGCGAAGCCGGCCAAACGCCGGCTTTTTACTTTGGCACGTCGCCCGTCAGGATAAACGGCGCGCGTGATGCCGCCCTATCAGCTGGCGGCCGACAGCATCGACGATGCCGTGCGCGGCGCTTGCCGATCTTGCGCATTGCACGCGACGAGTCGTGGCTCCATCGCCGCGTCCCGGTACGTCATCGTACAGATTCGCATCGCGATCCGGCGCATCTTCCGAATGAGCGCCCAAATCTCCGGTCCGCGGGCGCAGATCGATCATGGCTAATTCCAGGCCACCCCTCGTGTCACCATGGACATGGGACGCCTGTGATGGGAAACAAATTACTTTCCAAAAATGGAAGCTCATAGAACCCCTCGTCGAAACAGTCCCACGGAATCGGTTCTCTGCATCGCACAGTCCACGCCACACGCTCATCCAGCACCACCCGGCACATTCTTCCCGCCGCCGAGACAAATTTTTCGCATCCCGTAGCGATTCGAACCACCTCAACGACACGACCATTTAGGTTCGGCGCCGATTTGATATGAACAAGGAGCGCCCAGTCTCCAATTTTGATCGCCATGATGCATTCTCGCCTGTCCCTGCTGCACCGCACCGACTCACCGTGCATACACATATCGGCGACACTGCCGGACGGTCATGAGGACTGTCACCAACACCATAATTCCCGACCACCACGACATGTTCATGTCGACGAAAATCGTTCACGCCGCCTGACTGGCACGGACTGCCAAGGGAATCTCGTGTTCCGTATGTTGCAGAAATGAAATATGGCCCCAGTACTCGCCAGAAAATTCAGGCTAGACAGCGCGCTCCGGAAAAGTCCGGGTCGACGGATAATGCCTCGGATTCAAGCCTCGAGCCTGATCCAGCCTACGATCTTCGGCCAAGCTGCTACAGCAGGCAAACATCGCTTGCTTCTCGTGCACGCCCATTCGCGCCGGTACCCTATCAAAAGCCAGTAACGTGCCACGCCATGTAAGTTATTGATTTGTCTAAATAACAACTTGGCCAGATGGGGCCTTGCGCGACGCGGTGGCCGAAATGTTTCACGGTTGGTCAGCCACGACGCGGAAAGAAGTCACGGCAATTCCAGCGTCGTCATGTGAGCAAAGCGTGTGGACGAGCATCCACGCCGATGAGCCTTATACGCGCTTGATTCAAATCGGCAACAGCGCGACGCCCACAAAGGAAACACACCCCCTGCTCCCTTGGTGTCATGCGACTGCGCCCCCGTCAAAACTGGTCGCGTGTTCGAAAGCCCGACCACTAGTACTTGCTAACCATTCGCCCCCGTCGGCAAACGCAAGCGCTTCCCATCGCGGCCAAGTGCTCTCGACCCGGGCTATTTGTTCCACCGCGTTGACAGCAATCGTTCCCATCATGATCAGGTCCGTCCCTTTTCATGACCGGTTTCAAAAACCACGAAATCGATGCCAAGATTAATTTCCCGCAATGGATAAAATCATAAAATCCAAAACCGAAACAAATACGACCCCTCCTTGACAATAAAAAATAGAGAACTAATCTACCCTCATTGCTTTATCTGAAATTCCACAATATTCACAAAATGCCGTTCCACCCATCCGTTTAATTCAAAAAAAATTTACAGCCAGGATGCCATCATGAAATCGAACGACATACGGGGGCACACCGTCTCATGCAACTACAACCTCACCATTGCGCACGCCGACGATCCACTTGCCGCCCCGCCGCATCTGCCTTGCCATCATATTTCAGCCGAAATTGGCCTTATTGATACCAATACCCGAAACCATTCAAGCGGCCGTCTCATTTTCAGCCAAATTCACCCGAACACCTCCGCCGGGAGTCTGGAATGCTTATATCGTGCCGCACACCTCCATTACGCAAGTGACATCGAGCCTTCGCACGAAGTCGCTCAAAAAATAACCAATTAAGAAGTGGTTCTAATTTTCCATCGCGTTAAACAACCTTTATCGACTTTTTTGTAATCGCTTGTTTAACTGCGGTACCGCAGGTGATTCATTTTCATCAAC
The DNA here is from genome assembly GCF_040545115.1 of Burkholderia sp. 567. Lineage (NCBI taxonomy): Bacteria > Pseudomonadati > Pseudomonadota > Betaproteobacteria > Burkholderiales > Burkholderiaceae > Burkholderia > Burkholderia sp. 567. Next base: position 350,056 of record NZ_JBEPLG010000009.1, read on the forward strand.
GAATATTCACCAGGAGAGCAACAATGAGCTCACTAATTCACATTGATTTGCTGGAAGATTTGCTGCTCGTCACGACCAAGTATCTGGAACAGGTCGAGGACGTGGCGGATCAGATCGATCTGGCAATACGCTCAGGCAATGCACGCGCATCGCGGTCCTTTGCCCGAGGATTGCGAAGCGATGGCAGTCTGGTCGCACGTTTCGAGCGCGCAACCCGTTCCCTGCGCGACGATGGCCTGCGAGCGGAACGCAATGCACGCGCACTTCGCGACGAGGAACTGCACGCCGAGCTAGCTGACCGTGCCGCTCGCTCACCGCGCGCCGATCGCGCCTCACGCTCGCTGCGGGCAGATCGCGCTGCACGCTCGCTGCGGGATGAAGAGTTGCGCGCCGAGCTGGCCGACCGTGCGGCGCGTTCGCTGCGCGACGAAGAACTCCGTGCCGATCGCGCTGCACGCTCGCTGCGGGATGAAGAGCTG
>NZ_JBEPLG010000010.1:0-280859 GCF_040545115.1 Burkholderia sp. 567
TTCTGCATCCCGCCGGGCCGTCCCAAGGGAGGCTGCAGCCCCCTCGGGGGGCAGCGAACGCAGTGAGCGTGGGGGCTGTTCTGCATCCCGCCGGGCCGTCCCAAGGGAGGCTGCAGCCCCCTCGGGGGGCAGCGAACGCAGTGAGCGTGGGGGCTGTTCTGCATCCCGCCGGGTCTGCCCCTCGCTGGCTTCGATCAAGGCCGCTTCGAGCCGTGCGAGATCGTCGAACGAATGCGCTGCCGACAGCGATACGCGCAGCCGCGACGTGCCGACGGGCACCGTCGGCGGCCGGATCGCGGGCACCCACAGGCCGTGCGCGTCGAGCGCGCGCATCGCCGCGAGCGTCGCGTCGTTGCTGCCGATCACGAGCGGCTGCACGGCCGTGTGCGAATCGACCGGCTGCCAGCGCGTCATGCGCAGCAGCGCGCGCGTGCGCTCGATCAGCGCGGCGAGGTGCGCGCGTCGCGCGTCGCCTTCGTCGCCGGCGATCACCTTCAGGCTCGCCGATACCGCATGCGCGACGGCCGGCGGCGCGGCCGTCGTGAAGATGTAGCTGCGCGCGCGCTGGATCATCCATTCGATCACGGTCTCGTGCGCGATCACGAACGCGCCCGCGACGCCGGCGGCCTTGCCGAGCGTGCCGACGTAGATCAGGTTCGGCGAGCGCAGCGCGGCGGCCGCGAGCGCGCCGCGGCCCTGGGGCCCCAGCACGCCGAAGCCGTGCGCGTCGTCGACGACGAGCCACGCGCCGTGGCGTTCGGCCAGCGCGACGAGTTCGGCGAGCGGCGCGATGTCGCCATCCATGCTGAACACGGTGTCGCTGACGATCAGTTTCGTGTCGGCGTCGGACGCGTCGAGCAGCGCGGCGAGCGCGGCCGTGTCCGCATGCGGATAGACCTGCACGTTCGCGCGCGACAGCCGGATCCCGTCGATCAGCGACGCGTGGTTCAGCGCATCGGAGAAGATCGTCGCGTGCTTGCCGGTGAGCGCCGTCATCGCGGCGAGATTCGCCATGTAGCCGGTGCTGAAGTACAGCGCGCGCGGCGCGTCGGAGAAGCCGCCCGCGAAGCCGGCGAGGTCGTCCTCGAGCGTGGCGTGCGCACGCGAATGGCCGCCGAGCAGATGCGAGCCGCCGCTGCCGGAGCCGTAGCGCTGCGCGCCTTCGGCGAACGCGGCGACGAGCGCCGGATGCGCGGCGAGGCCGAGATAGTCGTTACTCGCGAAGCCGACGATGTCGCGGCCGTCGACGCGCATGTGCGCATCGCACGCGGTGTCGGCGGTGCGGCGCACGCGGCGCAACCCTTGCGCGTCGAGCTCGGCGAGGCCGCGTTGCAGCGTATCGAGCAGGTTCGTTGCTGCCGCCCCCTCGGGGGGCAGCGAGAGAAGTGAGCGGGTGGCCGTGTGTGTCATTGCATGATCTCCGCGAGCGTCGCACCCAGCGTGTCGCGCGTGCGTTGCGCGAGCCACGCGATATCGTCGTCGCTCATCACGTACGGCGGCATCAGGTACACGGTCGTGCCGATCGGACGCAGCAGCAGTTCGCGTTCGAGCGCGCGCTCGAAGAAGCGCCGCGAGAAGCCGCGTGCCGCGTCGCCGTCGAGCGCGACGTCGAATGCGAACAGCGTGCCGCGCTCGCGCAGGTGACGCACCTGCGGGTGCGCGTCGAGCGGCGCGAGCGCGGCGCGCATCGCGGCCGACTTGCGCGTGTTGGCGGCGAGCACGTCGTCGCGCGCGAACAGGTCGAGCGTCGCGACCGCCGCGCGGCACGCGAGCGGGTTGCCGGTGTACGAATGCGAATGCAGGAAGCCGCGCGTCGTGTCGTCGTCGTAGAAGGCCGCGAACACGTCGTCGCGCGTGAGCACGAGCGACAGCGGCAGGTAGCCGCCGCTGATGCCCTTCGACAGGCACAGGAAATCGGGCCAGACACCGGCCTGCTCGCACGCGAAGAAGGTGCCGGTGCGGCCGCAGCCGACCGCGATCTCGTCGGCGATCAGGTGCACGCCGAACTCGTCGCACAGCGCGCGCAGCCCGCGCACGTACGACGGATCGTGCATCGCCATGCCGGCCGCGCATTGCACGAGCGGCTCGACGATCAGCGCGGCGATCCGGTCCGCGCGTTCGGCGAACAGGCGCCGCACGTCGTCGAGCGCGCGGCCCGCGACGTCGGCGGCCGTTTCGCCCGGCTGCGCGCCGCGTGCGTCGGGCGACGCGACCACGTGCGCGTTGCGGATCAGCGGATCGTACGCATCCTTGAACAGCGCCACGTCGGTCACGCCGAGCGCGCCGATGGTCTCGCCGTGATAGCTGTTCGCGACGCACACAAATTCGCGCTTGTCCGCGCGGCCGCGGTTGCGCCACGCGTGGAAGCTCATCTTCAGCGCGATCTCGACCGCCGACGCGCCGTCCGACGCGAAGAACGCATGGCCGAGCGTGCGCGCGGTGAGCGCATGCAGCCGTTCGGCGAGCTCGATCGCCGGCTCGTGCGTGCAGCCGGCGAGCATCGCATGCTCGAGCGTGTCGAGCTGGTCCTTCAGCGCCGCGTTGATGTCCGGGTTCGCATGGCCGAACAGGTTCACCCACCACGAGCTGATCGCATCGAAGTAGCGGCGGCCGTCGCGGTCGTACAGCCACACGCCCGCGCCGCGCGCGACGGGAATGAGCGGCAGGCGCTCGTGGTGCTTCATCTGGGTGCAGGGATGCCAGACCGCGCGCAGGCTGCGCGCGACCCAGTCGTCGGTGGCTGGCGTACTCAAGGCAACTCCGGGGGTAAAACGGCGGCGGGCATCGAACGGATGCCGCGCGGCGACAGACGGAAAACGCGCTGAGATTAGCGTGTTCCGCCGCGCGTTGCACTACCGGTTACAAACGCCGCAAAGCCTTGTCGGGCGGGAGTTTGGCGCAGATCCGGGGTGCTCGGAACGGTACGCGCCAGATATCCCGAAATGAGCGCAGATGACGACGTTCGAGTGAGACCCCCCTGACAGAAAAAATCGTGGGGCGGAGGGGCGGGTGAAGCCGAAAAATCGGGGCGGGAAGGGGAAAGGGGCGCGAGGGGCGACGCAAGATATGCGGCGGCCGAAGGGGGCCGGGGATGGGAAAAGGCGCTGCGAAACGGCTTCACGGAGATCGTGGGGCGGCGCGCTTCGGCGGCTCGCATGATCTGGCGACCGGGGTGCGAACGCCGCGGCGCGCCGCGCGAGCGTTCAGTACAGGGAGGAGCGCGAAGGGGACGATGCCGAAAGCCCCGGATGCCGGGCGTCGCGATATGCAAACGCCGCTGCGCGCCGCGCGAGCGCTCAGTTACCGGGAGCAGGGACAGAAGCGAAGAAGACGATGCCGAAACCGCCCGATCCCGGGCATCGCCATCCGCGATCAGCGATCAGCGCGAAGCCAGCGCGTGCGTATCGGCGTCGCCGTTGTCGGCCGTCTGCGTCGCGCCGTTCCACACGACGCGGTCGTTGACCGCATACAGCCGGCATGCGCCCGCACCCTGCTTCGTGCAGTTGTCGAGCGCGAGTGCCATCGGGTCGTCGCCGCCCTCTGCCCACGACCACGCGCCTTCGGCGGACACCGCGAACGCGCGGCTCGGATGCTGGCTCAGGAAGCGGCGATAGCCTTCGCGGCCAGCCGCGTCGAGGAACGGCACCGCATCGACCGCATCGATCGACGCGTAGCCGGTCGCATTCGGTTCGTGCGGGTTCGCGACCGCATAGCGCACCGAGGTCGGCAGGCTCAGGTCCGCGAGGAACGCATGCACGGCCGGCCACCACACGGGCACGCCGTCGCGGTCGACGATCAGCCGGTGCGCGTCGTCCTTGTAGCGGCCGAAATCGATGAATTGCGCCTGCGTGCCGTGCGACACGTACGCGTCGTGCATCTGCGCGACGAGCGCGGGCGTCCACACCGAATCGTTGTCGCCGTACAGCCACAGCGAGCGCACGGCCGTATGCGCGCCGTACTGGTCGAACGCTTCGACGAGATTGCGCTGCCAGCCGTCGCAGAGATCCTGGCGCAGCCCGCCGGAGAAGTTGATGATGCCGCGCACGCCCGGCGCCGCTTCCGTGCCGTACGCGACCGAAGCGAGGCCGCCATGCGACGTGCCGGCGACGACGATGCGCGACGCATCGACGTACGACTGACGCGACATGTAGCGGACCGTCGCGGCGACGTCGGCGGCCTGCGCGAGGCCGTTCTTGCGGACGTTGCAGCCTTCCTGCTGGTACGTGCCGCCCGACCCGGCGAAGCCTTGGCGGTTCGGCGCGACCACCGCATAGCCGCGGCGCACGAATTCACGGGCGAACGCGAGCGGCCGGCTGCGCGGCTGCAGATGGAGATCGCCGGTGTTCTTGCCGTGGTTGAAGACGACGAGCGGGAAGGGGCCGGGGCCGTCCGGCTTGAACAGCGTGGCCTCGAGCATCACGGTGCCCGACGCATCGGCCGGAATGCTGATGACTTGTTCGTTGAGGTTCGCGGCGACTTGCGGGAGGCGCGAATCGCCGTAATCGAAGCGCTCGGCATGGGCGAGCGAGCCGGCGGCCGCGGCCGCGCCGGTATTTGCGTTCGGCAGCGCACCGGCCTGAGCGGCCGACAGCGCACAGGCCGCCATCCATCCCACCAATACTTTGCTGAACGCCATTCGTAAGCCCTGCCATGCAACATGACCGATCCGAGGGGCCATCGTAGCCCGACAAATTCAGGTTGTGCAATGCGGGAATTACCCGGCGTCTGACACGGCAACTATTTTTCAGCGTTCACTTACTTCGCCGTCGACATAGCGCCAGAAACCGTGCTCGTCGCGGGTGAAGCGACTGGTCTCGTGGATCCGGTACGCGCGCCCGCCGACCTTGTAGCGGGCCACGAACTCGACCTCCGCGTGCCGTTCGTCCAGCAGCGCGTGGCGTTTGACCGCCAAGCCGAGCCAGCGCGGCGCGTCGGGCGCATTCGGGTCGGCATCGAGATCGGCCGGGCAGGTGCGCGCGTCCCAGGTCGCGCGCAGATAGTCGGTCGCGCCGAGCACGTACGCGCTGTACCGCGAGCGCATCAACTCGAGCGCGGTGGGCGCGGCTTCGCCGCCGTCGATGAAGCGCCCGCAGCACGCCGCATAGCGCGGCGCCGGGGCTTTGGCGGCGGGAGTGGGGGACGCGCCGCCGCACGGGCACGCGTCAGGTCGGTTCAAAATCATGCGAATCGTGAATTAACGACGCCGGGTTGTCATGCCGGCTCACCAGCTGAGCTCGACGCCGTCGTACTGGAAGAAACGGCCGTTGGCCCGGGACACGTCCGCGCCGGCTTCGGCGATCACGCGGCGCATGCCGGTCACGCTGGTTTCCGGATCGATCGCGGCCTGCGCGCCGCCCATGTCGGTGCGCACCCAGCCGGGATGGAGCGAGATGCACGCGGCGTGGCGCGTCTGCAGCGACGCGATGCGCAGCACGTCGTTCAGCGCGGCCTTGCTCGCGCGGTACAGCCAGCCGGTCGTGCCGGTCGCTTCCGCGATGCTGCCCATCCGGCTCGACACGACGGCCAGCACGCCGCGCGCGTCCTCGACGAGCGGCAGCAGGATCGGCAGGAGTTGCATCGGCCCGCGCACGTTCGTATGCATCACCGCGTCGAAATCCTCGGCGCCGATCGTCTCGACGCCTTCGGTGCGCGGCCCGTACACGCCCGACACGAGCACGGCCGCATCCAGCCGTTCGCCGTCGAGCTTCCAGCCGAGCGCCGCGATCTGTTCGGGTTGCGCGATGTCGAGCGCATAGGCTTGCGCGCCGAGTTCGCGCAGCGCGGCGAGCGATGCGTCGTCGCGGGCGGTCGCGATCACGTTCCAGCCGTCGCGGCGATATTGCCGGACGAATTCGCGCCCCAAGCCGCGCGATGCGCCGACGATCAGTACGGTTTTCATGTTCGCCGCTCCTTTGCATTGCACCGCCGTCGCGGCAGTGTCGGTGTCAGATCAGTTCGCTACCCGTCGCGGCCAGGCTCGTGCGCATCTTCAGCCGGAGGACGCGCGGCGCGTGCACGCCGCGCCGGCGCCGGTTACTTCGCGTCGCCGCACGACGGCTTGAGCGTATCGGCGACCGCCTGCGCGACGTCGTCGAGCTGCGCGGCGTCCGCCGCGACCATGTCGTTGTCCGGCGCGTGCTGGCCGCGCGCGGTGAGCGCCGCGACGCAGCGCTTGTAGGTTGCGTCGAGCGCGTCGAAGTTCGACACGGCCATCCCGAGGTTGCGCATTCGCCCGTCGTGCACGCCGTACACGAGCCCGTGCACGGTGAGCGACTGGCCGCGCGCCCACGCGTCGTTGACGATCGTCGTGCGGCACACGTTGACGACCTGCTCGATCGAGTTCAGCTCGATCAGGCGGCGATAGCGCGCCTCGCCGACCGGCCATTCGTCGAGCAGCGCCGCGTGGCGTTCGCGCACGTCCTGCACGTGGTGCAGCCAGTTGTCGGCGAGGCCGACGCGGCGGTTGTGCAGGGCCGCGTTCACGCCCGAGCAGCCGTAGTGGCCGACGACCATGATGTGCTTCACGCGCAGGATGTCGACCGCGAACTGGATCACCGACAAGCAGTTCAGGTCGCTGTGCACCACGACGTTCGCGATGTTGCGGTGCACGAACACTTCGCCCGGCGGCAGGCCGATGATCTGGTTCGCGGGCACGCGCGAATCCGAGCAGCCGATCCACAGATATTCCGGCGCCTGCTGGTCGGCGAGACGCGCGAAGAAATCGGGATCGTCGGCGAGCTGGCGCTTGACCCAGGCGTCGTTGTTGTCGAACAGGTGTGAAAGCGGATTGTCTTGAGTATTCATCGGGTGTGGATTCCGTTGGCGGAAAGCGGGTCGATAACGGTTCGATTCGATTGGATCCGGGCGTGCGATTCGGCCTGCGTCACGCAGCGCGCTGCGCATCGCCCGCGCTGTCGCCGTCGCCGACGTCAGGCGTCGCGTCGAAGCGATCGGGGTAGCGCACGCTGAAACGCAGCGACACGTCGTACGGGTAAAAATCGGGCAGCTCGCCCTGCAGCAGCTTGTCCTTGCTGGCCTGCCACAGCGAGGCTTCGAAAAAGTCCGCGTGATGCTTCATGAAGACGGCCCGCACGCGCGGGTCGCCGAGCAGGAACGGTCCGTAGGTTTCCGGAAAGATGTCGTGCGGGCCCACGGTATACCACGGTTCGCCGGACAGTTCGTCTTCCTCGTTGCGCGGCGGCGGCACGCGCCGCACGTTGCAGTCGGTCAGGTATTCGATCTCGTCGTAGTCGTAGAACACGACGCGGCCGTGGCGCGTGACGCCGAAATTCTTGTACAGCATGTCGCCGGGGAAGATATTGGCCTTCATCAACTCCTTCACCGCGTTGCCGTACTCCTTCACGCCGTGCTCGATCTCGGCGTCGGTGCCGTTCTGCAGGTACAGGTTGAGCGGGATCATCCGGCGCTCGATGTACAGGTGCTTGATCACGAGATTGCCGTCCTCGTATTCGAGCAGCGACGGCACCTCCTTCTCCAGCTCGCGCACGAGCGCATGGTCGAGCCGCGAGATCGGCAGCGCGACGCTCGAATACTCGAGCGTGTCGGCCATCCGTCCGAGACGGTCGTGACGCTTCACGAGCTGGTACTTCTCCATGATCTGCTCGCGCGTCGTTTCCTTCGGCGGCGGGAAGTGATCCTTGATGATCTTGAATACGTACGGGAACGACGGCAGCGTGAACACGAGCATCACGAGGCCCTTGATCCCGGGCGCGATGATGAAGCGGTCGCTCGAATGCGACAGATGGTGCAGCAGGTCGCGGTAGAACAGGTTCTTGCCCTGCTTCTGCAGGCCGACCGACGTGTAGATCTCGGCCTTCGGCTTGCCCGGCATGATCGTGCAGAGAAAATCCACGTACGCGGACGGCACGCCCATGTCGACGAGGAAATACGAGTGCGAGAAGCTGAAGATGATCTGCAGCAGGTCGCGGCGCAGCAGCACGGTGTCGAGCGCGAGCAGGCCCGGGCGCACGTGGCGGATCGGCACCGCGAACGGCAGCACGCGATCGGCGTTGATGATGCGGCCGACGATGTACGCGCTCTTGTTGCGGAAGAACAGCGACGACAGCACGTGGATCTGGAAATTCGGCGCGGCGTCGAACTCGCCGAATTCGTCGGTGATCGCCTGCATCACGCAGCCGATGTCGCGCGTGAGATCCTCGAACGGCGGCTCGAGCTGGAAGTTCGTGACGATGCGCTCGAGCGTGGCCGCGAGCCCGTCGGTGCCCGGGTAGTACGCGCGATAGGTCGGCTTCGCGGCCGGCTCGTCGTTCTCGAGGTATTCGGTCGAGATCGCGGGCCGCACGAAGATGAAATCGTTGTTGAAATACGAGCGGTGCAGGATCTTGCAGCACACCGAATTGAAGAACGTTTCCGCGCACTCGGGCTGGCGGTGCGACGTGAGCAGGCCGATGTAGTGCAGCTTGATCTGCTGCCACACCTCGTCGTCGATGTTCTCCGCGTCGTATTCGTCCTGCAGCACCTCGACGCATTCCTGCACGCGATCGTCGTACGACGTGATCCGCTCGCGCGCCAGCCGCTGCAGCCCGTGCCAGTCGGCGCGCTCGTATAGCGTCTTCGCGTCGACCGCGGCTTCCCGGAAGATCCGGTAGTGACGGTCGAAGTTTTCGAGCATCGTCTGCGCGACGTCGAAACCGATCTGCGACGACAGCAGCTTGGGGAAGTGATTCATTGCGTGCAGGCTCGTTCGAGAGGGACTGTAAGCACCCGCCATTTTAGCGCCCAAGTCGGCATTTCAACGGGTTTCGGGGTCCGGCGCCAAGTGCCGTCAATGCGCGGGTTGGGCGCGGTTGCGTGCCGTTCGGTGCATCTTCGCGCAAAGATACGGGTACGGAACGGATTCTGACACGAACTTTTTTGCGCGGCCGACGCCCACCGGGCACGCGTTTCACGCGACGGCGATAGAATCGACGCGATGCCCGCCCCGGCCTGCCGCCCGCGCGCTCATGCAATCGCATTGCCCCCGCATACGTACCCGCATTTGCAGCTGCATCTGCAACGACAACGACGAGACACCCGACCGATGAACGCACTGGAACACCAACTCGACTATCCCTTCGCCGACACGCTGCCCGCCGCGGGCGACACGTTCGAGGTCGCACCCGGCGTGCGCTGGCTGCGCATGCCGCTGCCGTTTTCGCTCGATCACATCAATCTCTGGCTGCTGCGCGACGAGATCGACGGGCAGGCCGGCTGGACGATCGTCGACTGCGGGATCTCGTCGGATGCGATCCGTACGCACTGGGAACAGATCTTCGATCGGCATCTCGACGGGCTGCCGGTGCTGCGCGTGCTCGTTACGCACTGCCATCCCGATCACTTCGGCCTCGCGAACTGGCTGTGCGAAGGCGGTGACCAAGGCCGCTGGAACGTGCGGCTGTGGATGACGCTCGGCGAGTACATGTTCGGCTGCCTGATGGCGGCCGGCAACGGCTCGAACGCCGGCGGCGCGGCCGCGGCCGATCACTTCGCGCGCCACGGGCTGACCGATCCGGCCGCGCTCGACAAGCTGCGCAACCGCCGCAGCTACTACTCGGATCTCGTGCCGGCCGTGCCGCCGCGCTACCGGCGCCTGCGCGAAGGCGACGCGGTGAAGATCGGCGCGCGCACGTGGCGCGTCGTCACCGGCTACGGCCATTCGCCTGAACATTGCGCGCTGCACAGTGAAGCGGACGGCGTGCTGATCTCCGGCGACATGGTGCTGCCGCGCATCTCGACCAACGTGTCCGTGTTCGATCTCGAACCGGAAGCGAACCCGCTCGCGCTGTATCTGGAATCGCTCGGCCGCTACGAAACGATGGCGCCCGACACGCTCGTGCTGCCGTCGCACGGCAAGCCGTTCCGCGGCGTGCGCACGCGCATCGCGCAACTGCGCGCGCACCACGACGCGCGGCTCGACGAAGTGCGCACGGCTTGCGCGGAGCAGCCGATGAGCGCCGCCGACATCGTGCCGATCATGTTCCGCCGCCGCGAGCTCGACATCCACCAGATGACGTTCGCGCTCGGCGAGGCGCTCGCCCACCTGAACCTGCTGTGGCTTGCGGGCGAGCTCGTGCGCGAGCAGGGCGACGACGGCGTGATTCGCTACGCGCGGGCCTGACCGCCCCGGCCGCTGGATGGGCGACGCTACGTCGCCGTCCGTTGCGTTTCAAGCGCCATGCGCCCCGGCTGGCGTTCGCGAATCGAAGCGGCTTGTCAGGGAGCGGCGCGCCGATTCCGGCCGCTTAATGCGCGACGCAACGTCGCCGTCGTTTTCGCTTCATGCGCCATGCGCCCCGCCTGGCGTGCGCGAATCGAAGCGGCTTTTCACGCAGCGGCGCGTCGCTTCCAATCCGGACGTCACGCGCAAAGGCGAGCGATCGTGATCGCTAATCACGCGACGGGTTCGTAACGCCACCCGTCGCGCTGCCATTGCATCGTGTGCGTCGGTTCGAGCGCCGCAAGAAACGCGGCGTCGTGCGACGCGACCACGATCGCGCCGGGGAAGCCGGCCAGCGCGGCTTCGATCGCGCGCACCGATTCGAGATCGAGGTGATTGGTCGGCTCGTCGAGCAGCAGCAACTGCGCCGGCGTGCCGCGCCACAACGCGCACGCGAGCGCGGCCTTCAGCCGTTCGCCGCCGCTCAGGCGGTGCACCGGCTGCGTCGCGCGTGCGGCATCGAGCTGCAGCAGCGCGAGCCGGCTGCGCAGGTCGCCTTCGGCGAGCGGCGTATCGAGCAGTCCCAACTGCTCGACGATCGAGCGCTCGGGGTCGAGCAGCGCGAGCCGCTGGTCGAGATACGCGGCGCTCACGTGCGTCGTGCACGCACCGGAGCGCGGCGCGAGTTCGCCGGCGAGCATGCGCAGCAGCGTCGATTTTCCGCAGCCGTTCGGGCCCGTCAGCGCGATGCGCACCGGCCCGTTGGCCGACCACGTGATCGCGTCCGTGCGCCCGGCGGCATCCCACGGCAATTGCGCACGCTCGAGCGTGAACAGCTGGCGGCGCGCGCTGACCTCGGTGCCCGGCAACGACACGAGCACCGGCGCGTCGGCTTCGACGCGTGCGGCCGCCTCCTGCACGCGCTCGTCGAGCGTCGCCTTGAAATCGTTCTGATGACGCCGGACCTGCCCCATGATGTTGCGCGCCGCGCCCTTGCGACGCTGGCGCGCCATCGACGACAGGTTGGCCGCCTTCGCGTCGCGCAGCGCGCCGGCCGCGTGGCGCTGGATCGTGTCGTGTTCCTGTTCGAGCCGGCGTCTCACGCGCCCGCGCTCCGCGTGCGCATGCTCGAGCGCGGCCTGCGCGGCATCCTGTTCCGCGTCGCGCTGGGCGCGGTACAGCGCGTAGTTGCCGCCATACGCGCGCACGCCGTGCGGCGTCAGTTCGACGATGCGCTGCACGTGCGCGAGCAATGCGCGGTCATGGCTGACGATGACGACGCCGCCGCGCCAGCCGTCGAGCGCCGCGCGCAGCCACGCGCGGCCCGCCGCATCGAGATGGTTGGTCGGTTCGTCGAGCACCAGCAGCCCGGCCTCCGAAAGCAATGCGCCGATCAGCGCGACGCGCGCCAGCTGGCCGCCGCTCAGCGCGTGCGCCGGCGTGTCGGCGCGCACGTCGTGCAGGCCGGCCGCGTCGAGCGCCGCGCGCAGCCGCTCGGCCAGATCCCAGCGATCGCCGATCAGGTCGAAATCGTGCGCGTGCGCGCGGCCGTCCGCGAGGCGCGCAAGGGCCGCGAGCGGCGCATCGAGCGCGGCGATTTCGGCGACGGTGCGCGTGCCGGCCGGCGCGTCGTCGTGCTGCTGCGCGACGTACACGACGGGCGTGTGCCGGTCGATCGTGCCCGCGCTGGGCGTGCGCCGGCCCGCGATCAGTTGCGCGAGCAGGCTCTTGCCGACGCCGTTGCGGCCGACGATGCCCGTCGGCGTGCGATCGATGGAAAGGTCGAGCGAATCGAACAGCGTGACGCCGTCGTCGAAGCGGAAGGAAACGTGATGAAGCGCGACGAGCGCGCCGATGGGCGTGGCAGCAGCCATAAGCACCTCCGAAAATGCGTGAAACCCTTCGCGCGGCGTGCGTGGCACGGCGGCGAAAACATTTTTGGGAAGGCTTAGTTGTTCACTTTGGCTGGCGTCCGGTATGAGGAATGAGCGCGCAGTGTAGCAAGCGTGCCGCGCGGGCCGCAAGCGACGGGCCGGGATGCCGTCGCTTGCGCGCCACGCGCGGTTACTGCACGGAGACGGTCGTGAAGTTCTGGCGGCCGAACGGACTGACGTGATAGCCGCTCACGTTCGGGCGCGTGAGCGCGGCCGCGGTCGGGTAGCCGAGCGGAATCCACAGTGCCTGATCGTGGATCACCTTCTGCGCCGATTCGTACAGCTTCGCGCGCTTGGACTGGTCGGCGGTCGCCTTGCCGTCGGCGATCAGCTTGTCGAGCTGCGCGTCGCAGAAGCGCGCGAAGTTGATGCCCGACTTCACCGCGTTGCAACTGAACAGCGGCGACAGGTAATTGTCCGGATCGCCGTTGTCGCCGGCCCAGCCCATGAACAGCATGTCATGCTGGCCGAGCTTCGCCTGCTTGATCAGCTCGCCCCATTCGATCACCTTCACCTCGGCCTTCACGCCGATCTTCGCGAGGTCGGCCTGCAGCAGTTCCGCGCCGGCCTTCGGGTTCGGGTTCAGCACGCTGCCGGTCGGGCGGGTCCAGATCGTCGTCGAGAAGCCGTTCGGGAAACCGGCCGACGCGAGCAGCTGCTTCGCCTTCGCGGGATCGTACGCATACGGCGCGATGTCCTTCGCGTAGCTCCACGTGTTCGGCGGATACGGGTTGTTCGCGGCCGTCGCCGTGTTGTCGAACACGACCTTCAGGTAGGTCGCGCGGTCGAACGCGAGGTTCAGCGCCTCGCGCACCTTCTCGTTGTCGAGCGGCTTCTTCTGCGTGTTCAGCGCGACGAACGCGGTCATGAACGCGGGCGTCTGCACGACCTTCAGCGCGTTTTCGCCCTTCGCGGCGAGCACGTCCTGCGGCTTCGGCGACAGCGCGATCTGGCATTCGCCGGCCTTCACCTTCTGCATGCGCACGGACGCGTCGGGCGTGATCGCGTAGATCAGCCGATCGACCTTCGGCTTCACGCCCCAGTAGGTCGGGTTCACGTCGTAGCGGATCAGCGCGTCCTTCGTGTAGCTCTTGAGCACGAACGGGCCGGTGCCGACCGGCTTCGCGTTCAGGTCGGCCTGCTTGCCGGCCTTCAGCAGCTGGTCCGCGTATTCGGCCGAGTAGATCGACGCGAAGCCCATCGTCAGGATCGACACGAACGTCGCGTTCGGCTCGTTCAGCACGAACTTCACCGTGTTGTCGTCGACCTTCGTGACCGACTTCACGAGCTTCACGAGGCCCATCGACTGCGCGTGCGGAAAGCCGCTCGCGCCGGCCACCTTGTGCCACGGGTTCGCATCGTCGAGCATCCGCGAGAACGTGAACACGACGTCGTCCGCGTTCAGCGGGCGGCCCGGCTTGAAGTAGTCGGTGGTCTGGAACGCGACGTTCGGGCGCAGGTGGAACGTGTACGTGAGGCCATCGGCGCTGGCTTCCCATTTGTCGGCGAGCGCCGGCACGACCTTCTTCGCGGCTTCGTCGTACGACACGAGCGTGTTGAAGATCACGTCGGCCGATGCGTTGGTGGTGACGAGCGAGTTGTACTGCACGACGTCGAAGCCGTCCGGGCTCGATTCCGTGCAGACGGTGAGCGGCTTGGCGACGGCGAGGCCGGGAGCGGCGAGGGCGGCGGCGAGCGCAGCCGCGGTGAACAGCTTGGCGTGCATAGGTTCTCCCACGTGACTTGTGATTTTTGCCGGATGTCGGAATGCATGCGGAATGCAGGCGCGGCCCGGTGGTGGACGGGGCGGCGCGGCTGGCGAATAGCATACCGGCAAAGCGCGCGGCGCGTGAAAAAAGGCGTCGGAACGCGGCGAATTGAGCGAACAACGGCTGCGTTCGCGACGGAATGCGCGTTGGGGCGGCGGTGAGGGAGGGGAAGGCGCAGCACCGGTCCGGCACGCACGGCGTGCCGGAGGCGCGATGCACTCAGTGCGCGCCGGCCTTCGGCTTGCGCGGCGCCTTCTCGAACAGGCGGTCGTAGAGCCAGCGCGGCAACACGTGCAGCACCTTCGCGACGACGCCCATCTGCCACGGAATCACGCGGAACGCGTGCTGCCGCGCGATCGCCTGCGCGGCGCGGGCCGCGAAGCGATCGGCGTCCATCAGGAACGGCATCCGGTACGGGTTGTGCGCGGTCATCGGCGTGCGGATATAGCCGGGCGCGATCGTCACGACGCCGACGCCGGCCGGGCGCAGCTCGACGCGCAGCGCCTCGAGATACTTGATCGCGGCCGACTTCGACGCGCTATACGCGCCGGAGCCCGGCAGGCCGCGCACGCCGGCGACGCTCGCGACGCCGACCAGCGTGCCGTGGCGCGCGGCCGTCATCGGGCCGACGAACGGCTCGAACGTCGCGACCATCCCGTAGTAGTTGATGTCCATCACGTCGCGGAACGTGGCGAGGTCGCCCTGGCCCGTGACGGCGCCCTGGCTGATGCCCGCGTTCGCGATCACGACGTCGGGGCAGCCGTGCGCGGCGATGAACGACGAGGCGGCCGTCGCGAGCGCATCGGCGTCGCGCACGTCGGCGCTATAGACGGAGACGGACAGCTTGGGGAAGCGCCGCGCGAACGCATCGAGGGCATCGGTGCGGCGCGCGACGAGGGCGAGCGTGGCGCCCTGGCGGGCGTATTCCTCGGCCATCGCGAGGCCGAGGCCGCTCGACGCGCCGGTAATGAAGACCTTCAGCGGAGTAGTCATGCCGGCGCGCGGGCGGGGATCAGAGCTTCTTGTCCTGAACCTGCTTCACGAGGTAGTCGAGCGTTTGAGCGGTGCCCGGGATGCTGTTCGTGTAAGCCGGGCCCGTCTTGTACTTGCCCTGGACGACGACCGTCGGCACGCCGTCGATCGCGTAGCTCTTCAGCAGCTCGGCCGACTGCTTCACCTGGCCCTGCACGCTGAACGAGTTGTACGCGTCCATGAACTGCTTCTTGTCGACGCCCTGCGTCGCCAGGAAGTCGGCCTGCGCCTGCGGCGTCAGCAGGTAGTTCTTCTGCTTGTGGATCGCGTTGAAGATCGCCGGCGTGACCTTCTCCGAGATGCCGAGCGCGGACACCGCGTAGAACAGCTTCGAGTGCGGGATGAAATCGTCGCGGAACGCGACCGGCACGCGCTTGAAGTCGATGTTGTTGCCCTGCTTCTTCACCCAGGCCTCGATCGTCGGCTCGAATTCGTAGCAGTGCGGGCAGCCGTACCAGAAGAATTCGATGACCTCGACCTTGCCGGCCGGCGCGGACACCGGCTGCGGCGACTTCATCACCTCGAAGTCCTTGCCGGACACAGGCGCGGCGGGCGACGCGTGGGCGAAGCCGGCGACGGCCAGGCCCAGGGACAGAAGGAGCGTGCTAAGTAGTTTTTTCATGTTGTAAGCGTCGAATCAGTTGCTCGGATGACGAAACGTAACGGGTTCTGCGTGGGCGCGGCTGGTTGCTTATTGCTTCGTGAAGCGGATCACCGCCGTGTCGACACCTGCATCGGACAGCCGCTGACGGGCCGAGTTCATATCCTCGAATTTCGAGAACGGGCCGACGCGCACGCGGAAATAGGTCACGCCGCTGACATCGCGCTTCGACACCTTCGACTCGAAGCCCTGGAAGCCGAGGCGCGCGCGCTGCTGCTCGGCGTCGCCTTCCGTCTTGTACGCGCCGACCTGCAGGAAGTAGCCGGTGTTCGCGTCGTTCGCGGTCGGCGGCTTCGCCGCCGCGGCGGACGTAGCCGACGTTGCGGACGGCGCCGGCTTCGGCGCGTTCGCGGCCAGCTGCTGTTGCTGCTGTTTCTGCGCGGCCGCCTGCTGCGCCTGCTTCTGCGCGGCGAAGCGCGCGAGATCGTCCTCGCCGCCTTGCTGCTGTTGCTGCGCTTGTTGCGTCTTTTTCGGCGGCGGCGTGTTGTCGGCCGGCTTCGGCGCGACGGCGACGCCGTTGCCCGACGTCGCATTGTTCGAGGCCGTGGTGTTGGAGCCGTTCGCGTTACCCGAGGGCGGCACCTCGACGATCTGCGGTTCGGGCAGCAGGCCGCCCTGGGTCTGGTTCGCGGCCTGGCCGGGCGCGGTGTTGGGCGGCGCGGGCTGCGCGGCCTGCGGCACCGGCTGGCCGGGCGTCTTGCCCTGCAGCGCGCGGTTCGGGTCGAACTGCTGCGGCTGGCTCGCGCCGGTGTCGGTCGGCGGCGGTGCGACCTTCGACACGAACGGCGACGGCGAACGCGTGATGTAGAGCGCCACCACCACCGCGATCGCGAGGCCGACGATCAGGCCCAGCACGATTCCAAGAAATGTCCCTCCGGCTTGTTTCGATTGCTTCGAAGTTCGGCGTGGTTGTGCCATTGCTTGAGTCACCTGCAAAAAGAATCGTGAAAAGGCCGGGGCAGGCGCTCCTGCCGCGGCCATTCGCTGCCCCGTTCGGGCCGCTTACATCTTGGCGGGCGCGGACACGCCGAGCACCGCCAGACCATTCTCGAGCACCTGCCGGGTCGCGGCGAGGAGCGCGGCGCGCGCGTTGCGCGGCGCTTCGTCGTCGACCAGCACGCGCTCCGCATTGTAGAACGAGTGGAATTCACCAGCGAGATCGCGCAGGTAGAACGCGACCGCGTGCGGCGCCAGTTCCTTCGCCGCGTGCGTGAGCATGTCCGGATACTCGGCGAGCTTCTGCATCAGCGACACGGCCTGCGCGCTCGTGAGCTGCGCCAGGTCGGCGCCCGGCAGCTGCGCCACGTCGACGTTGTAGCGCGACTTCAGTTCGTTGAGCACCGAGCAGATGCGCGCATGCGCGTACTGCACGTAATAGACCGGATTCTCGTCGTTCTGTTTCAGCGCGAGGTCGATGTCGAACACGAATTCGGTGTCGGCCTTGCGGGAGATCAGGAAGAAACGGACCGCGTCGCGGCCGCGCGTGATGGTCGCCTCGTCGATCAGGTCGGGTGCCGCTTCCTGGCCCGGCGCCGCGCCGCCCGACCATTCGATCAGGTCGCGCACCGTCACGTAGCTGCCCGCGCGCTTCGACAGCTTCACTTCCTGGCCATCGCGCATCACGGTGACCATCTTGTGCAGCACATAGTCGGGATAGCCCTTCGGGATGCCGATGTGCAGACCCTGCAGGCCCGCGCGCACGCGCGCGATCGTGCCGTGGTGGTCCGAGCCCTGGATGTTGATCACCTGCGTGAAGCCGCGCTCCCATTTCGTCACGTGGTACGCGACGTCCGGCACGAAGTACGTGTACGTGCCGTCCGACTTGCGCATCACGCGATCCTTGTCGTCGCCTTCGTCGGTCGTGCGCAGCCACAGCGCGCCGTCCTGCTCGTAGGTCATGCCGGCCTTGACCAGCGCGTCGACCGTCTTCTCGACCCGGCCTTCGCTGTACAGCGACGACTCGAGGTAGTACTGGTCGAACTTCACGCCGAACGCCTGCAGATCCATGTCCTGCTCGTGCCGCAGATACGCGACCGCGAACTTGCGGATCGCGTCGAGATCGTCGATGTCGCCCGCGCCCGTGACCGGCTCGCCATCCTTCGCGGCGACCGTCTCGCGGTTCAGGTAGTCGCGTGCGATGTCGGCGATGTATTCGCCGTTGTACGCGGCTTCCGGCCAGCCCGCGTCGCCCGGCTTCAGGCCGCGCGCGCGCGCCTGCGTCGAGATCGCCAGGTTGCCGATCTGCACGCCCGCATCGTTGTAGTAGAACTCGCGGTGCACCGCGTAGCCCTGGCTCGCGATCACGTTCGCGAGCACGTCGCCGAGTGCCGCCTGGCGGCCGTGGCCGACGTGCAGCGGGCCGGTCGGGTTGGCCGACACGAATTCGAGCAGCACCTGCTTGCCCTTTTCGCGGTCCGACGTGCCGAACGCGTGCCCCTGCTCGAACACGGCGGCGATCACCGCCTGTTTCGCGGCGGCCGTCAGGCGCAGGTTGATGAAGCCGGGGCCGGCGATTTCGGCCGCATCGACGAGCCCTTGCGCGGCCGGCTGGGCCGTGAGGGCGGCGACGATCTTCTCGGCGAGCTGGCGCGGGTTCGTGCCGAGCGGCTTGGCGAGCTGCATCGCGACGTTGCACGCGACGTCGCCGTGCGCGGCGACCTTCGGGCGCTCCAGCGTGATGGCCGGGGTGACGAACGCTGCGTCGGCGCCTTTCAGCGCGTGTGCGACCTGCGTGACGCTATCCGCGAGCAGGGCTTCGAGGGTCTGTTTGTGTGCTGGCAGCATGCTGGTAGAAGGCTTCGTTGGTGGCTGCCGGAAACACCGGCCGGCCGGCGCGCTTTTTAAGCGCGCGTTTCAGGGATCGCAGAATTTTAACAGGTGCTAATATGCCGCTCAGGCGCCCCGGCTTCGTGAGGCCGCACGCCGGTCTGCCGGCGTCCCCCCAACCGCGCCGGGCAGGCACAACAAGATGAAAAGGGAATTGTCATGATTACGTTCAAGAGCAAGGCGGCACAGGATCTCGACGTGCTGAAGGATTTCGCCGTGTATGTGCTGGGTCTCGTCGGCAAGCAGCTGGGCGAGCGCGGTGTGATTACGCACGACGAACTGGACCACGCAATCGCCAAGCTGGAAGGCGCGGTCGCGCAGGCGAAGCAGGAGCGCGCCGAGCACGCGGGCCACTTCCACGAGGACGACGACGACCACGCGCACCACGAAGTGCCGCCGAGCCTCGCGCAGCGCGTCGCACCCTTCCTCACGATGCTGCGCGAAGCGAAGGCCGGCCAGGCCGACGTGCACTGGGGCTTCTGAGCTTCCTTGCCCGCCCGATCGAAAGATCGTCGGCAAGCAAAAAAAGCCCGCTTTCGAGCGGGCTTTTCATTTCCTCTGATGAAATGGCGGGCTGGCCGCCCGCCGGCATCGGTCAGAGCTGCGGCGCGAGCGCGCGCCGGGCGTCGGCGAGCGACAGCGACATCCGCCGCGCGTAGTCGTCGAGCTGATCCTGCCCGATTTTCCCGACCGAGAAGTAGCGGCTGTCCGGGTGCGCGAGATAGAAGCCCGACACGCTCGCGGCCGGCAGCATCGCCAGCGATTCGGTCACGCTCATCCCGATTTCCTCCGCCTGCAGCGCGGCGAACATGTCGCGCTTCACGAGGTGGTCGGGGCAGGCCGGGTAGCCGGGCGCCGGGCGGATGCCCGCGTACTTTTCGGCGATCAGCGCATCGTTGTCGAGCGTCTCGCCGCTCGCATAGCCCCACAGCTCGCGGCGCACGCGCGCGTGCATCGCCTCGGCGAATGCTTCCGCGAAGCGGTCGGCGAGTGCCTTCAGCATGATCGCGCTGTAGTCGTCGTGGTCGGCCTCGAACTGCTTTTCCTTCACGTCGACGCCGAGGCCGGCCGTGACCGCGAACATCCCGATGTAGTCGGCGACGCCCGATTCCTTCGGCGCGATGAAGTCGGCGAGCGAGCGGTTCGGGCGCATCACGCCGTCGACCACCGGACGCACGCTCTGCTGGCGCAGGTTGCGCCACGTGAGCAGCACTTCGGAGCGCGAATCGTCGGTGTAGATCTCGATGTCGTCGTCGTTGACCGTGTTCGCCGGCAGCAGCGAGATCACGCCGTTCGCGGTGAGCCAGCGGCCCTGGATGAGGCGCGCGAGCATCGACTTCGCATCGGAGAACACGCGCCGCGCCGATTCGCCGACGATCTCGTCGTTCAGGATCGCCGGGTACGGGCCCGCGAGATCCCAGGTCTGGAAGAACGGGCCCCAGTCGATGTAGTTCGCGAGCTCGTTCAGGTCGTAGTTCTTGAACACGCGGCGGCCGATGAACTTCGGCTTCACGGGCCGGTAGCCCGCCCAGTCGAGCTTCGCCTTGTTCGCGCGCGCCTCGGCGAGCGTGACCATCGGCTGGGCCTTGCGGTTCGCGTGCTGTTCGCGGATCCGTTCGTAATCCGACTTCAATTCGTCGAGGTACTTCGTCGCGCCTTCGTCCGACAGCAGGCTCGATGCGACCGACACCGAGCGCGATGCGTCGGGCACGTAGACGACCGGGCCTTCGTAATGCGGCGCGATCTTCACGGCCGTGTGCACGCGCGAGGTCGTCGCGCCGCCGATCAGGAGCGGGATCTTCTTCACGCGGAAGTAATCGTCGCGCTGCATTTCGGACGCGACGTACGCCATTTCCTCGAGGCTCGGCGTGATGAGGCCCGACAGCCCGATGATGTCCGCGCCCTCGACCTTCGCCTTCGCGAGAATCTCGTTGCACGGGACCATCACGCCCATGTTGACCACTTCGAAGTTGTTGCACTGGAGCACGACCGACACGATGTTCTTGCCGATGTCGTGCACGTCGCCCTTCACGGTCGCGATGACGATCTTGCCTTTCGCGCGCACGTCGCCGCCCGCTTCCGCGAGCAGCCGTTTTTCTTCCTCGATGAACGGGATCAGGTGCGCGACGGCCTGCTTCATCACGCGCGCCGACTTCACGACCTGCGGCAGGAACATCTTGCCCTGGCCGAACAGGTCGCCGACGATGTTCATCCCGTCCATCAGCGGGCCTTCGATCACGTTGATCGGGCGGCCGCCGGCCGCGGCGATCTTCGCGCGCACCTCTTCCGTATCCTCGACGATGAAGTTCGTGATCCCGTGCACGAGCGCATGCGAAAGCCGCTTCTCGACCGGCTGATTGCGCCACTCGAGGTTCTCTTCCTTCTTCGCGCCGCCCGCCTTGAACTTGTCGGCGATCTCGAGCAGGCGGTCGGTGGAATCGTCGCGGCGGTTCAGGATCACGTCCTCGACCCGCTCGCGCAGTTCCGCGTCGAGATCGGCATACACGCCGAGCTGGCCCGCGTTCACGATGCCCATGTCCATCCCCGCCTGGATCGCGTGGTACAGGAACACGGTGTGGATCGCCTCGCGCACCGGGTCGTTGCCGCGGAACGAGAACGACACGTTCGACACGCCGCCGCTCACCTTCGCGTACGGCAGGTTCTGCTTGATCCAGCGGGTCGCCTCGATGAAGTCGACCGCGTAGTTGTTGTGCTCCTCGATGCCGGTCGCGACCGCGAAGATGTTCGGGTCGAAGATGATGTCTTCCGGCGGGAAGCCGACTTCGTTCACGAGGAAGTCGTACGAGCGCTTGCAGATTTCGGTCTTGCGCGCGTAGGTATCGGCCTGGCCCGTCTCGTCGAACGCCATCACGACCGCGGCCGCGCCGTAGCGGCGGATCAGGTTCGCGTGATGGCGGAACGCTTCCTCGCCTTCCTTCAGCGAGATCGAGTTCACGATCGCCTTGCCCTGCACGCACTTGAGGCCGGCCTCGATCACTTCCCACTTCGACGAGTCGATCATGATCGGCACGCGCGCGATGTCCGGCTCGGATGCGATCAGGTTCAGGAAGCGCACCATCGCCGCCTTCGAATCGAGCATCGCCTCGTCCATGTTGATGTCGATCACCTGCGCGCCGTTCTCGACCTGCTGGCGCGCGACGGCGAGCGCCTCGTCGAACTGGCCGTTCAGGATCATCCGCGCGAACGCCTTCGAGCCGGTGACGTTGGTGCGTTCGCCGACGTTGATGAAGAGCGTCCCGGACGTGACGTTGAACGGCTCGAGGCCGGCAAGGCGCATCATGTGATCGGTCATGGCGGTGCGAATTCGTGTGAGGTAGGGCGGGCGTTGGGGCGGTCGGTCAGGCGGCGTCGCTGTAGTGGCTCGGCCAGCGGCGCGGTTTCACGTCGGCGAGCGCCTTCGCGATCTCGGCGATGTGCTCGGGCGTCGTGCCGCAGCAGCCGCCCGCGAGGTTCACGAGCCCGGCTTGCGCGAATTCCTTCAGCAGGCCCGACGTGACGTCCGGCGTCTCGTCGAAACCGGTGTCGCTCATCGGGTTCGGCAGGCCCGCGTTCGGGTAGCACGACACGTAGGTGTCGCACAGCTTCGCGAGCTCGGCGATGTACGGGCGCATCAGCGCCGCGCCGAGCGCGCAGTTCAGGCCGAACGTGAGCGGCTTCGCGTGGCGCAGCGAATTCCAGAACGCCTCGACTGTCTGGCCCGACAGGATGCGGCCCGACGCGTCGGTCACGGTGCCCGAGATCATGATCGGCAGGCGCTCGCCGGTGTCCTCGAACAATTCGTCGAGCGCGAACAGCGCGGCCTTCGCGTTCAGCGTGTCGAAGATCGTCTCGACGAGGAACAGGTCGACGCCGCCGTCGAGCAGCGCCTTCGCCTGCTGGTAATACGCGCTGCGCAGTTCGTCGAACGTGACGTTGCGCGCGCCCGGGTCGTTGACGTCCGGCGAGATGCTCGCCGTCTTCGGCGTCGGCCCGATCGCGCCCGCGACGAAGCGCGGTTTGTCGGGCGTCGCGTAGCGCACGGCCGATTCGCGCGCGAGCCGCGCCGATTCGACGTTCATCTCGACGACGAGGTCTTCCATCCCGTAGTCGGCCTGCGCGACCGTCGTCGCACCGAACGTGTTGGTTTCGACGATGTCCGCGCCGGCCGCGAAGTACTGGTCGTGGATCTCGCGGATGATCTGCGGCTGCGTGAGCGACAGCAGCTCGTTGTTGCCCTTGATGTCGCGCGGGAAATCCTTGAAGCGCTCGCCGCGATAGGCGGCCTCGTCGAGCTTGTAGCGCTGGATCATCGTGCCCATCGCGCCGTCGAGGATCAGGATGCGCGATTTCAGCAGCGCGGGCAGTTCGGCGCCGCGCGTGTAGCGCGCGTCGAGCGGGACGGAAGCAGCGAGAGGGGTCGCAGACATGGCGGAAGACCGGCGAAGACGGGAAAACCGTCATTGTAGCCGGTGCGCCGGGGCGCCGCCCGGGCTCGCGCGGCGCGGGCAGCGGGGCCGGCGCGAAGCATGCGGGCGAGCGTTGTTCGCGCAACGAAGGCGCGCCCGGCCGCGCACGGGCCCCATCAAACGAAAACCCCCGCCGGCGAACCGGACGGGGGCGTGGATCAGAGTGCTCGCGGCGCCGCGCAGTGCGCGGCGATGGGCCCGGCGATGCGCCGGACCGGGTGTCGTCAGTGCAGGACGACGGGCATCATCATCAGGCTGTCGAACTGTCCGAGGAATTCGTCCACTTCGTCGAGCGACGGCTCGTCCTCGATCAGCTGCTTCACGTGTGCGCGGAAACGCTCGGCAAGTTCGCCGTCGATGAAAATCTCGCGCTGCGCGTTCTTGTCGACGATTTCGTATCCGCCGGCATTCATCAGATGGTGACCGGCCTGCGGCGCAAATTCGACGACGCAGTAATTGGGGCTGTTGTAGATCATTTGCATGGCGGCACTCCTCTTCGCAGTGGCATCTGGCCTTGTTGCTCCGTAGGTGGGGCAGGCCGTGCCGGTTTCAAGGGGCTTGCGCTGCACACCCCGTTCTCCCGTTTGCGTGGGGTGTATTGGTTAGAAGCCGATGTCTATCAAACGTTTCTTATTGTGATCCGGTGCACTGAAATAGTTGTTAAAGAGTGTCATCGGCCATTTCGGCCAACAACTTTAATCGGTCGAAATTGCCGATCTGTCGGTCATCACGGCGCGGGCGGCGTCGACGCGGGTGGTGAACCCGTGGGCGCCGATGGTTGCACGTCAGCCGGCGGCGCGGGTTGTGGCGGTTGTGCCGGCTCCGCGGCGGGTGCCACGGTGGCCGGGGTACTGGCGGGCGCGTTGTCGGGCGCATTTGTTGCGCGTGGCGTCACCCCGTCGGCCGGTGCGTCTGGCGGCGCGAGCCGGCCATGCCAAAGCAATTCGATCTGCGCGCCGTTCGGTTCCGATTGTACGAGCCTTGCGGGCAACCAGTCGAGCGACGGCGCGAGCCACATGTCGATGCGGCGCGTGTCGCCGGCGCGGCGCGGCAACCGCATGAAGTGCCGCGCGCGCACGATGCCTGTTTGCGTCTGCACGTCCTCGTCGCCGATCACCGTGATCGGCCAGGTCTCGCCGCTGTTGTTGTCGATCACGAAGAACTGCTGCGTGACGCCCGGCTTGTACGCGGACGGATTGCCGCGCACGAGCCCCGACAACTGCATCAGCATGCTGAAACGATCCTGCACGCCGTCGGGCAGCGGCGCGTTGTTTGGCGTGCGCGTGAACACGACCTGACGGATCTCGCGGTTGAAGATCGCGATGTCCTCGGGGCGCTTGCCGCGTTTCTCGACATATCGATCGGGGGCCACACCGAACGCGTCGATGCGGCCTTCGCTGCGGTACGTGAACGGACCGACGAACGGCACAGGCATCGACACCGACAGGTCGTAGGTGTGTCCGTCGGTGCGCCAGTGGATCGTGCCGATCATGTTCTGCATCCCGTTGTAGAACGTATCGTATTGCAGATCGCCGGATGATGGCGCCACGAACTTCACGCCGCTCGTCGCGGGGCCCGGCGTCGCGGCACTGCTGGCGCTGCTGGCGGCGCCGGCCGGTGCCGCATTCGCATCCGATGCGCCTGCCGTGCCGCTCGCGGCGGAGGCGGCGGCCGGCGGCGGCTCGCCGTGCTCGGCTGTCTGCGTCGACGTCAGCACGGGCTCGGGCGATGGCGCAGGCTTCGGTGCGGCGGGAGCCGGTTTCGCCGGCGCAGGCTCGGCATGATGTTCGGCTGGAGGTTCGACCGGCTTCGGCGCGGGCTGGCGCTCGATCGGCCGCGGCTTCAGCAATTCGATCTGCACCGGGATCTCGGCGGGCGCGGGCGGCGTGAACGATTCGCGATTGCGCGTCAGCCACAACGCGGCGAGCGCATGCAGCACCAGCACGACGACGATCGCGATGCCCGCGCGCAGCCAGTGGCGGGGCAGGACGTGACGAGGACGGGGGGCGGCAGGCGGCATCGGCGAAAACGGAGCAAGGTTGGGACAGTCGTGGCGGATCGTGCATGACGTACATCGCTGCGGCACGTCACGACCGCACGTCACAACGGCACGTCACACCCATCGGACCGCCGGCCGCGCCGCGCGTTCGCGCAGCATCGCGCGCATTCGCCCGGGTGTCGCACGCGTCGCGTGTCAGGCGTCGCGCGCGTCCGGACTATAGCCGAGTTCGTAAGACAGTTTCTGCGCGCACGCGCGCAGCGCGGTGTCGATCTCGCCGCCCCACGCGATGTCGAACGTGCCTTCCTGACCGAGCGCGACGATCGCGAGCGCCAGTTCGCCGACCGCATCGAACACCGGCATGCAGAACGCGTGGATCGTCGGCAGCAGCATCCCTTCGACGCGTGCGGCCTGATGCGCGCGCACGTCGGCGAGCACCGCGTCGACTTCCTCGAGCGTGCGTGGGCCGCCGTGATGCGGCGAGCGGCGCGTGTCGGCGAGCTCGCGCTCGAGCATCGCCGCGGTCTTGCTGCGCGGCAGGTACGCGGCGAACAGCAGGCCCGTCGCGGAGCCGAGCAACGGCATCACGTCGCCGAGCTTCAGCGACGCCTTCGCGGGGTGGCTCGATTCCATCCAGTGCACGATCGTCGGGCCCTGATTGCCCCACACCGCGATGCCGACCGTCTGATCGACGCGGTCGCGCAACTCGGTCAGCGCGATGCGCGCGAGCTTCACGCCGTCCACGCGCGCGAGCCGCGCGAGGCCCATCTGCAGCGCGAAGCCGCCGAGTTCGTAGCGGCCCGACACGGGATCCTGCGACACGACGCCGAGCCGCGAGAAGCTCACCAGGTAGCGGTGCGCCTTCGCAGGGCTCATGCCCGCGCGCTGCGCGAGGTCGCGCAGCATCATCGCGCGCGGCTCGCTCGTCAGCACCTCGAGCAGGCGAAAGCCGACCTCGATCGACTGGATGCCGGAGCGGACCTTCTCGCCGCCTTCGCCATGCTCGCCGGAGCCGGTGTCATCGGTGTCGGAATCAGCGAGTTCGTCGTCGGGAAGCGGGTTGGCGGGCATGGGCAACGGGGGCGCGGAAAGGCGGCAAGGGTCGGGACGAAAGCGGCACGCACGATCGTGGCGCGCCGCGTGGATTCACCATCGTAAAATAGATTCCCTCCATCGTCACTACAACGGCAGACACCCCATGAAACTTGCATCGCTGAAGGACGGCACGCGCGACGGCCAGCTGATCGTCGTGTCGCGCGACCTGCACACCGCGGCGATCGCCGATGCGATCGCGCCGACGCTGCAGCGCGTCCTCGACGACTGGGCGTTCTACGCGCCGCAACTGCGCGACCTGTCCGACGCGCTGAACCACGGCCGCGCACGCAACGCGTTCGCGCTCGATCCGGCGAACTGCATGGCGCCGCTGCCGCGCGCGTTCCAGTGGGCGGACGGCTCCGCGTACGTGAATCACGTCGAGCTCGTGCGCCGCGCGCGCGGCGCCGAGATGCCGCCGGAGTTCTGGACCGATCCGCTGATGTACCAGGGCGGCAGCGACGACTTCCTCGGCGCGCGCGACGACATCGTGTGCGCGTCCGAGGAGTGGGGCATCGATTTCGAGGCCGAAGTCGCGGTGATCACCGGCGACGTGCCGATGAGCGCATCGCCCGACGACGCGCTGAAGGCCGTGCGGCTCGTCACGCTCGTGAACGACGTGTCGTTGCGCAACCTGATTCCGGCCGAACTCGCGAAGGGCTTCGGCTTCTTCCAGAGCAAGCCGGCCACCGCGTTCGCACCGGTCGCGGTGACGCTCGACGAGCTCGGCGACGAATGGCGCGAAGGCCGCGTACACCGGCCGATGATCGTCCACTGGAACGGCAAGAAGGTCGGCCAGCCCGACGCGGGCACCGACATGGTGTTCCACTTCGGCCAGTTGATCGCGCATGCGGCGAAGACGCGCAACCTGCGTGCCGGCTCGATCGTCGGCTCGGGCACCGTGTCGAACAAGGACGCGAAGCGCGGCTATTGCTGCATCGCCGAGAAGCGCTGCCTCGAGACGATCGAGCACGGCGCGCCGCAGACCGAATTCATGCGCTATGGCGACACCGTGCGCATCGAGATGTTCGACGCGGCCGGCAAGTCGATCTTCGGCGCGATCGAGCAGTCGGTCGCACCGCCCGACGGCGCGGCCTGACGCACGCGCGAAGCCCGGCTCCCGGCCCGCGCGCCGGGTTTCGCCCGATGTTTGCCCGCGCGGGCTTGGCTACACTCGATTCAGGCGTTTCAAACGCCTCAAGCACCGGGAGCTGCGCATGGCCGATCTTGCCGCATACGGCGGTTACGAAGCATTGAAGGTGACGCGCCGCGAGCATGGCGTGCTCGATATCGTGATGAGCGGCGAGGGCGCGAACCGCAGCGGCCTCGCGACCGCGAACGAACGCATGCATCGCGAACTCGCCGACATCTGGCGCGACGTCGACCGCGATCCCGATACGCGCGTCGCGGTGATCCGCGGCGAGGGCAAGGGCTTTTCGGCGGGCGGCGATCTCGCGCTCGTCGAGGCGATGGCGAACGACTTCGACGTGCGCGCCCGCGTGTGGCGCGAGGCGCGCGACCTCGTCTACAACGTGATCAACTGCAGCAAGCCGATCGTCTCCGCGATGCACGGCCCGGCCGTCGGCGCGGGGCTCGTCGCCGGCCTGCTCGCCGACATCTCGATCGCCGCGAAGGATGCGCGCATCATCGACGGTCATACGCGGCTCGGCGTCGCGGCCGGCGATCATGCGGCGATCGTGTGGCCGCTGCTGTGCGGGATGGCGAAGGCGAAGTACTACCTGCTGCTGTGCGAGCCGGTGAGCGGCGAGGAGGCCGAGCGGATCGGCCTCGTGTCGCTCGCGGTCGAGCCGGCCGACCTGCTGCCGAAGGCGTACGAAGTCGCGGAGCGGCTCGCGCACGGGTCGCAGTCGGCGATCCGCTGGACCAAGTACGCGCTGAACAACTGGCTGCGCAGCGCCGGGCCGACGTTCGATACGTCGCTCGCGCTCGAATTCATGGGCTTCTCCGGGCCCGACGTGCAGGAAGGCATCCGCTCGCTGCGCGAGCGGCGCCCGCCGGATTTCCCCGGCGACGCACCGTTCTGACGCGCGCTATCATCGAACCAGGGCGGCCGCGCGACCCGTGCCGGCCGCTTCGCTCACCCAGTCAACCAGGATGCCCGTAATGACGAACGAAGCCTCCGGCTCCAATCCTTTCGCCGGCTTTGCCGGTTTCAAGCCTGCCGACATGCTCGACCGGATGTGGGACATGATGCGGATGTCGCCGTTCGGCGGGATGGCGTCGTTTCCGGGCGCCGCCTCGGGGTTGCCGCCGTCGCTGTCGAGCATGTCCGACATGATGGCGCCGCTCACGAGCGTCGAGGAGCTCGACAAGCGGATCACCGATCTGCGCGCGGTCGAGCAATGGCTCAAGCTCAATCTCGGGATGCTGCAGTCCGCGATCCAGGCGCTCGAGGTACAGCGCGCGACGCTCGCGACGCTGCGCGCGTTCGGCGCATTCGCGCAGAGCTCGATGTCGGCGGCCGAGGAAGCCGCGGTCGCGGCCGCGCAAGCGGCGTCCGCGCCGCGCGCCGATGCGCAGCAAGCGCCGGGTGCTGGCGCTGCCGAAGCGCCGCCGGCCGGCGACGCCGCGCAGCAGGCGTTCGACCCGGCCGGCTGGTGGAACCTGCTGCAGGCGCAGTTCAACCAGCTCGCGAGTCTCGCGATGACGCAGCCGGGCGTGCAGCCCGATCAGCCGGACGATGCACCGCCCGCGCAGGCCGCGCCGACAGCGCAGGCGGAACCGCCCGCACCGGCCGCGGCTGCTGCCGCTGCCGCCGCGCCGCGCAAGCCGGCCGCGAAGCGCGCGAAGCCGTCCGGTTCGGCCGCGGCGCGCGCGGCAGCCGCTTCGTCGCCCGAAACGCGTCCGCCGAAGCGCTCGACCTGACGCGAACCGGATGGCAGGTCGATCATGCGGCTCGCGCTCGTTCTGATGGGGGGCGGCGCCCGCGCCGCCTACCAGGTCGGCGTGCTGAAGGCGCTGGCCGAGATCGCGCGCGAGGCCGATCCGCAGCGGCATACGGTGCCGTTTTCGGTCGTATGCGGCTCGTCGGCCGGCGCGATCAATGCAACGTCGATCGCGAGCCACGCGGACGATTTTTCGCACGGCGTGCGGCGCCTGCTCGAATTCTGGGAGCCGCTGCGCGCGGACTACGTGTATCGCACCGACTGGCTCGGCATCGCGGCGGCGGGTGCACGCTGGCTCGCGGCGATGAGCTTCGGCTGGGCGGCACGCCGTTCGCCACGCGGGCTGCTCGACAACGCGCCGCTCGCGCACCTGCTGCAGCGCGAGCTGAGTTTCCACCGGATCGAGCAGATGCTCGAGAGCCGGCTGCTGCATGCGCTGTCGATCACGGCGCTCAGCTATTCGAGCGGGCGGCACCTGACCTTCTACCAGGCCGCCGAGCCGATCCAGGCATGGCGGCGCGC
This sequence comes from Burkholderia sp. 567, assembly GCF_040545115.1. NCBI lineage: Bacteria > Pseudomonadati > Pseudomonadota > Betaproteobacteria > Burkholderiales > Burkholderiaceae > Burkholderia > Burkholderia sp. 567. The sequence goes on from NZ_JBEPLG010000010.1 coordinate 29,385, forward strand.
GCAGCGCACCGCGCGGCTCGTCGACCTGTCGGCGTCGCACCTGCTCGCGTCGTCGGCCATTCCGTTCGTGTTCCCGGCCGTGCCGCTCGTGCTCGACGGACAGGTCGAATACTTCGGCGACGGGTCGATCCGGCAGGTCGCGCCGCTGTCGCCGGCGATCCACTTCGGCGCGAACCGGATCGTCGTGATCGGCGCGGCCGATCCGCGGCCCGAGATTCCCGCCGCGAACGGTTCGGGGCGGGTGCGCGGCTATCCGACGCTCGCGCAGATCGGCCAGCAAGTGCTTGCGAGCGTGTTTCTCGACTCGATCGGCGCGGACATCGAGCGCATCGAGCACATCAACCGGATGATCGAGCACCTGCCGCAGCAGGTCGAAGTGGACAGCGGCTGGCGGCACGTCGACGTGCTCGCGATCGCGCCGTCCGAGCGCATCGAGCTGATCGCCGCGAAACACCTGAAGCAGATGCCGGCCACGATGCGCGGGCTGCTCGGCGCGATCGGCGGCAGCCAGCCGGCCGGCGCGTCGTTCGCGAGCTACCTGCTGTTCGAGGAGGCGTTCACGCGCGAGCTGATCGAGCTCGGCTACCGCGACGGGCGCGCGCAGCGCGACACGCTGGCGAGCTGGATCGCGGGCGCCGACGGCTGCAGCGCACCGCCCACCGGCATGCCGCCGGATGGCGGTATCGCGACGGGTGAAATACGGGTCTGATGCGAATCTGGCTGCCGGAAACGGCGCGGAAGCAAATGCGCCTTACAGATCGGTTGCGTTTTCGCGACGCCCGCCCGCGACCGATCGCCGCACCGCCGTGGGCGGCGCGCGACCGGGCGGGCGTCTCGGAACCGTCATGGGTGCGTGCTATCATGGCCGCCGCCGTATACACCATATCGAGCAGCCTGCCGTCCGGCAGCCGTACGGGAATCCGTCCGGAAGCCGTGTGACGCCGGGGCCGGCTCGTCAACGAGCCGGCTTGCGCCGGCCCCCACATGAGGCACGCGCGGCCGGTTCCGTTCGAGCGGAGCGGAGCGGGGCTGCGGCGTGCGTCGAGGCGGCGGCGCGGCCGCCTGGCAGCCGGATGCGGAATCTGCGTCCGGCGGCTGGATTCCCGCGTAAAATTAGAGTCTTGGCTGCGAAAAGCGCGCTCGCGCGCGTACGCGGCAACAGTCACGTTTAGAGAAGTCGCATTGCGCAGAACAGGGGTGGGACCATCATGAACACCATGCTTTATCCGGAACTTTACAGGTCGCTCGAAGCTGTCCGCTGGGACATGGAGAAGGACATTCCGTGGGACAAGTTCGACGCTTCGCTGCTCACCGACGAGCAGGCGAAGACGATCAAGATGAACGCGATCACCGAATGGTCGGCGCTGCCCGCAACGGAAATGTTCCTGCGCGACAACCAGCACGACAGCGACTTTTCCGCGTTCATGAGCGTGTGGTTCTTCGAGGAGCAGAAGCATTCGCTCGTGCTGATGGAATACCTGCGCCGGTTCCGGCCGGAAATGGTGCCGACCGAGGAAGAGCTGCACGCGGTGCGCTTCCAGTTCGATCCGGCGCCGCCGCTCGAGACGCTGATGCTGCACTTCTGCGGCGAGATCCGCCTGAACCACTGGTATCGCTGCGCGGCCGACTGGCACACCGAGCCGGTCATCAAGCACATCTACGAAACGATCTCGCGCGATGAAGCGCGCCATGGCGGCGCTTACCTGCGCTACATGAAGAAGGCGCTGAACAACTGCGGCGACGTCGCGCGCGCGGCGTTCGCGAAGATCGGCGTGCTGATGGCATCGGCGCGCCGCACCGAGAAGCCGCTGCACCCGACCAACCTGCACGTGAACCAGGCGCTGTTCCCGCGCGACACCGTGCAGTCGCGCCTGCCCGATCCGGAATGGCTCGAGCGCTGGCTCGACGAGCAGATCCGCTTCGACGGCGAGTGGGAAAAGAAGGTCGTCGACCGGATCCTGCACAACCTGTCGATCCTGTTCGAGCGCACGTTCGCGACCGCGCAGGAGCTGAATCGCTATCGCAAGGAAGTCACCGGCCGCCTGCAGTCGGAAAGCGGCCCGTCGTCGGCCGCACAACCGGCCTGAGGCCGCGCGGCGGCGCAGCCGCCGTGACGCTCCGCCGGTTGCGATCGTCGCAGTGAATTCCTGCATGAAGCCCGCCCGGCCCGCCGGCGGGCTTTTCATTATCTGGCGCCGCCGCGTCCTGTCGCGACGCGCATTGCGCGCCGCTCACGCCATCCGAACTCCATCATGTCCGCTACCTTCGAACGCAAGCTGATCACCCGCGACGCCCTGGTTGCCCTGCGCGCTTCGCTGCCTTCGCCCGTCGTGTTCACGAACGGCGTGTTCGACATCCTGCACCGTGGCCACGTCACGTATCTCGCGGACGCCAAGGCGCTCGGCGCGTGCCTGATCGTCGGCGTGAACAGCGATGCGTCGGTGCGCATGCTCGGCAAGGGCGACGACCGTCCGATCAACCGCGAGGATGACCGGATGGCGCTGCTCGCGGCGCTGGAGAGCGTCGACTGGGTCGTGAAGTTCGAGGAAAAGACGCCGGTGTCGCTGATCGAGGCCGTCCGTCCGGACATTCTCGTGAAGGGCGGCGACTACGACATGGACGCGCTGCCGGAATCGGCCATCGTGCGCGGCTGGGGCGGCCGTGCGCTCGCGATTCCGTTCGCGCATGACCGCTCGACCACCGCGCTGCTGAAGAAGGTGCGCGCGCAGCAGTCCTGATGCGTACGCCGCGCCGTCAGGGCGCGGATGCCGCGAGCGGCGCCTCCGTGAGGGCCGGCGCGGCGATCGGAGCGCCGATCACGGGCTGATCGGTCGCCTGCGCGAGCGGCATCGCATGCACTGCATCGGGCCGCACCTGCCGGGACAGCACGCCCGGTTCGCGCGCGCCGGCCGCCGGCGGCGGCCCGAACACGCCGCGCACGGCCACGAACGCGAGCAGGTTCGCGAGAAAGACAACAGCGATCAGCCAGCGCAGCATCGTCGACACTCCTCGTCGTGGTTCAGTCGTTCAACCGTTCAGTCGGGCCCGCTGCATGGCAAAGGTTGCCGTTGCAGCCGGCGATCGTTCGCGACGGCCGGGCCGCGTTGGCGGCCGGCGGCCTGCATGGGCGCACACACCGCGCCCGTTCTTCCATCCTTCCCGTGACGAAGCAACGCAGCCGGGCATCCGTCGATGCGGTCGACGCGACGCCGGCCGGTTTTCGTCAATCCTGCGCCGCGGCTTCCGCGGCGATCAACGCGAGCCCCGACAGGATCAGCGCGTCGTGCCGCGTATGCGGCAGCGTCAGCGCGCGCGCGACGTCGTCCGCCGCACCGCCTGCCAGCACCAGCCGCACGGGCGCCTGCCACGCATCGGCGAGATCGCGCCATGCGCGCTCGATCAGCCCGGCCTGCGCGTACAGACAGCCCGCCGACAGCGAGCGCGGCGTATCGACCTGGAACGGCTCGGCCTGCGCGCCGGCGAGCAGCCCGCTCGCGATGTCGGTGGTCAGCGTCGGCAACTGCGCGGTGTGCGTGCCGAGCGCGCGCATCATCAGCGCCCAGCCCGGCGCGATCAGCCCGCCGGTGAAGCGCCCGTCCGCGCGCAGCGCTTCGAGCGTCGTCGCCGTGCCGAACGTCGCGATCAGCAGATGCTCGCCCGGAAACGCCGCACGTGCGCCGATCAAGCCGGCCCAGCGATCGCTGCCGAGCTGGTCGGGCGTCGTGTAGCCGTTCGTCACGCCGCATTGCGCGGGCCGCGAGCGGATCGTCGTGCGCGGCAGGCCCGGCCAGCAGGCGTCGAGCAGCGCGTCGAGCCGTGCGGCCACGTCGGCGCCCGCGACGTTCGAGATCCATGCGCCATGGGGACGCGGCAGGGCCGACCAGTCGGGATCGGCGCCGCCGTCGCGCGTATGGCCGAACGCGCCCGTGTCGACGAGCGTGCGCCGCGCATCGGCGAGCGCCCACTTGATCCGGCTGTTGCCGGCGTCGATCAGCAGATGCGGCTCGTTCATTGCGCTTCGCGCAGCGATACGTCGCCGGCCGCGATCGCCTGCACGCCGTCGGGCGTGTCGAGCAGCAGCTGGCCGGTCGCGTCGATGCCCGTCGCGATGCCGCGCGCGCGTTCGACGCCCTGTTCGAGCAGCACGACTTCGCGCCCGGCGTATGCGTGCAGCGCGTGCCAGCGCGGCAGGAACGGCGCGAGCCCGCCGGTGCCGAACTGCGCGAGTGCGGGCGTGAGCGCATTCAGTGCGGCGGCGAGCGTATCGGTGAGGTTGGCCGATGCGCACGCGGCCGACAGCGCGGCCGGCGGCAGCCCGCTCGCGAGCGTCGCTTCGCGCGCGCGCAGCGCTTCGACCTGCGCGGCGACGGCTTCCGCGCCGCGCACGTTGATGCCGAAGCCGATCACGACGGCGGTCGCGTCGGCGGTGCTCCACACAGTTTCGATCAGGATGCCGGCGAGCTTGCCGACGATGTGCGACGTACCGTCGTCGGTGGCCGTCAGCAGCAGGTCGTTCGGCCATTTGAGGGCGACACGCGAGCGGGCGTCGAGCGGCAGCGCGGCGAGCCCTTCCGCGAGCGCGACGCCGATCGCGATGCTGAGGCCGGCGAGCGCGTCGACGGGGCGCGGCACGATGCAGCCGACCGAGCACAGCAGCGCGTTGCCGGGTTGCGCGAACCACGGGCGGCCTTGCCGGCCGCGGCCGGCCGTCTGCTCGAACGCGACGCGTACGAGCGGCGCGGGCAGCGCGCTCGCGGTGCGCGGCAGCGCCTTCAGGCGCGTCGCGACGTCGGCGTTGGTCGAGCCGGTGGCGGCGACGATGTCGAGCGGCCACGCGCGCGGCGCGGCATCCAGGTGCGCCTCGAGCCGGTTGCGCGCGATGCGCGCGTCACCGGTATCGGGCGTGTCGGAGGAGGTGGGGGCGTTCATGGCGCATATTGTAGCGACAGGGTGTAGAGATCGCGCTCCGAAAAGGCGGGGCGCGTGCCTGAGCATCAAAATTGAGAAATCGTTGAGAAACGTGGGGCGGGATGGCCCACGTTTCTAGAATACGAGGGCCTGATCATCCTGTGGCCCGGGTTCCTGCTGGCTCGTGAAAGCGTGCCGCCGGTGCTGTTTTCCGTCGCTCACTCGGTGCGGGCGATGATTCGGCAAGCTCGTCGCAGCCGCTTCGAGCAGGCGTCGTCCCGGCGGCCGGCGTTCACGATTCGTCGTCGACGTGGACAGCACGTTGCGATCGACGCGGCCGCTTCATTCAAAGAAAACACCAGGTTGAAATGCCAAGAAAAAAAATTGTGGCGGCGCTCGTTTGCACGACGCTGTTTACTGCCGCTTACGCAAAATCGCCGTGCGACGGCGACCGAAAAGCCGGTCTCGAGGATACGGTCGCATGCTACCGACAGATGGTCGAGAGCCAGCCGCTGCAATACACGCTGACGAGCGTCGAGAACCTGCCCGGCATCGAGCGGCGCACGTACCGGTTCACGTCGCAGTCGTGGTCGCCGGAACAGCTGGTGCAGCCAAGCACGTGGGAGCACGAGGCGACGCTGTACATCCCGGAACGCGCGTTGACGCGCCGTGCGCTCGTGATCGCCAACAACGGCACGCGTTATCCGCAGGGCGGTGGCGCCCCGATCGCACCGAACGACTTCAGTCCCGAAACGCTCGCGTCGCTCGCGAAGAACACCCGCACGGTGATCATGTCCGTCAGCGACATACCGAGCCAGTTCCTGACGTATACGGACGACGGCAAGCCGCGCGCCGAAGACGACAGCGTCGCACACAGCTGGTCGCTGTTCATGCAGGCGCCGCAGCGGCGGGCGACCATGCCGTTGCACGTGCCGATGGCGGCCGCGGTGTGGCGCGCGATGACGTTGGCCGAGCGCGAACTCGGCGCGTTGCAGATCGACCGGTTCATCGTGTCGGGTATTTCGAAGCGGGCATGGATCAGCTGGCTGGCCGTGATCGGCGATTCGCGCATCGATGCGATCGCACCGTTCGCGATCGACCTGCTGTCGACGCGCGACGCGCTAAAGAACATGTATCGCAGCTATGGCGGCAACTGGCCGCTCGCGTTCTATCCGTACTATGCGGAGGGCATCGACAAGGCGATCGACACGGAGGCGTTCGGCGCGCTGATGCAGATCGAAGACCCGCTCGCGTATCACGGCACCCGCCACGGCAAGCGGCTGAAGATTCCGAAATACGTCGTCAATGCGAGCGGCGACGATTTTTTCGTCCCTGACAATGCGAGCCTGTATTTCGACCGGCTACCGGGCGACAAGGCGCTGCGGATGGTGCCCAACTCGTCGCATGTCGATATCCGGCGCGCGACGCTCGATTCGCTGACCGCGTTCGTCAATCGCATCCAGCGCGGCGCGGCGTTGCCGGAACTCGATGCGAAGCTCCAGCAGACCGGGCATGGCACCACGATCAAGCTGAAACTGCGCGAACAGCCGAGGCGTCTGCTGCTGTGGCAGGCGGAGAACCCGAACGCGCGGGATTTTCGCTACGCGTGCGGGATTCGCTACACGTCGACGCCCGTCGGTTCCGCCGATGCGCCGCCGCTGCGCATTCCGGTCGAGAAGCCGGCGTCGGGCTGGCGCGCGTACTTCGTGGAAGCGACGTTCGACGACGGGTTTGTCGCGACGAGCCCGACCTACATCCTCGGCGACGGCTATCCGACGGTCGCGCCGCCGGCCGGCGGCAGCGCGTGCCAGACCTTGCCGGGCCGCGGTTTCACGCCGTGACGCCCCGCTTCCGGTCCGACGCGTCGTCGCGCCGTGCGTCACGGCGCGACGACCGGATGCTTCAACGCATGCGCGGTCTCGATCCACTGCGCGTGGAACTCATCCGCATCGGGCTTGAGCCCAAGCTCGCCGTTGCGATACGCCATCGCGAGCGTCTGCACGGCTTCCGGCAGCTCGTGTTCCGCCGCACGCCGATACAGCGCAAGCGCGCGCGCTTCGTCGCGCGGCACGCCGCTGCCGTCGCGGTACGCGTTTGCGAGCATGAAATCCGCGGCCGGGATGTCCGCGCGCGACGCGAACTCGAACCAGTGCGCGGCCTGCACGGGGTCGGCCGCGGTGCCGTACCCGCTGCGATAAATCAGCCCGAGGTAGTACGCGGCGGCCGGATCGCCCTGGCTGGCCGCTTCGCCGAGCAACGCACGGGCGCGCGCGTAGTCCTTCGGGATGTCGCCGCTGCCGAGCAGCAGCGCCTTGCCGAGTGCGAGCTGCGCGCGTCGCGCGGCGGGCGAGTCGGTCTTGCCGTCCGCGGCGGCGGTTTCCAGCCAGCCGCGCCCCTCGTCACGCAGCCCCGGCTCGCGCGCATCGACGAGCGCGATGCCGAGCGCCGCCTGCGCATCGCCCGAACCACGCCGTGCGAGGGTGCGCAACTGCGCGAGCGCATGCGGCTCGACGGCCTGCGCGACCATCGCCTGCCATTCGTCGAGCTGCGCGGCGCTCGGCGCGGGGCCAGCGGCCCGCCAGCCGGTCGTCGCGACGACGGCCGCGACGGTCACGGCCGCCGCCGCGAGCAACGCGGCCGGCGGGAGTTTCGCGCGCAGCAGGCGCCGCGCGGCGGCGGTGAAGCCGGCCTCGGCCGGCCGCATCGTCCGGATCGGTTGCATCGCAGGTCTCATGGTCATTGCGTGAGGTCGATCTCGTAGATGGCGAGGTTCTTGCCCGAGCCGTCGTCGGCCGCGACCTGCGTGAGGCCGCTCAGGCCGGCTGCCGCCGCGTCGCCGAGCCGATTCGGCGCCGACGTGAACCGCACGTGCGCGACCGAGCTCGCGAGCTTCGTGAAGCGCCAGCTGCGCTGCGCGCCGTCCGCCGCGCGCGTGATCGCGCCGCGCTTCTTGATGAACGAGATCAGCACGTCGCGGTTCGCGTCGGGCGACGCGAAGATCGTCTTGCTGCCGTCGAGGCCCGGGAAGTTGCCGCCGCCGCTCGCGCGGTAGTTGTTGGTCGCGACGATGAACTGCGCGTTCGGGTCGATCGGCGCGCCCTGGTACGTCAGATTCCTGATCCGGCTGCCGACCGGCTGCGTGACGTCGATCTCGTACGCGAGATCGGCGGACGTGAACATGTCGAAGTTGTAGCCGGGGAAGCTGCTGACGAGCGGCTGCACGGTCGCCTTGGTCGGGTCGATCGTGTTGAAGCGCTTCGCGGCCGTCTCGAGCCAGTTCTTCACGTCGCTGCCGCTCACCTTCACCGCGTACACGGTGTTCGGATACAGGTACAGGTCGGCCGCGTTGTTGATCGCGAGCGCGCCCGGCGCGACGTCGGTGTAGTCGCTGCCGCCGCCGAAGCCGCTCTTGAACGGCGCGCTGACCGACAGCACCGGCAGCGACGCGTATTGCGGCAGGTTCGCCTGCACGTAGGTCCGCACGTAGTCGGCCTGCGCCTCGTTGACGATCTGGATCGCGCCCGGATCGCCGACGTCCGCGAAGTACGAGTTCATCCGGTAGTCGGTCGAGCCGATCGGCGTCTTCACGTAGTCGATCGTTGCCTGGTGCTCGGCGGCGATCGCGGTGGAGACGGACGGGTCGGCGGCGACGTAGCTCTTGTCCGCGTTCTGGATCGGCCGCGCCTCGACGGTCGTCAGCGACTTGTCGACGCTCCACGCGTGGCCGTCGAACTTCAGGCCGAGCTTGATCACACCAAGATGCTTGCCCCAGAAGTTGGCCATCACGGTCGGCACGCCGTTGACGGTGCCCTTCGCCTTGTCGACGCCCGGCAGGTTGAACTGCGGCACGGTGCTGTTCGCGTCCGGGAACACCTGGTGCGAGTGGCCGATCAGCATCGCGTCGATGCCGGGCACCTTCGACAGCCACCAGCTGCCGTTTTCCATCGTCGGCGAATAGGCCGAGTTGTCGAGGCCGCCGTGCGAGATCGCGACGACGAGATCGGCGCCCTTCGCGCGCATCTCCGGAATGTACTTCTCCGCCGCTTCCTTTAGACCGGTCGTATAGACCTTGCCGTCGAGCCAGCGCTTGTCCCAGTTCATGATCGCGGGCGGCGTGAAGCCGATGATGCCGACCTTCACCGGCGCGCTGACCGTCTTGCCGTCGGGCGTGACGGCCGTCACCGTGCGGGTCAGGATCGTGTACGGCGTGAACAGCGGCGCGTTGGTCTTCGCGCTGATCACGTTCGAGAGCACCTGCGGGAAGTTCGGGCCCGCGCACTTCTTCTGCTGCGCGGGGGCCGGCAGCCCGTCGACGTCGAACGTGTTGCCGGTCACCTGCGACAGGTACGGCAGCCCGTAGTTGAACTCGTGGTTGCCGATCCCGCCGCCGTCGAACTTCGCGGCGTTCATCACCTTGTAGATCGCGAGCGTCTGGTCGCAGCCGATCGGCTTGACGAGCGCCTGGTAGTCCGACAGCGCGGTGCCCTGGATCGTGTCGCCGTTGTCGAGCAGCAGCGTGTTCGGGTACTGCGCGCGCGCCTGCGCGATCAGCGTCGACACGCGCTCGAAGCCGAGCGAGTTGTCGGCGGCGAGCTTGAAATAGTCATATGACAGCACGTTGGTGTGCAGGTCGGTCGTTTCGAGCAGCGCGAGCGTGGCGGTCGTGCCGGCCGGCGCCTGGGCCTGCGACGGCGGAGCGGTGACGTCGTCGCCGCCGCAGCCGGCGAGGGCGAAGGCGAGGCTGGCGAGCGTGGCGGCGAAGCCCGCGCGGCGGCGGGAAAGCGGGGGGAGACGCATCGGTTGTCCTGTTCGGTGTTCTGTTCTATGAGTCGCGACGATGACGCGCGAAGTGCGCAACGAAATGGCGGCGCGGGCGCCGACGGCCTGATGTGCGCGCGTGAGAGTATCGAAAGGAAACATGACGGAAGAATGAAAGGCGCGCGCGGGGCAAGCCGATCCGTGCCGCGCACGTGCAGGCAGGCGCCGCGGGCCGGCGCGCCGGCGGGGCGCCGCGACGGCAATCCTCACGTCGCTGCGACGGGCGGTTCGCTACAATGGCCGCTGTCATCCTTTTGCAAACAATCCGCCCTTGGACTTCGAGACTCCTCCCGGCCTGTCGGTCGACGCCGGCGGCCAGGGCCAGACGGTGCGCCTGTACGGCCAATGGACCGCGCTCGCGCTCGCGCGCAACCGTGGCGCGGTCGCGCGCCGCGTCGCGGGCATCGCGTCCGGGCGCGTGAGCGAATGGGATCTGTCCGGCATCGAACGGCTCGACCACGTCGGCGGCCAGGCGCTGTGGCGCGTGTGGGGCCGCAAGCTGCCGGACGGCGTCGCGCTGAGCCCCACGCAGCGCACGATCTTCGAGCGCATCGAGCGGCTCGACAGCCAGCGCGAGGCGCCCGAGCGCGTCGTGCACTTCGGCCCGATCACGCGCCTGGGCTTCATGCTGTTCGCGTTCGCCGAGCACCTGCAGGGCGGCATCGCGATGTTCGGCCTCGTGATCCTCGACGCGCTGTCGGTGCTGCGCCGTCCGAAGACGATGCCGTGGAAGGAAACCTCGGCGAACATCTACAGCGCCGGCGCGCAGGCGCTGCCGATCACCGCGCTGGTCGCGTTCCTGATCGGCATCGTGCTCAGCTACCTGTCCGCGCAGCAGCTGCAAACGTTCGGCGCGAACCGCTACATCGTGAACATCCTCGGGCTGTCGGTGATCCGCGAGCTCGGCCCGGTGCTGTCGGCGATCCTCGTCGCGGGCCGCTCGGGTTCGGCGATCACCGCGCAGATCGGCGTGATGCGCGTGACCGAGGAGCTCGACGCGATGCGCGTGATGGGCATCCCGCACGGGCTGCGGCTGATCCTGCCGCGCGTGCTCGCGCTCGGCGTCGCGATGCCGCTGCTCGTGATGTGGACCAACATCATCGCGCTGACCGGCGGCGCGCTCGCCGCGAAATTCGTGCTCGGCATCGACATCAACTATTTCGTGCGCTCGCTGCCGGGCGTCGTGCCGATCGCGAACCTGTACATCGGCGTCGGCAAGGGCGTCGTGTTCGGCATGCTGATCGCGCTGGTCGCATGCCATTTCGGTTTCCGGATCAAGGCGAACTCGCAAAGCCTCGGTGAAGGCACGACCACGTCGGTCGTCTCGTCGATCACGGTCGTGATCCTCGCCGACGCGGTGTTCGCGATCATGTTCCAGAACGTGGGGCTCGGATGAATGCGTCGAACGACCCGGCGGCCGGTGCCGCCAGCGCCCATACGGCGGCAGCCGGAACACCGCCGGCCGCCGCGCCCGGTGACGACTTCGTGATCGAGGTGCGCAACCTGACGAAGCGCTACGGGCGCAACATCATTCACCAGAAGCTCGATTTCGACGTGCGGCGCGGCGAGATCGTGGCGATCGTCGGTGGCTCGGGGTCGGGCAAGACGACGCTCGTGCGGCAGATCCTCGGCCTCGAGCGGCCGACGTCCGGCACGATCAAGGTGTTCGGCGAGGACACCTCGAAGATCGACGACGCGAGCGCACGGATGATGCGCACGCGCTCGGGGATGCTGTTCCAACAGGGCGCGCTGTTCTCGTCGATGACGGTGTTCGACAACGTCGCGCAGCCGCTGCGCGAGCTCGGCCGCGTGCCGCCCGATCTGCTGCACGACATCGTGATGCTGAAGCTCGAGATGGTCGGGCTGCCGTGCAAGCACGCGTCGAAGATGCCGGCCGCGCTGTCGGGCGGGATGGTGAAGCGGGTCGGCATCGCGCGCGCGATCGCGCTGGAGCCCGAACTGCTGTTCCTCGACGAGCCGACCGCCGGCCTCGACCCGCAGGCATCCGACGAATTCGTCGAGCTGATCGCGACGCTGCACCGCACGCTCGGGCTGACGGTCGTGATGGTGACGCACGACCTCGACACGATGGTCGCGCTGTCGACGCGCGTCGCGGTGCTGGCCGACCGCAAGGTGCTGGTGGCCGCGCCGGTCGAGGAGGCCGCGAACGTCGACCATCCGTTCATCCACGAATATTTTCTGGGGCTGCGCGGGCGCCGCGCACTGCAGGCGCTGCCGCCCGAGCGGCGCGCGAAGCTGCCGAAGGCCGCCCTCGAACCGGCGCTCTCGAGCGTCGAGCTGTAACGGCAAGGACAAGGAATCTCCTGATGGAAAACAAATCACATGCGTTCTGGGCCGGCCTGTTCACGATCGCGCTGACGCTGGCGATCGCGGGCACCGTGTTCTGGTTCAACGTCGACCGCACCGTGCGCGTGCCGTACGACCTGCTCGCGCGCACCAACGTGACGGGCCTGTTCCCCGATGCGGCCGTGCGCTTTCGCGGGCTCGACGTCGGCAAGGTGCAGTCGATCGGCTTCGACCGCACCCATCCGGGCCAGATCCGGATCCGGATTCTCGTCGACCGCGACGCGCCGATCACGCAGTCGACCTACGGCAGCCTCGGCTTCCAGGGCGTGACGGGCATCGCGTTCGTGCAGCTCGAGGACACGGGCCGCGACCTGGCGCCGCTGCCGTCGTCACCGAAGTCGATCGCGCAGATTCCGATGCGGCCGAGCCTGTTCGACCAGATCCAGGAGCGCGGCGACGTGCTGTTGCGGCAGCTCGAGCAGGCGGCGGAAAGCGCGAACGCGCTGATGTCGCCGGAGATGCGCGAGCAGCTGCGCGCGACGGCCGAAAGCCTGCAGCACGCGGCGGACGGCGCGGCGACGCTGTCGAAGCAGCTCGCGCCGGCGGTGGCCGCGCTGCCGCAGACGATGCACCAGGTCGATCGCGCGATGGCATCCGCGAACACGCTGCTGCAGCCGAACGGGCCGCTCGTGTCGAACCTGAACAAGGCCGGCTCGGCCGCGGAGCAGGTCGGCGTCGCGCTGAACGACCTGAACGCGCGGGTCCAGTACGACACGCTGCCGCGTTTCAACACGCTGGCGGACAGCGTTGGCGATGCGTCGCGGCAATTGAAGGACGTCGCCGGTGAACTCGGCCGCAACCCGAGCAGTCTGTTGTTCGGTTCGCCCGGCGCCGCGCCCGGGCCCGGCGAAGCAGGTTTCGTCTGGCCGGGCAAGGGTGCGGCGGCCGGCAAATGACGCGCGGCGCCAGCCCATCGACCGCCCGGCCCGGCGCGACGCCGGGCACTGACGCCATCGAAACCGGAAACATCATGCAGGAACATGCCATGCCACGAATTCTTGATCGCGCGCTGCGTCCGGCCGCGACCACCCTCGCGATGCTGATGCTCGCGTTCGCCGCCGGCTGCGCCGGCAATGGCGCGGCGCTGTCGAACGTCCGCTACGACCTCGGGCCGGCCGCGTCGGTCGTGACGGCCGGTACGGGCCCCGCGCTGAAGGTGCTCGACGTCGCCGCGCCCGACGCGCTCGACACCGACAAGTTCGTCTACCGCCTGACCTATGCGGATGCGCAGCGCACGGCCGTCTATCGCGACAGCCGCTGGACCGCACCGCCCGCGCAACTGCTCACGCAGCGGCTGCGCGGCGCGCTGTCGTCGCGCGGCGCGGTGCTCGAAGGCTCCGACGGCGTGCGCGCGCCGACGCTGAAGGTCGACCTGAACGAATTCGAGCAAGTGTTCGACGGGGAGTCGCAGAGTCACGGCGCGGTCACCGCGCGTGCGACGCTGATGCAGGACGGCAAGGTGCTCGGCCAGCGCACGTTCGTCGCGCGCGCGCCGTCGAGCACGCCCGATGCGGCCGGCGGCGCGCGTGCGCTCGCGGCCGCGAGCGACGAGCTCGTGTCGCAGATCGCCACCTGGGTCGGCGTGCAGGCGTACGCGGGCAACCCGTGACGCGCAGCGTGCAGCCGCGATGAGCGCGCCGGTCACGCCGCGCGCGTCGTCGCTCGCGCGACAGGCGTTCGCCGCGTACGCGGCGCTCATCGTCTATGCGTCGCTGTATCCGTTCGACGGCTGGCTGTCGCTCGGCATCGGGCCGTTCGACTACCTGTTCGCGCCGATGCAGCGTTATGTGACCGCGTTCGACGTGGTGACCAACGTGCTCGGCTATTTGCCGTTCGGCGCACTCGGCGTGCTCGCGCTGCATCCGCGCTGGCGCGGCGTGGCCGCGACGCTGATCGTGGGTGGCCTCGGCGTGCTGCTGTCGGGGGCGATGGAGGCGCTGCAGACCTACCTGCCGATGCGCGTCGCGTCGAATCTCGACCTCGCGGCCAACGCGCTCGGCGCGCTGTTCGGCGCCGCGCTCGCGGCCCCGGCCACCGGCGCGCTGCTCGACCGCGGCGCGCTGCGCCGGTTGCGCTTCGCATGGTTCGAGAACGACGGCGCGACGCCGCTGCTGCTCGCCGCGCTGTGGCCATTCGCGATCCTGTTTCCGTCGCCGTTCCTGTTCGGCATCGGCGACTGGCCGGCCGCGTTGTGGGAGCGCGCCGACGGCTCGATGCAGGACGCGCTGCTCGCGTGGCTGCCGGCCGCGTGGCGCGTGAGCGAGTGGCCCGAGCGTGTCGACGGCTGGCTGTCCGACTCCGCGTGGGAAGCCGTGCTCGGCGGGTTGATGCTGTTCGCCGCGTTGGCGATCGCATCGCTCGCGATGCGCGCGGGCGCGCCGCGCGTGCGACTCCTGATCGCGTTCGTCGCGGCGTCGCTCGCGCTGAAGGCGGGCGCCACCTTCATGCAGTCGAGCACCGGCCTCGTCGTCGTGTGGGCGACGCCGGGCGCGCGGCTCGGCATCGAGCTCGGCTTCGCGGCGGCGCTGGTCGCGTTGCGCGTGCCGGCCACGTGGCGCGCGCTGCTCGCGGCGGCCGCGCTGCTGGCCGGCGTGGCGCTCGTCAACCTGCTGCCCGTCAACCCGTTCTTCGACTTCACGCTGTCGGGCTGGCGGCAGGGCCGCTACGTGCACTTCAACAGCATCGCGCGCTGGCTCGCGTGGATCTGGCCCTACGCGGCGCTGATCTGGCTCGGCCAGCGGGTCGAGCACGCGTGGCTGCCGGGCGCGCTGCGGCGCTGATGCGCTGAGTCGGCACGCGGGGCAGGGCGGCCACGGCCCGGTCGCCGGCAGCGGCGCGCGCCGCTCGTTATAATCGTCCGCACATCCGTTGCCGCGCGCGACGGCAATCGCCCCTCTTTCCGCCCGGCATCGCGCCGGGCCGCTCGTCACCATCATGGATTCCTACTACCAGCACCACGTCTTTTTCTGCCTGAATCAGCGCGACCCGGGCGCCGAGCGTCCGAGCTGCGCGCAATGCAATGCGCAGGCCATGCAGGAATACGCGAAAAAGCGCGTGAAGGAACTCGGCCTCGCGGGGCCGGGCAAGGTCCGCATCAACAAGGCCGGCTGCCTCGACCGCTGCGAGGAAGGGCCCGTGATGGTCGTGTATCCGGAAGGCACGTGGTACACGTACGTCGACCAGGCCGACATCGACGAGATCGTCGAATCGCACCTGCGCGACGGCAAGGTCGTCGACCGCCTGAAGATCTGAGCGGGCCGGCCGAATGAACGTTCATACGCAGAAGTCGTTGATCGCCGGCCCGGCCGGGCAGATCGAAATCGCGGTCGACCTGCCGGACGCCGTGCGCGACGGCAGCGCCGCGCCGCGCGGGATCGCGCTCGTCGCGCATCCGCATCCGCTGTTCGGCGGCACGATGGACAACAAGGTCGCGCAAACGCTCGCGCGCACGCTGGTCCAGCTCAACTACGTGGTGTACCGGTCCAACTTCCGCGGCGTCGGCGCGACCAAAGGCGTGCACGACAACGGCATCGGCGAGGCCGACGACCTGCTCGCGGTGCTCGCGCACATGCGCGCGCAGCCGGCGCAGGCGGAGCTGCCGCTCGTGCTCGCGGGCTTCTCGTTCGGCACCTTCGTGCTGTCGCATGTCGCGAAGCGGCTGCGCGACGCGGGCGAGACGATCGAGCGGATCGTGTTCGTCGGCACGGCCGCGAGCCGCTGGCAGGTCGCCGACGTGCCCGAGAACACGCTCGTGATCCACGGCGAAACCGACGACACGGTGCCGATCGGATCGGTCTACGACTGGGCGCGGCCGCAGGAGCTGCCGGTCGTCGTGATCCCCGGCGCCGAGCATTTCTTCCATCGCAAGCTGCACGTGCTGAAGCGCATCATCGTCGACGCATGGCGTTGATACGTTGAAGCATCGATGCGTGTAGCGCGGCGCGCATCGGCGTTGCCGCGCCACCACGATGCCGCCGCTCGCGCGGCATCGCGTCGCACCGTGTCGCATCTCGTCGCACCGTGTCGAACCCGGTCGCACATGCCTGCCGCCGCCGCGCGGCGCCCCCTTCCCGCACCGCGCCCGCGCACGCGTTTCGCGCGGCTTCGAGCGCGATTGTCCGCAGCGAAGCCGCGCGATCCTCCCGAATCCCGCGTGCGGCCACCTGCACGGTTCGCGAAAACGTCGTTCGCGGCCACGTATAATGGCCGCATTTCGCGTCGCCCGCGGCCCGGCCGGGCCCATGCGGCGCTCGTTTCGCCGCCTGTCAGCCCGCTCGCGACGGCCGCGAACCGAACGCGTCCGCACGAGTCCAACCGGCGCGTTTCGCGCCGTCCGACGCAGTCGGACGAATGCCCGGAACGCCCGCCGCCTTGCCGTTCAACCCTGCGCGTTTCGCGCCGCACTTTCTGCCACCAGCCTGAATCGATCATGCGTCTGTCTCCCCAAGGCCTCAAGTCCCTCGCTTCTTCCATCGCCTTCGGCACCGCCGCGCGCAACGTCGCGCTGGGCGTGATGCTGCCCGTCGCGCTCGCATCGACGATCGTCGTCGCCGAGGCGAAGCCGGCCGCCAAGGCCAAGGCCGCGCACGCGGCGCCGGCCGCCGAGCAGTTCACCGGCGCGCCCGCGACCTTCATGCCGGGCGCGGTGCCGCCGCCGGGCGTGAATGCGCGCTCGTGGGTGCTCGTCGATGCGACGAGCAACACGGTGCTCGCATCGGGCAACGCCGACGAACGCGTCGAGCCCGCATCGCTCACGAAGCTGATGACGGCCTACCTGGTGTTCGAGGCGCTCGACAAGAAGAAGATCTCGATGGAGCAGATCATCACGCCGAGTGAGGCAGTGCGCCGCGTCGGCCTCGACGAGTCGCGCATGTTCATCGAGGCGAACAAGCCGGTGTCGGTGCACGACCTCGTGTACGGGATGATCATCCAGTCGGGCAACGACGCCGCGATCGCGCTGGCCGAACTGGTCGGCGGCAGCGAAGGGCAGTTCGTCACGCTGATGAACGCCGAGGCGCAGCGTCTCGGCATGAAGGGCACGCACTTCGCCGACGTGAACGGCATGCCCGATCCGAACCACTACACGACGGCCGGCGACCTCGCGAAGCTGTCCGCGCACCTGATCCGCGATTTTCCGCAGTACTACGGCATCTTCTCGGAGAAGGAATTCAAGTACAACAACATCCGCCAGGGCAACCGCAACCGGCTGCTGTGGCTGGATCCGACGGTCGACGGCCTGAAGACGGGCCACACGCAAGCGGCCGGCTACTGCCTGATCGCATCGGCCAAGCGCGCGATCCCGGGTGTCGACGGCCAGCGCCGTCTCGTGTCGGTGATGATGGGCGAGCCGAAGGAAGGCGAGCGCACGCAGGACAGCATGAAGATGCTGAACTACGGCTATAGCGCGTTCGACGCGGTGCGCCTGTTCAAGGGTGGCCAGGCGATGTCGACGCCGCGCGTCTACAAGGGCAAGGAGAACACCGTGCAGGTCGGCGTGAAGAGCGACCAGTGGGTGACCGTGCCGCGCGGCCTGGGCGACAAGGTGAAGCCGGAAGTCGACGTCAACGCGCCGCTGATCGCGCCGCTCGCGGAAGGCCAGCAGGTCGGTACCGTGAAGCTCGTCGCCGACGGCAAGACGCTGTCGGAGTTCCCGGTCGTCGCGCTGCAGCCGGTGCCGGAAGCGGGTATCTTCGGGCGTATCTGGGACTCGATCCTGCTGATGTTCAGCAAGAAGAAGTAAGCGCGACGGGCCTTTGTTTTCACGACTTCATCCCCATCTGGTATAGCTATGAGCCAAGCCGAATTCGAACCGATCGTCTACCTCAGCGTGTCGTCGCAGGAGGAACTGGTGCCGCTGTCGCAAGCCCGTGTGCCGGTGCTCGACCGCGGGTTCATCTTCGGCGATGGCGTGTATGAAGTTGTCCCCGTTTATGCGCACGACGGCGCGCACGTGCCGTTCCGGATCGACCAGCATCTGGACCGGCTCGCGCGCAGCCTGAAGAAGATCGGCATCGACAACCCGCACGACGCGGCCGGCTGGCGCGCGCTGATCGAGCGCCTGGTCGCCGCGAACGCGGAAGGCCTCGGCGACGGCAACGCGCTCGTCTACCTGCAGGTGACGCGCGGCGTCGCGAAGCGCGGCCACGCGTTCCCGGCCGATGCGGTGCCGACGGTGTTCGCGATGACGAGCCCGCTGCGCCTGCCGTCGGACGAGGAGCGCGCGCGTGGCGTGCGCTGCGTGACGGCCGAGGATCGCCGCTGGCTGCATTGCGACATCAAGTCGATTTCGTTGCTCGGCAACGTGCTGATGGCGCAGCATGCGGCCGAACGCGATGCGTTCGAGACGATCCAGCTGCGTGACGACAAGGTGACCGAAGGGTCGTCGTCGAACGTGTGGATCGTGAAGAACGGCGAGTTGATGGCGCCGCCGCGCAGCAACAAGATCCTCGAGGGGATCCGCTACGCGCTCGTCGAGGAGCTGGCCAATCAATGCGGGATTCCGTTCGTCGCGCGCGAACTCAGCGAGGTCGAGCTGCGCTCGGCGGACGAGATCATGATCACGTCGGCCACGAAGGAAATCCTGCCTGTCACGTCGCTCGACGAGCTGCCCGTGCAGGGCGGCAAGCCGGGCCCCGTGTTCGCGGCGTTGTACGACGCGTACCAGCGTGCGAAAGCGCGCGAGTTTGAACAGTTTGACCTAACCCGGAGGAAATGATGAGCGAACCGACCAAAACCATCGAGGTCACCGGCGCGATCGATACCCGGAAGGAGTCGCTGCTGGAGTTTCCGTGCGATTTCCCGATCAAGATCATGGGCAAGGCGCACCCGGAATTCAAGGACACGATCTTCAAGGTCGTGGCCGTTCACGACAACGAGATCGACGTCGAGAAGATCGAGGAGCGTGTGTCGAGCGGCGGTAACTACACCGGCCTCACGATCACCGTTCGGGCGACGAGCCAGGAACAGCTCGACAACATCTACCGCGCACTGACCGGCCATCCGATGGTCAAGGTCGTACTGTAGGCCCGCTATTAGCGGGAACAGGCCCTAGCCCTTCCATCCGCCTTCCTGCGCGCACTCGGCGGGGGTCTTCCCCGCCGCGCGCCGCGCATCCAGCTCGTCGCACAGCAGCTTGAATTGCGCGACTTCCTCGAGCATCCACGCCCTGAATGCCTGCACGCGCGGCGCGTTCAGCAGCGGCGGCGGACACACGAAAAAATAGTGCCACGGGCTCGCCCCGTCGATGTCGAACAGGCGCACGAGGCGCCCGTCGAGCAGGTCGTGCACCGCCAGCGAGCGCCGCACCAGCGCGATGCCCTGGCCTTCGATCGCGGCCAGCAGCAGGTTCGACGAGTCCTGGTACAGAATCCCGCGTTTCGGCTCGGTCAGCGTGTCGAGCCCCGCCGCGTCGAACCACGGCCGCCACAGCTCGTCGTCCGAGCGCAGCAGGTTGTAGTGCACGAGATCGGCGGGCGTCTGCGGCAGCTTGCCGCCGTTCAACGTCGGCGCGCACGCCGGAAAGAACACTTCGTCGAACAGCGGCTCGACGTGCAGCCCCGGATAGTTGCCGAAGCCGAAGCGGATCGCGAGGTCGACGTCGTCGCGCGCGAAATCGGTCAGATTGTTGGTCGACTGCAGTTCGACGTCGATTTCCGGATGCCGCTCGATGAACGTGCCGATGCGCGGCGTGACGAAGCGCGCGGCGAACGACGACAGCATCGACACCACCAGCCGCCGGTCGCGGTCGCTTGCCCGCACCTCGCGCGTCGCGTCGGCCAGCATCATCAGCGCGGTGCGCACCTGCTGCGCGTAGCGCATGCCGGCGCCGGTCAGGCACAGCCGCTTGCCGTTGCGCGCGAACAATTGCACGCCCAGCTCCTCCTCGAGCGCGCGCACCTGATGGCTGACCGCGCCGTGCGTGACGAAGAGTTCGTCGGCGGCGCGCGAGAAATTCTCGTGACGTGCGGCGGCTTCGAACGCCCGAATGGCGTTCAGCGCAGGGAGCTGGCGGAGGTCCATTTGCTAATTTTCCTCACATCGACGTGAAAATTGGTCGTTTGGTCGGGCGCCTTTAAGTGACTACGATTGTAGCCATCGAAGCACTTATTGGCGGAGTCGATCATGCAAGAAATTTCTTCAAGCATCACATTCGAAATCCCGGCGGGCGAAACCGTGCCGATGAAGGTGCAACGCAGCACGCGTCTGACCGTGCAATGCGGGCCGGTCTGGGCGACGCGCAGCAACGACGTCGAAGACTACTTCCTGGTCGACGGCGAGACGCTCCGGCTGCGCCGCGGCGAGCGGCTGTGGCTCAGCGCGGAAAGCGGGCAGGGCGCCCATGTGGCGTTCTCGGTGTCGCGGCCGGCCGCGGAAGTCGCGCGCGGCGTGCTGGCCCGGGTGCGCAACCGCGTGAATGCGCTGGTGCACGACGGCTGGCGCACCGTCTGACGGACCTTTCCTCCGACGGATCCCCGCGATCCGTCCCTTTCCCCGGCCGGCGAGACCCATGGGTTTTCGGTAAACTACCGCCCATGTCCGTCTCGCCGGTTCCCATCGTGTCCACGCCCGTCGCCGTTTCCGAATCGCCCGCCGGGTCTCCGGTTCAGCCCGCCGTGCCGGTCACCGTGCGCTGGCGGGGCAGCGAGGCGTACGAGACGAGCTTCGACGCGATGCGCGCGTTCACCGACACGCGCACGGCCGACACCGGCGACGAAATCTGGGTCGTCGAGCATCCGCCCGTCTATACGCTCGGCCAGGCCGGCGACCCGGCCCACCTGCTGGTGGCCGACAGCGGCGTGCCGCTCGTCAAGGTCGACCGCGGCGGACAAATCACCTACCACGGCCCCGGCCAGATCGTCGTCTACCTGCTGCTCGACCTGCGCCGGCGCAAGCTGATGGTGCGCACGCTCGTGACGAAGATCGAGGAGGCCGTGATCGAAACCCTCGCGGCGTATAATCTCGCTTCGGTCCGCAAGGCGGGCGCGCCGGGCATCTACGTGGCATCCGGCGTGCACGAAGGCGCGAAGATCGCGGCCCTTGGGCTGAAGATCCGCAACGGCTGCAGCTATCACGGGCTGAGCCTGAACGTGAAGATGGATCTGCGCCCGTTCCTTGCGATCAACCCGTGCGGCTATGCGGGACTGGAAACCGTCGACATGGCGAGCCTCGAGGTTGCCGCCGACTGGAACGACGTCGCCCACACGCTGGTGGGGCGTCTGATTGCCAACCTCGATGGCGAATCCGCGGCCGCCGACAAGCCGCAGGCACTGGAACATTCGAATGACTGACGTTACCGCTTCCCCCGCACCGGCCGATTCGGCCGCGACCGCAGCCTACGATCCGACCGCCAAGCAGAAGGCGCAGGCGAAGACGGCGCGCATTCCGATCAAGGTCATTCCGATCGAGAAGCTGAAGAAGCCGGAGTGGATCCGCGTGAAGGCGGCCACCGGCAGTTCGCGATTCAACGAGATCAAGACGATCCTGCGCGAGCACAACCTGCATACGGTGTGCGAGGAAGCGAGCTGCCCGAACATCGGCGAATGCTTCGGCAAGGGCACCGCGACGTTCATGATCATGGGTGACAAGTGCACGCGCCGCTGCCCGTTCTGCGACGTCGGCCACGGCCGCCCCGATCCGCTCGACGCGGACGAACCGAAGAACCTCGCCCGCACGATCGCCGCGCTGAAGCTCAAGTACGTGGTGATCACGAGCGTCGACCGCGACGACCTGCGCGACGGCGGCGCGGCCCACTTCGTCGAGTGCATCCGCGAAGTGCGCGAGCAGTCGCCGGAAACGCGCATCGAGATCCTGACGCCGGACTTCCGCGGTCGTCTCGACCGCGCGATCTCGATCCTGAACGCGGCGCCGCCCGACGTGATGAACCACAACCTCGAAACGGTGCCGCGCCTGTACAAGGAAGCGCGCCCGGGTTCGGACTACGCGCACTCGCTGAAGCTCCTGAAGGACTTCAAGGCGCTGCATCCGGACGTCGCGACGAAGTCGGGCCTGATGGTGGGCCTCGGCGAGACGGAAGAGGAAATCCTGCAGGTGATGCGCGACCTGCGCGCGCACGACGTCGACATGCTGACGATCGGCCAGTATCTGCAGCCGTCGGAGCACCACCTGCCGGTGCGCGCGTACGTGCATCCGGATACGTTCAAGATGTACGAGGAAGAGGCGTACAAGATGGGCTTCACGCACGCGGCGGTTGGCGCGATGGTGCGTTCGAGCTATCACGCCGATCTGCAGGCGCATGGAGCCGGGGTGGTCTGAGCGCCGCATCCGCCTCTCTGCAGCAGTCACGCAGTCGAACAAAAGCCCGCAGCGATGCGGGCTTTTTCGTTGGCGCGGCTGCTGCTCTGCTCGCGCATGCGCACGACAATCGTCATCTGACCGGATGCGCGATCCGGTTCAGCGAAAGGCATTGCGGTGGAAGCGGGAAGGGTTGCCAGTCTAATACCGCATGCGCGGGCCGCACCGCTTCCGCAGTCTCAATCCCCCATCGCGACTCCTTCGCGCCGCGGATCCGCGCCGCCGAACCATACCGTCTGCCCCTGCACGTTCAGCCGCTGGATCCCCTGCAGTCCCGAGTTCATCTCGACGACCTGCACGTCGTGCCCGCGTCCCTTCAGCCCGTCGGCGAGCGCGTCGGACACGCGGCCGCGCTCGAGCTGCGTCGGCCCGTTCGTCGACCCGAGGTTCGGCAGCGCGATCGCCTGCTGCATCGTCATTCCCCAGTCGAGCACGCCGATCAGCGTTTTCGCGACGTGGTTGATGATCGCGGGGCCGCCGGCCGAGCCGACGATCATCGTCACCTGCTTCGTCTTCTGGTCGAACACGAGCTCCGGCGACATCGCCGAGCGCGGCCGCTTGCCGGGTTGCACGCGGTTCGCGACCGGCCGGCCGTTCTCGCTCGACACGAACGAGAAATCGGTGAGCTGGTTGTTCAGCATGAAGCCGCGCACCATCAGCCGCGAACCGAACGCGTCCTCGACGCTGGACGTCATCGACAGCGCCTGACCGTAGCGGTCGACGATCGCGATGTCGGAAGTCGACGGCAATTCGGGGCTGCGGTCGTCGGCCAGCGCGAGCGCCGCGCCCTGCGGCGTGCCGGCCTGCGCGACGCCCATGCTGTTGTCGCCGATCAGGCGCGCACGCTGCGCGAGATAGGTCTTGTCGGTGAGGCTCGCCCAGCTGCCGCCCGGCAGCGGCGCGAAATCGGGATCGGCGACGTAGCGCGCGCGGTCCGCGAACGCGAGGCGGCCGGCCTCGCTGAACAGATGCGCGGCGAACGGCGTCGGCTCGTAGCCGACCTCGTTGCGCACCGGCTTCTGCGCGCCGATCTGCTGCCAGTCGGGCATCGCCTCCAGGATGCCGAGCATCTGCGCGATCGCGAGGCCGCCCGACGACGGCGGCGGCATCCCGCACACCACCGAGCGCCGGTAGTCGGTACACAGCGGCGCACGTACCTTCGCCTTGTAGCGCACGAGATCCTGCAGCGACAGCAGACCCGGATTGGTCGGGTGCTTGCGCACCTTCGCGACGATGTCGCGCGCGATCGCGCCGGTGTAGAACGCGTTCGCGCCGCGGTCGGCGACCTGGCGCAGCACGGTCGCGAGCGCGGGGTTCTTCAGCACGGTGCCGGCCGCCTTCGGCGTGCCGTCGTCGTTGTAGAAGTACGCGCGCGCGGCCGGGTCGTTCATCAGGTACTTGTCGTTCGCGATCAGCATCGCCAGCCGCGGGCTGATCGTGAAGCCGTGCTCGGCAAGCCGGATCGCGGGCTGGAACAGCCGGCGCCACGGCAGCTTGCCGTGCGCGCGATGCGCGGCGTCGAGCATCCGCAGCACGCCCGGCGTGCCGACCGAGCGCCCGCCGACGACACCTTCGTAGAAGCGCATCGGCTGGCCGGTCGGCCCGTAGAACAGGCGGTCGGTGGCGGCGGCCGGCGCGGTCTCGCGGCCGTCGTACGCCTGCGTCGCGTGGCCGTCGAAGTACAGCATGAACGCGCCGCCGCCGATGCCCGACGATTGCGGCTCGACGAGCGCGAGCACCATCTGCGTCGCGATCGCCGCGTCGATCGCGGTGCCGCCGGCCTTCAGCATGTCGTAGCCGGCCTGCGTCGCGAGCGGGTTCGCGGCCGCGATCATCGCGTGCTGCGAGGTCCAGCCCGGCTTGTCGGTCCAGCCCGACGACAGTTCGGGCGCGTGAACGCCGGGCAGCGGCACCGCGGCGCCCGATGCGGCGGCGACCGGGACGACGGCGCCCGACGGCGCGGACGGCGACGTGCAGCCGGCACCGAAGGCGACGAGTGCGAATGCGACTGCGGCGGCGAGCGTCCAGGGACGCGAATGCGGACGAATCCGATCGAACATTGAACCCTCGGCAACGGTGAATTCGAAGGCGGCGGCGTGTGCGCGGCACGCGCCCCGCACGGGCGGCGCGCTATTGTCGCCGTGCGGGCGGCGGATTGTCATCCGACAGGAAACCCTGACGCATCGCGCCCGGCCCGCCCCGGCCGGTCTTTCCGGCCTGTTCGAGGATGAACTCTATGAACGTTGCGGTCGCACGCGTGTGGTGCCGGTTGGGCATGTACAGCATGTACATGTGCGTGCCGAAGATGCTGAGCCGGTACGCGTCGAGCGACGTGACGACCGTGCCGCGCCGCATGTCGTCCTGCACCACGTAGTCGGGCACGATGCCGACGCCGATCCCGGCGAGGATCGCCTGGCGCAGGAACAGGAAGTTCTCCGAAATCAGCGTCGGCTCGAGCAGCACCTCGTGGCGCTCGTCGCCGAGATACGCGGCGATCCGCAACTGCCGCCCCATCACGGTCGCGGTGACGACCGGCGCGGCGGCCAGCGCGCCGAGGCTCGCCGGCATCCCGTGCGCGGCCGCGAACGCGGCCGACGCGCACGCGACGTAGCGCACCGCCCCCATGTCGCGCGCGACGAGGTTCTGCGGCGGCTCCGGCATCACGCGCACCGCGATGTCGATCTCGTCGCGCATCAGGTCTTCCACGCGATTCTCGAACACCACGTCGAGCACGATGCCCGGATGCAGCCGCTTGAACGCGAGCAGCCAGTCGGACATCACCATCTGCCCGTAGCCGCTCGGCACCGACAGCCGCACGCGGCCCTGCAGGTCCTGGCCGAGCGTCGTCACCGACTCCTGCGCGGCGAGCAGTTCGTTGCGGATGCGCCGGCCGTGCTCGTACAGCTTCAGCCCGATCTCGGTCGGCTCGATGCGGCGCGTCGTGCGGCGCACGAGCTGCTGGCCGATCGAGCGTTCGAGCTGGTTCAGCCGGTAGCTGACGTTCGCGCGGCTCACCTTGAGCCGCTGCGCGGCCTTGCTCAGATTGCCCGCGTCGAGGATCTCGACGAGCAGCGTCAGCGCGTTCAGGTCCATGTCCGGTGTCTCCTGATCCGTCCCGTTTAACAGTTCGAAAGCATTCAATGTCAAGTCAGACTTGACAGCTTGTAAAGGCGTGCGGGAATTGTCAATGAATCTCGATCAATCGAGAATCGAGTCATCCCCGGCAACCACGCCGAATCGTTTCCCGCCGCGCGGGAGCGCGGAACCGGCGCCGCCGGCCCGTCCCGCGGCTGCCGCCCGGCGTACCGCACTGGAGACACGATGAATTCAACCGCTTCCCCCGAACCCTCCCGCGCCGGCACCGTCACGCGCGAACGCCGCGACAAGGTGCTCGTCGTCACGATCGACCATCCGCCCGTCAATGCGTTGTCCGCCGACGTGCGGCGCGGTCTTTCCGAAGCGCTCGACGCCGCGCAGACCGACGACGCGATCCGCGCGGTGCTGATCGTCGGCGCCGGCCGCAACTTCATCGCGGGCGCCGACATCCGCGAATTCGGCAAGCCGCCGGTGCCGCCGTCGCTGCCCGACGTATGCGAGCGAATCGAGTCGAGCGCGAAGCCGGTCGTGGTCGCGCTCCACGGCGCGACGCTCGGCGGTGGCCTCGAGGTCGCGCTCGCCGCGCATTACCGGCTCGCGGTGCCCGGCGCGAAGCTGGGGCTGCCCGAAGTCACGCTCGGCCTGCTGCCGGGCGCCGGTGGCACGCAGCGCGCGCCGCGCCTGATCGGCGCGAAGGCCGCGCTCGGCCTGATGCTGACGGGGCGTCACGCGAGCGCCGACGAAGCGCTCGCGCTCGGCCTCGTCGACCGCCTCGCGCACAGCGACGACACGCTCGCCGAAGGCCTGGCCTATGCGCAGGAACTCGTGTCGCTCGGCGCGCCGGCACGGCGCACGCGCGAGGCGCGGGGGCTCGCCGATCGCGCGAGCGCGCAGGCCGCGATCGACGCGGCGCGCGCCGACCTGCCGAAGAAGTCGCGCGGCCTGTTCTCGCCGGCGAAGATCGTCGACGCGGTCGAGGCCGCGCTCACGCAGTCGTTCGACGCGGGGATGAAGCTCGAGCGCAGCCTGTTCCTGCAGTGCATCGACAGCCCGCAGCGCGCGGGCCTCGTGCACGCGTTCTTCGCGGAGCGCGAGGCGGCGAAGGCGCCCGAGGCGCGCCGCGCGAGCGCGCGTCCGGTCGAGCGGATCGGCGTGGTCGGCGGCGGCACGATGGGCGCGGGGATCGCGGTCGCGGCGCTCGATGCCGGGCTGCCCGTGACGATGATCGAGCGCGACGAAGCGTCGCTCGCACGCGGGCGCGCGCACGTCGAGAAGGTCTACGACGGTCTCGTCGCGAAGGGCCGGATGACGCCGGCCGCGCATGCGGCGCGGCTCGCGCGCTTCAAGGGCAGCACGTCGTACGACGCGCTCGCGCAGGCCGACGTCGTGATCGAGGCCGTGTTCGAGGACATGGCCGTGAAGAAGGCGGTGTTCGCCGAACTCGCGCGCGTGTGCAAGCCGGGCGCGGTGCTCGCCACCAACACGTCGTATCTCGACATCGACGAGCTGGCGGCCGGCATCGACCGGCCGGCCGACGTGATCGGCCTGCATTTCTTCTCGCCGGCCAACGTGATGAAGCTGCTCGAGATCGTCGTGCCGGAGCGCGTGAGCGCGGAGGTCGTCGCGACGGCGTTCGCGCTCGCGAAGCAGCTGAAGAAGACGCCGGTGCGCGCGGGCGTATGCGACGGCTTCATCGGCAACCGGATCCTCGCGGTCTACCGCACCGCGGCCGACTACCTGATGGAGGACGGCGCGTCGCCGTATCAGATCGATCGCGCGGTGCGCGACTTCGGCTTCCCGATGGGACCGTTCCAGGTCGTCGACCTCGCGGGCGGCGACATCGGCTGGGCGACCCGCAAGCGCCGCGCGGCGACGCGCGACCCGCGTGCGCGCTACGTGGAAATTTCCGACCGGCTGTGCGAGCGCGGCTGGTTCGGGCAGAAGACCGCGCGCGGCTATTACGTGTATCCGGACGGCGCGCGCGTCGGCACGCCGGACCCGGAAGTCGAGGCCATCGTCGCCGACGAGCGCGCGAAGAAGGGCATCACGCCGCGCGCGTTCAGCGACGACGAGATCCTGCGCCGCTACCTCGCCGCGATGATCAACGAAGGCGCGAACGTCGTACACGAGAAGATCGCGCTGCGCCCGCTCGACGTCGACGCGGTGTTCCTGCACGGCTACGGCTTCCCGCGCTATCGCGGCGGCCCGATGCACTACGCGGACACGGTCGGCCTCGCGAACGTGCTCGCCGACATTCGCGCGTTCGCGAACGAGGATCCGCTGTTCTGGAAGCCTTCGCCGCTGATCGTCGAGCTGGTCGAGCGCGGCGCGGATTTCGCGAGCCTGAACCACATCGACTGAACGCCCACCGCCTTCGCAACGGACTTACGATGGACCTCAATTTCACTCCCGAAGAGGAAGCGTTCCGCGCCGACGTGCAGCGCTTCCTCGCCGCCGAACTGCCGGCGCGCACCGCGCGCAAGGTGAAGGGCGGCCTGCATCTGACGCGCGACGACATGCGCGAATGGCACGCGATCCTGAACGCCCGCGGCTGGCTCGCGAGCCACTGGCCGCGCGAGTACGGCGGCCCCGGCTGGAGCGTCGCGCAGAAGTTCCTGTTCGACAACGAATGCGCGCTCGCGGGCGCGCCGCGCATCGTCCCGTTCGGCGTCAACATGCTCGGGCCCGTGCTGATCAAGTACGGCAGCGAAGCGCAGCAGCGCCACTGGCTGCCGCGCATTCTCGACGGCACCGACTGGTGGTGCCAGGGCTATTCGGAGCCGGGCGCCGGTTCCGATCTCGCGTCGGTGAAGACGAGCGCGGTGCGCCACGGCGATCACTACGTCGTGAACGGCCAGAAGACGTGGACCACGCTCGGGCACTACGCGAACATGATCTTCTGTCTCGTGCGCACCGCGACCGACGTGCGCAAGCAGGAGGGCATCAGCTTCCTGCTGATCGACATGAATACGCCCGGTGTCGAAGTGCGTCCGATCATCACGTTCGACGGCGAGCACGAGGTGAACGAAGTGTTCTTCACCGACGTGCGCGTGCCCGTGGAGAACCTGGTCGGCGAAGAGAACCGCGGCTGGACCTGCGCGAAATACCTGCTCACGTACGAGCGCACCAACATCGCCGGCATCGGCTTCTCGACGGCCGCCCTCGAGCGGCTGCGCGCGGTGGCCGCGAAGGTCACGAAGAACGGCCGGCCGCTCGCGGACGATCCGTTCTTCGCGGCGCGCGTCGCGCGCGTCGAGATCGAGCTCGAGAACATGCGCACGACCAACCTGCGCGTGCTGGCCGCGGTCGCGGGCGGCGGCGTGCCGGGGGCCGAGAGCTCGATGCTGAAGATCCGCGGCACGCAGATCCGCCAGGAGATCACCGCGCTGATGCGCCGCGCGATGGGGCCGTACGCGCAACCGTTCGTCGACGATGCGCTCGACGCCGACTACGACGGCGAGCCGGTCGGCCCGGAGGGGGCCGCGAGCGCCGCGCAGCAGTACTTCAACAATCGCAAGCTGTCGATCTTCGGCGGCTCGAACGAGATCCAGAAGAACATCATCGCGAAGATGATGCTCGGGCTGTAACGAGGAGCGCGACGATGGATTTCCAGCACACAGAAGACCGCCGGATGCTGGCGGACACGTTGAACCGCTTCATCGCCGAACAGTACGCGTTCCCGGTGCGCGATCGCATCGCGCAGTCGGCCGACGGGTTCGATCGCACGATGTGGCAGCGCTTCGCCGAACTCGGCGCAGTCGGCGCGCTGTTCGCCGAGGCCGACGGCGGCTTCGGCGGCGCGGGCTTCGACATCGCCGTGGTGTTCGAATGCCTCGGGCGCGGGCTCGTCGTCGAGCCGTTCCTCGGCGCGCTGCTCGCGGGCCGCGCGCTGTCGCTCGCCGGCGGCGCCGCGCATCGCGAGCGGCTTGCCGCGCTGATCGACGGCAGCGCGAGCGCCGCGTTCGCGCACGACGAGCCGGGCTCGCACTACGAACTGACGACGGTGCGCACGCGCGCCGAGCGTGCCGGCGACGGCTGGGTGCTGACGGGCGCGAAGGGCGTCGTCGATCAGGCCGCGCAGGCGGCGTTCTTCGTCGTCAGCGCGCGCGTGTCCGGTCACGAAGACGACGCGGCCGGCATCGGCCTGTTCGTCGTGCCGGCCGACGCGCCGGGCGTGTCGCTGCGCGACTACCGGAAGATCGATGGCGGCCGCGCGGCCGAAGTGCGTTTCGAGCGCGTCGCGCTGCCGGCCGATGCCGCGCTCGGCGCGCCGGATGCGCACGACGGCGAAGCGGGCGCCGCGCTGCTCGAACGCGTGCTCGGCTACGGGCTGCTCGCGCTGTCGGCCGAAGCGCTCGGCGCGATGGACATCGCGAAGGAATACACGCTCGACTACCTGCGCACGCGCAAGCAGTTCGGGATGCCGATCGGCAGCTTCCAGGCGCTGCA
The DNA here is from genome assembly GCF_040545115.1 of Burkholderia sp. 567. Classification (NCBI taxonomy): domain Bacteria; kingdom Pseudomonadati; phylum Pseudomonadota; class Betaproteobacteria; order Burkholderiales; family Burkholderiaceae; genus Burkholderia; species Burkholderia sp. 567. The sequence continues at coordinate 59,334 of NZ_JBEPLG010000010.1, forward strand.
GCACCGGATGGCCGACCTGCTGCTCGAAGTCGAGCAGGCGCGCTCGGCGGTGATCAATGCGGCCGCGCAGCTCGATGCGCCGCGTGCGGTGCGCGAGCGCGCGCTCGCGGCGGCCAAGTACAGCATCGGCCGGATCGGCACGCTGGTCGCCGAGGAAAGCATCCAGCTGCACGGCGGGATCGGGATGACGTGGGAGCTGCCGCTGTCGCACTACGCGAAGCGGCTGGTGATGATCGATCACCAGCTCGGCGACGAGGATCATCATCTCGCGCGCTATATCGCGCTGTCGAAACAGTAAAGACGAACGACGCGAATGGAGGAGACAACGATGACGAACGACCCGCGCGCATTGCCGCTGGCCGGCGTGAAGGTGCTCGATTTCTCGCGCGTGCTCGCGGGCCCGTGGAGCGCGATGGTGCTCGCCGATTTCGGCGCGGACGTGATCAAGATCGAGCATCCGGCGCGCGGCGATGACACGCGCGACTGGGGGCTGCGGATCGGCGACACCGAGACGACCTACTTCAACAGCGTGAACCGCAGCAAGCGATCGATCTGCGTCGACCTGCAGACGGAAGCCGGGCGGCGCATCGCGCGCGAGCTCGCCGCGCAGGCCGACGTGCTGATCCACAACTTCAAGGCCGGCGGCGCGGAAAAGCTCGGGCTCGGCTACGACGCGCTCGCCGAGCTGAATCCGCGGCTCGTGCATTGCGCGATCTCGGGCTACGACCGTTCGGGCCCGGAGGCCGAGCGGCCCGGCTACGACCTCGTCGTGCAGGGCGAGGCGGGGCTGATGGCGCTGAACGGCGAGGCCGACCAGCCGCCGTTGAAATTCGGCGTCGCGGCGGTCGATCTCTTCACCGGCATGTATTCGGCGCAGGCGATCCTCGCCGCGCTGTACGAGCGCCATGCGACGGGGCGCGGACGGCAAATCGAGATGGCGCTGTTCGACTGCGGGCTGATGATCACCGCGTACTACGGACTCGACGCGCTGCTGATGGGCGAGGATCCGCCGCGCTACGGCAACGCGCATCCGTCGATCGTGCCGTACGGCGTGTTCGATGCGGCCGACGGCCCGCTCGTGATTACGGTCGGCAACAACACGCAGTTCGCGCGTTTCTGCGACGCGATCGAGCGGCCCGACCTCGCCGCGGACGAACGCTACAGGACCAACCTCGGCCGTTCCGCGAATCGCGCCGAGCTGCTGCCGGAGATTCGCCGCGAGCTTGCGCGTCGGCCACGCGCGACGCTGCTCGCGGCGCTTTCCGGGGCGGGCATTCCGTGCGGCGAGGTGCTCGGGCTGCACGACACGCTGACGTCGGAGCGCGCGACCCGCGCGGGGCTCGTCACGCGGCAGCCGCATCCGGTCGCGGGCGGCGTCGACGTGCTCGCGCCGCCGTACCGCTTCGACGGCGCGCGCCTGCCGGTGCGCGGTGCGCCGCCGGTGCTCGGCGCCGATACGGACGACGTGCTCGGCGGCTGGCTCGGGCTGTCGACGGACGAGCTGGCGCGGCTGCGCGCCGAGCGCATCGTGTAGACCGCTTTTGCCGCCGCGGCGCGGGCGGAGCAGTCGCGCGCCGGCCATCCAACAGACACCGCTCGCAATGACGAGGCGGTTGCCCTGCGGGGACTGGAGTACGCGCTAAAGCGCCAACTCTGGTCGACCGCGAAGCATGGGACCCGGGTAAGCGCTGAAGCACTAACTCTGGTCGACAGGAGGAGACACCATGGAGCTTTCCGTCATCGAATCGGTCACGGCGTGCCGTGACTACCAGCAGCTCGTGCGTGCGCGGCGCCGCTTCAGCTTCACGCTGACGGCGCTGATGATCGCCACCTACTACGGCTTCATCCTGCTCGTCGCGCTCGCGCCGCACGTGCTGGCCGCGCCGCTGTACCGCGGCGCGACGACCACGGTCGGGATCGTCGCGGGCGTCGCGATCATCCTGGTCGCGATCGGCCTGACCGCGTGCTACGTGCTGCGCGCGAACCGTGCGTTCGACCGCCGCGTCGCCGCGATCCTGCAGCGTTCCTGATGGAGGCCCCCATGCGACTCACTTCAAGCGCGCTCGGCGCGCTGGCCGTTCTCGTTTCCTCCGCCGCGCACGCGACCTCGGTCGCGGGCCCGATGCCCGACAAGGTCGAGCTGAACCCGGTCGCGATCGCGATGTTCTTCGCGTTCGTGTTCGCGACGCTCGCGCTCACGCGCTGGGCCGCGCGCCGCACGCGCTCGACGCGCGACTTCTACACGGCCGGCGGCGGCGTCACCGGGCTGCAGAACGGGCTCGCGATCGCGGGCGACTACATGTCGGCCGCGTCGTTCCTCGGGCTCTCGGGGATGGTGTTCATGTTCGGCTTCGACGGGCTGATCTACTCGATCGGCTTCCTGGTCGGCTGGCCGTTCGTGATGTTCCTGATCGCCGAGCCGCTGCGCAATCTCGGCAAGTTCACGTTCGTCGACGTCGTCGCGTACCGCTTCGCGCAGCGGCCGATCCGGCTGCTGACGTCCGCGAACGCGCTGACGATCGTCGTGCTGTACCTGGTCGTGCAGATGGTCGGCGCGGGCAAGCTGATCCAGCTGCTGTTCGGGCTGTCGTACGGCACGGCCGAGCTGATCGTCGGCGTGCTGATGGTCGTCTACGTGTTCTTCGGCGGGATGACCGCGACCACCTGGGTGCAGGTGATCAAGGCCGTGCTGCTGCTGTGCGGCGCGACGCTGCTCGTCTTGCTCGCGCTCGGGGAATTCGGCTTCAGCATCGACGAGATGTTCCGCCGCGCGGTGGCCGTGCATCCGGGCGCGCTGTCGATCATGGGCCCCGGCAAGCTGATTCGCGACCCGGCCAACGCGCTGTCGCTCGGCATCGCGCTGATGTTCGGCACGGCCGGCTTCCCGCACATCCTGATGCGCTTCTTCACGGTGCCGAACGCGAAGGAGGCGCGCAAGTCGGTGCTGTACGCGACCGGCTTCATCGGCTACTTCTATTTGCTGACCTTCGTGATCGGCTTTTCGGCGATCGTGCTGCTCGCGCAGCATCCGGAATTCTTCCGGCTCGGCGCGAACGGCACGTTCAACCTGACGCACGACCTGCTCGGCGGCTCGAACATGGTCGCGGTGAAGCTCGCGCAGGCGGTCGGCGGCAACTGGTTCTACGGCTTCATCGCGGCCGTCACGTTCGCGACGATCCTCGCGGTGGTCGCCGGGCTGACGCTCGCCGGCGCGACCACGATCTCGCACGACCTGTATGCGCAGATGTGGGCGCGCGGCAAGCCCGACGAGCGGCTGGAAATGCGCATCTCGCGCGCGGCGACGATCGGGTTGTCGGCGATCGCGATCGCGTTGTCGATCCTGTTCGAGCACGTGAACGTCGCGTTCATGGTCGGCCTCGTCGCGGCGGTGGCCGCCAGCGCGAATTTCCCGGTGCTCGCGATGTCGATCTTCTGGCGCGGGATGACGACGCGCGGCGCGGTGCTCGGCGGCGGCCTCGGCCTCGCGTCGGCGGTCGCGCTCACTGTGCTGTCGAAGTCGGTGTGGGTCGACGTGCTGCACCACGCGCATGCGCCGGTATTCCTCGACAACCCGGCGCTCGTGTCGGTGCCGCTCGCGTTCTTCGGGATCGTCGTCGGCTCGCTCGCGGACCGCGGCGAGCGCGCGCGGCGCGAGCGCGACGCGTTCGCGCAGCAGGAGTTCTACGCGCAGACGGGCGTGCTGGCCAGCCGCGCCGTGCAGCACTGATCCGTCCGACGAATGGCCGAATCCGTCCGGATCGCCGGACGGATATTTTCCGGAAATCCGGAATCCCGGATTTCCTTGCCTGCCGTATTATGAGAAATACAATGAAAACAACGGCTTGAGGGGTTCCGGAAACCTGGCATCGACCTTGCGATATAAACAGCACGGCCGTCCCCCCGGCCTGACTATTAAACCAAGGAGACAATCGATGACCAATGCCTTCCTCCCCTGTCGGATGACTTGAGGCATCGCTTGTTGCGGCACGGCAGCCGCGCGGGCGAATGTTTCTTTCCCCCTGACATTCGCCTGCGCGCGTGACGCCGTTTCCACCGGCTCATCTACTTCAGCAGGAACCATCGTGAAGAAGAAACCCTTCTACAAAGTGCTCTATGTGCAGGTGATTTTCGCCATCATCGTCGGCGTGATCCTCGGCCACTTCTATCCGGCGCTCGCCACCGACATGAAACCGCTCGGCGACGGCTTCATCAAGCTGATCAAGATGGTGATCGGGCCGATCATCTTCTGTACGGTCGTCACCGGCATCGCCGGCATGGAGGACATGAAGAAGGTCGGCCGCGTGGGCGGCAAGGCGCTGCTGTACTTCGAGGTCGTGTCGACCTTCGCGCTGCTGCTCGGCCTGGCGGCCACGCACATCCTGCGTCCGGGCGTCGGCTTCAACATCGATCCGGCGACGCTCGACGGCAAGGCCGTCGCATCGTACGCGGCGAAGGCGCACGGTCAGTCGACGGTCGACTTCCTGCTGCACATCATCCCGAACACGATGGTCGATGCGTTCGCGCAGGGCGAAATCCTGCAGATCCTGCTGATCGCGCTGCTGTTCGGCAGCGTGCTCGCGCACCTCGGCGAGCGCGGCAAGGTCGTCACCGACTTCATCGACGGTCTCACGCGCGTGCTGTTCGGCATCGTGCACATCGTCACGAAGCTGGCGCCGATCGGCGCGTTCGGCGCGATGGCGTTCACGATCGGCAAGTACGGCGTCGGCTCGCTGGTGCCGCTGCTCAAGCTGATCGGCACGTTCTACCTGACGTCGATCGTGTTCGTGCTGGTCGTGCTCGGCACGATCGCGCGCGTCACGGGCTTCTCGATCATCCGCTTCGTGTCCTACATCAAGGAAGAGCTGCTGATCGTGCTCGGCACGAGCTCGTCGGAAGCCGCGCTGCCGCAGCTGATGGAAAAGCTCGAGAAGGCCGGCTGCTCGCGTTCGGTCGTCGGCCTCGTCGTGCCGACCGGGTACTCGTTCAACCTCGACGGCACCAACATCTACATGACGATGGCCGTGCTGTTCATCGCGCAGGCGACCAACATCGAACTGACGTGGATGCAGCAGCTCACGCTGCTCGCGGTCGCGATGCTGACGTCGAAGGGCGCGAGCGGCGTCACGGGCGCGGGCTTCATCACGCTCGCCGCGACGCTCGCCGTCGTGCCGACGATCCCGCTGTCGGGCATGGTGCTGATCCTCGGCATCGACCGCTTCATGAGCGAATGCCGCGCGCTGACCAACATCGTCGGCAACGGTGTCGCAACGGTGGTCGTGTCGGCGTGGGAGAAGGAGCTCGACCGCAACAAGCTGCGCCAGGCGCTGACTGGCGGCGGCGAAGTCAAGACGACCGAGGCGGCCGGCGTCTGACACCATGAACGAGCAGGCGGCGGCACCGCCCGCGGCCGCCGCGCCGCGCGGCGGCCGGGGCGGCCAGGGCGGTGATGCGGAGCCCTATGACACAATAGGCGATCCGCATCGCCAGGAAGTCACGTCCGTGAAGCGCCGCCTGCTCATCCTCGTCGTGCTTGCCGTCGCGCTCGCGGCGGCGTGCGCGCTGACGTGGACCATCACGTGGCGGCGCGGCGTCGCGGAGCTGCAGCGCAACGCCGCGGTGCGCGTCGACCGCACCACCAACGCGCTCAAGAGCACGCTCGACCGCTACGAATCGCTGCCTTATCTGCTCGGCAGCCATCCGTACGTGCAGGACCTGCTCGCCGAGCCGAAGCGCGCCGATTTCACCGGGCGCGCGAACCGCTATCTCGAAGACCTCAACGAACACGCGCACGCGACCGTCACCTACGTGGTCGGCGCGGATGGCCTGTGCGTCGCTGCCAGCAACTGGCGCGCGCCCGACAGCTTCGTCGGGATCGAATACCGCTTCCGTCCTTATTTCATCGACGCGATGAACGGCCGGGTCGGCCGCTTCTTCGGGATCGGTACGATCTCGCGCGACCCCGGCTACTACATCTCGCAGCCGGTGTGGCGCGACGGCAAGATCGCGGGTGTCGTCGTCGTGAAACTCAATCTCGAATGGTTCCAGGGCGCCGACGCGTCCGAACCGCTCGTCGTCGCGGACGATCACGGCGTCGTGTTTCTCTCGTCCGTGCCCGCGTGGAAATACCACACGCTCCATCCGTTGACAGGGCCCGTCGCCGCGTCCATCTACGAAACGCGCCAGTACGCGCAGCAGCCCGTCACGCCGCTGCCGCTGCGCGTCGAGCAGGTGCTCGGCGCGGACGCGGAGATCGTGCGCCTCGGCCCCGGCCTGCGCGCGCCGCGCTTCCTGGCCAGCAAGCGGCGGATCGGCGAACCCGACTGGCTGCTCGTCACGCTCGCGCCGATCGCACCGATCGACGCCGATGCGCGCAACGCGACCATCGTCACGGGCTTCGGCTTCGTGTCGGTGGCGTTGCTCGCGTTCTACTGGCGCATGCGCCGCGCTCGCGTGCGCGAGATGATCCGCGGCCGCGCGCTGCTGCAGCAGGCGTACGCGGAGCTGAACCGGCGCGTCGAGGAACGCACGGCCGATCTGTCGGAGGCGAACGAGCAGTTGCAGAAGGAAGTCGGCGACCGGATCCGCGCGGAACAGGAATTGCGCGCCGCGCACGACGAACTGATCCAGGCGAGCAAGCTCGCCGCGCTCGGCCAGATGGCGGCCGGCATCACGCATGAACTGAACCAGCCGCTCGCGGCATTGCGCAGCTTCTCCGACAACACGCGCGTGCTGCTCGATCGCGGCGAGCAGGCGGCCGCGCGCGAGAACCTCGAGGCGATCGCCGCGCTGACCGAGCGGATGGGCAAGATCACCAACCAGCTGAAGCTGTTCGTCGGCCGCGCGAAGCCGCGCAACGAACAGGCGCTGGTCGTGCGCGCGCTGCGCAGCGTGCTGTCGCTGCTCGGCGAACGGTTGCGCGGCGTCGCGCTCACGCTGACGCTGCAGGATGCGACCGTGTCGCCCGCGCAAGATGCGCCGCTCGACCTCGCGCGCGATTATCCGGACCTCGTCGCCCGCTGCGAGGATCTGCGCCTCGAACAGGTGCTGATCAACCTGCTCGGCAACGCGCTCGACGCGGTCGCGGGTGTCGCCGCGCCGGCGATCGAAGTGACGATCGCGGTGTCGGTCGCGACGCTGGCGGTCGAGGTGCGCGACAACGGCCCGGGCATCGCGCCCGACCTGCTGCCGCGCTTGTTCGAACCGTTCTTCACGACCAAGGAAATGGGGCGCGGGCTCGGGCTCGGCCTCGCGATCTCGTCGTCGATCGCGAGCGACGCGGGCGGCGCGCTGACCGCGCGCAATGCGCCGTCGGGCGGCGCGCTGTTCGTCTTGACGCTGCGGCGCACGCGCACGCATCATCCGGACTCCCTGTCCGAGCCGGCGGGCTCGCGCTAGGGCCCGTTCGCCGCACGACCGGCATCAACGAGAGCCGCGCGCGCTTCCCGCCGCGCGGCGTGTCAGGAGCAAGTGACTACGATGGCCAACCGGCTGCAAGTGATCTATATCGAAGACGATGCGCTCGTTCGCCGGGCGAGCGTGCAGAGCCTCCAGCTCGCGGGGTTCGACGTCGTCGGGTTCGAATCGGCCGAGGCGGCCGACAAGGCGATCGTCGCGGAAACCGCCGGCGTGATCGTCAGCGACATCCGGCTGCCCGGCGCGAGCGGGCTCGACCTGCTCGCGCAGTGCCGCGAGCGCGTGCCCGACGTGCCGGTGATCCTCGTCACCGGCCACGGCGACATCTCGATGGCCGTGCAGGCAATGCGCGACGGCGCGTACGACTTCATCGAAAAGCCGTTCGCGGCCGAACGGCTGATCGAGACCGTGCGCCGCGCGCTGGAGCGGCGCGAACTCGTGCTCGAGAACCATGCGCTGCGGCGCGAGCTGGCCGGGCAGAACATCGTCGCGCCGCGCATCATCGGCCGCAGCCCGGCGATCGAACAGGTGCGCAAGCTGATCGCGAACGTCGCGCCCACCGACGCCTCGGTGCTGATCAACGGCGACACGGGCGCCGGCAAGGAGCTGATCGCGCGCAGCCTGCACGAGCTGTCGCCGCGTCGCGACAAGCCGTTCATCGCGGTGAACTGCGGCGCGCTGCCCGAGCCGATGTTCGAGTCGGAGATGTTCGGCTACGAGCCCGGCGCGTTCACGGGTGCCGCGAAGCGCCGCGTCGGCAAGCTCGAATATGCGTCCGGCGGCACGCTGTTCCTCGACGAAATCGAAAGCATGCCGCTCGCGCTGCAGGTGAAGCTGTTGCGCGTGCTGCAGGACGGCGTGCTCGAGCGGCTCGGCTCGAACCAGCCGATCCGCGTGAACTGCCGCGTCGTCGCGGCCGCGAAGGGCGACATGAGCGAGCTCGTCGCGGCCGGCACGTTCCGGCGCGACCTGCTGTACCGGCTCAACGTCGTGACGATCGCACTGCCGCCGCTCGCGGAGCGCCGGGAGGACATCGTGCCGCTGTTCGAGCATTTCATGTTGGACGCGGCCGTGCGCTACGGGCGGCCGGCCCCCGTGCTGACCGACCGGCAGCGCGCGAGCCTGATGCAGCGCGACTGGCCCGGCAACGTGCGCGAGCTGCGCAACGCGGCGGACCGCTTCGTGCTCGGCGTCGCCGACATGCCGCAGGATGCGGGCGCGAGCGGCGACGATGCCGAGAGCGACCAGACGTTGAAGGAGCGCATCGAGCAGTTCGAGCGCGCGGTGATCGCGCAGGCGCTGAACCAGACGGGCGGCGCGGTCGCGGCGACGGCCGACCGGCTGCATGTCGGCAAGGCGACGCTGTACGAGAAGATGAAGCGCTACGGGCTGTCGGCGAAAGGCGAAACCGAGCGCTGAAAAACGAACGGACCGCAGTGCGGTCCGTTGTGCGGAGCAAGGCTGCGTGCACCCTGCGAGCGGGGAATCCAGCGGCGGCGCTCAGGCCGCGTTGCCCTCGAGCGCCTTCTTGAGCAGCGCGTCGAGTTCCGCGAACTGCGGTGCGCCGACGTAGCGCTTCAGGATCTTGCCGTTCTTGTCGACGACGAAAGTCGTCGGCGTGAGCTGCACGTTGCCGAACTGCTTCGCGACGCTGCCGTCGTCGAGCGCGACCTTGAACGGCAGCTGGCGCGTCTGCGCATAGTTCGCGACGTACATCGGCGGATCGTAGTTCATCGCCACCGCGACGAATTCCAGCCCCTGACCCTTGAAGCGATTGTAGGTCTCGACCATCTGCGGCATTTCCTGCATGCAGGTCGCGCAGCTCGTCGCCCAGAAATTGACGAGATAGACCTTGCCCTTCAGGTCGCCGGCCGTCGACACCTTCTGGCCCGACAGCAGCGTGAACGTCGCGTCCGGCACGCTGGACTTGCCGTTGAACGCAAAGAAGCCGGCAACGGCGATGGCCGCGACGACGACGGCCGCCACGATATAGCGGGCGGGGCCGGTGCGGCGCTGGGCGGGAGGCGTGGTGTTCATCTGGTGCTCTCGGAGTCGGTCGATGACGCGGATCGATGCAAAGGACGTCGAAATTCGGCGCTCATTTTAGCGCGAATGCGCGGCATGCACCGGCGGCCGCCACGGATCTCCAGGGTCAGCCTTCACGGATAATGAGCGTTTTGCCTGCTCGATCCCTGCCATGCCGAAGGAAGTCATCGATTCGTTGCGCCCCCTTTTTCGTCCGCTGCGACACTTCGCCGCGCTCGCATGTGTGAGCGCCGCGCTGACTGCGTGCTCGCCCTCCTATGACTGGCGCACGCTGCACAACGACGCCGGCTATACGATCGACCTGCCGGCGAAGCCGACCGTCGAGGACCATCCGATAGCGGTGGGCGGCGCATCGATGCCGATGCGGATGCAGGCCGCGCACGTCGACGGCGCGGTGTTCGCGGTCGGCACGCTGACGCTGCCCGACGACCGCGACGACACGCGCCGCGCGGCGCTCGAGTTCCTGCGCGCGGGGCTGTCGCGCAATCTCGAAGGCGCGCCGCAGACGGCGTCGGTGCCGGTGCCGCTCGCGGCTGGCGGCGCGGTGAACGCGATCGAGCTGCGGGTCGCGGGCGCGGCCAGCGGCGGCGACCACGCGCACAAGACGATCGTTGCGCGGCTCGTGGCGCGCGGCCGGCATGCGTATCAGGCCGTCGTGATCGCCGACGGCCCGCTCGCGCAGGAACAGCGCGACCAGTTTTTCGGCTCGTTCAAACTGGACTGACACCGGCCGGCGAGGGCGCTCTGACACGTTGTGACAACTGAAAGTTCATTCGCAGCTTTCGACGCTAATCTCCGGATTTTGCGGGGATTTTTCAACTATCCACAGCGCATGTGGATAACTTTGTTGAAAAGTCGGGCGAATCTTGCGCAAAGCCGCACCAGACGGCCTTCCGGTGCATTTCACAACTTCGGTGCCATTTGAGAAAAATCAATGGAAACAAGGGGATACGGATTTCGCGATGGCAAGGCGCTCACGAGCGGTGATCCGGGGCCAGATTCGCTAAATTGTGCATAAGTCAAGTCTTGACAGCCGGATTTTGTCCCTCGAGGGCGCTCACAGCGCCGTGAGCGCGCGCCGGTAGCGGATTGCCTCGGCGATCTGCGCGGCCGTCGGCAACGGGTCGCCGGCCAGGTCGGCGATCGTCCGCGCGACCTTCAGCACGCGGAAATACGCGCGCGCCGACCAGCCGAAGCGCTCGCCGGCCTCGCGCAGCAGCCGCTCGCCGTCGTCGGTCGGGCGGCACAGGTCGTCGGTCTCGCGACCGCTCAGCATGTGATTCGTCTTGCCCTGCCGCTCGAACTGCAGCGCACGCGCCTGGGCGACCCGCGCAGCGACCGTGGCGCTCGATTCGCCGTGCGCGGTCGCGCGCGCGGCGAGTTCGGCCGGCGACAGCGCGGGCAGGTCGATCTGGATGTCGATCCGGTCGAGCAGCGGCCCCGACAGCTTGCGCAGGTAGCGTGTGGCGACGTCCGGCGAGCAGCGGCAGCGCCCGGACGGATCGCCGTGCCAGCCGCACGGGCACGGATTCATCGCGGCGATCAGCTGGCACGCTGCCGGGAAATCGGCCTGCTGCGCGGCGCGCGAGATCGTGATGCGGCCGACTTCCAGCGGCTCGCGCAGCATTTCCAGCACGTGCCGGTCGAATTCGGGCAGTTCGTCGAGAAACAGCACGCCGAGGTGCGCGAGCGTGATCTCGCCCGGCTGCGGCGGATTGCGGCCGCCAACCAATGCAGCGGCGCTCGACGAATGATGCGGCGAGCGGAACGGCCGCCGCCGCCACTGCGCGGGCGAGAAGCCGAGGCGGCTCGCGGAAAGGAGCGCGGCCGACGTCAGCGCCTCGTCGTCGGTCAGCGGCGGCAGGAGGCCCGGCAGCCGCGCGGCCAGCATCGACTTGCCGGCGCCGGGCGGCCCGATCATCAGCATGTGGTGCCCGCCCGCGGCGGCCACTTCGAGCGCGCGCCGGGCGCCGCGCTGGCCGATGACGTCCGCGAGATCGGGGGCGGCCGGCCCCGGCTCGCCGTCGAGGCAGGGCGCCGCGACCGGCGCGAGCCGCGCGTCCGGCGCACCGGCGAGGTGCGCGCACAGCGCGGGCAGGTCGGGCGCGCCGAACACCGTGACGCCCGGCACGAGCGCGGCCTCGGCGGCGCTGTCGAGCGGCAGATACAGCTCGGGCGGGCGCGACGCGGCCGCCGGGCCGGCCGCTGGGTCGGACATCGCGCCGGGCCGCGCGCTGGAACCGACGCTTGATCCGGTGTCACCCGCGCGCCAGTCGCGTGCCGCGCCGCACGCCATCGCGAACGCGCCGCGCATCGGCCGCAGCGCGCCGGTCAGCGACAGCTCGCCCGCGAATTCGCGGCCGGCCAGCGCGTCGGCCGGGATCTGGCCGCTCGCGGCGAGGATGCCGAGCGCGATCGGCAGATCGAAGCGGCCGGACTCCTTCGGCAGGTCGGCCGGTGCGAGGTTGACCGTGATGCGGCGCACGGGGAATTCGAATCCGCAGTTCTGCAGCGCGGCGCGCACGCGCTCGCGGCTTTCACGGACTTCGAGATCGGGCAGGCCGACGATCGAGAACGACGGCAACCCGTTGGCAAGATGGACTTCGACGGTGACGTCCGGCGCGCGGCCGGCCGCCGGCGCGCGACTGCGCACCACGGCGAGCGACATGGCGAGGCTCCTGTAAATGAATCGGCGGGCAACGGCCGTTCGGGGCCGCATGCCGCGGGAATCGGAGGAATCGGTGCGCGCTTGCCGGCGTGGCGCGAGAAAGAACGAGGAACGACGAACTGCGAAGAGCGAGGAACAGCGAAGAGCGGGGGGACTGCGAAGAACGACGAAACGGCTTACTGATTGGCAGGCTGGCGAGGGGGCAGGCGCGGGCCGCACGAGGCAGCCCGCGCCCGGACCGGTCGGTCAGAGGGCGTCAGGCCTGCGGCGCTGCGAGCTTCTGCTCGAGTTCCGCGACGCGCTTTTCGAGTTCCTCGAGACGCACGCGGGTGCGGGCGAGCACCTGTGCCTGCGTGTCGAACTCCTCGCGCGTGACGAGATCGAGTTTCGAGAAGCCTTGCGACAGCATGGCCTTCACGTTGCGCTCGACATCCTTGGCCGGCGAGTTTTTCAGCAGATCGCTGACGCGCGACTGCAGGTCGTTGAAAACATCGCTGGGTTGCTTCATGAGATATCCCTTCCTTGCACAAAAAATGTGCATCTTCAGTTGCGTACGTGCCCATGATGCACGCATGACCGGAAATGGTGCGCCGCTGGCGCGAATTCCGGGCATGGCGCCCGCATGGGTGAATGGCCCGGTGAACCGGGACGTGCGTGCACTCTAGCAACGATCCTTTCGACGCGCCAGCAAACCGGGCCCACGTTGACCGTTCGGCCGGGCTTCCACACCTTTCAACGGGTGATGCGCCCCCGTTTCGGAGCCGTTCGAGACGGTCCTCGCGCAAACATGGCATGCGAGTTGCTGGGAAGAGACCGTCACACCATTCCAACCAATTCGACGGGACCACCCAGCGAGAGGACTTCATGAAACTGATTACCGCAATCATCAAGCCGTTCAAGCTCGATGAGACGCGCGAAGCGCTCTCCGCGCTCGGCGTCTCGGGCATCACGGTGACGGAGGTGAAGGGCTTCGGGCGCCAGAAAGGGCATACCGAGCTGTACCGCGGCGCCGAATACGTGGTCGACTTCCTGCCGAAGATGAAGATCGAGGCGGCCGTGTCCGACGATCTCGTCGACCAGGCAGTGGAAGCGATCGAGCGGGCCGCGCGCACCGGCAAGATCGGCGACGGGAAGATCTTCGTCACGCCGATCGAGCAGGTGATCCGGATCCGGACCGGGGAGACCGGCGCAGACGCGCTGTAACAGACAAAGACAAGCAACAAGAGGAAACCCGAGATGCGCAAACTTCTGATGTCCCTGCTGATGGCAGGCTCGCTGATCGCGGCCGGTGTCGGCCCCGCGCTCGCGGACGACGCGGCCTCGGCCGCGTCCGCGCCCGCCGCAACGGCGTCCGATGCAACGGCAGCCGCTTCGGCCGCCACCGAGGCATCGGCGCCTGCCGCTGCCGCCGCCCCCGCGTCGGCCGCCGACGCATCGGCTGCCGCGGCTGCGTCCGCGCCGGCCGCACCCGCCGCGCCGACCGCGCCGTTCTCCGTCGATTCGTCGAAGATCAGCGCCGGCGACACCGCGTGGATGCTGACGTCCACCGCGCTCGTGCTGTTCATGACGATCCCCGGCCTCGCGCTGTTCTACGCGGGCATGGTCCGCAAGAAGAACGTGCTCGCGACCGTGATGCAGAGCTTCGCGATCACCGCGCTGATCACGGTGCTGTGGACGGTGGTCGGCTACAGCCTCGCGTTCACGCCGGGCAATGGCTTCATCGGCGGCCTGTCGCGCGTGTTCCTGCACGGGATGACCTACGTGAAGGGCGACAAGGCGACCACGCTGACCGTCAGCCACCTCGCGTCGACGATTCCGGAATCGGTCTACTTCGTCTACCAGATGACGTTCGCGATCATCACGCCGGCGCTGATCTGCGGCGCGTTCGCCGACCGGATGAAGTTCTCGGCGATGCTCGTGTTCATGACGCTCTGGTCGCTGATCGTCTACGTGCCGATCGCGCACATGGTGTGGGAGCCGACCGGCTGGCTGTCGGCGGACGGCGTGCTCGACTTCGCGGGCGGCACGGTGGTGCACATCAACGCCGGTATCGCGGGCCTCGTGTCGTGCCTGATGCTCGGCAAGCGCGTCGGCTTCGGCCGTGAATCGATGGCGCCGCACAACCTCGTGCTGACGATGATCGGCGGCTCGATGCTGTGGGTCGGCTGGTTCGGCTTCAACGCGGGTTCGGCAGTCGCGGCCGACGGCCGTGCCGGCTTCGCGATGCTGACGACGCAAGTTGCGACGGCCTGCGCGGCGCTCGGCTGGATGTTCGCCGAGTGGCTCACGCACGGCAAGCCGTCGGTGCTCGGCATCGTGTCGGGCGCGGTCGCGGGTCTCGTCGCGATCACGCCGGCGGCCGGCTTCGTCGGTGTACCGGGTGCGCTCGTGATCGGCATCGCGGCCGGCGTCGTGTGCTACTGGTCGGCGACGTGGCTCAAGTCGAAGCTCGGCTACGACGATTCGCTCGACGCGTTCGGCGTGCACGGCGTGGGCGGGGTGCTCGGCGCACTGCTGACCGGCGTGTTCGCGGTGAAGGACATCGGCGGTTTCGACGGCAGCCTGCTGCTGCAGGCGAAGGGCGTGCTGATCACGCTGGTATACAGCGGCGTGCTGAGCTTCGTGCTGCTGAAGCTGATCGACCTGACGATCGGCCTGCGCGTGAGCGAAGAGGAAGAGCGCGAAGGCCTCGACGTGGTGCTGCACGGCGAGCACGTCGAATAAGTCGTACGGATGACGGCGGGCCGCCGCGCAGACGGCGCCCGCCACGAATGAGCGCAGCGACTTCGGCCCGCCCACCCGGCGGGCGTTTTTTTCTCCTGCGTCGTGCCGCCGCAGCGCATAACCCTTCGACCTATCGGGTCAATAGCCGAAAACTTCCTCCAAATCCTTGTGAAGCCGGGAACAATCCCCAAATGGGCAAAGCAATTGCTCTACAATCTTCATTCTCCCGCTCGCGAGTGATTCATGGTTCCCCACCTCGTTACCGCGTTGAACGGTCCGCTGCTCGAACTCGAGCAGAAGATCCTCGACGCGACGCCTGCGATCGAACGCTGGTTCAGGCTCGAATGGCAGGAACACACCCCGCCGTTCTATTGTTCGGTGGACCTGCGCAACGCCGGCTTCAAGCTGGCGCCCGTCGACGCGAACCTGTTCCCGGGCGCGTTCAATAATCTGCCGTCCGAAGTGCTGCCGCTCGCCGTCCAGGCCGCGATGGCCGCGATCGAGAAGATCTGCCCGGACGCGAAGAACCTGCTCGTGATTCCCGAGCTGCCGACCCGCAACGCGTTCTACCTCGAAAACGTCGCGCGGCTCGCGACGATCATGCGCCAGGCCGGCCTGAACGTGCGCTTCGGCTCGCTCGATCCGAGCATCACCGACATGACGCCGATCACGCTGGCAGACGGCCAGAAGATCGTGCTCGAACCGCTCGAGCGTTCGCAGCGCCGCCTCGGCCTGAAGAATTTCGATCCGTGCTCGATCCTGCTGAACAATGACCTGTCGGCCGGGATTCCCGCCGTGCTGGAAAACCTGCACGAGCAGTATCTGCTGCCGCCGCTGCACGCGGGCTGGGCCGTGCGCCGCAAGTCGACGCACTTCTCGTGCTACGACGACGTCGCGAAGAAGTTCGCGAAAATGGTCGGCGTCGATCCGTGGATGGTGAATCCGTATTTCGCGCATGTCGAAGGCGTCGACTGGCAGGCGCATGAAGGGGAGCAGGCGCTCGCCGACGCGATCGACGGCGTGCTGAAGAAGATCGCGCGCAAGTATCGCGAATACGGGATCAGCGAAAAGCCGTACGTCGTCGTGAAGGCCGACGCGGGCACCGCCGGGCGCGGCGTGATGACCGTGCACGATGCGGCCGAGATCGGCCGCATGTCGAAGGCCGAGCGCACGCAGATGGCCGAGTCGAAGGCCGGCCTCGCGGTGCGCGACGTGATCGTGCAGGAAGGCGTCTATACGTTCGAGCGCGTCGGCGACGAAGTCGCGGAGCCGGTCGTGTACATGATCGACCGCTACGTGGTCGGCGGCTTCTACCGCACGCACGGCGGCCGCGAGCGCGACCAGAACCTGAACGCGCCGGGCATGCACTACGTGCCGCTCGGCTTCGAGCACACCGCGCTGCCGGATGCCGGCGCCAAGCCGGGCGCCGCGCCGCCGAACCGTTTCTACATGTACGGCGTCGTCGCGCGCCTGTCGCTGATCGCGTCGTCGATCGAACTGGAAAAGACCGATCCCGAAGCCATCCAGGTGTAACGGCTTCGCTACGTACAGGACCCGCATGGACATTCTCTTTATCGCCGACCCGCTCGAGCGCTTCAAGATCTACAAGGATTCGACCTACGCGATGATGGCGGAGGCCGCGCGGCGCGGGCATGCGGTGTACACATGCCAGCCGCACCAGCTCGCATGGACGGGCTCGGGCGTCGAGGCGGACGTGCAGCGCGTGACGATCGTCGGCGACACGGCCGACCTGCATCGCCATCCGTGGTACGAGGCAGGCGCCCACGAATCGCGTCAGATGACGTCGTTCGGCGCGGTGCTGATGCGCAAGGATCCGCCGTTCGACATGGAGTACGTGACGGCGACCTGGATGCTCGAGCTGGCCGAGCGGGCAGGCGCACGCGTGTTCAACAAGCCTCAGTCGATCCGCGATCACTCGGAGAAGCTCGCGATCGGCGAGTTTCCGCAGTTCGTCGCGCCGACGCTCGTCACGCGCGACGCCGCGCGCTTGCGTGCGTTCCACGCCGCGCACGGCGACGTGATCGTGAAGCCGCTCGACGGGATGGGCGGGATGGGCGTGTTCCGCGTGAAGGCCGACGGGATGAATCTCGGCGCCATCATCGAGATGCTCGGTCATGACGGCACGCGCTCGCTGATGATTCAGAAGTTCATCCCCGAGATCACGGCCGGCGACAAGCGCATCCTGCTGATCGCGGGCGAGCCGGTGCCGTATTCGCTCGCGCGGATCCCGCAGGGCAGCGAGGTGCGCGGCAATCTCGCCGCGGGCGGGCTGGGCGTCGCGCAGCCGCTGACGCCGCACGACCGCGAGATCGCCGAGACGCTCGGGCCGGTGCTCGCCGCGCGCGGGCTGCTGCTGGTCGGGCTCGACGCGATCGGCGACTGGCTGACCGAGGTGAACGTGACGAGCCCGACGTGCTTCCGCGAAATCATGGAGCAGACGGGTTTCGACGTCGCCGCGATGTTCATCGACGCGCTGGAGCGGGCGGCCGCGTAGCCCGCTTCGCGCGCAATTCCGGCGGCGGCCGCGCAGGCCCCCCGTCGCCGGAGCCGTTCGACCGGCCTGCTACAATGCCCGCTTGCCCGGTGCCGCGACCAGCGCGCCGAAGGCCCGGCGGTCGGGCCGAAACCGTTGCAAGGCTGAACATGAAACGATTCCCATACTCGCTATGCTCGTGGCCCCGCCGCGGGGCGTCGGCCCGCCAGGGGCGGCCGGAGGCGGTCTGACATGGCCGGGATTCTGATCATCGCGCACGCGCCGCTCGCCACCGCGTTGCGGGACTGCATCGCGCACATTTACGGCGGCGTGCCCGCGCGCATCGGCTGTATCGACGTGCTGGCGGACAGCGACCCCACCCAGGTGATGGCGTTCGCGCATGCGGAACTCGCGCGGCTCAGGGAAGAGAACGGCGTCGTCGTGCTGACCGACATGTACGGCGCGACGCCCGCGAACATCGCGGGCCAGCTCGCGAAGCTCGACAACGTGCGCGTGCTGGCGGGCGTGAACCTGCCGATGCTGGTGCGGGCCGTCTGCTACCGTACCGTGCCGCTCGACAAGCTCGTCGACAAGGCGCTGTCCGGCGGCGCGAAGGGCGTCCATGAAGTGGCGGCCGGCACGCCGCCGCCGCCGACCGAAGCCGGCTGCGGCCAGTGCGCGCCGATTCCGCCCGAGCCGCAACCGCGCACCGAATCGCACTGACCGCCCGTTTTCCCGTTTTAGACCGAGCCGCCGCACCTCGCCGGCGGCCTCGACCGACCCGACCGAGAATCATGCTTCAACAAGAAACCACCATCGTCAATAAATTGGGGCTCCATGCACGCGCATCGGCCAAGCTTACGCAACTGGCCGGCAACTTCCAGTCGGAAGTCTGGATGACGCGCAACGGGCGCAAGATCAACGCGAAAAGCATCATGGGCGTGATGATGCTCGCGGCGGGCATCGGCAGCTCGGTGACGATCGAGACCGAAGGTCCCGACGAGCGCGAAGCGATGGATGCGCTGCTCAAGCTGATCGCGGACAAATTCGGCGAAGGTCAGTGATCCCCGCGCGGGATCGTTGCCGTTTCCGAGCAGAATGCCGCGTTTTCCGCGGCATTTTTTTCGTCCCGAGCATTGGTGCGGAACGCACAATGCTGCGGTGCATGCAGTCAGCATGGAGGGACGGAATTTATAATCGCTACCCGGGGTCATAAGCGCATCGCAGCGGTGTGCCGCGGCTTTACTTGTACAGAGGAGGTGCGCGTGTCCTTCACGCTGCATGGCATTCCCGTCTCACGTGGTATCGCGATCGGGCGAGCGTATCTGATCGCGCCGGCGGCGCTCGACGTCGCCCATTACCTGATCGAGGCGAACCAGATCGACGCCGAGGTCGAGCGTTTTCGCACGGCGCGCGAAGTCGTGCATCGCGAACTCAACGCGCTGCGCGCCGACCTGACCGACGACACCCCGAGCGAAGTGGGCGCGTTCATCGACGTGCACACGATGATCCTGAGCGACGCGATGCTCGTGCAGGAAACCATCGACCTGGTGCGCACGCGCCGCTACAACGTCGAATGGGCGCTGACCGAGCAGCTCGAGCTGCTCACGCGCCACTTCGACGACATCGAGGACGAATACCTGCGCGAGCGCAAGGCCGACATCGAACAGGTGGTCGAGCGCGTGCTGAAGGCGCTCGCCGGCGCGCCGTCCGCGTCGCAGGCGCTCGATCGCGCGGCCGCGCGCGGCCAGAACGAGATGATCGTCGTCGCGCACGACATCGCGCCGGCCGACATGATGCAGTTCAAGTCGCAGTCGTTCCAGGCATTCGTCACCGATCTCGGCGGCCGCACGTCGCACACGGCGATCGTCGCGCGCAGCCTCGGCATTCCGGCCGCGGTCGGCGTCCAGCATGCGAGCGCGCTGATCCGCCAGGACGACCTGATCATCGTCGACGGCGACCAGGGGATCGTGATCGTCGATCCCGCGCCGATCGTCCTCGAGGAATATTCGTACCGCCAGTCCGAGAAGCTGCTCGAGCAGCGCAAGCTGCAGCGCCTGAAGTTCTCGCCGACGCAAACCTTGTGCGGCACGAAGATCGAGCTGTACGCGAACATCGAGCTGCCCGACGACGCGAAGGCCGCGGTCGACGCCGGCGCGGTCGGCGTCGGGCTGTTCCGCTCCGAGTTCCTGTTCATGCACCAGAAGGAGATGCCGGAAGAGGAGGAGCAGTTCGCCGCGTACAAGCGTGCGGTCGAGTGGATGAAGGGCATGCCGGTGACGATCCGCACGATCGACGTCGGCGCGGACAAGCCGCTCGAGGCGCTCGACGAAGGCTACGAGACGGCGCCGAACCCCGCGCTCGGCCTGCGCGCGATCCGCTGGAGCCTGTCCGAGCCGCAGATGTTCCTCACGCAGCTGCGCGCGATCCTGCGCGCGTCCGCGTTCGGGCAGGTGAAGATCCTGATCCCGATGCTCGCGCACGCGCAGGAAATCGACCAGACGCTCGACCTGATCCGCGAGGCGAAGCGCCAGCTCGACGACGCGGGGCTCGCGTACGACCCGAACGTGCGTATCGGCGCGATGATCGAGATCCCGGCCGCGGCGATCGCGCTGCCGCTGTTCCTGAAGCGCTTCGACTTCCTGTCGATCGGCACCAACGACCTGATCCAGTACACGCTCGCGATCGACCGTGCGGACAACGCGGTCGCGCACCTGTACGACCCGCTGCATCCGGCGGTGCTGCACCTGATCTCCTATACGCTGCGCGAAGCGAAGCGCGCGGGCGTGTCGGTGTCGGTGTGCGGGGAGATGGCGGGCGATCCGACGCTCACGCGCCTGTTGCTCGGGATGGGGCTCACCGAGTTCTCGATGCATCCGAGCCAGTTGCTGGTCGTGAAGCAGGAGATCCTGCGTGCGCACCTGAAGGCGCTCGAGAAGCCGACGGCCGACGTGCTGGCCGCGTTCGAGCCCGAGGAAGTGCAGGCGGCGCTCAAGCGCCTGGCGGTCGCGGAGCCGCGCGCGGACGACGCGGCCGCCTAGGCGACGCGGGCCGCGCGGTGAAACCGCCGCGAACGTAGCGAAACGTCACGCATGCGCCGTTCGGCGCATGCATCGCGCGCGTCAGTGCCGGCCCTGGCACACGGGGCAGTCGGCCTGGCGCGCGATCTTCATCGTCGTCCATTCCATCCGCAGCGAATCGAGCATCATCAGCCGGCCGTTGAGCGTCGTGCCGATCGCGCCGATCACGCGGAGCGCTTCGGCGGCCTGCATCGCGCCGATGATCCCGACCGTCGGCGCGAACACGCCCATCGTCGCGCACGCGACTTCCTCGAACGGCTGGTCTTCCGGAAACACGCACGCGTAGCAGGGCGCGGCCGGGTCGCGGAAGTCGAACGTGCTGATCTGGCCGTCGAAGCGCAGCGCGGCGCCCGACACGAGCGGCACGCCGTGCGCGACGCACGCGCGGTTGATCGCATGGCGCGTCGCGAAGTTGTCGGTGCAGTCGAGCACGACGCCCGCCTGCGGCACGTGTTCGTCGAGCCACGCATCGTCGACACGCGCCGCGACCGCATGCACGGTCACTTCCGGGTTCAGCCGCGCGAGCGTGTCGCGCCCCGATTCGACCTTGCTGCGCCCGACGGAGGCCGTCGCGTGCAGGATCTGCCGCTGCAGGTTCGTGAGGTCGACCGTGTCGGCGTCGACCAGCGTGATCGTGCCGACGCCGGAGGCCGCCAGATACATCGCGGCCGGCGAGCCGAGCCCGCCCGCGCCGACGACGAGCGCATGCGCGTCGAGGAAGCGCTGTTGCGCGTCGATGCCGATTTCGTCGACGAGGATGTGGCGGGAGTAGCGAAGGAGTTGATCGTCGTTCATGGGAAGTCGTGAGCGAGGCGGCGGACGTAGCGTTATTTTAGGCGCGCATGAAAAACGGGCCATCGCGGTCTTCCCGCGATGGCCCGTCGGATGCCGGCCGGCGCTTACTGCGGTGCCGACGCGGGCTTCGGTGCGGCGGCCTTCGCGCCCGACGCCTTCGCGGGCGTCGCGGCCTTGGTGGCCGGGCTCTTCGTCGTGCTCTCGGCGAGGCGCGACTTCGATTCCTGCACCGGCTTGCCTTCGAGCTTGTTGAGCGCCTGCTGCATCATGAAGTCGTCGGCGCTGCCGAACTCGATCGGCTTGCGATCGCGGTCCTTCTGGCGCTGCTCCGGCGTCTTCTTGTCGTTCTGCTCTTCGAGGACGCGCAGCTGGTCCATCCGGCGCTGCTCGCGCTCTTCCTGTTCCTTCTTCTCGTTCGGATCCTGCGTGTTCGCGAGGTGGTTCGTGTAGTCGACCTCGCGCGTCACGAGCACGTCGTCCGGATCGCCGTCCGCGTACTGATCGACCGGAACGTCGGGCGTGATGCCCTTGTTCTGGATCGAACGGCCGCTCGGCGTGTAGTAGTAGGCGGTCGTCAGGCGCAGCGCGGTGTCGGCCGTCATCGGACGAACCGTCTGCACCGAGCCCTTGCCGAACGTCGTCTTGCCCATGATCTGCGCGCGCTTCGCATCCTGCAGCGCGCCGGCGACGATTTCCGACGCGGACGCGGAATACGCGTTCGTCAGCACGATCATCGGCACGGTCTTGAAGACCGGCGGCAGGTTCTTCAGCGGATCGCCGTCGAAGGACGGCAGGCGGTAGTTGTCGTAGGTGTCGCGGTAGACCTGCTTCGAATCCGGGATCTGGCCGTTGGTCGACACGACGACGGAGTCGGGCGGCAGGAACGCGCCGGCGACGCCGACCGCGCTCTGGAGCAGGCCGCCGCCGTTGTTGCGCAGGTCGACGATCAGGCCCTTCAGGTTCGGCTGCTGGCGCGCGATGTCTTGCAGCTTCGCGGCGAGATCGGGCGTCGTGCGCTCCTGGAAGCTCGTGATCCGGATGTACGCGTAGCCCGGGTCGAGCAGTTTCATCTTCACGCTCTGCACGCGGATGACCGCGCGCGTGACGGTGATGGGGAACGTGCGGTCGTCGCTCTTGCGGAAGATCGTCAGCGTGACCTTGGTGCCCGGCTCGCCGCGCATCTGCTTGACGGCCTTGTCGAGCGTCATGCCGCGCACCGGCTTGTCGTTGATGCGCGTGATCAGGTCGCCCGGACGGATGCCGGCGCGGAACGCGGGGGTATCCTCGATCGGCGAGATCACCTTGACGAGGCCGTCTTCCTGCGAGATCTCGATGCCGAGACCCGCGAAGCGACCCTTGGTCTGCTCCTGGAGCTCGTCATAGTCGGTCTTGTCGAGGAACGACGAATGCGGGTCGAGGCTCGACACCATGCCCTTGATCGCCGCCGTCAGCAGCTTCTTGTCGTCGACCGGCTCGACGTACTCGCGCTTGATCTGGCCGAACACTTCCGCGAACAGGCGGAGCTGGTCGAGGGGAAGCGGCGCAGTGGCGGTCTGCTCGGCCGACGCCGAAACCTGCAGCGTGGCGAACACGCCCGTGGCGAGGCCCGCGGCAATCAGGCCGATGTTCTTCAATTTCATTCGCATAGAGAGTCTGGTGCGGTCGGGAAGCGCGTGGCGGTAGCGGGGATGTAGCGGACAAGTATAACTGTTCGTCCGATTACTCAGTGGAACGCTGCGGAAATGGCTCAGGTGCGGCGGTCCCGAGGCCCCGGCCCCCGGGCCCTGGCCGGGTGCCGCCGGACGCGCAGCGGATTCGAAAGCGGATTCGACAGCACAGGGGCCGCGAAGGTTCGCGCCGCCGCGCGCCCGGGCGGGCCCCGAACAGGCCGCGCGACGCGGCCCGCCCGGCGTGACGGATGTCAGCCCGCCTTGCCCTGCTTCGCGACGGCGGCCTGCGCCTTCGCGATCGCGTCCTGGTCGCCGAGGTAGTAGTGCTTGATCGGCTTCAGGTCTTCGTCGAGTTCATACACGAGCGGCACGCCATTCGGGATGTTCAGGCCGACGATGTCGCTGTCCGAAATGCCGTCGAGGTACTTGATCAGCGCGCGCAGCGAGTTGCCGTGCGCGGCGATCAGCACCTGCTTGCCCGAGCGGACGGCCGGCGCGATCGATTCGTTCCATAGCGGCAGCACGCGCGCGACCGTGTCCTTCAGGCACTCGGTGAGCGGCAACTGCTCGCGCGGCACCTTCGCGTAGCGCGGGTCGTTGAACGGCGCGCGTTCGTCGGTCGGCTCGAGCGCGGGCGGCGGCGTGTCGTAGCTGCGGCGCCACACGAGCACCTGGTCGTCGCCGAACTTGGCGGCCGTTTCCGCCTTGTTCAGGCCCGACAGCGCGCCGTAGTGGCGCTCGTTCAGGCGCCACGAGTGGACGACCGGCAGGTACATCAGGTCCATCCGGTCCTGCACGTGCCACAGCGTGCGGATCGCGCGCTTGAGCACCGACGTGTACGCGATGTCGAACGTGTAGCCGGCCTCCTTGAGCAATTCGCCGGCCTGGTAGGCCTCGTTGCGACCCTGTTCGGTCAGGTCGACGTCGACCCAGCCGGTGAAGCGGTTTTCCTTGTTCCACGTCGATTCGCCGTGGCGGATGAGAACGAGTTTGTACATGGATCTTGCGGTCGGTAGTGATAGGGAAGCGGGGCGCGTCGCGCGGTACCCGGCCCGGGTCCGCCATCGCGCAAGACGGTTATTTTATAATGGCGGGATTGTCCTTTTCCGATTTCTCTTTTTCCGGCGGATTTCCGTGACGTTCTTCACCGATTACACGAACCTGGCCCTTATCGCGATCCTGCTGGTTTCCGGCGGCCTGCTTGCATGGCCCGCGCTGCGTCGCGGCCGCGGCGGCCTGTCGGCCGCGGAGGCGACGCAGCTCATCAATCGCCGCAACGCGGTCGTGATCGACCTGCGGGCGGCGACCGACTTCGCTGCCGGCCACCTGCCGTCGGCGCGCCAGGTCGCCGCCGGCGAGATCGGCGCGAAAATTGCGCAGGTCGCTAAAAACAAGAGCACCCCGGTGCTGCTCGTCTGCCAGAACGGCCAGCAGTCGCAGAAGGCGGCGCGCGAGGTCCAGGCGGCGGGCTATGCCGAGGTGCACGTGCTCGAGGGCGGCGTCGCCGCGTGGCAGCAGGCCGGGATGCCGGTCGTCAAACAAGGAGTCGCGAAGTGAGCAAGGTATTGATGTACAGCACGCAGGTGTGTCCGTATTGCATTCAGGCCGAGCGCCTGCTGAAGCTGCGCGGCGTCGAGCAGATCGAGAAGGTGCTGATCGACCGCGATCCGGCCCGCCGCGAGGAAATGATGACGCGCACGGGCCGCCGCACGGTGCCGCAGATCTATATCGGCGACACGCACGTCGGCGGTTACGACGATCTGTCGAAGCTCGACCGCGAAGGCGGCCTCTTGCCGCTTCTGCAAGCCGCCTGATTAGGGCAGAATGGCCGCCGGCCGCGCCGCGGCTTGGGCGCGCAGGATCCAACCGAGGCGGCCGGCGCGAAGCCGGGCCGCCCCGTCACCACTTTTAGGGAAACACCATGTCCGACGTCGAAAATCAACCGTTCTTCAACATCCAGCGCGTCTACCTGAAGGATATGTCGCTCGAGCAGCCGAATTCGCCGGCGATCTTCCTCGAGCAGGACATGCCGTCGGTTGAAGTCGAAGTCGACGTGAAGGCCGAGCGCCTGGCGGAAAGCGTGTTCGAAGTCGTCGTGTCGGGCACCGTCACCGCGAAGGTGAAGGACAAGGTCGCGTTCCTGATCGAAGCGAAGCAGGCCGGCATTTTCGACATTCGCAACATTCCCGACGAACAGCTCGACCCGCTCGTCGGCATCGCCTGCCCGACGATCCTGTTCCCGTACCTGCGCTCGAACATCGCCGACGCGATCACGCGTGCGGGCTTCCCGCCGATCCACCTGGCGGAAATCAACTTCCAGGCGCTGTACGAGCAGCGTCTCGCGCAGCTTCAGCAGCAGGCCGGCGCAGCAGGTGCGCCGAATGGTGCGCCGAATGGCGCGCCGAACGGCACGACGCTGAACTGACGTTTCACTCCGGACCGGTGCTGGGTATGAAAGTAGCCGTTCTCGGCGCCGGTGCCTGGGGCACCGCGCTCGCGGGCCATCTGGCCGCGCGGCACGACACGCTTCTCTGGGCGCGCGACGCCGCGCTGATCGCCGGGCTGCAGGCCCGGCATGAAAATTCCCGCTATCTGGACGGCATCGCGCTGCCCGATGCGCTGCGCTACGACGCCGATCTCGGCGCCGCGCTCGCGCACGGCGCCGCGGACGACGCGCTGTGCGTGATCGCCGCGCCGGTGGCCGGCCTGCGCACGCTGTTCGGCGCGATGCGCGACGCGGGCTGCGTGCCCGCGCATGTCGTTTGGGTCTGCAAGGGTTTCGAGGCCGATACGCATCTGCTGCCGCACCAGGTGATCGCGGCCGAATTGCCGGGGCAGCACAGCAATGGCGTGCTGTCGGGGCCGAGTTTCGCCCGCGAGGTCGGGCTTGCGCTGCCCGTCGCGCTGACGGTCGCGAGCACGTCCGCCGAATGCCGCGAGCGCACGCTCGCCGCGTTCCATCACGGCGCGATGCGGATCTACACGGGCGACGACGTGGTCGGCGTCGAGGTCGGCGGCGCGGTGAAGAACGTGCTGGCGATCGCGACCGGCATCGCCGACGGGCTCGGGCTCGGGCTGAACGCGCGCGCCGCGCTGGTCACGCGCGGCCTCGCGGAAATGTCGCGCCTCGGCGTCGCGCTCGGCGGCCGCGCGGAAACCTTCACGGGCCTCACGGGCCTCGGCGACCTGATCCTCACCGCGACGGGCGACCTGTCGCGCAATCGCACGGTCGGCCTGCAACTGGCGGCCGGCCGCTCGCTGAACGACATCCTCGGTGCGCTCGGCCACGTGGCCGAAGGCGTGCGCTGCGCGCAGGCCGTGCTCGCGCTCGCGCGCGCGCAATCGATCGAAATGCCGATCACCGAAGCCGTGTGCGGCGTGCTGTTCGACGGCGTCGCGCCGCGCGATGCGGTCAGCGGCCTGCTGCGGCGCGACGCGCGCGCCGAATAACAGCGACGAAACCCACCGATTTCTTGCGGCCGCGCGCGCTCGCGCAAAGCGGGCGGCGCCAAAGCGCACTACGCTTGAACAGTCTCCGGCATTTCGGGAGGGTGTCATGCTTCGGATCGGTTCCACCACGCTCGACGCGCAACGCGTCGACATCACGACGCTCGACGTCGACGCGATCGTCAACGCCGCGAACGGTTCGCTGCTCGGCGGCGGCGGTGTCGACGGCGCGATTCATCGCGCGGCCGGCCCAGGCCTGCTGGCCGAGTGCCGCACGCTCGGCGGCTGCGCGACCGGCGACGCGAAGCTCACGCGCGGCCACGGGCTGCCGGCGCGGTACGTGATTCATGCGGTCGGCCCGGTGTGGCACGGCGGCGGGCGCGGCGAGCCCGACCTGCTCGCCGCGTGTTACCGGCGCGCGATCGAGCTGGCCGAGGAGGTTGCGGCGACATCGATCGCATTCCCGGCGATCAGCTGCGGCATATATCGCTATCCGGCCGACGAGGCCGTCGACATCGCGGTCGGCACGGTCGTCGACATGCTGCCGCAGGCGCCGAACCTCGCACGCGTGGTGTTCGCGTGTTTTTCATCCGACATCTACGACCTGTATCGCGCGCGGCTCGCCCGCAGCTAACGCGTGCGGCCGGGCGCGCCGGGCTTGGCGTGTCACGCGCCGCCTTCGAAGCCGGCCTGGCGCCACGCCTCGAACACGACCACCGCCACCGTGTTCGACAGGTTCAGGCTGCGATTGCCCGGTCGCATCGGCAGGCGCACGCGCTGTTCGTTCGGGAAGCGCTCGAGCACGTCGGCCGGCAGGCCGCGCGTTTCCGAGCCGAACACGAACCAGTCGCCCGGCACGAACGCGTGGTCGTGAAAGCGGCCCGAACCGCGGGTCGTGAACGCGAACATGCGCGCGGGATCGGGCGCTTCGGCCGCGACGAACGCGTCCCAGTCGCGGTGCACGCGCATTTCCGCGTACTCGTGATAGTCGAGGCCGGCGCGGCGCATCTTCGCGTCGTCGAGCGGAAAGCCGAGCGGCTCGATCAGGTGCAGGCGCGCGCCGGTGTTGGCGCACAGGCGGATCACGTTGCCGGTGTTCGGCGGAATTTCGGGGGCGACGAGGATGACGTTGAACATGGTTGGGTCTGGCTGGGCCGGCCGGGGCGGCGCAACGTGCACGCGATCCCTGCCGGCCGGTTCGTGACGACCGTCGCCGCGTGCGGGCGGCCGGCCTCTCTATCTAATTAATCCCTGGCGGTGCGCAGCGCAACCAGATTCGTCACGCGCGCGGCGCCCGCCGCCTTCAATGCATGCGCGGCGGCCGCGAGTGTCGCGCCGGACGTCATCACGTCGTCGACGAGCGCCACGTGGCGGCCGACGAGATCGTCCGTCACCGCGAACGCGGCGATCACGTTGTCGCGCCGCGCGCGCCGGTCGAGCCGCGACTGCGGCGCGGTTTCGGTCACGCGCGCGAGCAGTGCCGAGTCGGCGCGCACGCCGAGCCGGCGCGCGAGCGGACGCGCGATCGCCCACGCCTGGTTGTAGCCGCGCGCGACGAGCCGTCCATGGGACAGCGGCACCGGCGCGATCACGTCGAAGCCGCCCGCCGTGCGCAGCGCGTCCGTGTCGTCGATCCGCTGCGCGAGCCGGGCCGCGAATTCCGCGCCGAGTGCGAGCCGCGCATGAAACTTCAGCCCGCGCGCGAGCCCGTCGAGCGGCGCGCGGTAATCGGCGAGCGCGAGCGTCGCGTCGAACGGCGGCGGTGTCGCGCGGCACGCATCGCACCGGTAGGCGAACGAAGCCGCGACGCCGGCATGCCGACCCCGCGATCCGTGCGGT
This sequence comes from Burkholderia sp. 567, assembly GCF_040545115.1. Lineage (NCBI taxonomy): Bacteria > Pseudomonadati > Pseudomonadota > Betaproteobacteria > Burkholderiales > Burkholderiaceae > Burkholderia > Burkholderia sp. 567. The sequence goes on from NZ_JBEPLG010000010.1 coordinate 87,510, forward strand.
CGCGGCCGCCCGCTGCCGAGCGGCACCGCGCAGACGTCGCAGCGCAGTCGCGCTTCATTCCAGTACGCGGCGTCGCAGGCGCTGCAAATCACGGCGTGTGACAAATTGCCGCACAGTGCGCACCGATTCGGCAACGCGAGCGCGATGACGCGCACAGCGAGCGCGCGAACCTGCGACAAAACGACGCGCATCTGGCGCGGGGCGAAACGGCGATCCATTCGCGAAGACTCCTGGGGGCCCCGTCTCGCTGAAGGCCGCGAGGCGAGCGAGTATACTTCGGGCTCTTCGCCAGTGTGCCCGACATGTCCCCAGCTTCGACTTCAACCGGCCGTCCGGCCAATGACGCCCGGCGTTTGCGGCGGATCTTCGATCGCCGCGCCGCCGCGTTCGACGCGGTCGCGTTCCTGCCGCGCGAGATCGCGCAGCGGATGAACGAGCGCCTCGAATACATCAAGGTGAGCCCGGCAGCCGTGCTCGATGCGGGCTGCGGCGCGGGCGACGACCTGCCGGCGCTGCGCGCGCGCTTTCCCGAAGCCCCGGTGTTCGGCGTCGACCTGTCCGGCGCGATGCTCGCGCGAGCGGGGCAGCGCGAGGTCGAGCAGACGAGCTGGCGGCGCTGGCTGCCCGCGTCGCTCGGCCGGGCACTGGGCCAGCGCGGCCCGCGCGTCGCGCACGCCGATTTCTCGGCGTTGCCGTTCGCGGCCGGCGCGTTCGACCTGATCTGGTCGAATCTCGCGCTGCACTGGCATTCGCGTCCCGACACGGTATTCCCCGAATGGCAGCGCGTGCTGCGCGTGAACGGCCTGCTGATGTTCAGCACGCTCGGTCCCGACACGTTGCGCGAGTTGCGCGCGGCCTGCGCGGAAGCCGAAGCGGCGCTCGGCATCGCGCCGCCCGCGGCGCGCGTGATCGATTTCGTCGACATGCACGACCTCGGCGACATGCTCGTCGAGAGCGGCTTCGAGATTCCGGTGATGGACCAGGAAGTGCTCACCGTCACGTACAAGACACCCGATTCCCTGCTGGCCGACGTGCGCCGCTGGGGCGCCTATCCGTTCGAGCGCGCGGCGCCGCAGCGCGCGACGCGGCGCTTTCGCGCGGCGCTCGGCGACGCGCTGGAAGCGCGCCGGCGCGCGGACGGCACCATTCCGCTCACGTTCGAGGTGATCTACGGCCACGCGTGGAAGGCCGTGCCGCGCACGACTGCCGAGGGGCACGGGATCGTGCGCATCGAAGATATCGGCAAGGGGCGTCCGAAGAATCGGTAAAGCGGTAAAGAGGGGTTTTGTTATGTCCGAAATTAGCGGTGCAAAGCGGGGTCGAATTGACGCGAAAAACGGCCGGAAAGCTTGTGGCGCTTGGCTCGCGGGCCGATAGCCGCTTGCTTGTGGATGCCATTGAACCCGCCTATAATGCGTCAGCTTGTCGTCCCGGGGTCCCCGCAATACGGGGCGACGAGTCCGATGCAGGCATGCATCGCATGCCATTCGCGTGAGGCGGCGATGGGAGCAGCGAGGGGTTTGGCGGAGACGACGAACGGTGAACCGGTCCTCGCAGACTGGCTCATGAAACGCAATTGTTCGGTGTCGCCGCGCCAGTTCGTGCTGTTTTACGCGTCGCTCGCGAGCTTCTCGCTGGTGATCGCGGCATTGCTGATGTGGCGTGGGGCCTGGCTCGTCATGCCCTTCACCGGAATCGAATTGCTGGCGGTCGGCGTCGCGTTTGCGATCTATGCCCGTCATGCGGTCGATTACGAGCGCATCAGGCTGTTTCCGCACCGGCTCGTGATCGAGCGGATGGATGCGGAGCGGTTCACGCAGATCGAATTCAACCCGCGCTGGGTGCGGGTCGAGCCGGGTGCGACGCCACGCGATCCGATTCGACTGGTATCGCGCGGGCAGACCGTCGTAATCGGGCAGCATCTCGCGCAGCACAAGCGTGCGCAGTTCGCCGACGAACTGCGCGTGTCGCTCAGGCGCTGCGGCTGACGAGGCGCGGGCACCGGCCGGAACAGGCCGGCGGCTTGCGACGGGGGAGGGGTTTGAATGGAAATTTTGGGTAAGGATGCTATGAAAACAATCAAGCGAGCCCTCACGGGCGTGCTGGCATGCAGCGGATTGCTCTTTGCCGGCGCTGCTCTGGCGGTCGGTGATAGCCCGGGCGGCCCCCGCGTCAACGAGATCAACTTTCAGCCGCCGGTCACGAAGATCGCCGAGGAGCTCTACGATCTCCACACGATGATGCTGATCCTGTGTACGGTGATCTTCGTCGGCGTGTTCGGCGTGATGTTCTATTCGATCTTCGCGCACCGCAAATCCAAAGGCCACAAGGCCGCCAATTTCCATGAAAGCACGACCGTCGAGATCATCTGGACGATCGTGCCGTTCGTCATCGTCGTGCTGATGGCGCTGCCGGCCACGAAGGCCGTCGTCGCGATGAAGGACACGACCAACGCCGATCTCACGATCAAGGTCACCGGTTACCAGTGGAAGTGGGGCTACGACTACGTGAAGGGCCCGGGCGAGGGCATCGGCTTCCTGTCGACGCTCAGCACGCCGCGTGACGAAGTGATGGGCAAGAAGCCGATCACCGAAACCTACCTGCAGGAAGTCGACAACCCGCTCGTCGTGCCGGTCAACAAGAAGATCCGCATCATCACGACCGCGAACGACGTCGTTCACTCGTGGTACGTGCCCGCATTCGGCGTGAAGCAGGATGCGATCCCCGGCTTCGTGCGCGATACGTGGTTCAAGGCCGACAAGGTCGGCACGTTCCGCGGCTTCTGTACCGAGCTGTGCGGCAAGGAACACGCGTTCATGCCGGTCGTGGTCGTGGTGCTGTCGGACGACGACTACGCGAAGTGGGTCACCGCGCAGAAGGCCAAGCTGGCCGGCGCCGCGGTCGATCCGAACAAGGTCTACACGATGGCCGAACTCGTCGCGCACGGCGAGGAAGTCTACAAGGCGAACTGCGCGGCCTGCCACCAGGTGAGCGGCAAGGGCCTCGGCGCATTCCCGGCGATGGACGGCAGCCCGATCGTGAACGGCCCGATCGCCGGCCACGTCGAGCGCGTGCTGCACGGCAAGGGCGCGATGCCGTCGTGGGCGTCGCTGTCGGACCTCGACATCGCATCGGTCGTCACGTACGAGCGCAACTCGTGGGGCAACCACAAGAACGATCTGCTGCAGCCGAAGCAAGTGGCTGACGCGCGCAACGGCAAGATGCCGGAAGACACGGCGGGCGTCGCGGCACCGGCCGAAGCGGCCTCGGCACCGGCGCAAGCCGCGTCGGGCGCGGCCGAGCAGTCGGCGGCGGCATCGGCGGCAGCGCCGGCATCGACCGCGCTGTCGACGATCTACTTCGAAACGGGCAAGAGCGTGCTGCCGGCCGACGCGAAGGCGGCGATCGCCGCAGCGGCCGACTATGCGAAGGCACATCCGGACGCGAAGCTCGCGCTGTCGGGTTTCACCGACAAGACGGGCTCGGCCGACGCGAACGCCGAACTCGCCAAGCATCGTGCACAGGTCGTGCGCGACGCGCTGAAGGCAGCAGGCGTGGCGGAAGACCACATTATTCTCAAAAAGCCGGAAACGATCACGGGCGGGGCTGACGCGAAGGAAGCCCGGCGAGTCGAGATCGGGCCGGCGGCTTGACGTGTCGCTGAGTTAGTCGACGTATTCGCATTAGGAGATTCTCATGTCTAGCATCGGGCACGACGTAGTCGCGGACCACGCGCACGACGACCACGCGCACGAAACACCGCATGGCTGGCGGCGCTGGTTGTTCGCCACCAACCACAAGGACATCGGTACGCTGTACCTGTTGTTCTCGTTCATCATGTTCCTGTCGGGCGGCGTGATGGCCCTCGGCATCCGTGCCGAGCTGTTCGAGCCGGGCCTGCAGATCATGCGTCCGGAGTTCTTCAACGAACTCACGACGATGCACGGCCTGATCATGGTGTTCGGCGCGATCATGCCGGCGTTCGTCGGCTTCGCGAACTGGATGATTCCGCTGCAGATCGGCGCGTCCGACATGGCATTCGCGCGGATGAACAACTTCAGCTTCTGGCTGCTGCCGGTCGCGGCCGTGCTGCTGGTCGGTTCGTTCTTCGCGCCGGGCGGCGCGACGGCCGCCGGCTGGACGCTGTACGCACCGCTGTCGACGCAGATGGGCCCGGGCATGGACTTCGCGATCTTCGCGGTCCACATCATGGGCGCGTCGTCGATCATGGGCGGGATCAACATCGTCGTGACGATCCTGAACATGCGCGCACCGGGCATGACGCTGATGAAGATGCCGATGTTCGCATGGACGTGGCTGATCACGGCGTACCTGCTGATCGCCGTGATGCCGGTTCTGGCAGGCGCGATCACGATGGTGCTGTTCGACCGCCACTTCGGCACGTCGTTCTTCAACGCGGCAGGCGGCGGCGACCCGGTGATGTACCAGCACATCTTCTGGTTCTTCGGCCACCCCGAGGTGTACATCATGATTCTGCCGGCGTTCGGGATCGTGTCGCAGGTGATCCCGGCGTTCGCACGCAAGACGCTGTTCGGCTATAGCTCGATGGTGTACGCGACGGCTTCGATCGCGATCCTGTCGTTCATGGTCTGGGCGCACCACATGTTCGCGACGGGCATGCCGGTCACCGGCCAGCTGTTCTTCATGTACGCGACGATGCTGATCGCGGTGCCGACGGGCGTGAAGGTGTTCAACTGGCTCGCGACGATGTGGCGCGGCTCGATGACCTTCGAAACCCCGATGCTGTTCGCGATCGGCTTCCTGTTCGTGTTCACGTTCGGCGGCCTGACGGGCCTGATGCTGGCCATGGCGCCGCTCGACATCCAGTACCACGGCACCTACTTCGTGGTGGCGCACTTCCACTACGTGCTGGTGGCCGGGTCGCTGTTCGCGCTGTTCTCGGGCTGGTACTACTGGGCGCCGAAGTGGACGGGCTGGATGTACAACGAGACGCGCGGCAAGATCCACTTCTGGGCGTCGATGATCTTCTTCAACCTGACGTTCTTCCCGATGCACTTCGTCGGTCTCGCGGGCATGCCGCGCCGCTATGCGGACTACCCGGCGCAGTTCACGGACTTCAACCAAGTTGCGACGATCGGCGCATTCGGCTTCGGCCTCGCCCAGGTGTACTTCCTGTTCGCGGTCGCGCTGCCGGCCTACCGTGGTGGCGGCGAGCTGGAAAAGGCGTCGGACAAGCCGTGGGATGGCGCGACGGGCCTCGAATGGACGGTGCCGAGCCCGGCTCCGTTCCACACGTTCGAGCAACCGCCGCACGTCGAATAAGTTTCACCCAGCGTTCCGCCGCTGCCTGCCGCGCAGGCAGGCGCGGCGGGCGCGGAATCGAGTTTCAGCGAAGTTTCAGATGAACCGGAATCCACAAGAAAGACGAACGCCCGAGCAGATTCGCGCGGGCAACAAGCGGCTCGGCCTCACCCTGCTCGTCATCGCCGCCGTTTTTTTCGTGGGTGTCGTGATCAAGCAGTGGTGGCTGTCCACCCACTGATGCAGTAACTGACGCAGTAGCGAGGAAGTCGTCGTATGTCGAAGCCGGAAGAGGGCGCAGCCGATCGCGCGTTCAATCGTTCGATGCTGGTGAAGCTCTTCGTCGTGGCCGGACTAATGTTCGGCTTCGGCTTCGCGCTGATTCCGATGTATCGCGCGATTTGCCAGATCACCGGCATCAACAACCTGGTGCAACGGGATGTCAGCGAGCGCGAGGCGAAGAACACGCAGGTCGACTATGGCCGCACGGTGTCGGTCGAGTTCGATGCGAATGCGCGCGGCCCGCTCGGTTTCAAGCCGGAGCACAACAGCCTCGACGTGCATCCGGGCGAACTGACGACGATCGTCTACGACGTGACCAACGGGCAGGGCCGGCCGGTGGTGGCGCAGGCGATTCCGAGCTACGCGCCGAAGCAGGCGACGGAGTTCTTCAAGAAGATCGAGTGTTTTTGCTTCACGCAGCAGACGCTGGCCGCGAACGAGTCGCGCAAGATGCCGGTGGTGTTCGTGATCGATCCGAAACTGCCGAAGGACGTGAAGACGATCACGCTGTCGTACACGTTCTTCGAACTGAATACGCCGGCCGAGCCGGCGCCGGCACCGCGCAAGACGGCGGCGCAGGGCGCGGCGAAACCGGACGCATGACGAGGGAGACGGGGCGATGACGGAGACCAAGCGGAGCGGGTCGTTCGGCCAGGCGGTGCGCGCGGTGTTGTGGTCGTTCTTCGGGGTGCGCAAGCGGCGCGACCTGGAGGCCGATGCGACGCAGCTCAATCCGCTGCATGTGCTGATCGTCGCGTTGATCGCGGCCGGCGTGTTCATCGGCGTGCTGATCCTGATCGTGCGTGCGGTCGTGGGCTGAGGCCCGCGACCACGAAAGAATGCAGTGCGTGGCGCCCGGGCGCCGCGTGCGGGAAAGAGCGGCGGCGGTCGCGCCGCGCAAGAAATACAGCCGGAGCGGTTTCCGGTACATAAATTGGACTGAAGTGGAGAATCAAGCATGAGCGGTCAAAACCAGACCCCGTACTATTTCGTGCCGCATCCGTCGCAGCATCCGATCAGCGCGGCCGTCGGCCTGCTGGTCATGCTCGGATCGGTGGCGCTGTGGATCAACGGTCACGACTGGGCGCCGTACACGGCGCTGCTCGGCCTGCTGTGGTTGCTCTTCACGCTGTATCACTGGTTCGGCGACGCGATCGCCGAGTCGGAAGGCGGTCATTACGGCAAGAACGTCGACAAGTCGTACCGCTGGAGCATGAGCTGGTTCATCTTCTCGGAAGTCATGTTCTTCGGCGCGTTCTTCGGCGCGCTGTTCTATGCGCGTGAAATCGCGCTGCACCAGCTCGGCAGCCTCGACTACAAGCTGATCTGGCCGGATTTCTCCGCCGTGTGGCCGAACGAAGGCCCCGCCGCGCTCGCCGGTCACTTCAAGACGATGGGCCCGTGGCCGATCCCGACGCTGAACACCGCGTTCCTGCTGTCGTCGGGCGTGACGCTGACGATCTCGCACCACGCGCTGCGCGACAATTACCGCAAGAAGGCGATCGCGTGGCTGGCCGCGACGCTCGCGCTCGGTATCTGCTTCCTGTTCCTGCAGGGCTTCGAGTACTACCACGCGTACAACGAACTGAACCTGACGCTGAACTCGGGCGTGTACGGCTCGACGTTCTTCCTGCTGACGGGCTTCCACGGCTTCCACGTGTTCCTCGGCGGCACGATGCTCGCGGTGGTGCTGGTGCGGATGATCCGCGGCCACTTCAAGCCGGATCACCACTTCGCATTCGAAGGCGCCGCGTGGTACTGGCACTTCGTCGACGTCGTCTGGCTCGGCCTGTACGTCGTCGTCTACTGGCTGTAAATGGAACAACGGCCCGCGCAGCGATGCGCGGGCCGTTTTCATTGGCGAAGGCGACGCAGCGGCCGGCTGCTTGCGCTCGACGCCCCCGGCGCCGCCGCGACTCAGTCAGGCGGCGCTTTTGCTTGGTGGCGCCGCCATGCGGCGAAATGTCACGGCAGCCGGCGTGGCGAATGCATCAACGCCCGATCGGCAGGCCGGTCGAATGGATCCAGCCCATCCAGTTCGCGAACAGGATGAACAGGAACAGCGACACCGACAGCCCGACGCGGGTGGCCAGCGACCAGACCATGCGCTTCGTATGGCCGCGGTCGTGCATCATGAAGTAGAGCGCCGAGCCCATGCTGGCGATGATGAGGACGAAGGCGATGGGAACGAGGATGTGCATGACACGAACCGGACGACGGCAATTCGAAAGGAAGAGGATAATTATCGCACTTCGCTTTCGCGAATGCGCCCGGCGGGCGGCCCGATGAAGATCCGCTGGCTGCCTGCGCTGCTGATTCTCGTCGTCGTCGCGGTCACGATCCGCCTCGGGTTCTGGCAGCGCGAGCGCGCGCACCAGAAGGAAGCGCTGCAGGCGAGCGTCGTGCGCTACGAGCACGCGGCGCCCGTCGACGTCGGTGCGCAGCCGATTCCGCTCGCGTCGATCGAGTTCCACCGCGTGCGGGCGCGGGGCCGCTTCATGCCGGAGCAGGCGGTGTTCCTCGACAATCGGCCGTATAACGACCAGCCGGGTTTTTACGTCGTGATGCCGTTTAAACTCTCGGGCGGCGGCGTCGTGCTGGTGAACCGCGGCTGGCTGCCGCGCAACATCGCCGATCGCACGGCGATCGAGCCGTTCGCGACGCCCGACGGCGACATCGAGATCGAAGGCATCGCGCGCGCCGACGCGTCACGTGCGTTCGAACTCGGCGAAGGCGGCTCGGCCGCGCACCAGAAGATCCGGCAAAACCTGGACGTCGCCGCGTATGCGAAGGAAACGGGGCTGCCGCTGCAGCCGTTCGTGATCCAGCAGACGAGCGACGACGGCGACAAGCTCGTGCGCGACTGGCCGGCGGCGACGACCGGCGTCGAGCGCAATTACGGTTACATGTTTCAGTGGTGGGCCATGGCGGCCGCCGCGCTCGGCTTCGGCCTGTACGCCGCGCGGCGTGCGGCGAAGAAGTCGGCCGGCGCGTGAGCGCCATGCCCGGACGCGGCGGCGGCGCCGCGGGTTCGTTTCGAGAGGTCTGATTTGTCCATGCAATCTTCCCGTCAGGGTCCGGCCGCGACGCCGGTTTCGCCGGCGGCCCGCAAGCGCGGCCGCTGGATGCTCGTGCTGCTCGGGCTCGTGTGTGCGGCGCCGATACTCGCGTCGTACTTCACCTATTACGTGATCAAGCCGAAGGGCGGCTCGACCAACTACGGCACGCTGATCGAGCCGCAGCGGCCGATCCCGGCCGACCTGCAGGTCACCGACGAAACCGGCAAGACGGTGCCGCTGTCGTCGCTGCGCGGCGTGTGGCTGTTCGTGATGACCGACCGCAGCGCGTGCGACGACGCATGCGCGCAAAAGCTCTATTTCATGCGCCAGATCCGCGTCACGCAGGCGGGCGAGCGACACCGGCTCACGATGGTGTGGCTGCGCAGCGACGCAGGCGCGGTGCCGCCGAAGGTGCTGGAAGCCTATCCGGACACGCGCCGGCTGGTCGCCGATCCGGCCGCGGTCGCCGCATGGCTGCCGGCCGACGCCGGCACGAAGGACAGCGACCACCTCTACATGGTCGATCCGAACGGCAACCTGATGATGCGTTTCCCGAAGAACCCGAACCCCAGCAAGATCAAGGCGGACGTCACGAAGCTGCTGAAGTGGTCGAGCATCGGCTAAGGCGAGACAACGAGGCAACCATTCGATGTCGTATCTACTGCAACTCGGCCTGATCGGCCTGTGCATCGCGCTGCTGCCGCTGTCGTACGTGTGGGTGAAGGCCGACGACGACAAGTTCCGCAAGCTGGTGTGGATCACCACGTTCCTCACGCTCGACCTGGTGATGTTCGGCGGCTTCACGCGGCTGACCGATTCGGGGCTCGGCTGCCCGGACTGGCCCGGCTGCTACGGCACGTCGTCGCCGTTCATCGCGCACGCCGCGATCACGGCCGCGCACCAGGCGATGCCGACCGGCCCCGTCAGCATGACGAAGGCGTGGATCGAGATGATCCATCGCTATTTCGCGATGGCGATCGGCGTGCTGATCATCGCGCAGGTCGTGATCGCATGGTCGGCGCGGCTGCGCCGCCGCCCGCTGCACGTGTCGCCGTGGTGGCCGACGAGCCTGCTGCTGCTGATCGTCGTGCAGGGCGTGTTCGGCGCGTGGACGGTCACGATGAAGCTGCAGCCGGTGATCGTCACGACCCATCTGCTGCTCGGCCTCGCGCTGCTCGGCACGCTCGGCTGGCTCGCCGCGCGGCAGACGCCGCTGCCGTCGCATGATCCGGAGGCCGGCCGCTACCGCGCGGCCGCGCTCGCGGCGCTGGTGCTGCTGGTCGTGCAGATCGCGCTCGGCGGCTGGGTGAGCACCAACTACGCGGTGCTCGCGTGTACCGATTTCCCGACCTGCAACGGCCAGTGGCTGCCGTCGATGAACTTCGGCCAGGGCTTCCATCTGTGGCGCGCGCTCGGGATGACGAAGGACGGCGACGCGATCACGCAGGACGCGCTGGTCGCGATCCACTGGACCCACCGCACGTTCGCGTTCGTCGTCGTCGCGTATCTGGTCGCGTTCGCGCTGAAGATGCGCCGCTTCGAGTCGCTGCGGCGGCCCGCGAACGGCGTGCTGCTGGTCGTCGTGCTGCAGTTCCTGACGGGCCTGACCAACATCGTGCTGCAGTGGCCGCTGCCGGTCGCCGTCGCGCACAACGGCGGCGCCGCGATCCTGCTGCTGCTCGTCGTCATGTTAAACTTTCGCATCCTTTCAAGCCGCCCCGGCCGTGTCGTGCAGCCCGCGCGCGACGCCGCCCCGGCGTGACCGTCCCCATGCAAAGCACCCTCTCCCAATCGCCCGGTAGCCGGTTTTCGCAGTACATGGCGCTGACGAAGCCGCGTGTCACGCAGCTCGCGGTGTTCTGCGCGGTGATCGGCATGTTTCTCGCGACGCCGGGCATGGTGCCGTGGCATGTGCTGATCGGCGGCACCATCGGCATCTGGCTGCTGGCCGGCGCCGCGTTCGCGATCAACTGCCTCGTCGAGCAGAAGATCGACGCGATGATGCGCCGCACCGCGTGGCGTCCGTCCGCGCGCGGCGAGATCACGACCCCGCAGATCCTGCTGTTCTCGGCCGTGCTCGGCAGCGTCGGCGCGTGGACGCTGTATACGTTCACGAACCCGCTGACGATGTGGCTGACGATCGCGACGTTCGTCGGCTACGCGGTGGTCTATACGCTGCTGCTCAAGCCGATGACGCCGCAGAACATCGTGATCGGCGGTGCGTCGGGCGCGATGCCGCCGGCGCTCGGCTGGGCCGCGGTCACCGGCGCGGTGCCCGGCGACGCGTGGATCCTCGTGCTGATCATCTTCGTGTGGACGCCGCCGCATTTCTGGGTGCTCGCGCTCTATCGCCGCAAGGATTACGAAAACGCGGGCCTGCCGATGCTGCCGGTCACGCACGGCGAAAAATTCACGCGGCTGCACATCCTGCTGTACACGGTGATCCTGTTCGCGGTCACGCTGATGCCGTTCATCTCCGGGATGAGCGGCGTCGTCTACCTGGCGAGCGCGGTGCTGCTCGGCGCGGTGTTCCTCGCGTATGCGTGGAAGATCTACCGCGATTATTCGGACGAACTCGCCCGCAAGGCGTTCCGCTACTCGATCGTCTACCTGTCGCTGCTGTTCGCCGCGCTGCTCGTCGATCACTATGCGCGCCCGCTGCTCGGCGTGTAACCGCACGGTTTGAACGCAATGCTCCATTCACGGTTCGGGCGCCGCGCGCGCCAAGGCTGGATGCTCGCCTGCGCATTCGCGGCAGCCACGCTGCTCGCGGGCTGCGACAACGCGCCGAAATTCCAGAATCTCGACATCACCGGCAACACGCAGTTCGGCAGCGACTTCTCGCTGCCCGACACGACCGGCAAGGTGCGCACGCTCGCCGACTTCAAGGGCCGTGCCGTCGTGATGTTCTTCGGTTATACACACTGTCCGGACGTGTGTCCGACGACGATGGCCGAACTGTCCGAGGCGCTGAAGCAGCTCGGGCCCGACGCCGCGAAGCGCGTGCAGGTGTTGTTCGTCACCGTCGATCCGGAGCGCGACACGCCCGCGTTGCTCGGCCAGTACGTGCCCGCGTTCGATCCGTCGTTCATCGGCCTGCGGCCGGCCGACGAAGCGCAGCTCAAGAAGGTCACGAAGGATTTCCGCGTGTACTACGCGAAGGTGCCCGGCAAGACGCCCGGCAGCTACACGATGGATCACACCGCCGCGAGCTACGTGTTCGATCGCGACGGCAAGCTGCGCCTGTTCGTGCGCGACGGCCAGGGCCCGGGCCCGTGGGTCCACGACCTGAAACTGCTGGTCGACTGAGCGGCGCGCGCCGCATGATCGGCCGGGCGCCCGCCCGGCGACACGCGTGACGGCCGCGATACGCCGTCACGCATGCCTCCCTCTTTCCCTCGATCTGCATTCACCGCCTCGCGCTGCCGCGGCGGCGTGCTTGCGCACGTGCAGCGGCGCCCGCGCAGCGGCGCTCGCGCGTTACGGCAGCGCCGGCACGTTGAAACCCTGCGCGGCGCGCGTGATCTTGAATTCGGTCACCCGATACGTCGCGAGCCCTTCGGTCACGAACGGATCGGTGTCGAGGATCGCGTCCAGTTCGTCGCGATCGATCCGGGCCGCGAGGATCACGCCGCCTTCGCGCGGCACCTTCGGCCCCGCCGCGATGAAGATGCCGCGCTCGAACAGCGGCTGCAGATACGCACGGTGGCGTTCGAGCGCATCGTCGATGTGTTCGAGCGACGCGTGGTAATGGATGTCGATGACGTACATGGATGGCCCCGGAATGTCGCCGGCGCGTGTCGCGCCGGCCCGCCGGTCTTTTTAGCACAGCGGCCGCTGCGTGTCGTGCCGGCCGTCGTGCGTCGGCCGCGTGTATTCAAGTTGTAAGTCTCGCTGCCGTAAATACGGGGGCAACCGTTTGCGCGCGACCGGCCGTTCGCGCGCATCGCGGTATCGACTTCGACGACGAGGCACGCAGATGAGCAGAATGAGTTTGAACCGCAAGCTGTGGCTCGCGCTTGCGCTGGTATGGGTCGGGCTACTCGGCGTCGGCGCATGGAGCGCGTACGAGACGCGCGCGACGATGCTCGCCGAACGCAAGGCAGGCATCGCCAACCTGGTCGAATCGGCGGCCGGCATCGTCAACGCCTATCACGCGCTCGCGCAGAGCGGCACGCTGCCCGAGGCCGACGCGAAGCGCGACGCGCTCGCGAGTCTGGCGGCGATGCGCTACGGCGAGTCGGGCTACGTGTTCGTGATGGATTCGAAACCCGTCGTGCTGATGCATCCGACGCTGCCGAAGCTGGTCGGCACGCAGGTCGGCGACTATCTCGATCCGGACGGCAAGCCGCTGTTCGTCACGATCCTGAACGCCGCGAAGGCGACCGGCAGCGGCTTCGCCGAATATCGCGGGCGGCTGCCGCACAGCGAGACTGCGGTGCCGAAGATCAGCTACGTCACGCGCTTCGCGCCGTGGGACTGGAACATCTCGAGCGGCGTATTCCTGAAGGATATCGATACCGTCTACTACCGGACGCTGTTCGGTCACCTCGCGGTCGTGCTGGTGATCGGCTTCGTGATCAGCGCGGCGATGCTCGTGATCATCCGCAACGTGCGGGGCAGCCTCGGCGGCGAGCCCGATGAAGCGGCCGCGCTGGCGAGTCGCATCGCGCAGGGCGACCTGACGCGGCCGGTGCCGGTGCGCATGGGCGACAGTACGAGCATGATGGCGGCGATGCGCGACATGCAGGCGCGCCTTCAGGCGACGATCGGCGGGATCCGCCAGTCGGCCGAGTCGATCGCGTCGGCGAGCCGCGAGATCGCGTCCGGCAACGACGACCTGTCGCAGCGCACCGAGGAGCAGGCCGCGTCGCTGGAAGAAACGGCCGCGAGCATGGAGCAACTGACCGCGACGGTGAAGCAGAACGCCGACAACGCGCGGCAGGCGAGCGGGCTCGCGAACAACGCGTCGGAGATCGCGCGGGCGGGCAACGACGTCGTGAACCGCGTGATCGGCACGATGGGCGAGATCGACGACAGTTCGCGCAGGATCGCCGACATCATCGGCGTGATCGAGGGCATCGCCTTCCAGACCAACATCCTCGCGCTGAACGCGGCGGTCGAGGCCGCGCGCGCCGGCGAGCAGGGGCGCGGCTTCGCGGTGGTCGCGGGCGAGGTCCGTTCGCTCGCGCAGCGCAGCGCGACGGCCGCGAAGGAGATCCGCGAGCTGATCGTCGCTTCGGTGGAGCGCGTGCGCAACGGCTCGACGCTGGTCGGCCAGGCCGGCACGACGATGGGCGAGATCCTGCAGGCGGTCGCGCGCGTGACCGACATCATGGGCGAGATCGCGGCCGCGTCCGAAGAGCAGGCGAGCGGCATCACGCAGGTCGGGCGCGCGGTCACGCAGATGGACCAGGTCACGCAGCAGAACGCGGCGCTGGTCGAAGAGGCCGCCGCGGCCGCGGCGTCGCTTCAGGAACAGGCCGGGCGGCTGCGCGGCGCGATCGGCGCATTCCGGGTCGCCGAGGCCGGCGGCCTTCGCTGAAATGCAACTAACGGCCGAGTCGCCCGCACGCCGCGGGGCACTGCCGCGGTGCATACCCATATGAGCGGGATGTATTTCACTTCCGGCCGATCCTGTGACACCATTTGCCCCTTCCTGCGAGTCCGGGCATACCCGTATCGCGCCCCCATTTTCAGTTAGCAAGAAAGCGAGAAACAGATGAAGCGTCGCAGTCTCCTGAAGGTATTTTCCGTGCTGGCCACCGGCGCCGCGCTGACGCTGTCGGCGGGTGCGCACGCCGAAGACAAGGTGATCAAGGTCGGCACGGTGGCCGGTCCGGATTCGGAAGTGTGGCAGGTCGTGCAGAAGGTCGCGAAGGAGAAGCAAGGCCTGAACGTGAAGGTCGTCGAGTTCAACGACTACGTGCAGCCGAACGCGGCGCTCGATTCGGGCGACCTCGACGCGAACAGCTTCCAGCACCAGCCCTACCTCGACAGCCAGGTGAAGCAGCGCGGCTACAAGCTCGTCACCGCGGGCCTGACCTACATCTCGCCGATCGGCGTGTACTCGAAGAAGTTCAAGTCGCTGAAGGACCTGCCGCAAGGCGCGAAGCTCGCGGTGCCGAACGATCCGTCGAACGAGAACCGCGCGCTGCTGCTGCTGCAGACGCAAGGCGTGATCAAGCTGAAGGCGGGCGCCGGCACGGGCGGCAACAACGCGACCGTGCTCGACATCGCCGAGAACCCGAAGAAGCTGAAGATCTCCGAGCTCGACGCCGCGCAACTGCCGCGCGTGCTGTCGGACGTCGACGCGGCCGTGATCAACACGAACTACGCGCTCGCCGCCAACCTGCAGCCGACCAAGGACGCGATCGCGCTCGAATCGCTGACGAGCCCGTACGCGAACGTGATCGCCGTGCGCGCGAAGGACAAGGACCAGCCGTGGGTGAAGAAGCTGGTCAAGGCGTACCAGTCGCCGGAAGTGCGGGAATTCATCAAGAAGCAGTTCAAGGGCTCGATGGTCGCGTCGTTCTGAACGCCGCACCGCGGTCGGACCGCTGAAATCTGAAACGAAAGGGCCTGTCTCGCACAGGCCCTTTTTCATTGGTGTGGCCGCTGGACGGCCACCCGGCGTCAGGCGGTCAGCGCGTGCTCACATCTCGCCGCGCCGCGAGCAGATCGACATGATCTGCTGGATCGCGTAGTTGTCGCGTACGCCCGGCAGCGACTGCACGACGCACTCGTGAAAGCGCCGCTCGCGCGGCAGCAGCATCGCGTTGTTGCGGTACAGCGCATCGCACGAGCGCTGGATCAGCTGGGCCGCCGCGCCGTTACGGCTTTCGCGCAGCGCGTTAAGCATGCAGTCGTCGTACTGCGCGTAGTCGTCGCCCAGCGCGAATGCCGCGCCCGGCAGCACCAGTGCAATGGCCGCACACGCGAGCGCACGGATCGCCCGTTTCATGTGCCCTCCGAGGGTGGGGATGGGGTCGGCGGACAGCATAGCGTAAAGCCGCAAGAGCGGCTCACGCGTTGCGCCGATACCGTGCGCGGACCGCCGTCGGCTTCCCCTGTTTTCCTCTGACGAAAATACCGGTTTCGTACCAGTACTGTGCGACGCGAGCGCATTGCCATATACTGTATATCCATACAGTTGTGGGTGGCGTCATGCTCGCATCCTCCATTTCTCCCGAATCCCTGCATCCGTCGCTCTGGCGCGGCTCGCAGCTGGCGCGCGGCGGTCCGCGCACGATCGACACGGGCTTCGCGCCGCTGTCCGCCGAACTGCCGGGCGGCGGCTGGCCGGTCGGCGGCCTCGTCGAACTGCTGGCCGCGCAGCCGGGCTGCGGCGAGATGCGGCTGCTCGCGCCGGCGCTCGCGCGTACCGTCAGCGCACGGCGGCCGCTCGCGCTCGTTGCGCCGCCACAGTCGCCGCACGCGAGCGCGCTGGCCGGTCTCGGCGTGCCGTCCGACGCGCTGCTGTGGCTGCGCGCCGGCAGCCGCATCGATGCGTTGTGGGCCGCCGAGCAGGCGCTCAAGACGGGCTGCTGCGGTGCGCTGCTGCTCTGGGAGGACGCGCGGCCCGACGCGCTGCGGCGTCTGCATCTCGCGGCCGCGCGCACCGGCGACACGCTGTTCGTGATGCTGCGCCCGCTGGCGGCCGCGCGGCAGCCGTCGCCGGCCGTGCTGCGCGTCTCGCTGCATCCGGTGCCGGGCGGTGTGTCGCTCGACATCGTCAAGCGTCGCGGGCCCGCGCGCAGCGAGCCGCTCACGCTCGATTTGCCATCGCCCATCGTGGAGAGCCGCTATGCGCGTCTTGCTCGGCATCCATCTGCCGCGCCTGCCGCTCGACGTGTGCGCCCCGCCGCCGTCTGACGCAGAGGCCGGTGCGGCCGGCTGCGCGGTGCTCGAGCAGGGTGTCGTGCTGATCGCCGATGCGGCCGCGCGCCGGCACGGCGTGCGCGCGGGCATGAAGCGCGGCGGCGTGCTGACGCTCGCGCCCGACACGCGGCTCGTCGAACGCGATCCCGCCCGCGAGGCCGATGCGCTGCGCGCGGTCGCGCTCGCGTTGCTGCGCTTCTCGCCGTGCGTCGCGCTCGACGACGAAGCGACGCTCCTCGTCGACGTCGGCCCGAGCCTGCGCCTGTTCGGCGGCCTGCCGTCGCTGTGCCGCCAGGTGCGCGCGACGCTCGCGGCGCTCGGCTATGCGGCGCGCCTGTCCGCCGCGCCGACCGGGCGCGGCGCGTGGCTGCTCGCGCGCACGTCGGCGCGTGCGCGGGTCCGGCGCCGCGTGGCCGGGCCGGCTTCGCTCGTCCGTGCGCTCGATCGTTTGCCGTGCGTGCTGCTGCCCGACGCGCGCCCGTATGCGGGCTGGTTCGACGGCCTCGGCTGCCGCACGCTCGCCGATCTGCGCCGCCTGCCGCGCGCGGGGCTGCAGCGCCGCTGCGGTCCCGCGCTGCTCGCCGCGCTCGATCGCGCGTACGGCGATGCGGTCGAGCCGCTCGCGTGGATGGCCGTGCCGCCCGTGTTCGACGTGCGGCTCGAATTGGCGGAACGCGTCGAATACGCGGAAGCCGTGCTGTTCGTCGCGCGGCGGCTCGTCGTGCAGCTTTGCGGCTGGCTGGCCGCGCGGCAGCTGTCGCTGGCCGCGATGACCTTCGAGCTCGAGCACGAGCGCGGCCGCCAGGCCGTGCCGCCGACGCCGCTCGAACTCGCGTTCGCCGCGCCCGTGCGCGACGAAGCGCACTTCATGCGGCTGCTCGGCGAGCGGCTCGCG
This sequence comes from Burkholderia sp. 567, assembly GCF_040545115.1. NCBI lineage: Bacteria > Pseudomonadati > Pseudomonadota > Betaproteobacteria > Burkholderiales > Burkholderiaceae > Burkholderia > Burkholderia sp. 567. Next base: position 104,910 of record NZ_JBEPLG010000010.1, read on the forward strand.
CGCGTCGAGTTGCCGGCCGCGGTGATCGCGGTGCGGCTCACGGCCACGCGCGTCGAATCGGTCGCGCCGCCGGCCGACGATCTCTTTCCCGAGCCGGGGGGCACGAAAGAGACGCGTGCGCGGCTGTTCGAACTGCTGGTCGCGCGGCTCGGCACGGAGAACGTGCTGCGCGCGGCCCCCGTTGCCGATCACCGGCCCGAAGCGGCGAACCGCTGGCTGCCGCTCGATGCGCAGGCGGCCAAGCCGGCAGGCGGCCTGCCGGCTGCGCCGCCGCGTCCCGCGTGGCTGCTGGCCGAGCCGCAGCCGTTGCTGATGCGCGCGAACCGGCCGGTGTTCCATACGCCGCTCAGGATGATGTCGTCGCCCGAGCGGATCGAGGCCGGGTGGTTCGACGGTCAGCTCGTGGCGCGCGACTACTACGTCGCGCAGGACGAGGCCGGCGCGTGCTACTGGGTCTTTCAGGAACGGTTGAGCAGCCAGGCGGATCCGCACTGGTTCCTGCACGGCCTGTTCGGGTGAGCGGCGATGGTTGCGGAATTCAGTTGGCTGCCCGATTACGCGGAATTGTTCTGTCGTTCGAACTTCTCGTTCCTGCATGGCGCGTCGCATGCGGAGGAACTGGTCGAGCGCGCCGCCGAGCTCGGCTATCGCGGGATCGCGATCACCGACGAATGCTCGCTCGCCGGCGCGCCACGCATGCATGTCGCGGCGAAGGCGCAAGGGCTGCCGCTGATCGTCGGTTCGTTCTTCGAAGTAACGCCCGATGAAGTCGCCCCCGGCCACGATCCGGGCCCCGGCGCGTTCGGGCTCGTGCTGCTCGCGCAGAACCGCGAGGGCTACGGCAACCTGTCAGAGCTGATCTCGTGGCGGCGCATGGCGTCGCCGAAGGGCACGTACCGGCTGACGTCGAGGATGCTGTCGGCGCCGCCCGCGGAGTTCGCCCACTTGCGCGGCATGCCCGACTGCTTCGCGATTCTCGTCCCCACGTATCCGGTGCGCGCGGACGTACTCGATGCGCAGGTCGCCTGGTTTCGCGCGACGTTCGGCGCGCGGGCGCGACTCGGGCTCGTGCAATTGCAGCGCCCGCTCGACGGCGCGCAGCGCGAGGAGATTCGCGCGGCGGGCGAGCGGCGCGGCGTGCGCATCGTCGCGCTCGGCGACGTGACGATGCATCGGCGCTCCTGCAAGCCGCTGCAGGACGTGATGACGGCGATCCGCGTCGGGATGCCGGTTTCCGAGTGCGGGTATGCGCTCGCGCCCAATGCGGAACAGCATCTACGCGCGCGTGGGCGCATCGCGAAGCTGTTTTCGCCGGAGGAGCTCGACGAGACCTGCGCGATTCTCGATGCGTGCGACTTCAAGCTCGACTCGCTTCAGTACGAGTATCCCGACGAGATCGTGCCGAAAGGGCTCACGCCGACGCGCCATCTGGAACAGGAAACCTTCGCGGGGGCCGCCACGCGTTATCCGCAGGGCATTCCGGAGAAAGTCGAGAGGCAGATCCGCTATGAACTCGACCTGATCGCGCGGCTGAGCTACGAACCGTTCTTCCTGACCGTCTACGACATCGTCAAATACGCGCGCAGCCAGAACATCCTGTGCCAGGGCCGCGGTTCGGCGGCGAACTCGGTCGTGTGTTATTGCCTCGGCATCACCGAGGTGAATCCCGAGCAGAGCACGATGCTGTTCGAGCGCTTCATCAGCGAGGAGCGCGGCGAGCCGCCCGACATCGACGTCGACTTCGAGCATCAGCGCCGGGAAGAGGTGATCCAGCATATCTACGAAAAATACGGACACGATCGCGCCGCGCTCGCGGCGGCCGTCTCGACGTATCGGCCGCGCGGCGTGCTGCGCGAAACCGGCAAGGCGCTCGGTGTCGATCCGATGCTGGTCGATCGCGTCGCGAAGGCGCATCGCTGGTTCGACGGCAGTCGCGACCTGCTGCAGCAATTCGCGTCGACCGGGCTCGACCCCGCGACGCCGATCATTCGCGCGTGGGCCGAGCTGGCCGGTCGATTGCTGAACTTTCCGCGTCACCTGTCGCAGCACTCGGGCGGCTTCGTGATCAGCCGCGGCAAGCTCACGCGGCTCGTGCCGGTCGAGAACGCGGCGATGGACGGGCGGCGCGTGATCCAGTGGGACAAGGACGATCTCGAGGCGCTCGGGCTGATGAAGGTGGACGTGCTCGCGCTCGGCATGCTGTCGGCGCTGCATCGCGCCTTCGACCTGCGCACCGCGTGGCGCGGGCCGGAGGACGACGGCCAGCCGTTCACGCTGAAGCACATTCCGCAGGATGACGAAGCAACCTACGACATGATCTGCCGCGCCGATACGGTCGGCGTGTTCCAGATCGAATCGCGCGCGCAGATGTCGATGCTGCCGCGCCTGAAGCCGCGCAACTATTACGATCTGGTGGTCGAGGTGTCGATCGTGCGGCCGGGGCCGATCCAGGGCGGTGCCGTGCATCCGTACCTGAAGCGGCGCAGGATCAAGGCGGGGGAAGAGGAAGGGGAGATCACCTATCCGAGCGATGCGCTCAGGGACGTGCTCGAACGCACGCTCGGCGTTCCGATCTTCCAGGAACAGGTGATGCAGATCGCGATCGTCGCAGCCGGTTTCACGCCCGGCGAGGCCGACCAGCTACGTCGTGCGATGGCGGCCTGGAAGCGCAGGGGCGATCTCGGCCCGTATCACGACAAGATCGTGAACGGCATGCTCGAACGCGGCTACACACGCGAATTCGCCGAACAGATCTTCGAGCAAATCAAAGGCTTCGGCGAATACGGTTTCCCCGAAAGCCACGCAGCCAGCTTCGCGAAACTCGCCTATGCCAGCAGCTGGCTCAAATGCCACGAACCGGCGATCTTCCTCGCCGCGCTGCTGAACAGCCAGCCGATGGGGTTCTATCCACCGTCGCAGCTCGTGCAGGACGCGAAGCGTCACGGCGTGCAGGTCCTGCCGATCGACGTCACGCTCAGCAACTGGGAAGCGTCGCTCGAAGCGCTGCCCGACCAGCCGCCTCCGCACGGCCAGCCTGCCGTGCGGCTCGGCCTGTCGCTCGTGCGCGGCCTGGGCGAAGCCGCCGCGCGCCGGATCGAAGCGGCGCGCGCGGCCGGCCCGTTCGACAACGTCGACGTGCTGGCCCGCCGCGCGCAGCTCGAGCGCCGCGATCTCGAGGCGCTTGCCGCCGCGAACGCGCTCGTGACGCTCGCCGGCCATCGTCGCGATGCGTTGTGGCAGGCGGTCGCCGCGGCTCCCGAGCGCGACCTGCTCGCGGCCGCGCCGATCGACGAACCCGAGAAACCCGCGCTCGGCGCACCGTCGGAAGCCGACGACATCCTCGCCGACTACGACACCACCGGCCTCACGCTGAACCGCCATCCCGTCGCACTGCTGCGGCCCGCGTTGCGCGCGCAGCGGCTGTCGTCCGCGGCCGAGCTGCGTGATCGCTCCGACGGCCGGCTCGCGCGCGCGTGCGGCATCGTGACGGCCCGCCAGATGCCGGGCACCGCGAAAGGCGTGATGTTCATGACGCTCGAGGACGAAACGGGGTGCGTGAACGTGATCGTGCGACCCGAGCTGCTCGCGCGGCAGCGCCGCGAAACGCTCGATTCGCGGCTGCTCGCGGTGTCGGGCGTGTGGCAGGTCGTCAGCGACGTGAGGCACCTCGTCGCGCAGCATTTCGAGGATCTGACGCCGCTGCTCGGCGGCCTGCGCACGTCGAGCCGCGAATTCCATTGATGCCCGCGGGCGCCGTGCCGCCAGCCTCGCACGATGCATACCAGTCGGCTCAACTGGTTCTATCCGGCTCTCATATTCGCCGCCCAAAACCGGCCGAATCGCGCTCTGGAACTGTCCCCTTGCATACCAATCCGGGTAAATCCCTATCCCGCATCGCGTTGTAAACAAAGGCTTTCCCGCTACTAAAACGCTTGCCGGGCAAGGCTTCCGGCGATTTCCGTCGCGCTAATACCAGTTCGTTGACTGGTATTATGGTGGTTATATAATGCGTTCACTTTCGACGGTCCGAGATCGTCGTCCGACACCCGGAGGCACATGGAAACCGGCTGGTCCGAACTGGCGCCCGATCCCCTCGACGACACGCCGCTGTATCTGCAGCTCGCCCGCAACCTGGCGAGCGCGATTCACGCCGGCGCATGGCGGGCCGGCGAGGCGCTGCCGTCGGAGCGGCTGCTGTCGGGGTCGGTCGGCGTATCGCGGATCACGGCCCGCCGTGCGCTCGCGCTGCTGGTCGAGCAAGGGTTGATCAAGCGGGCGCGCGGCGCGGGCAGCTTCATCACGCCGCGTGTCGCCGATCCGCTGTCGCGTCTCGTCGGCTTCACCGCGAAGATGCAGCAGCGCGGCTTCGTGCCCGATTCGGTGTGGCTGTCGCGCACGCTGCGCGCCGCGAGCCGCGACGAGATCACGCATCTCGGCCTCGCGCCCGGCGCGACGGTCGCGCGGCTCGAACGGCTGCGCCGCGCGGACGGCATCGTGATGGCCGTCGAGCATTCGACGCTGCCGGCCGCGGTGGTGCCCGATCCGCAGGCGCTCGGCGCGTCGCTGTACGAATACCTCGACGCGCGCGGGATGACCGTGGTGCGCGCGCTGCAGCACTTTCGCGCGGCGAACGCGACGCACGAGATCGCGAAGTGGATGGCGGTGAAGCCGGGCTCGGCCCTGCTCGTGATCACGCGCATCGGCTACGGCGTCGATCAGCGCGCGATCGAAGTGACCGAAACGTATTGCCGCGACGACTATTACGACTTCGTCGCCGAACTGAAACGCTGACGCGCGAGACTGCCCGCGCGCCATGAGCGACGGAACACGACGAAGCGCAACGGATTTGCAAATCGCGACGCGGATGTCCGCGTCACCAGATCATCAAGAGAAACGTCATGCTGACTGGAAACATCCTTACCCCCGACGGCTGGATTCACGGTTCGCTCGATAGCGAGAACGGCCGCATCACCACGCTCGACGGCACGCCCGCCGATCCCGCGAAGAACGACGCGCCGTACATCCTGCCCGGCTTCATCGACCTGCACGTGCACGGCGGCGGCGGCGCCGACGTGATGGAAGGCGGCGACGCGATCGAGACGATCGCCCGCACGCATGCGCAGTTCGGCACGACGAGCCTGCTCGCGACGACGATGACCGCGCCGCGCGACGAACTCATGGAGGTCGTCGCCAATCTCGGCAGCGTCGCGCGCACCCGTACGCCCGGTGGCGCACGCGTGCTCGGCGTGCACCTCGAAGGGCCGTACATCAACCCCGGCAAGCTCGGCGCGCAGCCGGACGCGGCCGTGTCGGCCGTGCTCGACGAAGTGCTGAAGTACCTGTCGATCGCGCCGATCCGCGTCGTCACGCTCGCGCCGGAAATCGCCGGCCACATCGAGATCATCGGCGAGATGGCCGCGCGCGGCGTGCGCGTGCAGCTCGGCCACTCGCTCGCGACCTACGACGACGCGGTCGCCGCGCTCAAGCACGGCGCATGCGGCTTCACGCACCTGTTCAACGCGATGTCGCCGCTGCATCACCGCAATCCGGGCCTCGTCGGCGCGGCGCTCGCGCATGCCGAGTACGCGGAAATCATCCCCGACCTGCTGCACGTGCACCCCGGTGCGATTCGTGCGGCGCTGCGCGCAATCCCGCGCCTGTACGTCGTGACCGACAGCACGTCGGCCACCGGCATGCCCGACGGCGAATACCGGCTCGGCAGCCAGCACGTGACGAAGTGCCTCGGCGGCGTGCGGCTCGCAGACGGCACGCTCGCCGGCAGCACGCTGACGATGGACCAGGCGCTGCGCAACCTCGTGTCGCTCGGCTTGCCGATCGCCGACGTGTCGAACCGGATGTCGCGCTATGCGGCCGACTACCTCGGCATCGCCGATCGCGGCCGCCTCCAGCGCGGCGCATGGGCCGACCTCGTCGTGTTCGATCGCGACCTGAACCTCACCGCGACCTACGTCGAAGGAGAATCGATTGTCGAATATGCTTAACGAAGCGCGCGAGTCCGCCCAGGTCGTCGCCGCGCAACTCGCCGACACCACGCGCGTCGAAGCGCTCGCCGGCCAGCTGCTCGATCACCCGCCGGCCGTTGCGCTGACGGTCGCGCGCGGCAGCTCGGATCACGCCGCCAGCTATTTCGCGAGCCTGACGATGAGCCGCCTCGGCGTGCCCGTCGCGTCGCTGCCGATGTCGGTCGCGACGCTGCAGCAGGCGCCGCTGAAGGTGCAGGACCAACTCGCACTCGCGTTCTCCCAGTCCGGCAAGAGCCCCGATCTCGTCAACACGATGGCCGCGCTGCGCGAAGCCGGCGCGCGCACCGTCGCCGCCGTCAACGTGCTGCCGTCGCCGCTCGCCGACGCGTGCGAGCACCAGTTGCCGCTGCTGGCCGGCCCCGAGCTGTCGGTGGCCGCGACCAAGAGCTATATCGCGATGCTGTCGCTGTCCGCGCAGATCGTCGCGTACTGGCAGCGCGACGCCGCTTTGATGACCGCATTGCGCGGCCTGCCCGACGTGCTCGCGCAAGCCGGCCAGCTCGACTGGTCGCCGGCTGTCGCCGCGCTCGCCGATGTCGAGCGGATGATCGTGATCGGCCGCGGCCTGGGTCTTGCGATCGCGCAGGAAGCCGCGCTGAAACTGAAGGAAACCTCCGGCATCCAGGCCGAGGCGTTCTCGAGCGCCGAAGTCCGTCACGGCCCGATGGAGCTGATCGACCGCGACTATCCGCTGCTGGTGTTCGCGCCGCCGGGGCCCGAGCAGGCCGGGCTGCTGCAGCTCGCGCAGGACATGCGCGCACGCGGCGCCGCCGTGCTGCTCGCGGCGCCTGCCGGCACGCCCGGCGCGACCTTGCCGCTGGCGCAGTCCGCCCATTCGGCGCTCGACCCGATCGCCGCCATTCTTTCGTTCTACGTGATGGCGGCGGATCTCGCCGTCGCGCGCGGCCGCAATCCCGACACGCCGCGCCACCTGAACAAAGTCACCGAAACGCACTGATAGCCGAGACAGCCGATGAGACGCGCCGAGGAGTCCCAGTTGAAGAGTTCCACCCATGATCCGATCGTCCTGCATGCCCCGCTGACCGGGCCGATCGTCGCGCTGGCCGATGTGCCCGATCCGGTGTTCTCCGGCGGGATGTTCGGCGATGGCATCGGCATCGATCCGCTCGCGGGCAAGCTCGTCGCGCCGTGCGCTGGCGTCGTGTCGCATCTCGCGCGCACCGGTCATGCATTGACCATCACGACGCCGCAGGGCGCGGAAGTTCTGCTGCACATCGGCATCGACACCGTCGAGCTGAACGGGCAGGGCTTCACCGCGCATGTCGAAGCCGGCGCGCGGGTCGCGGCGGGCGACCTGCTGATCGAGTTCGACCAGGACGCGGTCGCGCGCAGCGCGCATTCGCTGGTATCGGTGATCGCGATCGCGAACTCCGACGCGTTCGAGGTCGTCGAGCGCGCGAGCGGTTTCGCGACCGCCGGCGAGACGCCGCTGCTGACGCTGCGCGGCAAGGGCGAGGCCGCCGCGCAGGCGGCGCAGGCCGGCGCCGCGGCGATGCAGGAAGTGCGCCGCGAGCTCGTGCTGACGCAGCCTGGCGGCCTGCATGCACGCCCGGCCGCACGGGCGCGTGAATCCGTGCGCGGCATCGACGCGACCGTCGACGTGCAGTTCGACGGCCGCAAGGCGTCGATCACGAGCGTCGTGGGCCTGCTCGGCCTCGGCGCCGGCGAAGGCGCGACGATCGAACTGATCGGCCGCGGCGCGCACGCGCAGCAAGCCGTCGAAGCGGTCGAACGTGAATTGCTGCGCGAAGCGCACGGCGAAGTCGAGGAGAAGCCGGCGCGGCTGCGTTCGCCCGCGCCGCAGATGGTCGTGCGCAATACCGGCGCGTCGCTCGACCCCAACACGCTCGCGGGCGTATGCGCGGCGCCCGGCATCGCGGTCGGCACGCTCGTGCGTCTCGACGATGCGGACATCGTGCCGCCCGAACAGGCGTCCGGCACGCCCGCGTCGGAAAGCCGCCGGCTCGACCAGGCGCTGAAGGCGGTCGATGCCGAACTCGACGAAACGGTGCGCAACGCGTCGGCGCGCGGCGCAGTCGGCGAGGCGGGGATCTTCGCGGTGCATCGCGTGCTGCTCGAGGACCCCACGCTGGTCGACGCGGCGCGCGACCAGATCAGCCTCGGCAAGAGCGCGGGCTTCGCGTGGCGCGCGACGATCCGCGCGCAGATCGACACGCTGTCGAAGCTCGACGACGCGCTGCTCGCCGAGCGCGCGGCCGACCTGCGCGACATCGAGAAGCGCGTGCTGCGCGCGCTCGGCCACACCAGCGGCGCGACGCGCGCACTGCCCGACGAGGCCGTGCTCGCCGCCGAGGAATTCACGCCGTCGGACCTGTCGTCGCTCGATCGCCAGCGCGTGACCGCGCTCGTGATGGCGCGCGGCGGCGCGACGTCGCATGCGGCGATCATCGCGCGCCAACTCGGCATTCCGGCGCTCGTCGCGGTCGGCGACGCGCTGTACGCGATTCCGGACGGCACGCAGGTCGTCGTCGATGCGAGCGCGGGCCGTCTCGAACACGCACCGACCGCGCTCGACGTCGAGCGCGCGCGCCACGAACGCCAGCGTCTGGACGGCGTGCGCGAAGCGAACCGGCAGTTGGCCGGTGCCGCCGCCGCGACCACCGACGGCCGCGCGATCGAGGTCGCCGCGAACATCGCGACGCTCGACGACGCGAACACCGCGGTCGACAACGGCGCGGACGCGATCGGCCTGCTGCGCACCGAGCTGATGTTCATCCATCGCCAGGCCGCGCCGAGCGCGGTCGAGCATCAGCAGAGCTACCAGTCGATCGTCGACGCGCTGCAGGGCCGCACTGCGATCATCCGCACGCTCGACGTCGGTGCCGACAAGGAAGTCGACTACCTGACGCTGCCGCCCGAACCGAACCCGGCGCTCGGCCTGCGCGGCATCCGCCTCGCGCAGGTGCGCCCCGACTTGCTCGACGATCAATTGCAGGGCCTGCTCGCGGTGCGGCCGTTCGGCGCGGTGCGCATCCTGCTGCCGATGGTGACGGATGCGGGCGAACTCGTGCGGCTGCGCAAGCGCATCGATGAATTCGCGCGTGCGCAGGGCCGCACCGAGCCGATCGAGGTCGGCGTGATGATCGAGGTGCCGTCGGCGGCGCTGCTTGCCGACCAGCTCGCGCAGCACGCGGATTTCCTGTCGATCGGCACCAACGACCTCACGCAGTACACGCTCGCGATGGACCGCTGCCAGGCCGATCTGGCCGCGCAGTCCGACGGCCTGCATCCGGCCGTGCTGCGCCTGATCGACATCGCGGTGCGCGGCGCGGCGAAGCACGGCAAGTGGGTCGGCGTGTGCGGCGCGCTGGGCGGCGATCCGCTCGCGGTGCCGATCCTCGTCGGCCTCGGCGTGACCGAATTGTCGGTGGATCCGGTGTCGGTGCCGGGCATCAAGGCGCGCGTGCGCCGTCTCGATTACCAGCTGTGTCGCCAGCGTGCGCAGGATCTGCTCGCACTCGACTCGGCACAGGCGGTAAGGGCAGCAAGCCGCGAGGTCTGGCCGCTCGACTGAACGTCGACGGCGGGCGCGCGACCCGTTTCACCACGAAAGCAATTCGTTCAACGACGATTAACGACGAGACATGGACTGGAGGACTGAATGGACGGGAATCCGTTTCTGAAGATACAGGGCCTGGGCCGGGCGCTGATGCTGCCGATCGCGGTGTTGCCGGTCGCCGGCATCCTGCTGCGGCTCGGGCAGCCCGATGTGTTCAACATCAAGATGATCGCCGACGCCGGCGGCGCGATCTTCGACAACCTGCCGCTCTTGTTCGCGATCGGCGTGGCGGTCGGTTTCGCGAAGGACAACAACGGCGTGGCGGCGCTCGCGGGCGCGATCGGCTACCTGATCGAAACCGCGATCATGAAGGACATCGATCCCAAGCTGAACATGGGCGTGCTGTCCGGGATCATCGCGGGCGTGGTCGCGGGGCTGCTGTACAACCGCTACAAGGACATCAAGCTGCCGGACTACCTCGCGTTCTTCGGCGGCAAGCGGTTCGTGCCGATCATCACGGGGCTCGCGTGCGTGATACTCGGCATCGTGTTCGGCTACGTGTGGCAGCCGGTCCAGCATGCGATCGACGCGGCCGGCCAGTGGCTCACGACGGCGGGCGCGATCGGTGCGTTCGTGTTCGGCTTCCTGAACCGGCTGCTGCTCGTCACGGGCCTGCACCACATCATCAACTCACTCGCGTGGTTCGTGTTCGGCAACTTCACGCCGCCGGCCGGTGGCGAGATCGTGCACGGCGACCTGCACCGCTTCTTCGCGGGCGATTCGACCGCGGGCACCTTCATGGCCGGCTTCTTCCCGATCATGATGTTCGGCCTGCCGGCCGCGTGTCTGGCGATGCTGCACGAAGCGCCGAAGGAGCGCCGCGCGATGGTCGGCGGCCTGCTGTTCTCGATGGCGCTCACGTCGTTCCTGACCGGCGTGACCGAGCCGATCGAATTCAGCTTCATGTTCCTCGCGCCGGTGCTGTACGTGATCCACGCGGTGCTCACCGGGCTGTCGCTCGCGATCTGCCAGCTGCTCGGCGTGAAGCTCGGCTTCACGTTCTCGGCTGGCGCGATCGACTACGTGCTGAACTACGGGCTGTCGACGAAGGGCTGGATCGCGATTCCGCTCGGCATCGCGTACGGTGTCGCGTACTACGGGCTGTTCCGCTTCTTCATCCGCAAGTTCAACATGGCGACGCCGGGCCGCGAGCCGGCCTCGGCCGATGCGGCGACCGAGTCGTTCGCGTCGGGCGGTTTCGTCGCGCCGGCCGCCGGTGCCGCGGCGGCAGCGCCGCGTGCGCTGCGCTACATCGCCGCGCTCGGCGGGGCGGGCAACCTGACGGTCGTCGACGCATGCACGACGCGTCTGCGCCTGAGCGTCGTCGATCCGGAGAAGGTGTCCGAGTCTGAACTGAAGTCGATCGGCGCGCGCGGCGTGCTCAAGCGCGGCGGCAACAGCGTGCAGGTGATCATCGGGCCCGAGGCCGACATCATTGCCGACGAGATGCGTTCGGCGATCGGCAGCGGCGCAAGCGGCGCCGCGGCGCCGGCCACGGCCGCGGCCGCGCAGCCGGTCACGGGCGCGGCGGCCGGCCCGCTCGATCCCGATCCGCTGCGCTGGCTCGCGGTGTTCGGCGGCGCGACCAACGTCGCGACGCTCGATGCGATCGCGACCACGCGCCTGCGTGTCGTCGTGCGCGATGCATCGGCGGTCGATCGCGAGCGCCTCGGTGCACTCGATGTCGCATGGGTGTCGCCGGACACGTTCCACATCGTCTGCGGCAACGCGGCGGCGCGCTACGCCGAACAGCTCGGCGCACGGCTGCCGTCGACGGGCGGCGGCGCGGCCGCGCAACCGGCCTGATGTGCTGAGACGGGCCCGGTCCGCCGGGTCGCAGGGCAGCAAAACGAAAACGGCTTGCGATGCGTCGCAAGCCGTTTTTCATTGGCGGCGCGTATGCGCGATGCGTTCGTCTGCATCGCGCACCGCGCACCGCGCACCGCTCAGTCGCTCAGTCGCTCAGTCGCTCAGCGGTCAGCGGCTCGAACACTCGATCCCTCGACCGCTCGTCGACTGATCGGCCGCTCAGCCGGTCAGCCGGTCAGCCGGTCAGCCGCTCAGCGATCAGCGGCCAGCCGCCAGCGGTCAGCGGTCAGCGGTCAGCGGTCAGCGGTCAGCGGTCAGCGGTCAGCGGTCAGCCGCTCGACCGCTCAGCCGCTCGACCGTTCACGGGTTCGTCAGCGTGAAAGTCGGCTTCCGATAGCCGATGCCGGCACGGTCGAGCTTCGGCAATTCGCGCTGCGTGACGAGCGTCGCGAAACCGGCCCAGTCGCGCTGCAGCGCGGCCGTGTCGACGCGGTGCGTGTCGCCGCGCTTGTAGCGCACGCCGGCCGCGTACGGCAGCTCCCAGTCGGCGCGGTGCCACGCGCGTTCGGCGAGCGCGAGCAGGCGCGGATACACCATGTACTCGAGGAACGTGTCGTTGCGCATCACCTCGCCCCAGGCCTGCCCCTGGATGCCTTCGATGCGCGGCGCGGCGCCCGTGCCGGTCACCTCGAACGCGTTGCCGTCGCGATCGCCCATCACCTCGGCGTTCTGCGGCAGGTTCTCCGGCGCGAGCGAGAACACCTTGTACTCGTCGGTTGCCTGCGAGCCCCAGTAATAGCCGCGCTCGCGCGGGTTCAGCGTGTACGGGAAGTCGAAGTACAGGTAATCGGGCAGCGCCAGCACCGTCTGGTAGCCCTTGCCGCTCAGGTCGCGCGCGCTGTCGGATGCGCCCCAGAAGATCGTGTCCCACAGCGACACCATCACATGCCGCGTGCTGAAGTCCTGCGGCCCGTTCGCATGCTTGATGCCGTCCTGCCACGCGGCCATCGTGCCGATCCCGTTCGCGTCGACCGCCGCGCTCACCTGTTTCGCGAAGCGCGTCGGCAGCTCGTCGATCGACTTGATCTCGCCGCGCTGGAGCAGCGCCGTGCACGCGGGCGAGCGCGCCCACGGCTTGTCCTGCGCGGCGAGGTCGATGCGCCCCTTGTTCGGATCGGTGCCGTTCAACGGCTGGAAGCCGCCGCCGAGCAGGATGTTCTTCGCTTCGTCGCCGCCGTAGTGCCAGATGCGCAGCGGCGCCTGCGCGTCCGCATGCATCGCCGCGATCTCGCGGATCACCTTCGACGCGAAGTTGAGCGCGCCCGGCACGCACGGGTTCAGGTCGCTGCGCCGGTCGTAGAACTGCACCGTCGTCAGGTTCGACGTGTCCTGCGGATCGAGCAGCCGGTACGCGTTCGCGTCCTGGTCGCGGCCGGCCGCATGCAGCCGGCGGTAGCGCGCCTCCATCGACACGACGGCCGCGCGCGCGTGCGCGGGCATGTCGATTTCGGGAATCACGTCGATGAAGCGGTCGGCCGCGTAGCGCACGAGCGCGACGTAGTCGGCGCGCGTCAGGTAGCCGCCGCCCGAGCGATTGTCGGGGCCGGAGCCGAGTTGCGGCAGCAGGCAGCGCGTCTCGCTCGGATCGTGGCAGCGGCGCGCGCCGATGTCGGTCAGCTCGGGCAGGCCGGGAATCTCGATGCGCCAGCCTTCGTCGTCCGACAGGTGCAGGTGCAGGCGATTGAGCTTGTACGCACTCATCTGGTCGATCAGGCGGCGCAGCGTCGCCGGCTGCTTGAAGTTGCGCGCGAGATCGACGTGCATCCCGCGATGCGTGAAGCGCGGCGCATCCTCGATGAGCAGCGCCGGGATCGTGCCGCCGCCGGCCGGTGCAAGCGAGAACAGCGTCTGCACGCCGTAGTAGAGGCCGGCGCGATCGTAGCCTTCGATGAGGACGCCGCGCGGCCCGATCGCGAGCCGGTAGCCGCCCGGCGTCGCGATGTCGGCCGGCAGCCGGCGCGGTGCGACCGCGCCGAGCACCGGCACGCGTGTGCCGTCCAGGCCGAGCGTCGTCGCGCGCTCGCGCAGCGCCGCGACCTGCGCGTCGGGCAGGCCGGCCAGCAAGAGCTCGACGCCGCGCAGATCGAGCGCGCCGGGCAGCGGCTGCTCGCGCTTCACGCTCGGCAGCGCGCGGCTCGCGTCGGGCCGCGCGGCGACGGCCGGCGCGTTGCCCGTCGAATTGTTCTGCGCGTCGGCCGGCAGCGATTCGACGTAGCGCAGCTCGTTGTCGGTGTCGTTGTAGCGGAGCACCGCGGGCGGCGCGCCGTCGACGACGACGTACGGCCGCGGAATCACGTCGCTGTAGCGCCGCACCCAGTATTCGGCGACGAACGGCAGCTCGATGCGTTCGCCGGGCGCGAGCCGTACCGATCCCGGCTGCGGCGTCAGCTCGTACAGGTCGCCGGTGAGCCGGCGCAGCGCGAAGCCCGGACGGTCGATTCGCAGCAGGCGGCGGATGCTGTGCAGGTAGAGCTTCCAGCCGCCGTCGGCGATCGGCTGGTGGCCGCGGTTCTGCAGAAAGAGGCGGCCCGTCGCGCAGGCCGCGCCGTCGGCGCCGAGGTCCGCACACGGCACGCCGGCCGCGGCCGCGTGGTTGTTGTCCACGGACACGCGCAACGCGAGGCCGTTCGACAGCAATGCAGCGAGATCGGCCGGCTGCATGGCCGCCCGGGCGGTGCCGGCGATCGCGCCGGCGGCGGTTTGCACCGGCGCGGCGCAGGTCGCGGCCGGCAACAGCGCCGCGATCAGCAAGCCGGTCAGCAGGGAGGGCAACGTGCTCTTCATTCGAACTCCTGAGAAAAAAGGGGGGCGTCGCGGCGTCGTGGGACGACGTCGCCGCGGTCGGGTCTTTCAACGGAGCTGCGGGGACACCAGCGCCCGGCGCGAGGCGGTCGCGCCGGACGTATTCGGCACGCGAGTCGCGTGCGTTACGGAACGGGAGGCGGACACGCGTGCCGATCCGATCGGCGAGGGCACGTCGGCGCGTTCATCGGGAAGGGGCGGCAGAGGGAGCGGCGTGGATGCGCACGTCGCCGACGGTATCGAGGTGGTCGCGCCCGACGGCAACGGCGAGCGCCGTCACCCGGCAAGCAGCTGCCGCACGCAAGCGGCGACGCGACGCGCACGCGCGCGCCCCACACGGGATTCGCATGTCTCCCCCACTCAAATGGATTCGGCCTGTTGGCGGCCGCGTCCAACGATCATATGAAACCTTTTATTGGTATTCAAGTGGTATCAATCTGGCGCTAAATTGGGATCGACCGGCCGCGCTCGCCCCCAACTGTCCGGACGAAAAAAAACCTCGCATGAAGCGAGGTTCGTTCCGGAGGCAGCGGCGGCGGGGCGAGATGCGCGCCGCCGCCGCGCACACGTCAGTCGCGGCGTGCGCGCACCGGCGCTTCCTGCGGCTTCTGCCGCGCTTCGAGCCACATCGCGTTGACGATGCCGAACGACAGCGCGACGCCGATACCGAGAATCCAGCTGAAATACCACATGATCCGACTCCTTGCGAAACGGTGGGCGAGGGCGCGTGCGCGCCCCCGGCCGGGTTCAATACATCGAGTGTTCGTTCTCTTCGAGCGTCTGGCGCGTGACCTTGCCGCGCATCACGCGATAGACCCAGCTCGTATAGAGCAGGACGATCGGCAGGAACACGATCACCGCGAACAGCATCACCTGCAGCGTCATGTGGCTCGACGTCGAATCCCACACGGTCAGGCTGCTGCGCGGGTCGAGCGACGACGGCATGATGAACGGGAACATCGAGAAGCCCGCGGTCAGGATCACGCCGGTGATCATCAGGCCGGTGCAGAAGAACGCCGTCTTTTCCTGTCGGGAGCCGGCGAGCAGCAGCGCGAGCAGGCCGCCCGCGATCCCGACCAGCGGCGCCGCCATCATCCACGGATACTCGCCGTAGTTCGCCAGCCACAGGCCGGAGCCGGCGGCGACGTCCTTCAGCAGCGGGTTCGCGACCGTGTCGTTCGGCGCGGCGTGCGTGATGTGGAAGCCGCCGATCGTCGATGCGACCAGCACACCGGCCAGCACGAACAGCACGACCGCCAGGAGCGCCGACACGCGCAGCGCGATCGACGCGCGGCGCGCGATCACGCCGTCGGTCTTCATCTTGATGAAGGCCGCGCCGTGCGCGACGAGCATCGTGAGGCTGACGAGCCCGCAGAGCAGCGCGAACGGGTTCAGCAGCGCCCAGAAGCCGCCGTAGTAGGTCACCCGCAGGTCGCTGTCGAACTGGAACGGCACGCCCTGCAGCAGGTTGCCGAACGCGACGCCGAACACCAGCGCCGGCACGAAGCCGCCGACGAACAGCCCCCAGTCCCAGCCCGCGCGCCAGCGCGGGTCGGGCCGCTTGCTGCGATAGTCGAAGCCGACCGGCCGGAAGAACAGCGCGAACAGCACGAGCAGCATCGCGAAGTAGAAGCCGGAGAACGACGCGGCGTAGACGAGCGGCCACGCGGCGAACATCGCGCCGCCGGCCGTGATCAGCCATACCTGGTTGCCTTCCCACGTCGCGCCGACCGTGTTGACGATGATGCGGCGCTCGTCGTCGGTCTTGCCGAGGAACGGCAGCAGCGCGGTCGCGCCCATGTCGAAGCCGTCGGTGACGGCGAAGCCGATCAGCAGCACGCCGACGAGCAGCCACCAGATCAGCTTGAGAGTTGCATAGTCCATAGCGATTCCTTGTTCCGTTGCGGGCGCGTGCTCAAACCGTGGCACGCTCGCCGGCGGCGATTTCGTGGTGATAGCGGCCGGTATGCAGCGACGACGGGCCGAGGCGCGCGTACTTGAACATCAGCTTGATCTCGATGACGAACAGCGCGGTGTAGAACAGGATGAAGCCGGCGAGACTCAGGTACAGGTCGCTCGGCTGCAGGCTCGACGCCGACAGATGCGTCGGCAGCACGCCGGCGATCGTCCACGGCTGGCGGCCGAGCTCGGCGACGATCCAGCCGAATTCGATCGCGATCCACGGCAGCGGAATCGCCCACACCGCGTAGCGGAGGAACCAGCGGCGGTTGTCCTGCAGCAGCTCGCGGCGCGCGCAGAACCAGAACGCGGCAACGAACGTCGCGACGAACAGGAAGCCCAAGGCCACCATGATCCGGAACGAGAAGAATACGGGCGCGACCGGCGGGATCGTCTTCTTCGCGGCGGCCTTGATCTGCTCGGGTGTTGCGTCCGTCACGTTCGGCGTGAACTGCTTGAGCATCAGCCCGTAGCCGAGATACTGCTTGTGTTGGTCGAACAACGCGCGGGTCGCGTCGCTCGTGTCGCCCTGCTTGATCTTCTGCAGCGCGCCGTACGCGAGCATCCCGCTCTGGATGTGCTCCTCGCTGCGCTTCGCGAGCTCGCGCAGGCCGATCACCGGCTCGTCGATCGAGCGCGTCGCGATCAGGCCGAGCGCGTACGGGATCTTGATCGCATAGTCGGTGCGCTGCGCTTCCTGGTTCGGAATCCCGATCAGCGTGAACGACGCGGGCGCCGGCTGCGTTTCCCATTCGGATTCGATCGCGGCGAGCTTCATCTTCTGCACTTCGCCGGTCGTATAGCCCGATTCGTCGCCGAGCACGATCACGCAGAGCGTCGCCGCGAGGCCGAAGCCGGCCGCGACCGCGAACGAGCGCAGCGCGAAGTCGACGTCGCGCTTCTTCAGCAGGTACCACGACGACACGCCGAGCACGAACATCGCCGCCGACACGTAGCCGGCCGACACGGTGTGCACGAACTTCACCTGCGCGACCGGGTTGAACAGCACGTCGAACAGGCTCGTCATCTCCATGCGCATCGTCTGGTAGTTGAACGCCGCGCCCACCGGGTTGTTCATCCAGCCGTTCGCGACGAGAATCCACAGCGCGGACAGGTTCGAGCCCAGCGCGACGAGGAACGTGACCATCAGGTGCTTGATCTTCGACAGGCGGTTCCAGCCGAAGAAGAACAGGCCGACGAACGTCGATTCGAGGAAGAACGCCATCAGGCCTTCCACCGCGAGCGGCACGCCGAAGATGTCGCCGACGTAGTGCGAGTAGTACGACCAGTTCGTGCCGAACTGGAATTCGAGCGTGATGCCGGTCGTCACGCCCATCGCGAAGTTGATCCCGAACAGCTTGCCCCAGAACTGGGTCATGTCCTTGTAGACCTGCTTGCCCGTCATCACGTAGACGGCTTCCATGATGACGAGCAGCCAGGACAGGCCGAGCGTCAGCGGCACGAACAGGAAGTGGTAGAGCGCCGTGATGCCGAACTGTAGACGTGACAGATCGACGACTTCGCTACTTATCATGGTGGTCTCCCTCGGTAGATGCAGGAGCCGGCACCGAGAGCAGCTTCTCGGCGACGACGGCAGGCGGCAGTGACATGTGCTCGGCCTGCGGATGATTGAAGAATGCGTATTTGAGCGACATCAGGAGGATCAGCTTGACGATCAGCACCAGCGTGATGTCGCGCATGAGGGTCGGGCCGCGCGCCCACGCGGCGATGCGCGCGCGCCAGCCGATCATGCCGGCGGCCTGCGGGGGAGGCGGCGCAGGCTCTTTGTTGATCGAGATCAAGGCGATTATCCTGAATCGATTTACGTGGGTTTTGGGGCGACTTTACGTCGGATTTATGACGGCACTTAAGCTGTTTTAATCCTTTTAAGCCGACATGCCAATTTTAAAACGCCGGCTTTCCGCTGCCGAGTGCCGCGCTGCGGCAGACCGTCGCGAATCGCGGGTCAAAACTTGAGGTAGATCAACGATATGCGGATGGGGCGGGAAACCGGCCGATAGCCGGTCAATAACGTCGATTAATTAGCGCGGCGACGCGCGAAACGACAGACAAACGACAGACGAAAAAAAACCGCTGCCGGTCGGGCAGCGGTTTTGGATGAAGCGTGCTGAATCGCGGATTTATGCGTATTCGGCGAGTGCGGTGCGCATCTTCTTCATGGCGCTCGCTTCGATCTGGCGGATGCGTTCCGCCGACACGCCGAATTCGGCGGCGAGATCGTGCAGCGTCGAGCCGCCCGAGCCGTCGTCGTCGACGTTCAGCCAGCGCGCCTCGATGATCCGGCGGCTGCGTGCGTCGAGCGCCTCGAGCGCCTGCGCAATGCCGTCCGTCTGCAGCATGTCGCGCTGACGCGCGGCGAGCACGGCGCTCGGCTCGTTGTGCGAATCGGCCAGGTAGGCGATCGGCGCATACGACTCCTCGCCGTCGTCCACTTGCCCCTCGAGCGCGATGTCGCCGCCCGACAGGCGCGTTTCCATCTCGGTCACGTCTTCGCGCTTGACGTTGAGCTCCTGCGCGAGGCCGTCGATTTCCTCGGGCGTCATCGCCTGCATGCTCTTCTTGTGGCTGCGCAGGTTGAAGAACAGCTTGCGCTGCGCCTTCGTCGTCGCGACCTTCACCATCCGCCAGTTGCGCAGGATGTACTCGTGGATCTCGGCCTTGATCCAGTGGATCGCGTACGACACCAGGCGCACGTTTTGCGTCGGGTCGAACCGCTTCACCGCCTTCATCAGGCCGATGTTGCCTTCCTGGATCAGGTCGCCATGCGGCAGGCCGTAGCCGAGATAGTTGCGCGCGATCGACACGACGAGCCGCAGGTGCGACAGCACGAGGCGGCGGGCCGAGTCGAGGTTGTTGTCTTCGCGGAATTCGGTCGCATAGCGGCGTTCTTCCTCGGCGGTCAGCAGCGGGATCCGGTTGACGGCCTGGATATACGCGTCGATGTTGCCAAGCTGGCCCGGCAACATCGATTGAGTTGCGAGCGCCAGCGAGCCTGCCGATTCGGCCTTGGCCGGCGTCGGGCTCAGGGTGTTCGGAAGGGTCAGGGCGTGGCTCACTAAAAAACTCCTTTGGAATCAGGGACAAACCCCTGGTCTCGGATGAGATTCCGGGGCCCATCTTAGCACTCCCGGAATCCGAGTGCTAATCCTTAGAGGGCGCGTGGGCATCCGAGTTCCCGGTTTTTCTATCGAACTTGTCGAGTCGATAGTCTAATTTGCGACCGGGGCTGCGAGGGGAAGTTCCGTAAACCGTTGTTTCTGATGGTAATCAGTAGACGTTTTCGATTTTTGTAGTTTTGGAAGCAAACAATTTCGCTTCGTGATGCCGATCCGAAAAGTCCTTTACCATACCATTCAGTTCGCTCGGGCCGGCCGCTGCGGCAAGGCTCCATTCAACCCGCAAAGTTGGAGTGTCAGATGAACAATAAGAAGAATCGCCGGTCCCGTTGCCGGCTTGCGCTGCATGCGCTGCTGGCGGCGTCGCTGCTGGGCGGATCGGGGGCCGCGTTCGCGGACCGCTGGGGGATCCAGGCGGGCGGCGGTTTTTCCGATCGCCACGGGATCGACAAGGCCGATCTCGCCGTGGTGTGGGATCCCGGCTGGAACTGGTGGGAAATCGGCGGCTGGCACTTCACGTTCGTGATGGAAGGCCACGCCGGCTACTGGCATACGGGCGGCAATGTTCACGCCAATATCGGGGAGTTCGGCGCGACGCCGATGTTCCGTTTCATCAAGAGCGCTGGCCAGGTTCGCCCGTTCATCGAGGCCGGCGCCGGCATCCGCTTCCTCACGCACCCGACGATCTCGAACGATCTGTCGTTGTCGACCTCCTTCCAGTTCGCGGATGTGGTCGGCGTCGGCGCGCAGTTCGGAGCACGCCAACAGTATCAGCTCGGTTACCGTTTTCAACATGTGTCTAACGCGGGTATCAAAGAGCCGAATCCTGGTATAAATTTCCACCAGTTCTACGTGCAGTACAACTTCTGATCCGCACGCCCGCGCACGGCGGGCGCGTTGCCGAGGAGTCAGGCGATGACGAAGGTGGTCGATGCGATTCGCGCACTCGAGCGCGATCGGTTCCGGGCGATGGTCGACGGAGACGGCGAAGCGCTTGACGCGCAATTGTCGGACAAGGTGTTCTTCGTGCACACCAACGGCAAACGCGAAACCAAGCAGCAGTTCATCGACGCAATCGTCGCCGGCCGCCGCCGCTATCGTCAGATCGAAATCCAGTCGCAGGACCTGCTGACCCTCGGCGACGCCACCTGCGTCGTCACCGGGCGCGCGCTGATCGAGATGGAAACGAACAATGGCGGGCTGGTGTTTCCGATCGCCTATACGGCCATCCACACCCACGAGCAGGGCCACTGGCGCCTGCTGGCGTGGCAGGCGACGCGGTGCGCGACCGAGACATGAGCGCGCGTGGCGCTCCTTTTCATGTCCCCACCGAAGCGGCCTCCTGGGCCGCTTTTTGCTGGCCCGTGCGACGCGGATCGCGCGGCGCACGGGCGGTCACGCCCGCTCCCTGACGTTCGAACCCTGAAGTGAAACGCGGTGCTCAGGCCGCCGCGCGTCGATCGGCGCAATGCCAGGCCGAGCGGTTGATCGCGCTGACGACCGCGTCGAGCGCGGCGCTCGCCGCGTCGGCGTGCACCCCGACGCCATGCCGCAGCGGCGCATCGCCGATCCGGCAGCCGACCGATACCGCGATCCTGCCGTCCGTCGTGCGCGCGTGTTCGCACGACGCGACGTCGATCGTCGCGCCTGCCGCCGTCGCGAAGGCCGCGGCCATCCGTCGCACGGCGTCTTCGGGCGTCGCGTCGGCCGGCGGCGCGGCCGCGATGTCGCGGTTCTGCCAGCGCGCGGCGTCACCGTGGCGCGCGGCCGGGCCGGCGGTCTCGAAGAACTCGCGGGCGAACAGCGCGCAGATCGCATCGCCGGTCACTTCCTCGCCGGACGCGTCGGCGAGCGTCTGCACCGCGTGGCTGAATTCGATCTGCACGCGGCGCGTCGGCGTGAAGCCCATCCCGCGTTCGAGCAGGAACGTCGCGCCGCCCTTGCCGGACTGGCTGTTCACGCGGATCACCGCGTCATAGCTGCGGCCGAGGTCGGCCGGGTCGATCGGCAGATACGGCACCTCCCACACCGCGTCGGGCCGCTGCTGCGCGAAACCCTTGCGGATCGCGTCCTGGTGCGAGCCCGAGAATGCGGTGAACACGAGGTCGCCCGCGTACGGATGGCGCGGATGCACCGGAATCTGGTTGCAGCGCTCGACCACGCGGCGCACCGCGTCGATGTCGGAGAAATCGAGGCCCGGGTCGATGCCCTGCGTATAGAGGTTCAGCGCGAGCGTGACGAGATCGACGTTGCCGGTGCGCTCGCCGTTGCCGAACAGGCAGCCCTCGATGCGGTCGGCGCCCGCGAGCAGCGCGAGTTCGGCGGCCGCGACCGCGGTGCCGCGATCGTTGTGCGGATGCACGGACAGCACGATGCTGTCGCGATACGCGAGATTGCGGTCCATCCACTCGATCTGGTCGGCGAACACGTTCGGGCTCGCGGCTTCGACGGTTGCCGGCAGATTGACGATCATCTTGTGATCGCGGGTCGGCCGCCAGGCCTGCGCGACCGCGTCGCACACTTCGCGCGCGAACGTCAGTTCGGTCATGCTGAAGGTTTCCGGCGAGTACTGGTAGGTCCAGTGCGTGTCCGGACGGGCCGCCGCATGTTCCTTGATCAGTCGCGTGCCGTCGACCGCGAGTGCCTTCACGTCGTCCTTCGACATCCCGAACACGATGCGGCGGAACGACGGGCAGATCGCGTTGTACAGGTGGACGATCGCGCGCGGCACGCCTTCGAGCGCGTCGAAGGTGCGTGCGATCAGGTCTTCGCGCGACTGGACGAGCACTTCGATCGTCACGTCGTCGGGGATGCGCTTGTCGTCGATCAGCTTGCGCACGAAATCGAAGTCGGTTTGCGACGCCGACGGAAAACCGACTTCGATCTCCTTGAAACCGATCGCAACCAGCATGTCGAAGAACTCCAGCTTCTGCTCGATGCTCATCGGCTCGATCAGCGACTGGTTGCCGTCGCGCAGGTCGGTGCTCATCCAGACCGGCGCACGCTCGATGGTGCGGGTCGGCCAGCGGCGGCCATTGAGGCGGACGGGTTCGAACGGACGGTACTTCTCTTGCGGGTTGCGCTTCATCTTCGGGACCTCGGGTCTCAAGTCGCGAGCGAAGACGGGCGGCAGGAGCGACGGTTGGCGCTGCCTCGCACCGTGGCGCGGGAAACGCGCCGCGGATGCGGATGATCTTCGCGAATCGACCGACGGATAGACGGACGAATGCTGACGACTTCGGGTTGTAAAAACTGCGAGAAGGGTGCTGCGAGGAACTGCTGGAGGGACCGTGCGGACAGCACACGGCGCTACGAGAGCCTTAGGCTAGTCGTAGCGATAGCGACCGCGCTAGGCGGCCGGAGGTAATTCGGAGGGTGTTCGGAAAGGAACGCATGGCGACAACTCTATGCCAGGATGCGTGCGCGTGTCAAATGGTCGGTTCAAAGGTCGGCGCGAAAGGGCCGACCCGGGGGGCCGTTCACGGTGCGGTCCGGACGATCCCCACGATCGTCGCGACCTGCCGCGCAAGCGCGTCGGGCACGGGGATCTCGCCGCGCAGCACGGCGTCCGTCCAGGCAGCTGTCGTCTCCGCGTCGCGCGATTCGGGCAGTGTGACGGGTGGCGCGTCGGTCGACGAGCGCTCGGCCTCGATCAGCGTGTCGCACACGCCATCGTGCAGCCAGTCGACCTGCACCTGGCGCCGCGTGTCGGCCGCCGCTTCGCCTTCGGTGCCGCGCGCGAGCAGCGCACCGCCGAGCGCGGCGTCCGGATGATCGCGGAACAGTTGCGCGAGGCTCTCGCGGTACGGCGGATGCGTGTAGTTGACGAGCCGCAGCCCGGCCGGCGCGAACGGCTGCAGAATCTTCACCAGCGTGTGCGTGGAGTTGCGCACGCCGAGCACGCGGCGCATCGACAGCAGGTGCGCGATGCGCGGCGCCAGCGCTTCGATCGGCGCGAACGCGACGCGGCGCTCGGCGAGCGTGTCCTCGATCGCGTCGTGCGACGTCGACGGCGCGATCGACAGCGCCGAGAAGATCTCCGCGCTCGTCACGCGGCCCGGATCGCGCTCGACGCCGTGCACGAGCACCGGCACCCCTTCCCGCGCGAGCAGCAGCGCGAGCAGTGGCACCAGGTTCGGCTGCTTGCGCGCGCCGTTGTAGCTCGGAATCGATACCGGGCGGAACGCGGCATCCTGCACGTGCACGGGTTCGAACGACGCCTGCGCGGCGGCGAGCATCGCGGCCAGTTCGTCGGCGCTTTCACCCTTCAGGCGATAGGCGATCAGGATCGCGCCGAGCTCGACGTCCGACACGCGGCCATCGAGCATCGCGCGATAGAGCTCGAACGTGTCTTCGGCGGACAGCGCGCGTGCGCCGTGCGGGCCCCGGCCGATTTCCTTGATGAAGCGGGCGCAAGGGAACGGCGAGGCTGCGGAGTCGTGGGGAGCGGTCATCGGCGTGGGGCGGGCGGCCGGCATCGGGCCGCGCTGTGAACGGTAAGGAATGCCCCGAGTATCGCATGGGCGCGGCTCGCCCAAACGCGCGGCCGCGCGCGTCGGCACCGCGCGGCGCGCTAAACTCGGGTTCCCGGCGGTGCGCTGCGCATCCCGTCGCCGGCCGAATACGACTACGAGAGACATCCCATGAAGCTCTACAGCTATTTCCGCAGTTCCGCGTCGTACCGCGTGCGAATCGCCCTGAACCTGAAGCAGCTGCCGTACGAAACGGTGCCCGTGCACATGCTGCGCGACGGCGGCGAGCAACTGAAGGAAGCGTACCGCGCGGTGAATCCGGATGCCGTCGTGCCGACGCTGATCGACGGCGATGCCACGCTGCAGCAATCGCTCGCGATCATCGAATATCTCGAGGAAACGCATCCCGAACCCGCGCTGCTGCCGAAGCAGCCGGTCGACCGCGCGTATGTGCGGGCGATCGCGCTGCAGGTCGCGTGCGAGATCCATCCGCTGAACAACCTGCGCGTGCTGAAGTACCTGAAGCACACGCTGAAGGTGCCGGAGGAAGCGAAGAACGAATGGTATCGGCACTGGATCGAGGCGGGTTTCGCGTCGCTCGAGACGCGCCTCGCGAACGATCCGCGCACCGGCAAGCTTTGCTTCGGCGACACGCCGACGCTCGCCGATATCTGCATCGTGCCGCAGGTGTTCAACGCGAACCGTTTCTCGATCGACACGACGCGCTTCCCGACGATCCAGCGGGTGGCCGATTACGCGTCGACGCTCGACGCGTTCAAGGCCGCCGAGCCCGGCGTGCAGCCCGACGCCGAGTGAACGTCGAGTGATGCCGCGGCCGCCGGCTGGCGCTTTCCGGCGCGCATGAAAAAGGGCGCCCGAAGGCGCCCCGTGCGATGCAGGCCGGCGGCGTTCAGTCGAATAGCGCGTCCGCGAATTCCACGGCGTTGAATGGCTGCAGGTCCTCGACCTTCTCGCCGACGCCGATGAAGTAGACGGGCACCGGGCGCTGCCGCGCGATCGCCGCCAGAATCCCGCCCTTGGCGGTGCCGTCGAGCTTCGTGACGATCAGGCCCGTGAGGCCGAGCGCATCGTCGAAGGCCTTCACCTGCGTGAGCGCGTTCTGGCCGGTGTTCGCGTCGATCACGAGCAGCACCTCGTGCGGCGCGCCGTCGTGCGCCTTCGAGATCACGCGCTTCACCTTCTTCAGCTCTTCCATCAGATGCAGCTGCGTCGGCAGGCGGCCGGCCGTGTCGGCCATCATCACGTCGATCTTGCGCGCGCGCGCGGCGCTGACCGCGTCGAAGATCACCGCGGCCGGATCGCCGCTTTCCTGCTGGACGACCGTCACGTTGTTGCGCTCGCCCCAGACCGCCAGCTGTTCGCGCGCGGCCGCGCGGAACGTGTCGCCCGCGGCCAGCAGCACCGACTGGTCGAAGCTCTGCAGATGCTTCGCGAGCTTGCCGATGCTGGTGGTCTTGCCCGCGCCGTTCACGCCCGTGATCATCATCACGAGCGGCTGCGCGCGGCCAAGCATCAGCGATTTCTCGAGCGGCTTCAGCAGTTCGACGAGCAGGTCGTGCAGCGCGCTCTTCACCTGCTGCGGATCGGTCAGCCGGCCCGTCTTCACTTTCTCGCGCAGCGCACCGAGCAGGTACTCGGTCGCATCGACGCCGGCGTCGGACATCAGCAGCGCGGCTTCGAGTTCTTCGTACAGATCCTCGTCGATCTTCGTGTTGACGAACACGCCGGTGATGCTCGAACCCGTCTTCGCGAGCCCCGTTTTCAGGCGGGTAAGCCACGATTTCTTCGCGGAGGCGTCCTGCGTCGGCGGCGGCACGATCTCGACCGCTTCGACGACGTCGTCGCTCCCGTCGTTGGTCGGCGTGACCGTCATCACGACGGCCGGCGCGGCCGGTTGCGGTTGCGCCGGCGCTGGCGGGGCTTCGATCGGCTGACGGGCATCGGCGGCGGGCGCGTCGGACGGCTCGTCCGGTTGCAGCGCGTCGGCCGATTGCGATTCCGTGGAGTCGGACTCCTGCGTTTTCTTGAATCGTTTGAAGAAGCTGAACATGGTCTGACGTCGGGAAGAGGGCGGGGCGCCGCGGGCTGGCGCGCGGCAGGGGCTGTCGGGCGTGCGCACGGCGGCCGAAACCGTGCATTTTATCAGTGCGGCGAGGCACTCGCGTCAGCCGGTGCCGCCGCTGTGGTAACGTGCGCCTGTTTGGCGGTGCGCCCCCGTGCGCACCCGGTCCCTCCGTCGTCGATATTCCGTATGTCCCGTTCCTCTTCCGGCCGCCCGGCGGCCCCCGCCAGCCGCGGCAAGCCGCACACGATCCGCATCATCGGCGGTGACTGGAAACGCACGCCGCTCGCCGTGCTCGATCTCGACGGCCTGCGGCCGACGCCCGATCGCGTGCGCGAGACGCTGTTCAACTGGCTCGGCCAGGATCTCGACGGCCGGCGCTGCCTCGACCTGTTCGCGGGCACCGGCGCACTCGGGTTCGAGGCCGCGTCGCGCGGCGCGGCGAGCGTCGTGATGGTCGAGCGCCACCCGCGCGCGGCGCAGCAGCTGCGCGCGATCAAGGACAAGCTCGGCGCGCGCTCGGTCGAGGTCGCGGAAGCCGACGCGCTGCGGCTCGCGGCCGGGCTGACCCCGGGCGCGTTCGACGTCGTGTTCCTCGATCCGCCGTTCGGCGAGCCGGCCGTGCTCGAGCGCGTGATCGCGCTGGCGGCGCCGCTCGTCGCGCCGGACGGCCTGCTCTACGTCGAGACGGGGGCGGAACTCGACCCGGCCGCGCACGAAGCGCTCGCCGGCTGGCAGGTGGTCAAGCACGGCAAGGCCGGTGCGGTTCACTACCATTTGCTGCAGCGCGAAAATGATGAATAATGCGCGTTCCATACGAGGCGGCGCGCCGGAGAGGCGACGCGTGCCCATCTCGGCAGTGGCGTGCGCATCGCACGGCTGCCACCCCGTTTGCGTGATGACAGGAGGAGCGACATGGTAGTCGCCGTGTATCCCGGTACGTTCGATCCGCTGACGCGCGGGCACGAAGACCTCGTGCGGCGTGCGTCGAGCATTTTTGATACGCTGGTGGTCGGTGTGGCCGACAGCCGCGCGAAGAAGCCGTTCTTCTCGCTGGAAGAACGTCTGAAGATTGCGAACGAGGTGCTCGGCCATTATCCGAACGTGAAGGTGATGGGGTTCAAGGGCCTGTTGAAGGACTTTGTCCGCACCAACAACGCGCGCGTGATCGTGCGCGGCCTGCGTGCCGTGTCCGATTTCGAGTATGAGTTCCAGATGGCGGGGATGAACCGCTATCTGCTGCCCGACGTCGAGACGATGTTCATGACGCCGTCCGATCAATACCAGTTCATCTCGGGGACGATCGTGCGCGAAATCGCGCAGTTGGGCGGCGATGTCAGCAAATTCGTGTTCCCGTCCGTCGAGAAGTGGTTGACCGAGAAAGTCGCCGCGATGGGAGGCCCGGCCGCGTGATGCGGCGCCGGCCGGTTTCATTGCGAAGCCGGCCGCTGGCCTGAAGAAGTGAGATCAGTATGTCCTTGATGATTACCGACGAGTGCATCAATTGCGACGTGTGCGAGCCCGAGTGCCCAAACGGCGCAATTTCGATGGGCCCGGATATCTACGTGATCGACCCGAACAAGTGCACCGAGTGCGTCGGCCATTTCGACGAACCGCAGTGCCAGCAGGTGTGTCCGGTCGAATGCATTCCGCGCGATCCGCAGCATGACGAATCGCACGCGCAGTTGATGGAGAAGTATCACGCGTTGACCGCCGCGAAGGGCGACGACGCGCAGTGACCTTGCAGTGACCCAGTCGTGACGCGCGCGTCACGACGTCACGATTTCCTCGACCGGCGCCTCTCGGCGCCGGTTCCGCTTCCCGCTTGTGCTTCAGCCGATCAGGTCGCGCAACGCCGCGACGAGCGCGTCGCATTCCGCGTCGGTGCCGACGGTGATGCGCAAGTGCTGGTCGATGCGCGGCGCGCGGAAGTGCCGCACGAAAATTTCCCGATCCTTCAGCCTTGCCGCGATCGCGCCCGCATCGTGCGCGGGGTGGCGCGCGAACACGAAATTCGCGGCCGACGGCACGACGTCGAAGCCGAGCGCCTCGAGCGCGTGCGTGAGGCGCGCACGCGTGTCGATCACGCGCCGGCAGGTCGCGTTGAAATAATCGGTGTCTTCGTATGCGGCCTGGGCGGCGGCCTGCGCGAGCCGGTCGAGCGGATAGGAGTTGAAGCTGTCCTTCACGCGATTGAGCGCGTCGATCAGCGCCGCATCGCCGAACGCGAAACCGACGCGCATGCCCGCGAGCGAGCGCGCCTTCGACGTCGTGTGCACGACGAGCAGGTTCGGATAGCGGTCGATCAGCGTGATCGCGGATTGCGCGCCGAAATCGACATACGCTTCGTCGATCAGCACGACCGACGACGGGTTCGCGGCCGCGATCCGTTCGATGTCCGCGAGCGGCAGCGCGCGCCCGGTCGGCGCGTTCGGGTTCGGAAACAGCACGCCGCCCGCGTCGTCGAGGTAATCCTCGACACGGATCGAGAAGTCGTCCGCGAGCGGCACGATCGTGGTCTCGACGCCGTACAGGCGCGCGTAGGTCGGATAGAAACTGTACGAAATGTCGGGAAAGCGCAGCGGCCGCTCATGCTTGAGCAGGGCCTGGAATGCATGCGCGAGCACTTCATCGGAGCCGTTGCCGACGAAGACCTGTTCGGGCTTGATGCGGTGATGGGCCGCGACCGTCTCGCGCAGTGCGCGCGCGAGCGGGTCGGGATAGCGGCGCAGCGTGTCGCCGGTGTCGCCGAGTTCGCGGGCGATCGCCGCGACGACGCGCGGCGAAGGCGGATAGGGATTCTCGTTGGTGTTCAGCTTGACGGGGTGTGCGAGTGCGGGCTGTTCGCCCGGCACGTAAGGCACGAGTTGCTGAACGAGGTCGCTCCAGTAACGGCTCACCGCTTGGCTCCTGACGGGCAAAAACGACCAGATTACCGCATGTGGGCCGCGCGGTGCGCAATGGCACGGGGCCGAAATGCCGCCCGGCGCCGCCGGACGGCACGTTGCACCCTGCCGGTGCGGCTTCAGTTCCGATGCAGCTGCATCGTCGCGCGGTCGAGCTCACCCTTGACGACCATCGGCATCACGGCGAGCGCGCGCTCGATCGATGCGTCGATCACGTCCTGCTCCTCGCGGCGCGGCGGCTTCAGCACGAAGTTCGCGACGTCGGGCTTCGCGCCGGCACGCGCGCCTTCCGGAATCAGGTCGCGCGGATGGCCGATGCCGATGCGCAGCCGCCAGTACTGCTGCGACGACAGGTGCGCGGAGATGTCCTTCAGGCCGTTGTGGCCGCCGCTGCCGCCGCCGAGCTTCAGCTTCACGGTGCCGGGCGGCAGATCGAGCTCGTCGTGTGCGACGAGGATCTGGTCGGGCAGGATCTTGAAGAAACTCGCGAGCGCGACGACCGACTGGCCGGAGCGGTTCATGTAGGTTTGCGGCTCGAGCAGGTGGACTTCCTCGCCGTGCAGGCGCGCTTTCGCGTAGAAGCCGTGGAAGCGGCGCTCGTCGCGCAGCGTCGCGCCGGCTTCGCGGGCGAGCTGGTCGACCAGCCAGAAGCCGGCGTTGTGGCGCGTCGCGGTGTATTCCGCCCCGGGATTGCCGAGGCCGACGATCAGTTTGATCATGACGTTTCGTAGGCGGCAGCGCCGCCTGGGCGCAGAAAAAGAAAAACCCGCCGGGCGAGCCGCGGCGGGTTGCGTCGACCGTTTCGTGAAACGGATCGAACGGGCGCGAGGGCAGCGCGTGGGCAGCCCTTAGGCAGCCGGCGTTTCGCCTTCGCCTGCTGCGTCCGACACGGCGCCAGCCGGGATCGTCGCCGATGCGACAACCGGGTTTTCCGCGTCGATGTGCGCGACCAGCGCCACGCCCTTCGGCAGAGCGATGTCCTTCGCGTGCAGCGACTGACCTGCTTCGATCTTCGACAGGTCGACTTCGAGGAATTCCGGCAGTGCCGACGGCAGGCACTCGATTTCGATTTCCGTCGCGACGTGCGAGACGACTGCGCTCGACAGCTTCACTGCCGGGCTGACTTCAGCGTTCAGGAAGTGCAGCGGCACCTTCGTGTGCAGCTTCTTCTTCGCGTCGACGCGCTGGAAGTCAACGTGCAGCACGAGTTGCTTGAACGGGTGGTATTGCACGTCGCGCAGCAGAACCTGTTGCGACTGGCCGGCCACTTCGAGATCGAGGATCGACGAGTGGAAGGCTTCCTTCTTCAGTGCGTGCCACAGCGCGTTGTGATCGAGTTCGATCTTTTGCGGGGCTGCTTCGCCACCGTAGACGATACCCGTGGTCTTACCAGCGTTGCGCAGGCGGCGGCTCGCACCCGTACCTTGCTCTTGGCGCTCGAAAGCGACGACTTTCATGTGATTCTCCATTAGCTGCCCGCGACCAGGCAGTAAAACGGGGCCTGCGAAATGGCGGCCCCTGATGAAACGGGCGGGGTTTCGTCTATCCCGTCCGATTGTGCAAAAAGCGAAGCGTTGCCGCTTCGCTTTCCGCGCATGCTTTTTTTGTCGTTACGCGATCAGGATTCCGCGAACAGCGACATCACCGAGTCGCCGCGACGGATTCGCGAGAACGTTTCGGCCAGCAGGCTCGCGCTCGTCAGCGAGCGGATCTTCGAGCAGGCCAGCGATTCGGCCGACAGCGGGATCGTATCGGTGACGACCAGCTCGTCGAGTTCCGATGCGGCGATACGCTCGGCGGCGCCACCCGACAGAACCGGGTGCGTCGCGTACGCGAACACCTGCTTCGCACCGCGATTCTTCAGGACTTGCGCGGCCTTGCAGAGCGTGCCGGCGGTGTCGACCATGTCGTCCATGATCACGCAGGTGCGGCCTTCGACTTCACCGATGATGTTCATCACTTCGGCGACGTTCGCCTTCGGACGACGCTTGTCGATGATCGCGAGATCGCAGTTGAGCTGCTTCGCGAGTGCCCGGGCGCGGACCACGCCGCCGACGTCCGGCGACACGACGAGCAGATCCGCGTAGTTCTGCTTGCGCAGGTCGCCCAGCAGGATCGGCGTTGCGTAGATGTTGTCGACCGGGATGTCGAAGAAGCCTTGAATCTGGTCGGCGTGCAGATCCATCGTGATGATCCGCTCGACGCCGGCGATTTCCAGCATGTTCGCGATGACCTTCGCCGAGATCGCGACACGCGCCGAGCGCGGGCGACGGTCCTGGCGGGCATAGCCGAAGTAGGGGATGGCAGCGGTGATCCGGCCGGCGGACGCACGCTTGAGCGCGTCGACCATGATCATCAGTTCCATCAGGTTGTCGTTCGTCGGCGCGCACGTGGATTGCAGGACGAAGACGTCCTTGCCGCGCACGTTTTCCTGGATCTCGACTTGAATCTCGCCGTCGGAGAAACGGCTGACCATTGCTTTGCCGAGGGGGATTCCAAGGATATTGACGACTTCCTGTGCGAGCGCGGGATTCGCGTTGCCAGTAAAGACCATCAGGCCATCAAGGCTGTGGCTGCTCATCGTGCACCTGCTTCAGGCTTGGGCGGGAAATGCGGGAAAATTTTTGGCAGGGGAGGAAGGACTCGAACCCTCGCATGCCGGAATCAAAATCCGGTGCCTTGACCAACTTGGCGACTCCCCTACACTTAACTGATAACTTCACCGGACTTGTAGGCCATCCGGCAAAGCAAAACTTCATGACGCGAAAGCGAAGAGCGGATGCTCGTTCAGGCTCTCGGCAACTGCACCGTTCCAACCGGTGGGCAGCTGGGCTTTCGCCGCTTCTGCCTCGTGCTTGCTTTGAAACGCTGCAAACACGCTTGCTCCGGAGCCGGTCATCCTCGCGGGGGTCACATTATACAACCATTTGACCACCTGCGCAACTTCCGCGTACTTACTTGTCACAACTTGCTGCATATCGTTCCGGCCGAAACTGTCTGGCCATCCCGCATCGCTGTTTCGCTGTGCAAGAAAGTCAGCAATTGTGACTGGCTTCGTATTTCTTGTCAACAACTCATCTGAAAAAATTTCAGCGGTGGGGACATGAACTCGCGGCGTCACAACCAGGAACCAGCGAGTCGGCAATTCTACCTCAGCTAATTCTTCTCCGATACCCTCTGCGAACGCATTTTTTCCAAAAACAAAAAACGGGACGTCGGCGCCGAGTTTTACCGCGAGCGATTGCAGTTCCGTACGCGACAGGTCGA
Source organism: Burkholderia sp. 567 (assembly GCF_040545115.1). NCBI lineage: Bacteria > Pseudomonadati > Pseudomonadota > Betaproteobacteria > Burkholderiales > Burkholderiaceae > Burkholderia > Burkholderia sp. 567. Next base: position 137,050 of record NZ_JBEPLG010000010.1, read on the forward strand.
GCTGCCACAGGCGGTTCAGCGCGAGCAGCGTCGTCGCCGCGTCGGAGCTGCCGCCGCCGAGGCCCGCGCCCATCGGCAGACACTTGTCGATCTCGATGTCGACGCCGGCCGCGGTGCCCGTATGCGCTTTCAGCAGGTTGGCCGCGCGCACGACGAGATCGCTTTCCTCGGGCACGCCCGGCACGTCGGTGACGCGTGCGACGCGACTGTCGTCGCGCAGCGAGAAGTGCAGCGTGTCGCCCCAGTTCAGCAACTGGAACACGCTTTGCAGATCGTGATAGCCGTTCGGGCGACGGCCGGTGATGTGCAGGAACAGGTTGAGTTTCGCGGGCGCAAGGCAGTTGCGCAGCGAGCGGGTCGAATCGGTCATGCGTATGTCGGGGCTAGGTTCACGTGCTTACTGGTCGAGCACGAGCTTGATGTCGAGCGGCGGCGTCGCGCGCACGAGGTTCACGCGTTTGACGCCGGTGGCCGGTGCGTCCGCGTAGGCGAGGTAGTCGATCGTCCAGCCGTCCTGGCGAATCTGCTTCACGTGCGTCGTGTCGGCCGGGTCGCGCACCGTCTGCGCGGGCGTCGCGGGTGCGGGCGTCGGCAGCAGCCAGTAGCGCAGGCCGGCCAGCGGCAGCGAGAAGCCGAGCGTGTTCTGCATCAGCTCGCCGACGTCGGTCGCATATTGCGGCTGGCGGTTCGGCAGTTCGAGCGTTGCGGTCTGCGGCGTCGATTTCACGACCGCGAGCGTCTGGCCGAGCGGACTGCGCAGCTCGAGCGACACGTCGTCGCCGTGCTCCAGCCAGTCGAAGTTGCCGTACACGTTCTGCTGCCTGCCGAGGCGGTCGTTGTACTGCACCGCGAAGCGGCCATGGTATGCGTGCGTCGCGGCCGTCTGCAACGCGGCGCCGGCCGGCGCGTTCGCCGCCGGCGGCGTGCTCGCGCAGCCCGCGAGCGCGAGCGCCGCGCCGGCCGCGGCCAGCGTGCGCAGCGCGCGGGAAGACAGGGAAAGCATCGGGAACATCCGCATCAGAGGCCGTTGATCTGCAGGCGCTTCAGCGTCTGCACGAGCGTGTCGTTGTCGGGCTCGAGCTTCTGCGCGGCGCGCCATGCGATGCGTGCGTCGTCCTGCGCGCCGCTTTTCCACAGCACTTCGCCGAGGTGCGCGCCGATCTCGGCGTTCGGCTGCAACTCGAACGCGCGCTGCAGCACCTTGGCCGCGCCGGTCGTGTCGCCCATCCGGTACTTCACCCAGCCGAGGCTGTCCATGATGTACGCGTCGTTCGGCGCGAGCGACAAGGCCTTGTCGATCAGCTTGCTGGCCTCCGGCAGGCGCTGATTGCGATCGGCCAGCGAATAGCCGAGCGCGTTGTACGCCTGCGGGTTGTCGGGCTGCGTGCGGATCAGTTCGCGCAGCTGCTTTTCCATCGTCGCGTAGTGGCCGGTCTTTTCGGCTGCCATCGCGTAGTCGTAGCGCAGGTCGGGATCGTCCGGGAAGTCCTGGACCGCCTGGCCGAGCCGCGCCTCGGCTTCCGGATAGCGCTTCGCGGTGAACAGGATCGACGCGTCGGTGCGCGCGACCACGGCCGCATCGCGCGGATCGCTGATCGGCAGATCGTCGAGCACCTTGCGGGCCGCGTCGGTCTTGCCTTGTTTCTGCAGCAGCTGCGCGCGCGTGATCTGCGCCGGCAGATAGTGCTGGCTCGTCTGGTCGACCTTGTCGAGCCATTGCGACGCCTGCGCGTCGTTGCCCTGCTCGATCGAGATCTGCGCGAGGTAGATGTAGCCCTGGCCGACGTCGAGGTTCGACTGCTTGTCGCCGAGCTGCACGTACTGTTTCAGGTACGCGCTCGCGTCGTCGAGCTTCTTCTGCTGGATCCTGATCAGCGCGAGCGCCATCAGCGGCGTCGGGTCCTTCGAGTCGAGCTTGCGCATCGTCTCGAACTGCTTCTGCGCGTCGTCGAGGCGGTCGTCGGCGAGATAGAGCTGCGACAGCGCGAGCCGCCCGTCGCGCGACTTCGGATTCTGCTGAACATATTTCTCGAACGACGCGATGCCGGCCGCGCGCTCCGCGGGGCCCATCTGTGACAGCATCAGCGCCGCCGGCAGGTAGTCGGGGCGGATCTGCAGCGCCTGCTTCAGCGAGCGCGCCGCGCCTTCCTTGTCGTCGACCGCCAGTTGCTGCCGCGCGATCGCGAGCTGCGCCTCGGGGCGGTTCATGTCGTTCTTCAGCATGTCCTTCAGCACCGCGAGGCCGCCGACGCGGTCGGAGCCGCGCACCAGCAGCGCCTGCAGCGCGAGGATCGCAGGGCCGCGCGTTTCGCCGGTCGCGCGGGCCAGCTCGCGCGCAAGCATCGGCTGCGCGTCGGCCGGCTTGCCGGCGAGCACCAGCAGCGCGGCGTCGACTTGCGATGCGCGATTCGAATCGGGCGCGTACTGGCGCCACAGATTGGCCGCGGAGAGCGCATCCGCCGGGCTTTGCGCGCCGAGTGCGATCTCGGTCGCACGCTGCGCCATGCGCGGATCGCGCGTGTCGCGGGCGAGGGCGAGGTAGGTCTGGTAGGCGGGCGCCGGCTGGTTGCGCTGGAGCGCGACTTCGGCGGCCAGCACCTGGTAGACGATCTGGCTCGTCAGCGGGACGCCGGGGAGATTCTTCTGCTCGTCCGCCATCACGTGCTCGAACGCGCCCTGCGGCTGCGCGTCGTCCGATGCCGGATCCTGCGCGTGAGCCGGGAAGGCGGTGAGGGTCCAGGCGGCGAACAGCGCGGCGCCGAGCGCACGGCGGACCGGGAAGACGCGCGCGCCGTGCTCGGCGGCGGGGCGCTTCAGAAGCAGCTTCGAGGGCAGAGTCATGGAAATCCGTTCGATGTTTCAACCGATTGTAACGCGCTCGCTACAATACACGCACGATCGTGAATGCCGTTTCAGACCCGCAAAACATGCCAGAGTTGCCAGAAGTCGAAGTCACGCGCCGGGGCATCGAGCCCTTTGTCGCGGGCCGCCGCGTCGAGCGTGTCGACGTCCGTACCGCGATGCTGCGCTGGCCCGTGCCGGCGGGGCTCGCGGAGCAATTGCGCGCGCGCGAGGTGCTCGCCGTCGAGCGTCGCGGCAAGTACCTGCTGTTCGAGGTCGACGCGGGCTGGTTCATCGTGCATCTCGGCATGACGGGCACGCTGCGCGTGCTGCCCGCGGCCGGCGTGCCGGTCGCCGCGAAACACGACCACATCGACTGGATCTTCGACGAGTTCGTGCTGCGCTTTCGCGATCCGCGCCGCTTCGGCGCCGTGCTGTGGCACGCGCGCGAAGCGGGCGACGTGCATGCGCATCCGCTGCTCGCGAGCCTCGGCGTCGAGCCGTTCTCGCCGGCGTTCACCGGCGCGCTGCTGCACGCGCGTACGCGCGGCCGCACGGTGTCGGTCAAGCAGGCGCTGCTCGCGGGCGACATGGTCGTCGGCGTCGGCAACATCTATGCGTCGGAGAGCCTGTTTCGCGCCGGGATCCGGCCGACGACCGCCGCCGGCAAGGTCTCGCTGCCGCGCTACGAGCGACTGGCCGACGCGGTGCGCGCGACGCTCGCCGACGCGATCGAGCGCGGCGGCAGCACGTTGCGCGACTTTGTCGGCAGCAACGGCGAAAGCGGCTATTTCCAGCTCGACTGCTTCGTCTACGACCGTGCGGGGCTGCCTTGCCGCGTATGCGGCACGCCGATCCGCCAGATCGTGCAGGGCCAGCGCTCGACCTATTTCTGCCCGACCTGCCAGCGTTGAGCCCCGTTGAAACCTTTTTCCGAAGATTCGAACACTTGAAGCCGCCCCGCATTGCCCCCGCTCCGTTCCCCGTCACGCCGCTGCACCGCACGTTCGCCACGCGCCTGATCGCATGGCAGCGCACGCACGGCCGCCACGACCTGCCGTGGCAGAACACCCGCGATCCGTACCGGATCTGGCTGTCGGAAATCATGCTTCAGCAGACGCAGGTATCGACCGTCATCCCGTACTACCTGCGCTTTCTCGAACGCTTTCCCGACGTCGCCGCGCTCGCGGCCGCGCCGGCCGACGACGTGATGGCGCTGTGGGCCGGCCTCGGCTACTACTCGCGCGCACGCAACCTGCACCGCTGCGCGCAGGTCGTCGTCGCCGAGCATGGCGGTGTATTCCCGCCAACACCCGATGCGCTCGCCGAACTGCCGGGCATCGGCCGGTCGACGGCCGCGGCGATCGCGTCGTTCGCGTACGGTGCGCGCGCGACGATCCTCGACGGCAACGTGAAGCGCGTGCTCGCGCGGGTATTCGGTGTCGAAGGCTTTCCGGGCGAGAAGCGTGTCGAGAACGACATGTGGGCGTTGGCCGAATCGCTGCTGCCCGATGCCGCGAACGAGGCCGACGTGAGCGCCTATACGCAAGGGCTGATGGATCTCGGCGCGACGCTGTGCGTGCGCGGCAAGCCGGATTGCGCGCGCTGTCCGTTCGCGGGCGACTGCGTCGCGCAATCGACGGGCCGCCAGCGCGAACTGCCGGCCGCGCGGCCGAAGAAGGCCGTGCCGACGCGCAAGACCTGGATGCTCGTGCTGCGCGACGGCGACGCCGTGCTGCTCGAGCGGCGTCCGCCCGCGGGCATCTGGGGCGGTCTGTGGTGCCTGCCGCAGGCGGACGGCGATGCCGCGCTCGCGGCGCTCGCACGCGGCTTCGGCGGCGGCGGCCCGGTGCCGCTCGCACCGTTTACGCACACGTTCACGCATTTCAGGCTCGAGATCGAGCCGCGGCTGAGCGACATGACGAACGGCGGGCTGCCGGCCGCGCACGCGCAGGATGCCGAGACGGCGTGGGTGCCGCTGAGCGGGCTCGCTGCTTACGGCGTGCCGGCGCCGGTGCGCAAGCTGCTCGATGCGCTGAGCGGGCCGCTGCTGTAACGAAAGGGGAAGGGGGCGCGCTCGGGCAGGCGCCCGGTCACCGCAGGGCATCCATCCGTTCGGCGACGGGCGGCAGCGGCACCGCTGCAACGCTCAGACGCTCAGACGCTCAGACGCGACCGGGTGGCCGCGATGCCTACAGCCATCCGTGCCGGTCGAGCACGTGGTGCACGGCATCGATCCGCGCGCCGACATCCGGAAACTCCATCAGCTTCTGCCGCGCGCGCAGGTCGAGCGGCAGCAGTTCCGCGAGGCGGTTCGCCACCCAGCTCGGATCGTCGAGGCGGAATGGCTCGGCGAACGGCAGCTTGCCCGGTTCGGATTTCTTCAGCGCTTCGATGATGCGCTCGAGCACCTCGGCGCACGAGCCGAATTGCGCGAGCGCCTGCTCGCCTTCGAGCGGGATGTCGTCGGGCAGCGGCTCGGCGATCCCGACCAGCAGCCCGTTGCCTTCGACGCGATACGACAGCAGCTCGAAACGCTGCGTGCCGATCGCCTCCAGGTACAGCATCCCGAATTCGCCGGTATCGCACTCGGTGATGCGCGCCATGCAGCCGATGGTCTCGGGCACCGACACGGCGCCGTCCTGCGCGACTTCAGGGCCGCTCTTGAGCAGGCACACGCCGAACGGTGCGTCGTCGCGCAGGCATGCGCGCGACATGTCGAGATAGCGCGCCTCGAACACCTTGAGCGGCAGCCAGCCACCGGGAAACAGCACCGTGTGCAGCGGAAACAGCGGCAGGTCGATCAGGGTGGTCGATAGGGTGGACATGGCGCGCCGGGAAGAGGGTGGTGTCGCTAAGGTCGGTCGACCTCGGTGACGAGCCGCGACGACGCGTCGACATCCACTGGCGCGTCACGATGCCGCACGATCACGTTCGCATCGTGCGCAAGGCGCGCGGCGAGCGTTTCCGCGATGAATACCGAGCGATGCTGACCGCCCGTGCAGCCGATGGCGACGGTCAGGTAGCTGCGGTTGTCTTCGCGAAAGTGCGGCAGCCATTTCATCAGGAACGCATGGATGTCGTCGATCATCTGGTGGACGATCGGCAGTGCGTCGAGAAAGGCAATGACCGGCTGGTCCAGCCCGGTGAGCGGGCGCAGCTCATGGTCGTAGTACGGATTCGGCAGCGCGCGCACGTCGAACATCAGGTCGGCATCGAGCGGCACGCCGCGCTTGAAGCCGAATGACTCGAACATCACCATCAGGTCGTTGTTCTTCTGCTCGATGAAGCGCTTGACCCACGTGCGCAGCACGTTCGCGCGCAGGGTGCTCGTATCGATCTGATGACCGAATTCGGCGAGCGGCGCGACCAGGTCGCGCTCGCGCTCGATCGCTTCCTCGAGCGACGACAGCAGCCCGATGTTCGCGTCGTGCGACGGCGAACCGGACAGCGGGTGGCGTCGGCGCGTTTCGGAGAAGCGCTGGATCAGCGCCTGCGTGCTCGCGTTGAGGAACAGCACGCGGACATCGTGCTCGAGCGACAGCGAGCGGATCAGGCCGGGCAATTCGTCGAGCGACGCGCTCGAGCGCGCATCGATTGCGACCGCGAGCCGATGCTGGCCGCCGTCGGCCAGGTAGCGGGCGAGTTCGGGGAGCACGTGCGGCGGCAGGTTGTCGACGCAGTAGTAGCCTGCGTCTTCAAGCGCATTCAGCGCGACGGACTTGCCTGAGCCGGAGATGCCGGTGATGAGGACGATACGCATGGGAAGCTGAGAATCCTGACGTTTCATCATAGCACCGGCTCGACGCGTCGGCGCTGCGAGGCCGGCGCGGGGTGGTTACACGAGCTTGCCGGGGAACTGACTGTCGGGATCCTGCATCGCGAGTCGTTGCCGATCCATGAAATCGCGCAACGTGTCGATGCCGCGCAGCTGCAGGATCGTGTTCCGCACGGCCGCCTCGACCAGCACCGCGAGGTTGCGGCCGGCCGCCACCTGGATCGTGACCTTGCTGATCGGCAGGCCGAGCACGTCGACCGTCTGGCTTTCCAGCGGCAGCCGCTGGAATTCGCCGTCCGGGCGCCGCACGAGCTGGACGATCAGCTTCAGCTTCATTTTCCGCCGCACGGCGGTTTCACCGAAGATCGTCTTGATGTCGAGCAGGCCGAGGCCGCGCACTTCGAGCAGATTCTGCAGCAGCGGCGGGCAGCGGCCTTCGACGAAATCGGGGCCAAGTCGGACGAAGTCGACGGCGTCGTCGGCGACGAGGCCGTGGCCGCGGCTGATGAGTTCGAGGCCGAGTTCGCTCTTGCCGAGCCCGGAGTCGCCGGTGAGCAGCACGCCCATCCCGAGGATGTCGAGGAACACGCCGTGCAGCGTCGCGCGCGGTGCGAGGATGCGCGACATGTAGAGCCGCAGGCTGTCGATTACCGCGGCGGCCGACATCGGCGTCGTGAACAACGGCGTGGACGAGCGCGTACAGCGCAGCACGAGTTCGGGCGGCGCGGCGGCGCCGCCGGCGACGACGAGAAACGGCGGTTCGAGCGCGATCAGCTCGGCCATGTGGCGCGAGCGGTCTTCGTCGGTCTGCCGCTGGTAGTAGTCGATTTCGGCTTCGCCGAGCACCTGGATCCGGTTCGGGTGGATCAGGTTCAAGTGGCCGACGAGGTCGGCGCTCGACGTCGCGTTGGCGACGGTGTCGGACGAAAAACCGCGCTCCCAGCCTTCATGCCCCGTGAGCCAGCTCAGTTTCAGCGTGGCCGCGTTGTCGTCGAAGATGCTCTGGGCGTTGATGCTGGACGTATCCATGACTTTCGTCACTCCAATGAGCCGGTGCATGTGCGCGGCGACGGGCGTCGCCATGCCGGACCGGCGCCGGGCGGCCCTGGACGGCGGCGCGTGCCGCCTCGTTCGGGAAAATATTCCGCCCGGATCAACTCAAGGTTGCCACTGAGTGAGCACGCGATGCAACTCGGCGAGATCTGTTTCGTTGTGCAGACGCTCGCGCGCGTCGCGATCGGATAGCAGTTGCGCGATTTCCGACAGGATCTCGAGGTGCTGTTGGGTAGCTTGCTCGGGGACGAGCAGGAAAATCAGGAGACCGACCGGCTGGCCGTCGGGCGCTTCGAACGGGATCGCGTCGGCGAGCCGCACGAATGCGGCGAGCGGGTGCTTGAGCCCCTTGATGCGCCCGTGCGGAATCGCGACGCCTTCGCCGAGCCCGGTCGAGCCGAGGCGCTCGCGCGCGAACAGGTTGTCCGTGACGGTGCTGCGGGCGACGCCGTTCTGATTCTCGAACATCAGCCCGGCTTGTTCGAAGACGCGTTTCTTGCTGGTGACGGAGAGGTCGATGACGACGTTCTCTATGGGCAGGATTTTGGCTAGGCGATTCATGTTGGCAGGCGATAGGGCGGCCTGGGGTCTCCTTGCGGCGGCAGACTGATTTTCCATGTTCGGCGATATCAAGGCGTTTGGCATCGGCAACCTGCAACGCAGCTACCGCATTCAACGCCCCCCGGCGATAACCGGGACATTATAGAGCACAGCCGCGTGCGTGGCGCGGCATGGACGGACCGGTCGCACCACTGCCGCTCGGACTCAAAAAAAACGCCCGGCGAACCGGGCGGCGTGGGTGTTGCGGTGAACGTTATTGCGGCGGCAGTTCGATCTGGTCGATCGACGGCTGCAGCTTGATCGGGTCGTGCGCATGGGTCTGCAGACGCTCCATGTGCTTGACGACCTGGCGGTCCAGCTTGTCGATCAGCAGATCGATCGCAGCGTAGAGGTTGCCGTTTGCGCTTTCGACGAAGATGTCCTTGCCCTTCAGGTGCAGATTGATTTCCGCGCGCTGCTGCTTGTCCTTTTCCTTGTGGTTGTCGACCGAGAGGATCACAGTGCCATCGATCACCTGATCGCTATGGCGTAGCACCCTGTCCAGCTTGGTGATCACGTATTCGCGAATTGCAGGCGTGACTTCGAGATGATGTCCACTGATCTTCAGGTTCATAGTGCTTCTCCAAGCGAGTGACCACCCGGCCGCATCGAGGCGGCGCTCCGGTCGACTTGCCCTTGCCGCACGTGGCGGCAAATTCGCGGACAGGTCGCCCGGCTGTCCCCCGTGTGCGCGGTGGCCGGAAGACGCCTGCCGCCGGGCAGGCAGCAGGCTAAAGAGACTTGCGCAGATTCACTGCCGGGATTTTGAGGGCTTCGCGATACTTGGCAACCGTGCGGCGCGCAACCACGAAACCCTGTTCTGCCAGCAGCTCGGCAATGCGGCTGTCCGAAAGTGGCGATTTTGGGTCTTCAGCTCCTATCAGTTGCTTGATCAGGGCTCGGATGGCGGTCGACGATGCGGCGCCTCCGGTGTCGGTCGAAACGTGTGACCCGAAGAAGTACTTGAATTCCAGCGTACCGAACGGGGTCAGCATGTACTTGCCTGTTGTCACACGGCTGACAGTCGACTCGTGTAGGCCCAGCGTATCAGCTATTTCCCGCAAAACCAAGGGGCGCATGGCGATTTCACCATGCGCGAAGAAATTCTTTTGACGTTCGACAATGGCCTGCGCGACACGCAGGATCGTGTCGAATCGCTGCTGGATGTTCTTGATCAGCCAGCGTGCTTCCTGAAGCTGCTGCTTGAGCGACCCGGCCGACGGATCGCCGCGGCTGTTGCGCAGGATGTTCGCGTACAGGTTGTTGATCCGCAGCCGCGGCATCACTTCCGGATTGAGTTCCGCGAGCCAGCCCTGGCCGGCCTTCTTCACGATGATGTCGGGCACGACGTAGTCGGCCTCGGCCTTGCCGTACGCGGCGCCGGGGAACGGCTCGAGCGAACGGATCAGCGCGTGCGCGTCGCGCAGCGCGTCGTCGCTCGCCTTCAGGTGCTTGCGCAGCCGCGTGAAGTCGCGCGCGGCGAGCAGCTCGAGGTGCTGCGACACGATCTCCAGCGCGAGCGTGCGGGTGGGGGACGGATCGAGCCGCAGCAACTGCAGCTTCAGGCATTCGGAGGCCGAGCGGGCCCCGACCCCGGCCGGGTCGAAGCTGTGCAGCAGCGCGAGCGCCGCATTCAGTTCGTCGCAGTCGACTTCCAGTTCCGGCGGCAGGTCGGAGAGCACTTCGTCGAGCGACGCGGTCAGGTAGCCGTCGTCGTCGAGCGATTCGATCAGGAACATCACGAGTGCGCGATCGCGCGGGCTGGCCTGCGTCATGCGCAACTGCGCGGACAGATGGTCGCGCAGCGACGTCGCGGCTTCCTGCACCTGCAGCGGCGGGAGGTCGTCATCGTCCGACGCACCGCTCGAGCGGCCGTACTCGTCCAGATTCCACTGCGGGCCGTCGCCGGCGTCGCCCGACCCGTAGCCGTCGTATTCGTCGGCGCCGGCCGGCTCGTCGCGCTCGGCGCGTTCGCTCGACGGGCTGCTGCCGTTCGCGGGGCCCGGCTCGATGTTCTGTCCGGAAGGCCCCTGCGCGATCAGCGATCCGTCCGACGCGACACGCAGCGGACTCGTGATCCATTCGTCTTCGTTTTCGAGCAACGGATTTTGCGCGACGGCCATCGCGACTTCCTGCTGCAGTTCGAGCGTCGACAGTTGCAGGAGCCGGATCGACTGCTGCAGTTGCGGGGTCAGCGCCAGGTGTTGCGACAGGCGGAGTTGAAGGCTGGCTTTCATGGCAGAGAGGGAGTCATACCGGCAGTTTGCCACGACCGACCCGCATTGAGCCATCGGCGATTACGCGCGGCGCGGCGCCCGGCCGCGCAGAGGGCCGCCGCGCGGGGCACACGGGCGCAGCCCCGCGCGGCGATGCCGGGCGGGGTGCAGCCAGCCACAAAAAGGGGGAGGTTACATGCGGAAGTGTTCGCCGAGGTACACGCGGCGCACGCTTTCGTTTTCGATGATTTCGCTGGGCGCGCCGGCGGCGAGCACCGAACCGTCGCTGATGATGTACGCGTGGTCGCAGATGCCGAGCGTTTCGCGGACGTTGTGATCGGTGATCAACACGCCGATGTTGCGCTGCTTGAGGAACTTGACGATCTTCTGGATCTCGAGCACCGCGATCGGGTCGACGCCGGCGAACGGTTCGTCGAGCAGGATGAAGTTCGGGCTGGTCGCGAGCGCACGCGCGATCTCGACGCGACGGCGTTCGCCGCCCGACAGCGACAGCGCCGGGTTCTCGCGCAGGTGGCCGATCTGCAGCTCGTCGAGCAGCTCCTCGGTGCGCGCTGCGATCGCGTCCTTCGACAGGCGCTTGCCGTCTTCGCCGTGCTGCAGCTCGAGCACCGCGCGGATGTTTTCCTCGACGGTCAGCTTGCGGAACACCGACGCTTCCTGCGGCAGGTACGACAGGCCGAGCGATGCACGCTTGTGGATCGGCAGCAGGCTGATCGAGCTGCCGTTCAGCGAGATCTCGCCCGCGTCGAGCGGCACGAGGCCGACGATCATGTAGAACGACGTCGTCTTGCCGGCGCCGTTCGGGCCGAGCAGGCCGACGACTTCGCCGCTCTTCACGTCGAGCGACACGTCCTTGACGACCGTGCGCGAGCCGTAGCGCTTCTTCAGGTTGCGCACGACGAGCGAGCTCGTCGCGCCAGCCGGCTGGCGATTCGGTAGCGCGCTCATTGTCCCGGCGCTCCCTGGATCGTGGTCGACGGCGACAGCTTCGCCGGCGCGCCGTTCAGCTGGCCGGGGCCGCCGCTCTTCGGCGACAGCATCGCGCGCACGCGGCCGTTCGGATTGCCCGGCGCCGCGACGTCCTTGCCGCCCTTCGCGGTGTAGAAGTCGCGCTGGCCGTCGTACGTGATCACGCTGCCGTGCACGGTGTCGGCGATCGTCGACGTGCCCTGCAGGCGGCGCACGGTCGCGGCGGTCGTCAGGGTCGTCAGATCCTGCTTGCCGTCGTAGTCGATGCGCTCGGCGTCGCCGTCGATGTACTCGTCGAGGCCTTCGCGCTTCTGGCGGAACGTCGCGTGCTTCTTGCCGCTGCCGAACGACGTTGCGTACTGATAGCCTTCCGGATCCTGGCGCACTTCGACGCGATCGCCCTTGATGATGATCGTGCCCTTCGTGATCACGACGTTGCCGGTCGCGACCGTCACCTGCTTCAGGTCGTCGTAGGTGAGGTTGTCCGCCTCGACGTTGATCGGCTTGTTCTGGTCAGCCTTCTCGGCATGGGCGAGCGGCGCCAGCCCGATGAGCGGGAGCGCCACGAGCGTCGCGGCGAGCGCGGCGCGGACGGCGCGCGCAGCGCCGCCGGAATTCTGTCGAGGGAACGGTTCGTTCATGCAGTCACGTGAGGGATGCGTCACCTGGATTGACCTTTCGAGCCGCCGGACGTGTCCGCCGCGGCGATCGTGCCGCGCACGTTGCCGTAAAGCTCGATGACCCGGGTGACGTTGTTGTACTTCATGCCGTCGGTCGCGTTGACGAGCGACAGGCCGCGCTGAAGTTTAACCGGCTTTTCGGTCTGGATCACATCGTCATTGACCAAGATCCGGAAATGCTGGGAATCGGCCTGCATCTGCGGATCGCCGCCGCCGGCCACGCGCAGGATGCGCGCGTCGTCGTACAAGTCGACGATCGACACGTCGCCGTTGACGGTGCCGCGCTTCGCGGTGGTCGTGACGACCGGCTTGCCGGGCTGGAATGCGCGCATGGCCGGAGCGGTCAGGTCGCTGTTGTCGGTGTCTTCATAGTGGACCAGCTTCGCGGCCGTGAGCCGGTACTGGGTCGTGCCCGACTGGTCGAGCTCGGTGACCGAGAAGTTGTCCGCGAAATAGTCGGGCGTATGGCGCTTCGGCTGCGCGGCGCCTTCGCCGGGCGGCGGCAGCGTCGCCTGCAGCAGCCACCACGTGATGCCCGCGAGCGCGGCGACCGCGATGAGCGGCAGCAACTGGGTCCAGCGGAAATGCGTGTTCATCCGTCAGGCTCCGCAGGCAGCCGCGAGCAGCGCGTCGTAGCGGCGCTGCGCGCGCAGGATCGCGTCGCACACTTCGCGCACCGCGCCGTGGCCGCCGCGGGCCTCGGCCACCCAGTGCGCGCGGGCGATCACCTCGGGGTGCGCGTTGGCCGGCGCGGCCGCGAAGCCGCAGCGCAGCAGCACCGGCAGGTCGGGCCAGTCGTCGCCCATGTAGCCGCATGCGTCGGCGCCGATGTCGAGCGACGCGGTCAGCTCGGCGAACACGGCGAGCTTGTTCTCGACACCCTGGAACAGGTGCGCGATCTTCATCTCCTTCGCGCGCGCCGCGACGATCTCGGAGTTGCGGCCGGTGATGATCGCGGTCGCGATGCCGGCCTCGCCGAGCAGCTTCACGCCATGGCCGTCGAGCGAATTGAACGACTTCATCGCGTCGCCGGACGCGGTAAACAGCAGGCCGCCGTCGGTCAGCACGCCGTCGACGTCGAAAATCATCAGCTTCACGCGGCTCGCGCGTTCGGCCGCAGTCAGCGCTGCGCTCATCAGATCACCTTCTTCGAAAACAGGTCGTGCATGTTCAGCGCGCCGATCAGCGCGCCGTCGGCATCGACCACCAGCATCTGGTTGATCCGGTGGCGCTCCATCAGTTCCACGGCCTCGACCGCGAGATGGTCGGGGCCGATCGTACGCGGTTCGCGCGTCATCACGTCGACGATCGGCAGCGTGCGGAAATCGCCTTCGCGCGCGAGCACGCGGCGCAGGTCGCCGTCGGTGAAGATGCCGGCCACGCGGCCGTCGGGGCCGACCACGGCCGTCATGCCCAGCCGTTTCGCGGTGATCTGGAACAGCGCGTCCGACAGCGTGGCGTCGAGTCCGACGCGCGGCACGTCGTCGCCCGAGCGCATCACGTCGCGCACATGGGTGAGCAGGCGCCGGCCGAGCGCACCGCCCGGATGCGAGCGCGCGAAATCCTCGGAGCCGAAGCCGCGCGCGTCGAGCACCGCGACGGCGAGCGCGTCGCCGAGCGCCAGCGCGGCGGTCGTGCTCGCGGTGGGCGCGAGGTTCAGCGGGCACGCTTCCTTCGACACCGCGGCGTTCAGGTTCACGTCGGCGAGCGTGCCGAGGCTCGATTCCGCACGGCCCGTGATCGCGATCAGCTTCGCGCCGATCCGCTTCACGAGCGGCAGGATCGCGACGAGCTCTTCCGATTCGCCGGAATAGGAGATGCCGATGAAGACGTCGTCCGACGTGACCATCCCGAGGTCGCCATGGCTGGCCTCGGCCGGGTGGACGAAGAAGGCCGGCGTGCCGGTGCTCGCCAGCGTGGCCGCGATCTTGCGGGCGATATGCCCCGATTTGCCGATGCCGGATACCACGACGCGGCCGCGGCAGCCGAGCAGCAGCGCGACGGCCTGCACGAAGTCGCCGTCGAGCTGGTCGCGCAGCGCGCGCACGGCGTCCGCCTCGATGTCGAGCACGTCGCGGGCGAGCGCGAGCGCCCGGTCATCATTGATTTTCGCTATCATGCGCGGAGTATAGCAAAGGCGTTTGTTCGCCGCGCCGCGCCTTCGGACTCGTCCGAGGTCGTTTGCCCCCCGCCACCACCCGCGCCCGCATTGCCGTGGCCCCGACGAACGAGGACGCTTTGCCTGTGATTTCCCCGCTCGAAATGACCCTGCTGCTGCTGCTGGCCTCGGTGGTGGGCGTCGTCGTCTTTCGTTCGTTGAACCTGCCGCCGATGCTCGGCTACCTGACCGTCGGCATCCTGGTCGGCCCGCACTCATTCGGCATCGCCGCGGACCTCGAACGGGCCGAGCACCTCGCGGAATTCGGCGTGGTATTCCTGATGTTCTCGATCGGCCTCGAATTCTCGCTCGCGAAGCTGAGGGCGATGCAGCGGCTCGTGTTCGGGCTCGGGCTGCTGCAGGTGGTCGTGACGCTCGTGCTCGCGGTCGCGCTCGGGGCGCTGTTCGAGCGCTGGGTGCACATCACGTGGCAGGGCAGCGTCGCGCTCGGCGGCGCGCTAGCGATGTCGTCCACGGCCATCGTATCGAAGATGCTCGCCGAGCGGCTCGAGATCGAGACCGAGCACGGCCGCAACATCTTCGGCGTGCTGCTGTTCCAGGATCTCGCGGTGGTGCCGCTGCTGATCGTGATCGCCGCATTCGGCGCGGAGTCGTCGAAGGATCTCGCGATCACGCTCGGCTTCGCGGCGGTCAAGATCGTGATCGCGCTCGCGCTGCTGCTCGTCATCGGCCAGCGCTTCATGACGCGCTGGCTCAACGTGGTCGCGCGGCGCCGCTCGCAGGAACTGTTCGTGCTGAACCTGCTGCTCATCACGCTCGGCGCCGCGTTCATCACCGACCGCTTCGGGCTGTCGCTCGCGCTCGGCGCGTTCATCGCGGGGATGCTGATCTCCGAGACGCCGTTCCGTCATCAGGTGGAAGAGGACATCAAGCCGTTTCGCGACGTGCTGCTCGGGCTGTTCTTCGTGACGACCGGGATGCTGCTCGATGCGCGCGTGATCTGGGAGCACCCGTTGCTCGTGCTCGGCTTCTTCGTCGGGCAGATCCTGTTCAAGGGGACGATGATCGCGGGGCTCGCGCGCCTGTTCGGCGCGACGCCGGGCGTCGCGATGCGCACCGGCATCGGGCTCGCGCAGGCCGGCGAATTCGGCTTCGTGCTGCTGAACCTGATCCTCGACCGGCATCTCGTCGATTCGACGCTGTTGCAGGCGATCCTCGCGTCGATGCTGCTGTCGATGCTCGCCGCGCCGTTCCTGATCCAGAACGCCGACCGGATCGTGATGCGGCTGTCGTCGACGGAATGGATGCAGCAGTCGCTGCAGATGACGCGGATCGCGACGCAAAGCCTCAAGCAGCGCGGCCACGTGATCATCTGCGGCTACGGCCGCGCGGGCCAGAACCTGGCGCGCATGCTCGAGCAGGAAGGCATTTCGTACGTGGCGCTGGACCTCGATCCCGATCGCGTGAGCGCGGCGGCGACGGCCGGCGAATCGGTCGTGTTCGGCGACGCCGCGCGTCGCGAGTCGCTGCTCGCGGCCGGTATCCATCGCGCGGCGGCCGTCGCGATCACGTATGCGAACACGCCGTCCGCGCTGCGCGTGCTGCACCACGTGCACGAGCTGGAGCCGACGCTGCCGGCGATCGTGCGCACGGTCGACGACGCCGATCTCGAGAAGCTGCTCGCGGCCGGCGCGACCGAGGTGATTCCGGAAATCGTCGAGGGCAGCCTGATGCTCGCGTCGCACACGCTGGTGCTGGTCGGCGTGCCGATGCGCAAGGTCGTGCGGCGCGTCGAGGAGATGCGCGACGCGCGTTACCAGCTGCTGCGCGGCTATTTCCACGGCGCCGACGACGCGGACGACGACGACCACGAGCAGGTGCGGCTACAATCGGTGCCGGTCGACGCGCGCGCGGACGCGGTCGGGCGCTCGCTGGAGGAGCTCGGGCTGTATGCGCTCGGGCTGGAAGTCACGGCGATCCGCCGGCACGGGATTCGCGGCGTCGAACCCGACCCGCTGACCAAGCTGCGCGCGAGCGACATCGTCGTGCTGCGCGGGCTGCCCGAGGCGCTCGCGCTCGCGGAAGAGCGGCTGTCGCGCCATCGGCGCGAGCCGCCGGCCGCGGTCGCCTGACTCGCGCTTCGTTGACCTGACCCGTATTGATTCGAAACGGTGCCCGATCTTCGCGCACCGTTTTTTTCGGAGAGTTTCATGCCGCATTCGTCGCCGGGCGCACCGCTCGATCCGGTCGCCTTCATCCACAGCCAGATCCGCACCGTGCCCGACTGGCCGCAGCCGGGCGTGCAGTTCCGCGACATCACGACGCTGCTGCAGAGCCCGAAGGCGCTGCGCATCCTCGTCGACCTGTTCGTCGAACGCTATGTCGATGCGAAGCTCGACTACGTCGCGGGGCTCGATGCGCGCGGCTTCATCATCGCGCCGATCGTCGCGTACGAGCTGAGCGTCGGCTTCGTGCCGATCCGCAAGGTCGGCAAGCTGCCGTACAAGACGCGCTCGGAATCCTACGACCTCGAATACGGCAGCGCGACGGTCGAGATCCACGAGGACGCGTGCCGCCCCGGCGACCGCGTGATCATCATGGACGACCTGATCGCGACCGGCGGCACGATGATGGCGGGGCGCAACCTGCTGCAGCGGCTCGGCGCGGTCGTCGTCGAGGGCGCGGCGATCATCGACCTGCCCGATCTCGGCGGCTCGACGCTGCTGCGCAACGCGGGGCTGCCCGTCTATACCGTCACCGAATTCGCCGGCCACTGAACGCCGGCCCACGCCGCGAGGTCACGATGCCCAACTTCATGCTGTTTCTCGCCACGTCGATCGCGATCACGTTCGCGCCCGGTCCCGACAACCTGCAGGTGCTCGCACGCGGCATCTCGCAGGGCCGCGCGGCCGGCTTCGTCGCGGCGCTCGGCTTCACGGCCGGGATCCTGTTCCATACGACGCTCGCGGCGCTCGGCGTCGCGGCCGTGCTGCGCTCGTCGCCGGTCGCGTTCCAGGTGCTGAAGCTCGCGGGTGCCGCGTACCTCGTGTGGATCGGCATCAAGGCGCTGCGCAGCCAGGGCCTCGCGAACGCGCATGCGCGTGCGCCGCAGCCGCTTCGCGCGATCTTCCGGCAGAGCGTGATCGGCAACCTGATGAACCCGAAAGTCACGCTGTTCTTCGTCGTATTCCTGCCGCAGTTCGTCGATCCGCACGGCGCGCAGGGCGTGACGCTGCAGATGTTCGAGCTCGGCGCGCTGTTCATGCTGCAGACGGCTGCGATCTTCTCGCTGTTCGGCGTCGGCGCGGGCGCGATCGGCGCATGGCTGAAGCGCCGTCCGAAGGCCGGCGTGTGGCTCGACCGCATTGCCGGCGCGACCTTCATCGCGATCGGCATCCGCGTGGCGCTGAAGGACTGAACCCGATGACGTTTCCATGCATTGCGGCCGCGCGCCGCTTCGATCCGGCCGCGCACCTGCGTTTCGAGATCGCGGGCGAGCAGGTCGGCTGGGTGCGTCGCCGCGACGTCGCGAAGCTCGAGCGCTGGCCGGACGTGTTCGAGCTGACCGACGAGCGCGTCGTGCTGTCGGCGCGCTATGACACGGTCGATGCGCGCAGCATGGCGCTCGCGAGCGCGATCGGCGCGCTGGCGGCCGAAGGCGCGATTCCCGGCTGGCGCGACGAGATCTATGCGATCCGCAACCGCTTCGACGATCCGCCGCTCGCGTATATCGAGCGCGCCGCGTCGCGTTTTTTCGGCACGCAGACTTATGCGGTGCACCTGAACGGCATCGTAGAATATGCGGCTGCGCCGGGTTCGCCCGCCGCGCCGCAGATGTGGCTCGGCCGCCGCAGCACGACCAAGGCCACCGACCCCGGCATGCTCGACAACGTCGTCGCGGGCGGCATCGGCTGGGGCTTGGGCGTTCACGAGACGCTCGCGAAGGAATGCTGGGAAGAGGCCGGCATGCCGGCCGAACTGGCGGCGCGCGCGATCGCGGGCCGGGCGGTGCAGGTGCTGTGCTCGCTGCCGGAAGGCACGCAGTCCGAACTGATCTTCGTGTACGACCTGCCGCTGCCGCGCGACTTCGCGCCGCACAACCAGGACGGCGAAGTGGCCGAGCACCTGCTGGCCGGCGTGCCCGAGGTGATCGGCTGGTTGCGCGAAGGCCGCGCGACGATGGATGCGAGCCTCGCGATACTCGACACGCTGCTGCGCCACCGCTGGCTCGCGGCGGACGACGCGGCGGGCATCGACGCGCTGTTCGCGCCGGCCGCGTAACGCGCCGAACGGCCTATTTGACGAATACCGAAACGAAGGGAGTAGCGGTCATGTCGACCGATCACAGCTTTATCTTGAAACTGTCGTGCCCCGACCGGCACGGCATCGTTCACGCGGTCTCGGGCTTCCTGTTCGAGCGCAGCAACAACATCCTCGACTCGGCGCAGTTCGGCGACAGCCGCACCGGCGAGTTCTTCATGCGCGTGCACTTCGAGCAGGATGCCGACGGCGCGGATGCCGCGTCGGCGCTCGACACGCTGCGCCAGGAATTCGCGCCGCTCGCCGAGCAGTTCGCGATGCGCTGGGAGCTGCACGACGCGGCCGTGAAGCCGCGTGTCGTGATCATGGTGTCGAAGATCGGCCACTGCCTGAACGACCTGCTGTTCCGCTACCGCACCGGCCAGCTGCCGATCGAGATCCCGGCGATCGTGTCGAACCACAAGGAGTTCTACCAGCTCGCCGCGAGCTACAACATCCCGTTTCATCACTTCCCGCTCGTGGGCGGCTCGTCCGATGCGGCGAAAGCCGCGCAGGAGGCGCGCGTGCTGGAAGTGATCGACGAGCACCAGGCCGATCTCGTCGTGCTCGCGCGCTACATGCAGATCCTGTCGCCGAACATGTGCCAGCAGCTCGCCGGCCGCGCGATCAACATCCATCATTCGTTCCTGCCGAGCTTCAAGGGCGCGAAGCCGTATTACCAGGCGTTCGACCGCGGCGTGAAGCTGATCGGCGCGACCGCGCACTACGTGACGACCGACCTCGACGAAGGCCCGATCATCGAGCAGGAAGTCGAGCGCGTCGACCACAGCATGACGCCCGACCAGCTCACCGCGATCGGCCGCGACGTCGAGTGCGTGACGCTCGCGCGGGCGGTGAAGTGGCACGTCGAGCACCGGATCGTGCTGAACGGGACGAAGACCGTCGTGTTCCGCTGATCGGCGGTGCGCGTCGACCAGCGGCCATCGGCCATCGGCCGGCCCCGCAAGTAACAACGCCGCGCCCTGGGGCGCGGCGTTTTTTTTCGCGTGATGCGCGGCGCGTCAGATCAGCCGCAGCATGTACAGCTCGCGCTTCAGGTACGCATAGAAGATCGGCGCGGCGATCACGCCCGGCAGCCCGAACGCGGCTTCCATGATCAGCATCGCGAGCAGCAGCTCCCACGCGCGCGACTCGATCTGGCCGCCGATGATCTTCGCGTTCAGGAAATATTCGAGCTTGTGGATCACGACGAGGAACGCGAGCGACGCGATCGCGGTGCCCATGCTGACCGACAGCGACACCGCGACGATCAGCGTGTTCGAGATCAGGTTGCCGATCACCGGCAGCAGCCCGACGATGAACGTGACGAGCACGAGCGTTTTGGACAGCGGCAGCCGCTGGTGGAAGATCGGCAGCGCGACGAGCAGGTAGATGCCGGTGAAGGCCGCGTTGATCGCCGAGATCTTGATCTGCGCGAACACGATCCGGCGGAACGATTCGGCGAAGCGCGACACGCGCGTCACGAGCGCGGTGGACAGCGGCCGGCGCACCTTGCCGTGCTCGACGCCGATCGCGATCATCGCGCCGATGATCATCCCGAACAGCACATGGCCGAAGCCGCGCGCGACGCTCTTGCCGCCTTGCTGGAGCTGATCCATGTGCGAGTGCATCAGCAGCGCCGCCTTGGCTTTCATCTGTTCGACGTCGACGGGCAGCAGGTTCGCGATCCAGGCCGGCGTGCGGGCGCGCGTCTGCTCGACGATCTGCATCAGCTGGCCGAGCAGGCTCTGCAGGTTCGGCACCGTGTGCTCGAAGTGATCGATGATGCCGATCGTCAGGCCCGTGAGCCCGCCGACGATCGCGATCGACAGCAGCACGACGGAGACCCAGCGCGCGCGCATGCTCGTCGTGTGGCGTTCGATCACCGGGGCGATCGTGTGGATCAGCTGATAGACCAGCAGGCCGGCCAGCAGCCCGCCCAGCAGCTTGAGTTCGATGACGAGCACCATCGCGACGAGGGCGAACAGATAGCTGCCGATCTCGATCGCCGACAGCTTCGGCAGGCTGAAGTCGCTCGTCAGCCGCACGCTGCGCAGGTGGGGCTCGCGGCTCTGCGCGTCGCGCGACTCTTGTTGCTTCTCCATCGTGGATTCCTGTCGTTCGTGTGTCGCGCCGCGCGGTGGGCGGCAGGACGGTGCTCGCCCGGCGTCGCACCGGATTGGTGCGGATAGCGAACCTTACGACCGTAAAGTATAGCCGCCATTATGGTCTGTCACGGGACAGTTTGGCTCGTGGTGTATACGCAGAAGGGAAAACGAGGGGGGGCCGGCGCCGCGGGCGGGCGCCGGCAGGCGGCCGGGGCGGCCGCGCGCGGGAACGGAAGCGCTCAGCCGGCCGCCGCCTTGCGGGGTGAACGCTTGAGCAGCGGCGCGAGGTACTTGCCGGTGAAGCTCGCCTTGGTCTTCGCGATCTCCTCGGGCGTGCCTTGGGCGATGATCTGGCCGCCGCCGGCACCGCCTTCGGGGCCAAGGTCGATCACCCAGTCGGCCGTCTTGATCACGTCGAGATTGTGCTCGATGATCACGACCGTGTTGCCTTGGTCGCGCAACCGGTGAATCACCTCGAGCAGCAGCGCGATGTCGTGGAAGTGCAGGCCGGTGGTCGGCTCATCCAGGATGTACAGCGTGCGGCCCGTGTCGCGCTTCGACAGCTCCAGCGACAGCTTCACGCGCTGCGCCTCGCCGCCCGACAGCGTCGTGGCCGACTGGCCGAGGCGGATGTAGCCGAGACCGACGTCGAGCAGCGTCTTCAGCTTGCGGGCGATCACCGGCACCGCGCTGAAGAATTCGTACGCCTGCTCGACCGTCATGTCGAGCACTTCGCTGATGTTCTTGCCCTTGTAATGCACGTCGAGCGTTTCGCGGTTGTAGCGCTTGCCGTGGCACACGTCGCACGGCACGTAGACGTCCGGCAGGAAGTGCATCTCGACCTTCAGCACGCCGTCGCCCTGGCACGACTCGCAGCGGCCGCCCTTCACGTTGAACGAGAAGCGGCCCGGATCGTAGCCGCGCTCCTTCGCGGTCGGCACGCCCGAGAACAGCTCGCGGATCGGCGTGAACAGGCCCGTGTAGGTGGCCGGGTTCGAGCGCGGCGTGCGGCCGATCGGCGACTGGTCGACGTTGATCACCTTGTCGAAGTGTTCCAGCCCCTCGATCGCCTCGTGCGGCGCCGGCTCGGCCGACGAGCCGTACAGGTGGCGCGCGACCGCGTGATACAGCGTGTCGTTGATCAGCGTCGACTTGCCGGAGCCCGACACGCCGGTGATGCAGGTCAGCAGGCCGACCGGCAACTCGAGGTCGACGTGCTTCAGGTTGTTGCCGTGCGCGTCGACGATGCGCAGCATCCGCTCGGGATCGGGCGCGAACCGCTCGTCCGGATACTCGATCGTGCGCTTGCCGACCAGATACTGGCCCGTGAGAGACTGCGGGTTCGACTGCACCTGCTTCGGCGTGCCTTCGGCGACCACCACGCCGCCATGCTCGCCCGCGCCCGGGCCCATGTCGACGACGTAGTCGGCCGTGCGGATCATGTCCTCGTCGTGCTCGACGACGATCACCGAGTTGCCGAGGTCCCGCAGGTGCTTGAGCGTCGCGATCAGGCGGTCGTTGTCGCGCTGGTGCAGGCCGATCGACGGCTCGTCGAGCACGTACATCACGCCGGTCAGGCCCGAGCCGATCTGGGACGCGAGCCGGATCCGCTGCGCCTCGCCGCCGGACAGCGTCTCGGCGCTGCGCTCGAGCGACAGGTAGTCGAGGCCGACGTTGTTCAGGAAGGTCAGGCGCGCGACGATTTCCTGGATCACCTTGTCGGCGATCTCGCGTTTTGCGCCGTCGAGCGACAGGCCGGCGAAATAGCCGAGCGCGTCGCGCAGCGGCCAGCCGCTGATTTCATAGATGCCGCGCGCGTAGTCGCCCGCGCCGACCCGCACGTGGCGCGCCTCGCGGCGCAGCCGCGTGCCTTCGCACGACGGGCACGGCTGGTTGTTCTGGTACTTCGAGAGTTCTTCGCGCACCGCGACCGAATCGGTCTCGCGGTAGCGGCGCTCGAGGTTCGGGATGATCCCTTCGAACACGTGCTCGCGGATCGTCGTGCGGCCGCGCTCGTTGATGTACGAGAACGGGATCGTCTGCTTGCCCGAACCGAACAGCAGCACCTTGCGGATCTTTTCCGGCAGATCCTCGAACGCGGCGTCGATGTCGAATTCGTAGAACGCCGCGAGGCTCTGCAGCATCTGGAAGTAGAACTGGTTGCGGCGGTCCCAGCCCTTCACGGCGCCCGCGGCGAGCGACAGCGACGGGTGCGCGACGACCCGCTTCGGGTCGAAGAACGTGATCTGGCCGAGGCCGTCGCATTCGGGGCACGCACCCATCGGGTTGTTGAACGAGAACAGGCGCGGCTCGAGCTCCTGCAGCGAGTACGAGCAGATCGGGCACGCGAACTTCGAGCTGAACAGGTGCTCGTGGTCGGTATCCATCTCGAGCGCGATCGCGCGGCCGTCGGCGAGGCGCAGCGCGGTCTCGAACGATTCCGCGAGGCGCTGCTTCATGTCCGGGCGCACCTTCAGGCGGTCGACGACGACGTCGATCGTGTGCTTGTCGTTCTTCTTGAGCTTCGGCAGCGACTCGACCTCGTAGATCTTCGCGACGCCTTCGTTCGCGGTGCCGCCGCCCGAGCGCACGCGAAAGCGCACGAAGCCCTGCGCCTGCATGTCCTCGAACAGCTCGGCGTGCTCGCCCTTGCGGTTCGCGACGACGGGCGCGAGGATCATCAGCTTGGTTTCCTCGGGCAGCGCGAGCGCGGCGTCGACCATCTGCGACACGCTCTGCGCCTCGAGCGGGATGTCGTGGTCGGGGCAGTAGGGCGTGCCGACCCGTGCGAACAAAAGTCGCAGGTAGTCGTGGATCTCGGTGACCGTGCCGACGGTCGAACGCGGGTTGTGGGACGTCGCCTTCTGCTCGATCGAGATCGCGGGCGACAGCCCCTCGATCAGGTCGACATCGGGTTTCTCCATCAACTGCAGGAACTGGCGGGCGTAGGCGGACAGGCTTTCGACGTAGCGGCGCTGGCCCTCTGCATAAAGGGTGTCGAACGCGAGCGACGACTTGCCCGACCCGGACAACCCGGTAATCACGATCAGCTTGTGGCGCGGCAGGTCGAGATTGACGTTTTTCAGGTTGTGGGTGCGTGCCCCACGGATACGGATCTGTTCCATGAACCTGGCGAAAATGGAGGGAACCAAACCTGCTACTATAACGGCTTTTCGAGGCCGTCGTTGGGGGCCCCCAGCCTTTGCAGCAACTGGCAGCAAGGCGGTGCCCACGCCGGGGAAGCGGCCGCGCCGCACGGCTTCGGACGGCCCGCGGGCTGCCCGTCGGACGTCCCGGAAAGCGCCAGCCAGGCCTGCCGGGCCGGTGGCCCTGATCTTCCGCCGCCCGCCGCCGGGCGGACATTCCGATCATTCGAAATTCATTCCCGATGTCCAATCCGTCCGCCACGTCTTCCCGCATGAGTGCGCCCGAACTGCGCGCGACCACGTCGCTCGCGGCGATCTTCGCGCTGCGCATGCTCGGCCTGTTCATGATCATGCCGGTGTTCTCGGTCTACGCGAAAACCATCCCGGGCGGCGACAACGTGCTGCTCGTCGGCATCGCGCTCGGGGCCTACGGCGTCACGCAGTCGCTGTTCTACATCTTCTACGGGTGGGCGTCCGACAAGTTCGGCCGCAAGCCGGTGATCGCCACGGGCCTCGTGATCTTCGCGCTCGGCAGCTTCGTCGCCGCGTTCGCGCACGACATCACGTGGATCATCGTCGGCCGCGTGATCCAGGGGATGGGCGCCGTGTCGTCCGCGGTGCTCGCGTTCATCGCCGACCTGACCTCCGAGCAGAACCGCACCAAGGCGATGGCGATGGTCGGCGGCTCGATCGGCGTGTCGTTCGCGGTCGCGATCGTCGGCGCGCCGATCGTGTTCCACTGGGTCGGGATGAGCGGGCTGTTCGCGATCGTCGGTGTGCTGTCGATCCTCGCGATCGGCGTCGTCGTGTGGATCGTGCCCGACGCGGCGAAGCCCGTGCACGTGCCGGCGCCGTTCGCCGAGGTGCTGCACAACGGCGAGCTGCTGCGCCTGAACTTCGGCGTGCTCGTGCTGCACGCGACGCAGACGGCGCTGTTCCTCGTCGTGCCGCGCCTGCTGGTCGACGGCGGGCTGCCGGTCGCCGCGCACTGGAAGGTCTACCTGCCGGTGATGGGGCTCGCGTTCGTGATGATGGTGCCGGCGATCATCGTCGCGGAAAAACGGGGCAAGATGAAACCGGTGCTGCTCGGCGGGATCCTCGCTATCCTGATCGGCCAATTGTTGCTGGGCAGCGCACCGCATACCATTCTCATTGTGGCGGCGATCCTGTTCGTGTACTTCCTGGGCTTCAACATCCTGGAAGCATCGCAGCCGTCGCTCGTGTCGAAGCTCGCGCCCGGTTCGCGCAAGGGCGCGGCCACGGGCGTCTATAACACCACGCAATCGATCGGGCTCGCGCTCGGCGGCATCGTGGGCGGCTGGCTGCTGAAGCACGGCGGCGCGAACACCGTCTTTTATGCGTGTTCTGGGCTCGTGGCGGCGTGGCTTATAATCGCGGCCAGCATGAAAGCGCCGCCGCGCAAGGCCTGAACCTACTTTTCGGACACGCACGGGCGGCGCTCGCCGGCTTGTCCGGCGGGCCGCTCCGACGTCTGTCGCGGGCGGCCCGGCATCGAATTTACTGGAGAAACACATGGCATCCGTCAACAAGGTCATCCTCGTCGGCAATCTCGGCGCCGATCCTGAAGTCCGTTACCTGCCGAGCGGCGACGCGGTTGCGAACATCCGTCTCGCGACGACCGATCGCTACAAGGACAAGGCGAGCGGCGATTTCAAGGAAATGACCGAGTGGCACCGCGTGGCGTTCTTCGGCCGTCTCGCCGAAATCGTCAGCGAATACCTGAAGAAGGGCTCGTCGGTCTATATCGAAGGCCGCATCCGCACGCGCAAGTGGCAGGGCCAGGACGGCCAGGATCGCTACTCGACCGAAATCGTCGCCGACCAGATGCAGATGCTCGGCGGCCGCGGCGGCGCGGGCGGCGGCGGTGGCGGCAGTGACGAAGGCGGTTACGGCGGCGGCTACGGTGGTGGTGGCGGCGGTCGCGGCGGCGAGCAAATGGAGCGCGGTGGTGGCGGCGGTGGCCGTGCTGGCGGCGCACCGCGCGGCGGCGCAGCAGGCGGCGGCCAGAGCCGTCCGAGCGCGCCGGCAGGCGGCGGCTTCGACGAGATGGACGACGATATTCCGTTCTAAGCGGAACGTTGGTTCCCGCTGTACGGATGGGCCCGAACTTCCGAGCTAAATCAGTGATTTGGCCTGGAGCTTCGGGTCTTTTTTCGTGTGCAGGTTTTTCGATTCGGCTGGAACGTGCCTAATCGGATGGTTCCGTTCCGTCGAACGGAGGCTGGCGTGACGCGATACGCAGTTCGTGAACTGCCGATGGCATCGACCAACGCCTTCGGCGAAGCCATCGATGCGATGGCTTCGCGCGCGCACGCCGAACGGGCGCCGAGCGCGCCCGGAGAACAGCGAATTACGCTTCCGTGATCGCGACCAGATTGCTGACGCGCTCGACCGACTTTCCGCCCTTCGGCCACCGCACCAACGCGTCGCTACCGTGGACCGACAGGACCACGCCGTCGCTGCGGTCGACCGTGCCCGTGAACGTGACGCGGTTCACTTTGGCCGCGGGCGCGAACGTCGCCTTGCTGCGGCCCGGCAGCATGTCCATCAGAAACGAAAATACGGGGTACACGATTGCTCCTTCGCGAGCTTGAACTAAGGGTTTTCCCCTAGTTTAACACCGCGCATGCGGCACCGCAACATTTCGGCCCCGTGCATTGAGCGCACGCCGTGTGCCGGCAACGTTTTCATTTCTGGTGCGGTGCCGCGCATCTGACTTATGTCACCCCGTCGCCACGATTGACCGGCTAAACTGCTTCTTTCGACGTTTCGATCGAAGGAGACACCATGCGGCGGGTCGTATTCAACCAGAAGGGCGGCGTGGGCAAATCGACGATCGTCTGCAACCTGGCGGCGATCAGCGCGAGCGAAGGCTTGCGCACGCTCGTCATCGACCTCGACGCACAGGCGAATTCCACGCGCTATCTGCTCGGCGACGCCGCGAGCGACGTGCATCCCGGCGTCGCCGAATTCTTCGAGACGGCGCTGACGTTCAACTTCCGGCCGGTCGACGTCGCGTCGTTCATCCATCCGACGCCGTTCGACGGGCTCGACGTGATGCCCGCGCATCCGGATCTCGACACGCTGCACGGCAAGCTCGAGTCGCGCTACAAGATCTACAAGCTGCGCGACGCGCTGAACGAGCTCGACACTTATGACGCCATCTACATCGACACGCCGCCCGCGCTGAACTTCTACACGCGCTCGGCGCTGATCGCGGTCGAGCGCTGCCTGATTCCGTTCGATTGCGACGACTTCTCGCGCCGCGCGCTCTACACGCTCCTCGAGAACGTGAAGGAAATCCAGCAGGACCATAACGCGGCGCTCGAGGTCGAAGGGATCGTCATCAACCAGTTCCAGCCGCGTGCGAGCCTCCCGCAGCGGCTGGTCGACGAACTCATCGAAGAAGGATTGCCGGTGCTCGCGTCGCGGCTGTCGGCATCGGTGAAGATCCGCGAGTCGCATCAGCAGTCGACGCCCGTGATCCATCTCGAGCCGGCGCACAAGCTCGCGCAGGAGTTTCGCGCGCTGCATCGCGAGCTGGTCGGGTGACGCCGTCGGCATTATCGCGGCAATTCTTCCGATAATTGAATTGGTTGTTAATAATTCCGATTACGATTTCGGAAATAATCGCGGTAACGATTTCAGAATCAGCCCAAAAGAAAAAACGATTACAGAGCGGATTGGGCTGTTTTCATGCACACCTATTTTCCCATAGCGGAAATAATGACGCGGTAAATATTGCGACGCAGTCGGTGCGTGCTGCTGTAAAATTGAGAAAATCGTTTAAGCGTAAGGCGTTGCGGCCCGGCCCCATTGAGCCCGCCCGGCCCGGAGGCGGTCATTTCGATGCGTAAGGGTTTTCACCTAGCATTAATGCCATTTAATTGACAATTAATGCATCTAAAATGCCTTCTTCAACTTCTCGCATTCAATGCCGGGTGCGGGTTGAAAATAAGGGAGCAGGCTGTCGATCTGACTTCCATTTCCTTGTGTCGTCTCTCGCAATTGCCAACAGGAGCATACCCGATGTCCGTATTTGCCCCCGAAAAACTCGCCGCCGATTACCAGTCCGGAATCGCCGCATGGTTCGCGCTTGCCCGTCCGGCCATCAACGGTTTCGAGGCTGTCGTCGAGCTCAATGTACAGGCGGCCAAGACGGCGCTCGAGGAGTACGAGGACAAGCTGAAGAACGCATTCAATATCAGCAACCCGGCCGCGGGCTTCGCGCAGCAGGTCGCCGTGCCGCAGGAAGCGGCCGGCAAGGCCGTCGCGTACGGCCGCCATCTGTTCGACATCGCGGTGTCGACGCAGGCCGAGTGGGCGAAGGTCGCGCAGGTTCAGTACGAGCAGAACGACAAGCGCATGAAGGACGTGTTCGGCGAACTGTCGAAGCACGCGCCGGCCGGTTCGGCCCCGGTAGTCGCCGCGCTGAACTCGGCGCTGTCCGCGGCGACGGCCGCGGCCGACACCGTGCGCGCAGCGGCGGGGCAGGCGATCGAGGCCGCGCAAAGCGGTTTCGACGCGGTCAGCGAAACGGCGGCGCGCGGTGCCAAGCAGACGGCCACTGCGGCACGCAAGGAAGCGGCTTCGCGCGACTCCGCTGCGTGAGCGCGTGTCGCGCGCAGGCGCGACACGAGTAAGGAATGAGCGGTGCCGGAAGGCGCCGGCCGCCGCGTGTGCCGCGTGGCGGCCGGCGAGCTTTCCGCTCGCCGCGGCGTGCCCGGACACGGCCGGAGCACGCGGATGTGCCGCGCGCATGCGCGCGCGAACGTGCAGCCGCATCGCGAGCCGCGCGGCGCTCACGCGCCGTCGCCGGCCGCAGTGCCGTGCCGGCACCGGCACACGATTCGGATCGACCCACTGATTTCAAAGCAGGAATTGAACATGACGGACGTAGTGATCGTATCGGCCGCGCGGACCGCGGTCGGCAAATTCGGCGGCTCGCTCGCGAAGATCGCGGCACCGGAACTGGGCGCGACGGTGATTCGCGCGGTGCTGGAGCGCTCGGGTGTGAAGCCCGACCAGGTGAGCGAAGTGATCATGGGCCAGGTGCTGGCGGCAGGCTCGGGGCAGAACCCGGCGCGTCAGTCGCTGATCAAGGCCGGCCTGCCGAGCGCGGTGCCGGGCATGACGATCAACAAGGTGTGCGGCTCGGGCCTGAAGGCCGTGATGCTGGCGGCGAACGCGATCGCGGCGGGCGACGCGGAGATCGTGATCGCGGGCGGCCAGGAAAACATGAGCGCGGCGCCGCACGTGCTGCCGGGCTCGCGCGACGGGTTCCGGATGGGCGACGCGAAGCTGGTCGACACGATGATCGTCGACGGCCTGTGGGACGTGTACAACCAGTACCACATGGGCATCACGGCGGAGAACGTCGCGAAGGAATACGGGATCACGCGCGACGAGCAGGACGCGTTCGCGGCGCTGTCGCAGAACAAGGCGGAAGCCGCGCAGAAGGCCGGCCGCTTCAACGACGAGATCGTGCCGGTGTCGATTCCGCAGCGCAAGGGCGAGCCGCTGCAGTTCGCGACCGACGAATTCGTGCGTCACGGCGTGACGGCGGAATCGCTGGCGGCCCTGAAGCCGGCGTTCGCGAAGGAAGGCACGGTGACGGCGGCGAACGCGTCGGGGCTGAACGACGGCGCGGCGGCGGTGCTGGTGATGTCGGCGCAGAAGGCGGCGGCACTGGGCCTGACGCCGCTGGCGCGGATCAAGGCGTACGCGAATGCGGGCGTGGATCCGAGCGTGATGGGCATGGGCCCGGTGCCGGCCTCGCGCCGCGCGCTGGAGCGTGCGGGCTGGACGCCGGGCGACCTGGACCTGATGGAAATCAACGAGGCATTCGCGGCGCAGGCGCTGGCGGTGCACAAGCAGATGGGCTGGGACACGTCGAAGGTGAACGTGAACGGCGGGGCGATCGCGATCGGTCACCCGATCGGCGCGTCGGGCTGCCGGATCCTGGTGACGCTGCTGCATGAGATGGTCAAGCGCGATGCGAAGCGCGGTCTGGCGTCGCTGTGCATCGGCGGCGGGATGGGTGTCGCACTCGCGGTCGAACGCGGTTGAGCCAGGCCTGACGAGCATGCACGCGTGCGGCGCAGGCCTGCGCCGCGCACGCGCGAGGCAGGTTGCGCGCGCAACGGGCAACCCGCGACAGGTGTGATGTTCCGGTGCGCGCCGCGTCAGCGACGCGGGCGCATCGAAGCGGTGGGGCGGCGGCATGTGCCATGTCGTCGCCGCGCACCATTGATTACTTTACTTCTCGGTAACTAATAGGATGACTAAGCGAATTGCAGTTGTGACGGGTGGGATGGGCGGTCTTGGCGAAGCGATCAGCATCCGGTTGAACGACGCTGGCTACCAGGTCGTTGTCACGTATTCGCCGAACAATACCGGTGCCGACCGCTGGCTGACCGACATGCACGCGGCCGGTCGCGAATTCCACGCGTATCCGGTGGATGTGGCCGATTACGATTCGTGCCAGCAATGCATCGAGAAAATCGTCCGGGAAGTCGGCCCGGTCGACATCCTGGTGAACAACGCGGGCATCACGCGCGACATGACGCTGCGCAAGCTCGACAAGGTCAACTGGGATGCGGTGATCCGCACCAACCTCGATTCCGTGTTCAACATGACGAAGCCGGTTTGCGACGGCATGGTCGAGCGCGGCTGGGGACGCATCGTCAACATCGCGTCGGTCAATGGCTCGAAGGGTTCGATCGGCCAGACCAACTACGCGGCCGCGAAGGCCGGCATGCACGGCTTCACGAAATCGCTCGCGCTCGAGACCGCGCGCAAGGGCGTGACGGTGAACACCGTGTCGCCGGGCTATCTCGCGACGAAGATGGTGACGGCGATCCCGCAGGACATCCTCGATTCGAAGATCCTCCCGCAGATTCCGGCGGGCCGGCTCGGCAAGCCCGAGGAAGTCGCGGGGCTGGTCGCGTATCTGTGCTCGGAGGAGGCCGGTTTCGTGACGGGCTCCAACATCGCGATCAACGGCGGCCAGCACATGCAGTGACGCGCGGCGGCCCGGGCGGCGTTCGCGCGTGCGTCCGGGCCGTGCTCCCGCTGTATCCAGCGCCGGAGCGGCGCGGCATGCGTGCGGTGATGGATCATGGACGCAGGGTCGCCACACATGCGGGGGCCGGATGCGTCCGCGCTCCAGCTACCGCGTCGCGGCAGGCGTGCCGCCCCGGCCTCGCATTCCGGAGGAGGCATGGGTGAAACCTGGATGGGACTCGCGATCGGCGGCTCGGCACTGGCCGTCGCGCTGACGATGGCGATCGCGCTTCACTGGCTCGAGCGGCGCCGCGCGCGGCTGCTGCGAAATTTTGATCATCGCGATTGCTGGTTCGTCGCGTACGGCAAGTGCCTCGCGCGCCGGCCGGCGCGCCGCACGCGCAACGGCGTGCGATGACGAAGCGGTGCGGCAGCGGCGCACTCGCGCGTCGTGCCGCATCCCGCGCATCCTGCCTGCGCTGCGCGGGACGCTCACACTCAATCGCTCTTCTGCGCGCCTTCGCCCGAATCGTTCTTGTGGAAGATTCGCTTCGTCGTGCGCTTGGTGGCATCCCAGCCCTCGCGCGACACGTGCGCGATGCCGTGACCGACCGTCTTCGCGGCGCTCGCGGTCGCATGGCCGAAGCTGCGTGCAGCCTCGCCGGTCTTGTGCGCGGCTTCCTTCGAATCGCGCTTGATGTCCTGCTTCACTTCCGACATGTCCGCGTGCGCGATCGGGCTGATCAGGGCGAGGACGATTGCGCTGCAAATGAACTGACGTGCTTTCACGACCTGGTTTCCTTGGGCAAATTCATCGGGGGCTTGCATGGCCGGCCGGCGGCGGAACGAGTGCGCCGGCCGCCGATGCATCGAGCATCACTACCGCGCGGCCGCAGAGCAGCACGCGATCGTCGCAGCGCAGCACGAAGCCGTACAGCACGGAACGGTCGTCGCCGCCGATGCGTTCGGCGTCGACGATCAGCGTCAGCGCGAGCGTGTCGAGCCGATCGACGAACGCGTCGACGTTGCGCACGCTTGCGAGATAGCCGGCGCGCGGCCGCGTTTGTTCCGTCTGCTCCTGTTGCGCCCCGAGCAGCGCGCCGTGCACGGCCATCGCCTGCGCCGCGTATTCGATTCCGCAGACCGACGCGAGCCGGCCGCGCGAGCGCAGCGGGTTGTGCGGATCGCGATGGCTCGTCGCGCTGCAGCGGATGCGCGCGGCATCCCATGCTTCGACGCGATCGAGCACGCACATCGCGCCGTCGTGCGGAATGTGCGCGGCGATCCATGCGCGATCGAGCGTCGTCGGCGGCGGCGTCGGTGTCGAGACGGGCGCCGTCATCGCGCGTGCTCCGCGGCGGCATCGGGCAGCGCGATATCGACCTGCACGCGCGTGTCTTCCAGATAGTCGAGCACGACGCGCGTCGCACGCCGCGCGGCGAGCGCGTCGAGCAGCGGCAGCGCACGCGCGGCCGGATTGCCGGTGCGCAGCGCGTCGAGTTCGCGGTTCGCGAGTGTCGTCGCCGGCGCGTCGGTCAGCTGCACGTCGATGCGCGCGAGCGTGCGTTCGCTTGCGTCGGGCGCGAACACGAACGCGACGCCGAATGCGTCGACGATCGGCCGCACCGCGCGCAGCGGCTCCGGATAGTCGGTGTCGTAGGCGATCAGCAGGCTCGGCACGCGATCGACCGCGACCTGGCACAGGCTCTCGAGCAGGCCCGCGGCAAAGCTGCCGTCGTGCGCGCACAGCACGTTCGACGTCGCCATCGCCCGCGTGGCGATGCTCCAGTAGCCGGCCGGCGCGTTGTGCACGGAGTTGTGAAAGCGCGTGGGCGACAGGTGGCGGTCGTCGCCGGCGAGCGTCTCGCAGATCGCGTGGCAATTCTGGCCGTCGCCGCCGGACGCGCTGAACACGGTCGCGAGCGTGGCGGGATCGCGACCGCTCGCGGCTGCCGCTTCGAGGCCGACCGCGAGCGCGACGCGCACCACGGGGCCGGTGCGGCGGCGTTCCGCCGGCGGCAGGCCGGCCGGCGGCGGCAGCACGGTGCGCGCGCTCGCATAGGGCGTGCGCCCGGCGAGCACGTCGGCCGCGTGCGGCCAGTCGTTCAGTCCCGGCCCGATGAGGCCGACACTTTCGATGAAGGCGGTGAGTGTCATGTCGGCTCCCGGCGGCGGGCGTGCTCGGCGCGGCCGAGGATCAGGCTGCAATTCGTGCCGCCGAAGCCGAACGAATTGGACAGGACCGCACGCAGGTGCGCGTCGCGGCTCGCGAGCACGTAGTCGGCGGACAGCGCCGGGTCGGGTTGCGTCGTGTTGACGCCGGCCGGCACGAACTGCTCGCGCAGCGCGAGCGCGGCGACGACGGCTTCGAGCGCGCCGGCGGCGCCGAGCGTGTGACCGGTCGCCCCCTTCGTCGAGCTGCACGGCGTGCGCGCGAGCAGCGCGCCCACGGCGCGGCTTTCGGCGGCGTCGTTGCTGGGCGTCGCGGTGCCGTGCAGGTTCACGTAGTCGATGTCGCTCGCGTCGAGGCCGGCCGATGCGAGCGCCTGTTCGATCGCGACGCGCGCGCCGAGCCCGTCCGGATGCGGCGACGACATATGATGCGCATCGCTCGATTCGCCGACGCCGAGCAGCAGGATCGCGTCGTCGTCGAGCGCGGTGCGTGCGTCCGGCACGCGTTCGAGCAGCGCGAACGCGGCCGCCTCGCCGATCGAGATGCCGTCGCGTGCGACGTCGAACGGCCGGCACGGCTTGCGCGACAGCAGTTCGAGGGAATTGAAGCCGTACAGCGTCGTCAGGCACAGCGAATCGACGCCGCCGACGATAGCCGCATCGATCAGCCCCGCTTCGATCATCCGGCGCGCGGAGCCGAATACCTTCGCGCCGGACGAACACGCGGACGAGATCGCCATCGCCGGCCCGCGCAGCCCGAAATACGCGCGCACGAATGCGGCCGGCGAATACGGGTTGTGGGTATGCGCATAGCGGAATCCGGCGGGCAGTGCGCCGCTCGCCGGATCGCGTTGCTCGTACGCGCGTTCGGTCTCGAGGATGCCGGACGTGCTCGTGCCGATGAACACGCCGACGCGTGCGGCGCCATGGCGCGACACGGCCGCGGCGACGCGCGCGTCGAAGCCGTCCTGCACGAGGCCGAGCTGCGCGAGGCGGTTGTTGCGGCAGTCGAAGTCGGCGAGATCCGCGCGCACGGGCTGCGCATCGACGCCGTCCACCGAGCCGATCCACGTGTCGAGTTCGGCGCGTTCGAAGTCGCACGGCGTGAGAGCGCCGCGCGCGTGGCGCAGCGCGTCGAGGGTCGCGTCGAGGCCGCGTCCGATGCAGCTGGTGGCGGTGAAGTGCGAGAGCAGCAGAGGTTTCACGAGGGTCGCATCCGGTGGCCGGAACGGGCGCCGCAGCAGGGCTGGCGGGCGCGCCGGGCATGGTCAGATTTTATCAAACGGGGGGGCCGGCATCCCAGGCTGGCCGGGCGCTTCGGGCGCTTCGGGCGCTTCGGGCGATTCGGGCGGTTCGGGCGCAAGCGCGGCGCGCAGCGTGGTCCACTGCAACCGCGCATCGGCGGCCGCGCGCAGCAGTGCCGGCAGCACGTCGAGCACGACCGGTTCGCCGCGCGCATCGCGCGCCGCATGGCCGTCATGCACGAGCAGGATGTCCTGGGGCGCGAGGCCGTCCAGCAGGCGGCGCGTGACGGTGTCCGCATCGTGCTCGCGCGTGTCGAAGCCGCGGCGCGTCCAGCTGGCGAGCTGCAGGCCGAGCTCGCAGAGCACCGGCTCGAGAAACGGATTGCGCAGGCCGGCCGGCGCGCGGAAGAAGCGCGGTCGCGTGCCGGCGATCTCGGTCAGCGTCTGCTGCGCGGCGGCGATTTCGCGCCGCAGCGCGGCGGGCCCCGACAGCGAGAACGTATGCCGGTGCCGCTGGCTGTGGTTCTCGACCGCATGGCCGCGCGCGACGATCGCTTCGATCCATTGCGGATGGCGTCGCGCGAGATCGCCGATGCAGAAGAACGTCGCGCGTGCATCGTAACGATCGAGCAGGTCGAGCACGCGCGGCGTGACGTCGGGGTCCGGGCCGTCGTCGATCGTCAGCGCGATCCGGCGGCCGGCATCGGCCGGCAGCCGCGTCCAGTTCGGCCCGAGCAATGCGCTGCGCGGCCACAGGCCGGCGGCCGTCAGCGCGAGATGCGAGGCGACCACGCCGCCGGCGGCCCACGGCCATGCGGCCGGCTGCGCGACGACGGCCGCGAGCGCGCCCGCATGCAGCGCGGCCGTGCCCGCGATCAGCGGCGTCGGTTTCCAGCGGCGCGTATCGCCGGGCTGCCGCGGTGAAACGGATGACGGCGCGTTCATGCGCGAGCTCCTGTCGGATCATGGGGACGGCCGTTCGCGGCCGCGGCGCGCGGCGCGAGAATCGCCGCGAACGCCAGCGCGAGCATCGCGCCGGGGCCGACGGTCAGCCCGAAGGTTTCGAGCAGCGGCACGCGTGACAGCGCGAGCAGGCCGAAGCCGGCGACCGTCGCGAGGTTCGCGATCAGCAGCGATACGAGCGTGTACGGCGTGACCGGTTGTGCGTCGTCGCGCTTGCAGAAGAACAGCGCATAGTTCGAGCCGACCGCGACGATCAGCAGCATCCCGACGAGGTGCAGGATCGTCAACTGCACGCCGGTGAGCGCGAAGCCGGCAGTCACCACGACCACGGCCGCGACGAGCGGCGCGAGCGCGCGCACGACGCGGCGCGGCGAGCGCAGCGCGATCAGCAGCAGCACGGCGATCGCCGCGAAACCCGCGAGCGACAGCCGGATGTCCTCGTGCACGTAGTTCACGTACAGGCGGTCGGCCTCGGCCTTCATGTCGACGAACAGCGCGTCGGGTACGCCGGCGCGCGCGACGGCCGCGCGGATCGGCGCGGCATCGAGTGCCGGCGCGGCGGTTGACGCGGCGTGAGCGGCGTCCGGCGCGCGCAGCGGCAGCATCGCGCTCCAGCGGCCCGCGCGCTCGGTCAGCAGCGCGTCGACGGCGAGCGCCACCGACGTGCCGCGCAGGTCGGCGCGCGTGAGCAGCGGCGCGTGGCGCGCGGCTTCGACATCGGCGACGAACGGTGCGAACACCTCTGGTCTGACCGAGATCGGCTGGTTCGCGACAGCCGCGCGCATGCGCGCGGCGAGCGCGTCCGCGTCCGGCAGGCTCGCCTGGCGCGCGCGCTGCGCGGCGTCGCTCGGCAGGTAGCGCGCGGGACTTTCGAAACCCGCGAGCGCGCCGCGATCGACGAGCGGCTGCAATTGCGCGGCGACCCGTTCCGCGCGTTCGAGCGCGGCTTGTTCGGTCGGCGCGGAAATCACGACGAGGTAGCGCACGTCCGGTGCACCGACATCGGCGCGCAGGCGCGCGTCGAGTGCCTGCGCACGGGCGGGAACGGGACTGAGCGCCGCGAGCTCGCGGCTCCACAGAGATTCGCGATGCAGCACGAGCGTCGCGCACGCGGCAAGCACGAGCACGGCGAGCGGCCAGCGCAGCCGCGGTGCCGCGGCGGCCGCACGCGCGAGCACCGCGCCGATGCGCGACACGTCGCGAATCGCGACGTGCTCGCCGCGCAGGTGCGGCAGCACGTAGCGCGTGACGAGCGCGGCGGCCGTCAGCCCGACGATCGAATAGAGCCCGAGCTGCACGAGGCCCGGAAAGCCGGAGAACAGCATCGACGCGAAGCCGCACACGGACGTGAGCACGCCGAGCCGAATCGTCGGCCAGTATGCGGCGAGCCACGCGCGCATCGCGTCGGCGGGCCGCGCGGCGCCGCGCGAGCCCATCTGCGCCGATTGCACGAACAGGTAGATCGAATAGTCGACGGCTTCGCCGATCAGCGTCGTGCCGAAACCGAGCGTCAGCCCATGGACGGTGCCGAACGCGACGCTGACCGCCGCGATGCCGGCCGCGATGCCC
This sequence comes from Burkholderia sp. 567, assembly GCF_040545115.1. Classification (NCBI taxonomy): domain Bacteria; kingdom Pseudomonadati; phylum Pseudomonadota; class Betaproteobacteria; order Burkholderiales; family Burkholderiaceae; genus Burkholderia; species Burkholderia sp. 567. The sequence continues at coordinate 173,854 of NZ_JBEPLG010000010.1, forward strand.
GTCAGCACCGGCAGCAGCCCCAGCGCGAGTGTGCGCGGCGAGCGGTACAGCGTCAGCAGCAGCGCGACGATCAACACGAGGCTCGCGCTCGACAGCCGCTCGACGTCGTGCCGGATCGTGTCGCGCGTGTCGACCGAGAACACGCCGGGGCCGGTCATCGCGAGCGTGTACGCGGCCGGGTTCGGCAGCGTCTGCGTCGCGGCGGAGAACGCGCGGCGCACCGCGTCGATCGCGCGTGCCTGCGCGTCGGTGTCGGAGCCGGCGGCGGCCGTCTGCACGACGAGCACCGCGCGCGTGCCGTCGCGCGACGCCCACACGCCATCGCGCACGACGGGCTGCGCGCCGCTGTCGAGCTGGTCGACGAGCGCGGTCACTTCGCCGGTCGGGTCGCGCGGCAGCATCGCCTTCGCGACGAGGCCCGCCGACGAGCCCAGCAGGTCGAGGCTGTCGCCGAGCGCCTGGTGCAGGCCGTCCGCGCTGAAGCGTCGCGGCGTGACGGCCGGGCTCAGCAGGTAGCGATGATCGAACACGAACTGCTGGTCGCGCGCGTCGTTCACGGCCTCGCCGTTGTTGATCGCGGAGAATTGCCGGTCGGCGCGCAGCGTGCCGGCGACGCGCCGCGACAGCGCGGCGCGCGTGGCCGCATCGCCGCCGTCGATCGCGACGAGGATCAGCCGCGACACGATGCCGTCGCGCAGTTGCTCGACGAGCACGCGCTGCCCGGCGCTCGGCGCGCGCGGCAGGAACGCGGACAAATCGGCCGTGAAATTCGCGCGGGCGATCGCGATCGCGCATGCGACGAGCGCGAGCAGCCACACGAGCACCGCGCATTGCCGCCACGCGGGCAGGCGCCGGGTGACGGGAGCGGTCGGCCGGGTGCGTTCGTCCATCAGTTCGCCGGGACGGGTTGCAGGCGCATCGTCGAATAGTCGCCGTCGGCCTGCCGGATCGCGACGCTGCGCAACACGTCGCGCGTGCCGTCGAGCGTGATCGTGCTGACGACCTTCAGCATCCGCGAATCGAGCGGCGTGAGCGTGAGCGTCCAGTCGTCGCCACGGCCGGCGAGCGCGACCTTGTACACCTGCTCGAGCGCGTAGCGATTGCCGGCGAGCGTCGCGCGGATGCTGTCGATGAAGGCGCCGAGCTCGGGGTAGCGCGCGAGCGCGAGCGTGAATTTGCGGTTGTTGCGCTCGACGGTGAGCATGTCGCCGTCGACGACGAGATGTTCGGGCTTCGGGCTCAGCGTGTGCTTCTCGAGATGGTCGGGCGCGACGAACACGAGCTCGCCCGACGATTCGAGCGGCTGCGCGGCGATCGACAGCGTCTTCGTCTCGGTGAACGTCGCACGCCCGGACTTGTGCTGCGCGAGCGTCGACATCAGCCGGTCGAGGGTCCATGCCGAACCGGTGTCGGCCGCCTGCGCGGGCAGCGCGAGCGCGACGGCCGCCGCGACGGCGAACACGCGCGCGGCGTGGCGCGGCGCGAGCAGGAACGACAGCGGCAACAGTGACAGGAAGCGGCGAACGGCGGTCATGCGTCGGAATCCCTCGGGGTGGGCAGCCCGGTGCACGCGCGCGCATCGTCGCGGCGCGCGGCGGCGTCGCCGGTCTGCCAGAAATCGAAATAGTTGAACCAGTTGTACGGCGCCGCGCGGCAATACCGGTCGAGCAGCGCGACGTAGCGCGCGAGCGCCGCGTCGACGGCCGCCGCGCGGGTGTCGCGGCGCACGTCGGAGAAATCGGCGAGCGTCTCGAAGTGCACGTCGTAGCGATTGCCGTCGCGATAGAGGCCGGTCATGAACAGCACCGGGCGCCGCAGCATCGCGGCCATGTAGAGCGGCCCGAGCGGGAACGCGGCCGGCGCGCCGAGCAGCGGCAGCCGCCGCATCGACGCGGCCGCGTCGTCGAGCAGCGTGCGGTCGGCGAGCATCCCGACCATGCAGTTCGCGTCGAGGCGCTCGCGCACCTTCAGCATCGAGTCGACCTGCCCGAGCGGAATCACTTCCGGCTTCGCGGCCGGATTCACGGCGGCGAGCGTCGCGTTGATCTTGCGCGCGTTCTCTTCGAACATCGTGACGACGACGCGCAGGTCCGGACGCGTGCGGCCGATCGCCCGCACGACTTCGAAGCTGCCGAGGTGCGCGCCCATCAGCACTGCGCCGCGCCCGCCGGCGAGCGCGTCGTCCACCCGCGTTTCGCCGTGCAGCCGGATGTCGAACAGGTCGAAGCGGCCGTTCATCAGGTAGATGCGGTCGTGGATCGTCGCCGCGAACGTGAACACGTGCCGGTACACGTCGCGCCAGCGCGCCGGACGGCCGAGCACGCGGCGCAGGTAGTCGCGCGACGCCGCGCGCGCGACCGGAGAGAACAGCACGAAATAGGCCGCGATGGCGTGCAGCACGACGCGCGACGGCTGCCGGCCGAACCGCAGCGAGATCCAGGTCATCGCGCGCAGCAGCGCCGCGTTGCTGCGTTCCTGGCGCTCGGCCCATGCGGTGCGCTTCATGGCTGCGCGCCTTCCGGTGCGGCCGGCGGCGCGGACAGCACGCCGGTCGCGACGTCGCGCGCGCCGGCGCGCAGCGTGAAGCGGATCGCACCGCCTGCCGCCGCATCGAACGCGAGATCGAGCGGTTCGCCGGGCGCGACCGGGCTCAGGAATTTCGCGGAAGCCAGCCGCCACGTATCCAGCGGGCGGTTCAGCGAAGCGCCGAGCGCGGCGATCGCGTGATCGAGCAGCACGACGCCCGGCACGATCGGATGGCCGGGGAAATGGCCGGGCAGCGCAGGGTGATCGGCGGGAATCGTGAACGCGAGCGGCGCATCCGTCTCGCTGCGCTCGCCCCCGTCGGCCGCGCCGGCGCGCGCGTGCCGTGCGACGAGCGCGGCGAGCACGTCGCGCGGCAGCTTGCCCGTTTCGTTGCGCGGCAACGCATCGACGAACACGAGCGGACGCGGCATGAACGCGGGATCGATCCGTTCGCGCAGCGCGCGTTGCAGATCAGCCGCGGCGAGCGTCGGGGCGACCACGAGCGCGACGAGGCGCGTGACCGGTTCGCGGGTCGCATCGGCGTGGTCCGGCGCGGCTTCGTCCGGCATGAAGAACACGCCATCGACCACGCCGGCAATCGCATTCAATTGATGATTCAGATAGGCGAGCGACGTGCGCTTGCCGGCGATGTTGACGAGGTCCGCCTTGCGGCCATGCAGCAGGAACCGGCCGTCGCCGAGCAGCTCGAGCGCGTCGCCCATCGGCACGGGGGCCTCGACGTGTCCGCCCGATACCCACACGGTCGGGCCGCTGTCGTCGGCCGCGGCGTCGCCGTGCGGCGCATCACACGCATCACGCACATCGAGCCGGATGTCCGGGAACAGTTGCCAGGTCGCGCCCTGCGACGTGCGGCGCGTCGCGATCTGGCCGGTCTCGGTGCTGCCGTAGATCTCGACGAGCGGCGCATCGAGCGCGGCCTCGGCTTCGCACGCGAGTTTTTCCGACAGCGGCGCGGTGGCCGACAGCACGAGCGCGGCCGGCGGCAGCGCATGGCCGGCCGACAGCAGCGCGCGCAGGTGGATCGGCGACGTGACGAGCACGCGCGGCTGCGGGATCGCGTCGAGTTCGTCGCGAATGTCGCGCGGATAGAACGGCTGGCGATTGCTGAACGCGAGGCCGCCGATCAGCGCGAGCAACACCGTCGACTCGAAGCCGTACATGTGCTGCGCGGGCACGGTGCCGATCAGCGTGGCCGCGCGGCCGTCGAGCAGGCCGAGGCGGTCGGCCGCCGCGCGCACGCAGCCGACCAGGAAGCCCCAGGTCTTGCGGTGCGGCACCGGCGCGCCGGTCGAGCCGGAGGTGAACACGTACGCCATGATCCGCGCCGCGTCGATCCGCGGCACCACGCAGGGTGCGTCGTCGCGGAGGTCGCCGGCGGCGGCGTCCGGATACGCGAAGCGCGGCAGGTCGATCGTGCAGTCGGGCGCGTCGTGCAGGCAGAACGCGTCCGGTGCGAACGACGCGAGCTGGCGCACCATCTCCGGCGTATGCGTCGACGGCAGCAGGCTGATCCTGTCGGAGACGAGCGCCGCGCACAGGCTGACCGCGAAGCGGTAGCGGTCGCGGCACACGTTGAACACGTGGCCGCCGGCGGGCAGCGCGGCAGCCACGCGTGCGACGTCGGCGACGAACGCGCGCACGGTGACGGGCGTGCCGTCGCGCCAGGCGATCGTCTGGTCCGGCGACGAATGGAATACCAGCGGGTGAGTCGGCATAAATCGGCTAGAGCGGGAAGCGGTGACCGGCGCGGCCGCAATGCGGCGCCGCGCCGGCCATGAATTCATCGTGACGGTTGCGTCGACGCGCGGTACGCGCGCACCGCGTCGACCATCCGCGCCCGAGCATCGTGCGGCAACGCGAAGCGCCGGCACGCATGCTCGGCGGCGAACATCACGGCGACGAGCGGCAGCGACAGGTAGTTTGCGAACGTCGACCACGCGACGATCGGCGCGGTGGCGAACATCAGCGTCGACACGGCGGCGATCGCGACGAAGAACAGCGTCCACGCGAGCGTGATGCGCCGCGTGTAGCGCGCGACGGCCGGTGTGATCGTGCCGTGGATCATCGTCGCGAAATGCGTGCACAGCGGCACCTGGCCGGCCGCGAGCGTGCGGCCGAACAGCAGCGCCATCGCGACGTTGACGCTCGCGTGTTCCAGATACAGCCCCCATTCGAAATGGCGCGCGAGCGGGATGCGCGCAGCCCACAGCGCGACGGCGGCCAGTAGCCACGCCGGCACGAGCCACGCGCGCCGCGGCGAGCGCCATGCCGCGCCGAGCGCGAGCAGCAGCGGCGGCACGAGCGCCATCGCGAGGCCGACCCCGTGCGCGCCGGGCGTCGCGGCCGCGTAGTGCGCGCCGATCTGGTACGCAGCCACCGCGGCGAGCGCGCCGACGCCGCGCACGATCGCGAGCGGCGTGCTCATCGCGGCGCTCCCGGCGCGCGACGTGCGCACGCGTCGCCGCCGGCGGCCGCGGCACGGCGGCGCACGGGCGGGCAAACGGGGGCGAGGCAAATGGACGGGCGCGGCATGGCTGCTGGAAACATCGGGCGTATCGTGAGGCCGGACGCGTTCGTCGGGCCGTCAAACATCATATGAATGGCGGCCGGGACGCGTGTCCGGGCCGGCTGTCGTGCCCGCCATTTTAGGGCCGCTGCGTGGCGGTTCGAGACGGGCGCGGCCGGGTTTTGTAACCGAATGTATGGCAGCGCACCGACGCTTTCGCGGCGACGATCCATTTCCATCCGCAGCGGCTCAAGCGTCTGCTGCGATCGGGGCCCGAAACCGGCCGTGGCGCGGCCCTTCAGTCTGTAACCATTCACGGTATACGCACCGATACCCATCCACTAGAATCCGCGTAACTTTTACAAACGACCCCCAATAACGCAGGCGGGGAAGCCGGCAGACGCCGGAGGGACGGAGATTCGCGCGGGCTTCGCACGCGCCGGGCATGCATGACGGTTGCCGTTTCCGGGTGCCTCCCGCTGCCATGGGCCGCCTGCCCGCAAGCATGATGAACGCACTGGAACAAGAGCTCGCCACGCTGATCATCGGCGAACTGAATCTCGAAGACGTCCCGCTCGAAACGGTGACGGCCGGGACCCCGCTGTACGGCGAGGGCTTCGGGCTCGACTCCATCGACATCCTCGAAATCGCGCTGCTGATCTCGAAGAAATACGGCTTCGAGCTGCGCTCGGACAATCCGGACAACAAACAGATCTTCGCGACGCTCGGCGCGCTTGCCGCATACGTCGCCGCGCATCGCACGAAGTGACGGGCGCGCACGGCGCGGCACACGGATGATTACCGCACGCGGCGGCCGTCGCTGGACGACAGGCCGCCGCGTCGATCGAGGTGAAACGCGATGAACGGAGCAAGTCGATGCGGGCGCTCGTAACGGGCGGCAGCGGCGCACTCGGGCAGGCGATCTGCACGGCGCTCGCGCAGGCCGGTCACGAAGTCTGGGTGCACGCGAACCGGAATCTCGCGCAGGCGGAGGCCGTCGCGCAGCAGATCGTCGCGGCCGGCGGCTCCGCGCACGCGATCGCGTTCGACGTGACCGATGGCGACGCGACGCTCGCCGCGCTCGCGCCGTTCGTCGACGACGCGCCGGTGCAGATCCTCGTCAACAACGCCGGCATTCACGACGACGCGCCGATGGCCGGCATGTCGCGCCGGCAATGGCACAGCGTGATCGACGTGACGCTCAACGGTTTTTTCAACGTCACGCAGCCGCTGTTGCTGCCGATGATCCGCACGCGGCGCGGACGGATCGTCAACATCGCGTCGGTCGCGGGCGTGACCGGCAACCGCGGGCAGGTCAACTACGCGGCCGCGAAGGCGGGGCTGATCGGCGCGACGAAATCACTGTCGCTGGAGCTCGCGTCGCGCGGGATCACGGTGAACGCGGTCGCGCCCGGCATCATCGAATCGTCGATGGCCGACCATGCGTTTCCCGCCGAACGGATCAAGCAGCTCGTGCCGGCGCAACGCGCGGGCCGCCCCGACGAAGTCGCGGCGATGGTCGCGTATCTGGTATCCGATGCGGCCGCCTATGTGACGGGACAGGTGCTGTCCGTCAACGGCGGGCTCGCATGACGACGCGCGCTGCGTCGGCTTGACGCGAAGCAACGGCGCGCAACGCGGCGCGTGGCTCGGGTGTCGCGAGCCTGCGCCGCATAGTGAGGAAATCGAAGTGTCAGTGCATCCAGTCGACGCCGAACGGCAAGCATGTTCCCTGTCGTCCGCCCCGAACGCGGTGGCCCCCGAGCACACGGCAGCCGCGCCCGCCGCATCGCGAGCGGGCATCCCGTCCGCGACGAACGGCGGCAGCCGTGCGCTGCGGCTCGCCCGGATCGATCACGCACGGCTGGCCGCGCTGCTGCACGATGCGCACCAGCGCGGCGACGCATTCGAGCACCTGTTTCCCGGCGCGCTGGGCGCGGTGTGCATCGGCGCGGCCGGATCGCCGGCCGATGCGATGACACGCATGCTCGCCGTCGCCGCGCCCGAGCTGCCGCTCGCACCGGTGCCGATTACGCTGCTCGATGCCGGCGGCCACGCACACGGCGACGCGGTCTGCGAAATCTGGCAGTGCGACGCGCCCGACTTGCGCAGCGCGCGACGCGGCGCGCTGCAATATCGCTACAGCGAAACCGCGGGGCTCGTGTTCGGCAGCATCGTCGTGCAGGAAACGCAGGAAGCGACCGATATGGCGGATCACGACGGCGGCACGCCGCTCGAACGCGCGACCTACGATGCGTACCGCGCGCTGTTCGACGTGCTCGATACGCTCGATCTGCCGCATCCGCTGCGGATCTGGAACACGGTGCCGGCGATCAATGCGCATCAGTTCGGGATCGAACGCTATCGTCAGTTCAATATCGGCAGGCAACGCGCGTTCGACGCGTGCCGCCGCGCGCTGACGGGCAGCGTGCCGGCCGCCTGCGCGCTCGGTTCGGTCGTGCCGGTCACGGGCGACACGCCGCCGGCCGCGCCGCTCGCGATCCATTTCATCGCGAGCCGTACGCCGGCCGATCCGGTCGAGAACCCGCGCCAGGTTAGCGCGTATCACTACCCAGCCGAGTACGGCCCGCGTGCGCCGACGTTCGCGCGCGCGGCCGCATGGACCGACGGCGCCGCGGCACCGCTGCTGTTCGTATCGGGCACCGCGAGCATCGTCGGGCACCGCACCCTGCATCGTGGCGATGTCGTCGCGCAAACGCGCGAAACGATCGCGAACCTGGCGGCCGTGCTTGAGCAGGCGGCGCGGCAGGGGCACGGCCCGTTCGCGCTCGCCGATCTGAGCTATCGCGTCTACGTGCGCGACGCCGGCGACACCGCGGCGCTCGCCGCGATCGAACGCGCGCTGCGCGATGCGGCCGGCGCCGACGTGCGCGCGCTGTTCGTCCACGCGCACGTGTGCCGCGACGATCTGCTGGTCGAGATCGACGCGAGCGCCGGCCATCCGCTGGAGCCACTGTCGTGAAGCGCGCGGGCCTGTCGCTGCGCGAACCGTCGCCGCATGCGGGCGACGTCGAGGAAGCCTGTCGGCGCGCGCCGCCAGGTCATACACTTTTGTCAGGATCATCGTCTTCGCAATCGGCCGTTCCCATGTCCAAGCTGCACGCGTCGTCCACCCATCTCGTGTTGATTCCGAGCTACAACCCGGGCCTCAAGGTCGACACGACCGTACGCAACGCCCGCGCGCAGTGGAACCCGGTGTGGGTCGTCGTCGACGGCAGCACCGACGGCAGCGCCGAGCGGCTGCAGGCGATGGCCGAGCGCGATCCGGGGCTGCGCGTGATCGTGCTGCCGGAGAACCGCGGCAAGGGCGCGGCGGTGCTGGCCGGCCTCGACGCGGCGGCCGCGAGCGGCTTTACGCACGTGCTGACGATGGATTCCGACGGCCAGCATCCGGCCGGGCTGATTCCCGAATTCATGGCCGCCTCGCAGGCGAGCCCGGACGCGATGGTGCTCGGTCTGCCGAAGTTCGACGCGAGCGCGCCGCAGCTGCGCGTGCAGGGCCGGCGGCTGTCGAACGGCTGGGCCGACCTCGAGACGCTGTGGGCCGGGATCGGCGATTCGCTGTACGGCTTTCGCGTGTATCCGGTCGCGCCGCTCGCCGCGATCATGCATCGGCAGCCGTGGATGCGCGGCTTCGACTTCGATCCGGAAGCGGCCGTGCGGCTGTGCTGGGCCGGCGTGCGGCCGATCCGCATCGAGGCGCCGGTGCGCTACTTCGGCGCGCACGAGGGCGGCGTGTCGCATTTCCACTACGGTCGCGACAACGCGCTGCTCGCGTGGATGCACCTGCGGCTGTTCGCCGGTTTCGTGCTGCGGCTGCCGCTGCTGGCCGCGCGGCGGCTGATGCGGCGGCCGCGTTCGGCGTTCAGCCGGTCGCCCGGCCGCGGCGATTGACTGCGGTTGGTCATTAATCCGCCGAGAAAGCGCGCGGTTCATTCCGGATCGACCGGTCATCAATCTGTCATTCGATGTAAACATCTGGTAATTTTCTGCCGGATTATGCAAAATCGCCGCTCCCAACTACAACTACCGAGGGATCCGGGATGCATATCAAGAAAGCAGCGGCAGCGTGTGGCATGGCGTTCCTGTTGAGCGCATGCGGCGGCGTGCAGAATCTCGACGCGAACAGCCTCACGTCGGCGGGGACCAACCTGTACAAGGCGGCGACGCTGTCGGACAGCGACATCGCGGCACTGTCGAACGACTCGTGCAAGGCGAGCGACGCCGAATCGAAGATCGCCGCGCCGAACAGCGCGTACGCGAAGCGCCTGACGAAGGTGATGAAGGGCTTCGGCGACATGACGCTGAACGGCCAGAAGATCAACTACAAGGTCTACATGACCAAGGACGTCAACGCGTGGGCGATGGGCAACGGCTGCGTGCGCGTGTACAGCGGCCTGATGGACATGATGAACGACGACGAACTGCGCGGCGTGATCGGTCATGAAATGGGCCACGTCGCACTGGGTCACTCGAAGAAGGCGATGCAGACCGCCTATGCGGTCAGCGCGGCGCGCACCGCGGCCGGCGCGGCATCGCCGGGCGTCGCGACCCTGACGAGCTCGCAACTCGGCGACATCACCGAGAAGTTCATCAACGCGCAGTTCTCGCAGACGCAGGAAAGCGCGGCCGACGACTACTCGTTCGACCTGATGAAGCAAAAGAGCATGAACCAGAAGGGCCTCGTCACCGCGTTCCAGAAACTCGCGCAACTCGATGGCGGCAAGAGCTCGATGATGAGCTCGCACCCGTCGTCGTCGAGCCGTGCGCAGCACATCCAGGATCGCATCGCGAAGGGCAGCTGATCGCCGATCGCGGCGCCGGCTTCGTCCGGCGCCCGGGATGAACCAAACCCCACGCTCTTTCGGGCGTGGGGTTTTGTTTTTGCGGGCCCGGAAAGCGGCCGCGCCGTCTGCTTACGGCACCATTCCCGGCAGCAGGTAGGCCTGCACGAGCGTGATCAGGCCGACGATCACCGCGAACAGCAGGCTGTGGCGCACCGTGAAGCGGAACAGATCGGACTCCTTGCCGACCAGGCCGGTCGCCGCGCATGCCACCGCGATCGACTGCGGCGAGATCATCTTCGCGGTCACGCCGCCCGTCGTGTTCGCGGCGACCGCGAGCGTCTCGGGCACGCCGAGCTGGTGCGCGGTCGCCTGCTGCAGCGAGCAGAACAGCGCGTTGGACGACGTGTCCGAGCCGGTCAGGAACACGCCGAGCCAGCCGAGGAACGGCGAGAAGAACGGGAACGCGGCGCCGGTGCCGGCCAGCATCAGCGCGAGCGTCGACGACATCCCCGAGTAATTCGCGACGAACGCGAACGCGAGCACGAGGCCGATCGACAGGATCGGGCGCGTGAGTTCCTTCAGCGTCTCGCCGAACGTGACGAGCGCGTCGCGCGGCTTCATCCGCAGCAGCGCCATCGAGATCAGCGCGGTCACGAGGATCGCGCTGCCCACCGCCGACACGAGGTCGAGCTTCAGCACCGCGTCGAGTGCCTTCGGCGTCGCGGAGATCGGCGCGGTCTTCACGACGAGCTGGTCGAGCCCGGCCACATGGAACTTCAGGACGGTCGACGCGAGCGCGCCGTGCGCGGCGAACAGCGCCTTGAACGGCGCGATGCTCCATACGGTGACGACGGCCGTCAGGATCAGGAACGGCGACCACGCGCGCACGGTCTGCGCGAGCGTGTACGGCGACGCCTGGCGGCTTGCGCCCGAACCGTTGCCGCCCGCGCCGAACCCCGCGAGCGCCGCCCCGCCGCCGGACGCGACGACGCCGCCTGCCGTCTGCTTCGCGCTGCTCGGCTGCCAGACCTTCAGGAACACGGCCAGCGACACGAGGCTGACGAGCGACGACGTGATGTCCGGCAGCTCGGGCCCGATGTGGTTCGACGTGAAGTACTGCGTGACCGCGAAGCTGCCGCCCGCGACGAGCGCGGCCGGCCACGTCTGCCGCACGCCGCGCAGCCCGTCCATCATGAACACGAGCCAGAACGGCACCGCGAGCGACAGCAGCGGCAGCTGCCGGCCGGCCATCGCGCCGATGTGGAGCGGGTCGATGCCCGTCACCTGCCCGGCGACGATGATCGGAATGCCCATCGCGCCGAACGCGACCGGCGCGGTGTTCGCGATCAGGCACAGTCCGGCCGCGTGCAGCGGCTTGAAGCCGAGGCCGACGAGCAGCGCGGCCGTGATCGCGACGGGCGCGCCGAAGCCGGCGGCGCCTTCGAGGAACGCGCCGAACGAGAAGCCGATCAGCAGCATCTGCAGCCGCTGGTCGTCGGTGATCGACAGCACCGACGCGCGGATGATGTCGAACTGGCCGGTCTTCACGACGATCTTGTACAGGAACACGGCCGCGACGATGATCCACGCGATCGGCCACAGGCCGTACGCGAAGCCGAAGCCGGCCGCCGCGAGCGCCTGCGGCACGGGCATCCCGTACGCGACGATCGCGACGCCGAGCGACAGCAGCAGCGTGATCGCGGCGGCCACGTGCCCCTTCATCCGCAAGGCGGCTAGCGCGATGAAAAAGAAGATGATCGGAATTGCGGCGACGAACGCCGACAGCCCGAGGCTGCCGAGTGGCGTGTAGATCTGATGCCAAACCTGCATGGTTGTCTCCTCCATGGATTTATCGGGGTACGGGTTTGAAAGCGGGGTGTTCTATTCGGGCTGGCCGCGCGCGCGCAGCAGGTCGGACAGGCTGCGCGGCGCCGGCTCGAGCGGCGTGCGGTGCTGCGTCCAGCCCATCTGCTTCGCGGGCGTCAGCGCGCGCAGCCGCGTCGCGGTCCAGCGGAACGCGCGATATGCGCGCGGATGCGCGAACGCGCCCGACCAGAAGCGCCACACGAGGTCTTCCGCGCGGTTGTAGTTCGCGCCCTGGCCGCGCAGCGGATGCGCGACGGGCTCGTCGGGCTTGCGGTTCGCCTCGGTGCGCAGCCGCACCAGCAGCTGCGGGATCGGAATCCGGACCGGGCACACCTCGCCGCATGCGCCGCACAGCGTCGACGCGGTCGGCAGGTCGGCCGTCGCGTCGAGGCCGAGCAGGTGCGGCGAGATGATCTTGCCGATCGGGCCCGGATAGGTCGTGCCGTACGCGTGGCCGCCGATGCGCGTATAGACGGGGCAATGGTTCATGCACGCGCCGCAGCGGATGCACTGCAGCGTCGCGCGCAGCTGTTCGTCCGCGTACGCCTGCGTGCGGCCGTTGTCGAGCAGCACGAGATGCAGCTCGCGCGGGCCGTCGAGCTCGCCGTCGCGGCGCGGGCCCGAGATCAGGTTGAAGTAGGTCGTGATCGCCTGGCCGGTGGCCGAACGCGTCAGCAGGCTCGATAGCGGCACGATGTGCTCGAGCTTCTCGACGACCTTCTCGATCCCCATGATCGCGACGTGCGTATCGGGCACGGTGGTCGACAGCCGGCCGTTGCCCTCGTTCTCGACGAGCCACAGCGTGCCCGTGTCGGCCGCCGCGAAGTTCACGCCGGACAGGCCGATGTCGGCTTCCGCGAACGCGCGCCGCAGCGCGCGCCGGCCGGTCTGGATCAGCTCGTCGACGTCCTCCGTGTAGCGCGTGCCGGGGATGTGCCGCTCGAACAGCTCGGCGATGTCGCCGCGCGTCTTGTGGATCGCCGGCATCACGATGTGCGACGGCTTCTCGCCCGCGAGCTGCACGATGAACTCGCCCATGTCGGACTCGATGCAGTCGACGCCGTGATCCGCGAGGTAATGGTTCAGCTCGATTTCCTCGCTCGCCATCGACTTGCCCTTGATCACGCGGCGCGCGTGGTTCGCCTGCGCGATGCCGAGCACGATCGCGTTCGCGTCGGCGGCCGTTTCCGCCCAGTGCACCTGCACGCCGGCGGCGGTGAGCTTTGCCTCCAGCCGCTCGAGCAGCGCCGGCAGTTGCGCGAGCGCGTGCTGTCGCACGGCTTCGCCGAGATCGCGCAACTGCTGAAGCTCGACGTCGTCGGGGAACTGGGACGTACGCTTGCCCTGCAGGAAGTCCATCGCGCCGCGAAAGCTTTGGCGCAGCGCGGGATCGTCGAGCGCGGCGCGCGCACGGGCCTTGAAGTCGCCGGGGGTGACGAATTGCAGCGGTTGGTCGCTCATCGCGGCAGCTCCTGGCAGGCGGTTGCGGCCGGTTCGGCGGCCGGCCCGGTGACGATCACGACCCAGAGGTGGCGCGGGCCGTGGGCGCCGTACGCGAGGGTCTGCTGGATATCGGACGTCTTCGACGGGCCCGACACCAGTACGACGTTGGTCGGCATGCCGGCGTGCCAGCGCTCCGCGTGCACGGCCGCGTGAAGGTCGGCATGCAGCGTGTTCGCGTGGACGAGTGCGACGTGCAGCGGCGGCACCAGCGACACCGTGCGCGGCGTGCCGGCATCGGGCGCGAGCACCACGGTGCCGGTCGTCGCGATGCCCGAGCGCGCGACGGTGAAGCCCGCATCGATCGTGTCGAACAGCTCGGCTTTCCACGCGTCGATCGGCCGGTCGAACGGCACCGGCGCGACCGCGTCGGGCAGCGCCCTTGCGAGCGCCGCGGATTCGGCGCGGGCCGGGTCGAGCAGCAGGCGGCGCACGCCGGCGTCGGCCAGACGCGCGGCCAGCTGCGCGGGCCACGCGTCGGCGCTCGCGCACCAGACGTCGGCATGCGACGCGGCGAGCGCGGCCTGCATCGTCTGCGCGAGCGCAAGCGGGTCGGGTGCGGCGGGCGCGCGCCGCGCGGCGTAATGCGTGTCGATGCGCGCATCGAGCGCCGGTGCGGCATTCGCGGCGACGCCGGGCGCGGCGGCGCGCAGGCGCGCGAGGATCGCGTCGCGCGCGCTCATTGCGCATCCCCGCGCAGCGAGCCGGCACCTGCCGTGCGGCGCCACAGGAAGCTCGCGAGATGCTCGACGGGCAGGGGAGCGCCAGCCTTCTCGGCCGCGTGACCGATGTTCAGCAGGCAGCCGCAATCCGCCGACACGAGGCGCTCGCAACCGGTCGCGCAGGCCGATGCGACCTTGTCGGTCACCATCGCGCCGGAGATGTCGGGATGTTTCAGCGAAAACGTGCCGCCGAAGCCGCAGCATTCCGATTCGCGTTCGTGTTCGATGCGCGTGACGCCCGGCAGCGCGTCGACGAGCGCGACGCCGTGCACGCGGGTGCCCATCTCGCGGCGGGCCGCGCACGACGTGTGCAGCACCACGCGTTCGTCCGGGCCGGCATTCGCGGTGACGGCATCGAGCCGCACGTGGAGCACATGGACGAGGAATTCGGCGAGTTCGTAGGTGCGCTCCGCGATCGCGCGGGCCTTCGGGCCGTGCACGGGATCGTCGGCGAACAGCGCCGGCCAATGGTGCCGGATCATGCCCGCGCACGAGCCGGACGGCACGATCACCGGCCAGGGCTCGGCGAACACGTCGAGCTGCGCGGCCGCGACGCGGCGCGCCTCGTCGGGATTGCCGCTGCTGTACGCAGGCTGCCCGCAGCAGCTCTGGCCGCGCGGATAGTGGACGGTCAGACCTTCGCGTTCCAGCAGGCGCACCGTGTCGAGCCCGGCTTCGGGGACGAACAGGTCGACCAGGCAGGTCGCGAACAGGTAGACGTGCGCGGGGGCGGCGGTGGGGTAGTGCCTTTCGTTCATGTCTCGCTCCAGGTGCGGCGGCCCGGCATGCGCATGCGGGACGACGATTTCGCTTTCGCTGCATAATTCCCGCGACGGCGCCGAAGCTCAAATTGGTTGGGCCAATCGACGCGACGAGTATTTCGGAGGGGGAGACGGCGATGGCGGCGATGACGGCACGGGGCCGGACCGAAGTGGTGATGCGCAAGATCGAGACGGCGCTGCTCGACGGCACGTGGCAGGCCGGCGCGCGGCTGCCGGCCGAGCGCGTGCTCGCGCAGCAGTACGGCGTCGCGCGCAACACGGTGCGCGAGGCGACCCAGCGGCTCGTCGCGCGCGGGCTGCTGCAGAGCCGGCGCGGCGCGGGCGTGTATGTAACGGACCAGTTGCGCGCGGGCATCGCGTCGCCGTGGGGCCAACTGGTCGCCGACCACCCGGCGTTGCGCGACGATATTCTCGAATTCCGTCGCGTGCTCGAAGGCGCGACCGCGTATTTCGCCGCGCTGCGCGCCGACGCGAGCGATCGGCGCCGGATTCGCGCGCTGCTGCGCGAGCTCGAAACCGCGCACGCGAACGACGATGCGGCCGTCGAGGCGTCGGCCGATGCGAAGCTGCACGAGGCGATCGCGCTCGCGTCGCACAACACGATGTTCCTGCACCTGCATACGAGCGTGATCGGGATGCTGCGCGAGCACATCTCGATCAACGTTGCGGGGATGACGACGCACGAGCAGGCGTCCGAACTGTTGCTGCAGCAGCACCGGGTGGTGTGCGACGCGATCTGCGCGCAACGGCCCGAGGAGGCGCGCACCGCGATGCAGACGCATATCGACTACGTGCGCAGCCACTTCGAGCGAAGTGGCGACGCGCCGTGAGATTGGTTGGACCATGGCCGCCTCAGGCCCGCATGGCGGAGGGTCGCGAGTCGCCGGGGCGCGCGCCGCGGGCGACGCGCGTTTTGCTGCGGCGCGGCGCCACCCGCGCCGGCCGCGCGATTGACCGGTTCATCCGGCGCCCACTAGAATCGGCTGGAGCCGCCTGTCAGCCGCGCGCCGCGGCGATCGCGGACCCATTGATCCGCCTGTCGAGGAAGTTTCCGTGCTTACGTCTTTGATTCGGCGCGCGCCGGCCGCGCTGTCGTGGCGCGCCGTGTGCCGCCCGACCCGCGCGCTGATCGTCTGCGCGCTGCTGCCGCTCGTCGCCTGCGCGACGCACCCGCCCGCCACCTCGCTCGATCGCCCCGTGTCCCACGCGTTGTCTGCCGATACCGCGACCCCGCTGCGCGATGCGCTGGCCGCGCCGGGAGCCGCGCATCCGGGGCAATCGGGCTTCCGCTTGCTGGCCGACGGCGCCACCGCGTTGCAGATGCGCATCGCGCTCGCGCGCGCGGCGACGAAGACGCTCGACATGCAGTACTACATCGCGACCGAGGATACGACCGGCAAGCTGCTGCTCGGCGCGGCGCTGTACGCGGCCGATCGCGGCGTGCGCGTGCGGATGCTGGTGGACGACCTGAACTTCGACGACATCGACCGCGTGATGGCCGCGCTGAATACGCATCAGAACATCGAGATCCGCGTGTTCAACCCGTTCGGCGCGTCGCAGCGCGGCATGGTCGAGCGCACGGCCAACTTCTTCACGCGGATCGACAGCTTCACGCGCCGGATGCACAACAAGGCGATGATCGCGGATAACCAGCTCGCGATCGTCGGCGGCCGCAATCTCGGCGACGAATATTTCAGCGCGAGCCCGACGCTGCAGTTCCGCGATCTCGACGTGCTCGCGGCCGGCCCCGTGACGCACGACATCTCGAAGAGCTTCGACGACTACTGGGCGAGCGCGAGCAGCTATCCGCTGCGCGTGCTGAATCATCAGAAGTTCGATCCGAAGGATCTCGACGCGATGCGCGACGAGCTGCGCGAGCACTGGCGCAAGAACGCCGACCCATACAACGCGAAGCCGCTGAACGCGACACCGCTCACGCAGCAGATCGCGCGCGACCAGCTCGAGCTCGTGTGGGCGCCGGCCGAATTCAAGGTCGATGCGCCGGACAAGATCGCGCGGCCGACCGACGCGTACGTGAGCCCGCCGATGCAGCGCCTGGGCGAGCTCGCGCGCGGCGCGCGCAAGGAATTCCTCGCGTTCTCGCCGTACTTCGTGCCGCACGACGCCGGCGTGAAGATCCTCGGCGATACGACCGCGCGCGGCGTGCGCGTCGCGATCGTCACGAATTCGCTCGCGGCGACCGACGCGGTCGCGGTGCAGGCCGGCTATGCGCCTTATCGGATCCCGTTGCTGCAGCGCGGCGTCGAGCTGTACGAATTCAAGGCGCAGCCGGACCAGCCGCCGACCCGGCTGTTCGGCTCGCGCTCGCGGGCGAGCCTGCATGCGAAGGCGTACGTGATCGACCGGCAAATCCTCGTGATCGGATCGCTGAACCTCGACCCGCGCTCCGCGCACCTCAACACCGAGCTCGCGCTCGTGATCCACAGCCCGGTGCTCGCGCAGCAGGCCGCGGCGATCTTCGCGCGCGTGACGGCGCCCGACGAAAGCTATCGCGTCACGCTCGCGAAGCAGGCTGACGGCGGCCGGCCTTCGCTCGAATGGACCGGCATCGACGGCGGTCAGCCGAGCACGTATCACGTCGATCCGCATGCCGGGCTGAAGCGCAACGTGATGACCGGCATCTTCATGTTGCTGCCGGTCGACGATCAGCTGTAAGGGCCGGAACGACTCAGGCCAAACCCGCGATTCCGGTGCGCGGGGAAAGGTGATATGGTTGTGTGCGCAACGATATGCGCGTCGTGACGGCACCGGCGGACGGCTCGCGCAATGCGAGCCGGAGCGGCGCCGAACGACGCGCCCAACCACGCGCCTGACGAAGCCGAACCAGCCGCCGCGCCGCGTGCGACGCCAGCAGACGCCCGACAATGCACGCAGCCGCCCGCGCGGCCGCGTCCGTCCGCCACCGGAGTGCCCCATGCAACGTGTATCGAACCAGCCGTTCACGCGTCCCGCCCGTTTCTCCGAGGCCGAATGGCAGGCGCGCGTGCAGCTCGCGGCCGCCTACCGAATCTTCGACCATCTCGGCTGGACCGAGCTGATCTACAACCATATCTCGCTGCGCGTGCCGGGCGAGGACGGCCATTTCCTGATCAACCCGTTCGGGCTCCATTACCGCGAGGTATGCGCGTCGAACCTCGTGAAGATCGACATCGACGGCAACGTGATCGGCCATTCCGACTGGCCGATCAACCCGGCCGGCTTCACGTTCCACAGTGCGATCCATGCGGCGCTGCCCGACGCGCACTGCGTGATGCACGTGCATACGACACCGACGATGGCCGTGTGCTGCTCGCGCGACGGGCTGTCGTTCTCGAACTTCTATTCGGCGCAGCTGTACGGGAAGATCGCGTATCACGATTTCGAGGGCATCACCGTGCATCTCGAGGAAGGGCGGCGCATCGTCGAGAGCGCCGGCGGGCGGCCCGTGCTGCTGCTGCGCAACCATGGGCCCGTGACGATCGGCGCGACGCTCGCGCAGACCTTCTCGCTGATGTGGCTGCTCAATCGCGCGTGCGAGGTGCAGGTCGCGACCCACGCGATCGGCGACGCACTGCCGATCGCGCCGCCGGTGCTCGAGGGCTGCGTGCGCGATTCGCTGAATTTCGATCCGAAGCACGGCGCGGGGCAGGACGCGTTCGACGCCTTGCAGCGCATCGTCGATCGCATCGATCCGGGCTATCGCGCGTGAGGCAGGCGGCGGCGCGCGCCGGCTAGAACCGATAGCCGAGGCCGGCCTGGATCACGTCGGTGTCGCGATCGTAGCGCGTGACCACGCGGTTCCACGTGACGCGCGTGAGCCAGCGGTCCGAGATCCGATAGCTCGCCGAAATCGACACGATGCCGGAGAGCCGGCCGCCGGCCGCGTTCGGCTCGGCTGCGCGATTGTGCTGGTCGACCGTGACGTACGCGCCGGCGCCGGCCGACAGCGTGACCTTGTCGTTCAGGAATGCGCGCGTGAGCCACAGCTGGGATGCGATACCGTTGCGACGGACGCCCTGTTTCGCGCCTTCGTACAGCCACGTCGCGGTCCAGTCGATCGAGCGGGTGAGGCCGCGCCGGTATTCGAGACTGCCGCCGAGCGTCGACGGCGACGAGCGGCTGTTGAGGATCGTCTCGCCGAGCATCGCGGTGACTTCGTTGTTCGTGACCTTGCGCGTGCGCGGCAGCGCGGTGTCGCGCGGGCCCGGCGTGTCGGGCGCGTCGAGCTGGTAGCCGACGCCGAACATCACCGACGTCGTGGCCGGGCCGCTGAACACCTGCGCGCGATTGAGCTGCAGCTGCGCGATCCAGCGGTGCGACGTGTAATACGCGGCGCGCACGCTCATCAGCACGCCCCAGCCGTGCGTGTTCGAGTAGCCGCGGCCTTCGCCGGCCGGCACGGTATCGAAGTAGCGATACGGGCCGACGCCGGCCGACAGCACGAAGCGGCGATTCTCGAGCGGCACGCGGCCCCAGAACTGCACGGCCTGGCCATCGCGGTGATGATTCGGTATGTGGCCCTCGTTGTACCAGGTAAACCCGAGCGCGGTATGCGCGCTCAAGCCTTCCTGATAGTCGAACGCCCACGCATACGAGCGGTCGCCGCCGCCCCACAGCGAGCCGGCGAACAGCGAGAATTCCTGCGCGTCGGCAGGTGCGCCGTAAAACGCGGCGATCGAGCAGAGGCTCGCCAGCAGCGGGCGGACACGGACGGGGCGGGTCGGGCAGGGCATCGGGAGGTGGGCCGGCACGGTTCACTTTCCAGTCACGACAACACCCGGGCATTGTCCCGCGCGCGCAAGCCGGTGTCGACGCGGGTTTGCACAACAACCTGTTACGGAGCATGACCGTGCACGCGGTGCGTCGTCACGTCGTCGCGTCGGACGGTGGCCGTGCCGCGCGGGCAAAAAAAACGCGGCCGGATGGCCGCGTGAATACTCGCAGACTCCTTCGGACGAAGGAAACAAGCAACTGTGAAACGAAGTGTAGCGAAAGGCCGCGCACGGATTCAGCGCTCCCGCTGGAAAGGTCTGTTCCAGATTCCGGCAGGCGCCGACGCGGCATGGGGCTGCCGGATCGGCGGCGATCGACTACCATCATGTCACGCCCCCGTCCGGGCGGCGTACCACGTCGTTCAAGGAGGATTCATGCCGAAGCTGCGTTTGCTCCAGGTGGCGTTGCTCGCGGGCGTGCTGGCCGCCGGCGGTGCCGCTGCCGA
The DNA here is from genome assembly GCF_040545115.1 of Burkholderia sp. 567. Taxonomy (NCBI): domain Bacteria; kingdom Pseudomonadati; phylum Pseudomonadota; class Betaproteobacteria; order Burkholderiales; family Burkholderiaceae; genus Burkholderia; species Burkholderia sp. 567. Next base: position 193,803 of record NZ_JBEPLG010000010.1, read on the forward strand.
AACGGTGCGCCTGTCCGCCAACCTGCAGCCGTCGAGCGAGGTGCCGCCCACCGCGACGAAGGGCTCCGGCGCCGTCGACGCCACCTACGACACGGCCACCCACATGCTGCATTGGACGGCGACGTACGAACACCTCACGGGGCCGGCGACCGCCGCGCACTTCCACGGGCCCGCGCCGGTCGGCCAGAACGCCGGCGTGCAGGTGCCGGTCCCGAAGGACGAGCTGGCGAGCCCGATGAAGGGGGCGAAGGAGCTCACCGACGCGCAGGTGACCGACCTGATGAGCGGCAAGTGGTACTTCAACGTGCACACGAAGGAGCATCCGTCCGGCGAGATCCGCGGCCAGATGATGCCGGCGAACTGAGCCGGCCGGGCGCGCGACGGCGTTTGATATAGAGGCTCCCGTCGAGCGGCGCGGCGGCGATCGCACGTACCATCGTCACACTGCGATGACGGAGTGTGTTCGATGAGTTGGCAAAGCAAGTTCGCGTGCTGGCTGCTGCGCTGGCAGTTTCGTCCCGAGACGACGCGCCCGGTGCTCGATCCCGCCCGCGCGCGGCGCTTCACCGACCTGAGAATGATCGTGCCGCGTCGCGCGCCGTCGGGCTACCGGCTGCGCGAGTGCTACGGCCACGGCGACGCGCCGCTGCGCGGCGAATGGCTCGAACGCACCGACGCGGTCGCTGCTCGCGGGCCCGGCCGCACGCTGCTGTATTTCCATGGCGGCGGCTACTACTTCTGTTCGACGAAAACCCATCGGCCGCTCGTGTTCGGCCTCACGAAGCGCGCGGGCGTGCGCGCGTTCTCGCTCGACTACCGGCTCGCACCCGAAAACCGCTTCCCGGCCGCGCTCGACGACGCGCTGGCCGCCTACCGGCAATTGCTCGCGCTCGGTACGCCGCCCGAATCGATCGTGTTCGGTGGCGATTCGGCGGGCGGCGGCCTCGCGCTCGCAACGCTCGTTGCGCTGCGCGACCGCGGCGAACCGTTGCCGGCCGGCGCGATCCTGTTCTCGCCGTGGACCGACCTGGCCGGCACGGGCGGCACGATGCGCAGCAACGACGGCCCCGATCCGATGTTCGCGGGCGCGGCGCTGCCGAAGGCGGCGAAGCTGTATCTGGGGGATGCATCGGCCACGCATCCGTACGCGTCGCCGTTCTATGCGGATTTCACCGGGCTGCCGCCGCTCTTTATCCAGGTCGGCAGCACCGAGGTGCTGCTCGACGATTCGCGCCGCGTCGCCGACAAGGCGAAGGCGGCCGGCGTGCCGGTGGAGCTCGAGGTGTGGCCCGACATGCCGCACGTGTGGCAGCTGTACGCGCCGATGGTGCCGGAGGCGCGCGACGCGCTCGACCGGGCGGCCGCGTTCGTGCGCCGCGTCGCGGTCGAGCGGGCGGTTCAGCGCGTGGGCGAGCCGTCGATCGCCTGATACGCGGCTTTCACGGCCACCGAGCCGTACTTGCGCTCGAGCCGGCGCACGGTGAAGTGGCCGTGCGCCATCTGCTGGAAGTGGTCGATGAACAGCGTGTTGACGGTCGCGCCGAGCACCGCGCCGATCGCCGGGATCGACTTCGCGGCCATCTGCTCGGTGACCTGCACCGAGAAGCGTGAAGCGACCGTCTGCACGAGCTTGAACACGGCCGCCGAGCTGTGCGCGGCGATCCCTTTCGTCGTGATGTCCGACGATGCCTTCGAAATCGCCTGCGCGAGCGCGCCGCGCAGCACGAAATAGCCGAGATCGGCGTCCTCTTCGTCCTTGTCCGGGTTGCCGCCCATGCCGAGCACGGCCAGGCACTGCAGCTGCGTATCCACCGAGCCCAGATCCTCGCCCTCGCTGCGCGCGATGTCGCACACCGAGCGGAAGATCAGCGTCGTCGTCACCGGCAGCTCGACCGGCAGCGCAAGGAAGCCGAAGGCGCCGCCGGCGGCGCCGGTCGTCGCGACCGCGAGCTTGTGCAGCAGGTTGCTCGGCTTGTCCGGCTCGGCATCGGGCGTCTGCGGCTTGCCGAGCGTGCGCAGCGCGATGTTCAGGCACTTGCGCAGCGCGAGCTGCGTCGCATCGTTGATCTTGCCGGTCGCGAAGTCCGGCAGCCGCGCGATCATCTTCTCGACCGGCGCGCCCAGCATGCCCGTCAGCTTCATCGTCAGCGACGGGCTTTCCAGCACCTGCTTCGCGCGTCGCAGCGCGTCCTGATCCTCCGGCGACAGCGTCGCGGCAGGCGTGATTGAAATCGGTTCCATCTTTCTCCTTGGCGGCCGGGGCGGGTTGAACCGTCGCCATCCTAGATTACTCCGGCGTGCTAGAATTTTGAGATTGTTTGACTCGTCAAAAGTTGCATCAACAAAAAATGGCCGTCCATACTGCCGCCCACCATTCGAGCGGGCAAGTCCTGCCGTTCCGCGAATCGCTGCTGGCGATGATCGGGATCTCGTTCGTCACCATGCTCGTCGCGCTCGACCAGACGGTCGTCGGCACCGCGTTGCCGACCATCGTCGCCGAACTCAGGGGCTTCGACCTGTACGCGTGGGTGGCGACCTCGTACCTGCTCAGTTCCGTGATCACCGTGCCGATCTTCGGCCGCCTCGGCGACTATTACGGCCGAAAGCCGTTCGTCATCGCGTCGATCGTCGTGTTCACCGGCGCGTCGGTGCTGTGCGGAATGGCGAACGACATGCTGTACCTGGTGCTCGCGCGCGGGCTGCAGGGGATCGGCGGCGGGATGCTGGTCGGCACCGCGTTCGCGTGCATTCCCGACCTGTTCCCCGATTCCATCGTGCGGCTGCGCTGGCAGGTGCTGATGAGTTCCGCGTTCGGCATCGCGAACGCGGTCGGGCCGTCGCTCGGCGGGATCCTGACCCAGTCGTTCGGCTGGCGCTCGGTGTTCTACGTGAATCTGCCGATTGGCCTGCTGTCGCTGTTCTTCGTGTGGCGCTACCTGCCGCACCTGCGGCACGTCGAGCACGACCGCAAGATGCGCCTCGACTGGCCCGGCGCGCTGCTGATCGCGCTGTCGCTCGGCGCGCTGCAGCTGTTCGTCGAATGGCTGCCGAAGTACGGTGTCATGAGCTGGGCGTCGCTGCTGCTGGTCGTCGCGGTCGGCGCCGGTATCGGGTTGTGGCAGTGGGAAAAGCGCTGCGCGCAGCCGATCCTGCCGTTCGACATGTTCGGCAACCGCGCGCTGTCCGCGCTGTTCGTGCTCGCGATCCTCGCCGGCTTCTCGATGTTCTCGCTGCTGTTCTACGCGCCGCTGCTGTTCCAGGGCGGCTTCGGGATGTCGCCGAAGGAGGCGGGGCTCGTGATCACGCCGCTCGTCGTGTTCATCACGATCGGCAGCATCATGAACGGCCGCGTCATCACGCGTATCCGTCATCCGAACGCGATGCTGCACGTCGGCTTCGTGCTGTTCGCGATCGCGTGCGCGGGTATCGTCGTGTCGACGCACGCGACGCCGACCTGGATGCTGATGGCGCTGATGGTGGCCGGCGGCATCGGCCTCGGTTTCGTGCTGCCCAACCTCACCGTGTTCGCGCAGCAGACGGCCGGCCGCGAGCACCTCGGCATCGCGACCGCGCTGCTGCAGTCGCTGCGGATGGTCGGCGGGATGCTCGGCACGGCGCTGACGGGCACGCTCGTCAACCAGATGTATTCGAGCGGCGTGCGCGATGCGTTGTCGGGCGACCACGCGCTGCAATGGCATGCGCGGCTCGCCGATCCGCAGATCCTCATTGATCGCGCCGCGCAAGGCGGTCTGGTCGCGGAGCTGACCCGCGCCGGGCATAATGGCGCGCTGCTGCTGGAAGCGGCCCGCGAATCGCTGGTCGGCGCGATTCACCTGGGTGTCGCGATGGCGGCCGTCGTCGCCGTGGTGTCGGTGTGGCAGTGCCGCCGCGTGCCGCCGATCGCGCTGCGGCGCAAGATCGAGCCGCATGTCGCGGCCGAATGACCATTTCAACGATTCAACGATTCACCGGACACGAATTCACCGCATGGAAGAACAGGACCGCGTCGCGATCTTGCAGCAATTCGGACGCACGTATCGCGCGTTCATGACAGCGTTCGAAACGAACGTCGGGCAGCCGATGCCGCGCTGGCGGATCATGGTCGCGCTGCACACGATGGACGGGCATGCGTCGCAGAAGAAGCTCGTCGAAGTGCTGCGCATCGATCCGGGCGCGCTCACGCGCCAGCTGAAATCGCTCGATGCGCTCGGCTGGATCGAGCGCGCGTCCGATGCCCGCGACAACCGCGTGACCAACGTCACGCTGACCGACGCCGGCCGCGCCGCGTTCGACGCGTGCCTGCCGCGCCGCAAGGCGTTCCTCGAACAGACGATGGCGCAATTGCCGGACGACGTGCTGAATGCGCTGTCGGGCGCGCTGGCGATGCTGGAGTCGCGGATCGCGGATGTCGGGTCGCCGCCGGCATCGCATTGACGAGCAGGGCCAAGCTGCGCGACGGCGCGCACGCGTTGGCCGATCGCGGCTTGCGCGGCACCTGAGGCTGGCGGGCCGCACCGGGCGCACGAACGCGCCGCCGCCCGGCGCTTCACCTCATTTCATTTCAACGTCATTTACAGCTCGATGCGCGTGCCGAGCAGCACGAGGAACTGCGCGAGCCACGCCGGATGTGCGGGCCACGCGGGTGCGGTGACGAACGGCGCGTCGGTCACGGCCGCATCGACCGGGATGTCCGCGTATTCGCCGCCCGCGAGCTTCACTTCGGGTGCGCAGGCCGGGTAGGCCGAGATGCGCTTGCCGCGGATCACGTCGGCGGCCGCGAGCAGCTGCGCCGCATGGCAGATCGCGGCGATCGGCTTGCCGGCTTCCGCGAACGCGCGCACCAGTGCGATCACCTTCGAATCCAGGCGCAGATACTCGGGCGCACGGCCGCCCGCGATCGCGAGCGCGTCGTAGCCCGACGCATCGACGTCGTCGAACGTCGCGTTCAGCGTGAACAGGTGGCCGGGTTTTTCGGTGTAGGTCTGGTCGCCTTCGAAATCGTGAATCGCGGTCTTGATCTTGTCGCCCGCGCGCTTGCCCGGGCAGACTGCATCGACGTGATGGCCGACGGCCTGCAGCGCCTGGAACGGCACCATCGTTTCGTAGTCTTCGGCGAAATCGCCGGTCAGGAACAGGATCTTCTTCGCGGCCATGGCTTTCTCCATTGAACAGCATTGAGGGCCGTTCGCGCCGCGCGCGGCAGACGGGCGCTACGGCGGCGAAGCGGGCCCGAGGACGAAAGCGCAGTGTACTCCGGCAGATTGAAGCGCGCGTGACGGCCGCCCCGCGCGGCGGCGGGGCGGCGTGGGCGGGGCGTCAGAAGAAGGTTTCGACGACTTCCGTCACGCGGAATTGCGGATCGAGGACGAGCAGCTGGCGCCACTTGTCGAACGTCAGGCACGGGTGCGAAATGTCGAACGCGACCATGTCGCCGACCTTCACGTCCGCGCCCGGCGGGATCTGCAGGTACGCGTGCTGGTCCATCATCCCGGTGACGGCCCAGCCTTCGCTCGCGGCGACGTCGCGCGGCGCGCTGTCGCGGCCCGGGCGGAAGTGGCGCGCCGGCTCGGGCAGGCCCGCATCGAACGCCGCGTCGCGCTTGCCGAGCGCGATGATCGCGCGATCCTGCTCCGGCACCGACTGCACGTACGCCCACAGCTGGAGTGCCGGCAGCAGCCCTTCACCCATCCTGCGGGCGATCGGGTTGCGCGCGAACACGTCGGTCTGCGCCTTCTTGTAGATGCCGACGTCGTGCGTCAGGTAGCAGCCCGGACGCAGCACGACTTCCGCGAAACCGGCGTCGGACGCCTTCGCGAATTCCTCCGCGACCACGTCGTACCACGCCGAGCCGGCGCCCGACAGGATCGCCGGCGTGCGCGCGAAACGGCCGGCCTCGGCCAGCTCGCGCGTGAGCGCGACCGCGTCCTGCAGGAACGCGCGGATCTCGCCTTCCTCCTTCAGCACGCCTTCGTAGAGTTCGATGCCGGCCAGCTTCAGCGTGTCCGGATAGCGCGCGATCGCGTCGAGCACGGCCTTGCGCTGCGCGGCATCGCGCACCCCCGCGCGGCCGCCCGGCACGCCGAGCTCGAGCAGCACGTTCAGCGTTTTCTTCGCGTCGCCGAAGAAGCGGCCGAGCTGGTCGACGCTGTCGGCCGAATCGACGAGGCAGAAGAATTCGAAGTCGGGGTCGGACAGCAGCTCCGCGATGATCGTCATGTTCTGCCGGCCGACCAGCTGGTTCGCGAGCAGCACGCGCCGCACGCCGCCGTGATACGCGGCCTGCGTCTGGTGCGCGGTCGCGAGCGTGATGCCCCATGCGCCGGCGGCGAGCTGGCGGCGGAACAGTTGCGGCGCCATCGTCGTCTTACCGTGCGGCGCGAACTGGGCGCCGTACTGCTGGACGAACGCCTGCATCCAGTTCAGATTGTGTTCGATGCGATCCGCGTACAGCACCGCGGCCGGCAGGCTGACGTCTTCCGCGAGCAGGTTCCACTCGAGGCGGGTTGCGTCGCCGAGCGGCACGCTCGCGCTCGGCAGGTTGCCGAGGCCCTTGCCCAACGGATTGATTGTCGGTTCCTGATAGTTTGTAACTTTCATGTCATCCCGCTCCATCATCACTATGCATTGCACTGAAGTTGACATGCCGATGGTACAGAAAGTAGCATCGGCGCGGTGATGTTATTTAGTAACATAAAGCGCCCACCCTTTCAGCAGATGAATTCGCCCGCCACCCCATCCGCGCCGTTCGCCGCCGACCCCACGGCTGCGGTCGCCCCGCCGCTCCTCGATATCGTCGCGCGCATCGCCGAATGCGCGCCCGAGCTGCGCGAAGCCGAACGCAAGGTCGCGGCATACATCCTCGCCGATCTCGCGCGCGCCGCGCATGCGAGCATCGGCGCGCTGGCGCGCGACGCGGGGGTCAGCGTCGCGACGGTCACGCGTTTCGCGAAGGCCGTCGGCTGCCGCGACGTGCGCGAACTGAAGGTGCTCGTCGCGCAGGCCGCGGCCGTCGGCCAGCGCTTCCTTGTGCCGTCCGACGCGCATCCCGCCGAAGACGCGAGCCCGGCATCGGTCGTCTACGACGAGATTCGCGTGGCGCTCGCGCACAACCACCAGCTGCTGCGCAACACGTCGTTCGACGCGGCGGCCGACCTGCTGGCCGGCGCGAAGATGGTCTACGTGTACGGGCAGGGCGGCGGTTCGACCGCGCTCGCCGACGAACTGCGCTTCAGGCTCGTGCGCTTCGGCCGGCCGGTCGCGAGCTACCAGGACAGCCTGCTGCAGCGCATGGTGGCCGCGACGCTGTCGCGCGACGCCGTGGTCGTCGCGCTGTCGGTGAGCGGGCGCGTGCCCGAGCTGCTCGAGAGCTGCCGCCTCGCGAAGCGCTACGGCGCGACGCTGATCGCGATCACCGCGCCGGCTTCGCCGCTCGCGAAGCTCGCCGACCACCTGATCCCGGTCGTCGCGTTCGAAACCGATTTCATTTACAAGCCTTCGACATCGCGCTACGCGATGATGATGGCGATCGACGTGCTCGTCACCGGAGTCGCGCTGCGGCTCGGCGATGCGGGCCGAGAATCGCTGCGCCGCATCAAGCATGCGCTCGATGCGCACCGCGGCGGCGGAGACCGTCAACCGGTAGGAGACTGACCATGCATTCGCATCCTGAAGCCGCCGATACGCTGATCGTCGGTGCGCAGCTGTACGACGGCACCGGCGCGCCGCCCGTCACGCGCGACGTCGCGATCCGCAACGGCGTGATCGCGGCCATCGGCAACCTGTCGAACTGGCTCGCCGAAACCGTCGTCGATGCGAACGGCCGCGCGCTCGCGCCGGGCTTCGTCGACGTGCACACGCACGACGACACGCACGTGATCCGCGCGCCGGAGATGCTGCCGAAGATCTCGCAGGGCGTGACGACCGTGATCGTCGGCAACTGCGGGATCAGCGCGTCGCCGGTGACGCTCGCGGGCGATCCGCCCGATCCGATGAACCTGCTCGGTGATCGCGACGCGTTCCGCTATCCGACCTTCGCCGCCTATGTCGCGGCCGTGAACGATGCGCGTCCGGCCGTCAACGTCGCGGCGCTCGTCGGGCACACCGCGCTGCGCAACAACCAGATGGACCGCCTCGACCGCGCGGCGACCGACGGCGAAATCGCCGGGATGCGCACGCAGCTCGAGGAGGCGCTCGCGAACGGGGCACTCGGGCTGTCGTCGGGCCTGGCCTACGGCTCCGCGTTCGCGGCGCCGGCAGAGGAAGTGATGGCGCTCGCCGAGCCGCTCGCGAATGCGGGCGCGCTGTACACGACGCACATGCGGACCGAGTTCGACGCGATCCTCGACGCGATGGACGAGGCCTACCGCGTCGGCCGTCATGCGCAGGTGCCGGTCGTGATCTCGCACCTGAAGTGCGCGGGCCCGTCGAACTGGGGGCGCAGCACCGAGGTGCTCGCGTCGCTCGAGGGCGCGCGCCGCTACCAGCCGGTCGGCTGCGACTGCTATCCGTACAGCCGCAGCTCGTCGACGCTCGACCTGAAGCAGGTGACGGGCGACATCGACATCACGATCACGTGGTCGGAGCCGCATCCGGAAGTTGCCGGCAAGCTGCTGAAGGCGATCGCGGCCGACTGGGGCGTGACCGAGCAGGAGGCCGCGCAGCGGATCCGCCCGGCCGGTGCCGTGTACCACAACATGTCCGAGGACGACGTGCGCCGGATCCTGTCGCACCCGGCGACGATGGTCGGCTCGGACGGCCTGCCGAACGATCCGCTGCCGCACCCGCGGCTGTGGGGCGCGTTCCCGCGCGTGCTCGGCCATTACGTGCGCGACACGAACCTGCTGCCGCTCGAGGAAGCGATCCGCAAGATGACGTCGCTGTCCGCGCGCCGCTACGGCATCGCGCGGCGCGGCGAAGTGCAGGTCGGCTACCACGCGGATCTCGTGCTGTTCGATCCGGCGCGCGTGATCGATGCCGCGACGTTCGACAAGCCGCAGCAACCCGCGCACGGGATCGACGCGGTGTGGGTGAACGGCGTGCTGACCTATGAGAACGGCCAGCCGACCGGCGAGCGCGCCGGCGGTTTCGTCGCACGCGGCGAGCGCGTGCCGGCGAGTGCCGACGCCGCGTTCTGAGCGCGGCCTCCAACCGATTTGCCGCGTGCGCCATGTCGGCGCGCGCATCCGCAACCGTGCGTTGCATGGGCTGGCGCGGGCGCTGACGTGCCGATGCCGGTCGACAAACCAGGAGTGAAACGATGAAGCGATATGGCGTGGGCGAAGCGAAGGGTACCGGCGGCCAGGTGATGCCGTTTGCACGCGCGGTCGAGGCCGACGGCTGGCTGTACGTGTCGGGCCAGACGCCGATGGTGAACGGCGAGGTCGTCGAAGGCGGGATCGTCACGCAGTCGAAGCAGACGATCGAGAACGTGATCGCGATCCTGAAGGAAGCCGGCTACGGCCTCGAGCACGTCGTGCGCTGCGGCGTGTGGCTCGACGACGCACGCGATTTCGCGTCGTTCAACAAGGTGTTCGTGTCGTACTTCGGCGAGCATCCGCCGGCGCGCGCGTGCGTGCAGTCGAGCATGGTCATCGACTGCAAGGTCGAGGTCGATTGCATTGCTTATAAGGCGCCGGCGAAGTAACGCGCGCGTTTCCGGCGCACACAGCAAAACAGCCCTGTCGGCGCGAGCCGGCGGGGCTGTTTCGTTGCGGGCTCATGGTTGCCGCTGGGGCTGCGGCTGGCGGCGATTGCCCGCCAATACCGCTTCATTTACTGCCGCGCGGTCCGCGCATTATCCGGCATCGGCTGGTTGTAGTTCGTGCGGAACGGGTTGATATCCAGCCCGCCGCGGCGCGTATAGCGCGCATACACCGCCAGCTTCAACGGTTTGCACGCGTGCAGGATGTCGAGGAAGATGCGCTCGACGCACTGCTCGTGAAAGCCCGTGTGATTGCGGAACGAAATGATGTAGCGCAGCAGCCCCGCATGGTCGATCTGCGGCCCCACGTAGTGGATCTGCACGCTGCCCCAATCGGGCTGGCCGGTGACCGGGCAGTTCGAGCGCAGCAGGTCCGACACGAGCGTCTCCTCGACCGGCGCTTCGTCCTGCGCGGCCGACAGCAGCGACGGATCCGGTTCGTACACGTCGGTGTCGAGGTCGAGCCGGTCGAGCGACAGCCCGTCGAGCTCTTCCATCTGAAGCTTGCCGAAATCGTGCGGCGACACGAGCTGCACCGACACGCTCGCGCCGCACGCGGCCGACACGTCGCGCTTCAACGTGTCGCGCACCGCGTCGAGCGAGTCGAACTTCGATTGGGCGAACGAGCCGAGATACAGCTTGAACGACTTCGATTCGACGATGTTCGGCGATTCGGCCGGCACGTAGAACGTCGCGACCGCGACTTGCGGCTTGCCGCGCGCGTTGAGCCACGACAGCTCGTACGCGTTCCAGATGTCGGTGCCGAAGAACGGCAGCGCCGACGTGATGCCAAGCTGCTCGCGCGCGCCGGCGCGCGGGATCGGGAACAGCAGCGACGCGTCGTACTGGGCGGCATAGACGGTGGCCTTGCCGAGCGGGGAGTGTTCGGGATTCATTGCACGAAGCCTTTACGACAGGAAGAGCCGGTACGCCGGATTGGCGCTCTCTTCGACATACGGATAGCCGAGCGCCGCGAGGAAGCGTTCGAACTCGGCGCGATCGGCCTGCGGCACCTGCAGCCCGACGAGGATCGAGCTGTAGTCCGCACCCTGGTTACGGTAATGGAACAGGCTGATGTTCCAGTCCGGCGCCATCGACGACAGGAACTTCATCAGCGCGCCCGGCCGTTCCGGAAATTCGAAGCGGAACAGGCGTTCGTCGAGCGCGAGCGGCGAGCGGCCGCCCACCATGTAGCGGATGTGCTCCTTCGACAACTCGTCGTGCGTCAGGTCGACGGTCTTGAAGCCGTGCGACTCGAAGTTCGCGGCGATCTCCGCCGATTCGCCGCGCCGCTTGATCTGCACGCCGACGAAGATATGCGCGGCCTGCGCATCGGCGATCCGGTAGTTGAACTCGGTGACGTTGCGTTCGCCGACGAGCGAGCAGAAGCGCTTGAAGCTGCCGCGCTCCTCGGGGATCGTGACCGCGAACACGGCTTCGCGTGCCTCGCCGACTTCCGCGCGTTCGGCAACGAAGCGCATCCGATCGAAGTTCATGTTCGCGCCGGACGTGACCGCGACGAGCGTCTGGTTCTCGATCCCTTCGCGTTCCGCGTAGCGTTTCGCGCCCGCGACCGCGAGCGCGCCGGACGGCTCGAGCACGCTACGCGTGTCCTGGAACACGTCCTTGATCGCCGCGCACAGCGCGTCGGTGTCCACTGTCACGACGCCGTCGAGGAGCTCGCTGCAGAGCCGGAAGGTTTCCTCGCCGACGAGCTTCACCGCGGTGCCGTCCGCGAACAGCCCGACTTCGCTCAGCTCGACGCGCTCGCCTTTCTGCAGCGACTGCGCCATCGCGCACGAATCCTCGGCCTGCACGCCGAACACCTTGATCTCCGGGCGCACCGCCTTCACGTACGCGGCCACGCCGGCCGCGAGGCCGCCGCCGCCGATCGGCACGAAGATCGCGTGAATCGGGCCCTGGTGCTGCCGCAGGATTTCCATCGCGATCGTGCCCTGGCCGGCGATCACGTACGGATCGTCGAATGGGTGCACGAACGTGAGGTCGCGTTCGGCCTGCACCTTCACGGCATGCGCATACGCATCGCTGTACGACTCGCCCGCCTGGATCACCTCGACGCTCGGGCCGCCGTGCGCGCGCACCGCGTCGACCTTCACCTGCGGCGTCGTGACGGGCACGACGATCACGGCCTTGATGCCCATCCGGGCCGCCGAGAACGCGACGCCCTGCGCGTGATTGCCGGCCGATGCCGTGATCACGCCGCGCGCGAGCGCGTCGGCCGGAATGTGCGCCATCTTGTTGTACGCGCCGCGCAGCTTGAACGAGAACACCGGCTGGTTGTCCTCGCGCTTCAGGTAAACGGGATTGCGCAGTCGGGCCGACAGGTTGCGGGCGGGTTCGAGTTCCGTCTCGAGCGCGACGTCGTAGACGCGCGCGGTGAGGATTTTCTTCAGGTAATCGTGGGATGCCATGGGCGCTCGCGTGCGGTGCGGAAGCAGACGGTAAAACGTCAATGATAGCGCCAAGGGTCCGCCCGCACGCAAGCGGCATGCCGGGCGCGCCGTCGCGAAACCGCACCGGCGGCCGTGTTTGCCGCGTGACGCGTCCCTGTTTACCGGCTTAACCGCATGGTTACCGACCGGACGGACGGCGAATGTCGCCGCGAAATGGTGCCGAACCAGGCCTGGTGCGGGTTGCGGCGAAAGCCCCACGACCTGTCCGGCCTGTCACGGACGGGCCGATCATGGGTTAGAATTCTGTTTTGAATCAAGGATCGGAAGATGCAGAGGCACCCTCGGATCGCCCCGTTGAAGCCGACGCCGCGCGCAGCCAGCCCTGCGGCGGAACGGCATGCGCGCCGCGCGCGATCGTGCTGATGGCTCCGAGTGCCGCCAGGCCCTGCCAACCCGGAACGGTGAGTCCAGACCCGCTCCGGCCCCATGCGAAATAATCGCGCGCCTGGCAACAGAACAGATTTCCCCAAGATTGCGCCTACGCGCTTGCCGACGCCCGTGCACGGTGTATCGGCCCTCCGAGTCGTCCGAACATGAACGCACCACAAGTTTTCGATCCGCATGGCGCGGCCGCCGCCGTCGCCGCCGACCCCGCGCCCCGACTGCGCGAGATTCCCTATAACTACACGTCCTTCTCCGACCGCGAGATCGTGATCCGCCTGCTCGGCGCGGACGCGTGGTCGGTGCTCGACGAGCTGCGCGCCGAACGCCGCACGGGCCGCTCGGCCCGGATGCTGTATGAAGTGCTCGGCGACATCTGGGTCGTGCGCCGCAACCCGTACCTGCAGGACGACCTGCTCGACAACCCGAAGCGCCGCGCGCTCCTGATCGAGGCGCTGAACCACCGTCTGACCGAGATCGGCAAGCGCCGCCGCGCCGACCTCACCGCGCACCACGACGACGCGGGCCGCGAACGCGCGGAACGTGTCGAAATGCTCGAGGCCGCCGCGCAGCGCGCGGTCGACGAATTCGCCGACGAATTCGACAAGATGGCCGACCTGCGCCGCCGCGCGACCAAGGCGCTCGGCCGCTGCACGCAGAAGGACAACATCCGCTTCGACGGGCTGTCGCGCGTGTCGCACGTGACCGATGCGACCGACTGGCGCGTCGAATACCCGTTCGTCGTGCTGACCCCCGATACCGAAGCCGAGATCGCGGCACTGATCAAGGCGTGCTTCGAACTCGGCCTGACCGTGATCCCGCGCGGCGGCGGCACCGGCTACACGGGCGGCGCGGTGCCGCTCACGCCGTTCTCCGCGGTGATCAACACCGAGAAGCTCGAACAGCTCGGCGCGGTCGAGCTCACCGAACTGCCGGGCGTCGCGCACAAGGTCCCGACGATCTTCTCCGGCGCGGGCGTCGTCACGCGCCGCGTGACGGAAGCGGCCGAAGCGGCCGGCTACGTGTTCGCGGTCGATCCGACCTCGCTCGACGCATCGTGCATCGGCGGCAACGTCGCGATGAACGCCGGCGGCAAGAAGGCCGTGCTGTGGGGCACCGCGCTCGACAACCTCGCCTGGTGGCGGATGGTCGACCCGGAGGGCAACTGGCTCGAAGTCACGCGCCACGAGCACAACCAGGGCAAGATCCACGACATCGCGGTCGCGCGCTTCGAGCTGAAGTGGTTCGACGGCGCATATGCGCCGGGCGAGAAGCTGCTGAAGACCGAGATGCTCGAGATCGAAGGCCGCCGGTTCCGCAAGGAAGGCCTCGGCAAGGACGTCACCGACAAATTCCTCGCCGGTCTGCCGGGCGTGCAGAAGGAAGGCTGCGACGGGCTGATCACGTCCGCGCGCTGGGTGCTGCACAAGATGCCCGCGCACACGCGCACCGTCTGTCTCGAATTCTTCGGCCAGGCGCGCGAGGCGATCCCGAGCATCGTCGAAATCAAGGACTACCTGTTCGAGACGTCGAAGCAGGGCGGCGCGATCCTCGCGGGCCTCGAGCACCTCGACGAGCGCTACCTGCGCGCGGTCGGCTACGCGACCAAGAGCAAGCGCAACGCCTTCCCGAAGATGGTGCTGATCGGCGACATCGTCGGCGACGACGCCGATGCGGTCGCGCAAGCGACGTCCGAAGTGATCCGGATGGCGAACGGCAAGAGCGGCGAAGGCTTCGTCGCGGTCAGCGCGGAGGCGCGCAAGCGCTTCTGGCTCGACCGCAGCCGCACGGCCGCGATCGCGAAGCACACGAACGCGTTCAAGATCAACGAGGACGTCGTCATCCCGCTGAACCGGATGGGCGAGTACACCGACGGCATCGAGCGGATCAACATCGAGCTGTCGCTGAAGAACAAGCTCCAATTGGTCGACGCGCTCGAGGCGTTCTTCCGCGGCGGCAACCTGCCGCTCGGCAAGACCGACGACGCGAACGAGATCCCGAGCGCCGAGTTGCTCGAGGATCGCGTGCAGCAGGCGCTGGAGTTGCTCAAGCGCGTGCGGGCCCGCTGGGAATTCGTGCGCGACCGGCTCGACCAGCCGCTGCGCGAGGCGCAGCACTACCTCGTGCAGCTCGGCTACGAGGCGCTCGCCGAGAAGTTCGCCGATCGGGCTGACGACCAGCCGGGCGCGACCGTGTTCCACATCACGCAGGACCGCACGGTCCGCATCTCGTGGAAGCAGGAGATCCGCGCGGAGCTGCGCGCGATCTTCAACGGCGGCGCGTTCAAGCAGATCCTCGACGAAGCGCAGGCGATCCACAAGCGCGTGCTGCGCGGCCGCGTGTTCGTCGCGCTGCACATGCACGCGGGCGACGGCAACGTCCACACCAACATCCCGGTCAACTCCGACAACTACGAGATGCTGCAGGACGCGCACGCGTCGGTCGCACGCATCATGAAGCTCGCTCGCTCGCTCGACGGCGTGATCTCCGGCGAGCACGGGATCGGCATCACGAAGCTCGAGTTCCTGACCGACGACGAGATCGCCGAATTCCGCGCGTACAAGCAGCGCGTCGACCCGCACGGCCGCTTCAACAAGGGCAAGCTGCTCGACGGCGCCGACCTGCGCAACGCGTACACGCCGAGCTTCGGGCTGATGGGCTACGAGTCGCTGATCATGCAGCAATCCGACATCGGCGCGATCGCCGATTCGGTGAAGGACTGCCTGCGCTGCGGCAAGTGCAAGCCGGTGTGCGCGACCCACGTGCCGCGCGCGAACCTGCTGTACAGCCCGCGCAACAAGATCCTCGCGACCTCGTTGCTGGTCGAGGCGTTCCTGTATGAGGAACAGACGCGCCGCGGCGTGTCGATCAAGCACTGGGACGAGTTCAACGACGTGGCCGACCACTGCACGGTGTGCCACAAGTGCGCGACGCCGTGCCCGGTGAAGATCGACTTCGGCGACGTCACGATGAACATGCGCAACCTGCTGCGCAAGATGGGCAAGAAGAAATTCAACGCCGGCAATGCGGCGGGCATGTTCTTCCTGAACGCGACCAACCCGCAGACGATCAACCTCGCGCGCGGCGCGATGATGGGCGTCGGCTACAAGGTGCAGCGCTTCGCGAACGACATGCTGAAGAAGGTCGTGACGAAGCAGACGCAGCATCCGCCGGCGACGGTCGGCAAGCCGCCCGTGGTCGAGCAGGTGATCCACTTCGTCAACAAGAAGATGCCGGGCAACCTGCCGAAGAAGACGGCGCGCGCGCTGCTCGACATCGAGGACAACAAGATCGTGCCGATCATCCGCAACCCGAAGTCGACCACCGTCGATTCGGAAGCGGTGTTCTACTTCCCGGGCTGCGGCTCCGAGCGCCTGTTCTCGCAGGTCGGCCTCGCGACGCAGGCGATGCTGTGGGAAGCGGGCGTGCAGACGGTGTTGCCGCCGGGCTACCTGTGCTGCGGCTATCCGCAGCGCGGCTCGGGCCAGTACGACAAGGCCGAGAAGATCGTCACCGACAACCGCGTGCTGTTCCACCGGGTCGCCAACACGCTGAACTACCTCGACATCAAGACGGTGGTCGTGTCGTGCGGCACCTGCTACGACCAGCTTGCAGGCTACGAATTCGACAAGATCTTCCCGGGCTGCCGGATCATCGACATCCACGAGTTCCTGCTCGAGAAGGGGATGAAGCTCGACGGCGTGACGGGCACGCGCTACATGTATCACGACCCGTGCCACACGCCGATCAAGACGATGGATCCGGTCAAGCTCGTCAACGAGCTGATGGGCACGGAGAAGGACGGCTACAAGATCGAGAAGAACGATCGCTGCTGCGGCGAATCGGGCACGCTCGCGGTCACGCGTCCGGACATCTCCACGCAGGTCCGCTTCCGCAAGGAAGAGGAAATCCGCAAGGGTGCGGCGAAGCTGCGCAGCATCCCGGTCGTGGCCGGCAACGCGCCGGCGCCGGCCGCCGCCGCGAACGGCCCGGACGTGAAGATCCTGACGAGCTGCCCGTCGTGCCTGCAGGGCCTGTCGCGCTACAACGAGGACGCGAACATCGAGGCCGACTACATCGTGGTCGAAATCGCGCGCCAGGTGCTCGGCGAGAACTGGATGGCCGACTATGTCGCACACGCGAACAATGGCGGGATCGAGCGCGTGCTGGTCTAATGCGGGCATGACGACCGCCCGGCCGGGCTTGGGATGAGCGGGCGCCGGCGCATGAGCGCCGGCGCCCGTCCACATGGGAGCGACGATGGAATGCGTGTTTTGCCGTGAAGACGGCGGCGAGGTGCTCTGGCAGGACGACATGCTGCGCGTCGTCCTCGCGGCGGGCGAGCACGACTACCCGGGCTTCTGCCGGGTGATCTGGGGCGCGCACGTGGCCGAGTTCTCCGATCTCGGCGAGCCCGAGCGGGCACATCTGATGCGCATCGTCTACGCGGTGGAGCGTGCGGTGCGCCGCGTGATGCAGCCGAACAAGGTGAATCTCGCGAGCCTCGGCAACATGGTGCCGCACGTGCACTGGCACGTGATCCCGCGCTTCTCGAACGACGCCCATTTCCCGCAGCCCGTCTGGGCGCCGCGCCAGCGCAGCGTGTCCGAGGCGCTGCTGCGCTCGCGCGCGGCGCAGGCCTCGCTGCTGCACAATGCGGTGCGCGAGGAAATTCAACGAACGACCGATTCGAGGCAGCCATGAGCGGTTTGACTTCCACGACGCCGATTCCGTCCGGCGTCGTCGTGCACGCGGTGTCGCGCGTGCTCGAATTGCAATACCCGAACGGAGAGAACTTCCGGATTCCGTTCGAGCTGATGCGCGTCTATTCGCCGTCGGCCGAGGTGCGCGGCCACGGGCCCGGCCAGGAGACGCTGCAGACCGGCAAGCGCGAGGTGACGATCACCGCGCTCGAGGGCGTGGGCAACTATGCGCTGCAGCCGACGTTCTCCGACGGCCATTCGACCGGCATCTACTCGTGGGATCTGCTGTACGAACTGGCGACGCAGCAGGACGCGCTGTGGCGCGACTATTTCGACAAACTGAAGGCGGCGGGCGTCGAGCGCGACGCGCCGATGCAGGCGGCACCCGCGCCGCACGGCCACTGCCACTGAAATCGACGGCGCCCGCTCGGCGCCGTCTTGCCATTTACTGAGGATCAACGCGATGAGTAAAACCCACTTCGGCTTCGAAAGCGTCGAGGAAACCGAAAAAGCGAAGAAAGTGGCAGGCGTGTTCCATTCGGTCGCGAGCAACTACGATCTGATGAACGACCTGATGTCGGCCGGCATGCACCGCGCGTGGAAGGCGTTCACGATCGCGCAGGCGAACGTGCGCCCCGGCTTCAAGGTGCTCGACATCGCGGCCGGCACGGGCGACCTGACGAAGTCGTTCGCGAAGGCGGCCGGCCCGACGGGCGAGGTCTGGCACACCGACATCAACGAATCGATGCTGCGCGTCGGCCGCGACCGGCTGCTCGACAAGGGCATCGTGACGCCGTCGCTGCTGTGCGACGCGGAGAAAACTCCGTTTCCGGACAACTACTTCGATGTGGTCACGGTCGCGTTCGGGCTGCGCAACATGACGCACAAGGACGCCGCGCTCGCCGAGATGCGCCGCGTGACGAAGCCCGGCGGCCGCGTGATGGTGCTGGAATTCTCGAAAGTCTGGGATCCGCTGAAAAAAGCGTACGATCTGTATTCTTTCAAAGTATTACCGTGGCTTGGCGACAAGTTCGCGAAAGATGCTGAAAGTTACCGGTATCTTGCTGAATCTATCCGGATGCACCCCGATCAGGACACGCTGAAGACGATGATGGAACAAGCGGGCCTCGATGCCGTCAAATATTACAATTTGTCAGGTGGCGTGGTAGCTTTACACCTAGGGACCAAGTACTAAGGGGTTCTTTCCATACATTCGCCTTACATCTGGAGAAACTGATGTCCGAATCGCGTTCGTTGTTCAACCGTAGCAAGCCGTCGAAGCCGTGGGCTCGACGGGCCGGCACGCTGCTGATGGTCGGCCTGCTCACGGCCGGCACGTTCGCATCGCTCGACGCCGAGGCCAAGCGCATGGGCGGCGGGCGCAGCATCGGCCGTCAGAATTCCACCGTCACGCAGCGCCAGGCCACGCCGCCCGCGCAGCAGCCGATGCAGCAGGCCGCGCCGAATCAGGCGCAGCGCGCGAACCCGGCCGCCCCGGCACCGGCCGCGCAGCCGAACCGCTCGCGCTGGCTCGGGCCGATCGCCGGTCTCGCGGCCGGCCTCGGCATCGCGGCGCTGCTGTCGCACTTCGGCCTGGGCGGCGCGTTCGCGAGCATGATGGCGAACGTCATCGTGATCGCACTGCTCGCGATGGTCGGCATCTGGCTGGTCCGCAAGTTCATGAACCGCCGCCGTTCGCAGGAGCCGGCGTATTCGGTCGGCGGCTCGGCATCGTCGTCGGGTGGCTACTCGCAAAGCCCGTCGTTCCAGCAGGGCAGCACCGGCAACAACTATGCAGGCAGCGGCAGCAGCTATGCGAACGAAGCGCAAGGCGTGTTCGGCGGCGGCGCGGCGGCTGCCGGTGCGGCGGGCGCGATGGCGGCCGCACCGCTGCAGGTGCCGGCCGGCTTCGACACCGAAGCGTTCCTGCGTAGCGCGAAGGTCTACTTCGTGCGCCTGCAGGCGGCATGGGACCAGGGCAACCTGGCCGACATCCGCGAGTTCACGACGCCGGAAATGTTCGCCGAGATCAAGATCGATCTCGATTCGCGCGGCAACGAAGCGAACCAGACCGATGTCGTGCAGCTCGACGCGGAGCTGGTCGCGATCGAGGATCGCGGCATCGAGCAGTCGGCGAGCGTGCGCTTCCACGGGCTGATCCGCGAGTCGGCGAATGCGCCGGCCGCGCCGCTCGACGAGGTGTGGAACCTGTCGAAGTCGGGCAGCCAGGGCTGGCTGCTCGCGGGTATCCAGCAGATCAACACGCACTGAGCGTGACCGGCGGCCGGCTTGCCGGCTGCCCGGGCGACGGTCGTCGCACTGCGACCGCTTGCCGCCCGGGTGTGCGGTTGGCCGCGGTCTGCCGACGATCCGACGTTACAATAGAAACCCGCGTAGGCGCCCGGCCTGCGCGGGTTTTTCTTTCCCAGCCCGATGACCTTTGCCGCCAAGCCTTTTGCTGCTGCTGTCAATCACCTGCTCGCGCGCGAATCGTGGGCGCGCGACCGCCTGATCCCCTACGCGGGCAAGACCGCCCGGCTCGACGTGCCGCCCGTCATGCTCACGCTGCTCGTGCAGCCCGACGGCTATCTGTCCGCGGTGGACGCGCACGATGCGCAACACGTCGACGTGTCGATCGCGCTCGCGGGCGACGCGGTCGCCGCGTTCCTGCAGGGCGGCCAGCCGGCCGTGATGAAGCACGTGAAGATCGAGGGCGACGCGGAGTTCGCGACGCAGATCGCGAAGCTGGCCGAGCACCTGCGCTGGGAACCTGAAGAAGATCTCGCGAAGCTGGTCGGCGACGCGGCGGCGCACCGGATCGCGACGGTCGTGCGCGACGCCGGCGCACGCGCGCGCCGCACCGGCCGCAACGTGCTCGATTCCGTC
This sequence comes from Burkholderia sp. 567, assembly GCF_040545115.1. Lineage (NCBI taxonomy): Bacteria > Pseudomonadati > Pseudomonadota > Betaproteobacteria > Burkholderiales > Burkholderiaceae > Burkholderia > Burkholderia sp. 567. Next base: position 213,947 of record NZ_JBEPLG010000010.1, read on the forward strand.
GCCGAGTACTGGCTCGACGAGAACCCGCAAGTCGTTCGGCGCACGGTGCTCGGCGGCTTCGACGCCGAACTGGCGCGTGCGCGCGATGCGCTCGCGCGGGTCGAAAAACGGATCGAGCGACTCGAACAAAAAATCGGCGCGCGCACGGGTTCCGGCCCGCGCGGCGCGCACTGAGGGCCGCAGGGCATGCGCATTTTCCGTTTCATCAAGATTGTCTACACCGTCATCCGCTTCGGCCTCGACGAGGTGATGCTGTCCCGGATCGACGACCGGCGCGTGAAGCTGCTGCTGCGGATCACGACGATCGGCCGCCGCTATTCCGATCCCCCCGCCGTGCGGCTGCGTCACGCGCTCGAAAGCCTCGGCCCGATCTTCGTGAAGTTCGGCCAAGTGCTGTCGACGCGCCGCGACCTGCTGTCGGTCGATTTCGCGAACGAGCTCGCGAAGCTGCAGGACCAGGTGCCGCCGTTCGATTCGGCTGTCGCGATAGCGATCATCGAGAAGTCGCTCGGCGCGCCGGTCGACGAGCTGTTCGACGAATTCGAGCGCGAGCCGATCGCGAGCGCGTCGATCGCGCAGGTGCATTTCGGGAAGTTGAAGCAGGGCGTGCACGCGGGCAAGGCCGTCGCGGTCAAGGTGCTGCGCCCGAACATGCTGCCGGTGATCGATTCCGACCTCGCGCTGATGCGCGACATCGCGACGTGGACCGAGCGCATGTGGGCCGACGGCCGGCGCCTGAAGCCGCGCGAAGTCGTCGCCGAATTCGACAAGTACCTGCACGACGAGCTCGACCTGATGCGCGAGGCCGCGAACGGCAGCCAGCTGCGCCGCAACTTCGCGGGCCTCGACCTGCTGCTCGTGCCCGAGATGTTCTGGGATTTCTCGACGTCGCAGGTGCTCGTGATGGAGCGCATGACCGGCGTGCCGATCAGCCAAGTGGAGACGCTGCGCACCGCGGGCGTCGACATCAAGAAGCTCGCGCGCGAAGGCGTCGAGATCTTCTTCACGCAGGTGTTCCGCGACGGGTTCTTCCATGCTGACATGCACCCCGGCAACATCCAGGTGAGTCTCGACCCGAAGACTTTCGGCCGCTATATCGCGCTCGATTTCGGGATCGTCGGCGCGTTGTCGGATTTCGACAAGAACTACCTCGCGCAGAACTTCCTCGCGTTCTTCAAGCGCGACTACCACCGCGTCGCGACGCTGCACCTCGAATCGGGCTGGGTGCCGCCCGAGACGCGCGTCGAGGAACTCGAAAGCGCGATCCGCGCGGTGTGCGAGCCGTATTTCGACCGCGCGCTGAAGGACATCTCGCTCGGCCAGGTGCTGATGCGCCTGTTCTCGACGTCGCGCCGCTTCAACGTCGAGATCCAGCCGCAGCTCGTGCTGTTGCAGAAGACGATGCTGAACGTCGAGGGGCTCGGCCGCTCGCTCGACCCCGAACTCGACCTGTGGAAGACCGCGAAGCCGTATCTCGAGCGCTGGATGACCGAGCAGATCGGCCTGCGCGGCTGGTACGAGCGCTTCAAGGTCGAGGCGCCGCAGTGGAGCAAGACGCTGCCGCAACTGCCGCGCCTGATCCACCACGCGATGGCGGCGCGCCACGATGCGCCGCGTGCGGCGAGTGAGGACCTGATGCGTCAGGTCCTCCTCGAGCAGAAACGGACCAACCGGCTGTTGCAGGCCTTGCTGATCTTCGGTCTTGCCGTCGGCGTCGGGGCGCTCGTCGCGCGCGTGCTGCTCGCGCTCGCGTACGGCGCGTGACCGACAGGAGCCGCGCGATGTCCGAACCGAAGCAACCGTCCACGCCGGGCCCCGCCGATTTCGCGACGCGCGACCCCGGCGACGCATCGTTCTGGGACGAGCGTTTCGCGCGCGGCGTGACACCGTGGGAATTCGGCGGCGTGCCGGAAGGGTTTCGTGCGTTTGCGCAGCGGCTCGGGCCGTGCGCGGTGCTGATTCCCGGCTGCGGCAGTGCGCGGGAGGCCGGCTGGCTCGCGCAGGCCGGCTGGCCCGTGCGCGCGATCGATTTCGCCGCGCAGGCGGTGGCGGCCGCGAAGGCGCAGCTCGGCGCGCATGCGGACGTCGTCGAGCAGGCCGATTTCTTCGTGTATCGGCCGCCGTTCGACGTGCAGTGGGTGTACGAGCGCGCGTTCCTGTGCGCGCTGCCGCCGAGCCTGCGCGCCGGCTATGCGGCGCGGATGGCCGAACTGCTGCCCGCCGGCGCGTTGCTGGCCGGTTATTTCTTCGTGACGAAGAAACCGAAGGGCCCGCCGTTCGGCATCGAGCGCGCCGAACTCGATGCGCTGCTCGCGCCGCACTTCGAGCTGATCGAGGATCTGCCCGTGACCGATTCGCTGGCCGTGTTCGAAGGACACGAGCGCTGGCTCACGTGGCGCCGTCGCTGAAGCCCGGCGCGTCGCGGCCGTTGCCGGAGCGCGCCGGGGTTTCGGATATAATTCAAGGTTTTGCAAGCCGTTTCCAGTTTCCGCGGGAAAAATATCATGCCGATCTACGCCTATCGATGCGAAGCGTGCGGTTTCGCGAAGGACATGCTCCAGAAGATGAGCGACGCGCCGCTGTCGCAGTGCCCCGAATGCGGGAAGGATGCTTTTCGCAAGCAGGTCACCGCCGCCGGCTTCCAGCTGAAGGGCTCCGGCTGGTATGTCACCGATTTCCGCGGTGGCTCGGGCGGCACCAGCGCGCCGGCGACGGCGACGGGCGAAGCGGGGGCTGCGGCACCCGCCGCCGCGGCGCCGGCGGCAGCCGCCACGAGTTCCGAAAGTACGACGACGAGCGCCGCGCCGGCCCCGGCCGCGGCGCCCGCCGCCGGCAGTTGACAGTCGCGGCCCGTCCGGGCCGCGTCCACACCGCGCTTCCGGCGCGGTTCATTGACGGCAGATGATGAAAAAGACGACCCTGAAATCGGTGTTTCTGACCGGCCTGCTGGTTCTCGTCCCGCTCGCGATCACGCTGTGGGTGCTCGGTCTCATCATCGGCACGATGGACCAGACGCTGCTGCTGCTGCCCGAATCGTGGCAGCCGGAGCGGGCGCTCGGCTTCCGCCTGCCGGGGCTTGGTGCGGTGCTGACGCTCGCGTTCATCTTCGTCGTCGGGCTGGCGACGCAGAACTTCATCGGCCAGAAGCTCGTCACGTGGTGGAACGCGGTCGTGCGTCACATCCCGGTCGTCGGGCCGATCTACACGAGCGTCAAGCAGGTGTCGGACACGCTGCTGTCGAGCAGCGGCAACGCGTTCCGCAAGGCGCTGCTGATCGAATACCCGCGTCGCGGCTCGTATACGATCGCGTTTCTGACCGGCGCGCCCGGCGGCGACGTGGTCAACCATCTGACGGAAGAGTACGTGAGCGTGTACGTGCCCACGACACCGAACCCGACGTCGGGCTTCTTCCTGATGCTCCCGAAGAGCGAAGTCATCGAACTCGACATGTCGGTCGATGCCGCGCTCAAGTACATCGTCTCGATGGGCGTCGTGGCGCCGTCGGCGCCGGCTCCGGTGCCCGCCCGCCGCCCCGTCGAGCCGCCGCTGTAAGTAAAGAATCATCGCCCGGGCCGCGCGTTGCGGCACCCGTTGATCAAACCGAACGAAAGCAAACATCATGTCGATGCGTACTGAATACTGCGGTCTCGTGACCGAACACCTGCTGGGCCAAACCGTGTCGCTGTGCGGCTGGGTGCAGCGCCGCCGCGATCACGGCGGTGTGATCTTCATCGACCTGCGCGATCGTGAAGGCCTCGTGCAGGTGGTGTGCGACCCGGATCGCGCGGAAATGTTCGCGACCGCCGAAGGCGTGCGCAACGAGTTCTGCGTGCAGATCAAGGGTCTCGTGCGCAACCGTCCGGAAGGCACGGTCAACGCCGGCCTGAAGAGCGGCAAGATCGAAGTGCTGTGTCACGAACTGAACGTGCTGAATGCGTCGGTCACGCCGCCGTTCCAGCTCGACGACGACAACCTGTCGGAAACGACGCGCCTCACGCACCGCGTGCTCGACCTGCGCCGTCCGCAGATGCAGCACAACCTGCGCCTGCGCTACCGCGTCGCGATCGAAGCGCGCAAGTACCTCGACGAGCAGGGCTTCATCGACATCGAAACGCCGATGCTGACGAAGAGCACGCCGGAAGGCGCGCGCGACTACCTGGTGCCGTCGCGTGTGAACGCGGGCCAGTTCTTCGCGCTGCCGCAGTCGCCGCAGCTGTTCAAGCAGCTGCTGATGGTCGCGAACTTCGACCGTTACTACCAGATCACCAAGTGCTTCCGCGACGAAGACCTGCGCGCCGACCGCCAGCCGGAATTCACGCAGATCGACTGCGAGACGTCGTTCCTCGGCGAGCAGGAAATCCGTGATCTCTTCGAAGACATGATCCGTCACATCTTCAAGACGACGATCGACGTCGAACTCGACGCGAAATTCCCGGTGATGCCGTACTCGGAAGCGATGGCGCGTTTCGGTTCGGACAAGCCGGACCTGCGCGTGCAGCTCGAATTCACCGAGCTGACCGACGCGATGAAGGACGTCGACTTCAAGGTGTTCAGCACGCCGGCCAACGCGAAGGACGGCCGTGTCGCGGCGCTGCGCGTGCCGAAGGGTGGCGAGCTGTCGCGCGGCGACATCGACGGCTACACGGAATTCGTGCGCATCTACGGCGCGAAGGGCCTCGCATGGATCAAGGTCAACGAGAAGGCGAAGGGCCGCGACGGCCTGCAGAGCCCGATCGTCAAGAACCTGCACGACGCATCGATCGCGGCGATCCTCGAGCGCACCGGTGCTGAAGACGGCGACATCATCTTCTTCGCGGCCGACCGCGCGAAGGTCGTCAACGACAGCCTCGGCGCGCTGCGCCTGAAGATCGGTCATTCGGAATTCGGCAAGGCGAACGGCCTCGTCCAGGCCGGCTGGAAGCCGCTGTGGGTCGTCGATTTCCCGATGTTCGAATACGACGACGAAGATGCGCGCTACGTCGCGGCGCACCACCCGTTCACGAGCCCGAAGGACGAGCACCTCGAATACCTCGAGACCGATCCGGGCCGCTGCCTCGCGAAGGCGTACGACATGGTGCTGAACGGCTGGGAAATCGGTGGCGGCTCGGTGCGTATCCACCGCGAGGAAGTGCAGAGCAAGGTGTTCCGCGCGCTGAAGATCGGCGCGGAAGAAGCGCAGCTGAAGTTCGGCTTCCTGCTGGACGCGCTGCAGTACGGCGCGCCGCCGCACGGCGGTATCGCGTTCGGTCTCGACCGCATCGTCACGATGATGGCCGGTGCCGACTCGATCCGCGACGTGATCGCGTTCCCGAAGACGCAGCGTGCGCAGGATCTGCTCACGCAGGCGCCGAGCCCGGTCGACGAGCGTCAGCTGCGCGAACTGCACATCCGTCTGCGTCAGCCGGAACAGCCGAAGGCGTAACGCCTGTCGCAGGTCGTGCGCACGGCGACGCGCGCACGACACCCCAACGAAACAGGCGCCCCGATGCGCCTGTTTCGTTTTTTGCGGTACAGTCGCAGCACTTGCCGCACGTTCGGGCACAGGCCCGGCGCACGGCCCTGTGTCGCATGAAACAAAGATGACGAAGCCGCCGAAAATTCCCGAATCCGTTCTCGTCGTGATCTACACGCCCGAACTCGACGTGCTGGTGATCAAGCGTGCCGACCAGCCCGATTTCTGGCAATCGGTGACCGGATCGAAGGACGCGCTCGACGAGCCGCTCGCGCTCACGGCCGCGCGCGAAGTCGCCGAGGAAACCGGCATCCTGGTCGGTACGCACGACGTGCCGGCCACCGCGCTGATCGACTGGCACCACCAGATCGAATACACGATCTATCCGCAATACCTGCATCGCTATGGGCCGGGCGTCACGCGCAACGTCGAGCACTGGTTCGGCCTGTGCGTGCCGCGCCGCGTCGACGTGACGCTGTCGCCGCGCGAGCATGTCGACCATGCATGGCTGCCGTACCGCGAAGCGGCCGCGCGCTGCTATTCGCCGTCGAACGCCGAGGCGATCCTGCAACTGCCCGTGCGCGTGTCGCTCGCGCGGGCGCCGCACGGCTCGTCCGCATGAATTCGGAAACCCGCAAGCGCTTCGCGCAATTGCGGCAGATGTTCCTGCAGGAACGCGGCTCCGCGTCGCGGCTCGCGTTCACCGCCGGCAACACGGTGCGGCTGTGCACGACCGGCGGCGAATTCTTCCAGGCGCTGATCGAGCGGATCGAGGCGGCGCGCGAGCAGGTGATGCTCGAAACCTACATCTTCTGCGACGATGCGGCCGGCCGCCCGGTGTCGGATGCGCTGATCCGCGCGGCGCAGCGCGGCGTGCGCGTGCGCGTGATCACCGACGGCGTCGGCACCGCGCGCCTGCCGCTGTTCGACACGTGGGCCGACGCCGGCGTCGAGCACTGCATCTACAACCGCTACCTGTTCGGCCGCTTCGGCTTTTCGCGCACGCACCGCAAGCTCGCGGTGATCGATCATGCGGTCGCGTACTGCGGCGGCATCAACATCGTCGACGACTACACGCAGGGCACCGCGACGCTGCCATTTCCGCGCTGGGATTTCGCGGTCGAGATGGCCGGGCCGGCGGTGTCGGACGTGCGCGCCGCGTTCGAGCTGCAGTGGCACCGGATCCAGTTCGGCCACAAGCCGTATGCGCAGTACGCGGCCGGCCTGCACGGCGGCGAGGCGTTCCCGGACATGTTCCGGCGCTGGATGCGCAGCCACCGATGGATCAAGGCCGGTGCGCTGCGGGTCGTCACCGAGCCGAGCGTCGCGTTCGTCGCGCGCGACAACGTCGTGAACCGCCGCGCGATCGAGAAGGCGTATCTCGCCGCGATCGGGCGGGCGCGACAGCGGATCCTGCTCGCGAACCCGTATTTCATGCCGGGCCGCAAGCTGCGCCGTGCGCTGACGGGCGCGGCGCGGCGCGGCGTCGACGTGCGGATCCTGATCGGCCGCAACGAGTTCACCGCGCTCGATACGGCCGTGCCGTTCCTGTATCACGCGCTGCTGCGCGCGGGCGTGCGCGTGGCGGAATATGACAAGACGATCCTGCACGGCAAGGTCGCGGTGATCGACGACAACTGGGCGACGGTCGGCTCGTCGAATCTGGACGCGCTGAGCCTGATGCTCAACAATGAGGCCAATGTCGTGCTGGTGCGCTACGATGCGCTCACCAACGAGCTGCGCGACGCGATCACGAGCGCGTTCGCCGAAGGCCGCGAAATCGACGCCGCCCGCTACGCCGCGCGGCCACGCATCGAGCGTATGCTGAGCTGGCTCGCGTACAACACGTACCGGGTCGTGATGAAGGCGTTGACAGTCGGCGGTTACGACTAAGCATCCGCTTCAAAAAATCTGTCCGCACGTTCGTGCGGAAAAGCCGCTCCGGCCCCGCCGGAATCGCGCAAAATAGCGGCTCGGTTAGACACCGGTTTCTAATAATTTCCTTGTTTCGCGAGCGGCCGCACTCAATAATAGTACGGCCGTTCGATTTTATTCGAACCCCCGAACGGTTAAGAAAAAGCTATGCGAAAAGGCGAACAGACGCGTGCCGCGATACTCGAAGCTGCTTTGGACCTCGCCAGCCGTGACGGGCTGGAGGGGCTGACGATCGGCCTGCTGGCCGAGCGCATGCAGATGAGCAAGAGCGGTGTGTTCGCGCACTTCGGATCGCGCGAAGACCTCCAAGTCGAGGTCGTCCGCGAATATCACCATCGTTTCGAAAACGAGGTGTTCTTTCCGAGCCTGCGCGAGCCGCGAGGCTTGCCGCGCCTGCGGGCGATGCTGGCGCGCTGGACGGAGAAGCGCATCCAGGAGGTGACGACCGGATGCATCTACATCAGCGGAGCCGTCGAGTACGACGACCGGCCTGACAGCCCCGTGCGCGAGCAGTTGATCGCGAGCGTGACGGCCTGGCGTGCCGCGATGCTGCGTGCCATTTCGCAGGCGAAGGAAGAAGGCCATTTGCGTGCGGATACCGATCCGGACCTGATGCTCTTCGAGTTGTACAGCTTCACGCTCGGCCTGCATCACGACGCACGCTTCCTGCATTCGCCGGATGCCGTGCGCCTCACGTGGGCCGCGCTGGAAAAGACGATCGTTTCGTATCAGAGCGAGAGCCGTTAGCGGCGCGTGACCCGCCCGCCAGGAGCTCGAGCCGTTTGCCCACTTTGGAGAGAGTCATGGGACAGTACGCCGCGCCGCTGCGCGACATGCAATTCGTGTTGCACGAGCTTCTGAACGTCGAAGCCGAGGTCAAGCAAATGCCGCGGCATGCGGACCTCGACGCCGACACGATCAACCAGGTTCTCGAGGAGGCGGGCAAGTTCTGCTCCGAGGTGCTGTTCCCGCTGAACCAGGTCGGCGACCGCGAAGGCTGTACGTATGAAGGCGACGGCGTCGTGAAGACCCCGACCGGCTTCAAGGAAGCGTATCGGCAGTACGTCGAGGCCGGCTGGCCGGCGCTCGGCTGCGATCCGGACTACGGCGGCCAGGGCCTGCCCGCGTTCGTGAACAACGCGCTCTACGAAATGCTGAACTCGGCGAACCAGGCATGGACGATGTATCCGGGCCTGTCGCACGGCGCCTATGAATGCCTGCACGCGCACGGCGCGCCGGAACTGCAGCAGCAATATCTGCCGAAGCTCGTGTCGGGCGAATGGACGGGCACGATGTGCCTGACCGAGCCGCACTGCGGCACCGACCTCGGCATCCTGCGCACCAAGGCCGAGCCGAACGGCGACGGCTCGTACTCGATCAGCGGCACGAAGATCTTCATCTCGAGCGGCGAGCACGACATGTCGAAGAACATCGTCCACCTCGTGCTCGCGCGCCTGCCGGACGCGCCGCAAGGCACGAAGGGGATCTCGCTGTTCATCGTGCCGAAGTTCGTGCCGGACGCCGCGGGCGAGCCGGGCGAGCGCAACGGCATCAAGTGCGGCTCGATCGAGCACAAGATGGGCATCCACGGCAACTCGACGTGCGTGATGAACCTCGACAACGCGAAGGGCTGGATGGTCGGCGAGCCGAACAAGGGCCTCAACGCGATGTTCGTGATGATGAACGCCGCGCGTCTCGGCGTCGGCATGCAGGGCCTGGGCCTGACGGAAGTCGCGTACCAGAACTCGCTGGCGTACGCGAAGGAACGCCTGCAGATGCGCTCGCTGACGGGCCCGAAGGCACCGGACAAGCCGGCCGACCCGATCATCGTGCACCCGGACGTGCGCCGCATGCTGCTCACGCAGAAGGCCTACGCGGAAGGCGCGCGTGCGTTCACGTACTGGTCCGCGCTGCAGATCGACAAGGAGCTGTCGCACGGTGACGAAGCGGTGCGCCAGGAAGCGGCCGACCTCGTCGCGCTGCTCACGCCGATCATCAAGGCGTTCCTGACCGACAACGCGTTCGAGTCGACCAACCACGCGATGCAGATTTACGGCGGCCACGGCTTCATCTCCGAGTGGGGCATGGAGCAGTACGTGCGCGATGCGCGGATCAACATGATCTACGAAGGCACGAACTCGATCCAGTCGCTCGACCTGCTGGGCCGCAAGGTGCTCGGCGACATGGGCGCGAAGCTGAAGAAGTTCGGCAAGCTCGTGACCGAATTCGCGGAAGCTGAAGGCGTGAAGCCGGAGATGGCCGAGTTCATCAACCCGCTCGCCGACATCGGCGACAAGGTGCAGAAGCTGACGATGGAAATCGGCATGAAGGCGATGCAGAACCCGGACGAAGTCGGCGCCGCCGCCGTGCCGTACCTGCGCACCGTCGGCCATCTGGTGTTCGCGTACTTCTGGGCGCGCATGGCGCGCATCGCTCTCGACAACGAAGCGTCGGGAGATCCGTTCTACAAATCGAAGCTCGCGACGGCCCGCTTCTACTTCGCGCGCCTGCTGCCCGAGACCGCAGCGACGATCCGCGCCGCGCGCGCCGGCTCGAAGACGCTGATGGAAGTCGACGAATCGCTGTTCTGACGCGAGTCGGGGCGGTGCGCGCCGCGCGCCGCCCCGACGCAACGGTTCCTGGTACTCACTTCGCCGTGCAGCCCTCACAACCCGCGCTGCACGACACTATCCGGAGACATCCCGTGAGCAATTTCCTGATTCGCAAGGTCGCCGTGCTGGGCGCCGGCGTGATGGGCGCGCAGATCGCCGCGCATCTCGTCAACGCGCGCGTGCCGGTGCTGCTGTTCGACCTGCCGGCCAAGGAAGGCCCGAAGAACGCGATCGCGCTGAAGGCGATCGAGAACCTGAAGAAGCTGTCGCCCGCGCCGTTCGGCGTGAAGGACGACGCGAAATACCTCGAAGCCGCGAACTACGAGGACGACATCGCGAAGCTCGCCGAGTGCGACGTCGTGATCGAGGCGATCGCCGAGCGGATGGACTGGAAGCACGACCTGTACAAGAAGGTCGCGCCGCACATCGCGCCGAACGCGATCTTCGCGACCAACACGTCGGGCCTGTCGATCACGAAGCTGTCCGAAGGTTTCTCGGACGAACTGAAGTCGCGCTTCTGCGGCGTGCACTTCTTCAACCCGCCGCGCTACATGCACCTGGTCGAGCTGATCCCGACCGCGCATACGCGTGCCGACATCCTCGACCAGCTCGAAACGTTCCTGACGAGCATCGTCGGCAAGGGCGTCGTGCGCGCGAAGGACACGCCGAACTTCATCGCGAACCGCGTCGGCATCTTCTCGATCCTCGCGGTGATCACCGAAGCAGCCAAGTTCGGCCTGCGCTTCGACGAAGTCGACGATCTGACGGGCAGCCGCCTCGGCCGCGCGAAGTCGGCGACGTTCCGCACCGCGGACGTGGTCGGCCTCGACACGATGGCGCACGTGATCAAGACGATGCAGGACAACCTCGCCGACGATCCGTTCTTCCCGGTCTACCAGACGCCTGCCGTGCTCGCCGAGCTGGTGAAGCAGGGCGCGCTCGGCCAGAAGACGGGCGGCGGTTTCTACAAGAAGGAAGGCAAGGCGATCAAGGTGCTCGACGCGAAGACGGGCACCTATGTGGATGCGGGCGCGAAGGCGGACGAAACCGTCGGCCGCATCCTGAAGCGCCCGCCGGCGGAGCGCCTGAAGCTGCTGCGCGAGACGGATCATCCGCACGCGCAGTTCCTGTGGTCGATCTTCCGCGACGTGTTCCACTACATCGGCGTGCATCTCGAGTCGATCGCCGACAACGCGCGCGACGTCGACCTCGCGATCCGCTGGGGCTTCGGCTGGAACGAAGGCCCGTTCGAAGGCTGGCAGGCCGCCGGCTGGAAGCAGGTCGCCGAGTGGGTGCAGGAAGACATCGCGGCCGGCAAGGCGCTCGCGAACGTGCCGCTGCCGTCGTGGGTGCTCGAAGGCCCGGTCGCCGAGCAAGGCGGCGTGCACACGGCCGAAGGCTCGTGGGCGCCGGCGTCGAAGCGCTTCGTGCCGCGTTCCGACCTGGCCGTCTACGGCCGGCAGGTGTTCCGCGCGCCGCTGATCGGCGAAACCGGTGCGGACCCGAAGACGTACGGCAAGACGCTGTTCGAAACCGACGCGGTGCGTGCGTGGGTCGACGATCGGGCGGGCGAGGACGACGTCGTGATCGTGTCGTTCAAGTCGAAGATGAACACGATCGGGCCGAGCGTGATCGACGGCCTCGTGCAGGCGATCGAACTCGCGGAGAAGGATTACAAGGGCGTGGTGATCTGGCAGCCGACGTCGCTGAAGCTCGGCACGCCGGGCGGCCCGTTCTCGGCCGGCGCGAACCTCGAGGAGGCGATGCCCGCGTTCATGATGGGCGGCGCGAAGGGCATCGAGCCGTTCGTGAAGAAGTTCCAGGAAGGCATGCTGCGCGTGAAGTACGCGAACGTGCCGGTCGTCGCGGCCGTGTCGGGCATCGCGCTCGGCGGCGGTTGCGAGCTGATGCTGCACAGCGCGAAGCGCGTCGTGCACGTCGAGAGCTACATCGGTCTCGTCGAAGTGGGCGTCGGTCTCGTGCCGGCGGGCGGCGGCCTGAAGGAAGCGGCGCTGCGCGCGGCGGAGGCGGCCACGGCCGCGAACGCGACCACCGAGATCCTGAAGTTCGTCACGAAGTCGTTCGAGAACGCGGCGATGGCGAAGGTGTCGTCGTCGGCGCACGATGCGCGCGCGATGGGCTACCTGAAGCCGTCCGACACGATCGTCTTCAACGTGTTCGAACTGCTCGACACCGCGAAGAAGGAAGCCCGTGCGCTGGCCGACGTCGGCTATCGCGCCCCGCTGCGCGCGAAAGACGTGCCGGTGGCGGGCCGCTCGGCGATCGCGACGATCAAGGCATCGCTCGTCAACATGCGTGACGGCCGCTTCATCAGCGATCACGACTACCTGATCGCGAGCCGCATCGCCGAAGCCGTGTGCGGCGGCGACGTCGAAGCCGGCAGCCTCGTCGACGAGCAGTGGCTGCTCGCGCTCGAGCGCCGCGCGTTCGTCGAGCTGCTCGGCACGCAGAAGACGCAGGAACGGATCATGGGCATGTTGCAGACCGGCAAGCCGGTGCGTAACTGAGTGAGCGAATGCATAGCATGGGACCAGAGTAAGCGCTGAAGCGCCAGCTCCGGTCGACAGGCCAAGGAGTTTCAAATGAGCAAACAATTGCAAGACGCATACATCGTCGCCGCCAGCCGCACCCCGATCGGCAAGGCCCCGCGCGGAGTCTTCAAGAACACGCGCCCCGACGAGCTGCTGGTTCACGCGATCCGCTCGGCGGTCGCGCAGGTGCCCGGCTTCGACACGAAGCTGATCGAGGACGCGATCATCGGCTGCGCGATTCCGGAAGCCGAGCAGGGCCTGAACGTCGCGCGCATGGGCGCGCTGCTCGCGGGCCTGCCGCAGACGGTCGGCGGCGTGACGGTCAACCGCTTCTGCGCGTCGGGCATCACGGCGCTGGCGATGGCGGCCGACCGCATCCGCGTCGGCGAATCCGATGCGATGCTCGCGGGCGGCTGCGAATCGATGAGCATGGTGCCGATGATGGGCAACAAGCCGTCGATGTCGCCGCACATCTTCGATCGCAGCGAAGACTTCGGCATCGCGTACGGGATGGGCCTGACCGCCGAGCGCGTCGCCGAGCAGTGGAAGGTGAGCCGCGAAGACCAGGACGCGTTCTCGGTCGAATCGCATCGCAAGGCGCTCGCCGCGCAGCAGGCCGGCGAGTTCGGCGACGAAATCGCCGCGTACACGCTCACCGAGCGTTTCCCGAACCTCGCGACAGGCGAAGTCGACGTGAAGACGCGCGAGATCGCGCTCGACGAAGGTCCGCGCGCGGATACGTCGCTCGAAGGCCTCGCGAAGCTGCGCACGGTGTTCGCGAACAAGGGCTCGGTCACGGCCGGCAACAGCTCGCAGACGTCGGACGGCGCGGGTGCGCTGCTCGTCGTGTCGGAGAAGGTGCTCAAGCAATTCAACCTGACGCCGCTCGCGCGCTTCGTGAGCTTCGCGGTGCGCGGCGTGCCGCCCGAAATCATGGGCATCGGTCCGAAGGAAGCGATTCCGGCCGCGCTGAAGGCCGCCGGCCTGAAGCAGGACGATCTCGACTGGATCGAGCTGAACGAGGCATTTGCCGCGCAGTCGCTGGCGGTGATCCGCGATCTCGGCCTCGACCCGTCGAAGGTCAACCCGGTCGGCGGCGCGATCGCGCTCGGCCACCCGCTCGGCGCGACCGGCGCGATCCGCGCGGCGACCGTCGTGCATGGCCTGCGCCGCCGCAACCTGAAGTACGGGATGGTCACGATGTGCGTCGGCACCGGCATGGGTGCGGCGGGCATCATCGAACGCCTGTAAGCGGGACGCGACGACAAGCGACGACGGTGCGCGGGCCACGAGCTCGCGCACCGTTTTTTCATTCCGGTAGAGGACGTCAAAGGAGACGGTTGTGGCCGAAATTCAAGTGGAACGCGCCGACGGCGTGATGACGATCACGATCGCACGCCCGGCGAAGAAGAACGCGCTGACGGCGGCGATGTACCAGACGATGGCCGATGCGCTCGCCGACGCGCAGGAAGACAAGGCGATCCGCGTGATCCTGCTGCGCGGCAGCGACGGCAACTTCAGCGCGGGGAACGATCTCGAGGATTTCCTGAAGGCGCCGCCGAAGGACGAGAACGCGCCGGTGTTTCAGTTTCTCGCGCGGATCAGCCAGGCAAGCAAGCCGATCGTCGCCGCGGTGCCGGGCGTCGCGGTCGGCGTCGGCGTGACGATGCTGCTGCACTGCGACCTCGTCTACGCGGCCGACGTCGCGACGTTCTCGCTGCCGTTCGCGCAGCTCGGGCTGTGCCCTGAAGCCGCGTCGAGCGCGCTGCTGCCGCGGCTGGCCGGCCATCAGGTCGCAGCCGAGAAGCTGCTGCTCGGCGAAGCGTTCGATGCGCTGGAAGCGTACCGGATCGGCATCGTCAATCGCGTGCTGCCGGCCGCCGAGCTCGACGCATTCGCGGCGAAGCAGGCCGCGAAGCTCGCGGCGCTGCCGGCGTCGTCGCTGCGCGTGACGAAGGCGCTGCTGAAGGATACGGGCGGGATCGCGGTTGCCGCGCGGATCGCCGAGGAAGCCGGCCACTTCTCCACGATGCTGCGCGCGCCGGAAGCGCGCGAGGCGATGACGGCGTTCTTCGAGAAGCGCAAGCCGGATTTCCGTCAGTTCGACTGACGCGGCGGGGCGCGCGGGCACGGACCCGCCGGCGCGCCCCGCACGGCAGGATGGCCGGCGTCAGGCCGTGCCGTAATCGACGTGGCCGGTTTCGCGGCAGAAGCTGACGAGCCGCAGGCCGGCCGCCTTTGCGATCTCGATCGCGAGCGACGACGGCGCGGAGATCGTCGCGACCATCGGAATGCCGACCCGCGCCGACTTGCGCACGAGCTCGTAGCTCGCGCGGCTCGACAGGAACACGAAGCCGTCGGTCGCGTCGGCGCGTGCCAGCACGAGCGAGCCGATCAGCTTGTCGAGCGCGTTGTGGCGGCCGACATCCTCGAACGCCATCCGGATCGTGCCCGTTGCATCGCACCATGCGGCCGCATGCAGGCCGCCGGTCAGCCGCGTGAGGGCCTGATGGGCCGGCAGCGCGTGGGCCGCGCGCGCGAGCGCGTCGGGCGCGAGGCGCGCGAGAAAGCCGGTGTCGGGCACCCGTTCCGGCGCGAGATCGAGCAGGTCGATGCTTTCGATCCCGCACACGCCGCAGCCGGTGCGCCCGGCAAGCGCGCGGCGCCGGTCCTTCAGCGCGGCGAACGCCTGCTGGACGACCTCCAGATGCACCTCCGCGTGCGGCAGCGCCGCGTCGGCGTGCAGGATCACGTCGATGTCCTTGATGTCGCTGCCGCGTTCGACGATCCCTTCCGAGATCGCGAAGCCGACCGCGAACGCCTCGAGGTCGCGCGGCGTGCACATCATCACCGCGTGCGAGATGCCGTTGAAGACCAGCGCGACCGGCCATTCCTGGCCGACGTAGTCGTGGGCCGTCTCGACCGCGCCGCCGCGCGTGCGGCGCACGGACAGCTCGATCGCGCCGCGCGGTTCTTCTGTTTCAGTCGGATTCACGAGCACTCCCGTTGATTCGACGCAGGGCGGCGACGATCGTGTGCGCCGCTTGCGCGCAGAGGTTCTAAAATACCCCAGGCAGGCCGGCCGCGCCGGCATCCGCCACTCGGGTAACGACCATGGGACTCAGCGACGCTCCGCTGCTATTCAATTTCGAACACGATTCGTCGGAAAACCTGACGTACATTCCGATGATCGTGCGTTTCAATCTCGACCGCTTCGGTCTGCGGATTTCACTCGAGCAGTGGCAGCTGCTGCCGCTCGAGGACCGCAAGCTGCTCGCGCGCTTTCCGGCCGACGACGACACCCTGATCGAGCCCAATTTCGATCACGCGCTGTTCGAAATGCTGCGCACGCATGCCGATCTCGAACCGTCGTGGTTCCAGCCGGACGAGCAGCCGAGCTGGCGCGCGACCGACACGGTGCCGGATGCGCTCGTGCAGCAGAGCGCGCTGGCGGGGCTGCCGGCGCCCGCGCTCGCGCAGTGGCAGCGGCTCGCGCCGTTCCAGCGCTACGTGCTGATGAAGCTGTCGCGCAAGCCGACGCTCAATCACGACTTCGTGCCGGCGATGCGCGAGTTCGGGCTGACGGCCACGCACTGACGGGCCCCGGGGAGCGCCGCATGCGGCGCCGCGGCGCGGCGCGTGCGGATCAGAGCGGCGGCAGTTGACGCGGCTTGCGGTCGGGACCGGTTGCCACATAGGTGAGCGTCGCTTCGGTCACCTTCACGATTTCGCCCATCAGGCGCATGCGCTGCGCGTAGACCTCGACGTCGACCGTCACCGACGTGTTGCCGGTGCGGATGATGGTCGCGTAGAAGCTCAGCAGGTCGCCGACGAACACCGGCTGCTTGAACACGAACGAATTGACCGCGACCGTCGCGACGCGGCCGTTCGCCCGCTGGCTCGCGGGGATCGAGCCGGCGATGTCGACCTGCGACATGATCCAGCCGCCGAACACGTCCCCATGGACGTTCGCGTCGTGCGGTTGCGGGACGACGCGCAGCGCGGGCTGCTTTGCCGGAAGTTCGAGGGTCGAATCGGTCATGGCGGGGCTTTCATCCTGTAATGAATTTGCCGCCGCGCGCAGGCCGGCCGGCGAGGGCGCCGGCAGCGGCGCGAGGCGGCTTCTGCGACAATACAACGTTCGCAAATTGTACGAGAAAGCGGGCGAGTCGGCCGCTGCAGCACGCGTCCGGCAGCACCGCCGATCCTTCCCCCCATGCGCCGATATTCCGCTTCCGGCGAGCCCGCGCCGGCTCCGACCGGGCCACGCAACGACTGGCAGACCATCCGGTCGCTGCTGCCGTACCTGGCCACCTACAAATGGCGCGTCGCGCTCGCGCTCGGCTGCCTGATCGGCGCGAAGGTCGCGAACCTCGGCGTGCCGGTCGTGATGAAGCGCATCGTCGATCACCTGTCCGCCGTGCAGCAGCTCACCGCGCTCGGCCGCGCCGAGCAGTCGGCCGGCATCGTGCTCGCGGGCGGCGTCGGCCTGCTGGTCGTCGCGTATGCGTTCGTGCGGCTGTCGACGTCGCTCTTCACCGAGCTGCGCGAGATCCTGTTCTCGAAGGTCACCGAGAGCGCGGTGCGCCAGCTCGCGCTGCAGGTGTTCCGGCATCTGCACGGGCTGTCGCTGCGCTTCCACCTCGAACGCCAGACGGGCGGCATGTCGCGCGACATCGAGCGCGGCACGCGCGGCATCCAGCAGCTGATTTCCTATTCGCTGTACAGCATCCTGCCGACGCTCGTCGAGGTCGGGCTCGTGCTCGGCTTCTTCGTGGTCAAGTACGAGGCGTACTACGCGTACGTGACGTTCGCGGCGCTCGTCACGTACATCGTGTTCACCGTGAAGGTCACCAACTGGCGCACGCACTTTCGCCGCACGATGAACGAGCTCGATTCGCGCGCGAACTCGCGGGCGATCGATTCGCTGATCAACTACGAGACGGTGAAGTACTTCGGCAACGAGGAGTGGGAGGCGCAGCGCTATGACGAGAACCTGAAGCGCTACCGCAAGGCCGCGATCCGCTCGCAGAACTCGCTGTCGGTGCTGAACTTCGGCCAGCAGGCGATCATCGGCACCGGGCTCGTGTTCATCCTGTGGCGCGCGACGCAGGGCGTGCTGGCAGGCAAGCTGACGCTCGGCGATCTCGTGCTGATCAACACGTTCATGCTGCAGTTGTACATTCCGCTGAATTTTCTCGGCGTCGTGTATCGCGAGTTGAAGCAGAGCCTCACCGACATGGACCGGATGTTCGGGCTGCTGGCGGCCGCGAAGGAAGTCCCGGACGCGCCCGACGCGCGGCCGCTCGCGGTGGCCGGCGCGCAGGTGCGCTTCGAGCACGTGAACTTCTCGTACGAAGCGTCGCGACAGATCCTGCACGACGTGACGTTTACGATCGACGCGGGCACGACGACCGCGGTGGTCGGTCACAGCGGCTCCGGCAAGTCGACGCTGTCGCGCCTGCTGTTCCGCTTCTACGATCTCGACCGGCAGGCGGGCGGCGCGATCCGGATCGACGGCCAGGACATCCGCGACGTCACGCAGGACTCGCTGCGCGCATCGATCGGGATCGTGCCGCAGGACACCGTGCTGTTCAACGATTCGATCTACTACAACATCGCGTACGGCCGGCCGACCGCGAGCCGCGACGAAGTGATCGCGGCCGCGCGCGCCGCGCACATCCACGACTTCATCGAGAGCTTGCCGAAGGGCTATGACACGCCGGTCGGCGAGCGCGGGCTGAAGCTGTCGGGCGGGGAGAAGCAGCGCGTCGCGATCGCGCGCACGCTGCTGAAGGATCCGCCGGTGCTGCTGTTCGACGAGGCGACGTCGGCGCTCGATTCGCGCTCGGAGCGTGCGATCCAGCACGAGCTCGACCACATCGCGCGGCACCGCACGACGCTCGTGATCGCGCACCGACTGTCGACGGTCGTGCATGCGCAGCAGATTCTCGTGATGGACCACGGGCGGATCGTCGAGCGCGGCACGCACGACGAGCTCGTGCGCGCGGACGGCCTCTATGCGCAGATGTGGGCGCTGCAGCAACAGCGCGCGGCGGCGGGCGGGGAAGCGGCCGAAGCCGCGTGAGCGTAGCGGCCCCCGCGCGGCGCGGGCGGATGGTTTGCCGGCCGTCCGGTAGCGGGCGGCGTTGCGCGGTCACCGCCGGATCGCCCGGCGGTCGGCCGCGAAACGATCAGCCCGCGGCGCGCAGCCGCGCGTCGAGTTCGCCGAGCTGCGCGGGCGTGCCGACGTTCTCCCAGATACCTTCATACAATTCGCCACTCGCGCGGCCGGCCTCGATGGTCGCCCTGAAGTAGGGCGACAGCGCGCGGTGCGTGCCGGGCACGATGTCGCGGAACATCCGCGTGTCGTACACGCCGATGCTGCCGAACGTGACGCGCGGGGCGCCGGCCAGCGCGAGCCGGCCGTCGTCGCGGAGCACGAAATCGCCGTCCGGATGGAACGGCGGGTTCGGCACCATCACGAGATGCATCGCGGGCACATCGAGCGTGGCCATTCGGGCGGCGGGGGCGGCGAGCGTCCCGTAGTCGAATGTGCAGTACACGTCGCCCGCGACGCCCGCGAACACGGTGGGCCGGCCGTCCCGCTCGAGCAGCGGCAGCGCCTGCGCGATGCCGCCGGCGGTTTCTAGCGCGTCGCCTTCGGCCGAATACGCGAGGCGCACGCCCCAGCGCGAGCCGTCGCCGAGCGTCGCCTCGAACTGTTCGCCGAGCCACGCATGGTTGATCACAATCGTCTCGATGCCCGCGCTGGCGAGTGCTTCGATCTGCCAGACGATCAGCGGCTTGCCGCCGGCTTCGAGCAGCGGCTTCGGGCGGGCGTCGGTCAGCGGACGCATCCGCTCGCCGCGCCCGGCGGCGAAAATCATCGCCGTGGTGAGGGTAGTGCTCATGTTGTTCGTCTGAATATGAGAGCGGTCAGAACGGTCAGAATGTATAGCCGACGTCGGCCGCGCCCTTGCCCTCGAGCTCGTCGAGCAGCTTCGCGAACGGCACGAGCGGGCGGTAGCGCAGCGCGACCTTGCGCGCATAGGCGACAAAGCGCGGCAGGTCGTTCAGGTAGTGCGGCTTGCCGTCGCGGTAGTTGATGCGCGCGAACAGGCCGAGGACCTTGATGTGGCGCTGCAGCCCCATCCATTCGAGCTGGCGGTAGAACTCGCCGAAGTCCGGATCGACCGGCAGACCGGCCTTCTTCGCCCGCTCCCAGTAGTACGCGAAGCAGTCGAGCTCGAACTCCTCGTCCCAGCTGATGAACGCGTCGCGCAGCAGCGACACGACGTCGTACGTGAGCGGCCCGTACACGGCGTCCTGGAAGTCGAGCACGCCCGGGTTCGGCTCGCAGACCATCAAATTGCGCGGCATGAAATCGCGCAGCATGAAGCCCTGCGGCTGCGCATGGGCGCTCGCGACCAGCAGCGCGAAGGTGCGATCGAGCGTGCCGCGCATCGCGTCGGTGACCGGCCTGCCGAGGTGCCGGCCGACGAACCATTCGGGCAGCAGCTCCATCTCGCGGCGCAGGAACGCGTCGTCGAACGGCGGCAGCACGTCCGGCCGCGACGTCAACTGGAAGCGGATCAGCGCGTCGAGCGCGTCGCGCATCAGCGGGCGTGCCGCGACCGGGTCGGCCGGATCGAGCACCGAGATGTACGACGTGCGGCCGAGGTCGGTCACGAGCATGAAGCCCGCGTCGAAATCATGGGCCAGCACGTCCGGCACGTGGTCGCCGGCCGCGGCGAGCAGCTGCGCGACCTGGACGAATTCACGGCACTTCTCGGGCGGCGGCGCGTCGACCGCGATCAGCGAGCCGCCGGGGCGCGTGGCCGACGCGACCCGGAAATAGCGGCGGAAACTGGCGTCCGACGACGCGGGTGCGAGGGTCGACAGGTCGAGGGCGAAGCGCTCGGCGAGCGGGCGCAGCCATGCGGTCAGGGCTTCGAGGCGGGCGTCGGGCTGGGATGCGGCGGATGGGGGCGTCATGAAACTCGGCGGAGGGGAGAACGTCTTGCCATATAATACCCCACGACTTTTTTGACGCGCCCCGCGTCAGCTTGCGCCGCGCAGGCCCGCCGCCTGTCGCGCCGTCCGCCCGATCGCCTCCCCGGTTTGCGCTCAGCCGCAGTCGCGGTGCGACGGCGTGGGCCGCCGCGCGCGAACGAATGTGCCGCCGGTGCGGTTGACAAGGGGCGATTCGCCAAACCGATAGATGCCGCCCAAACCGCTATTCCCGAATGTTTTCCCCGGTGACGGGGCGCCGCGCAAACGGCGGCTCGCGCTCGCGCTCCTGGCCGTGCCGGGCCTCGTGCCGGCCGTGTCGTACGCGCAGCTGTCGGGCGCGGCCGCGCAGCCGCAGCCGCTCGACTCGCCGTGGGATCTGCGTCTCGCCCCGCAGCTCGAGGATCATCCGCTGAAGGACGGCGCGAAGCCGGCCGCCTTCATGATTGCCGACCATACGAGCGGCACGGCCGAACAGGACCTCGCCGCGAAGGGCTCGGCCGAGCTGCGCCGCGGCGACGCCGTCGTGAAGGCCGACGCGCTCCACTACGATCAGGATACCGACATGGCCGATGCATACGGCCAGGTCCGGGTGATCAACGGCGGCACGTCGTTCGCGGGCCCCGAAGCGCATCTGAAGGTCGAGGCGAACCAGGGCTTCATGACGGCGCCGAAGTACCACTTCAACGTGACGGGCGGGTCCGGCAGCGCGGAGCGCGTCGACCTGCTCGACAGCGAGCGCTCGGTGTTCGTCAACGGCACCTACACCGCGTGCCAGTGCGCGACGGACCCCGCGTGGTACATCAAGGGCAGCCGCTTCGACTTCGATACGGGCGCCGACGAAGGCACCGCGCGCAACGGCGTGCTGTTCTTCCAGGGCGTGCCGATCTTCGCGAGCCCGTGGCTGACGTTCCCGTTGTCGGGCGAGCGGCGCAGCGGCCTGCTGCCGCCGACGTTCTCGTTGAACTCGAACAACGGGTTCGAGCTGACGCTGCCGTACTACTTCAACATCGCGCCGAACCGCGACCTGACGATCACGCCGCGCATCATCTCGCGGCGCGGCGTGCAGACCGAAGCGTCGTTCCGCTACCTGTCGCCAACGTATTCCGGCACGCTGACGGCCAATTACCTGCCGGATGACCGGCTCGCGCACCGCAACCGCTACGCGATCTACTGGCAGCACCAGCAGAACTTCGGCGGCGGCTTCGGCGGCTACGTCTACTTCAACAAGGTCTCGGACAACACGTATCCGGAAGACCTCGGGTCGACGAACGAGTTCATCAACGGCACGCAGACGCTGTACCAGCAGGAAGCCGGCCTCACGTACAACAACGGCCCGTGGTCGGTGCTCGCGCGCTACCAGCACTGGCAGACGCTGCCGCCGTCGATCGCGCCGTACAGTCGCGAGCCGCAGTTGAACGTGAAGTACACGAAGTACAACGTCGGCGGCTTCGACTTCGGCGCGGAAGCCGACTATTCGCGGTTCCGCATCACGACCGCCGATGCGACCGAAGGCGACCGGATCGTCTTCAACCCGTACATCGCGTATGGCGTGTACGGCCCCGGCTACTTCGTCGTGCCGAAGATCCAGTACCACTTCGCGTCGTACGACCTGAACTACCTGTCGTCGAGCACGCCGAACAGCCCGAAGCGCTTCACCGAGTCGATCCCGACCGTGAGCTTCGACACGGGCCTGATCTTCGACCGCTCGGTGCGCCTGTTCGGCCAGGACTTCATCCAGACCCTCGAGCCGCGCCTGTACTACGTGTACACGCCGTATCGCGACCAGTCGAACGCGCCGCTGTTCGACACCGCGGAATCGGACTTCGGCCTCGCGGAGATCTACCAGCCGAACACGTTCGTCGGCAACGACCGCATCGCGGACGCGAACCGGATCACGGCCGGCCTGACGTCGCGCTTCATCGATCCGCGCACCGGCGACGAACGCGCGCGCTTCGTGATCGCGCAGCAGTACTACTTCGCCAATCAGCGCGTCACGCTGAACTCGGTGCAGGCGCCCGTGCAGGCGCGCCACTCGGACCTGATCGTCGGTGCCGCGCTCAAGCTCGGCTCCGGCTTCATGTCGGAAACGGCGTTCCAGTACAACCAGAACAACAACCAGCTCGTGAAGTCGAGCATCGGTTTCGGTTTCAGCCCGGGCGAGCGCCGCGTGATCAACGTCGGCTACCGCTATACGCGCGCGAACACGACGCTCGACAACCAGCCGATCAACCAGTTCCTGGTGTCCGCGCAATGGCCGCTCACGCGCCGCCTGTACGCGGTCGGCCGCTTCAACTATGACCTGGCCGCCAACCGGGTCGTCGACGGTCTGCTCGGCTTACAATACGACGCGGATTGCTGGGCGCTCGGCGTCGGTGCCCAGCGGTTCGCGAACGGCGTGAACTCGTCGGGGCAGCAGAACTCGTCGACGCGATTCATGATGCAGCTGACGTTGAAGGGGCTGTCGAGCATCGACAATGGTCTCGTGGCGGCATTCCGCGCCGGGGTGCCGGGCTATACGCCGCTGCCGTCCGCGCCGCCGCCGATGTCCCGCTTCAGTAACTACGAGTAACGCCGGCTTGTCTGCACCGGTCAGCACGATTTCAATGGAGTATCAGTGGCAATGAAGAAAACCCTTCGTTTCGCGGCAGTCGTGTCCAGCCTCGCCGCGTCCGCCGCGCTGCTCGCCGCCGCGCCGGCCGCGGCGCAGGCGCTTGGTTCGCGAGGCGCGCAGCTCGCCGACGAAGTCGTCGCGGTCGTCAACAACGACGTGATCACGGGCCGCGAACTCGACCAGCGCGTCGGCCTGATCGCGCGCCGGCTGCAGCAGCAGAATGCACCGGTGCCGCCGGCCGACCAGTTGCGTGCGCAGGTGCTGAACCAGATGGTCCTCGAACGCATCCAGGTGCAGAAGGCCAAGGACGACGGGATCCGCATCGACGATGCGACCGTGCAGTCCACGCTGCAGCGCCTCGCGCAGGCGAACGGGATGACGCTCGAACAGTATCGCGCGCGTCTCGAGGCGCAAGGCGTGCCGTGGACCGTGTTCACGAGCGACGCCCGCACCGAGCTGATGCTGTCGAAGCTGCGCGAGCGCGAGGTCGACGGCAAGATCACCGTGTCGGACGCCGAGGTCGTGAACTACATCGCGAGCCAGCGCGGGCCGAGCGCGGCGCAGCAGCAGGACCTGCGCTTCCAGCATATCTTCATCAAGGCGCCGACCAACGCGCCGCAGGCCGAGATCGAAGTCGCGCAGAAGAAGGCCGAAGCGCTGCTGCAGCAGGCCACGTCGGGCGCCGATTTCGAGAAGCTCGCGAAGAACAATTCGGAAGCGAACGACGCGAAGAAGGGCGGCGACCTCGGCTTCAAGGCGCCGGGCGCGCTGCCGGCGGAGGTTGTCGACGCAGCATCGAAGCTGCGTCCGGGCCAGGTCAACCCGACGCTGATCCGCGTGCCGGACGGCTTCGAGATCGTGCGTCTCGTCGACCGCCGCCAGAGCCAGGGCACGAGCGCCGCGGCACCGAAGATCGTCCAGACGCACGTGCGCCACATCCTGTTGCGCGTCGGCGAGGGCAAGTCGGAAGGCCAGGCCCGTCAGCAGCTGCAGGACATTCGCCGGCAGGTCGAGGCCGGCGGCGATTTCGCGAAGTTCGCGCGCACCTACTCGCAGGACGGTTCGGCGTCGCAGGGCGGCGATCTCGGCTGGATCAGCCCGGGCGAGACCGTGCCGGAATTCGAGCGCGCGATGAACAACCTGCAGGACGGCCAGATCAGCCAGCCGGTGCGTACCGAGTACGGTTACCACCTGATCCAGGTGATCGATCGCCGCGAGTCGGAAGGCTCGGTGCAGCAGCAGATGGATATCGCGCGTCAGGCGATCGGCCAGCGCAAGGCCGAGCAGGCGTATGCCGACTGGCTGCGCGAGCTGCGCGATTCGTCCTACGTGCAGTACAAGATCGGCGGCGTCGGCCCGGCGAACTGAGCGAGCTTCACATGACGGCATCCGCGCTGCAGATCGCGATCACGACGGGCGAACCCGCGGGTGTCGGCCCGGAGCTGACCGTGCAGGCGCTGCAGGATGCCGCCCGACGCTGGCCCGGCGCGCATTTCACCGTGCTCGGCGACGCCGCGCTGCTCGACGCGCGCGCGGCGGCCGTCGGGGCCGATAGGGCGCTGCTCGCCGGCGGCGGGCCGGTGTTGGTCGAGCATCATCCGCTCGCCGCGCCCGCGCAGGCAGGCAAGCTCGACTCGGCCAACGGCCGCTACGTGCTCGCACTGCTCGATGCCGCGATCGACGGTGCGCTGGCGGGCCGGTTCGACGCGATCGTCACCGCACCGCTGCAGAAGAGCACGATCAACGATGCCGGCGTGCCGTTTACCGGCCATACCGAATACCTGGCGGAGCGCACGCACACGCCGCGCGTCGTGATGATGCTGGCCGGCACGGGCGAGCGGCCGCTGCGCGTCGCGCTCGCGACCACGCATCTGCCGCTCAAGGACGTGTCGGCCGCGCTGACGATCGACGGGCTCGTCGAGACGCTCGCGATCATCGATCGCGACCTGCGGCGCGACTTCGGTCTCGCGGCGCCGCGCATCCTCGTGACGGGGCTGAACCCGCACGCGGGCGAGAACGGCTATCTCGGGCGCGAGGAGATCGACGTGATTTCCCCGGCGCTCGCACGCGCGCAAGCGCGGGGCATCGACGCGCTCGGCCCGTATCCAGCCGACACGCTGTTCCAGCCGCGCCATCTCGAGGGCGCCGATTGCGTGCTCGCGATGTTCCACGATCAGGGCTTGCCCGTGCTGAAGTATGCGACGTTCGGCGAGGGCATCAACGTCACGCTCGGGCTGCCGATCATCCGCACGTCGGTCGATCACGGCACCGCGCTGGATCTGGCCGGCACGGGCCGCGCGGATCCGGGCAGCATGGTCGCCGCCCTCGACACGGCCGTCGCGATGGCGCGCCATCGCCGCGCGTCGTGACGCACCCAGGCGCAGGCCTGACCTAACTCGTCGTATTTTTCGTTTTTCTCAGTCGATGTCGAACAGCAGACAGCACCAAGGCCACTTCGCGCGCAAGCGCTTCGGGCAGAACTTCCTCGTCGATCACGGCGTGATCGACTCGATCGTCACGACGATCGGCCCCGCGCGCGGCCAGCGAATGGTCGAAATCGGCCCCGGGCTCGGCGCGCTGACCGAGCCGCTGATTCAGCGACTCGCGACGCCCGAGTCGCCGCTGCATGCGGTCGAGCTCGACCGCGACCTGATCGGCCGCCTGCAGCAACGCTTCGGCCCGCTGCTGGAGCTGCATGCGGGCGACGCGCTCGCGTTCGACTTCCGCTCGCTCGCGGCGCCCGGCGACAAGCCGTCGCTGCGGATCGTCGGCAACCTGCCGTACAACATTTCCAGCCCGCTGCTGTTTCACCTGATGACGTTCGCCGATGCGGTCATCGACCAGCATTTCATGCTGCAGAACGAAGTCGTCGAACGGATGGTCGCGGAGCCGGGCACGAAGGCGTTCTCGCGGCTGTCGGTGATGCTCCAGTATCGCTACGTGATGGAGAAGATGCTCGACGTGCCGCCGGAATCGTTCCAGCCGCCGCCGAAGGTCGATTCGGCGATCGTCCGGATGATTCCGTACGAACCGCACGAGCTGCCGGACGTCGATCCGGTGCTGCTCGGCGAAGTCGTCACGGCCGCGTTCTCGCAGCGCCGCAAGATGCTGCGCAATACGCTCGGCGACTATCGCGAGACGATCGATTTCGACGGGCTCGGCTTCGATCTCGCGCGACGCGCGGAGGATGTGAGCGTGGCCGAATATGTCGGTGTCGCGCAGGCGCTGGCGGCCGTGCGCAAGGCCGCGGAGTAACGGCGAACCCCCCCGGGCCGGGAAGCGCGCGCTGGCTCGAGATTCATGAGGCTGTCCTGACGGGCAGCCTTTTTATTTTTCCGATCCGCTTTCGTCGACGAAGGACCGCGGCCGCGCGCCCTTACGCGCGTCGGCGTGGCGGCGCGTTGACGAGCGCGATCCCGGTCAGCACCAGCGCGGCCGCCGACATGAAGCGCCAGCCGACCGATTCGCCGAGCAGCAGCACGCCGAACGCGACGCCGAACAGCGGCGACAGGAACGTGAACACGGACAGCCGCGACGCGCTGTAGCGCGTCAGCAGCCAGAACCACGACAGATAGCTGACGAACGCGACGATCACCGACTGGTAGGCGAGGCTCGCGAGCGCGACCGGCGTGACCTGCGCGAACGACATCTGGCCGAGCAGCGCGGCGAGCGCGACCAGCACGACGGCCGACACCGCGAGCTGGTAGAACAGCGTCTTGCTCGCGCTGGCCCGCGCGAGCGACGTCGAGCGCACGACGACCGTCGTCGCGGCCCACATCGCGCCGCCGAGGATCCCGAGGGCGTCGCCGGCGAGCCCCGCCAGTACCGACGCGCCGGGTGCACGCGGCTCGAGGAAGCCGTCCGCGAACGCGAGCGCGATGCCGGCGAACGCGAGGCCGACGCCGGCCCACTGAACGCGTTGCAGCCGCTCGCCCGGCGTGAACAGGTGCAGGCCGAGCGCGGTGAAGCACGGTGCCGTGTACAGGAAGATCGCCATGTGCGATGCGCTCGTCAGCGTCAGCCCGAAGAACACGCAGATGAACTCGCCGGCGAACAGCGCACCGGCGGCGATGCCCGCGCCGAGCGTGCCGTCCGCGCGGAACAGCGGCGTGCCGCGCGAGCGCGCCCAGCCCCACAGCAGCAGCGCGGCGATCACCGAGCGCAGCCCGGCCTGGAACATCGGCGGGATCGCCGCGTTCGTGCTCTTGATCGCGACCTGCTGGAAGCCCCAGATCGCGCACAGCAGCAGCATCACGCCGATGGCGCGCGTGTCGAGCGCGCGGCGCACGGGCGACCCGGCAAGCGCGGTCATCGACGAGCCTCGCCGAGGCGGGCAGGGGGCACGGACATCGGCAGGGGCAGCGGCGGGCGGACGGCGGGTCCGGCACGCCCGAATCGGCGGTTTCGCACGGCAGGCGGTGTGGCTGAATGGGGTGGTGGTCGCGTTCCGGCGGCGGCGGGCATGCCCGCTTTTGGTGCGAAGTGGGAGGATGTTACCCGATCGGCCGGGATGGCGGGCATCGTCGAACGGCGGGCTTTCACCGGCGCACGGACGTCGGCCCCATTGCGCGGACGCGCGGTATCAGTCGGCGGTGGACGAGGCGCCGTCGGCGAGATTCACGTGACTCCGGTAGAATTTCCGGCTCTGGAAAGTCCCCACAGGAGTACAACAATGCGTTTGCTGCATACGATGCTGCGAGTCGGCGATCTCGACCGCTCGATCAAGTTCTACACCGAATTGCTCGGCATGAAGCTGCTGCGTCGCGAGGATTATCCGGAAGGGAAGTTCACGCTCGCGTTCGTCGGCTATGAAGCGGAAAGCACGGGCACCGTGATCGAGCTGACCCATAACTGGGATACGCCGTCCTACGATCTCGGCAACGGCTTCGGCCATCTGGCGGTGGAAGTCGACGACGCGTACGCGGCCTGCGACAGGATCAAGGCGCAAGGCGGCAAGGTGACCCGCGAAGCGGGCCCGATGAAGCACGGCACGACCGTGATCGCCTTCGTCGAGGATCCGGACGGCTACAAGATCGAGTTCATCCAGAAGAAGGCGCACTGAGCGCGGGATGAGCGGCGCGCGGCGCACGATGTGCGTCGCGGGCAACGAAAACGGGCGATGCGGAGGAATCCGCATCGCCCGTTTGCATTTGTGGGTGCGACTGATCGCGCTACAGCGCCGGCAGCAGTTCGGGCGGGTGATGCTTGAGCGTGTGCCGTGCTTCGCGGAATTCCGGGAAGATCGATTCGACCGTCTGCCAGAAGGCCGGGCTGTGGTTCATTTCGCGCAGGTGCGACAGCTCGTGCGCGACGACGTAGTCGACGATCGACATCGGGAAATGGATCAGCCGCCAGTTCAGCCGGATCTTGCCGTCGCTCGAGCAGCTGCCCCAGCGCGTCGCGGCCGACGATAGCGCGTACATCGAATACGTGACGCCGAGCTTTTCCGCGTAGACCACCAGCCGTTCGCCGAAGATCCGCTTCGCTTCGCCCTGCAGCCAGCCCTGCACGCGATCCTTGATCTGCTGCATGTCCGCCTGCACGGGCAGCGGCAGCGACAGCCGCAGCGCGTCGGCGTCGAATGCGACGGCACCCGCGCCGAGCGCGATCGTGATCGTCTTGCCGAGATACGGGAGTTGCGCGCCGTCGCGCCAGTCGATTTGCGGCAGCGCGCGCTGCTCGGTGCGGGTCTTCCACTCCGCGAGCTTCGCGAAGATCCAGCGCTGCTTCTCGGCGATCGCCGCTTCGATGTCGGCGAGCGTGACCCAGCGCGGCGCGGTGATCGACAGGCCGCTGCCGTCGATCGTGAAGCCGATCGTGCGGCGCGCGGAGCGCTTGAGCCGGTATTCGAGCACGCGGCTGTCGAGTGCGAACGTACGGACGCGGGAGCGATCGCGCGCGGGGCCCGGATCGAGCGGTGCGGTGGGCACCGCGGGCGCCGCGGCCGCTTCAGGTGACGTGGGCGGCGCGGCGGGCGCCGACGGTGCCGGCGCGGCTGCTGCCGGCCCGTCGAAGAGCGGCAGGTCCATCTGGCGATGATCGAGGGCCACGACGGCAGGCCGTGGCCGCGGACGCTTTTTCATCAGTTCGCTTCGTTTCGTCGTTCGCAACGGCTGCAATCCGGGTGATTCAGACGCGCGCGGCATCGCGCGTGCCGGCGTTGCCCGGCTGGCGATACGCATCGGGATCGATGCGGCGCATTTCCGCTTCGATCCAGGCTTCGACCTGCGAGTTCAATACGTCGGGCGTCTTGCCGTCGACGGGAATCGGCTTGCCGATCGACACGGTGACGACGCCCGGGAACTTCGTGAACGAATTGCGCGGCCACACCCGACCTGCATTGTGCGCGATCGGCACGACCGGCGTATTGGTTTCGATCGCGAAGCGCGCGCCGCCCGTTTTGTACTTGCCCTGCTTGCCGACCGGCGTGCGCGTGCCTTCCGGGAACATGATCATCCACGCGCCTTCCGACAGGCGCTTCTTGCCCTGGCGGATCACCGACGTGAACGCGTTCTTGCCTTCCTTGCGGTCGATGTTGACCATGTGCAGCAGCCCGAGCGCCCAGCCGAAGAACGGCACGTAGAGCAGTTCGCGCTTGAACACGTAGCACAGCGGCTTCGGCATCAGCGCCGGAAATGCGAGCGTCTCCCACGCCGACTGGTGCTTCGACAGCAGCACGGCCGGGCCGTCCGGCAGGTTTTCCATCCCTTCGATCCGGTAGTGGATGCCGTTCAGCCAGCGCACGACCCATAGCGTCGACTTGCACCAGCCGGCCGCCATCCAGTAGCGCGCGTCGGGGCGCATGAACGGGAACGCGATGAAGCACGCGGTGGCGTACGGCACCGTGTACAGGATGAAGTAGATCAGCAGCAGCAGGGAGCGGACGAAGCGCATCGGCGTGGGTCTGGTGGTAAGGAGGATGCGCGCGGCGGCCGCATCACTCGTGTTCGTGTGAAAGGAAGTCGAGCGCGAACGCGCGCAGGTCGTCGTGGACCTTCGTGCCGTCCGGCAGATTGCCCGCGGCGAGCGTCTTCTTGCCCTTGCCGGTCAGCACGAGGTGCGGCCGGAAGCCGACCGCGACGGCGGCCTGCAGGTCGCGCAGCGAATCGCCGACGGCCGGCGTGTGACCGGGATCGATCTCGAAGCGCTCGGCGATCATCTGCATCATGCCGGGTTTCGGCTTGCGGCACTCGCAACGATCTTCGGCCACGTGCGGGCAGAAGAACACCGCGTCGATGCGCGCGCCGACCGCGGCCGCCGCGCGATGCATCTTCTGGTGCATCTCGTTGAGCGCGGCCATGTCGAACAGCCCGCGGCCGATGCCGGACTGGTTGGTCGCGACGACCACGCGATAGCCTGCGTGGTTGAGCCGTGCGATCGCCTCGAGGCTGCCGGGCAGCGCGATCCATTCGTCGGGCGTCTTGATGAACGCGTCCGAATCGACGTTGATCACGCCGTCCCGGTCGAGGACGACGAGCTTGCGGTTGGGGCTGATCGGCATCGTTCGGCCTTTATGCGGCGAGCTTCGAGATGTCGGCGACACAGTTCATCTGCTGATGCAGCGCGAACAGCAGCGCGAGACGGTTGGCGCGCAGCGCGGGATCCTCGGCGTTGACCATCACGTCGTTGAAGAACGTATCGACCGGTGCGCGCAGCGCGGCGAGCGCCGACAGCGCGCCCGTGTACGCACGTGCCTCGAGCTGCGACTGCACGTGCGGCGTCACGGCCGCGAGCTGTTCGTGCAGCGCCTTTT
The DNA here is from genome assembly GCF_040545115.1 of Burkholderia sp. 567. Classification (NCBI taxonomy): domain Bacteria; kingdom Pseudomonadati; phylum Pseudomonadota; class Betaproteobacteria; order Burkholderiales; family Burkholderiaceae; genus Burkholderia; species Burkholderia sp. 567. The sequence goes on from NZ_JBEPLG010000010.1 coordinate 244,878, forward strand.
CGGCGGCTTCGACGAGCAGCGTCGGCTGCACCGTGCCGTTCGCGCCGCCTTCCGACTTCTTCAGGATGTTCGAGATCCGCTTGTTCGCGGCCGCGAGCGCCTCGGCTTCCGCGAGAAGCGTGAATTCGCGCACCGCGTCGAGGCGGGCGACGAGATCGTCGACGCGCGTCGGGTTCAGGCTCAGCACCGCGTCGACTTCGCCGGCCGAGTAGCCGCGTTCGCGCAACAGGCCGCGCAGGCGGTCCATGAAGAACGCGAAGATCGCGTCGGTCGATTCCGCGACGCCCGGCACGCCTTCGAAGCGCGCATGGGCCGTGCGCAGCAGCGCGACGAGATCGAGCGGCAGCTGCTTCTCGAGCAGCAGGCGCAGCACGCCGAGCGCGTGGCGGCGCAGCGCGAACGGATCCTTTTCGCCCGTCGGCGCGAGGCCGATGCCCCAGATGCCGACGATCGTCTCGAGCTTGTCGGCCAGCGCGACGGCGGTCGACACCGGCGTGGTCGGCAGCGCGTCGCCGGAGAAGCGCGGCTGGTAGTGCTCGGCGCACGCGAGCGCGACGTCGTCGGGCTCGCCGTCGTGACGCGCGTAGTACGTGCCCATCGTGCCCTGCAGTTCCGGGAACTCGCCGACCATGTCGGTCAGCAGGTCGGCCTTCGCGAGGCGCGCGGCGCGCTTCGCGTGCGCGGCGTCGGCGCCGATCGCGGGCGCGATCTCGCCGGCCAGCGCCTCGAGGCGCTCGACGCGCGCGAGCGCCGAACCGAGCTTGTTGTGATAGACGACGTTCGCGAGCAGCGGCACGCGGTCGGCGAGCGGCTTCTTCTTGTCCTGCTCGAAGAAGAACTTCGCGTCGGCGAGGCGCGGGCGCACGACGCGCTCGTTGCCTTCGATGATCTCGCCCGGCGTCTTCGTGTCGATGTTCGACACGATCAGGAAGCGCGAGCGCAGCTTGCCGCCGACGTCGGTCAGCGCGAAGTACTTCTGGTTCGTCTGCATCGTGAGAATCAGGCATTCCTGCGGCACCTGCAGGAATTCGTCCTCGAAGCGGCACGGATAGACGACCGGCCATTCGACCAGCGACGTCACTTCGTCGAGCAGCGCTTCGGGCATCACGACCGTGTCGCCGTTCGCGTGTTCGTTCAGCTGCGTGCGGATCGTTTCGCGGCGATCGGCGAAGTGCGCGATCACGCGGCCCTTGTCGCGCAGCGTGTCGGCATACGCGTGCGCATGCTGGATCGCGACGAGGCCGTCGGACAGGAAGCGGTGGCCGAGCGTGGTGTCGCCGGCGTCGATGCCGAACGCGGTCACGGGCACGACGCGATCGTCGTGCAGCACGGTCAGGCGGTGCACCGGGCGCACGAACTTCACGTCGGTGCCGTCCGGGCGCTGGTAGGTCATGAACTTCGGGATCGGCAGCTTCGCGAGCGTTTCGTCGAGCGCGGCCTGCAGGCCGTCGGCGAGCGTCGCGCCGGCTGCCGAGTAATTGACGAAGAACGCTTCGGCCTTGCCGTCCTGCGCGCGCTCGAGATCGGCGATCGACAGGTGCGGGTGACCGAGCGCCGCGAGCTTCTTCGCGAGCGGGGCCGTCGGCTTGCCTTCGGCGTCGAGCGCGACCGAGACGGGCAGGACCTTTTCGCGGACCTGCTTTTCAGGCGCGACGGCGCGCACGTTCTGCACGACGACGGCGAGGCGGCGCGGCGTGGCGTAGCGTTCGAACACGAGTTCGCCTTCGACGAGGTCGCGCGCCGCGAGGCGTTGCGCGAGACCTTCGGCGAATGCGTCGCCGAGGCGCGCGAGGGCCTTCGGCGGCAGCTCTTCGGTCAGCAGTTCGACGAGCAGGGGGGCGGGATGGTTATGCGTCATGTGTGGAATCAATCTCGTCTCGTCAGTCCTGATCGATCTTGCGTTCGACCTTGAGCGGCGGCGCCCATGCCGGCTGCGCGGCGTCCTGGGCGTCGGTGGTGAGGCCCGGCACGCCCGGCGGGTTGCCGAGCATCGGGAAGCCGAGCTTCTCGCGCGAGTCGTAGTAAGCCTGCGCGACGAGACGCGACAGCGCGCGGATGCGGCCGATGTAGGCCGCGCGTTCGGTGACCGAGATCGCGCCGCGCGCATCGAGCAGGTTGAACGTGTGGCCGGCCTTCAGCACGAGTTCGTACGCGGGCAGCGCGAGCTGCGCGTCGATCATCTTCTTCGCTTCCGCTTCGTAGCTGTTGAAGAACGTGAACAGCAGGTCGACGTTCGCGTGCTCGAAGTTGTAGGTCGACTGCTCGACCTCGTTCTGGTGGTAGACGTCGCCGTACGACAGGCGGCGCAGCTCGGGGCCGTTCGGGCCTTGCTCTTCCCACTCGGTCCAGACCAGGTCGTACACGTTCTCGACCTTCTGCAGGTACATCGCGAGGCGCTCGAGGCCGTACGTGATTTCGCCGAGCACCGGCTTGCATTCGAGGCCGCCGACTTCCTGGAAATACGTGAACTGCGTGACTTCCATCCCGTTCAGCCACACTTCCCAGCCGAGGCCCCACGCGCCGAGCGTCGGGTTCTCCCAGTCGTCCTCGACGAAGCGCACGTCGTTCTGCTTCAGGTCGAAGCCGAGCGCTTCCAGCGAGCCGAGGTACAGGTCGAGGATGTTTTCCGGCGCCGGCTTGAGCACGACCTGGTACTGGTAGTAATGCTGCAGGCGGTTCGGGTTCTCGCCGTAGCGGCCGTCCTTCGGGCGGCGCGACGGCTGCACGTACGCGGCGCGCCACGGCTCGGGGCCGACCGCGCGCAGGAACGTGTGGACGTGCGACGTGCCCGCGCCGACTTCCATGTCGATGGGCTGGAGCAGGGCGCAACCCTGCTTGTCCCAGTAGGACTGCAGCGTCAGGATGATTTGCTGAAACGTAAGCATGAAGAGCCTTCGTGGCGCTGGCGCTCCGTTGCGAACGGCGCTCCGGGCGGAGCCCGGAGGGTCGGCTCGCGCGGCGGCGCGGCTTGTTAGTGTGCTGAAACGCGTAATTTTACCGGATCGGCGACCGGATGCGGCCGGAACGCCGACGAAGGGCTGTCGGCGGTGTTCCGGCGGCCCGTGCGAAGCCGGTGCGCGGGGTGCCGGCGCGCGCGTCGCGGCCGCTTGTGCGGCGTCGCGATGCGCGTGTCGCGTCGGCGGCCGCAGCGCTTTGCGCGGGCGTTAAGATGCACGTATTGCGGCGCGCGCGACGCGTGCCGCGTGACCGATTGCCCACTCCGGACCGCATGGACGATTCGAACGACCTCCTCATTCCGCTGATCCCGCCGCTGCTCGCCATGCTCGGGCAGGCCGTCGACGCCCATGCGCGCGGCGAGCACGATGCGCACGCGCTGTGGCTTGCCGCCGCCGGCCATCTGCACGCGGTCGACATGGCCGCGCTCGCGCAGCTCACGTCGGCGCTCGTCGCGCGACAGCGCGCGGCCGACGCGCTCGCGCTGGCCGAATGCGCGGTGCGCGTGCATCCGGGCGCCGGTGCCCGTTTCAATCACGGCTACGTGCTGCAGATGCTCGGCCGTCACGCCGAGGCCGTCGCGCCGTATCGCGCCGCCTATGCGCTCGATCCGCGCTGGCCGTCGCTGCGCAACAACCTCGCGATCGCGCTGCGGCTGTCGGGCGGCGACCGCAACGAGGAAATCGCGCTGCTCGACGCGGCCGTGGAGGCCGATCCGCACGACGTGCAGGCGTGGATCAACCTGGTCGTCGCGCGGCTCGCGGCACAGGACCTCGACGGCGCGCTCGCGGGTGCGGCGCGGCTCGCGCAGATCGCGCCCGACAATGCGCTCGCGCTGAACAACATCGCGATGGCGATGAAGGAAGCGCAGCGCTGGGACGACGCCGAGCGCTACGCGGCGCGCGCGTGCGAGCTGGCGCCCGACGACGCGTCGTTCCGTTTCAATCTCGCGATCATTCAACTCGTGCGCGGCAACTACGCGGCCGGCTGGCGCGGCCACGAGGCGCGCTGGGACGGTGCGGGAGAGCTGCGCGGGCGCCGGCCGGCGCTGCCGGGCCCGCGCTGGCAGGGCGAGCCGCTCGCGGGCAAGACGCTGCTCGTGTGGGGCGAGCAGGGGCTCGGCGACGTGCTGCAGTTCGCGCGCTTCGTCGCGCCGCTCGCCGAGCGCGTGCACCGCGAGGGCGGCCGGCTCGCGTGGAACACGTTTCCGCAGGTGGGCACGCTGATGCAGCGCAGCCTCGGTGCGCATGCGGACGCGTTCAGCGCGGGCGGCAGCGTCGACGAGTTGCCCGCCTTCGACTACGAAGTGCCGTTGATCGGGCTGCCGCTGATGCTCGGGATGGAGACGTCGACGCTCGGCGAGTCGGTGCCGTACCTGCATGCCGACCGCCACGCGCGCGACGCGTGGCGCGCGCGGCTCGCGGGCGATGGCCGGTTGAACGTCGGGCTCGTCTGGACGGGCAGTCCGGGACACCAGCGCAACCCGTTCCGGCGCGTCGGGCTCGATCGCTACGCCGATGCGTTTCGCGGTATCGACGGCGTCACGTTCCATTCGCTGCAGCCGGGCGCGGACGCGGATGTCGCCGCGGCGCGTGCGGCCGGTTTCGCGATCAAGGACTACACGGCCGAACTGAAGAGTTTCGACGATACGGCCGCGTTCATCGGCGCGCTGGATCTGGTGATCACGGTGTGCACGTCGGTCGCGCATCTGGCGGGCGCACTGGGCGCGCGCACCTGGGTGCTGCTCGACGTGAATCCGCACTGGCCGTGGCTGCTCGAACGCACCGACAGCCCGTGGTATCCGACCGCCACGCTGTACCGGCAGCCGACGTTCGGCGCATGGGCGCCGGTGATGGCGGCGCTCGGGCGGGATCTGCGCGGCCTGGCCGCGCAGGCGAAGCGGCCGGCCTGAGCGGCCGGCCGAGGCGTCATACGTTGCGGTCGTCGCCGGCCTTCGAGCCGTTGCGGCGGCGCAGGCCCGGCCCGAACGTGAAGCCGAACGCGAGCAGCACCAGCGATACCGCGAGCACGACATTGTTGCCGCTCGTCACGTACGGCGTGAACCCGCTCGTGCCTTCGATCCGCAGGTCGAGCGAGCCGATCGTGAACGGTTTCAGCTGGCCGAGCACGCGGCCGCGCGCGTCGATCGCGGCCGTCATCCCGGTATTGGTCGCGCGCAGCATCGGCCGGCCCGTCTCGAGCGCGCGCATCCGCGCGATCTGCAGATGCTGGTCGAGCGCGATCGTGTCGCCGAACCACGCGAGGTTCGTCACGTTGACGAGCACGCCGGGCGGCTGCGGATTGTCGCGGATCGTCGCGGCGATTTCCTCGCCGAACAAGTCCTCGTAGCAGATGTCGGCCATCACCGGCTGGTTGTGCACGAGGAACGGCTTCTGCACCGGCGCGCCGCGCGCGAAGTCGCCGAGCGGCATCTTCATCAGGTCGACGAACCACCGGAAGCCCCACGGGATGAATTCGCCGAAGGGCACGAGATGGTGCTTGTCGTAGTGATAGATGTCGCGCGAATGCGGCGTCACGCCGTACAGGCTGTTCGTGTAGTCGACGTAGCGGCCTTCGGGCGTGACCGACGCGCCGACCGCGCCGAACAGCACGGCCGAGTTCGTCGTGTCGCTGAACTTGCGGATCGCGACGGCGAACGGCTCGGGCAACTCCTGGATCATCACCGCGATCGCGGTCTCCGGCGTGACGATCAGGTCGGCGGGCTTCTCGACGATCATCTGCTGGTACATCTTGATCGCCGCGTCGATGCCCGCCTGCTCGAACTTGATGTCCTGCTTCACGTTGCCCTGCAGCAGCCGCACGCTGAGCGGCGCGTTCGCGGGCACGGTCCACGTGGCCTGCGACAGGCCGATGCCGGCCGCGACGAGCGCGACGGCGACGCCGGCCGGCGCGGCGATGCGGATGCGTGCGTTGCCGCCGGCGCGTTCAGCGGCCGGCGACCGGCGCGCGGCGACGAGCGCCTGCACGATCAGCGCGGCGAACAGCGCGAGCACCCAGGCGATCCCGTACACGCCGACCACCGGCGCGAAGCCCGCGAACGGGCCGTCGACCTGCGCATAGCCGCTCGCGAGCCACGGAAAGCCGGTCAACACGGTGCCGCGCAGCCATTCGCCGAGCGCCCAGGCGCTCGCGAATGCGAACGCGCCGTGCCAGGTCGGCGAGAACGGCCGCGGGTCGGCTTCGCGGCGATGCCACGCATGGCCCGCGCAGAACGACCACAGCCCGGCCGAGAACGCCGGGTACAGCGACAGGTACAGCGAGAACAGCACCAGCGCGCCGCCCGCGAGCGGCGCGGCCATCTCGCCGTACACGTGCATGCTGATGTAGAGCCACCACACGCCGGTGATGAAGTTGCCGAAGCCGAACGCGCCGCCGGTGAGCGCGGCGCCGCGCCAGCTCGACGTGCGCGTCAGCTGCGCGAAAAACCAGACGAATACGACGAGCTGCAGCCAGCCGCCGTGCGGAGTCGGGGCGAAGCCGAGCGTATTGGCCGCGCCGGCGAGCAGCGCGGCCGGATAGTGCCAGCGCGGCAGCGCGCGGCCGGGCGCCGGCGCGAGAAGGCCGCCAGCCGGGCGGGACGGGATCGGATCGTCCATGTGAAGCGAAAGGGGCGAGCGGTTGAAGGAGGCGCGGGCGGCGCGAGACGGTCAGTCTTCGTGCGAGGTTTCGGCGCGGCGGCTCGCGTGCGGGTTGCGGCGCACCAGCAGCACGTGGACCTGGCGCGCATCGCCGCGCTGGATCTCGAACACGAGGTTGCCGAGCTGCAGTTTCTCGCCGCGGTGCGGTACGCGGCCGAAATGATGGGTGATCAGCCCGCCGATCGTGTCGACTTCGTCGTCGGGGAAGTCGGTGCCGAACGATTCGTTGAACTGTTCGATCTCGGTGAGCGCGCGCACGCGGTAGCGGCCGTCCGGCCCCGAGATGATGTTGCCGGCCTCTTCGTCGAAGTCGTATTCGTCCTCGATGTCGCCGACGATCTGTTCGAGCACGTCCTCGATCGTGATCAGGCCCGCGACGCCGCCGTATTCGTCGACGACGATCGCGAGGTGGTTGCGGTTCACGCGGAAGTCGTGCAGCAGCACGTTCAGGCGCTTCGATTCGGGAATGAACACGGCGGGGCGCAGCATCCCGCGCACGTCGAATTCCTCTTCGGCATAGAAGCGCAGCAGGTCTTTCGCGAGCAGCACGCCGATCACGTTGTCGCGGTTCTCCTCGAACACGGGGTAGCGCGAGTGCGCTTTCTCGAGGACGAACGGGATGAAGTCTTCAGGCTTGTCGGCGATGTTGATCGCGTCCATCTGCGCGCGCGGCACCATGATGTCGCGGGCGCACAGGTCGGACACCTGGAACACGCCTTCGATCATCGACAGCGAATCGGCGTCGATCAGGTTGCGTTCGTGGGCGTCCTGGAGGATTTCCAGCAGCTCGGTCCGGGATTCCGGCTCGGGCGAGATGAAGTCGGTCAGGCGCTCGAGCAGCGAGCGCTTTTCTTGCGGTTTGTCGGTGAGCTTACGACTGGGATACGAATCGTTCATGGTGGTGCGCCCGGGTCATGCCGGGGCGCGCGGTCACGGAGTAGGCAAGGATACACCAAGGGCATGGCGCGGCCGTGTCACCCCGGCCGTCCGGCCGGGGGCACGCGGCGCGCGCGGGCCCCGCTCGGGAACGGCCGCGCCGGGCGCCGCCGTCCTTCGTCTCCATCCTATCCCAGAACGACGCGCCGGGGCAGCGGCGGCAAAAAAGCGGGGCGCAACGGCGACCGGCCGGTCGGTCGATGCCGGCGACATTTCGTCGCGGGCCGGGGAGGCCGGGCTGACCGGCGCAGGCCCCGGAAATTCAGAAGCGCATGCCGGCCGAACAGCCGCCGCCCGCCGCGCCGTTGGTCGCGACGCCGCCGCAGCCCAGGACGCCGCAGCCGGACAGCGCGACACTCGCGGCGACGAGCAGCGCGGCCAGCGCGCGGCGCGATCCGCGTGACGATTTCATGGGCATGGCGCCTCCTTTCTCATGCATGTGCGTGGCGCAATCCCGCCTGTCGAACGTCATCGGCATCGCGCGAGCAGCCCTTCCAGCGCGCGATCGGGGATGCCGCTCGCGCGCAGCGCCTCCACGGTGCGGCTCACGTAGTCGAGCGTCGTGCCGTAGCGGCCGGCCGCGCAGCCGAACACCTCCTTCACGACGGGATCGGTCAGCTTGCCCGTGTAGGCCGGCGCGTCGCGGCGCATCACGAAGGCCAGCGCGTTCACGCGCTCGCCGGTCTCGAGCGAGCACGGCAGCCACGCGGGCCGGTACGAGCCCATCGGCATCTCGCGTTTCCACAAGGTTTCGAGATGCGGCTGCGCGGTCGGGCCGGCGAGCCGGAATGCGATGCCCGAGCACGAGCCGCCGCGATCGAGCGCGAGCACGAGGCCCGGCCGTTCGGGCGTGCCGCGGTTCACGCGCGACCACAGGTAGAGCCCGCGATGGTAGCCGTGCACCTTGCCGCGCACGGCGGCGACGGTCGGCAGCCCGGGGTTCCAGATCAGCGAGCCATAGCCGAACAGCCAGAGATCCTGCTGGCCGTCCCAGTCGCGCATCGTGTGCGCGAGCGAGGCCGCCAGTTCGTCTTGCGTCAGCAGCCTTCCCTCGCCGATCGACGGCGGGTAGGCGGGCGGCAGCATTGCGGCGTGGCGCATGGCGCGGACGGCTCTTACTGGTACGGGTTCGGGAAGCCCAGCTTCGCGAGGATGGCGACTTCGAGCGCTTCCATTTCGGCGGCGTCTTCTTCGCTCGTCTCGTGATCGTAGCCCTGCGCGTGCAGCGCGCCGTGCACCAGCAGGTGCGCGTAGTGGGCCGCGAGCGGCTTGCCCTGTTCCTGCGCTTCCTTCTCGACGACCGGGCAGCACAGCACGAGGTCGCCGATCACGGTGCCGTCGGGCAGCGGATCGTACGCGAAGGTCAGCACGTTGGTCGGGTAGTCCTTGTGGCGGTAGCCGTCGTTCAGCGTGCGGCCTTCTTCCTCGCCGACGAAGCGCACGGTGAGCTGCGCACTCGAGAACAGCGCCGGCTCGATCCACTCGGCGATCAGCTTGCGCTTGGGGCACGCCTTGCGGACGTCGCCGGTGACTTCGTCGCCGTACTGCACGGACAGGTCGAACTCGAGCTCGCGCGGCTCGTCCGCCATTTCCGCGATTTCCTCATCGCGCGGCGCGGGTTCGGCGCCGACGTGCAGGGTCACGCTGTCGTAATGCTCGGGCTGCAGCGCGAGTTTCGCGCGCATCGCCGGGTCGTTGTGCTGCGCGACGATCGCGACGGCCGTGTCGCCCGAGCTGCCCGACAGGTCGAACATCAGGCTGCGGCCATCCGGGAAGTCGATTCGCAGCCCTTGCGCGGCGACGGTCCGGGCCTTGCCCTTCGCATCGAACAGCGAAACACGGGGGGAATCGGGCGCGGCGGACTGGTCGCGCCCGGACTTGCGAGAACGGGAAGATTTCATGACGGGTGCGGCGATTGGAACGCGTTGAGGATACACCAAACGGCCGATCGCTCCCGAATTCGCACCGGCCGCGGGCGAGCGAAAAAAAGCCCGGCGCGCCGTCGGGCGGGCCGGGCCGTGGGCCGGTGCGGCGCGCGGGCGCCGCCCGTGCGTCACACGTCCTTGTGCTGCGCGTGGAAGTCGTCGTACGCCTCGACGATGCGCGCGACGAGCGGATGACGCACGACGTCCACGCTCGTGAAGCGCGTGAGCGCGATGCCGCGCACGCCGCCGAGCACTTGCTGCGCCTCGACGAGGCCGCTCTTGTGCCCGCGCGGCAGGTCGACCTGGCTCGTGTCGCCGGTCACGACGGCCTTCGAGCCGAAGCCGATCCGCGTGAGGAACATCTTCATCTGCTCGGGCGTCGTGTTCTGCGCCTCGTCGAGGATGATGAACGCGTGGTTCAGCGTGCGGCCGCGCATGTACGCGAGCGGCGCGATCTCGATCATCTGGCGCTCGAACATCTTCGCCGTCTTGTCGAAGCCGAGCAGGTCGTACAGCGCGTCGTACAGCGGCCGCAGGTACGGATCGACCTTCTGCGCGAGATCGCCCGGCAGGAAGCCGAGCCGCTCGCCGGCCTCGACGGCCGGGCGCGTCAGCACGATCCGCTTGACCTGGTCGCGCTCCAGCGCGTCGACCGCGCACGCGACCGCGAGGTAGGTCTTGCCGGTGCCGGCCGGCCCGATGCCGAACGTCACGTCGTGCGACAGGATCTGCTTCAGGTATTCGCGCTGAGCGGGCGTGCGCCCGCGCAGGTCGGCGCGCCGCGTGTACAGCTTCGGCCCGGGTTCCTCCTCGGGCCCCGCGTCGTCGAGCTGCACGGCCGGTTCGTCGAACGGATGGTCCGGGTCGCCGCGAAAGCGCACGTCGAGCGTGTCCTGGCGGCCGTTGCCGGCGGTGTGACGCACTTCGACCAGCGCGAGCTGGATATCGTCGACCGACAGCGGATCGCGCGAGCGGTTGTAGAAGTTCTCGAGCGCCGCGAGTGCGAGCTTCGCGCCGCGTCCGCGGATCGTGATCCGGTGGCCGCGCCGCGCGAGCGTGACGTCGAGCGCCTGTTCGATCTGCCGCAGGTTCTCGTCGAGCGGGCCGCAGAGGTTGGCGAGGCGCGCGTTGTCTTCGCGCGGCGCGGTGAATTCCAGTGCTTGGACGGTCTTCAAAGTAGCGTCGGGCTCCTGTCGGGCGTCAGTCGGTCAGTGGGTGGCCGCGCTCGCGTCGTCGCTCACGAGCAGCAGCTCGCCGCGCAGCGAATGCGGGTACGCATGGTTGATCTTCACGTCGATCATCTGGCCGATCAGGCGCGGGTGCGACGCGAGCGGCGCCGGGAAATTCACGACCCGGTTGTTCTCGGTGCGGCCCGACAGTTCGTTCGGATCCTTGCGCGACGGGCCCTCGACGAGGATCCGCTCGACCTTGCCGACCATCGACCGGCTGATGCGCGCGACGTTTTCCTCGATGGTCGCCTGCAGATGTTGCAGGCGTTTGAGCTTGACCTCGCGCGGCGTGTCGTCGTGCAGGTTCGCGGCCGGCGTGCCGGGGCGCGGGCTGTAGACGAACGAGAAGCTGGTGTCGTAGCTCATCTCGTGCACGAGCGCCATCATCTTGTCGAAATCCTCCTCGGTCTCGCCGGGGAAGCCGACGATCATGTCGGTCGACAGCGACAGGTCCGGGCGGATCGCGCGCAGCTTGCGGATCACCGACTTGTATTCGAGCACCGTGTAGCCGCGCTTCATCGCCATCAGGATGCGGTCGGAGCCGTGCTGCACGGGCAAGTGCAGGTGGCTCACGAGCTTCGGCACCTTCGCGTAGGTGTCGATCAGGCGCTGCGTGAATTCCTTCGGGTGCGACGTCGTGTAGCGGATGCGCTCGATGCCGGGGATGTCGGCGACGTATTCGATCAGCGTCGCGAAATCGGCGATTTCCGTCGAGCCGGCCGTCAGTGCGCCGCGGTACGCGTTCACGTTCTGGCCGAGCAGCGTGACTTCGCGCACGCCCTGGTCGGCGAGGCCGGCCACTTCGGTCAGCACGTCATCGAGCGGGCGCGACACTTCGTCGCCGCGCGTGTATGGCACGACGCAGTAGCTGCAGTACTTCGAACAGCCTTCCATGATCGACACGAACGCGCTCGGCCCCTCGACGCGCGCGGGCGGCAGGTGGTCGAACTTCTCGATCTCGGGGAACGAGATGTCGACCTGCGCACGGCCGCTCGCGCGGCGCTGGTCGATCATCTGCGGCAGGCGGTGCAGCGTCTGCGGGCCGAACACGAGGTCGACGTACGGTGCGCGCGACACGATCGACGCGCCTTCCTGGCTGGCGACGCAGCCGCCGACGCCGATCAGCAGGCCCGGCTTCGCTTCCTTCAGCTCGCGCACGCGGCCGAGGTCGGAGAACACCTTTTCCTGCGCCTTCTCACGCACCGAGCACGTGTTGAACAGGATGATGTCCGCGTCTTCCGGGGTATCGGTCTTTTCGAGGCCTTCGGCCGCATTGAGCACGTCCACCATCTTGTCCGAGTCGTACTCGTTCATCTGGCAGCCGAAGGTCTTTACGTAAACTTTTTTCGTCATGGGGATTCGCCGTTCGCAGTGGTTGACCTGGGGGCGTCGTCAAGGGTGTATCGGGACGGCTGCAGCGGTGCAGCGGCTCGTGCCGGCGCCGCATGGCGGACCGGGGCGCGCGGTGCGCGTCGAGCGAGCGTGGCGTGCACGCGTGAAAAGCCGTCGGGCAAGCCTTCCATTATAGCTTTACGCGCCGTCCCGGGCGGGCGGCGGGTTGCGGCCGCGCGACGCCGTTCTGCCCGCTCCGACCCTGATAGGGCGGCGCACGCGAGCGTCAGTGTCGGCGTCAGCGGCACGCATTCAGCAGGTCGTCGAGCGCCGCTTCCTCGCGGGCGAAGCGTTCGGCGAGGAAATCGAGCAGCACGCGCACGCGCGGCGCCATGTAGCGCTTGCTGTGATAGATCGCGTGCAGCGGCGCGTCCTGGTGCCGCCAGTCGGGCAGCAGCACGCGCAGCCGGCCGGCGCGCACGTCGTCGGCGATGTCCCACAGCGACTTCAGCGCGATGCCGTGGCCGCGCAGCGTCCATTCGCGGGTGAGACCGCCGTCGTTGGTCTCGAACGCGGTCGACACCGGCACCGTGTGAGTCTGTACTTCGTCGCCGCGCGTGAAGCGCCACGTGTTCATCGGCCCCGACGCGATCGTGATCACGTTGCACGGAAATCGGGCCAGATCGTGCGGATCGGCCGGCACGCCGTGGCGCTCGACGAACGACGGCGCCGCGCACAGCACGCGCCGGTTCGCGGCGAGCCGGCGCGCGATCAACGCGCCGTCGGGCGGCGCGGCGAAGCGGATCGCGAGGTCGATTTCGTCCTGCCACAGGTTCGACGCCGAATCGGACGCCGTCAGCGAGAACGTGACGCCCGGATGCAGCGTGGTGAATTCGTCGAGCCAGTCGAGCAGCTGGTTGCGGCCGAAATCGGACGTCGACGACAGCCGCACCTTGCCGGCCACCACGTTGCGGCCTTCCTGCAGCAGCGCGTGCGCGTCGTCGAGCGCCTGCAGCGCCTGCCGGCAGCAGTTCAGGTAGAGCCGGCCTTCGTCGGTGAGCCGCAACTGTCTGGTGGAGCGCTCGAACAGCCGCGTCGCGACCTTGGCCTCGAGCTTCGCGAGGCGCGCGCTCGCGGCGGCCGGCGTGACGTTCAGCTTGCGCCCGGCCGCGGACAGGCTGCCCAGTTCCGCCGCCTCGACGAACAGCCGGATGTCGCCCAGTCGATCCATTGGATTTTCCAGAATTTTTTGAAAATGGTTCAAATGCCACGCCAATTATCAAAGATAGGCGTATTCGGGACAATGCGCGCACATCCCGCTTTTTTGTGCGGTGCGGCACCGACCGGGCGCCGCGTCCGCCGCCTTCCGGAGAACGTCATGCCCATCCCGTTACTGGCGCTCGCGATCAGCGCGTTCGCCATCGGCACCACCGAATTCATCATCATGGGGCTTCTGCCCGAAGTCGCGCACGACCTCGCCGTGTCGCTGCCGTCGGCCGGCCTGCTCGTCACCGGCTACGCGCTCGGCGTCGCGGTCGGGGCGCCGCTGCTCGCGGTGCTGACGAGCCGCATGCCGCGCAAGGCCGCATTGCTGCTGCTGATGGCGATCTTCATCGTCGGCAACGTGCTGTGCGCGAGCGCGTCCGGCTACGCGATGCTGATGGTCGCGCGCGTCGTCACGTCGTTCGCGCACGGCTCGTTCTTCGGGATCGGCGCGGTGGTCGCCGCGTCGCTCGTGCCGGCCGACAAGCGCGCGAGCGCGATCGCGCTGATGTTCACGGGCCTCACGCTGTCGAACGTGCTCGGCGTGCCGTTCGGCACCTTCGTCGGCCAGCTGCTCGGCTGGCGCGCGTCGTTCTGGATCGTCGCCGCGCTCGGCGTGCTGTCGCTCGGCGGCGTCGCGCTGCTGGTGCCGAACCGTCATGACGGCGGGCCCGTCGGCCTCGGCCACGAAGTGCGCGTGCTGAAGGAGCCGCAGGTCTGGCTCGCGTTGCTGATGACCGTGCTCGGCTTCGGCGGCGTGTTCGTCGTGTTCACGTACATCGCGCCGATCCTCGAAACCGTCACCGGCTATTCGCCACGGGCGGTCGCGCTGATCCTCGTGCTGTTCGGCGCCGGGCTCACGGTCGGCAACACGCTCGGCGGCAAGCTTGCCGATCGCGCGCTGATGCCGTCGCTGATCGCGATCCTGGTCGCGCTGATGGCGGTGATGGCCGTGTTCGCGAAGACCAGCCACCTGCCGGTCGCGGCCGCGGTGACGGTGTTCGTGTGGGGGATCGCCGCGTTCGCGACGGTGCCGCCGCTGCAGGCGCGCGTCGTCGAGAAGGCCGCGAGCGCGCCGCATCTGGCGTCGACGCTGAACATCGGCGCATTCAATGTCGGCAATGCGGGCGGTGCGTGGCTCGGCGGACTGGCGCTGGAGCACGGCTTCGCGCTCGATGCGCTGCCGTGGGTCGCCGTCGCGGTGACGTTCGCGGCGCTCGTCGTCACGTGGTTCGCGATGCGGCTCGATGCGCGCGCGCCGGCGCGCGGCGCGGCGCCGGCCGCGCATTGAGCGGCGCTGCGCCGACGCCATGGCGACGGGAAAACGTTCGCGGGGAACGCATTCCTCCGCGATGCTGATAACGGTGTGAAGATAACTTCGTTTGCCGGGGCAGGGCCGGGTGATAGCGTCTCGATACGCGCCGTTCGTGGCGCAACCCGATTCCGGCTCACCCCATTCGCAGGGCCGCACGGCGGCCCGGAGGCCATGCTATGTCTTCATCCCTGGCGCTGGTGCGCGACGTGTCTTCCTTCGAGTCCGGCGAGGCCGCCGGCGCGCGAGCGGCCGCGTCGCTCGACGTCCTCGAGCAGGTCGTCGGCGTGAACCTCGCGCGCTTGCGCGCCGAGCGGCAGCTGTCGCTCGATGCGCTTGCGCGACTGTCCGGCGTATCGCGCGCGATGCTCGCGCAGATCGAATCCGCACGCAGCGTGCCGTCGATCAAGGTGCTCTGCAAGATCGCCGCGGCGCTGAAGGTGTCGGTCGCCGCGTTCCTGCGCCGCCACGCGGTGAACGGCTTCGAGCACCTGGCGGCGGAGCGCGCGGCGCGCGTCGTCAGCTCGAGCGGCCGTTTCTCGGCGCGTGCGCTGTATCCGGAGGGCGAACCGGCCGCGGCCGAATTCCACGAGCTGCGGATCGCGCCGCTGCACACGGAGCCCGGCACGCGCCGCGCGCCCGGCACGACGGTCAACCTGGTCGTCAGCGAGGGTACGCTCGAAGTCAGCGTGCACGATCGCCGCCAGTTGCTCGCGACCGGCGACGCGATCGTGTTCGACGCCGACCAGCCGTACAGCCTGCGCAATCCGGGCGACACCGAAGCGCGCGCGTTCCGCGTGACGGTGAGCCCCGAAGTGCCGCCGCGCTGGCTCGTGCCCGATGCGGCGCACGCGGCGGGCTGAGCGCGGGCGGGTTGCCGGTCCGGTGGGGCCGGCGCAGGTGCCGTGCGGGACGGCCGCGCCGGCCTGGTATCGGCTCGGTGTCGGCCGTTCGGACGATGCCGTTAGACGGAGTCGTCAGTAAGGTTTTAGGTGTGGTTGGCTGCGCGGCGCGCGCAGCTGTTGTATGCTTGGCCCGCCGGTTTTCCGGGGCATTCCCGGCCGGCAATCAGTGCGTCTTCAGGGCGGGGCGAAATTCCCCACCGGCGGTAGGCTGGCGAAAGCCGGCGAGCCCGCGAGCGCCCGCGCAACCGCGCGGGGTCAGCAGATCTGGTCGAATGCCAGAGCCGACGGTCATAGTCCGGATGAGAGAAGATGTGCAGATAGTCATGTCCGTCAGGGCTGCTTTGCCGTGCGTGCGAAGCGGGTTGTCGTTCTGTCTGTTTGCAATGCCCTGAAACGTTTTTCGCCCAAATCGAAATTGCGAGGAGCGTTTCACATGTCCTTCCTGTCCGTTTCGTCGGCACCCGCCGACGCCTTTGCCGATCTCCCGTTGCTCGATTCCGAACCGGTGCCGCCGCGCATCGCCGCCGCGCTCGACGCGTTGCGCGCGGGCCGCGCGGTCGTGTTGCAGGACGATCACGACCGGGAAAACGAGGCCGACCTGATCGTCGCCGCCGAGCGCATCACGCCCGAGACGATGGCGCTCCTGATCCGCGAGTGCAGCGGCATCGTGTGCCTGTGCCTGACCGACGACAAGGTCCGCGCGCTCGAGCTGCCGCCGATGGTGCAGACCAACGAGAGCCGCAACGGCACCGCGTTCACCGTATCGATCGAGGCACGCGAAGGCGTGCATACCGGCGTGTCCGCGGCCGACCGCGTGACGACGATTCGCGCGGCGATCGCCGACGACGCGAAGCCGTACGACATCGTGCGCCCCGGCCACGTGTTTCCGTTGCGTGCGCAACCGGGCGGCGTGCTGGCGCGCCGCGGTCACACCGAAGGGACGGTCGACCTGTCGATCCTGGCGGGTTTGAAGCCGGCCGGCGTGCTGTGCGAGCTGATGAATCCGGACGGCACGATGACGCGCGGCGACGACGTCGAGCGTTTCGCGCAGCAGCACGGGCTGCCGATGCTGACGATCGCGGAGCTGGTGGAATTCCGCGAGGCGCTGGCGGCCGTGCGCGAGCGCTGCTGCGAACCGGCCTGACAGCCGGCGTAGTGGGCGGGCCGATGCGCGCGCGGTACGGCGTGCGCATCGAGCCGCACGCCGCTTCTGTCGCTGCGGCGCGGCCGCTCGTCAGGACTGCACGTCGCCGAATTCGCCGCGCAGGCCGGCCGCGACGAGCGCCGGCAGTTCATCCATCCTGCGCATGATCCGCGTGATGCCCATCGCGCGCAGCGCGTCCGCGTAGTTGTCGGGGATGTGGCTCGCGCCGACGAACGCGATCGTCTTCATGCCCGCCGCACGCGCGGCGTTCAGGCCCGACACGCTGTCCTCGACGACGATGCAGCGCGCCGGCGCGACGCCGAGCGTGTTCGCCGCATGCAGGTACACGTCGGGGTACGGCTTCGGCCGCGCGACCTGCTCGGAGCTGAACACGCGATCGCCGAAGATTTCGGTGAGCGACGCGCGCTTCAGCGAGCTGCGCACGCGCACGAGCCGGCTGTTCGATACCACCG
Source organism: Burkholderia sp. 567 (assembly GCF_040545115.1). Classification (NCBI taxonomy): domain Bacteria; kingdom Pseudomonadati; phylum Pseudomonadota; class Betaproteobacteria; order Burkholderiales; family Burkholderiaceae; genus Burkholderia; species Burkholderia sp. 567. The sequence goes on from NZ_JBEPLG010000010.1 coordinate 262,011, forward strand.
CGGCCGGCAGGCTGACCTTCAGCAACGCATCGCGCACGCCGGTGATCGGCGCGAGCGATTGCGCGAGACCGGTCTCGATGTTGCGCTCGATGGTTTCGATGAAGCCGTCCGGCATCCGTATTCCGAAATGCGCTTCGAGCCCCGCGAGAAAGCGCGACGTCTGCTGGCCGAACGCGGACTTCGCGGCGTCTTCGAAATCGAGGTGGGGGAAGGTGGCGGACAGCGTTTCGAACAGCACGCGGTCGGCAATGACTTCGCTGTCGACGAGCACGCCGTCGCAGTCGCAGATAAGGTGATCGAGCATGGTGGTGAAAAGGCGGGTGTCGGCGACGCCGATCATGCCGCCATGATACGTGCTTTCGCGGCCGTGCCGCGCACCGTTCGGCGAGCTGCTTGCGCGGCCGGATCGATCCGGCGTACCGGACGCGGCACGGTATCGCCGCACCGCGCCGCCGTGCACGTCACACCTCGATCACGCGCCCCGTCTGCCACGACGTCATCGCGGCCTCCGCCAGCTCGAGCGCGGCGAGCCCGTCGTCGATCGTCGTCCTGACCGGCGTGCCGTCGCGCAGCGCATCGACGAAGTGCGCGATCTCGGCCGCGTAGGCGTGCCGGTAGCGCTCAAGGAAAAACGGCTCCGGCACGTCGGTGGCGATGCCGTTCGCCGACCACGCGGTCACTTCGGTCGGCCGCACGTTGCCGGCCTGCAGCATGCCTTTGCTGCCGAGCAGCTCGAAGCGCTGGTCGTAGCCGTACGCCGCGCGGCGCGACGTATTGATCTGGCACAGCAGGCCGCGCCGCGTGCGGATCGTCACGGCGGTCGAATCGAGGTCGCCGGCGTCGCGCACGGCCGGATCGGTCAGGCAGCTGCCGGTCGCATGCAGCGTCTGCGCTTCGTCGCCGAGGATCCAGCGGAACACGTCGAAGTCGTGGATCAGCATGTCCTTGAAGATGCCGCCCGAGCTGCGGATGTAGTCGACGGGCGGCGCGCCGGGGTCGCGGCTCGTGACGACCAGCATTTCCGGCGCGCCGATGTCGCCGCGCTCGACGCGCGCCTTCAGCGCGGCGAAGGTCGGGTCGAAGCGGCGCTGGAAGCCGATCATGCAGGGGACGCCGCGGCGGCGCACGACCTCCGCGCATTCGCGCGAGCGTGCGACGCTCAGGTCGACCGGCTTCTCGCAGAACACGGCCTTGCCCGCGTTCGCCGCCGCGACGATCAGGTCTGCGTGCGTATCGGTGCTCGATGCGATCACGACGGCCTGTACGGACGTGTCGCCGAGCGCGCGTTCGATGTCGGCGACCTGCGCGCCGTGCGCATGCGCGAGCGCGTCGGCCGACGGCGCATGCCGATCGACCACGTACTTGAGTTTCGCGCCCGGGTGGCGCGCCAGATTCGCCGCGTGGATCTTCCCGATTCTTCCCGCACCGAACAAAGCGAATTCGATCATGCCGTTCTCCTGTTGACTCCGTTGAGTTCCGACAGCGCGCGGCGTCGGAACGAATGGTTGATGCCGATGTTCACGCCGGTCTGCGTATGGCCCCGCAGCGGATTCGCGAGGTTGTCGTTGTCCGTACCGGGGTTGTTGTTCGCGGCCGAGAAATTCGGGCCGCTCGCGTTGCGCACGTGCGCTTCGACAGGCTGTATGCGCCGCCGAGCGCGAACATCGGCGCGTGGCCGCACGGATCGTGCGTCGCCGCGACGCTCAGCGAGCCGCGAGCTCGCCGCGGAGGTAATCGATGCTGGCGCGCAGCCGCTGTTCGATGTCATCCGCTTCGGCGATCTCGTTCGCGAACGGCTCGAACGAGAACGCGCCGCGATAGCCGCGTGCGAGCAGTTCGCGCAGCTGTCGGACGTTGCCGAGCCGGTCGGCCATGCCGACCAGCACGCGATGGCCGTCGCGCATCCGGTCGATCGGCAGGTTGCTTTCCTCGACACCCGAGATGTGCACGAGGCCCGTCAGGTTCGGGAAGAAGATGTCCTCGCCCGACAGGTGATGGTGGAACGTGTCGTGCACGAGCCGGAATACCTGTTCGCCGGCCGCGGCGTAGATGCCCTTCACCGCGTCCGACTTGCGGCGCAGCGCGCATTCCTCGAAGCCGAGCGGCTCGATGAAGCCGAGGAGGCCGCGCGCAGCGAGGATCGGCTTGAGCGCGTTCAACGCCTTCACGAGATCTGCGTGGCGCGCGTCGGCGTTGCGCGTGTCGGCGCGGCTGTTGGTCGGGCACAGCACCAGTGCGCGCGCGCCGCATTGCGCGGCGTAGTCGGCGAGCACGGTCGCTTCGTCCGCGCGTTCGGCATTCCATTGCTCGAAGCGCTGCAGCGCGTTGATCGTCAGGATCGTCACGCCGCCGGCCTCGGCCGTCGCGCGCACGGCCGAGGCCGGCGTGCCGTCGGTGATCTCGATGCCGTCGACATCGTTGCGGATCTCGATCGAGTCGACGCCGAGCCGCCGGCACAGTGCGACATAGCGGTCGAGCGGCAGGCGCGGCGCGCTCATCCGGTTCAGCGAAAAATGGAATGCTGGTTGCGTCATCGTTCGGTCCTCAGGTCTCGGGTGGGGCGGGCGAATCAGGTGAAGCCGTGCGCGCAGCCGCCGGCCGGTTTTTCCGCCGGCTGCGCGGCAAGCGCGTGCCACGTGTCGCGCAGCCACTGCGCGCAAGCGACGTTGTTGTCGAAGATCGAATAGCGGGCGCCGCCGCCATAGTCCGGAAACGGGATGAACTCGCAGCTGATCTGCTCGAGCAACGTCGGCCGCGCATGGACCTGCCACTGCAGCAGGTGCCGCAGCGCCGTCTTCCACGTGTCGAGCGGCGCCGGATGCCAATCGTCGTGATAGGCGCATGGCGCCGGTTCGACGAACGGGTACTGGATTCCGCGGCCGGGCCGGCCGTCCGCGCGGCGCATCCAGCGGTTCTCCGGATTGTTCGGGATCACGCTGCGCGCATGCGCGTGCCGGACCCAGCCGCGTGCGATCCAGTCGGCGTAGACGGCCGACGGCGACGCCGGGTCGAGCAAGTGGCGCGCGCTTCCGGCCGGCTCGTGCAGGCCCGACGCGTCGAGTTCGCCGCGATTGCCGATCTTGAACAGCAGATGCGAATGGTCGAGCGTGATCCTGAACGGCGCGCCGGCCTGCTCGACGCATTGCGCGACCCGCGCGACCCGCCGGAAATCCTCGCTCCACATGTCGACGTGCACTTCGAGGCTCGGCAGGCAGCCGACCGGCTCGCCGCGTTCGTACGCGCGCAGGTAGAAGGCGGCGACTTCGCGGTCCGACAACGGATGACCGTCCGCGTGGTGCGCGTACAGCTGGCAGTTGAGCACCGTGCTGCCGAACCGCGCGCCGGCGTCGATGATCTCGTCGACGTGCGCTTCGTCGCGGCCGGCGCACCAGATGCCGCCGATCACGCGAATCGGCAGCGCATGCCGGTCGACCAGCGCGAAGTACGGCGCGAGATCCTCGCCGCGCACCGGGTTCTTTTCGACATAGTCGAACACGCCGGCGCCGGCGATCATCCGGAACCGCTCGGCGGGCGTGGGCAGCGGCAGGCCGTCGTGTTCGAGCACGCCGTCGAGGTTTACGCCGATGAGGATCGCTTCAGCCATCGTCTCCTGTCCGTCCTGGTCCCTGGATGGCTGCCCAATGTACGGACATGCCGCGCGCGCCGCATGACAAACGTTGACGAAAACTCGCCCATGCGGCGGTCGATTTTTCGCGCCGCGCCTGCGCGCGACGCGCGACGCGGCGTCAGGTCTGCAGATACGCGCTGGTGCGCACGTTGGCCGAGCAGAACACGCGGAATTCGACCGGGTCGCCCGGCGGCGGCTGGTCGACGATGCCGCACGCATGCAGCACATGCTGCAGCGCGGAGATCGCCTGGCCGTCCGGATCCTGGTCGATCGCGATGTCCATCGAGCCGGCCTCGATGTAGGTGCGGTGCAGATCGATCATCTCGTGCCCGACCCAGACGACGCGTCCGGCCGCGCCCGCCTTGCGCAGCGCCGCCTCGATGCCGGCCGAGCCGGCGCCGCTGTTGTAGATCCCGACGATATCGTCGTACGTGTGCAGCGCGTTCGTGACCGCGCGGTAGCAGCGGTCGTCCTGATCGAGCGTTTCGACCGGCGCATCGTCGCAGGCGAGGGCGGCGAACGCCTCCTTCAGCTGGTCGACGCAGCCGGCCATCCGGTCGGCGTGCGCGCGATAGCCCATGCGTCCGCCCAGCAACAGCACGCGGCCGGGGCGCGCCGCGAGGCGGCCGATGTAGTAGCCGGCCGTGCGCCCGGCGCGATAGTTGTCGATGCCCGCGTAGTGCACGCGCGCGCCGCCGCCGATGTCGGTGACCATCGTGACGACGGTTTCGCCGCGCGCGATCGCGCCGGCCAGCGCGTCGCGCACGCGCGGCGTGTCGCGTGCGGTGACGATCAGCGCCGCGCGCCGGTAGGCGGGCCGCTCGATCAGCGCGGCGGCGCGTTCGTCGTCCGCGGCGGGCAGGATGGTCCGGTGCACGACCACGCGCCGGTCGAGCATCTGCAGCGAGCGCTGCAGCGCCTGCTGCAGCCGCCGGAAGAACGGCGCGTCGGTGTCCGGCAGCAGGACGTCGACGTGGAGCAGCCCGTGCCGCGTGTCGGGCAACTGGCGCGGCACGCCGAGCTGGCGCGCGGCCGCCACCACGCGCTCGCGCGCCTGCGCGGACACGCTGCCGCGCTCGTTCAGCACGCGGTCGACGGTGGTCGTGCTGACTCCGGCGAGTGCCGCGATCTCGTCGAAGCGCGCGGTGCGCTTGCGCCAGCGCGGACCGGACGGGTCGGTCATGGTCGTCTCCATGTTGTTCGTCGCCATCGGTGCGTGGCGCTGTCCGGAACGCTAAAGCGATGGCGAAATTTCGTCAACGTTTCGATTGAGCGGGCCAGGGCCGTCGCCTAATTTTGAATGCATGACGAAGCGCTCACCGCGCTTCCCGAGAACGAAAAACCAGGAGACACGCGTGGCCCATACGGACGACCAGGCGCACGAGCGCAGCGCGGCGGCGCGCCGTCAGGAATACCGAATGATCGGCGGCGCCGGCGAGCGCGCGCGGGCGGCGGGGCTCGTCAACGCCGAGTGGTACCGGTGCCCGGTGCCGCGGCCGCTGATGAAGCAGCTGATGCAGCGCGACGACGTGCGCGCGATCCGCGACACGCTGATCTGGTACGCGGCGATCGTCGCGAGCGGCGTGCTCGCGTGGCTCGCATGGCGTGCGCATTCCGCGTGGGCGATTCCCGCGTTCTTCGTGTACGGCACGCTCTACTGCAGCCCGGCCGACTCGCGCTGGCACGAGTGCGGGCACGGCACCGCGTTCCGCACGCGCTGGATGAACGACGTGCTGTACCAGGCCGCGTCGTTCCAGGTGTTCCGCCGCGCGACGGTATGGCGCTGGAGCCACGCGCGCCATCACACCGACACGCTCGTCGTCGGGCGCGATCCGGAGATCGCCGCGCCGAAGCCGACCGACTGGCTCGGGCTCGCGCTGAACGTGATTGCGCTCAAGCATGTGGCGAGCGAGCTGCGCAAGATGGTCGTGCTCGCGTTCGCCGGCCGGCTCGACGACGCGGAGCGCACCTACGTGCCCGAATCGGAGTGGCCGAAGGCCGTGCGCGAAGCGCGGATTCATCTGACCGTTTATGCCGTCGTGATCGCCGCGGCGCTGTACTGGCACACGATCCTGCCGCTGCTCTACATGGGGTTGCCGAGCCTCTACGGCGCGTGGCTGTACCTGTACTTCGGCCTCACGCAGCACGCGGGCATGCCCGAGAACGTGCTCGATCACCGGCGCAACTGCCGGACCGTGATGATGAATCCGGTGTTTCGCTTCCTGTACTGGAACATGAACTACCACGTCGAACACCACATGTTCCCGATGGTGCCGTTCCACGCGCTGCCGAAGCTGCACGACGCCGTGAAGGCCGACATGCCGCCGCCGTACCGCAGCACGCTGGCCGCGTATGCGGAGATCGTGCCGGCGCTCGTCCGGCAGACGCGCGACCCGTCCCATCACGTCGTGCGGCCGGTGCCGGACGCCGCGCGTGCATGACCGGCATCGAAGATTCCAACGAAGGAGACACGCATCATGACGCAATGGATCGACACCGGCGCCCTCGACGATATCGACGACGAGGACGTCGCCCGCTTCGACCACGACGGCCGCACCTACGCGATCTACCGGATCGACGGCAACGTGTATGCGAGCGACGGGCTGTGCACGCACGAGCACGTGCATCTCGCGGACGGGCTGGTGATCGACCACGTGATCGAATGTCCGAAGCACAACGGGCGTTTCGACGTGCGCGACGGCCGCGCGCTGTCGGCGCCGGCCTGCGAAAAACTGCGCACCTACCGCGCGAAGGTCGAGGACGGCCGCATCCTGATCGAGGTGTGACGCGATGACGAACGACCGGGTGATGGCGATCGTCGGCGCGGGACATGCGGGCGGCCGCGCGGCGCAAGTGCTGCGCGAGGGCGGCTGGCGCGGGCGCATCGTGCTGATCGGCGCGGAGGCGCACCTGCCGTACGAGCGGCCGCCGTTGTCGAAGGGGGTGTTGACCGGCGAGCGCAGCGCGGCGCAATGCGGGTTGCGCGATCCGGAGGCGTGGCGCGCGGACGGCATCGATCCGCTCGTCGCGACGGTCGAGCGGATCGATCCGGTTGCGCGCGAAGTACACGTATCGGGCGGCCGCGGCTTCACCTACGACGCGATGCTGCTCGCGACCGGCGGCCGCGCGCGCCGCCTCGCGATTCCGGGTGCGGAACTCGACGGCGTATTCGCATTGCGCACGCTCGACGATGCGGCGGTGCTCGGCGCGCGGCTCGTGCCCGATGCGCGGATCGTGCTGATCGGCGGCGGCTTCATCGGCCTCGAGGTCGCGGCGTCGGCGCGCTCGCGCGGCGCGCGCGTGAGCGTGCTCGATGCGGCGCCGCGTCTGCTCGGGCGCGCGGTGCCGGAGCCGATCGCTGCACGCGTGCACGCGCTGCATGTGCGGCGGGGCGTCTCGATCGGCCTGAACCGCCGACCCGTCGCGATCGAGCGGATGGTGGACGGCGCACTGGCCGTCGTGCTCGACGACGGCGACACGCTGATCGCCGATACGGTAGTTGCCGGCATCGGGATCGAACCGGCCGACGAGCTGGCGCGCGACGCGGGCCTCGTCGTCGAGCGCGGGATCGTCGTGAACGCGCGGCTCGAGACGTCGGCGCGCGGCATCTATGCGGCCGGCGATGTCGCGGTGTTCCCGAGCGCGGCGTCAGGGCGGCTCGTGCGTCAGGAAACCTGGCACGGCGCCGAAACGCAGGCGCGCGTCGCCGCCCGCAACATGCTCGGCGCCGACGAACCGTATCGCGAGGTGCCGTGGTTCTGGTCCGATCAATACGACGCGCAGCTGCAGGTCGCTGGCGAGCCTGCGCTCGGCGAGCGGACGGTCGCGCGCGTGCTCGGCGACGACGCGGAAATCCATTTCCACTTCGATGCGGGCGAGCGGCTCGTCGCGGCGAGCGGCTTCGGCCGTGCGTCGGGATTCGTGAAGGAGATGCGCGTCGCGCGCCTGCTGGTCGAGCGCGGGATCGGCGTGAGCCCGGCCGCGGTCGCGGATGCGGGGGTGAAGCTGAAGTCGCTAGTGCCGGCCGCGGGCGATCGCTAGCGGCGGTGTGAGGTGCCGGCGCAGCGGCGGCCGTGCCAGAAGGGAAGAGGGAGAAGGGAGGAGGGGCGGAGGAACCGCAAGCGCGCGGCAGCCGCTGCCGCGCGCTCGCACTCGAGTGAAGAAACGCGTTCAGGCCATTGCGTGCAGACGCAGATACAGGCCGGCCGCGGCGGCGCCGCCGAGCAGCGGACCGATCACCGGCACCCACGCATAGCGCCAGTCGCTGTCGCGCTTGCCGGGGATCGGCAGCAGCGCATGCATCAGGCGCGGCGACAGGTCGCGCGCCGGGCTCATCGCATAGCCGGTCGGGCCGCCGAGCGAGATGCCGATGCCGAGCACGAGCAAGCCGACGGGCAGCGCGTCGAGCGCGCCGAGGCCGACCTGCGGCGACGCGAGGTACAGCACGCCAAGAATCAGCACGAACGTGCAGATCGCTTCGGTCAGCACGTTGTGCGTGACGCTGCGGATCGCGGGCGCCGTGCAGAACACCGCGAGCTTCAGGTCCGCATCGGCTTCCTTCGCGAAGTGCTGGCGATACGCGAGCCACACGAGTAACGCGCCGGCCATCCCGCCGAGCATCTGCGCAACAATGTAGCCGCCGACCTTCGACCACGCGAACTTGCCCGCGAGCGCGAGGCTGATCGTGACGATCGGGTTCAGGTGCGCGCCGCTGAACGAAGCCGTCACGTAGACGGCGACGAACACCGCCATCGCCCAGCCCATCACGATGACGATCAGATCCGCGCCTTTGCCCTTGGTCTTCGCAAGCAGCACGTTTGCGACCGCGCCGTTGCCGAGCAGCACGAGGATCGCCGTGCCGATGAATTCCGCAATATAAGGTGACATGTTGTCTCTCGTAGATGACGGCGGACTCGCGCGCCGCGCGGTCCGCCGGTGTTGTTGTATTTCGTTTGTATAGGTGTGCTGCGCTTACTGCGTGTCGTCGGCCCATGCCTTGGCGGCGCGCACCGCGCGCTGCCAGCCGGCCATGCGTTGCTCGACCTGCTCCTTCGGCATCGACGGCGCGAAGCGGCGATCGAGCTGCCACTGGCTGCGCACTTCGTCGAGGTTCTTCCAGTAGCCGATCGCGAGGCCGGCGAGGTAGGCCGCACCGAGCGCGGTCGTCTCGGTGATCTGCGGACGCACCGCGTCGACGCCGAGCAGGTCGGCCTGGAACTGCATCAGCAGGTCGTTCGCGCTCGCGCCGCCGTCGACGCGCAGCTCGCCGATGCTGATGCCCGAGTCGGCTTCCATCGCGGCCAGCACGTCGAGCGACTGATACGCGATCGCATCGAGCGCCGCACGCGCGAGATGCGCGGACGTCGTGCCGCGCGTGACGCCGAACACCGAACCGCGCGCCCGCGCGTTCCAGTGCGGCGCGCCGAGGCCGGCGAACGCCGGCACGAGATAGACGCCGTCGGTATGCGGCACGCTCGCGGCGAGCGCTTCGATTTCGGCGGCGGTCTTGATGATGCCGACGCCGTCGCGCAGCCACTGCACGACCGCGCCCGCGATGAAGATGCTGCCTTCGAGCGCGTACTGCACGTCGTCGCCGATCTGCCAGGCAATCGTCGTGACGAGGTTGTTCTTCGACTCGATCGGCTTGTCGCCGGTGTTCATCATCAGGAAGCAGCCGGTGCCGTAGGTGTTCTTCACCATGCCCGACGTCGTGCACATCTGGCCGAACAGCGCCGCGTGCTGGTCGCCGGCGATGCCCGCGAGCGGGATCTTCGACGCGAACACGGTGGTTTTCGTGTGGCCGTAGATTTCCGACGACGCCTTCACGTCCGGCAGCATGCTGCGCGGGATGTCGAGCAGTTCGAGCAGCTCGCTGTCCCACTCGCGCGTGTGGATGTTGAACAGCATCGTGCGCGACGCGTTCGTCACGTCGGTCACGTGCAGCTCGTGCTTCGTGAAGTTCCACACGAGCCAGCTGTCGACGGTGCCGAACGCGAGCTTGCCCTGGCGTGCCTTGTCGCGCGCGCCCGGCACGTTGTCGAGGATCCAGCGGATCTTCGTCGCGGAGAAGTACGAGTCGATCGGCAGGCCGGTCTTCGCGCGCACCTTCGCCTCGAGGCCCTGCTTCTTCAGCGAATCGCAGAAGTCGGCGGTGCGGCGGTCCTGCCAGACGATCGCGTTGTAGACGGGCTGGCCCGTCTCGCGATCCCAGACGATCGTCGTCTCGCGCTGGTTGGTGATGCCGATCGCGGCGATCGACGTGCCGTTCAGGCCGGTGCGCGTGACGGCTTCCGCCGCGACGCCTGCTTGCGTCGACCAGATTTCCTGAGGGTCGTGCTCGACCCAGCCGGGTTGCGGGTAGATCTGTTCGAATTCCTTCTGGGCAATCGATACGATATTGCCCTGGCGATCGAACAGCATTGCGCGGGAACTCGTGGTGCCCTGGTCAAGCGCGAGGATGTACTGGTCCTGCATGTCTCTCATCTCCATCCGTGGATCGGCGTAGTTGTGATGCGCGCCGCATGTCGGGCGGCGCGTCGGTGAATCAACATCGGTAAGACAACTGCAACTGCAAGCGGATCATGCGTGCGGCGCGTGCGCGGCGGCGAACCACGCGTCGACCGCGGCCGTCACCGCGTCGAGCGTGCCCGGCGCGACGTGCAGGCCGAGCTTCGAGCGACGCCACAGCACGTCCTGCGCGCAGGTCGCCCATTCGACGTCGCGCAGGTAGCGCAGTTCGGCGTCGTAGAGGCCCGGCGCGATTTCGGTGCCGAGATCGGCGAGCGCGCGCGCGCCGTCGACCACGCGTTCGGCACGCGTGCCGTACGCACGCGCATAGCGGCGCGCGAGCGCGGCGGGCAGCCACGGATGGCGCTTCGCGAACGCGTCGGCGAACACGTCGAACTTCGCGTTCGCGATGTCGCCGCCCGGCAGCGGCGCGGCGGCGGTCCAGGTCTTCGCATCGCGGCCGAGCGCGCCGCACAGCAGGTCGCCGGCTTCTTCCGCGAGCTTGCGGAAGGTCGTGATCTTGCCGCCGAATACCGACAGCAGCGGCGCGCCGGCGCCGTCGTCCAGCTCGAGGCGATAGTCGCGCGTGACGGCCGATGCGTTCGCGGCGTTCTCGTCCTCGAGCAGCGGGCGCACGCCCGAATAGGTCCAGTGCACGTCGGCCGGCGAGATCTTGCGCTTGAAGTAGCGGTTGATCGAATCGCACAGATACTGCGTCTCGTCGCGATCGATCGCGACCTTCGCGGGATCGTTCGTGTATTCGACGTCGGTCGTGCCGATCAGCGTGAAGTCGTGCTCGTACGGAATCGCGAAGATGATCCGCTTGTCCGGATTCTGGAAGATGTACGCGTGGTCGTGATCGAACAGGCGCCGCGTGATGATGTGGCTGCCCTTCACGAGCCGCACGCTGTGCTGCGCGCCGCGGCCGAGCGCGCCGTGCAGCACGTCGCCGACCCACGGCCCGGCCGCGTTCGCGACCGCGCGCGCACGCACGACGCGAATCGAGCCGCCCGCGTGCTGCAGCCGCGCTTCCCATTCGTCGCCGTGACGCTCCGCCGACACGAGCTTCGTGCGCGTGAGGATCTCGGCGCCGCGCTCCTTCGCATCGAGCGCGTTCAGCACGACGAGGCGCGCATCGTCGACCCAGCCGTCCGAATACACGAAGCCGTGCTTGATCGAGTCGATCAGCGGCGCGCCGGCCGCATGACGGCGCATGTCGATGCCGCGCGAGCCGGGCAGCAGTTCGCGTTTCGCGAGGTGATCGTAGAGGAACAGGCCGATGCGGATCAGCCAGGCCGGCCGCAGGTTCGGCATGTGCGGCATCACGAAGCGCAGCGGCCACATGATGTGCGGCGCCGCGCGCAGCAGCGTCTCGCGCTCCTGCAGCGCTTTGCGGACGAGTCCGAATTCGTTGTATTCGAGGTAGCGCAGGCCGCCGTGAATCAGCTTCGTGCTGCACGACGACGTGTGCGACGCGAGGTCGTCCTGCTCGCAGAGCAGGACCGACAGGCCGCGGCCGGCCGCATCGCGCGCGATGCCCGCGCCGTTGATGCCGCCGCCGACGACGAGCAGATCGTAGCGATTCGGTTGGGTCACCTGCTGTCCTTATCGTCTGATGGAAATGGGCGAACATGAAATGTTCGAATTCGAAATTTAACGAACGAAATCGAAAAAGTAAAGTTCGAAAAAGCGGGGCCAGTAGCGCGCGCGGCGATCCCGGACGATACTGGCGGCATCGACCGTTTCGCGAGGTGAATCATGCGTATTGGGATGTGGGCCGGCGTTTGCGCCGTCGTTCTGGCAGGGTGCGCTTCGGGCACGCCGCCGCTTGCCGGCAACTGGCGTGCGCCGTCATTCGTCGACCTGCAGACGTCGTGCGGCGGCACCGCGCACGATTGGGGCGCGGACGCGCAGCCGGTCTACTCGACGCTGTACGACGCGTACGTGGCGAAACGGTATCGCGGGCTCACGCAAGCGAACTATTGCGCGTTCGTAAACGAACTTTCGACCCGCTATGCGGCACCGGATGCGGCGGGGCGCGCCGGATGGGTCGCGTATTTCAACGGCGCACGTGCGCAGGCCGTCAGCTGGCGGGCCGCGGTCGATCCGACGCTGCGCGGCGGCTGACGCGGGGAAGCTGACAGAGGCGGGAAAGGCGGAAAAGCGGCGCGGCCGGGAAAATCCGGCCGCGCGCGCTCAGGTCAGGAGCAGCGGTAGTTCAGGAATATCGGTATTTGATGGATCGCAACGCGGCGTCGCCGGTCTCGGTCACGCAGTATTTGCGTCCCGAGCCGAGCCCTTCCAGGCGGACGAGCTGCTGTTCGAGCAGTGCGTCGATTTCGTCCCGATCCATGTTGGTTTGATCGGGAGCGTCCTTCACAAGCAATAGCGTGGCGAATTCATGCGGACTCAGCATCGTTCTCTCCATGGCGACCAGTATGCCCGCGCGGCCGGCGCGAACGCCGCAGCGCGATACCCCACACGGGGGTATGGCTTGGGGGGAAAGCTGTATTGGCCGGCCTGGGAGTTCGCACACGCCTTGGCACGGGCGGATCGGGCGAACGGGCCGGGGAACTGGAGTCTAGTCGAGCGCGCGAGCAACGACAAATCGTGCCCCGTTAATTTTCCGTTTGACAGGCACGCGGGGCGCTAGCGGTTCGGTTGGTGCGCCAACTTCTTGATTTCACTTGAAGTTTCGGGTGCGGTGCAGCATCGCAAGTGTTATTCAGCGACGTACACTTCGGTGCCTGCGGCGGCCACCGCGTCGGCCATCTCCGGCGGCAGCGGCTTGTCGGTGAAGAGCGCATGAACCTGGCTCAGATGCCCCTGACGCACGAGCGCCGGGCGGCCGACCTTCGAGTGGTCGGCAACGAGGTAGACCGTGCGCGCATGCTGCATGATCGCCTCGGCCACGCGCACCTCGCGCGTGTCGAAGTCGCGCAGCGTGCCGTCGGCCTCGATCGCCGACGTGCCGATGATCGCGTAGTCGACCTTGAACTGGCGGATGAAGTCGATCGCGAGTTCGCCGACGATCCCCTTGTCCCACGGCCGCACGATGCCGCCCGTGATCAGCACCTCGCAGTCGGGATAGCCGCTCATCATCGACGCGACGTTCAGGTTATTCGTGATCACGTGCAGCCCGTGATGGCGGTTCAGCGCGCGCGCGACTTCCTCGGTCGTCGTGCCGAGGTTGATGAACAGCGACGCCTGGTCGGGAATGTGCGACGCCGCCAGCGCCGCGATGCGCCGCTTCTCGTCGTGGAACATCCGCTGGCGCGCGGTGTACGACACGTTCTCCGAGCTGGTCGGCAGGCTCGCGCCGCCGTGGTAGCGGCGCAGCAGGTTCAGGTCCGCGAGCCAGTTGACGTCGCGGCGGATCGTCTGCGGCGTGACCGCGAAGTGCGCGGCGAGATCGTCGACGGTCACGAAGCCGTCGCGCTGCACCCATTCGAGCAATTCCTGCTGGCGCGCGTTGAGGGTGAGGCGGGGATCTCGGGTCATGGCTGGGCGGTCGGATCGTGAGGCGGAGCGCGTATTGTAAGGGGCGGAAAGGGCGTTCGGCCGGCGCACGGCGCGCGGTTGCCCGTCATTCATGCGGAGCGCGCATGGATTCATTTGACAAATGAATTTGCGCGATCGCGCGGATCGCGCTGCAATGGCGGACTGTCCGCGCACGCCGAACTTGCGCGCGGCGCGTTCATTCCGCTTTCGACGAGGTGGCACCGATGACTGACTTCAACTGGCACAACCCGTATCCGACGATCCGCATTCCGGTGTTTGCGCGCAACGTCGTGTCGACGTCGCACCCGCTCGCCGCGCAGGCCGGGCTGCGGATGCTGTGGAAGGGCGGCAATGCCGTCGATGCGGCGCTCGCCGCCGCGGCCGCGATCACGGTGGTCGAGCCCGTGTCGTGCGGGCTCGGCGGCGATGCGTTCGCGCTCGTGTGGGACGGCGGGCGGTTGTCCGGGCTGAATGCGTCGGGTGTCGCGCCGGCCGCGTGGAACCCCGACTACTTCCGCAAGCGCCACGGCGAGGACGCGCACGGCATCGCGAACAAGCCGACGCGCGGCTGGGACACCGTGACGGTGCCGGGCGTGATCGCGGGCTGGGAAGCGCTGCATGCGAAGTTCGGTTCGCTGCCGTTCGCGGACCTGCTCGAGCCGGCGATCGAGCTCGCCGAGCGCGGCTATTCGGTGTCGCCGATCGTCGCGCACAAGTGGGCGGCCGCGGTGCCCGAGCTGCAGGGGCTGCCGGGCTTCGCCGATACCTTCATGCCGCGCGGGCGCGCGCCGCTCGTCGGCGAACGCATGTGCCTGCCGGGCCACGCGCGCACGCTGCGCACGCTCGCGAAGGACGGCCCGCGCGCGTTTTACGAGGGCGCGCTCGCCGCGCAGCTCGCGGCGTTCGCGCGCGAAGGCGGCGGCGCGTTGACCGAAGCCGATCTGCACGGCTACCGCCCGGAATGGGTCGAGCCGATCGGCAAGCGCTTCGGCCGTCACACGATCCACGAGATCCCGCCAAACGGGCAGGGCATCGCCGCGCTGATCGCGCTCGGGATCGCCGAGCACGCGGGCGTGACCGAATGGCCTGTCGATTCGGTCGACTCGCAGCACCTGCAGATCGAGGCGATGAAGCTCGCGTTCGCGGACGTCTATCGCTACGTCGCCGATCCGCGTGCGATGGAGCTGACGCCCGAACAGATGCTCGACGACGCGTATCTCGCCGAACGCGCGAAGCTGATCGACCGCACGCGCGCGACGCACTTCGCCGCCGGCCGGCCGCATTCGGGCGGCACGATCTATCTGTCGGCGGCGGACGAGCGCGGGATGATGGTGAGCTTCATTCAGTCGAACTACATGGGCTTCGGCTCGGGGCTCGTCGTGCCCGGGACGGGCATTGCGTTGCAGAACCGCGGGCACGGCTTCTCGATGGACCCGGCCTCGCCGAACGTCGTCGCGGGCGGCAAGCGGCCGTTCCACACGATCATCCCGGCGTTCGTCACCGAGGAGATCGACGGCCGCACCGAGGCCGTGATGAGCTTCGGCGTGATGGGCGGCGACATGCAGCCGCAGGGCCATCTGCAGACCATCGTGCGGATGCTCGGCTACGGACAGCAGCCGCAGGCCGCGTGCTGCGCACCGCGCTGGAAGGTCAATCGCGACTTCACGCTCGACGTCGAGGCGACGATGAACCGCGACACGGTCGACGCGCTCGCCGCGCGCGGCCATACGATCAAGTCGGTCGACGATCCTTACATGGATTTCGGCTCCGGGCAGTTCGTGTGGCGCCTCGATCCCGACGATCCCGACCGCGGCTACGTGGCCGCGAGCGACAGCCGTCGCGATGGTCTCGCGGCCGGTTTCTGACGGAACGCTTCCAGATTCCTGCGCGCGACGGGCGGCCGAATGGCCGCCCGTCTTGCCTGATGCCGCGCATGCCACCGAGCGCGCGCAACCGGTTCGAAGAACTCGTCTAACGAACCGCAACACCCGCGGCGGAACTGCGCCCGCCGGGCATGGTCAGTGCTTTGAAGCACGAACATTCAAGTGCGGCTAAGATGCCAGCATGGTTCGGCCGGACCAATCCACTATAAATGCAAGCAACACGTCGCCTGCGGGCGCGCCGGGCCCGTGCCGAGGGCATCGGCCGCGCGGCCGCGCGACGACTGGGAGCGCATCACCATGCCTACTGAAACGACGCATGTCATGCCGTGGCGTATCGAGGACATCGACCTGAACCGGATCGATCGTCAGCGCGCCGCCGCAAACGAGGATCTGCTGCTGCTGCTGTGCGCGTCGTCGTTCATCGAAAGCGGCTCGGATCTGTACACGAGCAACCTGAGCGAGTTCTTCAACGACGACCCGGAAGTGTCCGCGTGGCTCAACACGGCGTGGGAGCCCGAGGAACTGCAGCACGGGCGCGCGCTGAAGGCGTACATCGCGCACGTGTGGCCCGAGTTCGACTGGGACACCGCGTTCGCGAATTTCTTCGCAGAGTATTCGAAGACCTGCTCGGTCGACGCGTTCGAGAAGACCCGCGCGCTCGAGATGGTCGCCCGCTGTGTGGTCGAGACGGGCACGGCCACGCTTTATCGCGCGATCAACGAATGCTCGGACGAGCCGGTGCTGAAGGAAATCACCGACAACATCCGCACCGACGAAGTGCGTCACTACAAGCACTTCTTCAAGTTCTTCAAGAAGTACAACAAGCTCGAAGGCAACGGCCGGCTCGCGGTGCTCGGCGCGTTGATGCGCCGCGTGATGGAAATCAAGAACGAGGATTCGGAGATCGCGCTGCGCCACGTGTTCGCGATCCGCTATCCGGATCGCGTCGGCGACAGCCAGTACAACCGCGAGCGCGTCGCCCGCATCAGCTCGCTCGTGCGGCGCAACCTGTCGGCCGACATGTGCGTGAAGATGCTGCTCAAGCCGCTCGACCTGCCCGCGAAGATCCAGCCGGGCGTCCACTATCCGCTGACGAAGATCACGCGGCACGTGTTCATGCGCTGATCGTCACCGCGCGGCCCAGCGCGTATGCTGCGGCATCGTCGTCTGCTTTTCACCGGGGCCGCCATCATGACCGATTCCCATCGCCACGCGCTCGAACAATGGACGTTCGACGCGTGGCCGCCGGCCGTCGTCGCGCTGTTCGACGGCACCGCGCTCGAGCGCCATGCCGACGTCGCCGCGTCGCTGATCGTCGCGACCGACGACGGCCAGCTGCGCACGACGCTGCTCAGTGTCGGCGAGATCCATGCGCGCGACGCGCATACGCTGTTGCTCGCGCTATGGCCGCAATCGCGCGCGGCGCGTGCGATCGCGCAGCGGCGCGCGGCCGCGCTGACGCTCGTCGCGGACGGCGCATTCTTTCAGGCACAACTGAGGATCGAGCCGCTCGAAGGAGACTTCGGCGGACTGGCCGGCTTCGCTGCGACGATCGCGCACGGCGATGCGCAGCGGGTCGGCTATGCGCGTCTCGCGACGGGTGTCACGTTTGCGCTGGAAGGAGAGGTGCGCGCCGAGGTGCTCGCGCGCTGGCAAAGCCAGGTCGAGCACCTGCGGCGCGCGGCCGCGCGGCTTCAGTGACCGCGCTGGCCGCTGCGCGACGAACGGTTGCGGTTCGGGTGCGCGGCGTTGCCGCTCGCGGGGCGTGCGGCGTTGCCGCCGGACGGACGGCCGCCGCCGGCATTGCCGCCCGCGCCGCCGGCCGTGCGCGGCTTGGCTGCCTTCGCGGCCTTCGGCTGTGCACTGCCTTCGCGCTTCGCGGCCGGCTGGCCTGAGCCGCCTGCACGCGGCTGGCGATTGCCACCGCCGCCGCCGGCATTGCCGCCACGCGGCTGCTGCCCGCGGCGCTGCTGGATCGGTTCCGGCTTCGCGCTCGGATCGGGTTCGAAGCCCGCGATCACTTCCTGCGGAATCTCGCGCTTGATCAGCCGCTCGATGTCGCGCAGCAGCTGCTTCTCGTCGACGCACACGAGCGACACGGCTTCACCGGTCGCGCCCGCGCGGCCCGTGCGGCCGATCCGGTGCACGTAGTCTTCCGGCACGTTCGGCAGGTCGAAGTTGACGACGTGCGGCAGCTGGTCGATGTCGATCCCGCGTGCGGCGATGTCGGTGGCGACCAGCACCTGCAGCGTGCTGCTCTTGAACTCCGCGAGCGCGCGCGTGCGGGCCGACTGGCTCTTGTTGCCGTGGATCGCCATCGCGCTGATGCCGTCCTTCGTCAGCTGTTCGGCGAGCCGGTTCGCGCCGTGCTTGGTGCGCGTGAACACGAGCACCTGGAACCAGTTGTGTTCGCGGATCAGGTGCGTGAGCAGCTCGCGCTTGCGATCGCGATCGACCGGGTGAATCTTCTGCGCGACGCTTTCCGCGGTGGTGTTGCGGCGCGCGACTTCGATCAGCGCCGGCGAGTCGAGCAGGCTGTCGGCGAGCGACTTGATCTCGTCGGAGAACGTAGCCGAGAACAGCAGGTTCTGGCGCTGCGGCGGCAGCTTCGCCAGCACGCGCTTGATGTCGTGGATGAAGCCCATGTCGAGCATCCGGTCGGCTTCGTCGAGCACGAGGATGTCGAGATTCGACAGGTCGATCGTCTTCTGCTGCATGTGGTCGAGCAGACGCCCCGGCGTCGCGACGACGATGTCGACGCCGCGCTTGAGCGCGTCGATCTGCGGATTGATGCTGACGCCGCCGAACATCACGGTCGAGCGCAGCTTCACGTACTTGCTGTACGCGCGCACGCTTTCCTCGACCTGGGCGGCGAGTTCGCGCGTCGGCGTGAGGATCAGCGCGCGCACCGCGCGCTTCGCGCCGCGATGCTCGGCGTAGTACGTGTGCAGGCGCTGCAGGATCGGCAGCGTGAAGCCGGCGGTCTTGCCGGTGCCGGTTTGTGCGCCGGCGAGCAGGTCGCCGCCGCCGAGGACGGCGGGGATGGCTTGCTGCTGGATGGGGGTCGGCGACGTGTAGCCGAGCTCATTGACCGCCTTGACCAGCGGTTCGGCCAAGCCGAGAGATTCGAAAGACATAGATACCACTCTTGAGTTTTATGATTTGCGACGCCTCGCGCGGCCTGCGCGGGGAATGGCGTCGCAAAAAGCAAAGGGGCGGGGGGGGGGGGTTGGCCCACCCGCGCGCCCCCCGGTGGGGGGCCGGCGTTTTTAACAACCCGCGGGCAGCAAGGAGGTCACCAGGTGCGGGGGCAGTGGCGAAACGGTGGTT
>NZ_JBEPLG010000011.1:0-264820 GCF_040545115.1 Burkholderia sp. 567
CTTCCCATCCCGAACAGGACCGTGAAACGACTCTACGCCGATGATAGTGCGGATTCCCGTGTGAAAGTAGGTAATCGTCAGGCTCCCTAAGCCAAAAACCCCCGCCCGAAAGGCGGGGGTTTTTGCATTGGCGCGGCGGAAAGGGCCAAGGCAGCACCACAAGGATCTCATCGCCGTTGATCCTGCCCTCATCGCCCACGCAGGAACGAAATCACGCGATTTGATACGATCGAAGTGTCGTCGGCTGCTTCGTGCGTCGACGTTCGTGTTCGACCAGAGCTTGACGGAGAGAGGGCAGGGATGAATATCGGCGACGCGTCGCGCGAATCCGGCGTCAGCGCAAAAATGATCCGGTACTACGAACAGGTCGGCCTCCTTGCGCCGAGCAAGCGTAGCGACGCCGGATACCGGATCTACGGTTCGGACGAAATCCATATCCTGCGTTTCATCCGCCAAGCGCGGCGGCTCGGCTTTCTCGTCGAGGACATCCGCAAGTTGCTGATGCTCTGGCAAGACCGCTCCCGCGCCAGTGCCGAAGTGAAGTCGATCGCCCTCGAACACGTGGCCGAACTCGACAAGCGGATCGCGGAGTTGAGCGACATGCGCAATACGCTCGCCGATCTCGCCGCGCACTGCCATGGTGACGGACGCCCGGAATGCCCGATCTTGGCGCGTCTCGCCGACCCCGTCGGTGAACCAGATTAGTGCACGTCCTCGAGGTCGAAGAGGGGCCTCAATTCAATATCCTTATAAATCAATGTGTTGACGAAGATGGTTCACGAATCATTCCGAATTGGAATGGCTTCCATGCAAGCATTTCACTAGCATCTTGATGCGACATCGCTATAATTCGGGATAACCCTTACGGGAAATCCCCGAATCTCGAATTCGCCAGGGTTCCCCTTCCTTGGAGAAAGTCATGATCGCCTACATCGTCGAAAAGCTGAGCAACTGGTTCGAATCCGCAGAGCGCGAGCGCCGTGAGGCTTACCTCGCTACGTCGTCGGATATCGTCCAGCTCGAGAGCCGCATCCGTTCGCTCGAAACGAACGGCTACTCGCTGTAATCGGAGTACCGTCAGGTGCCGTGTGGCACCGAGCGAAAAAGCAAGCCCCGTATTGACGGGGCTTTGTTTTTTTGTGCGCCGGATCTGGCGAAATCGTCAGCGTGGCGCTATGGTATGCACCTGCTTTTCCATAGGAAGATTACGACCATGCGCTTGCGTCTCGATGTACGTCACGTTTCCCGTGTGCGTCTCGTTCTGGGCGCCGCGGTGCTCGTTCACGGCATCGCGGCCGGTGCGGCGACTTCGTCCAAGCCGTTGATTCTCGATACGCAACGGGGGATCCAGGATGGCCAGGGCGGCCTTGTGTTGCAAACGGCGCCGTTATCGTCCGAGCCGATTGTCGAACCCGCGGGCATGCGAATGCCGGCCGGGCAGGGACCGAATTCGTCGGTCCCGTTGTTCGTCGCGCCGTATATCAATGTGCCGGGCTGGGGTGCGTCGCGTGCGAATCAGGCAAGACCCGCCCCGAGACTGCAACCGTAACGGCACGCCTCCGCTCAGTTCCCGCGGTGCTCGATCTCGCATCGGGCGCCGCTGTCCTGTCCCAGGCGTTCGACGAGGTAGAGCAGCGCTTCGTTCATGCTCTGTGCGAGCGTGTACGGCGGATTCAGGATGAACATTCCGCTGCCGTAAAGTCCCAGGCCATCTGCCGGCGGATTCGATACCGTCAACGTCAGGTGCAGCCAGTTGTTCGGCTGCAGGCGCTTGAGCTGTTCAGGAAAACGCTGCGACTCCACCCGCGCAACCTGCGGATACCAGATCGCATAACACCCGGTGGCGAAACGCTTCAGGCATTCCGTTACGCAGGTCACCGTGCGCGCGTAATCTTTCTTGTCCTCATAGGACGGATCGATCAGCACGAGCGCGCGTCGCGGCGGCGGCGGCAGCAGCGCCTTGATGCCTTCGAAGCCGTCACCGGCGTAAATCATCGCGCGTCGCCCGGCGTCGCGGAAGTTGTGACGCAGCACGTCGATTTCCGTCGTGTGCATCTCGAACAGGCGCATCCGGTCCTGCTCGCGCATCGCGCGCCATGCGAGATACGGCGAGCCCGGATAGTAATGCAGCTCGCCGTCGTCGTTCAGCGCGCGCACCTCGTCGATGTAATCGCCGAGCGCCTCCGGCAGGTTCTTGTCGTTCCACAGCGGGCCGATGCCGGTGTCGAATTCCCCCGTCTTGGCCGCATAACCCTCGCGCAGCGAATACACGCCGGCGCCTGCGTGCGTGTCGATGTACCAGTACGACTTGTCTTTCTTGTTCAGGTAGCGCAGCAGCTGGACGACGACGGCGTGCTTGAGCACATCCGCGTGGTTGCCTGCGTGAAAACCGTGACGATAACTGAGCATGGCTGGCTGCCTGAAACGAAGGATGAATCGATGAAAACGGACGATCGCGCGCGGCCGTCGGGCCGCACGCTAATGCGGCCGCGTATTGTACGCGAGTGGACGTGAGTCGCCTTACTCGTATGCGTCGCCGACGGCCTCCTCGATGCGTTGCCTGACCTCCGGCGTCAGCTTGGCGGCGACGTCGAGCGCGCGCATGTTGTCGCCGATTTGCTCGATCCGGGAGGCGCCCGTAATGACCGAACTCACGCGCGGATTCGCGAGCACCCACGCGATCGCGAGCTGGGCGGTGCTGCAACCGAGTTCGGCCGCGATTCCGCCGAGCCGTTCGACCACATCGTTGCTGGTCGGGTCCGTCAGCCGGTCGCGGAGCCAGTCGTAGCCCTGCAGTTCCGCGCGGCTGCCCGGCGGTACGCCATTGCGGTACTTGCCGGTGAGCAGCCCCGATGCAAGCGGGCTCCAGGTCGTCAGGCCGAGGCCGTAGTCGTCGTAGAGCCGCGCGTATTCGCGTTCGACCCGGGTACGGTGGAACAGGTTGTACTGCGGCTGCTCGACGACCGGTTTGTGCAGATGGTGCCGCTCGGCAATCTCATACGCGGCGCGGATCTCGTCGGCGCTCCATTCGGACGTGCCCCAGTACAGCGCCTTGCCGCGCACGATCATGTCGCTCATCGCCCACACCGTTTCCTCGATCGGCGTGTTCGGATCCGGGCGATGGCAGTAGACGAGATCGACATAGTCGAGCTGCAGCCGGCGCAGCGAGCCGTCGATCGCGTTCAGCAGATATTTCCGGTTCAGCGTGTGGTACTGATTCGGGGCTTCCGCGAGCCCCCAGAAGAACTTCGTGGATACGAGGTAGCTGATGCGCGGCCAGCCGAGCGACTTGAGCGCCTGGCCCATGATTTCCTCGGATTTGCCGCCCGCATAGACCTCGGCGTTGTCGAAGAAATTGACGCCCGCATCGCGGGCCGCCGCGAGGCATTCGCGTGCGGCCCGCTGATCGACCTGGTTGCCGTAGGTGACCCACGAGCCGAGCGAAAGCTCGCTGATCTGGAGGCCGGAGCGGCCTAGCCGTCGATAGTGCATGAAAATCTCCCGCGACTCGGAACCGACCTTAAGCTTAGACGTTTTGCGCGCGAACGGCGGGGCCGATCGTGCACAATAGCGGCTGACCCGCCGGCACGAGCCCGCGACGAAAGCGGATGCGGCGGGGGCGCGCTTTTTCGATCCGATAACGGAAGGAGACGGACATGGCAGCAGATCTGAGCGGCAAGACCGCAGTCGTCACGGGCGCCGCAAGCGGCATCGGCAAGGAAATCGCACTGGAGCTGGCCAAGGCGGGTGCGGCCGTCGCGATCGCCGACCTGAACCAGGACGGCGCGAACGCGGTTGCCGACGAGATCAACAAGGCAGGCGGCAAGGCGATCGGCGTCGCGATGGACGTGACCAACGAGGACGCCGTGAACAGCGGCATCGACAAGGTCGCCGAAGCGTTCGGCTCGGTCGACATCCTCGTGTCGAACGCCGGCATCCAGATCGTCAATCCGATCGAGAACTATTCGTTCTCCGACTGGAAGAAGATGCAGGCGATCCACGTCGACGGCGCATTCCTGACGACGAAGGCCGCGCTCAAGCACATGTACAAGGATGATCGCGGCGGCGTCGTGATCTACATGGGTTCGGTGCACTCGCACGAAGCGTCGCCGCTGAAGTCGGCCTACGTGACGGCCAAGCACGGGCTGCTCGGCCTCGCGCGCGTGCTGGCGAAGGAAGGCGCGAAGCACAACGTGCGCTCGCACGTCGTGTGTCCGGGCTTCGTGCGCACGCCGCTCGTCGACAAGCAGATTCCGGAGCAGGCGAAGGAACTCGGAATCAGCGAAGAGGAAGTGATCAAGAAGGTGATGCTCGGCAACACGGTCGACGGGGTGTTCACGACGGTGCAGGACGTCGCGCAGACGGTGCTGTTCCTGTCGGCGTTCCCGACCGCCGCGCTCACGGGGCAGTCGGTCGTCGTCAGCCACGGCTGGTTCATGAAGTAACGGAGTCCGGCACGGGCGGTCGCCACGCGTACCGTTCGTGGCGAGCCCTCGACGGCAATGCACGAAGCCATAAAAAAACGCGCTCCGGGGGAGCGCGTTTTTTGTTTCGGCAGGGCGGGCCGGTGACGGCTGCCGCCCGCGGATGCCGACTTACTTCAGGACTGCTGCGACCGCGTTTGCGACTGCGTCGAGGTTGCGCGTGTTCAGCGCTGCCACGCAGATGCGGCCCGTGCCGACTGCGTAGATGCCGAACTCTTCGCGCAGACGATCGACTTGCGCCGAAGTCAGGCCCGAATACGAGAACATCCCGCGCTGCGCGTTGATGAAGCTGAAGTCGCGATCCACGCCGCTCGCCTTCAGGCGCTCGACGAGGCCATTGCGCATCGCACGGATGCGGTCGCGCATTTCGCCGAGTTCCTGCACCCATGCAGCATGCAGTTCCGGCGACGCGAGCACGGCTGCGACGACGGCGCCGCCATGGGTCGGCGGGTTCGAGTAGTTCGTGCGGATCACGCGCTTCAGTTGCGACAGCACACGCGTCGCTTCTTCCTTGCTCGACGTGATGATCGACAGCGCGCCGACGCGCTCGCCGTACAGCGAGAACGACTTCGAGAACGACGACGACACGAATGCATTCAGGTCGGCCGCGGCAAACAGGCGCACCGCCGCTGCATCTGCCTCGATGTTCTCGCCGAAGCCCTGATAGGCCATGTCGAGGAACGGCACGAGGTTGCGCGCCTTGACGACGTCGACGACCTGCTGCCATTGCGCTTCGGTCAGGTCCACGCCGGTCGGGTTGTGGCAGCACGCGTGCAGCACGACGATCGTGCCAGCCGCATAGCCGTTCAGCGCCGACAGCATGCCGTCGAAGTTCACGCCGTTGGTGGCGGCGTCGTAGTACGGATACGCGACGACTTCGAAGCCGGCGGCTTCGAACAGCGCGCGGTGGTTTTCCCAGCTCGGGTCGCTGATCGCGACCTTCGCGTTCGGGTTCACGGTGCGGAGGAAATCGGCGCCGATCTTCAGCGCGCCCGTGCCGCCCAGTGCCTGCGCGGTGACCACGCGGCCTGCGGCGATCAGCGGCGAATCGTTGCCGAGCAGCAGCTTCTGCACCGCTGCGTCGTAGGCGGCGATCCCGTCGATCGGCAGGTAGCCGCGCGGCAGGCCGGCGTCGACACGCGCCTTTTCTGCTTCGCGAACGGCGCGCAGCAGCGGAATCTTGCCTTCTTCGTTCGTGTACACACCGACGCCGAGATTGACCTTGGTCGGACGCGCATCGGCGTTGAAGGCTTCGTTCAGGCCCAGGATCGGGTCGCGGGGAGCAAGCTGGACAGCGGAGAAGAGCGACATGATGATTCGGCAGTTGTGAAAAGAGGGTCAGGCTTTCAGCCGGCGGGGCGGGCGCAGCGGACCGCGCGCCAGCGGGCACGGCGCCGGAAAGCGCAGCAGCCTGATATTGTAGCGAATTCATGCTGCCGGGGGCGGCGATTGCGCGGCGAATTGCGATTTCGGCCGGTGCCGCGCGTCAGGAGCCGTCAGCGGTCCGCAACGCCGCGAAGCGCTAGAATAGTCTTTTGCCCTCGCTCCGGCCGCACTCCATGTCCGAACATCACGCCGAAGTCGGCGACGCGCTCGACGAATCGAAATTCGTGACCTTCGAAGGGTCGCCATTTCAGCTATACCAGCCGTATCCGCCCGCAGGCGACCAGCCGACCGCGATCGAAACGCTCGTCGAAGGTGTCGGCGACGGCCTCGCGTTCCAGACGCTGCTCGGCGTGACGGGTTCGGGCAAGACCTTCACGATGGCGAACACGATCGCGCGGCTCGGCCGCCCGGCAATCGTATTCGCACCGAACAAGACGCTCGCGGCGCAGCTGTACGCGGAGTTCCGCGAGTTCTTCCCGCGCAACGCGGTCGAGTACTTCGTCTCGTACTACGACTATTACCAGCCGGAAGCGTACGTGCCGCAGCGCGACCTGTTCATCGAGAAGGACTCGTCGATCAACGAGCACATCGAGCAGATGCGGCTGTCGGCGACGAAGAGCCTGATGGAGCGCCGCGACGTGGTGATCGTCGCGACGGTGTCGGCGATCTACGGTATCGGCAACCCGTCCGAGTACCACAAGATGATCCTGACGCTGCGCGCCGGCGACAAGCTCGGCCAGCGCGACGTGATCGCGCGGCTGATCGCGATGCAGTACTCGCGCAACGATCAGGACTTCCAGCGCGGCACGTTCCGCGTGCGCGGCGACACGATCGACATCTTCCCGGCCGAGCATGCGGAGATGGCCGTGCGCGTCGAGCTGTTCGACGACGAGGTCGAGACGCTGCAGCTGTTCGATCCGCTGACGGGCCGCGTGCGGCAGAAGATTCCGCGCTTCACGGTGTATCCGTCATCGCACTACGTGACGCCGCGCGACACCGTGATGCGTGCGGTCGAGACGATCAAGGACGAATTGCGCGAGCGCCTCGAGTTCTTCCACCGCGACGGCAAGCTTGTCGAGGCGCAGCGCCTCGAGCAGCGCACGCGCTTCGATCTCGAGATGCTGCAGGAGCTCGGCTTCTGCAAGGGCATCGAGAACTACTCGCGGCACTTCTCGGGCGCCGCGCCCGGCGAGCCGCCGCCGACGCTCGTCGACTACCTGCCGCCCGACGCGCTGATGCTGCTCGACGAATCGCACGTGCTGATCGGCCAGCTGAACGGCATGTACAACGGCGACCGCGCGCGCAAGGAGAACCTCGTCAACTACGGATTCCGGTTGCCGTCGGCGCTGGACAACCGGCCGCTCAAGTTCCCGGAGTTCGAACGCAAGATGCGCCAGGTGGTGTTCGTGTCGGCCACGCCTGCCGACTACGAGAAGCGCGTGACGGGGCAGATCGCCGAGCAGGTGGTGCGGCCGACCGGGCTCGTCGATCCGGAAATCGAAGTGCGCCCGGCCAGCTCGCAGGTCGACGACGTGCTGACCGAGATCAACGCGCGCGTGAATGCCGGCGAGCGCGTGCTGATCACCGTGCTGACGAAGCGGATGGCCGAGCAGCTCACCGAGTTTCTCGCCGACCACGGCGTCAAGGTGCGCTACCTGCACAGCGACATCGACACGGTGGAGCGGGTCGAGATCATCCGCGACCTGCGACTCGGCACGTTCGACGTGCTGGTCGGGATCAACCTGCTGCGCGAAGGCCTGGACATTCCGGAAGTGTCGCTCGTCGCGATTCTGGACGCGGACAAGGAAGGCTTCCTGCGCGCCGAGCGCTCGCTGATCCAGACGATCGGCCGCGCGGCGCGCAACGTGAACGGCAAGGCGATCCTCTACGCCGACACGATGACCGAATCGATGAAGCGCGCGATCGGCGAGACCGAGCGGCGCCGTGCGAAGCAGATCGCGCACAACGAGAAGATGGGCATCACGCCGCGCGGCGTCGTGAAGCGCATCAAGGACATCATCGACGGCGTCTACAACGCCGACGACGCACGCGCCGAGCTGAAGGAAGCGCAGCAACGCGCGAAGTTCGAGGACATGTCGGAAAAGCAGATCGCGAAAGAAATCAAGCGACTCGAAAAGCAGATGGCCGACTACGCGAAGAACCTCGAATTCGAAAAGGCCGCGGCCACCCGCGACCAGCTGGCGCTGCTGCGCGAACGCGTGTTCGGCGCGAATGTGGGCGACCACATCAGCGGCGGCCGGTAAACCTTTCCAAAACGTCACTGAAACCTCCCGGTAACTCGGTTGTAAGCCTTGTCGCATCAGGGGTTTAGCGGGGGTCTCGTTTGTTCCAGAGCCGGTTCGGTGCTACACTTCGCAAGTATTGAGAATAGTTCGCATTAACGTTCTTCATTGCGTTAGTGTTTCCGGCGAGCCGTCCAGGAGGGCGGTTGGCAGCGTGTCAGACAAATAACAAGGAGTGTCCATGTTGGGTTCTTCGTTCATCCGCACGTCGGTTGCGGTAGCGGCGGCGCTGGCCGCGATGTCGGCCTCGGCGGCCGAATATCCGATCGGCAAGCAGCAGATCCAGGGCGGCATGGAAATCGGCGCGGTATACCTGCAGCCGATCACGATGGATCCGGAAGGGATGATGCGCAAGGCGTCGGATTCGGACATCCACCTCGAGGCGGACATCCACGCGGTCAAGAACAACCCGACGGGTTTCGCGGAAGGCGACTGGATGCCGTACCTGCAGGTCACGTACAAGCTGACGAAGCAGGGCGACACGAAGTGGAAGGCCGAAGGCGACCTGATGGGCATGGTCGCGAGCGACGGCCCGCACTACGGCGACAACGTGAAGCTGGCCGGCCCGGGCAAGTACCACCTGACGATGATCGTCAAGCCGCCGATGCAATCGGGCCACATGGCGTTCGGCCGTCACGTCGACAAGGAAACCGGTGTGGGTCCGTGGTTCAAGCCCGTCACCCTCGAATACGACTTCCCGTTCGCCGGCATCGGCAAGAAGGGCGGGTACTGATCGGTGGCATCACGGACGGCGCGCTTCGGCGCGCCGTCAGCGTAGAGAACCCAGAATGAAATTTCCCCAGAAAATCGCCGCTGCAGCCGCCGCGCTGTGGCTCGCCGGCACGGCGCATGCCGCCGATCTGCCGACGTTCAAGCTCGAGATGACGGACGGCAAGCTGAATCCCGCCCGCATCGAAGTGCCGGCCGGTCAGCGCTTCAAGATCGAGATCCGGAATACCGGCAAGGGCGCCGCCGAATTCGAGAGCGTGCAGTTGCGCAAGGAGAAGGTGCTCGCGCCGGGCGCCGATTCGTTCGTGGTCGTCGCCCCGCTGTCGCCGGGCGAGTACAAGTTTTTCGACGATTTCCACCAGCAGGCACAGGGCGTGATCGTCGCGAAGTAATGCGTTTTATCTGCGTACGGGCGCACGAGTGCCGTGCCCCGCACGTCAGGAGGATTCAATGGGTCAGATCTTGTTCATCGTCTGGCGGGAGAGCGTCGAAGCGCTGCTCGTCGTCGGCATCCTCTATGCGTGGCTGAAGAACGGCGACGACGACGCGCGCCGCGGCCTGCCCTTTCTGTGGACGGGTGTGGCAGTCGGCCTGCTGATGGCCGTCGGTCTCGGCGCCGCACTCGTCGGCTTCACCGAAGTGCTGTCCGGCGACGCACAGGACTATTTCCAGACCGCGATGGTGCTGATCGCCTGCGTGCTGATCGTGCAGATGGTGCTGTGGATGCGCCGGCACGGCCGCACGCTGAAGCGCGACATGGAGCAGTCGCTGCAGCAGAGCACGCGCGATTCGAACTGGTGGGGCGTTGCCGTGCTGGTCGCGCTCGCGATCGCCCGCGAAGGCAGCGAGACGGTGATCTTCCTGTACGGCCTCGGTTTCGGCCAGT
The DNA here is from genome assembly GCF_040545115.1 of Burkholderia sp. 567. Taxonomy (NCBI): domain Bacteria; kingdom Pseudomonadati; phylum Pseudomonadota; class Betaproteobacteria; order Burkholderiales; family Burkholderiaceae; genus Burkholderia; species Burkholderia sp. 567. Next base: position 9,789 of record NZ_JBEPLG010000011.1, read on the forward strand.
CGGGGCACGTGGACGCGAGCCAGATGCTCGCGGTCGTGATCGGCCTCGGCCTCGCGTTCCTCACGTTCTATCTGCTGCAGCTCGGCGGCAAGTACTTCTCGTGGCGGCATTTCTTCCGCGTCACCGAAGTGATGCTGCTGTTCCTCGGCGCGGGCCTGTTCCAGACCGGCGTCGACAAGCTGATCGACAAGGAAATCCTGCCGCTCGGCATCTCGCAGCTGTGGGACACGTCCGCGATCCTCGATGATTCCGGCACGTTCGGTTCGCTCGTCGCGACGCTGACCGGCTATCGCGCGCATCCGGCACTGACCAACCTGGTCGCCTATGCGGTGTACTGGGCGGTCGTCTGGCTGCTGATGAAGCGCGCGAGCCGCCGTCCGGCCGTCACAGCGGGTCGCACGGCATGAGCGTGGCCGCCGCAGCCAAGCCGGGCTGGCTCGCACAGGCCGGCCAGTGGATGCAGCGCCACGGCGCGGTGATCCGCGGTATCCAGTGGGTCGTCGTCGCCGTCTATGCATTCCTGATCATCGTGCCGGCGGTGTTGCCGCTGCCGGACGATTCCGCGCACCTGTGGAACAACCTCACGCTGATCGCGCAGTTCGTGTTCTGGGGCATCTGGTGGCCGTTCGTGCTGCTGTCGATGGTGATGCTCGGCCGCGTCTGGTGCGGCGTGCTGTGCCCGGAAGGCGCGCTCACCGAATACGCGAGCCGGTTCGGCCGCGGCGGCGCGATTCCGCGCTGGATGCGGTGGGGCGGCTGGCCGTTCGTCGCGTTCGGGCTCACGACGATCTATGGGCAGATGGTCAGCGTGTACCAGTACCCGCTCGCCGTGCTGTTCGTGCTCGGCGGCTCGACCGTCGGCGCGATCGTGATCGGCCTGCTGTACGGCCGCGAGAAGCGCGTGTGGTGCAAGTACCTGTGCCCGGTCAACGGCGTGTTCGGATTGCTGTCGCGGCTCGCGCCGATGCGCTACAAGGTCGACGAGGATGCGTGGCGCCGCTCGTACAAGAACGGCGAGCACGGACATCGCGTGATTCCGATCAACTGCGCGCCGCTCGTGCCGTTGCGCAACATGAAGGGCGCCGCCGCATGCCACATGTGCGGCCGCTGCAGCGGGCATCGCGATGCGATCGAACTGTCGTGGCGCTCGCCGTCCGACGAGGTCGTGAACCTCGGCGCGCAACAGGCGAACCCGTGGGACACGGCGCTGATCCTGTACGGCCTGCTCGGCGTCGCGATCGGCGCGTTCCACTGGACCGTCAGCCCGTGGTTCGTGCAGATCAAGCAATTCCTCGCGGGCTGGCTGATCGACCGCGACATCACGTGGCCGCTCGAGACCAATGCACCGTGGTTCCTGCTCACGCATTACCCGGATCGCAACGACGTGTTCTCGTGGCTCGACGGCGGTTTGGTCGTCGGCTATATCGTCGGCACGGGGCTCGTGTACGGTACCGCGCTGCTCGTGCTGCTGGCCGGCGCGACGCTGATGCTCGGCCGTTTCGATCGCGTGCGTCTTCATCATCTCGCGCAGGCGCTGATCCCGATCGCGGGTGCGGGCGTGTTCCTCGGGCTGTCGGCGACGACGTTGTCGCTGCTGCGGGCCGAGCATGTGCCGCTCGGCTGGGCGACGGATGTGCGCATCGCGATTCTGGTTTGCGCGAACGCGTGGAGCGCGTGGCTTGCTTGGAAGGTGACGGGGCGCTATGCCGCGTGGCCGCGCCGGCTGGCTGCATTCGCGTGGTTCGCGGCCGGCCTGGCCGTGATCGATAGCGCGTGGTGGTTGATGTTCTGGGGGTTCTGATGCGGGATTGAAGGCCTTGCGGCCGCGCGCCGGAGTAGCAGGCGAGGTATTCTGTCGCCGGGCTCCGGAGTGCGGTGAAACTGCAGCGCCGATAGCCGCGATGCCTGTTCCGTTGTCTGCGGACGCACAAACAAAAAGCGACACGTCTTTCGACGTGTCGCTTTTTTTCTTCCATGTGCGAGAACCAAAAAAGTGGCTTGGCTTGCTGCAACGGCTGCTTGAGTGTATTTGCACGAAGGGGTCTAGATCTCGCGTGCAAGCCGTTACGCTGGCTACTGCCCAACACCTCTCAGGGAGGTGGTCCCCACAATACTCTGTCGTTACTTCGTCAGGATCAGTTTGCCGAGCCGCGTGGCACGCAACTGATAGGTTTCTCCGTTATGCGCGATGCTGATGTGGCTGTGACCTTGCAGCAGCGCATCGCTGCTGAGGGTCCGTGTGCCGGCATCGCGGCTTCCGGCGGGTTTCGCCGGCGTCGTGACCGCTGCCGTCTTCTGACGGTTGCCGCTTGCGGTGCCGGTCGTGCGGCGCAAGGTCAGCGTGGTCGGGCGCGTGGTGTCGGTCATTCGGTTGATCGGTAACAGTCGATGCGATGGAATGAATTCTAAATGATAACTATTCCCATTTACAAAAACTCTTTATCGATCGATGCAACAACCCCGATAGCGTGAGTCAAAGAGGCGGCCCGCAGGCCGCCGCCGACTTCAGTGGAGCGGATCCGGGTCCTTGCGCCCTTGTGCGTATTCGCGGATCAGGCGCACCGTGTCGATGTCCGACGTGCGATACGCTTCCTTGACGATACCGTGCGTGTGACGCGCTTCCTCGCTGTCGTCCGTGACGGTCAGCGTCGTGCGGTATTCGAAACGCAGGAACAGCTCGTGATCGTCGCGCTCCTCGATCGTCATCGTCAGCGAGCCGCCGATTTCACCGCCGGCCGCATGGATGTCGTAGCGCACTTGCTCGTTCGGGATGAACGTCACGCGGTCGCGCACGATCGCATGCCCGTAGTGCAGCTCGCGTTCGAGCGTCGTGTCCGTCCGTTCGAGGACGACACAGCTGTCGAGACCGATCAGGAACAGCTGCGGCTGTTCGGCGCGCAGCACGAGGCCTTCCCAGAGCTGGTCGCGGGTCAGGGACGGCACGGCCGGATCGTCGGAGTTGATCTGGATCAGATGTTCGAAGTTCAAGGGGACGGGTTCCTTCTGGTGGCGGGCAGCCACATGGATCAAGAAGTTATTGTGACGCAAAACAAGCCGTTTCGCGGCAGCTGCGGCCCCGATTGCACGTCACGCTTCGATGCGGCCCATGCGGCCCGTCTGGTAGTCGACGACGGCCTGCCGGATCTCTTCCTCGGTATTCATCACGAACGGGCCATAGCGGACGATCGGCTCGTTGAGCGGGACGCCGCCGATCAGCAGCAGGTCGAGCGGCGTATCGCCGGCTTCGAAGGTTACCGCGTCGCCATCGTCACCGTAGACGACCATCTGCCGTGCGTCGACGGGTTGCCTGTCGGGCCCGTAGCGGCCCGCTCCGTCGAGCGGGTAGGCGAACACGCGATAACCTGGCGGCACCGGCTGCGTGACCATTGCGCCCGGTTGCAGCGTGAAATGCTGGTAGAGGATCGGCGTGCGCGTCTCGATCGCCGCACGCACACCGAACGCTTCGCCGGCAATCACGCGGACCTGCGCACGGCCGTCCGGCGACGTGGCGATCGGGATGCGGTCGGCCGGGATTTCCTGGTAGCGCGGTGCGATCAGCTTGTCGCGGCGCGGCAGGTTCACCCACAGCTGGAAGCCGTGCGAGCGGCCGCCCGCCTGCGCGAATTCGGGGTCCGGCATTTCGCTGTGCACGACGCCCGCGCCGGCCGTCATCCACTGCACGTCGCCGGGCCCGAGCGTGCCGGCATGGCCGGCCGAGTCGCGATGGCGAAAGCGCCCGTCGAGCACGTAGGTCACCGTCTCGAAGCCGCGATGCGGATGGTCGGGCGCGCCCTTGGCTTCGCCGGGCGCATAGTCGACGGGGCCCATTTCATCGAGCAGCAGGAACGGATCGAAATCCATCAGCAGCCGGGTCGGGAACGGGCGGTGAACCACGAAGCCGCCGCCTTCGGTCGTGCGAAGCGCGGGGTAGGTGCGGTCAAGCGAGCGAGCGGTCGTCATGCAGAAGCCCTCGAAATCATCGGAATAGCGTTATTTTTGAAACATAGCGCTATTATATTGGGCGTTTTGCGGTCCGATTTGCGGCGGTTCGCAATGGATTGTTCTGAAATTGGAACGATGAAATGAACATCGATGCACACAACCTGAACGACCTGATGTACTTTTCGCAGGTCGTCGAACACGGCGGGTTCTCGGCTGCGGAGCGCGTGCTGGGTATCTCGAAATCGCGCCTGTCGCGGCGCCTGACGGAACTCGAAGCGGCGCTCGGCGTGCGGCTGCTGCAGCGTTCGACGCGCAAGCTCGCGCTGACCGAGGCGGGGGAGCTGTTCTACCAGCATTGCCAGGCGATGCTCGCCGAAGCCCAGGCCGCGATGAACGCCGTGCAGCAGTTGCGCTCGTCGCCGCGCGGCTCGGTGCGCGTGAGTGTCCCGGTCACGCTGTCGCAGACGATGCTGTCGCGCATCCTGCCCGAATTCCTGCACCGCTATCCCGAGGTGAAGGTGCACATCCGCGTGACGAACCGCGTGATCGACCTGTTCGAGGATTCGGTCGATGTCGCGTTGCGCGTGCGCTCGGAGCCGCCGCAGAACGCGAACATCGTCGTGCGGCCGTTGTGGCGGACCGAGCAGATGCTGGTCGGCGCGCCGAGCCTGTTGAGCCAGAATGCGCCGCCGCTCGTGCCGGACGATCTGGCGCGCTTCGAGACGCTCGATACGCCGAGCGTCGACGGACGGCACGTGTTCAACCTGATCGCGCCGGACGGCACGCGTCACTTGCACGAGCACGATCCGAGGCTCGTGACGGCGGACCTGATGACGATCCGCGAGGCCGTGCTCGACGGCCTCGGCATCGCGGCGCTGCCGGAGATGATGTACGGCAATGCATTGCGCGCCGGACAGTTGTCGCCCGTGATGCCGGGCTGGACGCTGCCGGTGCCGCAACTCTATGCGGTGTTCGTGTCGCGGCAGGGGATGCCGCCCGCGGTCCGAGCGTTCGTCGACTATTTGGTCGAGAAGCTCGATCACGGCGATTACAAGCAGCCGAGCTGCCCGGAGCGCGACAAGAAGGAAGCCGCGGCGGCCGATGCTTCGTCCACCTGAATGCAAACTGCGCGTCGTGGCAAATTTGTTTTGTCATTGAAGTGCCGCCGGCAATCGCAAGTTTCAATCGCAGGGGCCTTGAATGCGTTCGCGCGCGGGCCTATATTGAAATCCCATTTCGCGAAGGAAGTTCTGAGCGGAATCAGGTGGCCGCATATATTGCGAGCCAGATAGGGCAGAACGCGCAGTCCGTGCAGACCACGGTAGCCGCATTGCGTTGCTCGAGGCGCAACCGATACCGCCGAAGAGCCCGCCGCCCGAAGGCGCCCGCGTGCGCATGAAAAAAGGCCTTCATCTGGCGATGAAGGCCTTTTACTTTGTGGGGCCGGCGAGGCGCGGCCGCCGACCGGCCAAACGCGCGTGCGTTACTTCGCCTTCGCGCTCGGCTCGGTCACGAAGCCGAGCTTCGTCAGGCCGCCGGCCTGCGCATCGGACATCACTTCCGCCACACGCTCATAGGCAACCTTGCGATCGGCGCGCAGGTGCAACTCCGGTTGCGGCTGATGCTGTGCCGCTTCCGCGATGTGTGCCTGCAGCTGCTCGCGCGTGACCGTCTGGTCGTTCCACAGGATCGTGCCGTTGCCCTGGATCGCGACGTCGACCGTTTGCGGCTTTTCGTCGACGGGCTGGCTGCTCGCGTGCGGCAGGTCGATCTTCACCGCGTGCTGCATCGCCGGGATCGTCACGAGAAAGATGATCAGGAGTACGAGCATGACGTCGACGAGCGGCGTCATGTTGATCTCGCTCATCACGCCATCGTCGTCGTCATCGCTGAAGCCGGTGTTCATTGCCATGGTTCACCTCGTCTCAGCTGGCGCGCGTCGCGAGACGCAGGCCGTCGCGGGGCGACGACGACGCGAGGCGCGCGCCCGTCACGAAGTAGGCGTGCAGACCGTGTGCGAAGCGGCGCAGCTTGCTGACGACACCCTTGTTCGCGCGCGTCAGTGCGTTGTAGCCGAGCACGGCGGGAATTGCGACGAACAGGCCGAAGGCCGTCATGATCAGCGATTCGCCGACCGGACCCGCGACCTGGTCGATCGACGTCTGGCCGGTTGCGCCGATCACGAGCAGTGCGTGATAGATGCCCCAGACCGTGCCGAAGAGGCCGACGAACGGCGCCGTGCTGCCGATCGACGCGAGAATCGCGAGGCCGGCCTGCATGCGCGAGATGCCTTCGTCCATCGTGTCCTTCAGGCAGCGCGTGACCCAGTCGGACACGTCCATGCGGTCGTGCAGGTGCGGCTGCGTCTGATGGTGGTGATCGGCGGCTTCCTTGCCCGACAGCGCGAGCGCGAGGAACGGGTTGTCGCTCGGCGTCGATGCGGTGAGACCGAGCTTCTTGATGCCGTCGTCGAAGTCGTCCGAATGCCAGAACGCCTGTTCCGCGTTCTTCGTGAGGCGGTTCAAGCGAATCACGTTCCAGCCCTTGACGATGATCACGATCCACGACAGGACCGACATCACGAGCAGCGTGATCGCAATGGCGCGCGTGACGAAATCACCTTGCGCCCAGACGTGCGCGATACCGTAGCTTTGCATTTTTGTTTCCTTTGAATCTTCCGGATGAGGCAGGTTAGTCGGTGAGCCCGAAGTTGTAGGGCTGTGTGCGGGCGGCGCGGATCGCCTGGCCGTTCTCGATATACGGACGGCAGGTAGTCGAGCGCATCGCGTCGAGTGCGGCATCGTCGAGGCGCGGATAACCGCTGCTTTTCTGCAGCTCGACGCTTTCGATCTTGCCGGTCACGCCGACGACGAAGTGAACATAGGCGGTGCCCGATTCGCCGCGGCGACGCGACATCGACGGGTAGTCGGGTTTCACGAAGTTGCATTGAAGCGTCGGCACGTTCTTCGGCGCGCTGACCTGCATCGTTTCGCGAGCCGGGCTGGGCGTTGCGGCCGGCGCTGCAGCGGCGGGCGCGGCGGGCGCCGGCGTCGGATCGGCAGCCGGCGCGGGCGTCGGCGATGGGGCAGGCGATTGCGCAACCGGCTGAGGCGCGGGCTTGGCCGCCTTCTGCACCGGCTTCGGCTCGACCTTCGGTTTGACGCGCGGGGTGGGCTTCGGCGGCGCGGGTTGCGGGATCGATTCGGCCGCGACCTGCTGGGCGATCGGCGCAGGCGTGATGAGCTGCGCGGTGATCGACTGCACTTCGACCGATTTCGGCGGCGGCGCGTTGCGATGGAGCCACGCAGCCGTCAGCATGATCGCGTGTGCGGCAAGCACACCGACCGCGACCGTGATGACCCGGGGATTCATACGTGGAGCAGCCGGCAGGATGCCGGCAGGAGCGGATTGCGAAGCCTGCATGTTAGCTTGAAAGAACGACGTCGCACCCGGGGCGCGGCGGGTGAATCGGCACTACTTGCGGAAGATCAGCAGCGAGATGCAAACGGTGGTCACAAATCCGATCAGCAATTCCATGACAGGCTCCTTGGCAGGTAAGCCGCTGGCTCGCGTGGAAAATGGCTTGCTGACGGTTGGACATAAAATGCGGCGGCGGCCGCATGCGCACGCTCGGCGCCGCTCAGGCGGCCTTGCGGTCGTAGAACGTGACCGGGATCGGATGAGCGTGGTGCTCGACGCCGCACCGGCTCGCGCAGACGCCTTGCTCGGCCATGAGGTCGCGTACGGACTCCTCGCACTTGCCGCAGCACGTGGCCACGCCGAGCTCGAACTGGAGTTCGTCGAAAGAACCCACGCCCTCGGCGAGGGACGCGCGAATCTTGCGATCCGAAACTGACTTGCACACGCAGACGATCATGATGAGTTGCGATAGCTAACGGTAATGCGAATTATTATCATTAAATTTGCGGAGGTTGACAAGCCTGGGTTCGGCTTTTTTTAAGGTCATCGGACCCTTCAAACGGCGGGATAGCAGGAGAGGGCGTGCCGGCGGTGTGCCGGCGCGCGTCAGGCGGTCGCGCAGGCGCGCGCGTTCGGCGAGGAAATGGTGACGGATTCGACCGGCGCGTCGAGGCCGAGCAGCGTCGACGCGAGTGCGTGCAGTTGCAGGCCGTCGCCAGTCGAGCAAAAGCGCGGCGGCGCGGCACGCGTGCCGGCCGGCGCGCGCAGGCCGCGTTCGTCGAGCACCCGCGCGAGCTGGCGGGCGATGGCATCGCTCGTGTCGACGATCGTCAGGCGGTCGCCAACAATGTCACGAATCGTTTCTGTGAAGAACGGATAGTGCGTGCAGCCGAGCACCAGCGTATCGGCACCGTCGTCGAGCATCGGCTGCAGATAACGCTCGAGCAACGTGCGCAATGCGGGCGAGTTCGTGTCGCCGCGTTCGATCGCTTCGACGAGCCCGTGGCCCGGCTGGCAGATGAAGCGGCGGCCGGCGCCGTAGCGGTCGAGCAGCGCCTGGAAGCGCGGACTGTTCAGCGTCGATTGCGTCGCGAGGACGCCCGCGACGCCGGTCGTGGACAGCGCGGCGGCCGGTTTGATGCCCGGTTCGACACCGACCAGAGGTATCGACAGGCGTTCGCGGATCGCCGCGATCGCTCGCGCCGTTGCCGTGTTGCACGCGATCACGAGCGCTTTCGCCCCTTCGCGGGCGAGCCACTCGCCGATGGCCAGCGTGCGTTCCGTAATGAACGCCTCGTCGCGCGGCCCGTACGGCGCGTGCTGCGAATCGGCGACGTAGACGAACGACTCGCCGGGCAGGTGCGCGCGCACGGCGCGCAGCACCGACAGGCCGCCGAGCCCCGAATCGAAGATCCCGACGGGGGTGGCGGGGCTGGCCCCGGAAGCGGCTGGCTGGTGCGTCATCGTCATGCGGACGGCGAGGTAGCGGGCGTGGCGGCGGTGGCCGTGATGGCGCTTACTCGGGCGAACCCATCATCGTCTGCTGGTAGTTCTGCAGGCCGACCTTGCCGATCAGGTCGATCTGCGTTTCCAGCCAGTCGATGTGCTCTTCGGTGTCGTCGAGAATCTTTTCGAAGATCTCGCGCGACACGTAGTCACGCACCGATTCGCAGTAGGCGATCGCTTCCTTGCAGGTGTTCTGCGAGATCTGCTCGAGCTTCAGGTCGCACTTCAGGATCTCCTCGGTTTCCTCGCCGACGAGCAGCTTGTGCAGGTCCTGCAGGTTCGGCAGGCCGTCGAGCATGAACACGCGCTCGATCAGCCAGTCGGCGTGCTTCATTTCGCCGATCGATTCGTCGTATTCATGCTTGCCGAGCTTGTCGAGGCCCCAGTGCTTGTACATGCGCGCATGCAGGAAGTACTGGTTGATTGCCGTGAGTTCGTTCTTCAGTTGGGCGTTCAGATATTCGATGACTTTCTTGTCGCCTTGCATGGCTGTTCCTTGTTCAGTGGGGCTTCAGAAACCGAACGATAATCGCTCGACCGAGAAAAGCCAAGCCTCGAAGCCTTGCCGGGCCTGCCTTTTGCGTGTAATGAGAATCAGCCTTGCGTAACCGGCCGCGCGCGAGAATGAGAATGGGAAGTAAAAAGGCCGGACGCTTGTCCGGCCTTTCGTTCGATCGCGCTTAAGCGGTTGCGACCGGGATCTTGCCGATCTTTGCCTGCCATTCCTTCGGACCGGTCTGGTGCACCGACGTGCCCGACGAATCGACGGCCACCGTCACCGGCATGTCCTGCACGTCGAACTCGTAGATCGCCTCCATGCCGAGGTCTTCGAATGCGAGCACCTTCGCGCCGCGGATCGCCTTCGACACGAGGTACGCCGCACCGCCGACCGCCATCAGGTAGGCCGCCTTGTGCTTCTTGATCGCATCGATCGCGACCGGGCCGCGTTCGGCCTTGCCGACCATCGAGATCAGACCCGTCTGAGCGAGCATCGTCTCGGTGAACTTGTCCATCCGCGTGGCCGTCGTCGGGCCTGCCGGGCCGACCACTTCGTCACGCACCGGATCGACCGGACCCACGTAGTAGATCACGCGGTTCGTGAAGTCGACCGGCAGCTTCTCGCCCTTCGCGAGCATGTCGGCGATGCGCTTGTGCGCGGCGTCGCGGCCCGTGAGCATCTTGCCCGACAGCAGCAGCGTCTGACCCGGTGCCCAGCTCGCGACTTCTTCCGGCGTCAGCGTGTTCAGGTCGACGCGCTTGCTGGTTTCCGTGTTCGGTTCCCACTGGACCTTCGGCCACGCGTCGAGCGACGGCGCTTCCAGCTTGGCCGGGCCGGAGCCGTCGAGCACGAAGTGCGCGTGGCGCGTGGCCGCGCAGTTCGGGATCAGCGCGACCGGCTTCGACGCCGCGTGCGTCGGAGCAGCCATGATCTTCACGTCAAGCACGGTCGCGAGGCCGCCGAGGCCCTGCGCGCCGATGCCGAGCGCGTTGACTTTCTCGTGCAGCTCGACGCGCAGTTCCTCGACCCAGTCCTTCGGACCGCGCGCGATGATTTCCTGAATGTCGATCGGCTCCATCAGCGATTCCTTCGCCATCAGCATCGCCTTTTCAGCGGTGCCGCCGATGCCGATCCCGAGCATGCCCGGCGGGCACCAGCCGGCGCCCATCGTCGGGACCGTCTTCAGCACCCAGTCGACGATCGAATCCGACGGGTTCAGCATCACGAACTTCGACTTGTTCTCCGAGCCGCCGCCCTTCGCCGCGACCTGCACGTCGACCTTGTCGCCCGGTACGATCTCGTAGTGGATCACGGCCGGCGTGTTGTCCTTCGTGTTCTTGCGGGCGCCTTCCGGCGGGTTGACGATCGATGCGCGCAGCACGTTGTCCGGGTGTGTGTAACCGCGGCGCACGCCTTCGTTGATCATGTCGGTGAGGCCCATCGTCGCGCCGTCCCAGCGCACGTCCATGCCGACCTTCACGAAGATCGTGACGATGCCGGTGTCCTGGCAGATCGGGCGGCGGCCTTCCGCGCACATGCGGCTGTTCGTGAGGATCTGCGCGATCGCGTCCTTCGCGGCCGGGCTCTCTTCCAGCTCGTACGCGCGGCCGAGGGCCTGGATGTAGTCGAGCGGGTGGTAGTAGCTGATGTACTGCAGCGAATCCGCGATGCTCTGGATCAGGTCTTCCTGTTTGATGACGGTCATGGCTGAGACTCTGTGGGGACAGTGGGGAATGCGTTTATGCGTTGACGGCTGCTTCGGCCGGCTTGCGGGACTCGTTCGCTGCCGGCGCGTGCGTCTCGTGGAAATGGGCCGGGTGCGTATGGGTCGTCAGGCGGTCGACCCACGCCATCACGAGCGCCGATACGAGGAACGACACGTGGATGATCACCTGCCACATGATCGCGTGCGTCGTGTGCTGGTCCGGGTTGATGAAGGTCTTCAGCAGGTGGATCGACGAAATGCTGATCAGCGCCATCGACAGCTTGACCTTCAGCACGCCCGCGTTCACGTGGTCGAGCCACTCGGGCTCGTCCGGATGGCCCTCGATGCCGAGGCGCGACACGAACGTTTCGTAGCCGCCGACGATCACCATGATCAGCAGGTTCGAGATCATCACGACGTCGATCAGGCCCAGCACCGCGAGCATCACGCTGATCTCGTCGAGGCTGGTCGCGTGCGACAGCAGATGCCAGACTTCTTTCAGGAACAGGAATACATAGACGGCCTGCGCGACGATCAGGCCCAGATAAAGCGGAACCTGGAGCCAGCGGCTCATGAAGATCAGCGCGGGAAGGGGGCGTAGCGAGCGACGGGTGTGGCCGGGCGAATGCGAGGCAGACATGATGGAGGTACGGGGGCGCTGTGCGCAGGTATCGGGGGTAATCTTGAAAAGGCGCGCTATTGTAACGCGTCGGCCGGCGCGACTGCAGCGACGCGCCGGGAGAGCAGGGGACGGATCAGGAAGCCGCGGCCGGCGCGCGTTTGACGCGCAGGCTCGCGAGCACGATGCCGGTGACGACGCACGCGAGCGCGACGCCGTGGGCGAGCGTCGGGCGTTCGCCGAGGAACGCGATGCCGTATGCGGCGGCCGCGACCGGCAGCACCGCGCTGAACACGCCGGCGAGGCTGCCCGGCACGTGCCGGATGCCCTTCATCCATAGCCAGAACGAGAAGATGCTGGCCGACAGCCCGTACCAGACGACGAGCGCCCACGTACCGGCCGGCACGCTCGCGTAATCGAACTGCCACAACGCCGACGCGCCGAGCGGCAGCATCAGGAACAGGCCGAACAGGTGCGTGTACGCGCAGATGTCGATCGGCGCGAGCGTCTGCGTGAGCCGGCGCGACAGGATCACGTAGATCGATTCGCAGCAGACGGCGCCGAGGATCAGCAGGTTGCCGGTCAGCGAGCCTGACGAGGCGGCGCCGGCGTCATGCGCGGACGCGCCGCCGTTCGCGAGATTGATCGTCACGACGCCGGCGATCGCGAGTGCGATCGACACGAGCGCACGGCCGTTCGGTTTTTCACGCAGGATCAGCCACGCGAACAGCGCGACGATGGCGGGGATCGTGCTGGTGATCACGCCGGCCGCGACCGCGCTCGTGCGCTGCACGCCGTTGAGCATCAGCAACGTGAACATGAAGGTGCCGAAGAACGCCTGCAGGAACAGGTTCAGCCATTCCGCGCGCCGGACCGCGCGCATCTTCACCGGGCTGAACAGCGGCCACAGGACGGCGATCGCGATCACGAAGCGCAGCGTGGCGAGGATGGCGACCGGGACGAAGACGACGATGGATTTACCGATACCGACGTTGCTGCCGACGAACAGCATCGACAGAATGAGGAAGAGGGCGTAGCGATTCAAGCTGGAGTCCGGGGGGCGAGTTCAGTTACGATTGTAGGGTCGCAGTTGTAACAGCGTAAAGCCGACGGCCAAGCGCCGACCGTGGCGCGGCGGCGTGCGAAACGGCGAGGCCGCGTAAGTGATGGGTAAGTTCGAGCGCTTATCGTGGAAATCGCCGGGCCGTACGCTCACCGTCGCGTGACGTGGTGCGGCGCAGCATCGTGCGGGCCTTCGAGGCGCGCGCAGGTGGTGGGAGACAGCGGCGCACGCGTGCGCCGGCCAAGACGCGGTGCGCACGATCGCGCCGCCATGCAGAGGATTCATGTTCACCAAGGGGTAGTCGATGTCTGCGATTGAATCGGTTCTTCACGAAACCCGTCAGTTTGCGCCGCCCGAGGCGCTTGCGAAGGCGGCAACCATTTCCGGCATGCCGGCCTATCAGGCGCTGGCTGCCGAAGCCGAGCGCGATTACGAAGGCTTCTGGGCGCGTCTCGCCCGCGAAGGCCTTTCGTGGCACAAGCCATTCACGAAGGTGCTCGACGAGAGCGACGCGCCGTTCTACAAATGGTTCGACGACGGCGAACTCAACGCGTCGTACAACTGCCTCGACCGTCACGTCGAAGCCGGCAACGGCGAGCGCGTCGCGGTGATCTTCGAGGCCGACGACGGCACCGTCACGCGCGTCACCTACGCCGATCTCCTCGCACGCGTGTCGCGCTTCGCGAATGCGCTGAAGAAACGCGGGATCGCGAAGGGAGACCGCGTCGTCATCTACATGCCGATGTCGATCGAAGGCATCGTCGCGATGCAGGCCTGCGCGCGCATCGGCGCGACGCACTCGGTCGTGTTCGGCGGCTTCTCCGCGAAATCGCTGAACGAGCGGCTCGTCGACGTCGGCGCGGTCGCGCTCGTCACCGCCGACGAGCAGGCGCGCGGCGGCAAGACGCTGCCGCTCAAGAGCATCGCCGACGAGGCGATCGCGATGGGCGGCTGCGAGGCGGTGAAGAGCGTGATCGTCTATCGCCGCACCGGCGGCAAGGTCGACTGGCACGCCGGGCGCGACCTGTGGATGCACGAACTCGCGGACGCCGAGTCCGACACGTGCGCGCCGGAATGGGTCGGCGCCGAGCATCCGTTGTTCATCCTGTATACGTCCGGCTCGACCGGCAAGCCGAAAGGCGTGCAGCACAGCACGGGCGGCTACCTGCTGTGGGCCGCGCAGACGATGAAGTGGACCTTCGACTGGAAGCCCACCGACGTCTTCTGGTGCACGGCCGACATCGGCTGGGTCACGGGCCACACGTACATCACGTACGGCCCGCTCGCGTGCGGCGGCACGCAGGTCGTGTTCGAGGGCGTGCCGACCTATCCGGACGCCGGCCGCTTCTGGAAGATGATCGGCGATCACAAGGTCAGCGTGTTCTACACCGCGCCGACCGCGATCCGCTCGCTGATCAAGGCCGCCGAAGCCGACGACAAGGTCCACCCGAAGAGCTACGACCTGTCGAGCCTGCGCATCATCGGCACCGTCGGCGAGCCGATCAATCCGGAAGCGTGGATGTGGTACCACAAGCACGTGGGCCAGGAGCGCTGCCCGATCGTCGACACGTGGTGGCAGACCGAAACCGGCGGCCACATGATCACGCCGCTGCCGGGCGCGACGCCGACGGTGCCGGGTTCGTGCACGCTGCCGCTGCCGGGCATCATGGCCGCGGTGGTCGACGAGACCGGCCAGGACGTGCCGAACGGGCAAGGCGGGATCCTGGTCGTCAAGCGGCCGTGGCCGGCAATGATCCGCACGATCTGGGGCGATCCGGAGCGGTTCAAGAAGAGCTATTACCCGGAGGAACTCGGCGGCCGGTTGTATCTCGCCGGCGACGGCACGGTGCGCGACAAGGACACCGGCTACTTCACGATCATGGGCCGCATCGACGACGTGCTGAACGTGTCAGGCCACCGGCTCGGCACGATGGAGATCGAGTCGGCGCTGGTCTCGCATGAGCTGGTGGCGGAAGCGGCGGTGGTCGGCCGTCCGGACGACACGACGGGCGAGGCGGTGGTCGCGTTCGTGGTGCTGAAGCGTTCGCGTCCGGAAGGCGAGGAAGCGGCGGCGCTCGCGAAGACTTTGCGCGACTGGGTCGGCAAGCAGATCGGGCCGATCGCGAAGCCGAAGGACATCCGCTTCGGCGACAACCTGCCGAAGACGCGCTCGGGCAAGATCATGCGGCGCCTGCTGCGCTCGCTCGCGAAGGGCGAGGCGATCACGCAGGACACGTCCACGCTCGAGAACCCGGCGATCCTCGATCAGCTCGCCGAAGTGCGCTGATCGAACCCGTTGCGCACATCGTGCGCACGAGCCCCCGCGCGGCAGTCCCGATTGTCCGCGCAGGGGCTTTTTGCTAAATAACGGCATGACCGTTCCGTCCCGTCCGGCGCGTGCCGCGCCGCCGCCCGTTCCCGAGCCGCTCGCGCGCGCTCATGCCCGCTATTGGCGCTTCAACGTCGCGCTGATCCTGGTGCTGATGGCGATCGGTTTCTCGGTGTCGTTCGTCGTGCCGTTCTTCGCGCCCGCGCTCGCGGGCATCCGCTTCGCCGGTTTCAGCCTGCCGTTCTATGTCGGCGCGCAGGGCGCGATTCTTGTGTATCTCGTGTTGATCGTCGTCTATATCGGCCTGATGCAGCGCGCGGACCGCGCGCTGCGGCGTGCGTACGACGAGCATGCCGCGCACGCGGGCAATCCGAACCATGCCCGCTGAGCCATGCTGACGCATCGACTGATTCGCGCGTACGCGCTCTACACGCTCGGCTTTCTGGGCTTCGTGCTGCTGCTGTGGCGCATCGAGCGCGCGGCCGGCTCCGGCGTCTGGATCGGCTATGTATTCCTGTTCGTGCCGATCGCCGTGTATGCGGTGATCGGGCTGCTGTCGCGCACGTCCGATCTCGTCGAATACTACGTGGCCGGGCGGCGCGTGCCGTCCGCGTTCAACGGGATGGCGACCGCGGCCGACTGGCTGTCGGCGGCGTCGTTCATCGGTCTCGCCGGCTCGCTTTACGCAACCGGCTACGATGCGCTCGCCTACGTGATGGGGTGGACGGGCGGGTTCTGCCTCGTCGCGTTCCTGCTCGCGCCGTACGTGCGCAAGCTCGCGCGCTACACGATTCCCGATTTTCTCGGCACGCGCTTTTCGAGTACGGCCGTGCGCGCGCTGGCGGCCGGTGCGGCGATCCTGTGCTCGTTCGTTTATCTGGTCGCGCAGATCCAGGGGATCGGGCTGATCGCGACGCGCTTCATCGGCGTCGACTTCGCGATCGGCATCTTCTGCGGGCTCGCGGGCATTCTCGTGTGCTCGTTTCTCGGCGGCATGCGCGCGGTCACGTGGACGCAGGTCGCGCAGTACATCATCCTGATCAGCGCGATCCTGATCCCCGTGTCGCTGATCGCGATGAAGAACGGGCTCGGGCCGGTGCCGCAGTTCAATTACGGCAAGCTGATGGAGCGCGTGGCGGCGCGCGAGGCGCAGGTGCGCGACGCGGCCGAGGAGCAGCAGGTGCGCGATGCGTATCGGCGGCAGGCCGCGCTCGTCCAGGCGCAGCTCGATCGCTTGCCCGGATCGTATGCGGACGCACGCCGGCAACTCGTCGACCAGCTTGCGGACCTGCGGCGCCACAACGGGCCGCTGCGCGAGATCAACCAGCGCGAGCGCGAGCTGGCCGACTTCCCGCGCGACCCGACGGGCGCGCGCGTGATCTGGACGCAGGCGCGCGACGACCTGCTGGCACGCGCCGAGCCGCCCGTACCGATGCACGAGCCGTTTCCTGCCGCGAGCGATGACGAGCGCAAGCCGCGCGAGCGGAATTTCCTGGCGCTGCTGCTGTGCCTGTCGCTCGGCACCGCGAGCCTGCCGCACATCCTCACGCGCTACAACACGACGACGTCGGTGGCGTCCGCGCGGCGCTCGGTCGGCTGGACGCTGTTCTTCATTGCGTTGTTCTACCTGAGCGTGCCGGTGCTCGCGGTGATGATCAAGTACGAGATTCTCACCAGCCTCGTGGGGCGGCCGATCGCCGAACTGCCCGCGTGGGTCACGCAGTGGCATCACTTCGAACCGGATCTGATTAGCGTCGTCGAGGTGATTCGCGACGGCATCGTCCACTGGTCGGAAATCCAGATGCAGCCGGACATGGTCGTGCTGGCCGCGCCGGAGATCGCGGGGCTGCCGTATGTCGTGTCGGGGTTGATCGCGGCCGGTGCGCTGGCCGCGGCGCTGTCGACCGCGGACGGATTGCTGCTGACGATCGCGAATGCGTTGTCGCACGACGTCTATTACTGCATGGTCGCGCCCGATGCATCGAGCCAGCGGCGCGTGACCGTGTCGAAGGTGCTGCTGCTCGGCGTCGCGCTGTTCGCGTCGTATGTCGCGTCGCTCAATACGGGGAAGATTCTGTTTCTCGTCGGTGCTGCGTTTTCGCTCGCGGCGTCCAGTTTCTTTCCGGTGCTCGTGCTGGGGGTGTTCTGGAAACGGACGACGACGCGCGGCGCGATCGCCGGGATGGTGACGGGGCTTGCGGTGTGCGTGTACTACATCGTGTCGACGTATCCGTATTTCACGCAGTTGACGGGATTTGCGGGGCGGACGTGGTTCGGGATCGAGCCGATCAGTTCAGGTGTGTTCGGGGTGCCGGCGGGGTTTGTGGTGGCGATCGTGGTCAGTCTGGTCGATCGGGAGCCGGATGAATATACAAGGGCGTTGGTGGATTATATTCGGCATCCGTGAGGGGAGTCGCTTGGGACGGCCAACCGGGGGCGGTTTGGGAGGGGCGGGGTGGCGGGCCACAAACGAAAATGCCCGCTTGCGCGGGCATTTGAATTCTGGCGGAAAGAGGGGCCGCCGTTGCGGGCGACATACCGGCCGTCGAATCGCATCGTCGTAAAACCAGTGTCGACTTTGCCTCCGTGGTCGGTGCCATCTCCTACGCGAATTGAATTCATCATATCAGCCCACTATTTCACGAGAAGTGTTTTCAAATAATCGACTCGTTGTTTGGTTATCGTGGCTAGACAATCTTTCGTAATTAGACCGGGGCCGGCACCTTGGGATTGCGATGCCTCGGCTGCGATATATCCGTTACACTGCTTGTCCCGGTAATTGAGCCAAGCCCTCTGAGATTGCTCAAACTCGTTTTTGTACTGTGTGGAAGAGTACAATTTTTGATAGATTGTATTGAGTTCTTTTTTTTGAATTATCCAGGGTTTGATTGGTGCACGACAAGTCGTCGTATACGTTTCCGCTATTGGCGCACGCATCGGCAAAAGCGGTGAGGGGTAAGAGAAAAAATACGAGTGGGATGATTTTTTTCATGGCTCTATTAAAAATTACTGATTTTCTGATTCCGGCAGTGCTATGGTGAAACGGTCCGGTCAAAAAGGAATTAGACCTTGGATTGTTCCATGCACGTGAATCGCGCGTCCCTTTCCGTACCTGTATCCAGTGATGCTTGCTTGACGAACAACATCCTCAACCCATGCTCTTGTTGCGTCCGTTGCCTCGTCTAAGACATAGGGATTTGCATAGCTCCGATTGTTGCCCACGAGGGACGGGTCGCCGTTTGCCCTATCTTGCAAATGAGCGATAACCATGGCCCTTACCCTTGCAGGGACTCTACTCTCGGGAACATCTTGTACGCATCCGTAAGCGCCTACCCTTCTGGTATTAATGTCTGAAAACTGCCGTCTATCATTAATTACGCCCCTAAAGATACTCTAATTTTTGATGCCCGACATCGCTCGATTTATGATGGTATCGACAACTGCACCAAACGGCGGACGCACGCCGGTCAACTGACTCCACCAGTCCAAGGTAGTTGGCAAGAACAACGAAGCTCCGGGCCCTATCCGAACGCGAGCACGGGCCTGGATCGCGTCCCATCGCCTGATAGAGGTTGCACGCATAGCCGGCAACGTGCTAACACCCTAAGCTTGTGAAGCTTGCCGATTCCATTGCAATGGCGTTGGTGCGGGCAAGCTGATCAAAAGGAACATGACATGAATAAGACGGGGATCTATGTGACGCTCGCGGCGGCAATTCTGCTGACCGGTTGCGCGACGAAGAACTACGGCCGCGAGGGGCAATTGACCGGCTTCGAGAAATCCACCATGACCTGCCGAGAAATTGACCTTGAAACCGCCAAGGTCGACGGCTTTGTTCAGCACGTTGACGAGGAAAGTCGTTTCGACGGTCGGTCGATCTTGTCGTTTCTTGGCGACTTTGGGATCGGCAATGTGATGGAGAAGGACGCGGCGCTCAAAAGCGCGAACGATCGTCGTGCTGCTCTTTCCAACCTGCGTGCGTCGAAGAACTGTGGCGTCCACACCGATTCTGCGGCCGCAACGCAATAGGGGAGTGACGATCTGTGCGTTTGCAAGTGTCCGGTGCCGCCATTGCTCATCGCGTCGCAGCACGTCATGTCGGTCGATGTGTGACGGCGGCGTGATTCACGAATCAGATGCGATGGGGATAGCAGATGCAGTTCGCGATCGTTGAAAATCAGCGCCGAGAGGCGTTTCCAGGCGGCCACGGCGTGTGTCCGACATGCGGAGCAGCAACCATTGCGAAATGCGGCCCGCGGGTCATGCATCATTGGGCGCACGCTAGCCGCCGCGACTGTGATCCGTGGTGGGAGAATGAAACGCCGTGGCATCGCGAGTGGAAAAACCTGTTTCCAGCGGCCTGCCGAGAAATTTCACACGTCGCACCTGACGGTGAAATCCATCGGGCAGATATCAAGACACCGACAGGCATTGTTATCGAAGTTCAACATTCCGCCATGACCGGCGCCGAGCGAACTTCCCGCGAATCGTTCTACGGCAACCTCGTGTGGGTTATCGACGGGCGCGGATTTCGGCAGAATTTTGACATTTACCACGCGCTGCCCGACCCGGCGTCGGAGCTGGCTCGCGATCTGGTTTGGGCGAAGGCTCGGCGAGAGTTGCGCGGTGCAGCGGGCGGGATGTTTTTTAGGCTAACAGAGTGCCACGTACACAATCCGAACGCGACCAAGGCGGATTTGGGCGACGGCTTGCATCGAATTCACTGGATCGACGAAATCGATGCGGACCTAGCGCGCGCGTACAGTGGGCACCACCAATACGATTGGGTCCGGCCGCGAAGTACGTGGCTTGATGCAGCGTGCCCGGTCTACATCGACTTCGGCGAGGACTGGCTTGCACAACTCATGACGTACGATGAATCGGGGCTGCGCTGCATGCGGTACGTTGCAAAGAGGAAATTTGTCCACGATGTCATGGTCGAGACGGATGCCCGCGCTATCGCAACGAGTTTCTATCCGATCCGTTAGATGCTTGCAGGCCGGATATGCCGAGCGACGCATGTTGACGGCTGCGCAACGCGGAAATTAAAGCGAAGTCGGCGTCAGGTGTTACGGCGCGCGGGGCCCTGCTGCGACCGCTCGACGTGGCCCGGCCTTCGGAATTGAAAACTTCGTTCCTTACAAGCCAAGCCCCCCGGACCTTGGGGTCGCAAATTGCTCCGGCTCCTTGCCGAGCGGAAAGGCGACTACGTACAGCACGTTGATGGGCATCGGCTTGCTGTTCTCGTCTGCCCCGAACTTCACCTGCATCTTCCGTTCTGCGTAGCGTAGCGAGACACCGAGTGTCTTGAGCGCGTCGATGTGAGACTGCAACTCGTCGTACACATCAAATTTTTGGGTTTCGCTGAATGCATCGGCGCAATCCCGGAAATCTCGTAAATAGTCCACAAGCATGGCAAAAGTCTCATCTGCTTCGCGGGTCAACTCGAAAGCCGGTTCAGATAAGTCCGCGTGGCAGGTTTCCGCGAGCTTCGCCAATTGCTTGCCCGTGGTCAAGGGAAGTGCCGTCAAGGTGACATGCTCCCGGTCAAACTTTTCCTTCTCTGCCTTGAATTCTTCTTCGGATGGGATCGAGAACGGCTTGTTGAGCGCATCGATATCTTCGAACTCGAATGCACTGGCGAGCGCGCGCCGGGTATCGAGGCTGGCGGACAAGCCTTGCTCGACACGCTGGACCGTGCGCACGCTCAGTCCCGAAATCGCCGCCAGTTGTTCTTGTGACCATTGCCGTGTCTCCCGGAACAACTTGATGCACACGGCCAGTTCGGCCGGGGTGAGCATGCGGCTTTGTTGAGAGTTTCCGGTACCGTTCATTTCGTAGCTCCATCGTGTTGATTGATGTAGCGAAGTATGGGGAGCGAAACGCCGACGCAACACGACAGGAACCCGACAGTCCACCGACAGACGCAAGCAGTCTGATGTCACATGGCCGTCAAGGCCGATGTCCGGCGTACCACCAACCGAAGCTTGCGGGTCGGAGATCGGAGAAAGTTTTTCGGTCGCGATGAATTGGGCTAGGCGCGCGTGAGCCGACGCTACCACGTGGGCGGTCGTGCTCGCGAGTCGCTGATCGTGCATCAGTAGGATGTGCTCGACAGCAGCGCGACCACTGGCCAGAATTTCGAACGCTTCAGCTTTCTTTCCTGCTTCTAGACGACGGCGGCCCGACAACGCCGCGTTTCATGGACCGATGTGTACAACTGTCGATGCCGTTATGAAATCTGTATCGGGCTTGCCGTGTTCGTCGAGCGTGCCGTTATGGGCTTCCATGTCGGCCGTCAGCGCTCCGGTACTGCCGACTTTCAGGACAATAGTGCGCATGTCGTCCATTTCTGCATTGGGTGCGAACTCATACTCACCTCCAGTGTCTGCCAGCAGGTCTATATCGAGTTTGCGCTGCGCACCGAACCTGACGGTGAGCCGTGGTTCATTGCGCGTGACGTAGTGGGAACGGACAACTACTGTGGGTATGAGAAGCAGCGAAGTTCAGTGACCCGGCTGGGTTTTGGCCGGATGATGGGTCAAAAAAGAAAAAGCCCCGCAGATCATTGATCTTGCGGGGCTTTCGCACTGATTCTGGCGGAGAGAGGGGCCGCCATGAAATCACCTCGCCAGTTCCGAGCGATTCTTAAATCACGCACTGAATCAATGGGTTGTAAGTCATCTTGGTCTATAATCGTCCACTTGGTTCCGGGTCAAGCCGGATATTTTTGATGGGCTGGATGATGGGCTGAAAATGGCGCTGACCGACAGACAAGCTAGAGCGTTGCAGCCGGGGGATAAACCGGTGTTTGACGGCAAGATTACGGGGTTGTTGCTGACCCCGACCAGAAATGGATGTAAGTGGACGCTCCGCTTCACGAGCCCGGTATCGGGCAAGCGCCGGGACGCGGGACTCGGCACTTACCCACAGACGACGATCGCCGAGGCTCGCGACAAAGCGCAGACGATGCGAAAGTTGATCGAAAGCGGGATCGATCCCATCGATCATCGGAACAGTGAACGAGAAGCAGCGGCGCTAGGCATCGGCACGCTGACATTCGAGAAAGCCGCGCGCAAGGTTCACGACGAACTGAAGCCTGGCTGGAAGAATGCGAAACATGCCGCCCAATGGATCAACACGCTCGAAACCTACGTGTTTCCCAGCATCGGAAACAAGAAACTCGATGCGATCACCCCCAGAGATTGCGCGGACGCGCTGCGGCCAATCTGGATCGAGAAACCTGAAACCGCCAGCCGGACGAAGCAGCGCATGCACGCCGTCATGCAATGGGCGTGGGCACACGGTCACGTGACCGCTAACCCCGTTGCCGTTGTCGACCACTTACTTCCCAAGCAAAACGCAAAGAAAGAGCACCAGCCAGCAATGCCGTGGCGCGATATCCCGAAGTTTGTGCAAGCGCATCTGATCGAACGACTTCCGGCCGATTGCACGCGCGCCGCGCTCGAAATCGCCATCCTAACAGCGGTCCGTAGCGGCGAGGTTCGTGGAGCAACGTGGGACGAACTCGATCTGCGTGAAAAAATCTGGAGCATCCCCGCAGAACGCATGAAGGCGAAAGACCCTCATCGCATCCCTCTGTCCGATCGCGCAGTCGAAATCATCAGGGACTTGCAATCGCAAAATCTCCACGAAACGCTCGTGTTCCCATCGCCGCGGGGCAAGATTCTCAGCGACATGACGTTGACTGCCTTGCTCCGTCGAGCAAAAGCACCTAGCGATACTCCGGGACGGATTGCAACTGCGCACGGCTTTCGATCAAGCTTTCGCGACTGGGCCAGCGAAAACGGGTATGCGCGTGATCTCGCGGAGCGGGCACTGGCGCATACGATCGCGAATCAGGTCGAAGCCGCCTATCATCGCACTGACTTGCTAGAGCAGCGTCGTCCAATGATGCAGGCGTGGGCCAATTTCCTGCAAGCGCCGCCATCAGCATGACGGGGACGGTGGGGGCACATCGACATCTTCTGTCTGATAACAACGGAGAATGTCGCTTTCGTACGGGGTACACATCCTATGGCAACAACTCAACAACCGAAAAAGCGGCGACTTCCCAATGGTCACGAAGAAGTTGACTACAAGGGCTTTGACGAATGGAGCCTCCACCGCTGGGCCTGGGAATTCTTGTGCCGAAACGAAGAATTTGCCAATGCTTGCCGTAATCCTGCTAGGACACCGGGCGAAGAGCTTTCGGCGCGAACGCGCATCGCGCGTCAATTTCATCTGAAGAAGTTCAAGCATTGCGACGAACCTTATCAGGTCGGCGCGAAGCCGTCGTTCAATGTCATAGGGATATGGCGTTGCACGGAACGGCAGCGAGGAATTAATTGTGAGGGTGTGTCGATACGACAGGGGGAAGTTCTCATCCGCTTCAACCCCGAAGCTGCGTTGCATAGCAGTAACGCCCTTGCGGCACAGCTTCTGATGGCAGAGAAGACTCTGAAAGAGCATGCACGCATGCTTGCTCGTCTGCAAAATACTAGGCTACCGAGAAACAAAGCCAGGATCGGCACGGTAGGCGAGCGAATTCGCTGGCTTCGCATGCTGGACGCCAAGCGTCACGCGCAGTCTGCCGAGGCACGATCTCAAGGCGAAGCATGGTCGCAGCCGGAAATTTATCGAAATCTATTTCCGACCGTCGCGAAGCGACTGGGACGTGACGAACTCCGGGCCAAGTTCAAAAACGCTCTCCGAACGGCGGAAAAATACGCTCAGCATACCTACCTTGAAATGGCACTCGCCGGGCAGAAAGAGAACGCCAGCCGCAATGTCAGGGCTGGCGCAGCTGCCGAACTGTAGCTCTCTGCACTCGAACCGACACAACGTCTTTTCCTTTCCCAAGTTGGCCTGTCTGCCGTGGGAGGGTTCACGAGTCCCGCCCGACTCGTGAACCCTGTTGCACGAGTCATCTTCCAATATTGCTCCTTACAGCATTTGCGTCGTTATGGTCTTATGTTCATGCAGGATTTCACTGCACAAACATGGGAGAGTTGGGATGTACGCAAAGAATCACCGCGCCGACCCGTCGACGGCAAAGAACCACAACTTGCCGATGGACGGCAAGGCGAGTGCACTAGTCGTATTCCTCCGCCGCAAGGTAGTCGAGAAGCGCACGGGTCTGTCCCGTTCGTCGCTGTATGCTGCTATCGCCAAGAACGAGTTCCCGAAGCCGGTTCCGATCGGTGCAAAGTCGGTCGCGTGGGTGGAAGCCGAAGTCTCGGCATGGATGCTCGAGAAAATCAGCCAGCGCGTGTAGTCGACAAATTGGCAGAAGGAGGAGCGAGAGGTTTTCCCACTCTCGTCTTCCCGCCGTCGTGTAATTACATACTATTAATACTCAATATGACACCCTCCTAGTTACGTAGGTCTACTAATGGAAAATGCCTTGATTCATGTACAACCGTCGAAAGACAAATTGGCATACCGCGCGGACGCTCTCATCCCCCAATTGTTGGTTTCACCTACTGAGCATGCCTGATGAAGATTCGTCCGAGCCAAATTGTCAGCCCGCCCCTGAAAGCGACTACCAAGACGCTCGCGCAGATCGGCATGGCGTTCCGCCCGGTTGACTGCGTGAACGTCGATACGGTCGAGTTCACGGTCACCGGCATCGAGTGGGACGTGTCCAATCAGACACGCTGCTTGGTTAGCAACGCCGATGGCGAGGTCCTTTTCAACAGCACGAATCGCTTGCCGGTAATCGGCAAGTACGGCATGCATAACTTGCAGGTTCGATACAACCCGATCACCAAGACGTTGCGCGTGGAGGGCTCGCTCTTCGGGTTCATCCTCGGTCAGAACGTGTTCACGTCGCAGCGCTTGGCGAAAGGACTGATCTGGGTAATCTCGCACCTCAAAAAGAAGTTGGGCTTCTCGTTTGCCGTGCCGATGCAGAAACTGATCGACGAGCATGTGACGTTGCACCGCGTCGATCTGGCCGTGAATCTGCAGTTCGGCTCGGGTCGTTTCGTGAAGACGTGTTTGCGTCAGATCGCCCGGCAACTGATCGAACAGGATTGCATGGTGCGGAAGGCGTTCACCTCGGTCTACTGGACGCCGCAGGACGGCCGCTACTACAGCATCATCTTTTACGACAAGGGCGAAGCCGTACGCCGTAAGTGTCTCTCGAAGGTGAAGCGCGCGGGCAACGATGAGCAGGATTTCTTCGAAACCCTGTGCAACGAGTGTGATGGCCTGCTGCGCATCGAAGTTCGCTTGAAGAGCTCGGAATTGAAGAAGAAGGGTTTGCAGAGCGTCAAGGCTTGGAGCGGCGAAGCACCGAAGGAGATTTTCAACCGCTACTACCGCAACGTGCCGGTCCTCAATGTTGTGTCGTCGGGGATGAGCCGTGCCGACTTCGATGGCGTGCCGGATCGCCTTCGACCCGTCGTCGCGCTGCACAAGCTGAACGCGCCGATGCAACTGGTGTATTCCGAGCGCACTATGGCTCGGCATCGCACGACGTTCCGCAAGCAGAAGATCGACCTGAAGTCCCCCGCGCGCGCCAAAGTCGTGCCGCTGGCGAAAGTGCTGACCGCTTCGCGTATCAAACCGACACCGACGCGGTTGATCGATGCACGGTTCGCACCGCTGCCCTGTGAAGCAAGCGCATTTCCGTCTCCCGTAAAGGGGCGTGTGTCTAGCATCGCGTAGAACTGTACGAATAGGCATGACGCAATTTTCAACTGCGGCCCGCGCTATCACGAGGCAGCGCGGGCGGCAAATGGAACACCAAACAATATGAACCTTACTGACGTTGAAAGTGTGGCGCTCAACGCGCCCCCTGACGTGTGGAAGTTGCCGTGCTCGGAAATGAGGTACATCGCCAAAGTAGTCAATGCGGACGGCGGCCACCCCGCGTACCTGGTGGAAATCAAGGGCACGGGTGACGCCTGGAAGGAGGTCGAGATTCCGGTCACCTTGATCCTGAGCCCGATGCAGCTTGCGCGTCACCTGATCGAACACGGTGTCGATCTGCACTCGAACGATGCGCCGAAGCACGTTGCGGATTTCCTGCGCACCTGCCGCGGCGGCACGACGATTCTGCGTGTAGAGCGCGACGGATGGATCGACCACGGCCAAGAGCTGAGCTACGTCTTCGGCAACGAACGTTTTTCCGATCGTGTCGAGCGCGTAGTCCGTGTTCAGGCGAACGTGCGCCCATCGGCGGGTACGCTCGCGGACTGGAACGCTGTGACAGCCCTGTGCAGAGGCAATGCACTCATGATCGTCGCACTTTGCTTCGCCTTCGCGTCGGCGCTCCTGAAGCTGTTCGGTCAGAGCGGCGTTTGCGTGAATCTGGTCGGCAGCTCCAGCACTGGAAAATCGACAATCCTGCGCCTCGTGCAAGCACTGACTGGTTCTCCGGAGTTCCTTGCTAACTGGGAGGCGACCGCGAACGGTTTGGAAGCGTACGCGGCGCAGCACAAGGATTTGCCGCTCATCATTGACGAACTGGGCCAGTCAGATATCGCGTCTTTCGGGCAGTCGATGTATCGTTTGACGAACGGAAGCGGCAGACTGCGCGCGAAGACGAACGGCGGTCTTGCGGACCAGGCTCAGTTGTCAACCGTGATTATCTCGGCGGGCGAAGAAAGCCCGGCTGAGCGTATTCGTCGTAGCGGCGAGCAAGTTGTGGCTGGTCAATTCGCACGCTTCATTACGCTACCGATCAGAAGCGAGCACGGTGCGTTCGATAACCTGCACGGTGAAAGGAACGGCGCGGCGTTCTCGGCAGTGGTTCGGTCGAAACTGCGTGAAGTACATGGGGTCGCATGGCGGTCGTTCGGCCAGTACGTGGCTGCGAACATTCCGGCGGTTCGTCAAAGGCGCGAAGACTACTATGCCGGTCTGAAGGGGGCCATTAGCGAGGGCTGCAACGTCGATGCTGCAGACGGTGTTCAGGAGCGCGTGCTTGAGCACTTCGCGTTTGCAGCCGTTGCGGGCTTCGTTGCTATCGATGCGGGCGTGGTTGGCGTTACAACGGGGGACGTCGCCTCCGCCATGTGCTCCTGTTTCGCCGACTGGTTGCGGCAATATCGCGCGGACACGCACGCGCCGGAAGACGAAATTGCAGAGGCGGTACGCGACCTCGTGTTGAAACACCGGAATCGCTTGCCGCCGTACTCGGCGTTTTGCGATGCCGATCGCGACACGCAGATCGGGTTCACGCATACTGCAAAGGGCATCGATCTGGTGCTGCTGCTCCCCGATGCCTTGCGTAAGATCAACGAGAAGTACGGCAAGAAGGCGGTAAAGAGTGCTCTGGTTCGCAAGGGGCTGCTGATCCTCGGGTTAGAAGGCAGGCCGACGAATCAGTTCGTCGTGCCCAATCATTCCAACGTGAAGCCAAGCACGTATGCGTTGCACAAGAATGCAATTTTTGTAGAGTAGGCACGATTAGGCCGCAGTATG
This sequence comes from Burkholderia sp. 567, assembly GCF_040545115.1. Classification (NCBI taxonomy): domain Bacteria; kingdom Pseudomonadati; phylum Pseudomonadota; class Betaproteobacteria; order Burkholderiales; family Burkholderiaceae; genus Burkholderia; species Burkholderia sp. 567. The sequence goes on from NZ_JBEPLG010000011.1 coordinate 37,307, forward strand.
ATGCTGCGGCCTTCGATCTACAAATCTGCAAATCTACGTAGCCTTGAACTAAATGACGGAACGGAGGCTTCGATGGCGATCAGCATGAGGTCTTCGGAGACGATCAACCTGTATATGAACGTGGTCACGACTGGTTGCGGAGACGGTTCGGCACTACGCCATGCGCCATCATGAGGCGACCGATTTCAAATACGGCAGCAATGCGTGGATTGCTGACTGGAGCGATTTTGCGGCCAGTCGTAACCTCATGATAGTTCCGTCCATCACAGTGGACCCTGTCCAACATGGCAGACATGTCATAGACGGCTTCCGGTACCAGCTCACCTTCACCAGACACAATCCCCGCTGTCAGTGAATGATTGCCGCCTGCGACAAACGCAATGCCCCACGGCAGCCAGAGCAACACACAGTGATTGTTGAAATCCTGTTCCCATGGACCTGCCGCTTTGCCGGTGCCGATTGATGAGAGCGTATTTGCAATGCGCTGACGATTCCACGGCCAAGGGAGCACAACGTCTGTCGACAGCCGTATGCGAAACTGCTCATTGGGTAGCTCGCGCTCGTAAAGTTCACCGGTTCGAAAATTATTGTCGGTGAAGAAAAACGTCGGGCCTTCAATGTCAGCCGGTGCCTCATGCTCGGCATTCTCCGCGACACCAAGCATTGCCTCAGCCTGAATTGGTCGGAGAATCAATTTGACAAGATCGTATAGCGCGTCCGGATTTTTATCTGCGACAGCATGGGCCATGTCGATAATATTTTCGAAGGGCGTTTTGCGCTTTATGCGCTTGCGGGGCCTGAGTTGTCGAAGTATTTTGAAACGCCAGCGTTCCAAGAGGCTCATTCCAATGGTTTGTGGGTCCACCACCTTCAAATCGCCCAGATTTCCCGACATCGTTGTTCCTTTTTTCTTTGTTCCTATGAGGCACCGAACTTGATGGAGGCGCCGTCGCTGCGATGGCACAGGCGCCTCGATTATCGATCAACCGGACTGCATCTACCCTTATGTCAGTTGTCGCGAGGGGTGCGCCTATGTGTTTCGTCAAGCGTTAGAGGCTGACTTGGGTTGGTAAATGGTGCCGTCGCGCAGCATGGCGAACAGAACGCCGCAGCGTCGCTGTGCGAGCACGATGAGCGCATGGTTGTGGCGCTTATTCGCGCTGGCATATCACGATTTGCGCGCTTGAAATGAAAACTTGAGTGCGCCGATTGCTTTAAGCTTGGCCTCGATGGCTGCGTGAAACTCTGGGTCCGATTCACGGTGATCCACCATTACCTGCTGAATGTGCCGGGCGGTCGTTATACGCCCGGCAAAATTCCAGAGGTCTTGGTTTTCGACGGTTAGTTCTGTGCTTTTGACTCGTTCGACGACCTTGCTCAATGCCTCCTGATAAGCTTGACCGATCAACTTCATCGCTTCACTGAAGGTCCCCCAGAACAGCAAGGAATCACCGTTCCATAAACCCGAGTTGCGCATGTACCAGTCATCAAGCGACGGAAGTTCGTCGTTCGAGAGGCCGACTTCGAGGCGCAAACGAAGGGCATGACGATAGAAAAGGCGAAAATCTCCGTCCTCTGCTTCTGCTAGTTCAGACCATGCATCGTAGTGGTCAACATCGGATTTGAGCCTTTCGTACATGGCATGGAACGGAGGAATCTCTCGCAACATTGCATCACCGGCGCGAGCTGTGAACCAAGAATCGAGGTAAGCACGAAGGGGTGAGAGACCGTGCCGAAGGTCATTCGATTCATCGAATTTAACGGAAAATGAAGATGCTCCCGGTCTAGGGTGATGTGCCAGCGCAGGGGTCCAGTAAGCGGTTCCAGAGGAGGTGTCAACGTGGAACAAAATTGTAATAGTTGGGGTCGCTTTCCATAGGTTGTACGTCGAAGTTTTGACGGACACTGACGACTCGCCATCCTTAAACGTGATCATCTTGCTAGATTTGACCTGACATTTCGCGATGCGCCCGGTGACCTTGTTGCGTTCAACAATTTCGATTTCGCCGTCAATGCCAAAATCGTCGTCCCCCGCTTGACGTCGAAAAATCCAACCCTCTTTCTCGAAGATGACCTGAAGCTGGCTTACACCTAGGCGGCCCGTTTGATTATTTTCGTCGGAAGTAGGAAGGTTAGAGTCCATAGGGAGGTATGTAAAGAGTTCGAATAACGTTGCATCGCTCCTCGCTTCCATTGCGCGGTAGCGAACGCGCCACTGGCGATATTTCAGTGCTTGTGCAGGCCAAGCTTGTCGAAGAGTACTCTATTCCGTCGTTTGGCATCTCGAAGTAGCTTATCGTACGAGATAATTTCGATCGAGCCATTCCCACCGGGCAGGGTGTAGAAGTACCCTTCGTTGTCAGCGGTCCTGTGGTAACGCATAGCGACCTGCCGTTGCAGCGTCGGGGTCAAATCGGCTATGAGGTAACCCGTATATCTCAAGCGTTCGGAATTTATCGGTCGGCCGTCGATGTCTTTAACCCCGCCTTGGTCGATCTCTACGAAACGCTGGATGATTTGGTCGGCAGGGTCTTTGTCATAGTTGTCCCGGCCTGGCCGTTTGAACTCGACGATTACGACTCCGCCACCGGGCAGATTGTCTGGTTCAGCAACTCCAATGGGGGTGTCGTAGAAGAATGCAAATATATCTGGCTCCTTGCCGGACGTCTGGCCTAGGCCGGGCACCTTGTTCAGTTTCTTGTCGGAAGTCAACAGCGTATGAAAGCACAGACGTTCGTCAATGAGCCAAAGATTTTGCTGGTCGAGAAAGATGTCTTTTGACGAAACGCCCATTGGGAAGATCATTTTGTGCAACACCTTCTCGAAGGGGTACTTCTCGTCGTTTTGTACTCGCTTAAGGCTTTGATCAACCAAGTCCAGGATTGTGCGCCGATGCGCAACATAGTCGGCCAGTTTAGCTTTGCCAACATCATTCATTTCTTCCATCAGGCCTTTGATGCGCTCCTGATACGCATCAAACGATTCCTTTTCGATAAGCGCCGCGACATGGCGCTCTTCGACCCGAATACTGTCTTCAATTTCGCGGCGAATATGAAGGAGGGCTTCGTCAAGTTGTTCATCCTTGAGGCCAGGCTGCACTCGCTGCTCAAGGATCGGACGATATTTTTCATGAGTGAGAACTCGGTACTCAGGTGCTCGCTCAACGAAGCGACCGATTTGAGCGATCTTCTCCTCGTTGGTAACCTTGAGATCGGCGGCAAGGACAGACCGTAGCGCTGCCGCAAGTCCTTTGTTAAGCGCCTGACGCGAAACCAGGGTTTCCTCAAGTTCGGGCTCTTCCTCGGATTGAAATGCAATCTTTGTACGTTCCTGATTGGCGTGGTCGTCGAGATACTTCCCCGTCACAAGCACTATCAGTGTGTAGGCTTCCTGCGCGTCGTCCACCAGTCGCTCCGGAAGTTCGGGGAGCAGATCGCGCAACTTGTACGTCATCACGTCGCGGCCGTTCGCGCACAAGTGATAGTCGTGACGCGAGCGACCGTCACGGTGTCGGAATGCTTGGAGCGCGAACGTGTGTCCATGCACGTCAAAGAAACGATCTTCAATGTGCGGCTGCACGGTGGATTGGAAAAGCTTATGGAGGTCTATTGGTTCGTGCCTGGGAGCTTCAAGCGTCATGCGGGGGCAAGAGCGCGCAGCAAAGCGAATGAGAAAATGTGCAACGATACGTGCGGCAAGTATCGCGGGATCGGTCGGCCACGCCGCGCGGTATCGGTCTGCTAAACCGCGCACACGAACCGTCGTGCCAGTCGGAGCGCTGGTCGGGGTGACCTTGTCCGCCCCATTAAGCTCTTCTGTGATCGAGAAACTGAAGTTGCGTGCGAAATGCTTGCCGTCGCGCTCGTAGACGCTACGTATTTCGCAATGGTTGAAGACCTTGAGGAAGGTGAATCTGCCGACGCCCTTGCCGCCGAGCTTAACCTTCGAGAGTGTGTATGCCTCTCCGAAAGAAGCGATGTTGAGTTCATTGAACCCGACGCCATCATCAACTACGTCGAAGCCGTCCGTAATCAGCGTGTCGTCACCGCCTTTCTGAGCAAGGTCGTCGGACGGGAGCAGCTTGATTTTAATTGAACCGGCTGCAGAGCTGCCATGCTTATCCTCGATCGCGTCCATCGCGTTCGATACCGCCTCAAAGAGCGGCATGAGACCGCGCGACGGCGCTAAATCGAGTCTATCGACAAGTCCCCGGATGTTGGTAAGCATGGCATCCCTCGTTCTGTATTTTTTGTCGCACTGGTACGAGTCACCTCGTCACGGAATCTCGATTCTAATGCACGCTTGAGCATTTGCACCGACCGGCTTGCATGTCGGAAACTGACGGAGCGGGGCACCCCGTCATGTTCAATTGCCGTCCGCGCACGCTCGCTTGACCGTCGCAGTGCCGACCCCGAAGTGCTCTGCCGTCCCTCGAATGCTCGCGCCGTTCTCAGCGCGCCACTCCTTGATCGCTGCGTAGTCGTTCGATCGCGCTCGCCCCTTGTACTTTCCATCGGCCTTGGCAATTGCGATGCCCCGACGCTGCATCTCGGCGCGGTTCAGGTAGTCGGCTTCGCCCTGCGCGGCCATGAATGCAAGGATCGCGTCGCGCGTTGCTTTCTCGATGGGGTCCTTTGCTTTCCCATCGAACACCATCCCGTTGAGCGTGCATTCGACACGCACGCCCAGTTGCATGAGTCGGCGCATGGTCGCGTGTAGCTCGTCGTAGCGGCGGCTGATCCGGTCCAGCCAGCGCACGATGAGAATGCCTCCGTGACGCAGATCGTGTTCGGCTCTGCCCCACTGTTCCCGTGCGTCAGGAGCCACGTGATAGCCGCTCACGCCCTCGTCAATGAAAACGTCCTTGTCCTGCACGCCGTGGGCTCTGGCGTCCTCGTACTGGCTCGCGGATGACTGGCCGTCCGTGGTGGAAATTCGCCCGTAGTAGAGCTTGCGCATGATATTTGGGTGGATCGTTTGAATTAATGGATCAATTTTACCATGGATCAAACAACCGGTTGACCCTGTTGATCCACGTCCAGATGATCCGGTGCATGGCCCGTTACGGTCTACCCATTTGATCCAATGCATAGTCGCAATGGCGATCGCCGCATGGGTCAGCGTTCACCGTCCGAGTACCAACCGATCGCTTGAGACGAGTGACATAAATTGGCGGTCCGAGCTCGCTACTACCGACTTTGGTCCACGATTTTTGCGCGAACCTTTGAGTGTCGGCCACAACAACCGAACATCGGGTGTTCATGTACATACTCGGCCGAGCAAGTCGTCCGCCATCGTGGAATTTCGTGCCGCTCTATTCGATATCGCGTTCAACCGGAGCGGACATGTCAATCAAAGTGTTGGCATCACAAAGGATTTCTGCTCGAACAGTGGCGAGTCCAGAGCACGGTTGCTTCGGCATAGACCTTCGATGAAGGCTGGTGTAGATTGCCAGGCTATTCAATGATGCGAAGCTTGCCTAATCGACCATGTTTGAGATCACGGGTGACGACATTGCCGCGCTGAACGACGAAGACTTGCGCACGCTGGTGGGCCGTCTTTGTGAAGCGGAACTGCGCCGGCGGAACTTGTCTCCGTCGGCGGTGACATGGGGTGGCAATCAAACCGCGAAGGATGGTGGTCTTGACGTTCGGGTGGCGCTTCCGCTTGGAACGGCAATAGACGGTTTCATTCCCAAGACAGCCACGGGTTTTCAGGTCAAAAAGCCTGATATGCCGCGTGCAGCGATCATCGACGAGATGAGGCCGAAGCCGAGCGGTGCGCTGCGTCCTGTAATCATAGAATTGGCTAAGGCATCCGGCGCCTACATTATCGTAAGCGCGACTGGCTCGACGTCGGACTCTGCGCTCACGAACAGGAAAGAGGGAATGGCAGAAGCGGTGCGGGATATTTCCGACGCTGCGAGCATTACCTTGGATTTCTACGACCGCAATCGCGTTGCAACTTGGGTGCGCGATCACGCAGCCTTAATCCCGTGGGTCCGCTCAAGGATCGGTAGGTCGATTCCGGGTTGGTTCTCCTATGGTGCTTGGTCCCATCCGCCCGAAGACTCGGATCGAGCCTATCTCGTCGATGACGCGGCGCGCATCAAAACGGGCTCCAAAGATGAAGAAGACGGACTTTCGGTAACGGACGGAATTAACAGGATTCGAGATGTGCTTCGGACGCCGGGCCATGTGGTACGCCTTGTCGGACTATCGGGCGTCGGCAAGACCCGGCTTGTCGAGGCGCTCTTTGATCCGGAGGTTGGCGTGAACAGTCTCGATCCGGCACTCGCAATCTACACCAATGTGGCTGAAGGACCCGACCCGCAGCCTGCTGGCCTAGCCTCTGATTTGATTGCGGCGCGAGTTCGCGCGATCTTGGTCATCGACAATTGTCCGCCGGACGTCCACCGGCAATTGTCGGACATTGCCCGCTCGGCTGAATCAACTGTAAGTATCGTCACGATCGAATACGACATTCGGGAAGATCAGCCGGAAGGCACAGACGTGTTCGTGCTGGATACGTCATCGCTGGCGCTGATTGAAAGGCTCGTCTCGAATCGATTTCGCAACCTTTCGCAGATTGATGCACGAACGATTGCGGAGTTCTCGGGCGGTAACGCGCGCATCGCCTTGGCGCTCGCTGGTACCGTCCAGAAAAACGATACGGTCGCGGGCCTAAGCGATGCGGAGCTATTTCGGCGACTCTTTCATCAGCGCCACGATCACGATGCATCGCTACTGTCGATCGCGCAAGCATGCTCACTCTTGTATTCGTTCGAGGGTGAAAAGCTCTCCGGGGAAGGTGCCGAGTTATCAATACTCGGCGGCCTTATTGGGAAGTCGGGCGAAGAAGTGTTCGGAGGCGTTGCGGAGTTGAAGCGGCGCGATCTGCTACAGGAGCGCGGACCATGGCGAGCGGTTCTTCCGCATGCTATTGCGAACCGACTAGCTGTCACGGCGCTTCAAAATATTCCCCGCTCGAAGTTGTTGTCGGGACTTGTTGAGAACGCATCGACGCGCGTTCTCCGGTCATTCTCGCGGCGGCTCGGCTATCTCGATGGTAGCAAGGAAGCACGGGCCATTGTTCAGAGCTGGCTTGCCTCCGATGGGTTGCTGGCCGATATCCCTAACCTCAACGAGCTCGGCCGAGCAATGCTCGGCAACGTAGCGCCTGTCGTGCCGGAAGGGGTGCTCTTTGCGCTTGAGAATGCTCTCGCGGCGGTCGGCGAGGACGTACTCGCGAAGTGCAATCATTTCATCCGTCTACTGCGTTCGCTTGCCTACGATGAGGCGTACTTTGAACGAGCCGTTTCGCTTCTCGTGAAGTTTGCTCGAATTCCAGGCAAGAAGCAGTCGGACGGAGATGCGGGGAATGTTGTTGAATCACTCTTTCATATAGTTTTGTCCGGCACTCACGCGCCGCTTGAATTGCGTCTGAAAGTCGTCGATGGGCTTCTGCGGTCAACCGATGCCGCCGAACAGGACATCGGCGTTAACGCGCTGCGAGCGACGCTTAAGACGGGGCATTTTGCATCTACGTACGGCTTTGAATTTGGCGCGCGCTCGCGCGACTATGGATATCATCCGAGGACAGACCAGGACGTGCGCGACTGGTTTTTGGCAGCATTGAGTTTGGCCGAGCCATTTGCGCTCTTGGAGACAGGTCTTGGCGAACGGGTGCGAGAAGCGATCGCGGCGGAGTTTCGTGGATTGTGGGCCGAGGCGACAGTGGTGGACGAACTGGATAGGCTCTCCCGCGCAATTGCCGCACAGCGGTTTTGGCGTGAAGGCTGGATCGCTGTGCGCCGCACACGCATCTACGATGGTGCTGGGCTGCCAGCGGAAATACGCACGCGGCTGATCGATTTGGAGGAGTTCCTCCGGCCGAAGGATTTGATCGATAAGGTTCGTGGTGTCGTATTGGACTCTAACGGCGACAGCGTCGATCTTGACGATCCAAACGATTTTGAGAGTGACCGGTATGCGGAGGCGGCGGCACGCGCAGCCGCCGCGGTCGAACATCTTGGACGGGATGTTGCTGCGGATGAGGGAGCGTTCCGGGCACTCCTACCTGACTTGATTGGGAAGAATAGTCACAAGGTTGCTGGTTTCGGTCGCGGCCTAGCGCTTGCTGCGGACAAGCCGAGCGAGGTATGGAGCGCCATGGCCGACCATGTGGCAATTACGGAGAAGCCCAGCATAGGTCTCCTTTGCGGCTTTCTTGATGCAGTTCAGCGCCGTGATCGAGCGGAGGCGGACGCCATCCTTGATGAGGCACTGGATGATCCGCGGCTCGCTGAGTGGTTTCCGGCTCTTCAAGCCAGTGCCATAATCGACGATAAAGCGCTGGTGCGACTGCACCGCGCGCTGCAGGATAGTAAGGCGCCGATCGAACGGTTTTTTAACCTAGCGTACGGGCGGACTTGTGACGTAATCCCGGGGCCAGCATTGAAACACCTTGTGCTTGCGATCGGAGCGAGACCGGGTGGCACTGCCGTTGCCATAGAAATTCTATCTATGCGGCTGCATTCCGACCATAGCGAAAGGAAAACGTCCGTGCCAGAAGTTGCTGAAGCAGGCAGGGAACTGTTGGCAGCCTACCGGTTTCATCGTGGGAACGGCCGTGCAACAATGGAAGATCACGAACTGGCTGTCGTTGTGCGAGAGGCGCTTGTCGACGACAAAGGAAAGTCGACTGCGCGGCAATTGTGCCGCGATTTATTGGCTGCAATCGCGAGCTATGAAACGGATATCCACGAGCACAGCGAGTTGGTGGGTGCTCTCTTTCAGGTACGCCCAGTAGACGTGCTTGACGAGTTTTTCTCGGGCGATGATAAGTCGAACACCAGTAGCATTCGACTGTTGAGAGACCTTCCGCGTTTCCATAAAAACCCGATGAATGTAGTGCCGGACGACGTCGTTCTCGGATGGTGCGATAGGGACCCAGCAACCCGCTACCCATTGGTGGCGGCTTTCGCGCTCTTGTTCAGGCGGCCAGATGAGAAGGAGCCGCATGAATGGACAAATTTGACTCGCCAGCTTCTCCTTAGGGCTCCCGATCCAGAGGCGGTACTGAACGAAATTGTTAGTCGCCTACATTCATCGAGCTATAGCGGATCACTTGCAACTAAACTGGAGTCCCGCCTTACGCTCCTCAATCAGCTTGATTCCAGTGCGGTTCCTGCGCTGGCTGCTCCGCTTGGCAAGGCGAAGGGGGAGTTGGAGAAAAGAATCCAAATGGAGCGCCGTCGAGAGACCGAAGAAGGTCGGGCGCTTAGCGGACGTTTTGAGTAGCATGTAGTCAACCACATCTCCCAATTCTCATCCCGACGCGCTGATATTCTGCGTGCAGAGTCTGCGGTCGAATCACGCAGCCGCCAATCACCCAAAGGGGCTCGCCGAATTCCCGATGCACATTGGAAGCGGCCATTGATGTAGCACAAGGCCGATGTCCGCCATCCGCGCGCCGCTGAACCTAGCCGAAAACACAAAAAACGGGAACTCATATGACTGAGGCAATATTCGACCAGCGCATACTCGACGAGTTAAGGGCAGCCGCGTCTGAACACATCGCGTCTGGGCGATTACCCGCACCAAACTGGATCGACGAGGAGACTAAGCTATTCCGCGACACCTTCGGCCCGGACATCTTGCAGCAGCTCGATGGCGCTGCGTTATTGCAACTGATGCACGGGCGTCAGGGCAACGATACCCGTTGCCTAGCATATTGGCTCGAATTCAAGAACGACGATGAATTTGCCAGCAATCAGTTCGGCGGAATTCGTGGCGGCTCCGCCCTAAAATTCGGTATTTTTCAGCGGGACAGTGACGGCGCTTGGATGGCGGGTTCCCCGCAGCAACAAGTCACTCTCTCGCTCGACGATGCCATCGCAATCGCACAAAGCCAGCGGGATGAACTAGTGGCCGGAGCAGGTGTTCTTGCCGCCTTTGATCCAACCGAGGCGTCAGACGCGGCCTATGCGCAACTCCAGGACGCAATGCGAAACGCGGCACCCAAGCTCTTCAGCTTTGGCTGGTCGCACAAATACTGGTTTCTGAACTTCCCTGATCGACTCGACGGTTATCACAATCCGCGTTATCAGCGTTTCCACCTGCTTAAACTGTTGCAATTGCCGCCCGATAACGTAGGCATTCGCGATACGTATTCGCCGACGTTCGTCTGCGCTGGCCGCTTCGTCAAGATTAGCCGGCAGCTCTCGCTGCCGGTTGCCGCACTCTGTGTGATGCTGCATCAGAGGAATGGGACCGTTCACCGCTATTGGAAGGTCGGTACGACAGCGGGCAGTGATGGGGACAGTGAATGGGCAACGATGCGAGATGGCAACTTCGTTTCGATTGGATGGCCGAAGCAGGTGCCGAACCTGTCAGGTCTGCTGGCTGAAGACAAATCGGCAATAAAGGACCAGATTAAGCGATGGTTGTTGCCGTCGTACGCGACCAATGTTGCGTCTCGCAAGGCAGGCGAGATCACGAACTTCGCACATGAAATCTCTGAGAACGATATCGTGCTCGCGTGCGAGGGGCAATCAGTGCTCGGCATCGGCCGGATCACGGGGTCATACGAATACGAAGCCGGGCTTGAGTTTCCGCATAAGCGACCTGTCGAGTGGCTTTCGCTTGCTGCGTGGAGCATGCCGGAATTGGAAGGTCCACGCACGACCGTCTTCGAACTTGGAAAGAGCGCGAAAAATATTCTCGCGATTGAGCAGGTGTTGGCCGGAAATTCGCTTCCCGAACCTCAGATTGCGACGGGGGTTAGGGAACAGCCTGCTGACAAGAGCTACGCATTGCCTCCTCTCGATCCCTTTGCATCTAGAGTCGACAACATTCTTCGTCGCAAGGGGCAAATCGTGCTGTACGGCCCACCGGGAACTGGCAAAACATATCGTGCGCTTCAGGTCGCTCGTGAACTGGCGGCACGCCACACCTTCCGCAAAAGCTACTCGGCGCTGAGCGAGACCGAACTGGCACAAGTCAACGGGGCCGACGGTCTCGTGCGCATTTGCACATTTCATCCGGGATGGGGCTACGAGGACTTCGTCGAAGGGCTACGGCCGAAGACTAACGGCAACGGGCTGATGGTGTTCGAGCCGCAAGATGGTACATTCAAGCGCCTCTGTCAGAGCGCGACCGACAAACCAGAGCGGCAATTTTTCCTCATCATCGACGAAATCAATCGAGGAGATTTGCCTCGCATTTTCGGGGAGCTGCTCACGACAATCGAAATCGACAAACGAGACACGCCCGTAACGTTGCCCGTGACCCGCGCGCCTTTCGCCGTGCCGCGCAACGTGTTCATACTCGGGACCATGAACACTGCCGACCGCTCGATTTCGCTGATGGATGTGGCGCTACGCCGTCGCTTCGGATTTATTGAGCTGATGCCGGACAGCTCACTATTAGCAAACCGCCGTGTCGGCGGACTCTCGCTCGGCGCCTGGCTCGATGCGCTTAATGCTCGGCTGCGTCAGTCCCTGAAGCGTGATGCCCGAAACCTGCAAATCGGGCATGCGTATCTCCTGCCGTCTACACCGATCACCTCGATTGCCGATTTTGCTCGCGTGCTACGTGACGACATCATTCCGCTTCTCGAAGAATACTGTTACGACGACTTCGGAACACTAAGGGACATCTTGGGCAGCGAACTGGTTGATGTGGATGCGTGCCGTATCCGTGAGGAGATGTTCCTGCCGAACCGAGATAACGATCTTATCGAGGCAGTCTCGTTCAAGGAAATGCAGCCCTTGGTGTTGTATCAGGATAACGACGATGCCCTCGACAGCGCCGAGGATGAAGACGATGCAGTTCGTTCCCAGTGAAGACTCGGCACGCCTGACTATCCGGCTCTCCGAGTGGGACTGGACTGACCCATCGCGCGATCCACGCTTGAAGGATATGTCACTTGCGGGTGACGCCGCATGGCGTCGGCTTGCCGACAGTCTGCGCGGGAGGATTGATATACACGAGCGCTACGATGGCGTTACGATCGAAACTTCATCATTTGTCGGCCGCGTCGATGTCGGGCCGTTGCGCATAGTGGTTCAGCCGAAGTTACCTGCCATGCCGCTCACACGGCTATTGCGCTATGCCTACGGATTGCGTGACTTGACGTCGATGGCTGAAACGCGCTCCCCGATGGACGAACGCGGCATGCATGATTTGCTGATCGCATTGCTGGCCGGGGAGGTCGAAGAGCTGTTGCATCGCGGTCTACCACGTCACTACGTCGCACGGGAAGGAAGGCTCGACAGCCCGCGCGGCCAGATTCTGATCGACCAGATCATCCGACGGGGAGGCGTGCTTGAGCCAACGCTTCCGTGTCGGCAATACGAACGTCGCGCCGACTGGAGCCTGAACCGTGTGCTGCGCGCTGGGCTCGATCACGCTGCACGATTGACTGAGGACCGCGAGTTGCGCCGACACGTGCAAAAGCTTTCAACGATGTTTGGCGACGTCCGCGGAATGCCCCGACTGCGCACTGACGATATCGACTTAGCTACACGAAACTTGACCCGGCTCACGACTGCCTGCCGACCTGCTCTCACGCTGATCCGATTGCTGCACGAGATGCAGGGAGTTGAACTCGAGACGGACATCACACCGAGTAGGACGCCTGGATTCCTGTTCGACATGAATCTCTTTTTCCAGCGCCTGCTGTCACGGTTTCTTCGCGAGAATCTCGTCGATGCTCGGATCGTCGACGAGCACTCCATTCGGGGTATGTTTGCGTTTGCTTCTGGCTCGAATCTTAAGCGGCGCAGAGCACCCTCACCGCGGCCTGACTATGCTCTATTTCACGGAAGGCGTCTAAATCGCTTCCTCGACGCAAAATACCGCGATTTGTGGCGGAAAAGCCTACCGGTCGAATGGCTTTATCAGCTAACCATCTATGCGCTCGCGTCGCCAGACGAGGTTAGCGTACTTCTATACGCGTCGATGTCCGAGTCGGCACATGATGAAGAAGTTGAAATTCGGCAACCGGTGCCGTGGTCGAATAGAGCGCCCGCGTCGGTCATTTTACGTCCAGTACCACTCGGAATGCTCGCGGCGCTCGTCGGTTCTGGTGCGACCACTGAGGTAGTTGGACGGAGGCAGCAATTGGCACAGCGACTTGTCGCGAGTCGCACGAATAGGGCCTACCTTAGGGACACCTCAACTACAGGTTTCGCAGTGCCAAGCACATAAAATGCTCCAATTTGCTTAAAAAATGAGCAAAATGCGCCGATCCGGCCCCCGAAACGCCCCGGGAATGTCGATTATTGCGGCGCATCACACATTACAAAACTTACTATTCGAGAAATGCGGCCCTGATACCGGCCGACGGGTCCGGGCCATCAATTGACCCCCACCCCTTTGGTCGAAGCCGCCAGCGGGCCGGAAAACGGACAGGAAAGGGATTCCCGGTGTCGGAAGAGCGGGCGAAAGTCACTGAAGGGGGCAAAGATGGTAAAAATTGCCGATTCGCATGATTTCGGTCTTCCCCCTTTGGCTCGTTCGGCCGATCTATGCTACATTTTTTCTGCCAGACCAGCGCTTTCGGGTGATTTCTGCCCATTTTCGGATCAAACTCCGCTCCCGACACGTCGACCTGACCGTTGCCTGCGTGATTTTCTCCGCGGCATGAGTGGTACGCACCTACGCGCCTTGAGAATCACACCCGCAGCATCTTCACGTTCCTGAAACGCACCGCAGTAGCCTCGCGCTTCAGCTTTTTTACCCGCTGAGCTTTCTACCGGATATCCATCCGGGGATGGACTTCGCCTGAATAATTTAGGACGCCTGATCATGAACGGAAAAAATCCTACACCGCTTTTCTCTCTCGGCCAAACGGTAGCGACGCCCGGCGCGCTCGACCTTCTGGATCGAACCGGTACCGATGGCACCGACCTGTTGAACCGGCATATGTGCGGCGATTGGGGCGTCGTCTGTCCTGCCGATGCGGAGTCAAATGATAGGGCGATTACCGACGGAACTCGCATTCTCAGCGCCTATGAACTTGGCGCTAGACGTGAGCAGTTGTGGATCATCACCGAGGCTGATCGGCGCGTAACCACTTTGCTGTTGCCGAGCGAATACTGATGGAATTCACCGTGCAGAAACTTCTTCCTAAATTGCGGTCCGGTCGGCGCCTCACGATTGTTGGCTCAAATGTTCCCGCGTTTAGTTTTCAGGGAGCTTGGGACGGCGGTTGCGCTCTCCACGCCACTGCGATGGCAATTGCGATGCTTGGCCGCCTTTCCGATCCCCTTCGCGTGTCGTCACGTCGACGCGGCCCGGAAGCAGCATTCTGGGAACTTGCCTGGCCATTCTATCTATCGGGCGTCACGTTGGAGGAACTGGAAAACCTGATTTTGGAGCTTGGCTGGGGACTCCGGCCAACGCTATTCGAAGGAGCACATGCAAATGTCTTTCGTTTCTGCGAACAAGAGGTTTTGTGCGGTCGGCCGGTGATTGTGACGTGGCGACAATTGCGGCGTGCGGCGCTGCACGCGACGCTTATCGTTGGCATCGAAGGACGACAAGTCGGCCGAGACTTCGAAGGGCACACGCTGCTGGTGATTGATTCTGCAGAGACCGAACCGCTGTTGGCCGCCCACAACGCACGATTGACGTGGTCAACGGAACGGCACAGCAGGCAAAGCGGATATGCGCGATACGTCACGGCATTCGATGAGCGGAAGATCGTGCTCGTAGGGGCGATGTCGATTCGAGCAGGAAAGCCGCCGTAGTTTCCGCGGTGAGTTGCATCTCGGTCTTGGCGCGCGAGCGTCAGTAAAGACTCAGGGGCGCTCAAACAATCGAGCTGGATCAACATCAAGGGCAATCGCTAAACGTTCGATGTTATCGATTGATACGTTGACTCGCGCACGCTCGACCTGGCTAATGAAAGTACGGTCCAATCCAGCAGCAAAGCCTAGCTCTTCCTGAGACAGCGACTTCTCGACCCGATTGGCGCGGACGTTGTAAGCCAGCACGTCTCGAAGTGAGACGAGTTTGGCTTTGGGATCGGGGCCTCGGAGCGGTGCGGACATGCCCTGATCATTACGATATGATGCGTTTCCATCTACGGACTTTGCATCACATATCAGACGTCAACGCTCCCGCTGCAAATGCAAAGTCTGACTGTACTGATCAACCCTACATCGAAATTTCTCAAACCCGACGTGCGGTCAGCCGGAGATACCCACCGCACGCGCAAACCGCAAGGAACAAAAACCATGAAAATCATCGCGCATCCGCGCTACCTTCTCGCGCTGTCCGCCGTCACGTTGTTAACCCTCGGCGCATGCTCAAAACAGTCGTCGCAAACGGACACCAGCCCGGCAAGTGCGCCGGGAGCTGTTGCATCATCTCCGGCAGCGCAGCAACCAGCTTCAGCCGACAAAGCGATGGATAAGCCTGATGAAGCTGGCGAGAACGGGGGAGCCAAGCCTCAGCCTCAGCAATCGGCAGCCAGTTCCTATGGTCCACGGATCAAGGGCATTGCCCTCGGGGAGTCGCCAGACGAAGTGCGTCAGGCACTGGGCGCATTACTTCCGGTAGGCAATCCGTGCCAAGTCAGCACCGATGCTGTCCGTGTAGTTTGCGAAGGCACTGCGCAACGTCTACAGGGTAGCTTCACCTACGAATCCGGCAAACTGTCCAGCTTCAAGTTCTATTCCGCCCTGACAAGTCTGGCATTCGGCCAGATGCCGTTCAATGACTTTACGCAGAACTTCATGAAGGCGTACGACATCCCGCGCATGGACACAGTGCAGGACAACCCGGCGCTGAGTCAGTACCTGCGATATCGCGACGATAGTGGATGGGAAGCTGGCATCTATCCCGACAACACGTTCTACGTTAAGGGCGTTGCGACGGCGAGCCAGCAGGCGAAGAGCTTCAACTAGCGGTACGGCACACTCTGACAATCCACTGAGTCCGGAGCCTACCAAGTGGCTCCGGTATCAGGATACCTCGCTACACTTGTTGGAAGTTCGCGCTTTTATGCCTTCGTGCCCGTGAACTTGCTTCTAGAAAGGACCGTAATCTGATCGACGAAGGTACTCGGAGCGGTGTTGGCGATGATGATCTTACCTTTCCGCAATGCAACACAAGATATGGATCAACAAATACACATCAACACCACATATTGTGTGGTAGATTCCTCGTAACCTAGGGGAGGTCTCCACATGGACGAGATCGATCGAGAAGCAATCGCCAAAGAGTGCTGGCGTTTCCAGTATGAAGTCTGGCAACGCGCGGGGCGGACACACAACACCATTCCGCACTTGTTGCAATTGTTCCGGCCAGACCATGCCGCAAGCGTTCATGGTTACGAATACGAAGTCGCCGCCGGATCACTCGGGGTCCACGGCGTCGGGAAGGAGCAATACCAGGTTGCGGGACTTGTCGATGTGGAGCGCGGCATCATCAAGGTCGCCGGTAACTTCTCGTACGAGGTCCAACGCTTCACGGGCTCACACGAACTCGGACACATGGTCCTGCACCCGGGGTTGACACTGCATCGGGACCGCCCGCTATTGGGCGAAACGACGTCGCTCGATAAGCGCGAGCGGGAGGCGAATTACTTTGCGGCATGTTTCCTTGCCCCTGAAAAGCTGGTCCGCAAGGCGTTCAAGCAGCGCTTTGGTACAGACATCCTGCACCTTGATGACAATGTGGCGTTCGCCCTCGTGGGCAGCAACATGATGCAGGACCTTCTTCGCGCAAAGACCGGTTCGATGGAGTTTCCTCGAGCGGTCGCGACGGCAAAGAAGTTCGGCCCCGGCAACAACTTCAAGTCGCTTGCGAACGAATTTGGCATGTCACCGACGGCGATGGCGATCCGCATCAAGGAGCTGGGCCTCGTCAACTACTAGCTCCGTATCCGTATCGAGTGGCACTAGCACCAACTAGATGGGGCCGCTTGAATCAACGATGTGCGCCATCCGTATGAACAGCTCGACGTGATGGGCTGAGCGATGGGCCACAAAACAAAAGCCCCGCAAACCATTGATTTTGCGGGGCTTTTATAGCACGTCTGGCGGAGAGAGGGGGATTCGAACCCCCGATAGGCGATTAACCTATACACGCTTTCCAGGCGTGCGACTTAAACCACTCATCCATCTCTCCGGAAGACCGAGAGTATAGCAAACTCCCGCGGCCTCCCGCCAGCCCCTTCGACGAGCGGCTGTAAGCTGCCGGAAATCCGGTTTCCGTGGCCCGCGCGTCCGTGCCGCCGTGCGCGATCGTTGCGGCGATCGACGCGCTCGCCGCGTTCGACGTGACCGGGGATGACCGCCCCCGCCCCCGAGTCTGCTATCTTCCCCCGCATCTCATCGCTTCCCCACCTCTCCATGACTGACCGTATCGTCGCCGCGTTCGATTTCGATGGCACCATCACGACCACCGACAGCTTCCGCCATTTCGTCCGCTACGCGGTCGGCACGCCGCGCTTCGCGTGGGCCGGGCTGCGCGCGCTGCCGTGGATAGTCGCGATGAAAGCCGGGCTGCTGTCGCGCGGCGATGCGAAGGCGAAGTTCGCATGGTTTGCATTCGGCCCGATGGGCGACGACGCGCTCGATGCGCTCGCGCGCCGGTTCGTCGACGGCTATCTGCCGAACCTCGTGCGTCCGGACATGCTGGAACGGGTGCGCGAGCATCGCGCGCGCGGGCACGAAGTCGTGCTGGTCAGCGCATCGCCGTCGCTGTATCTGGAGAAGTGGGCGAAGACGGCGGGCATCGACACGGTGCTCGCGACGCACCTTGCGTTCGAGCGCGGCAGGTTCACCGGGCGGCTGAACGGCGAGAACTGCTGGGGCCCGCAGAAAGTCGTGCGCTTGCGCGGCTGGTGGGGAAATCGGACGCCCGCGAAACTGTTCGCCTACGGCGACAGCCGCGGCGACAAGGAAATGGCCGAACTCGCGAACTGGGCATGGATCCGCGGGCACGGACCGATGCCGCCGATCGGCGATTGATGAACTGACGGGGGCGCCGAGCCGCGCCGGCACGCCGCCGTCACGCGTCGGCCCGCTGCACGCTGCGCATCCCGTGATTCGGACGATACGCGCCCCAGCGATTCGCCCGCCTGAACGTGCCGACATCGTTGAATCGCACGCCGACTTCACGCAGCGCCGCATGCGCGGTGCGCGCGGTCAACTGCCGGATGTAGAACGGGTCGCGCACCACGAAGTGATGGATCGCGTGCGTGCTGCCGAAGTTGAAGCAGAACAGCTGGAACGGCAGCATCCACCACGGGTTGAGCACCTGAGTCTGCTGGATCACGTTGCGCGAATCGATGTCGCCGAAGTAATGCATGTTCGAGCTGACGAAGTTGATGCAGAAGCTGCGCACGAAGTTCGGCCCGAGCCACACGACCGCAAGGAAATCGACGGCGTGCATCGCACGCTCGACGACGCCCGGCGCGGTGATCGGATGGCCGAACGCATGCAGTGCGAACAGCCCGACGTGATAGACGATGAACGCGTGCCACAGCGCGTAGTACGCGTGACCGATCGGCATGTAGGACGACACCTGCTCGACGCGCAATTGCGCGCGTTCGGACGTATCCTGCACCGGCTGCGCGGCGACGTACTGCCTGACCTTGCGGCGCATCGCATCCGGCCGCAACACGACGGCGAGCATCCCGTCCGCGATCATCAGCAGCCGCTTCACGCCCCAGCGTTCACCGTTGGTGATACCGAATTCCTCGAGATCCGATTCGCCGCCCGATACCTTGTGGTGATGCAGGTGCATGCGTCGGCGCGTCCACGGGTTGATCGTGCCCGGCCGCGTGAGCCAGCACAGCGCCATCATCAGGTGATAGGCCCACGGCGTCTTCTTGAAGTACATCAGGTGGATCAGGTCGTGCTCGAGTTCGTGGATCAGCGACGTGACGAACGCGGCGAGCGGCAGCGCGACGTACCACGCGATTGCGCCGTGCGCATACAGCCACGCGATCGCGAGCATCGCGCTGACCGACACGGCCATCACGCTCGCGCCGACGAGGTTCTGGTTGTCGAGCAGCGGAAAGCGCGCGCGGATCGCGTCGCTCGCGGCGTTCACCTCGCGGCGGACATACGCGACCTTGTCGGCGTCGTGTCGAAAGACGGTTGGTGCGGGTTGGCTCATCGACCGGAATCCGTGCGGAAAGAGTGGGGCGCAATGCCGATGTGACAAGCATAGGTGCACGCCGTCGCGCACACGAGGGCCGCCGGTGCCAATCATGGTGTCATTTCGGGCCACGGTCGCCGGCGCGACAGCGCCCGATGCGGCCCCGCGCGGCTAGAGCGCCGCCGTGGTGTCATTGCGGGCCAGCGACGCTACAATCCGCCGAAACCGCACCGGAGTCCGCCGCATGGCCCTGTCCGTCCCGGATGCCGCGGCCAGCTGAACAAGGCGACGGTATCGTCCGCGTATGCGCTGTTCATGCTGATGCTCGCCGAGGAGCGCGGCATCGACGGCGAGCGCATTCTCGCCGGCTCGGGCGTCGCGCGCGAGCGGCTCGCGCAGCCTGACGCGCGCATCACGCCTCTGCAGCAGGCGGCGATTGTCTTCAACCTGCTCGACGCGACGAACGATCCGTCGATCGCGATCGAGATCGGCCTGCGCAGCAGCCTGACGAAATCCGGGCTGATCGGCTTCGGGCTGATGAGTTGCGCGACGCTCGGCGAAGCGATCGCGCTCGGCATCCGCTACCTGCCGACGCGCGTGCCGTTCTTTTCGGTGCGGCTCACGCAGCGCGACGGGATCGTCGACATCGACGTGCTCGAGGCGTTTGCGCTCGGCCGGCTGCGCCAGTTCGCGGTGGAAAACTTCCTGGTCGAGACGGCGATCCTGTTCAACTCGCTGCTCGATCCCGCGCCGGGGCGCACGCTGCAGTCGCGTGCGGAGCTGCATTTCGAATGGCCGGAGCCGCCGTGGTTCGAGCGCTATCGCGCGCGGCTGCCGCGCTGTCATTTCGACGCGAGCGCGAACCGCATCCGCTGCGACGCCGCGCTGCTCGACGAGCCGATCGGTACCGCGAACGCGCAGACCGCGCAGATGATCGTCCAGCAGTGCGAGGCCGAACTCGCGCGGCTCGGCTATGCGGAAAGCATCGTCGAGCGCGTGCGCAACCTGCTGATCTGCGGTGACGCCGGCTATCCGTCGGTGGACGACGTCGCGCGCGAACTGCACGTATCGGCGCGTACGTTGAAACGCAAGCTCGCGGAATTCGGTGCGACGTATTCGGCGCTGCTCGACGAGATCCGGCTGCGCGATGCGCTCCGGTTGCTGGAGGGCACGCGCCTGCCGGTCGACGAGATCGCGGCGCGGGTCGGCTATACCGACCGCGCGAATTTCACGCGCGCGTTCAAGCGCTGGACCGGCGTCGCGCCGAGCGAGCGGCGCTGACGGCGCGCCGGGCGGCGCGATCCGATGCCGGCCATGCGCACGGCATCGATCCATCGGTCATTCGACAATCAGAATCAGACGATCGCAACCCAGTTCGCGCCGCGCCCACCGGGCACGCGCGCATGCAACGCCAGCGTGCCGTCGTCCGGCGCGATCGCGTAGACCGACACGTGTTCCGACTGTTCGCCGCACGCGACGAGCCAGCGTCCCAACGGATCGATCGCGAAGCCGCGTGGCTGCGTTTCGGTGAGCGTCGCGTGCGCGGGTTCGAAGCTGCCGTTCGCGGCGCGGCGATAGCAGAGCAACTGGCTCGACGTGCGTTCGCTGACATACGCGAAGCGCTCGTCGGGCGTGAGATGAAGATCGGCGGCCCACACGGCGGGCCCGGTCGGCGCGGGCGGGCGCGCATGGCCTGGCGGCAGGTCGGCGACGGCCGGGTGCCGCGCGCTGACCTGCGCGTCGCCGAGGCGGCCGCTGTCGGTGTCGCGTGCGAAGGTCGCGAGCGTGGCCTGGAATTCGCTGACCGCGACGAGCGCGCGGCCGTCGCGCGCGAAGCGCAGGTGACGCGGCCCGAAGCCGCCCGGCACGCGCGTTTCGCCGTGTTCGAGCGCACGCAGGCCGCCGGCATCCTCGACCAGCGCGAACGTGAAGATCCGGTCCGAGCCGAGCGAACTCACATACGCGAAGCGGTTGTCGGGCGACACGACGACGGCATGCGCGTTCGCGATGCCGTGCGCGACCTGCAGCGGCGCGCCGTCGCCGTCACGCACGCGTGCGGCGTCGTAGAGGCTCAGCGAATTGCCGCCGTACGACGCGCCGAGCAGCCAGCGGCCGCTGCGGTCGAGCGACAGGTACGCAAGGCTAGCGTCGATCGCGGTCGCGCCGATGCGGGCGAACGCGCCGGTGCCCGCCGCGACGCGGAACGCGACGATCGTCGGCTGCTCGCCGCGCGTCGCGACGTACAGCCGCGCGCGATCGGGCTGCACGGCGATGGGCATCGCGGCGTCGCCGGCCGGGTAGCGGGCGAGCGGCGCGAGCGCGCCGTCGGACGTGAGCGAGAACGTGGCGAGGTCGCCGTCGACGGCATTCGAGACGACGACGGTCAGGCGATCAGTGTTCGGCATGGCGGAGCATCGCGGTGTTCGTGAAGGACTCGTCGGCCGGCAGGCCGCGCGGCGGATCGCTGCGCCGGTGCGTGCGCGCGAACAGCGCGGCGACCGCCGCGACGAGGGACGCAATCGCGAGCGCATACAGGCCGCCCGTGATCGAACCCGTATGTTGCTTCAGATAGCCGAATGCCGTCGGCGCGACGAAGCCGCCGAGGTTGCCGATCGAGTTGATCAGCGCGATCACGGCCGCGGCCACGCGCGTGTCGAGGTAGCCCTGCGGGATCGGCCAGAACAGCGCCGACGCGGCCTTGAAGCCGAGCGCGGCGAAGCAGATCGACGCGAACGACCAGACGGGATCGTGCGACGTCGACGCGAACAGCCCGCAGGCGGCCAGCACCAGCGCGAACGACAGCCAGCGCTGCGGATGCTTCCACTTCGCGGACAGCACCGCGAAGCCGTACATCGCGCCGATCGCGATCATCCACGGAATCGTGTTGTAGAGGCCGACCTGGAAGTCGGTGAGGCCGCCCATCTTGCGGATGATCGTCGGCAGCCAGAAGGTGGCCGCGTAGATCGTCAGCTGGATCGCGAAATACAGGAAGCAGAACAGCATGATCTGCGGATCGCGCAGCAGCGTGGTGGCCGACACGTGCACCTTCGAGCGCACGTCGCGTGTCGCGCGTTCTTCGTCGAGGGCGTTCTGCAGCGCCGCGCGTTCGTCGGCGGTGAGCCACGTCGCGTCGCGGATGTGCGATTTCAGCAGCAGCCAGCTCGCGCCGCACAGCGCGACCGAGAACATCCCTTCGATCAGGAACATCCACTGCCAGCCCTGCAGGCCGAAGCCGTGGATCGACAGCAGCGCGCCGGTGACGGGCCCGGACAGGACCGACGCGAACGCGGAACCGCCGAGGAAGATCGCCATCGCCTTGCCGCGTTCCTGCGGCGGCAGCCATTGCGACAGATACAGCACGACGCCGGGGAAGAAGCCGGCCTCGGCCGCGCCGAGCAGGAAGCGCAGCGCATAGAACGACGTGTCGTTCCACACGAACGCCATCGCGGCCGCGACGACGCCCCACGTCGCCATGATCCGCGCAAGCCAGATGCGTGCGCCGTAGCGCTGCATCAGCAGGTTCGACGGCACTTCGAACAGCGCGTAGCCGACGAAGAACAGGCCGGCGCCGAGCCCGTAAGCGGCCGCGCCGATTCCGATCGACGCTTCGAGGTGGCGGTCG
The DNA here is from genome assembly GCF_040545115.1 of Burkholderia sp. 567. NCBI lineage: Bacteria > Pseudomonadati > Pseudomonadota > Betaproteobacteria > Burkholderiales > Burkholderiaceae > Burkholderia > Burkholderia sp. 567. The sequence continues at coordinate 60,053 of NZ_JBEPLG010000011.1, forward strand.
ACGAAGCCGACGTTCACGCGGTCGATGTAGTTCGCGATGAACATGATCAGCACGAGCGGCAGCACGTGCCACTTCACTTTCGAAACGGCGGACGCGAGCGGGTCGCGGCCGGGCAGGGCGGGTGAGGTCAAGGGTGTGTCTCCGGTCGGGCGGCGAACGGGGGCGGCGGCCCGCGTCGGCGTCGGGATGGTGGTTTAAGTAGTATGTCGTCGTATGACATGGTACGCCGGAGCTCCGGGCGTGGCGTCGCGGGTTTAACCGGAATACGCCCAAATATTGGGGAATATCACGAGGATGCCGCTCCGTTCGACCACATCTGATGACGTATGACGTGGGATGGCGAGCGCCGGCTGACCACTGGCGGCGTCTCATGCGACGTGCTGAAGGTGGCGTACCGCCATCGCCGAGCGCGCGTAATGCCGGCAGCTCGCGCCGCAGGCGATCGAGCGCTTCGGCCGGAATCGACGCGCTCGTGAACAGCGCGTTCGTGCACGGCACGTTTCCGGAGGCCGTCGAGGACGCCGATCTCGACGGCTGGCGCGCGGTGTTCGACACCAACGTGTTCGGCAACGATGACGCTCACGCAGGAAATCGTGCCGCACATGAAGCTGCAGAAGCGCGGCGCGATCGTGATGATCAACACGCAGGCGACGCGCAAGCCATTTGCAGGGGAATCGGGCTACGCTGTATCGAAGGGGGCGCTCGCGGTTGCGGCAAAATATCTGGCGCGCGAGCTCGGCGTGCACGGGATCCGCGCGAACAGCATCCACATGGGGTGGATGTGGAGCGTGCCGACGCAGACGTATTTCCGGCAAGCGGCAGCCGAGTACGGGATGACGGAGGCGGAGATCATCGCGCCGATCGCGTCGAACATCGCGCTCGCGAAGCTGCCGACCGACGACGACTGCGCGCGCGCGGCGCTGTTCCTTGCGTCGGATTACGCGAACGCGGTGACCGGCGCGACGCTGGATGCGAACGGCGGCGATTTCATGCCCTGAGGAGGGAGCAGCGAATCATGCAGGAAACTCGACAGGCACGGCATTTCTTCGCGTTCAACGGCGACGCGGACGGCCTCTGCGCGCTGCAGCAGCTGCGGCTCGCGGAGGGCGCGGGCGGCACGCTCGTGACCGGCGTGAAGCGCGACATCAAGCTGCTCGAGCGAATCGACGCGCGGGCCGGCGATCGCGTGACCGTGCTCGACGTGTCGCACGACCAGAACCGCGACGCATGCGCGCGGCTGCTGCGCGACGGCGCGGTGGTTCGCTACTTCGATCATCACTTCGCGGGCGCGTTGCCCGGCGATCCGCGTTTCGATGCGTATATCGACACGGCCGCCGACATCTGCACGAGCGCGCTCGTGAACCGCTATCTCGGCGGGCGGCACGTGCGCTGGGCGATCGTCGCGGCGTTCGGCGACGAACTGCCGGCGCTCGGCGACGCGCTCGCCCGCGAATACGGAATCGATGAAGCCGAGCGCTGCACGCTGGCCGAGCTCGGGCTCTACCTGAACTACAACGCATACGGCGACTGCGTCGGCGACCTGCATTTCGATCCGGCGGTGCTGGCCGATGCGATGCTGCCGTGCGCCGATCCGCTCGACTTCGTGCGCGACACGCCGGTGTTCGCCGCGCTGCGCGACGGCTATCGCGACGACATGGCGCGGGCATGCGCGCTCGTGCCGCTGCGCGACGTTCCGGGCGCGACGCTGATCAGGATGCCGGATCAACCGTGGGCGCGGCGCGTGTCGGGGATGCTTGCGAACGAACGGATGCGCAATGCGCCGCATGCGGCGCTCGCGGTGCTGTCGCCGCGTGCGCAAGGCGGGTTCGTGGTCAGCGTACGTGTGCCCGACGGCAGGCCGCTTTGCGCGGACGAGTTCTGCCGCGGTTTCCCGACCGGCGGCGGACGCAAGCGCGCGGGTGGCATCAATCATCTGCCGGAAGCCGAGTTCGACGCGTTCGCCGAGCGGTTCGAAGCGGCGTTCCGGCTGGACTGAGCCGCGGCCCGTGCGCCGCGCGCGTGGCGCCGCTCCGGCCGGTTGCGTCGGCGAGCCCGGCACGCGCGAGTCGATCGCGTCACGCGTGAACCTCGACGAAGAATCGTCGGAATGGACTAAGGCGTTTCACCGGGCCGGCGATCCGGCGATCCGGCGTCGGCACCCGATGCGCGCGCACGCGCCGCTGCGTGGCGAGCGTCGACATCGCGCGAGCCTGCCGCGACAATACGCATCACTTTTCCGTTTCCTGCCGCGAGGTGCCCGTGTCAGCCAAGTCGTCCGTTGCTCCTGCCGTCGTGTGGTTCCGCGACGATCTGCGCGTGACCGACCAGCCCGCGCTGACGCGCGCAGTCGCGTCGGGCCGGCCGCTCGTGTGCGTGTATGTCGACGACACGGGCGAGGGTGCGGGACGTGCGCTCGGCGGCGCGGCGCGCTGGTGGCTGCACGGCTCGCTCGCCGCACTCGACGCGGCGCTCGCGCGTCATGGCGGACGCCTGCTGCTGTTGCGCGGCGATGCGCAGCGTGAGATCGAGCGCGTCGTGCACGACACGGGCGCGGCGGCCGTGTACTGGAACCGCCGCTACGCGCAGCCGCAGCGCGATGCCGATGCGGCGTTGAAGGCGACGCTGAAGGCGCGCGGTCTCGAGGTCGAGAGTAGCAACGGCAGCCTGCTGAACGAACCGTGGGAAGTGATGACGGGCGCCGGTACGCCGTTCCAGGTGTTCACCGCATACTGGCGCGCGGTGCGGCGCGATCGCACGGTGACGGCGCCGCTGCCCGAACCGGAGCGGATCGCGTTTCATCCGTGGCCGGCCGCCGTGCGCGAACGCGCGCTGGCGCTCGACACACTCGCGTTGCGCCCGCACGCGCCGGACTGGGCGGGCGGTCTGCGCGACGCGTGGCCGGCACCCGACGAAGCCGGCGCGCATGCGCGGCTCGACGCGTTCGTGCACGCGTCGCTGGCCGGCTACGCCGACACACGCGATCGACCCGGCGAGCCCGCGACGAGCCGGCTGTCGCCGTTCCTGCGCTTCGGCAACGTGTCGCCGCGACAGGTGTGGCATGCGGTGCAGGGTGCGGCACAGGCGGGCGGCGCGGCGTGCGCGGCCAGCGCCGAGAAATTCCTCAGCGAGCTCGGCTGGCGCGAATTCAGCCACGTGCTGCTGTATCACTTCCCGGCGCTCGCGACCGACAACTTCCGCGCGCAGTTCGACGCGATGCCGTGGCGCGACGATCCCGCTGCGCTGCGCGCGTGGCAGCGCGGCCTGACCGGCTATCCGCTCGTCGACGCGGGAATGCGCGAGCTGTGGACGACCGGCTGGATGCACAACCGCGTGCGGATGGTCGTCGCGTCGTTCCTCGTCAAGCATCTGCTGATCGACTGGCGGGCGGGCGAGCGCTGGTTCCACGACACGCTCGTCGATGCGGACGCCGCGAACAACCCGGCGAACTGGCAATGGGTGGCTGGCTGCGGGGCCGACGCCGCGCCGTATTTCCGCATCTTCAATCCGGTGACGCAGGGCCGCAAGTTCGACCCGCAGGGTGAGTACGTGCGCCGCTGGGTGCCGGAACTCGCGGGCCTCGACGCGGCGGCGATCCACGCGCCGTGGGAGGCATCCGCGGCGCAGTTGGCGGCGGCCGGCGTGCGGCTCGGGCTCGACTATCCGGCGCCGATCGTCGATCACGACGGCGCGCGCCGTCGTGCGCTCGATGCGCTGGCCACGTTGCCGAAGCCGGGTGCCGCCGGCCGTTCGCGCGCGGTGTAACTTGCCGCGTCAGTTGCAGAACGCCGCGTGCTCGAGCAGCGCGAGCGCGATGCCCGAATCGAAGTAGGTCGCGCCGCACCACGCGACGAACGCAAGCACGCCGGCGGCCAGCGCCGCACGGATCATGCCCATGCGGCCTTGGCCGAGCCGGGGCGCGCGATGCGCGCGTCGTCGATCGGCAGGTGCAGCAGCGCGGCCAGCACGCCGAGCGCGATCGAGCCGATCCATAGCGGCAGGTACGAATGCGTCGCGTCGTACACGAGCGCGCCGAGCCACACGCCGAAGAAGCTGCCGAGCTGGTGCCCGAAGAACACGAAGCCGAACAGCGTCGCGATGTAGCGCACACCGAACACCTGTGAGATCACGCCGTTGGTCAGCGGCACCGTGCCGAGCCACGTGAAGCCCATCACGGCCGCGAACACGTAGACGCTCACGGGTGACAACGGCGCGGCAACGAACGCGGCCATCGCCAGCGCGCGCACGAGGTACAGCACGGACAGCACGTACTTGCGCCGCAGCAGGCCGCCGAGATGACCGCACGCGTAGGTGCCGGCCACGTTGGTCAGCGCGATCAGCGCGAGCGCGACGCTGGCATGGCGCGCGGCCAACCCATGATCGAGCAGGTAGGCCGGCAGGTGGGTCGCGATGAACGCGAGCTGGAACCCGCATGCGAAGAACCCGGCGTTCAGCAGCCAGAAGCCGCGGTGCGCGAACGCTTCGCGCACGGCCGCCGCGATCGACTGGTCGGTGCCGTCGGCACGGCTCGCGGCCTGCGCGGGCCGGTCGCGCACCAACGCGGCGAGCGGCGCGAGCAGCGCGGCGACGAGCGCGAGCGCGACGAATGCATGCTGCCAGCCGATGCCGCCGATCAGGACCTGCGCGACCGGCACCATGCAGAACTGGCCGAGCCCGCCGATCGCGCCGGCGACGCCGAGCGCCCAGCCGCGCCGGTCGGGCGGAAACAGCCGGCTCAACGCGCCGTAGATCGACGCGAACGCCGACCCCGACAGCGCGATGCCGATCACGAGCCCCGCACCGGCCGTGAACACGCCGATCGACGCCGCCAGCGCCATCGTGACGAGCCCGGCCGCGTACAGCAGCATGCCGGCGACGATCACGCGCACCGACCCGAAGCGGTCGGCGATCATCCCGGTCAACGGCTGCGCGATGCCCCAGACCAGGTTCTGCAGCGCGAGCGCGAGACCGAACGCTTCGCGCGACCAGCCGTGGTCGAGCGTGACCGGCGCGAGGAACAATCCCTGCACGTGGCGGATGCCGAGTGCGGCGCCCATGATCAGGCCGCCTGCGAGTACCGGCAGCCAGCGCCGCCGGGCGTCTCGTTCGATCGGGGTCATGCATGTCTCCGGATGAATGCGTGCGGCGCGACGGCCGCGTTCGATCCGATTAGACGATCCGGTCGCGGTGTCGCTCAAGCGATCATTCGGTCGGGTTCGCATGCGTGCAGGGAATGCGACGTGAGGTCGGGAGGGATGTCGGCGAGAAGGGTGAGGGGGCGAGGGGGCGAGAACGGCGAGAAGGGTGAGAAGGGTGAGAAGGGTGAGAAGGGTGAGAAGGGTGAGAAGGGGGAGAAGGGGGAGAAGGGGAGAAGGGGGAGAAGGGCGAGAAGGGCGAGGACGGCGGCGCGGGCCGGGTGCGCGGAGTCGCTGCCGCGCAGGCTCCCGGCGTGACACGTGGCCGATGCACTGTTACGTCGTCGGTCCATCGTCTGCAGTGGCGCGATCCGTCGCGCAACGATCGCCGCTGCGCGCAGGCACCGGCATCGGCTCAACGCGAAAAATCGCGCGCGGCTACCGCTGCTCCACGTCGTACGCGCGCATCGCCGCGTCGCACTCGGCCGCTTCGGCGAGAATCCAGTCGCGCACGTCGGCGACTTCGCGGCGCGGTGCCGGATCGTGCCGGAACAGCCAGTAGCCATAGGCATCCGACGCCGCCTGCGAGCGCGGGCCGAGCACCGCGAGCCGGCCGTCGGCGAGCATCGGCGCGACGAGCGCGAGCCGTCCGAGCGCGACGCCCTGGCCGGCGATCGCCGCGTGGATCACCTGGTCGTACTGGTTGAAGCGCAGCACGCCCTTGGGGCGCGCGTCGCCGAGCCCGGCCGCGTGCAGGTGCGCACGCCATTGCAGCTGCGTTTGCGGCGGCCCGTCGAATTCGAGCAGCACGTGGTCCGCGATCGCGGCCGCGTCGGTGACGGGCCGGGCGGCCAGCGCGGGGTGCGCGACCGGCACGACGATCTCGTCGAACAGCCGCACCGCGCCAGCCGGCGCGCGCTCGCGCGGGCAGTAGCGGATCCCGAGGTCGATGCCTTCCGCGCGCAAATCGAGTACCTTGTCGTTCGCGGCGACGCGCAAGTCGACCTCGGGCAGGCGCGCCTGCAGGCGTCCGAGTCGCGGCAGCAGCCACAAGGCGGTCACGCCGATGCTCGCGGTAATCGTGACGGGCTGGCGCTCGCGCGCGGCGGCGAGCGACGCGACGGTGTCCTGCAGGCTGAGCAGCGCCGCATCCGCGGCGCGGAACAGCCGCTCGCCTTCGGGCGTGAACGCGATTTTCCGATAGCCGCGCTGCAGCAGCGCGACGCCGAGATGCGCTTCGAGCGCATGCACCTGGCGGCTGACGGCCGACTGCGTGACGCACAAGTCCTGCGCGGCGAGCGTGATGCTCATGCGCCGGCCGACGGCGACGAAGCCGCGCACGAGATCCAGCGACGGGAGACGGACGAGCGGCGTTGACATGCGTAGGGCTCATGCGAACGGAGCAGCAAGATTGGTTGAGAACGCCGGGCGCGTCAAGTTCAATGGAGGCTGGCCGACGGGCAGGCGCCGGCTCGGGTGATGCCGCACAGGAGACAGGATGACGATTTCGAACGAAGCAGGCGGGACGGCTCGCGCGGCCGAGCAAGCGCCCGCGCGAGCGGCGGACGCATTGCCGCCGCAGCCCGTGACGCTGACCGCGGCCGACGGCTACGCGTTGCGCGGCTACGTGTGGCGCCATCGCGGCGGCGGCGGTGGCACCCCGCGGCCCGTGACGGTCATCAATTGCGCGACGTCGGTGCGCTGCGACTATTACTTCCGATTCGCCGCGTGGCTGTTCGCGCAGGGGCGCGACGTGCTCGTCTACGACTATCGCGGCATCGGCGGATCGCGCCCCGCGCGGCTCGCGACGCTGCGCGCGAACTGGCTCGACTGGGGGCGGCTCGATTGCGAGGCCGCACTGCAGTACGCGCGCGACGCGTTTGCGGGCCAGCCGCTCGACGTCGTCGCGCACAGCATCGGCGGCTGCGTGCTCGGGCTCGCGGCGTCGAACGCGTGCGTGCGTCATGTGGTGACCGTCGGCGCGCAGTATGCGTACTGGCGCGACTATCGGCCGCAAGAGCGGCGGCGCATGTGGTTGAAGTGGCACGTCGCGATGCCGGCGCTCGCGGCCGTGTTCGGCTATGTCCCCGCGAAACGGCTCGGCTGGATGGAAGACACGCCGCGCGGCGTCGCGCTGTCGTGGGTGCGCGCGCAACCGCGCTTCGAGGATGCGTACACGCACGGCCCGCTCGCCGAAACCGCGGCGAGCCGCGCCGCGTTGCCGGCCCGCTTCGCGCGGCTGTCGGCGCCGATGCTGGCGATCGGCCTCGAAGACGACGGCTTCGGCACGATCGCCGCGATCGAACGGCTGGCCGGCTACTACACGGGCAGCGACGTCACGCATCTGCGGATCGCGCCGCGCGACATCGGCGTCGATGCGATTGGCCACTTCGCGTTCTTCCACAGCCGCTTCACCGACACGCTGTGGCCCGTCGCGTTGTACTGGCTGCAGCACGGCGCGCTGCCAGCCGATGCGCCGGGCCACGTCCACGCGCGCCATCCGGCGCAGCGTGCGCGGCGGGCGGAAAGCGGCGTCCCGGGTGCCGTCGCGCAAGGCTGACCGCGCCTGCAACCAAGCCGTTGCGTCGATCAGGCGGCCGCGCCGGCTGCCGCTGCCGACGATGCCCGTCGCGACACATCGATCCGCGTGCCACGCGATCGATTAACATCGGACGTTTGATTCGACTGCCTGCTGCGTGCCGATGTCCGTTCCGCCCGATTCCGAGATTTCCGCCGACCTGTCGCGCGCATGGCGCGTGCACCTGCTCGACCTGCCGCCTGCCGCGTCGCGTGCCGGCGTGCAGGTTGCGCGCATCGATTTCGACTGGCGCGTGCCGCTCGCGTCGCCCGCCTATGCGGCATTGAGCGACGCCGAGCGCGCGCGTGCCGCGCGCTATCTCCGACACGAGGATGCGGTGCGTAGCGCCGCGACGCGCGCCGCGCTGCGCGACGTGCTCGGCGCGGCGCTCGACATCGCGCCGAACGATATCGCGATCGTCGTCGATGCAACGGGGCGGCCGTCGCTGGATCCCGCGCATCGCGCATCGCTCGATTTCAACGTGTCGCACGCGGGCGATCACGCGCTCATCGCATGGGCAGGGACGGGGCGCGTCGGCGTCGATATCGAAAGCTGCAACCGCACAACCGACTGGCGCGCGCTCACGGCCGAAGTGTGCGCGGCCGCCGAAGCCGCGTATCTCGACGGCCTGCCGCCCGGCGCGCGTGCCGACGCATTCATGCGCGTGTGGTCCGCGAAGGAGGCGCTGCTCAAGGCGCTCGGCATCGGCATCGGCGGTGGGCTGCGCGCGTTCGCCGTCGTGCCGCCGCGCGATGCGGCGACGCCTGCGACGACGATCATCGAGCCGGCCGCGCCGGCGGCCGGCGTGGACGCGTTCGACGCGCGCTGGCTCGACGCGGCGCCCGGCTACGCGGCGTGCGTCGCGTGGACGCGCGCATGAGCCGATGTCACCGCGCGATGCTCACTCGAGCGGCGCGTCGTTCGGCGCCGCGTAGCGCGTCCTGATCACGTCGCTCATCGGGAAGTCGAACGCGAGCCCCTTCGGCGGCACCGGCTTCATGAACCACTTGTCGTACAGCGCATTGATCTCGCCGCTCTTCATCAACTGCACGAGCACGCCGTCGACGAGCGCCTTGAACTGCGGATCGTCCTTGCGCAGCATGAACCCGTACGCTTCCGACGACTGCGGCGTGCCGACGATCGCCCAGTCGGCCGGTTTCGCCGCGAGCTGGCGCACGCCGGCGAGCAGCACGTCGTCCATCATGTAGGCGGCCGCGCGGCCCGATTCGAGCGTGAGGCGTCCTTCGCCGTAATCCTTCGCGCTGATGATCTGCATGTTCAGCTTCTTTTCCTCGTTCATCTTGCGCAGCAGGCGTTCGGACGTCGTGCCCTGGTTCGTCACGACCGTCTTGCCGGCGAGATCGGGGAAGTCGCGGATGCCCGAGCTCGTGCGCGTGAGCAGGCGCGTCGTCGCGACGAAGAAGGTGGTCGAGAACGCGACCTGCGCGTGGCGCGCGGCGAGGTTGGTGGTCACCCCGCATTCGAGATCGACGGTGCCGTTCTGCACGAGCGGGATGCGGTTCTGCGACGTGACCGGGATGAAGCGCACCTGCAGGTCGGGCTTGCCGGTGCGCACCTTCACGGCGGCGATCACGCGATCGCACAGGTCCTGCGAGAAGCCGATCACCTTGCCGCTCGCGTCGACATAGGAGAACGGCACCGACGTTTCGCTGTGGCCGATCGAGATCAGGCCGGTCTGCCGGATCTTCTCGAGCGTGCCGGACAGCGGCTGGGCGGCGAGCGACGCGCCGCACGCGAGCGCGCAGGCGACGACGAGCAGGCTGCGGCCGAAAAGGGCGGTCAACCGGGGCGGGATGGTCATGGCAGGTCTCCGAATGCGGATGGCGGGAAGGTGCGGATCCGTATGTTGCCAAAAACAAAATAATTGCAACATATGTTAATTCACGGGCCTGGCCGGCTACTCCCGCGGGGCGCGCCCGACATCAGGGAAACTCCCGAGTCGAAATCATTAAAAACGGGGTTGTCTAGACAAGTTCCGATGGCTACACTGCAATCCATCCCGAACTTGTCTAGACAGGATTGCTCACATGATTACGTTGACCCCCGGCCACCTGACCCTTCCGCAACTGCGCAAGATCGCTCGCGAATCCGTGCAGCTCACGCTCGATCCGGCGAGCTTCGCGAAGATCGACGCCGGCGCGAAGGCCGTCGCCGACATCGCGGCGAAGGGCGAGCCGGCATACGGTATCAACACGGGCTTCGGCCGCCTGGCCAGCACGCACATCCCGCACGACCAGCTCGAGCTGCTGCAGAAGAACCTGGTGCTGTCGCACGCGGTCGGCGTGGGCGAGCCGATGGCGCGCTCGTCGGTGCGCCTGCTGATGGCGCTGAAGCTGTCGAGCCTCGGCCGCGGCCACTCGGGCATCCGCCGCGAGGTGATGGATGCGCTGATCACGCTGTTCAACGCCGACGTGCTGCCGCTGATCCCGGTGAAGGGCTCGGTCGGCGCATCGGGCGACCTCGCACCGCTCGCGCACATGTCGGCCGTGCTGCTCGGCGTCGGTGAAGTGTTCATCCGCGGCGAGCGCGCGAGCGCGCTGGACGGTCTGCGCGTCGCGGGCCTCGCGCCGCTGACGCTGCAGGCGAAGGAAGGCCTCGCGCTGCTGAACGGCACGCAGGCGTCGACGGCGCTGGCGCTCGACAACATGTTCTCGATCGAAGACCTGTACCGCACCGCGCTCGTCGCGGGTGCACTGTCGGTCGATGCGGCGGCCGGCTCGGTGAAGCCGTTCGACGCACGCATCCACGAGCTGCGCGGCCATCGCGGCCAGATCGACGCGGCCGCGGCGTACCGCGACCTGCTCGACGGCTCGCCGATCAACCAGTCGCACCGCGACTGCGACAAGGTGCAGGATCCGTACAGCCTGCGCTGCCAGCCGCAGGTGATGGGTGCGTGTCTGGACCAGATGCGCCACGCGGCCGACGTGCTGCTGATCGAAGCGAACGCCGTGTCGGACAACCCGCTGATCTTCCCGGATACCGGCGAAGTGCTGTCGGGCGGCAACTTCCACGCTGAACCCGTCGCATTCGCGGCCGACAACCTCGCGCTCGCCGCAGCGGAAATCGGCGCGCTGGCCGAGCGCCGCATCGCGCTGCTGATCGACGCGACGCTGTCGGGCCTGCCCCCGTTCCTCGTGAAGGACGGCGGCGTGAACTCGGGCTTCATGATCGCCCACGTGACGGCTGCCGCGCTGGCCTCGGAAAACAAGACGCTCGCGCACCCGGCATCGGTCGACTCGCTGCCGACCTCGGCGAACCAGGAAGACCACGTGTCGATGGCGACGTTCGCCGCGCGCAAGCTCGCCGACATCGCGGACAACACGAAGTACATCCTCGCGATCGAACTGCTGGCCGCCGCGCAGGGCGTCGACCTGCGCGCGCCGTACCACACGAGCCCGAAGCTTGCGCCCGTGATGGAAACGATCCGCGGCCATGTTGCGCACTACGAGCTCGACCACTACTTCGCACCGGACATCGCGGTGATCGCGAAGCTCGTCAGCGAGCGCGCGTTCGCGAAGGTCGCGCCGTTCTCGTTCGCATCGGAACAGTAAGCCCATGAGCGCGCCGGTCTACCAGGAGATCAAGGATTTCATCCTGGGCCGCATTCACGCCGGCGAGTGGGCGGAGGGCGACCAGGTGCCCTCCGAGAACGAACTGGCCCGCGAGTTCAAGGTCGCGCGCATGACCGTCAACCGCGCGTTGCGCGAGTTGACGGCCGAGCAGGTGCTCACGCGCATGAAGGGCGCGGGCACCTACGTCGCGCGGCCGAAGTACGAGTCGACGCTCGTCGCGATCCGCAGCATTTCGGAAGAGGTCGACGCGCGCGGGCATGCGTACCGCGCCAGCGTGCTCGGCCTCGACACGATCCGCGCCGACGAGGCGCTCGCCGACGAGATGCAGATGGCCGTGCGCGCCACGCTGTTTTATTCGCAGGTGTTGCACTTCGAGAATGACGAACCCGTCCAGCTCGAAGAACGATGGGTGAATCCGGCGGTCGCGCCGGATTATGCCGAGCAGGATTTCACGAACACGACGCCGAACCTGTACCTGATGCGCGCGGCCCCGCTGCAGCGCGTCGAGTACCGGATCGAAGCGGCGGCTCCGGCGCCCGAGCGGCGCGAGCAGCTGCGAATGGACGACGTCGAGCCGTGTCTGGTTTTACATCGGCGTACCTGGTCGCAGGGCGTCGTCGCCTCGGTGGCGAACTTGTGGCACCCGGGCAGTCGTTATCGCTTCACCGGGCATTTCTGATTCCAATTGATCTTCACTTTCCTTCGGGAGCAGTTGTCATGAACCATCCGAAACACATCGATCCCCGTCTCGATCCGACGCGCACGATCCGCGCACCGCGCGGCAGCGAGAAGGTCTGCAAGACCTGGCTGGCCGAAGCGGCCTACCGGATGATCCAGAACAACCTGGATCCGGAAGTCGCCGAGCATCCGCACGCGCTCGTCGTGTACGGCGGCATCGGCCGCGCGGCGCGCAACTGGGAATGCTACGACCAGATCCTCGCGTCGCTGAAGGATCTCGAGGACAACGAAACGCTGCTGATCCAGTCGGGCAAGCCAGTCGGCGTGTTCCGCACGCACCCGGATGCGCCGCGCGTGCTGCTCGCGAACTCGAACCTCGTGCCGCACTGGGCGAACTGGGATCACTTCCACGAGCTCGACCGCAAGGGCCTGATGATGTACGGCCAGATGACGGCCGGCAGCTGGATCTACATCGGCAGCCAGGGGATCGTGCAGGGCACCTATGAAACGTTCTTCTCGGTCGCGAACCAGCACTTCAACGGCGACCCGTCGGGCCGCTGGATCCTGACGGGCGGCCTGGGCGGCATGGGCGGCGCACAGCCGCTGGCCGCGACGATGGCGGGTTTCTCGATGATCGCGGTCGAATGCGACGAGACGCGCATCGACTTCCGCCTGAAGACCCGCTACGTCGACAAGAAGGCGACGACGCTCGACGAAGCGCTCGGCATGATCGACGAAGCGAAGCGCACCGGCAAGCCGGTCTCGGTCGGCCTGCTCGGCAACGCGGCCGACGTGTTCGCGGAACTCGTCAAGCGCGGCGTCACGCCGGATTGCGTGACCGACCAGACGAGCGCGCACGACCCGATCAACGGCTACCTGCCGCAAGGCTGGACCGTCGCGCAATGGCGCGAGGCGCAGAAGGTCGATCCGCAAAGCATCGTGAAGGTCGCGAAGCAGTCGATGGCCGAGCAGGTGCGCGCGATGCTGACGCTGCAGGAACGCGGCGCGGCCACGCTCGACTACGGCAACAACATCCGCCAGATGGCGCTGGAAATGGGCGTCGAGAACGCGTTCGACTTCCCGGGCTTCGTGCCGGCCTATATCCGCCCGCTGTTCTGCGAAGGCAAGGGTCCGTTCCGCTGGGTCGCGCTGTCGGGCGATCCGGAAGACATCTACAAGACCGACCAGAAGGTGAAGGAGCTGATCCCCGACGACGCGCACCTGCACAACTGGCTCGACATGGCACGTGAGCGCATCGCGTTCCAGGGCCTGCCGGCGCGGATCTGCTGGGTCGGCGTGAAGGATCGCTATCGCCTCGGCCAGGCGTTCAACGAGATGGTGAAGAACGGCGAACTGAAGGCGCCGATCGTGATCGGCCGCGACCACCTCGACACCGGTTCGGTCGCGAGCCCGAACCGCGAGACGGAATCGATGAAGGACGGTTCGGACGCCGTGAGCGACTGGCCGCTGCTGAACGCACTGCTGAACACCGCGGGCGGCGCATCGTGGGTGTCGCTGCACCATGGCGGTGGCGTCGGGATGGGCTTCTCGCAGCACTCGGGCGTCGTGATCGTCGCCGACGGTACCGCCGAAGCGCACGAGCGTCTCGGCCGCGTGCTGCTGAACGATCCGGCGACGGGCGTGATGCGCCATGCGGATGCCGGCTACGAACTCGCGCAGCAGACGGCCCGCGAAGTCGGCCTGAAGCTGCCGATGCTCGGCCGCTGAGCATGACGGCGCTCGACCAGGCGCCGGTGCACGCAACGCTGGCCGCCGCGATGATTCGCGCAGCGGATCTCGTTGCGTCGCCGTGGAAGAACGGCGGCGGCGTGACGCGCGAAATCGCGGCATTTTCTCCGCGGGGAACGTCCGCCGGGGCGCCGCCCGGCGCCGCGCTCGATGCGTTCGCATGGCGCGTGAGCGTCGCGGACGTCGACGCGGCCGGGCCGTTCTCGCGTTTCGACGGCATCGATCGCACGCTGGTGCTGCTGTCCGGCGCGGGCATGACGCTCACGGAAGCGGGCGGCGCGCGCCGTGTGCTCGATGCGCCGCTCGCCCGTGCGGATTTCGCCGGCGAAACGGCGATCGACGCGACGCTGCACGACGGCCCGACCCGCGACTTCAACCTGATGACGCGCCGCTCGGCCGCGCGCGGGACCGTCGACGTGTGGCGCGCAGGCACGCACCGCGTCGAGCGCGCCGATACCGTGCTGCTGTTCTGCGCGAGCGGCACGGTCGGCGTCGAGATCGACGGCGCGCATTACGCGCTGCACGAAATGGACACGCTGCGGCTCGACGGGCCGCGGCGTGCGTTTGACGTCGTCGTGAGCGGAGGCGGCGCGCTGCTCGCCGTGTCGCTCGCCGTCGGCGCACGAGACTGAACGCATGAAACCGACTGTCTGGCATCACCTGAGGCTGTGTCCGCACGGCCACCCCGACGAAACCCTCGACGACGCGGCGATCGCCGTCGACGAAACCGGCACGATCGTGTGGCTCGGCGCGTTCTCCGCGCTGCCGCACGGTTACGCGCACTGGCAGCGGGAAGACCTGCACGGCGCGTGGGTGACGCCCGGCCTCGTCGACTGCCACACGCACCTCGTGTACGGCGGGACGCGCGCCGACGAGTTCGCGCAGCGCCTCGCCGGCGTCAGCTACGAGGAGATCGCGCGGCAGGGCGGCGGGATCGTGTCGACGGTGCGCGCGACGCGCGCGGCCGACGAGACGACGCTGTTCGTGCAGGCCGCCGCGCGTCTGCAGCCGCTGCTCGCGGAAGGCGTGAGCGCGATCGAGATCAAGTCGGGCTACGGGCTCGACCTCGCGAGCGAGCGCAAGATGCTGCGCGTCGCGCGCCAGCTCGGCGAGCGCTTCCCGGTCAGCGTCTACACGACGTTCCTCGGCGCGCACGCGCTGCCGCCGGAATATGCGGGCCGCGCGGACGCATACATCGACGAAGTGTGCGAACGGATGCTGCCGACGCTGGCCGACGAAGGTCTCGTCGATGCGGTCGACGTGTTCTGCGAGCGCATCGGCTTTTCGCTAGCGCAGACCGAGCGCGTGTTCGAAGCCGCGACGCGGCGCGGCCTGCCGGTGAAGCTGCACGCGGAGCAGTTGTCGAACGCGGGCGGCACCGCGCTCGCCGCGCGTTATCGCGCGCTGTCCGCCGATCACCTCGAATTTCTCGACGAAGCCGGCATCGAGGCGATGAAGGCGGCCGGCACGGTCGCCGTGCTGTTGCCCGGCGCGTACTACTTCATCCGCGAAACGCAATTGCCGCCGATCGAGCTGCTGCGCAAGCATGGCGTGCCGATCGCGCTCGCGACCGATCACAACCCCGGCACGTCGCCGCTCGAATCGCTGCTGCTGACGCTGAACATGGGCTGCACGCTGTTCCGGATGACGGTGCCCGAGGTGGTGCAGGCCGTGACGCGCCATGCGGCCGCGGCGCTCGGCCGTGCTGATCGTCACGGTGCGCTCGAGATCGGTCGCCAGGCCGATTTCGCGGTCTGGTCGGTCGGCTCGCTGGCGGAGCTCGCTTACTGGATCGGCCGCCCGCTGTGCGAGCAGGTCGTGCGCGGCGGTGCGACGGTGTTTCGCCGGATGAACGGCTAGCCTTGCAGGAGACGAGACTCACCATGACCGAAATGACGTTGTTCGCGGACCATGCCTACCTGCCCGACGGCTGGCGCCGCAACGTGCTGCTACGCTGGGACGCGGCCGGCACGCTGACCGACGTGACGCCCGACACCGATGCGCCGGCGGGCGTTGCGCGCGCGGCCGGGCCCGTGCTGCCCGGCATGCCGAACCTGCATTCGCACGCGTTCCAGCGCGCGATGGCGGGGCTCACCGAATACCGCGCGAATCCCGCCGACAGCTTCTGGAGCTGGCGCGACCTGATGTACCGCTTCGCGCTGAAGATCACGCCCGACGCGCTCGCGGCGATCGCGCGCTGGCTGTACGTCGAGATGCTCAAGTGCGGCTATACGTCGGTGTGCGAATTTCACTACGTGCATCACGCGCAGGACGGCTCGCGCTATCCGCAGCTCGCGGAGCTCGGCACGCGCGTGATCGACGCGGCGCGCTCGGCCGGCATCGGCATCACGATGCTGCCCGTGTCGTACCAGTTCGCCGGCTTCGGCAACAAGCCGCCGCGCGACGACCAGCGCCGCTTCATCAACACGCCGGACGGCCTGCTCGAACTGCTCGACGCGATGCGCCGCGTCGCGCCCGAGCATGGCGGGCTGCGCTACGGCGTCGCGCCGCACTCGTTGCGCGCGGTGTCCGAGAACGGGCTGCGCGTGCTGCTCGACGGCCTGCCCGACGACGCGCCGGTGCATATCCACATCGCCGAGCAAACAGCCGAAGTCGACGACTGCGTGCGTGCGTACGGCGCGCGGCCCGTGCAATGGCTGCTCGATCGCTTCGACGTCGACGCGCGCTGGTGCCTCGTGCACGCGACGCACGTCGATGCGGCCGAAACGGCGGCGCTCGCGCAGCGTCGCGCGGTGGCGGGCCTCTGCCTGACCACCGAAGCGAACCTTGGCGACGGCGTGTTCCCGGCCGTCGACTATCTCGCGCAGGGCGGCGTGATCGGTGTAGGCTCGGACAGCCATGCGTCGGTCGACTGGCGCTCGGAGCTGCGCTTGCTCGAATACGGGCAGCGGCTCGTGCATCGCGCGCGCAACGTGCTCGCGAGCGACACGCACGCGCATGTCGCCGACCGGCTGTTCGACGCGTCGCTCGCCGGCGGCGCGCAGGCAAGCGGGCGGCGCATCGGTGCGCTGCGCGAAGGCTGCCGCGCCGACTGGCTCGTGCTCGATCCCGATCATCCCGCGATTGCCGAACACGGCAGCGCGTCCTGGCTGTCGGGCGCGGTGTTCGCCGAGCATGGCGACACGCCGGTGCTCGACGTGTACACCGGCGGCGAACGCGTCGTGAGCGGCCGCCGCCATCGCGACGAAACCGCTGCTTATGCCGACTACCGCGCCGCGCTGGCGCAACTGCTGCGCTGACGCGCGGCGTCCGGCGCACGCCGCGCGCGTGCGCCGGCAGACTTTTACGGTGAGGCGACATGACTGAACAACCGGCTGTATTCACGCTGAAGCAGGGCACGCTGCCGCTGCTGATCTCGATCCCGCACGCAGGCACCCGCATCCCCGACGACATCGCCGCGACGATGACGCCCGATGCGCGCTTCGTCGACGATTGCGACTGGCATCTCGAGCGGCTGTACGGGTTCGCGGCGACGCTCGGCGCATCGATCCTCGTGCCGTCGCATGCGCGTTACGTGATCGACCTGAACCGTCCGCCCGACAACGAGAACCTGTACCCGGGGCAGGATACGACCGGGCTCGTGCCGGTCGACACGTTCGACAAGGCGCCGCTGTATCCGCCGAATGCGCTGCCCGGCAACGACGAGATCATGCGCCGTCGCGATCGCTACTGGCGCCCGTATCACGACGCGCTGCAGGGAGAGATCGCGCGCCTGAAGCGCGAGCATGGCCGCGTGCTCGTGTGGGAAGCGCATTCGATCCGCTCGCACGTGCCGCGTTTCTTCGAAGGCCGCCTGCCGGACTTCAACTTCGGCACGTCGAGCGGCGCGAGCGCCGCGCCCGGCCTCGCCGAGGCGCTCGCCGCATGCGTGAACGCGCACGGCGGTTATACGGCGGTCGCGAACGGCCGGTTCAAGGGCGGCTACATCACGCGTCACTACGGCGTGCCGGCCACCGGCGTCGAAGCCGTGCAGCTCGAACTGTCGCAGATCACCTACATGGAAGAGACGCGTCCATACGCATACGACGAAGCGCGCGCCGCGCGGATCGTGCCGCTGCTGCACACGCTCGTCGAAACCGCGCTCGCGCATCGTTGATCCGTCGGCATGCTGCGTGCGGCGGTGCGGTGATACTTTCCGCGCCGGCTTGACGGCACGCGGTGCGGGCACGCTGATGCAGCGCACAAAAACGGCATCGATCCGAACGGTCGATGCCGTTTTTTTTGTCTGATCGATGTCGGGGATCGGCACCTGGAAATTTGACGCAATTTTTAGGTGATATAAGCTGAATGTCAGGAAGTCGTCACGCGCGCACCGGCGACGACGGCGTCGATTGGCGCCGTACCAAGCCGGAATCCGTCGCGAGACACCTTCCCGACGTGTCGCCGCACGGCCTTGCCGCCTGCGCTTCACCGCGACACGTGTCCTGTCTTCATCAGTCAGTCGAGTACGATCGTGAAAGCCGCCAGCCCTTCGATACGCCGGACCCGAAGTCCGTCGGCGGGCGCGCCGCCTCAGGCCGGGCCGATCCGGCATGCTGATCGCGGCACGCGCGCCGCCCTCATACGCGAGCCTGGTTTCTTCGCTGTGTCCCATCGCGGCCTGCGCCGCTTCAACCTCGTGACCGCGCACCTGTTCAGCGCGGTGCAGCGCGACGGCAGCGCTTCATTGTTGCCCTAGTGTCCTTTTCCGTTTTCGCTTCGGGTCACACTGCCGGTTGCCGCATCGTGCGCGCGGCATGATCGCGCACGCGCGCAATCCACGCCACGGCGGGCTTCCATCGTCCTGCGCGTCCGCACGCGTCGCGCGCTTATCGCGGAGGCGATCATGCGAGCGCGCCCGATCGTAGCCGTCACCGCCGACCGCATCCTGCGCGGCGCCCATCCGAACCACACGGCCGGCGAGAAGTACCTCGTCGCGCTGGTCGACGGCGCCGGCGCGCTGGCGTTCGTGCTGCCCGCGCTGGGTGAGCGGCAGCCGGTCGACGCGATCGTCGCGTCCGTCGACGGGCTGCTGCTGACCGGCAGCTATTCGAACGTCGAGCCGCATCACTACGGCGGCCCGGCGAGTGCGCCCGACACGCTGCACGACCCCGCGCGCGATGCGACCGCGCTGCCGCTGATCCGCGCGGCGATCGATGCCGGCGTGCCGGTGCTCGCGATCTGCCGCGGCATGCAGGAGTTGAACGTCGCGTACGGCGGCACGCTGCATCAGCGGCTGCATGCGAGCCCCGGCTTTCACGACCATCGCGAGCGCGACGGCGATCCGCTCGAGCGACAGTACGGCCCCGCACACCGCATCCAGCTTGCGCCGGGCGGCCTGCTGCAGCGGATCGCGCGCGGCGCGCACGACGCGATGGTCAATTCGCTGCACGACCAGGGCATCGCGCGGCTCGGCGCCGGGCTCGCGGTCGAAGCGAGCGCGCCCGACGGGCTGATCGAGGCCGTCAGCGTGCGCGGCGCGCGCGCGTTCGCGCTCGGCGTGCAGTGGCATCCCGAATGGCGTTTCGCGGAACAGCCACTGTCGCGCGACATCTTCGCGGCATTCGGCGCGGCGTGCCGCGCGCGCATGACCCACCGCATTCGTGCGACCGGCGGCACCATGCCGTCGCCGGCCGCATCCGACATCGACTGAACGAGGCCGATCATGCAACCCGAACTGAGCGAATTCCTGCGTCAGCACCGCATCACCGAAGTCGAGGCGATCATTCCCGACATGGCCGGCATCGCGCGCGGCAAGATCATTCCGCGCAACAAATTCGAATCCGGCGAATCGATGCGCCTGCCTCAGGCCGTGATGGTGCAGACCGTCACCGGGGACTATCCGGAGGACGGCACGCTGACTGGCGTGACCGATCCCGACATGGTGTGCGTGCCCGATCCATCGACGATCTGCCTGGTTCCGTGGGCCGTCGATCCGACCGCGCAGGTGATCCACGATTGCGTGCATTTCGATGGCTCGCCGGTCGAGATCTCGCCGCGCTACGTGCTGCGCCGCGTGCTCGACCTGTACAAGGCGAAGGGCTGGCAGCCCGTCGTCGCGCCCGAGCTCGAGTTCTACCTCGTCGACATGAACGCGGATCCCGACCTGCCGCTGCGTCCGCCGATCGGGCGCACCGGCCGCGCCGAAACCGGCCGGCAGTCGTATTCGATCGAGGCGGTCAACGAGTTCGATCCGCTGTTCGAGGACATCTACGAATACTGCGAGATGCAGGGGCTCGACATCGAGACGCTGATCCACGAAGTCGGCGCCGCGCAGATGGAGATCAACTTCGTGCACGGCGACGCGCTGTCGCTGGCCGACCAGGTGTTCCTGTTCAAGCGCACGGTGCGCGAGGCGGCGCTGCGCCACAACATGTACGCGACGTTCATGGCCAAGCCGATGGAAGGCGAGCCGGGCTCCGCGATGCACATCCACCAGAGCCTCGCCGATGTGCACACCGGTCGCAACCTGTTCGCCGAAGAAGACGGGGTCGTGTCGCCGATGTTCCACAGCTATCTCGCGGGGCTGCAGAAGTACACGCCCGCGCTGATGCCGATCTTCGCGCCGTACATCAACTCGTATCGCCGTCTGTCGCGTTTCATGGCTGCACCGATCAACGTGCAGTGGGGCTACGACAACCGCACGGTCGGCTTCCGCATCCCGCAGTCGACGCCGGTCGCGCGGCGCATCGAGAACCGGATTCCGGGCGTCGACTGCAATCCGTACCTCGCGTTCGCGGCGACGCTCGCGGCCGGCTATCTCGGCCTCACGCAGCAGCTCGCGCCGACCGAACCGATCGCGTCCGACGGCTACGACCTGCCGTATCAGCTGCCGCGCAATCTCGAGGAGGGCATCTCGCTGATGGCCGCGTGCACGCCGCTCGCCGGCATTCTCGGCGACAAGTTCGTGAAGGCGTACCTGGCGCTGAAGGAAACCGAATACGAAGCGTTCTTCCGCGTGATCAGCTCGTGGGAACGCCGCCATCTGCTGCTGCATGTGTAAGCGCGCGGCGCTGCTTTACGGAGGAAACATGACCGAACGAAACGAAGCCTTCCCGCCGCACTCGACCGCCGAATACCGCGCGCTCGACGCCGCGCACCATATTCACCCGTTCTCGGACATGGGCGCGCTCAATCGCGCGGGCAGCCGCGTGATCGTGAAGGCCGACGGCGTCTACCTGTGGGACTCCGACGGCAACAAGGTGATCGACGGGATGGCCGGACTCTGGTGCGTAAACGTCGGCTACGGCCGCAAGGAGCTCGCCGACGCCGCGTATCGCCAGTTGCAGGAACTGCCGTTCTACAACACGTTCTTCAAGACCACGCACCCGCCGGTGATCGAACTGTCGGCGCTGCTTGCCGAAGTCACGCCCGCGGGCTTCAATCACTTCTTCTATTGCAACAGCGGCTCGGAAGGCAACGACACCGTGCTGCGCGTCGTGCACCAGTACTGGCGCGTGCAGGGCCAGCCGCAGAAGAAGTTCGTGATCTCGCGCAAGAACGGTTACCACGGCTCGACGATCGCGGGCGGCACGCTCGGCGGGATGGGCTACATGCACGAGCAGATGCCGTCGAAGGTCGAGCACATCGTGCACATCGACCAACCGTATTTCTTCGGCGAAGCGCAAGCCGGCGAGACGCCCGAAGCGTTCGGTCTGGCACGCGCGCAGCAGCTCGAGGCGAAGATTCTCGAACTCGGCGCGGAGAACGTCGCCGCGTTCATCGGCGAGCCGTTCCAGGGCGCGGGCGGCGTGATCTTCCCGCCGTCGACGTACTGGCCGGAAATCCAGCGAATCTGCCGCAAGTACGACATCCTGCTCGTCGCCGACGAAGTGATCGGCGGCTTCGGGCGCACCGGCGAATGGTTCGCGCACCAGCACTTCGGCTTCGAGCCGGACCTGATCACGATGGCCAAGGGCCTGACGTCGGGTTACGTGCCGATGGGTGCGGTCGGCATTCACGAGCGCGTCGCGCGGCCGATCATCGACAACGGCGAATTCAATCACGGCCTCACGTACTCGGGGCACCCGGTGGCGGCAGCCGTGGCGGTCGCGAACCTGAAGCTGCTGCGCGACGAAGGAATCGTCGAGCGCGTGAAGCGCGACATCGGGCCGTATTTCCAGCGTCGGCTGCGGGAAGCGCTCGGAGATCATCCGATCGTCGGCGAGATCGCGGGAGCGGGGCTGGTCGCGGGTGTTCAGCTGGCGCGCGATCGGAGCCGGCGCGAGCGATTCGGCGCGGACGTCGATATCGGCACGATCTGCCGCGACTTCTGCTTCAACGGCAACCTGATCATGCGCGCGACCGGCGACCGGATGTTGCTGTCGCCGCCGCTCGTGATCCGGGAGGCGGAAGTCGACGAGATCGTCGACAAGGCGCGGCGTGCGTTTGATGCGACGGCGGAGCGGGTGAAGTGAGCGGTCGCGGCGCTTCGATCAGTGCCGTCGAAGCGCCGACTCGTGAACGCGCTGGGCGAGCCCGAAGCATGCAGCAGCAGAGGAGGGGCGCGGAAAAGCGACCGCAAAACGAAAAGGGCCTGCGTCGTGAGACGCAGGCCCTTGAATTCTTTGGTGGGCGGTACTGGGATCGAACCAGTGACCCCTGCCGTGTGAAGGCAGTGCTCTACCGCTGAGCTAACCGCCCAAAGAAGCTGAAATTATGTCAGAGCTTTTGGGGTTCGTAAAGCCCTTTCTGCAAATATTTTTCAGGTGCGTGCACAGGTCGATCAGTCGGCCGTCAACGGCTCGACGAAGTCGACTACTGCTTCCGGCGGCGTCGCGCGGCGCTCGGCCTGCCGGCGCCGGCGTTCCGGATGCGCGGCTTTCCGCTGCTGGCGCTGCTCTGCGCCGCGCTGATGCTCGCGGTGATGGTGACGACCTACTTCACTGCCGAATTCCACATGACGCTGATCTTCGGCATTCCGTTCCTGATCGCGCTGTCGGTCGTATACGCGGGTACCGGCGCGCGCAGCCGGTGCTGCAGCCGGACGCGAAGTAGCGGTGCCTGCTCACCCCGCGAGCGCAGGCAGCGCGTCGATCGACGCGCGCACGTAGTCGGCGAAGCGCAGCGCGACCGGTTCGGCGGTGCCGCTGCGCTTCAGTTCCAGCGTGCGCGATTCGAGCGACGCATCCTTCAGCGGCCGGAACGCGAGCCGGTCGCTCTTCACCTGCTGCAGCACGCGCGGCACCAGCGCGATGCCCATCCCGAACTCGATCATCGACAGGATCGTCTGCCACAGCCGCGCCTCGTGACGGATCAGCGGGCTGAAGCCGGCGTTTACGCATTGCGCGATGATCAGGTCGTGATAGTGCGGCGCCGCGTCGCGCGGAAACAGGATGAACGGTTCCGCGGCCAGCGCGGCGAGCGCGACCTGCCGGCGCCGCGCGAGCGGATGCGCGGCCGGCAGGCAGCACACGAACGGTTCCGCGTAGACGGGCGTCGATTCGACCTCGGGCGGGCAGTGGCCCCAGTGCGCGTAACCGAGATCGATCTGGCCGCGCTGGACCGCCTGCACCTGCGCGTGCGTGTTCATCTCGCTCAGCACGATCTCCACGCCCGGATAGTCGGCCTCGAAGCGCTGCACCGCATCGGGCAGCCCGCGATACAGCATCGAATGGACGAAGCCGATCCGCAGCCGACCCGCGAGGCCGGACGCCGAGCGCACCGTGAGACGCTCGGCCTCGCTCGCCTGCAGCAGCAGCCGGCGCGCTTCGCCGAGCAGCACCGCGCCCGCGTTGGTCAGCGCGACCGTCTTGTTGGTGCGTGAAAAGAGCTGCACGCCGAGCGCTTCCTCGAACTTGCGGATATCGAAGCTCAGCGCCGGCTGTGAGATGAACAGGCGCTTCGCCGCGCGCCCGAAATGCAGTTCCTCGGCGACCGCCACGAAGTAACGCAACTGCCGCAGTTCCATGGTGTCTCCTCCCGGCTTCGGCATCGATAAGTGCCGTCTATCGTACCGGACAAATCCTGTATTGGACGCTTATCGATCACGCGCCTAGTCTCTGCGTAACGCCTGGCATCGGCCGCCGCGCCGCCACGCTGCGGGCGCCGGCCGGCAGCCGGGCCACCATGGAGACGCATGCATGAACGACACCGCTCGCACGCCGGACGCCGGCGCATCCGGCAACATCCCCGACAGCCGGGGCATCAATTTCTTCACGGCCGATCCCGATCTCGGCGCGTTGCTGAAGCTGCATCTCGGCGCCGACCAATACGCACGACTCGAACCGCAACTGCATGCACTCGGCGCGCGCGTGTCCGGCGAGCTCGACGAATGGGCGTCGCGCGCGGACAAGCATCCGCCCGTGCTCGAACATCGCAACCGGCGCGGCGAGGCGGTGCAGCGGATCGACAAGGACCCCGCGTATGTCGCGCTCGAACGCGTCGCGTATGCGGAACTCGGGCTCGCGGCGCTGAGCCACCAGCGCGACGCGGTGGCGCCGCTCGTCAAGTACGCGCTGACGTTCCTGTTCGTGCAGGCGGAATTCGGGCTGTGCTGCCCGGTCAGCATGACCGACTCGCTCACGCGCACGCTGCGCCGTTTCGGCGAACCGGCGCTCGTCGAGCACTACCTGCCGAGGCTCGCGTCGCGCGATTTCGACACGCTGTTCCAGGGCGCGATGTTCATGACCGAGCAGGCGGCCGGCTCCGACGTCGGCCGCATCGCGACGCGCGCGGTGCGCGAAACGCACGCGCCGGGCGAAGCGGTGTGGCGCCTGTACGGCGACAAGTGGTTCTGCTCGAACGCCGACGCCGATCTGGCGATGGTGCTCGCGCGGCCCGACGGCGCGCCGGACGGCATCAAGGGGCTCGCGCTGTTCCTGCTGCCGAAGACGCTGCCGGACGGCACGCGCAACCGCTACCGGATCGTGCGGCTGAAGGACAAGCTCGGCAGCCGGTCGATGGCGAGCGGCGAGATCGCGCTCGAAGGCGCGCAGGCCTACCTGATCGGCGAGATCGGCCGCGGTTTTCACCAGATGGCCGACATGATCAACATGTCGCGGCTGTCGAACGGCGTGCGCGCGGCGGGGCTGATGCAGCGTGCGCTGAACGAGTCGCTGCACGTGGCCGCGCACCGCACGGCGTTCGGCCGGACGCTGATCGAGATGCCGCTGATGCAGCGCCAGTTGATGAAGATGCTGCTGCCCGCCGAGGCCGCGCGGGCGATGTTCATGCAGATCGCGCTGTTGCTGCCGCAGGCGGATGCGGGCGACGAGCAGGCCGCGCGCTGCGTGCGCATCCTGACGCCGCTGATCAAGTTCCGCGCGTGCCGCGATGCGCGCCGCGTGACGGGCGACGCGATGGAGGTGCGCGGCGGCACCGGCTACATCGAGGAATGGAGCGATGCGCGCATCGTGCGCGACGCGCATCTCGGCTCGATCTGGGAAGGCACCAGCAACATCGTCGCGCTCGACGTCGCGCGCGCAGCGCAGCGCGAGCAGGCGCTGGACGCGCTGCGCACGTTCCTCGGCGATCGGCTCGGCGCGGCGCCGCTGCCCGACGCGAGTCGCGCGGCGCTGCGGCGCATTCTCGCGCGCGCGTGCGATGCGCTCGCCCGGGTTGCGGCGGCAGGCGACGACGCGTGCGTGCGGCAGGCCGCGTCGTCGCTGTACTACGCGAGCGCGGCCGTGCTGATGGCGTGCGAGGGCGTGGGGCTCGCACCCGACTACCGGCGCCTCGCGCTTGCGCACCTGATCGTGCGTCACAAGCTGCTGCCGATCGATCCGTTCGCGCCGGCGTCGCGCGACGACGAAGCGATGGCGTTCGACGCGCTGGTGCGCGGCACGCCGGTGCCGCTCGACATGGCGCTCGACCTGCTGCCGGAGGTCGAACGATGAACGAGACGAACGCGACTAACCCGACGAAAGCGACACGCGGCGCACTGGACGGCCTGAAGGTCGTCGACCTGAGCCGTGTGCTCGGCGGCCCGTACTGCACGCAGGCGCTCGCCGACCACGGCGCGACGGTGATCAAGATCGAGCCGCCGGACGGCGACGAGACGCGGGGCTGGGGGCCGCCGTTCCTCGGCGACACCGCGTGGTATTTCATGGGCGTGAACCGCAACAAGGAAGGGCTCGCGCTCGATCTGTCGCGCGACGAAGGGCGCGCGATCCTGTGGCGCCTGCTCGCCGATGCCGACGTGCTCGTCGAGAACTTCAAGCCCGGCACGCTCGGGCGCTGGGGGATGGACTACGCGCGCGACCTGCGGCCGCGCTTTCCGCGCCTGATCCACTGCGCGGTGACCGGCTTCGGCGCAGACGGTCCGCTCGGCGGGCTGCCCGGCTACGACGCGGTGATCCAGGCGATGGCCGGGCTGATGAGCGTCAACGGCGAGCGCGACGGCGACGCGATGCGCATCGGCTTGCCGATCGTCGACATGGTGACGGGGCTCAACGCGCTTGCCGGCATCCTGCTCGCGCTCGCGGAGCGCGAGAAGAGCGGACAGGGCCAGTCGATCGACATCGCGCTGTACGACTGCGGCGTGTCGCTGCTGCATCCGCACCTGCCGAATTTCTTCGGCTCGGGGCGCGTGCCCGGGCGCAGCGGCAACGCGCATCCGAACATCGCGCCGTACGACAGCTACCGCACGGCGACGGTGCCGATCTTCCTCGCGGTCGGCAACGACCGGCAGTTCGCACGGGTCGTCGCGCATCTCGGTGCACCGGCGCTCGCCGGCGATCCGCGCTTCGTCGACAACCGCAGCCGCTGCGCGCACCGGCCCGAGCTGAAGGCCGAGCTCGAGGCGCGGCTCGCCGCCCATCCGTGCGAGCCGCTCGCGCGCGACCTGATGGCGGCGGGCGTGCCGTGCGGGCCGGTGCGCACGGTCGCCGATGTCGCGCGCGACCCGCATGCGCTGCACCGCGAGCTGTTCGTCGAGATCGGCGCATATCGCGGCACCGCATCGCCGGTGAAGCTGTCGCGCACGCCGGCGACCTATCGCTCGCCGCCACCGGCGCTCGGCCGCGACACGCGCGCGGTGCTCGATCGCCTCGGCGTCGATCCCGCGCTCCGGCAGCAACTGCTCGACGCTGGCGTGCTGAAGGTCGCGCCCGATGAGACGTGAACGGCAGACGTGGCGCGCGGGTGAGCATCCGCGGCCGACGAAGCGGAACGTAAAGCAGCAGAACGCAAAGCAGCAGAACGTAAAGCCGTAAAACAACCCGCCAGCCGGCGGCGCAAGGCCGGCCATCCGGCAAGGCGCGCGACAGTCGCGCCGCCGATCACGAACATGGAGACATCGATGAGCCGTCCGCAATCCCCGTCCGCCGTGCCGCCGAGGCCCGGCCGCGCCGCTCTCGCGGCCTTCGTCGGCACCACGATCGAGTGGTACGACTTCTATATCTACGGCACCGCCGCCGCGCTCGTGTTCGGCAAGGTGTTCTTTTCCAGCACGATGGATCCCGGCGTCGCGACGCTGCTCGCATTCGTCACGTTCTGGGCCGGTTTCGCCGCGCGGCCGCTCGGCGGGATCGTGTTCGGGCATCTCGGCGATCGCGTCGGTCGCAAGACCGCGCTCGTGATCACGCTGATCATGATGGGCCTTGCCACGACCGGCATCGGCCTGTTGCCCGGCTATGCGTCGATCGGCGTGTGGGCGCCGGCGGGCCTCGTCGTGCTGCGCGTGCTGCAGGGCATCGCGGTCGGCGGCGAGTGGGGCGGTGCGGTGCTGATCGCGAGCGAGAACGCGCCGAAGCACCGCAGCATCCTGTATGCGGCCTTCGCTCAGCAGGGCTCGCCCACCGGCAACCTGCTCGCGACGATCGCCTTCTTCGCGTTGAGCGCGTTGCCGACGCCGTCGTTCCTGATGTGGGGCTGGCGCATTCCGTTCCTGCTGTCGGCGGTGCTCGTGATCATCGGGATGGTGATCCGGCTGCGGCTCGAGGAATCGCTCGACATGCAGCTGGTGCTCGCGCGCAAGCGGACGGTGAAGCTGCCGCTGCGCGACGTCGTGCGCGACCACTGGCCCGTCGTGCTGCTCGCGGCCGGCACGCTGCCGGTGATCAACGTCACGTATTTCCGCAGCACGTTCGCGCTGTCGTGGGCGACCAAGGAACTCGGCTACGCGCAGGGCACGTTCCTCGGCATCCTGTCGATCTCGCTCGTCGTGCAGTTCCTGATGCAGCCGATCGGCGCGTGGTTCGTGTCGAAGATCGACATGCGCCGCGCGATGTGCTGGATCCTGATTCCCGAGATCGTGCTGATGCCGGTGATGTTCCATGCGCTCGCGACGCGGTCGTACTGGGTCGCCGTCGTGGGAATGTGCATCTCGACGATCCCGTCGGCGATGTTCTACGGTGCGGTCGGCGGCGTGCTCGCGCGCGTGTTTCCGGCCAACATCCGCTACACGGGCCTGTCGCTCGCGTATCAGCTGAGCGCGCTCGTCGTCGGCGGCGGCACGCCGGTGCTCGCGCAGGCGATCCTGAACGCGACCGGCAGCATCGTCGGCGTCGCGATCGCGTCGGGGCTGTACGCGCTCGTGTCGCTCGCCTGCATGCTCGCGCTGCTCAATCGCACTGGCTACCGTGCGGATGAGCTGTCGAGCGCCGAGCGCAGCGATGCGGCCGAATGGGGCACCGCAAGCGCGAGTGTCGACGCCGCGGCCGGCGAGTCCGCGCAGCCGGACGAGCGCGGCACGTTGAAACCGGCGGGGCAGGCCGGCGCGACCTGACCTGGCGGCATCGAACGCGCCGGGCCGCCTCGCATCGGCTCGATTTGCCCGCCCCAAAAGCAAACGGCACCGTGCGATGCACGGTGCCGTTTGCGTTGCTTCGCGCGAGGCCGGTACGACCGGCCCGCGCGATCCGCGATGCTCAGCCTTCCGTCGGCGGCACGAAGCCGGACGCCTGGTCCGCGCCGTCGCCGAAGAAGTACTTCTCGGTCTGCTTCATCAGGTACTGGCGTGCGCGCGGGTCGGCCATGTTCAGGCGGTTCTCGTTGATCAGCATCGTCTGCTGCTTGAGCCAGCCTTGCCACGCTTCCTTCGACACGCTTTCGTAAATGCGCTTGCCGAGTTCGCCCGGCAGCGGCGGGAAATCGAGAGCCTCGGCTTCCTTGCCGAGCTTCGCGCATTGAATCATTCGAGCCATCGTGTACTTCTCCTGTAATCGGACTGGGGGAGGGCAGTCGTGCCTGCGCTCAGAGCTGCTTCATCAGCACGAGCGACTTGCGCTGCCAGTTATAGAGTTTGCGGCGGTCTTCCGGCAGGTCGTCGACGCTGACCTTGACGAAACCGCGCTTGAGGAACCAGTGCTCGGTGCGCGTCGTGAGCACGAAGATATGCGTGAGGCCGCGCGCGCGGGCGCGCTGCTCGATGCGCTTGAGCAGGCGTTCGCCGTCGCCCGAGCCCTGCGCTTCCGGCGCGACCGTCAGGCACGCCATCTCGCCGATCTTTTCCTGCTGGTACGGATACAGCGCCGCGCAGCCGAACAGCACGCCATCGTGCTCGATCACCGAGAAGTGGTCGATGTCGCGTTCGATCTGGTGACGGCCGCGCCGCACCAGCGTGCCGTCCGACTCGAGCGGCTCGATCAGCGACAGGATGCCGCCGACGTCGTCCGGCGTCGCTTCGCGCAGGCTCTCGAGATTCTCGTACGAGATCATCGTGCCGACGCCGTCGTGCAGGAACAGTTCGAGCAGCATGCTGCCGTCGAGCGATTGCGGGATCAGGTGGGCACGGGTCACGCCGCCGCGGCACGCGCGGATCGAGTGCTTCAGGAAGAACGCGTCGTCGCCCTGGACGTTGCCGGAATCGAGCAGCTCGGCGGCCGCGTCGAGCGACATTTCACGGACCAGCGCGCCTTCGTCGTCGACGATGCCGGGCGCTTCGGTCAGGAAGATGATCTTGTCGGCGCGCAGCGCGATCGCGGCCGCCGACGCGACGTCTTCCATCGACAGGTTGAATGCTTCACCGGTCGGCGAGAAACCGAGCGGCGACAGCAGCACGAGCTTGCGGCTCGCGAGCGAATGACGGATCGATTCGGCGTCGATCTTGCGCACGATGCCCGTGTGCGCGAAATCGACCCCGTCGAGAATCCCCACCGGCCGTGCGGTCACGAAGTTGCCGGACACGACGCTGATGTGCGCGTGCGCCATCGGCGAGTTCGGCAGACCCTGGCTGATCGCGGCCTCGATGTCGAGACGCACTTCGCCGGCCGCTTCCTTCGCGGATTCGAGCGCGCGCGCATCGGTGATGCGCAGCCCGTGCGAAAACTCGGATTCGACACCATGCAGGCTCAGCTGCTCCTCGACCTGCGGGCGCGAGCCGTGCACCAGCACGATCTGGATGCCCATCGCCTGAAGCAGCGCGATGTCGGACACGAGCGCGTTCAGGAGCCCCTGCTGCACCACCTCGCCGCCGAACCCCACGACGAACGTGCTGTTGCGGAACTTGTGGATATAGGGCGCGACGGAGCGCATCCAGTCGACGAACTGCGCGTGGCTGGCGGCCGAATCGTCGGCAGCCGGCGGCGTCGCGGCGCCGGTCTGGGCGGGAGGGAGGTCGGTTTGGGAATTCATGGGCGGGATTATAATGCGCCCCCATGTCGAATGTACCTAAAAGTCCCGCGCCGACGCGGGCCAAAGCGCCGTCGGCCCGGCACCCGGATGGTGCGGCCGACGCGCGCGAGCAGCAAGGCCAGCCGCAGCAACAGCCGCCGCGCCAGCCGCAGCAACAGCAGGCGGGCAAGCCGCCGCGCGGTGAAGAGCGGCGCAGCGAGGCGCGCCAGCCGGCCGCGGCGACGGACGCACCGCGGGCGGAGGCGCGCACCCCGCGCCGCGAGCGTGCGCCGCGCGCGGTCGTCGCCCCGAATCCCGTTCCGCCGATCACGTATCCCGAAAGCCTGCCCGTATCGGGCAAGCGCGACGAAATCGCGCGCGCGATCGCCGATCATCAGGTCGTCATCGTCTGCGGCGAAACGGGGTCGGGCAAGACCACCCAGCTGCCGAAGATCTGTCTCGATCTCGGCCGCGGCCTCGGCGCCGGCGGCACAGGCCTGATCGGCCATACGCAGCCGCGGCGCCTCGCCGCGTCGTCGACCGGCCGGCGGATCGCCGAGGAACTCGGCACGCCGTTCGGCGAGGTGGTCGGCTACAAGGTGCGCTTCACCGACAATCTCGCGCCGGGCGCGTCCGTGAAGCTGATGACGGACGGCATCCTGCTCGCCGAGACGCAGACCGACCCGCTGCTGAAGGCGTACGACACGCTGATCATCGACGAGGCGCACGAGCGCAGCCTGAACATCGACTTCCTGCTCGGCTACCTGAAGGAGATCCTGCCGAGGCGGCCGGACCTGAAGCTGATCGTCACGTCCGCGACGATCGACGCCGACCGCTTCGCGCGCCATTTCGGCAGCGACGCGCGTCCGGCGCCGGTGATCGAGGTGAGCGGGCGGCTGTATCCGGTCGAGATGCGCTACCGCCCGGTGGCCGAGGATCGCCCGGCCGTGAAGAACGCCGAGGGCACGGGCGGGCGCGATCGCGTGAAGACCGCGCGCGAGGCCGAACGCGACCTGATGGACGCGATCGTCGACGCGGTCGACGAACTGTGCCGCGAAGGCCCCGGCGACGTGCTGGTGTTCCTGCCCGGCGAGCGCGAGATTCGCGAGGCGGCCGAGGCGCTGCGCAAGCACCATCCGCCGCATACCGAGATCCTGCCGCTGTTCGCGCGACTCTCGGCGGCCGACCAGGACAAGGTGTTCAAGGCGTCGAACGCGCGCCGCATCGTGCTCGCCACCAACGTGGCCGAAACGTCGCTGACGGTGCCGGGTATCCGCTACGTCGTCGACACCGGTCTCGCGCGCGTGAAGCGCTATTCGTACCGGAACAAGGTCGAGCAGCTGCAGGTGGAGTCGATCTCGCAGGCCGCCGCGAATCAGCGCGCGGGTCGCTGCGGCCGGGTGGCCGATGGGGTCTGCATCCGCTTGTACGAGGAAAGCGACTACCAGGCGCGCGCACGCTTCACCGATCCGGAAATCCTGCGCTCGTCGCTCGCGTCCGTGATTCTGCGGATGAAGTCGCTGCACCTGACCGAAATCGAATCGTTCCCGTTCCTCGAGCCGCCGCCCGGCCGCGCGATCGCGGACGGCTACCAGTTGCTCAACGAACTCGGCGCGGTCGACGACGACAACGCGCTGACCCCGCTCGGCCGCGAGCTCGCGCGACTGCCGCTCGATCCGCGCGTCGGCCGGATGATCCTCGCCGCGCGCGACCAGCAGTCGCTGCGCGAGGTGCTGATCATCGCGAGCGCGCTGTCCGTGCAGGACCCGCGCGACCGTCCGATCGAAGCGCAGGAGCAGGCCGACCAGGCGCACCGCCGGTTCGCCGACGAGCGCTCCGAATTTCTGCAGTGGCTGAAGATCTGGGCGTGGTTCGAAGAGGCCGTCGCGCACAAGAAATCGAACCGTCAGCTGATCGACGCGTGCCGGCAGAACTTCCTGTCGCATCTGCGGCTGCGCGAATGGCGCGACGTCCATTCGCAACTGCTGACGGTCGTGCGCGAGCATGGCTGGCGGCTCAACGAAGTCGAGGCGACCTACGAGCAGATCCATCTGGCCCTGTTGACGGGCCTGCTCGGCAACCTCGGCATGAAGGCCGACGACGATCCGCACTATCTCGGCGCGCGCGGGATCAAGTTCTACCTGTGGCCGGGCTCCGCGCTCGCGAAGAAGGCCG
Source organism: Burkholderia sp. 567 (assembly GCF_040545115.1). Taxonomy (NCBI): domain Bacteria; kingdom Pseudomonadati; phylum Pseudomonadota; class Betaproteobacteria; order Burkholderiales; family Burkholderiaceae; genus Burkholderia; species Burkholderia sp. 567. The sequence goes on from NZ_JBEPLG010000011.1 coordinate 92,452, forward strand.
GCCGCTGGGTGATGGCGGCCGAACTCGTCGAGACGAGCCGGCTGTACGCGCGCTGCCTCGCGAAGATCGAGCCGGAGTGGATCGAGAAGGTCGGCGCGCACCTGCTGAAGAAGTCGCTGTCGGAGCCGCACTGGGAAAAGCGTCCCGCGCAGGTCAGCGCGTTCGAGCGCGCGACGCTGTACGGGCTGCCGATCTACCACCGCCGGCGCGTCGCGTTCGGCCGGCAGGATCCGGCGCGCGCGCGCGAGCTGTTCATCCGCGGCGCGCTGGTCGAGGGCGAGTTCGACACGAAGCTGCCGTTCTTCGCGCACAACCGCAAGCTGCTCGCCGACATCGAGCAGCTCGAGCACAAGTCGCGCCGGCAGGACGTGCTGGTCGACGACGAACTGATCTACGCGTACTACGACCAGGCGATTCCGGAGGGCATCCACACGGGCGCCGCGTTCGAGCGCTGGTATCGCGACGAGGTGAGCAAGGGCGGCCGGGCGGAGGACAAGCAGCGGCTGCTGTACCTGTCGCGCGACGACCTGATGCGCCACGAGGCGGCCGGCGTGACGACCGAGCTGTTCCCGAAGCGCGCGACGATGGCCGGCGTCGAGATGGCGCTCACGTACCACTTCGAGCCCGGCACGCCGCGCGACGGCGTGACGCTCGCGGTGCCGCTGTATGCGCTGAACCAGGTCGACGCGCGCCGCTGCGAATGGCTCGTGCCGGGGATGCTGAAGGAGAAGGTGCAGCTGCTCCTGAAGTCGCTGCCGCAGAAGCTGCGCCGGCACTGCGTGCCGCTGCCCGAGTACGCGGCCGGCTTCGTCGAGCGCATGGGGCGCGAGCGCTTTGGCGCGGGTGGCCTCGTCGAGGCGCTGATCGCCGACGTGCGCGGCGAGACGCAGGTCGCGATGAAGACGGCCGACTTCAAGCTCGAGACGCTGCCCGCGCACCTGTTCATGAACTTCAAGGTGATCGACGAGCACGGCCGCCAGCTCGCGATGGGGCGCAATCTCGCGCAGCTTCGACAGGAGCTGGGCGCGCAGGCGCAGCAGCAGTTCCAGAAGATCGCGGCGGCGTCGACGATCGCGCCCGGCGGCAACGCTGGCGCGGGCGACGCGGGCAATGCTGGCGACACGCCGGCGCCCGCTGCCGCACCGGGTTCGGCGGTGAAGGGCGGCAAGGCCGGCAAGGGCGCGGCGCCGCACACGGGCGCCGCGGCGGAAGCCGGCGCGACCGCGCTGTACGAGAACCTGACGACGTGGAACTTCGGCAAGCTCCCCGAGCTGCTGGAGATCCGCCGGCGCGGCCAGACGCTGTACGGCTATCCGGCGCTCGTCGATCGCGGCACGCATTGCGACGTCGAGGTGTTCGACTCGCCGGAGGAGGCCGCGCGGATTCACCGGGCCGGCCTGCGGCGGCTGTTCGCGCTGCAACTGAAGGAGCCGATCAAGTTCCTCGAGAAGAACCTGCCGGGGCTGCGCGAGATGGCGATGCAGTACATGTCGCTCGGCACGCAGGACGAGCTGCGCGACCAGCTGATCGACACGGCGCTCGACCGCGCGTGCCTGCAGGATCCGCTGCCCGACGACGACGCGAGCTTCCATGCGCGCCGCGACGAGGGCCGCAGCCGCCTGAACCTGCTCGCGCAGGAGATCGCGCGGCTGGTCGGGCAGATCCTCGCCGAATACGCCGGGCTCGTGAAGAAGCTCGCGCAGGCGAAGCCGTTCGCGCAGGCCCACGCGGATCTCCAGCAGCAGCTCGGGGCGCTGGTCGGCAGGCGCTTCGTGATCGACACGCCTTACACGCAGCTTGCGCACTTCCCGCGCTATCTGAAGGGCATCGCGTTGCGGATCGACAAGCTGAAGGCCGACCCGGCGCGCGACGCGAAGCAGTCCGGCGAGCTGCTGCCGCTCGTGCAGCAGTACCAGCGCGCGGTGTCGCAGCGCGGCGGCGTGGCCGATCCGCGGCTCGCGGAATTCCGCTGGTTGCTGGAAGAATTGCGAATTTCGCTGTTCGCGCAGGAACTGCGCACGCCGATGCCTGTCTCTGTCAAGCGTCTGCACAAGGTGTGGGAGTCGATGCAGCGCTAGCGCCACGGCGGGCTCGCCGGCCCCGCGCCGGCGGTCGGCCGCGGCCGCCCCGTGGCGCCTGCCGCAGTCGGCCGCCCGGCCGCCGCGGCGTGCGTCAATGTGGCGCAACCCGGGCTTGCGTCAACCGGCGGGGCCGGTCGAACGTTCTACAATGACTGCTGTTCCACGACGTGAGTCTTCATGCGCACTTTCCTTTCCCTCGGCCGAGCACTCGCGCTGGCCGCCGCCGTGCTGGCGCCGGCCGCACACGCGAATAACGTGATCATCCTCAACTCGGCCGAAGCGACGCTTTCCCTGATCGATCAGCAGACCCGCGAGGTCGTCTCCACGCTGCCGACCGGCAAGGAGCCGCACCATCTGATGGCGACGCCCGACAATTCGTCGCTGATCGTCGCAAATTCGATCTCGAACAGCCTGATGTTCCTCGATCCGAAGACGGGCAAGCTGCAGCGCACCGTCGAGGGGATCGACGATCCGTACCAGCTCGGCTTCTCGCCCGACCGCAAGTGGTTCGCGGCGGCGGGGCTGCGGCTCGACCGCGTCGACATCTACAGCTACGACGGCCACGACGTGCACCTCGCGAAGCGCGTGCCGCTCGCGGTGATGCCGAGCCACCTCGCGTTCACGAAGGACAGCAAGACGCTGCTCGTGTCGCTGCAGGTGTCCGGCGAGATCGCGGCGATCGACCTGCCGACGCAGACGGTCAAGTGGAAGATGAAGGTCGGCAAGGTGCCGGCCGGCCTGTGGCTCACGCCGGACGACAAGTTCCTGCTGGTCGGCATGACCGGCGCGGATTATGTCGCGGTCGTCGACTGGCGCAACCAGAAGGTCGTCAAGCAGATCTACACGGGCAAGGGTGCGCACAACTTCCGCTCGCTCGCCGACGGCACGCACGTCGCCGTCACGAACCGGGTCGCGAACACGATCAGCATCCTCGACGAGAACACCCTCACCAACGTCGGCGACATCACCGGCCTGCTGCCGGGGCCGGACGACATGGAGCTGTCGGCCGACAAGAAGACGCTGTGGGTGACGTTCCGCTTCGCGAAGAAGGTCGGTATCATCGATCTGGCATCGCGCAAGCTGGTGCAGACGATCGCCGTCGGCCGTTCGCCGCACGGGATCTACTTCTACGACCGCGCGCCGTGGAAGGCCGCGAACGGCGCGTGACGGGCGGAGGCGAACGATGCTGCACCTGATCGATGCGTTCGTGTCGGACATCCAGACCTGGCTGTACGTCGACGTCGTGCAGCCGCTCCTCTTCAAGTTCAACCTGATGGACTATGACGAGGACACCTACGACGCACTGTACTGGGTGATCATCGGCGCGCTGCAGATGGTGCTGATGTTCGCGCTGCTGCGCCCGCTCGAGGCGCTCGCGCCCGTCGAGCGCTGGAAGAACCGCCGCGCGGTGCGGGTCGACGTGATCTACACGGCGATCTCGAAGCTCGGCATCTATGCGCTGTTCTTCTTCTTCGCGCTGCAGCCGGTGTTCGACCAGTTCCAGTCGTGGCTGCGCCTGCACGGCATCGCGAACTTCAACCTCGACTATCTGTGGCCCGGCGTGACCTCGCAGCCGATCGTCGCGTTCGCGATCTACCTCGTCGTGCTCGACTTCGCCGGCTACTGGTATCACCGCTGGCAGCACAAGTTCGGGATCTGGTGGGAGCTGCACGCGGTCCATCACAGCCAGCGGCAGATGTCGCTGTGGTGCGACGACCGCAACCATCTGCTCGACGACGTGCTCCAGTCGTGCTTCTTCGCGGCGATCGCGCTCGTGATCGGCGTGACGCCGTCGCAGTTCGTCGTGCTGACCGCGGTCACCAACTTCCTGCAGAGCATCCAGCATACGAATGCGCGACTATCGTTCGGCCGGCTCGGCGAGCGCCTGCTCGTGAGCCCGACCTTCCACCGGCGCCACCACGCGGTCGGCTACGGCCATGAAGGCACCAAGTACGGCTGCAACTTCGGCGTGCTGTTCCCGTGGTGGGACGTCATGTTCGGCACCGCGTCGTGGAACCGCACGGTCGAGCCGACCGGCATCCGCGAGCAGGTCGACGGCGTGTCCTACGGCGACGGCTTCTGGGCGCAGCACGGCCTCGCGTTCGTGCGGATCTTCCGGCGCCTCGTTCCCGCGAAGCGCGGCGCGGCGTCGGCCTGAGCTCGTCACCGTCCCGTTGAACCGCTTCCTCACACGGCCCGCATGCGCTTTGGCGCATGCGGGCCGTGTGGTTTATCCTTTCCCCGTTTTTCTCCGTCGATACAGGTTCGCATGAACGACTTGCTGCGCTCCTTCATCCGGGCGCTCGCCAGCGCGCTGCACCCGCGCATGCTGTGGCTGACCCTGATGCCGTTCGTCGTCTCGGCGCTGCTGTGGGGCGTGTTGCTGTGGTTCTCGTGGCAGACGCTGATCGATGCCGCGCGCGGCGCGCTCGACGGCTTCGTGCTGACCGCCGCGCTGTACCGCGCGTTCGACGCGATCGGGATGTCGCAGCTGCATGCGGTCGTCGCGCCGTTCGTCGTCGTGTCGCTCGCGATCCCGCTGATCGTGCTGACCGTGCTGCTGCTGATCGCGACGATCTCGATGCCGGTCGTGATCAAGCACCTGTCGAACCGCCAGTTCGCCGCGCTCGAGGCGAAGCGGGGCGGCACCTTCGTCGGCAGCGTGGTCAATTCGCTCGGCGCGGCGCTCGTCGGCGTCGTGCTGCTCGTCGTCACGATCCCGCTGTGGCTGATCCCGCCGTTCTTCGCGCTGCTGCCGCCGGTGATCTGGGGCTGGCTCACGTACCGCGTGATGACCTACGACGCGCTCGCCCAGCACGCGAGCCGCGACGAGCGCCGCGCCCTCGTGCGCCAGCATCGCTGGCCGCTGATCGGCATTGGCGTCGCGACCGGGTTGCTCGGCACCGTGCCGACCTTCGTGTGGGTGTCGTCGGTCTGGATGATGGTGCTGTTTCCGTTCGTGGCGGCGGCCATGATCTGGGTTTACGCTTTCATCCTGGTCTTCTCGGCGCTGTGGTTCGGGCACTATTGCCTGCGCGCGCTGGACGACCTGCGCGCGCGTTCGCGCGCCACCGCAATCGACATGGGGCAGGCATGAGCATCGGCATCATCATCATCGGCGACGAAATTCTCTCGGGTCGCCGACAAGACAAGCATCTGGCGAAGGTCATCGAGCTGCTCGGCGCGCGCGGCCTCGCGCTCGACTGGGCCGAATACGTCGGCGACGATCCGGCGCGGATCACCGCGACGCTCGCCCGCGCGATCGCGTCCGGCGACATCGTGTTTTGCACGGGCGGGATCGGCGCGACGCCGGACGACCATACGCGCCAGTGCGCCGCCGCCGCGCTCGGCGTGCCGCTCGCGCTGCATCCGGAAGCGAAGGCGCTGATTTCGGAGCGCATCCGCGAGACGCACACCGATCCGGCCACGCCGGTCGACTTCGATTCGCCGGAGAACCGGCACCGCTTCAACATGGGCGTGTTTCCGGTGGGTGCGACGATCATCCCGAACGGCTATAACCGGATTCCCGGTTTCTCGGTCGGCGAGCTCCATTTCGTGCCCGGCTTCCCGGTGATGGCGTGGCCGATGATCGAATGGGTGCTCGATACGAAGTACCAGCATCTCCATCATGTGACGCCGCACGCGGAGCGCTCGCTGTTCGTGTTCGAACTGCCCGAATCGACGTTGACGCCGCTGATGGAGAGCATCGAGCGCGACTTCCCCGGCGTGCGGGTCTTCAGCCTGCCGAGCGTGGGCGACGCGGAGCGCGGCGGGATCTACGCGCGCCGGCATATCGATCTCGGCGTGAAGGGCGAGCCGGAAGCGGTGGCGGCCGCGTTCGTGAAGCTGCGCGAAGGCGTGCACCTGCTCGGCGGCGACGTCGTCGAGCCGGATGCGCCGCGCGCCTGAGCGGCCCGCGATCCTTCACGCAAACGGGCCGCGCAAAAACCACGGGCCGCGCAACGCGGCCCGTCATCGGGATGTCATCGCCCGGCTCGACGATGTGGCAGTCGGGCGTGCCTGAACGGATGCGCGCTCAGGCGCCGATCCACGGCAGTTTCCGAAAGCACCAGCCGTCGACCGTCTTGCGGTGGCCTTCGCCGTCCTTGCCGCCTTCGAAGCCTTCGAGCAGGTCGAACGCCTTCGTGAAGCCGGCCTGCGCCGACGCGACCGCGGCGAGCTTCGAGCGCGCGGCGCTGCGGCACAGGAACAGGATCGGCGTATCGGCCGGCAGGGCCGCCTTCAGTTCGTTGACGAATTCGGCGTTCGGCACGCCGCCCGGGTAGCGCGTCCATTCGAGGTGCAGGTACTGGCCGTCGCCGACGAGCGGGCGGCCGACCCAGTCGAGCTCGGCGCGGGTGCGCACGTCGACGAGGCGCGCCGACGGGTCGAGCTGCAGCAGTTCGAATGCCTCGACCGGCAGCAGCGCGCCGGCATAGTTGAGCGCGCCTTGGGTGCGGCGTTCTTCGGCCTTCGCGTAAAGCTGGTCGAGCGTACTCATGGCAGGAGGTCTCCGTATGGTTCGGTGAAACGAACATTCTAGCGCGGCGGCGCCGCGCGGATGTGCGCGTAGCCTGACGCGCATGCACCGCCCCATGTTCACCAAAAGAGTGCAGAATGGTGCGCATGCACCAGAATGATTCCGTCGCGCTGGCGTCTCTCGTCGATTGCACCATATCGGTGCGATCCCGCGAGCACCGGTGCGGCGCCCGGCCCCGGAATCGCGCAGCAGGGCCCCGTGGTGGCGCGGGCTGGCGCGATTCATGTCGCTTCTGTGTATGGCTGGCACGGATGCTGCTATATAGAATTCGGTCGACCCGGGGCGCGCTGCGCCAAAGCCAGACTCCGGGCAGCTCGGTAAACGAGGCGGTTCCCAGTCCGCCGGAATTGTTCAATCAGGAGAAGAGGTTATGAGTAAAACCGTCGCCGACGTCATGCAGCTCGTGAAGGACGAGGACGTCAAGTTTGTCGATTTCCGCTTCACGGATACGCGCGGCAAGGAACAGCACGTGTCGGTGCCGGTTTCGGCGTTTGACGAAGACAAGTTCGAAAGCGGCCATGCATTCGACGGCTCGTCGATCGCCGGCTGGAAGGGCATCGAGGCGTCGGACATGCTGCTCATGCCGGACCCGAGCGCTGCCTTCGTCGACCCGTTCTATGAAGAGTCGACCCTCGTGCTGACCTGCGACGTGGTCGAACCGGCCGATGGCAAGGGCTACGAGCGCGATCCGCGTTCGCTCGCGAAACGCGGCGAAGCGTACCTGAAGAGCACGGGCATCGGCGACACGGCCTACTTCGGTCCGGAACCGGAATTCTTCATTTTCGACTCGGTCCAGTGGAACACGGACATGTCGGGCTGCTTCGTGAAGATCAACTCGGAAGAAGCACCGTGGTCGGCAGGCAAGGAATTCGAAGGCGGCAACACGGGCCACCGTCCGGGCACGAAGGGCGGCTACTTCCCGGTCGCGCCGGTCGACACGTTCCAGGACATGCGTTCGGAAATGTGCCTGCTGCTCGAACAGCTCGGCATCCCGGTCGAAGTGCACCACCACGAAGTGGCGGGCCAGGGCCAGAACGAAATCGGCACCAAGTTCTCGACGCTGGTTCAGCGCGCCGACTGGACGCAATGGTCGAAGTACATCATCCATAACGTCGCGCACTCGTACGGCAAGACGGCGACGTTCATGCCGAAGCCGGTCGTCGGCGACAACGGTTCGGGCATGCACGTTCACCAGTCGATCTGGAAGGACGGCCAGAACCTGTTCGCGGGTAACGGCTATGCCGGCCTGTCGGAACTGGCGCTGTTCTACATCGGCGGCATCATCAAGCACGCCCGTGCACTGAACGCGATCACGAACCCGACGACGAACTCGTACAAGCGTCTGGTCCCGCACTTCGAAGCACCGGTCAAGCTCGCTTACTCGGCGCGTAACCGTTCGGCATCGATCCGCATTCCGCACGTGTCGAACCCGAAGGGTCGCCGTATCGAAACGCGCTTCCCGGATCCGATGGCGAACCCGTACCTGTGCTTCACGGCGCTGATGATGGCCGGCCTCGACGGGATCCAGAACAAGATCCATCCGGGCGAAGCCGCGGACAAGAACCTGTACGACCTGCCGCCGGAAGAGGATGCAAAGATCCCGACCGTCTGCGCGGGCCTCGACCAGGCACTGGAAGCGCTCGACAAGGATCGCGAGTTCCTGACGCGTGGTGGCGTGTTCACCGACAGCATGCTCGATGCGTACCTCGCGCTGAAGGAGCAGGAGCTGGCGAAGTTCCGCATGACGACGCATCCGATCGAGTTCGAGATGTACTACTCGCTGTAATCGGCGATGGCGCTTCGAGTGAGCGCCGTCATGCCGGTTCGTTCCCGTCGCGCGGCTAGCGGCGGGAACCGCGGAGTCTGAAAGGGGACGGCGTCCAGCCGTCCCTTTTTTGTTCCGCCAATTTTCATGTTCCCACCCGGTGAGGCGCGACGATACGCAAGATGGCTCTGAAAAATCTGATCAAGGCGAAGACGGGGCAGCCCGAGCGACTGACGGAAGACGAGCGGCTCGCGCGCTCGGGCCTGCTTGCGGGGCTGGAAGCACTGCCGACGGTCGTGATCGTGCTCGACCGCAAGACGCTCAGGGTCGCGTTCGCGAACCCGTCCGCGGAGGCGATGCTCGACATCTCGCGGCGGCAGCTCGCGCAGCGGCCGTGGGGCGAGATTTTTCCGAACGCGAACGAGCTCGCGGCGACGATCACCGCGATCGGCCAGCAGCGCTTTCACGCGACGCATCTCGACACGGTACTCGACCGGCCCGGCCACGAGGCGCTGCACGTGCATGCGATCGTCGGCTTCCTCGAGACCGCGCCCGATTTCGTGCTCGTCGAACTGTTCGAGAACGAACGGCAATCGCGCACCGATCGCGAGGAACGGATCCACGACCTGACCGCGGTCAACAAGCAACTGATCCGCAATCTCGCGCACGAGATCAAGAACCCGCTCGGCGGCATTCGCGGCGCAGCCCAGCTGCTCGAATTCGAGCTGAGCGAGCGCGAGCGCGGCGAGTTGCGCGAATACACGCAGGTGATCATCAAGGAGTCCGACCGCCTGCAGACGCTCGTCGACCGCTTGCTGGAGCCGCACCGGCATCCGCACATCGTCGGCGACGTGAACATTCATGAAGTGTGCGAACGCGTGCGCGCGGTGATGCTCGCGGAATTTCCGCGCGGGCTCACGATCGAGCGCGACTACGACGTCAGCGTGCCCGACCTGCGCGGCGACAAGGAGCAACTGATCCAGGCGCTGCTGAACATCGTGCGCAACGCGGCACAGGCGCTGCGCGAACGGATCGCGCAGGGCGACGCGAAGATCGAGCTGCGCACGCGCGTCGCGCGCAAGGTGACGGTCGCGAAGCGCCTGTACAAGTTGGCACTGGACTTGCATGTAGTCGACAACGGGCCCGGCATTCCGGAAGAGATCCGTGACCGGATCTTCTATCCGCTCGTGTCCGGGCGCGACGACGGCAGCGGCCTTGGCCTCACGCTCGCGCAGACCTTCGTGCAGCAGCACGACGGGATGATCGAGGTCGAGAGCCGGCCGGGACGTACCGAATTTCAGATCCTGCTGCCGCTCGACCATTGAGCGGCGGTATGGCGATTCACCGGATTCACCAATACTGACCGACCTATGAAGCCGATCTGGATAGTAGACGACGACCAATCGATCCGCTGGGTGCTCGAAAAGGCACTCGCCCGGGACAGCTTCGCGACGAAGAGCTTCGCGAACGTGCGCGACGCGCTGGCCGCGCTCGACCACGAGACGCCGCAGGTGCTCGTATCCGACATCCGGATGCCGGGCGGCTCCGGCCTCGAGCTGCTGCAGGCGGTGCACGAGCGTCTGCCTGACCTGCCCGTCATCATCATGACGGCGTTCTCCGATCTCGACAGCGCCGTCGCGGCGTTCCAGGGCGGCGCGTTCGAATATCTCGCGAAGCCGTTCGACGTCGACAAGGCGGTGGAGCTGATCCGCCGCGCGGTCGAGGAAAGCCTGCGCGGCGGCGCGCCGCAGGACGAGCGCGTGGCCGAGGCGCCCGAGATGCTGGGGCAGGCGCCCGCGATGCAGGACATGTTCCGCGCGATCGGCCGCCTGTCGCATTCGGCCGCGACCGTGCTGATCACCGGCGAATCGGGCACCGGCAAGGAGCTCGTCGCGCGGGCGCTGCACCGGCACAGCCCGCGGGCGAACGGACCGTTCATCGCGCTGAACACCGCGGCGATTCCGAAGGACCTGCTCGAATCCGAACTATTCGGCCATGAGCGCGGCGCGTTCACCGGCGCGCAGACGACGCGCCAGGGCCGCTTCGAACAGGCCGAGAACGGCACGCTGTTCCTCGACGAAATCGGCGACATGCCGTTCGACCTGCAGACCCGCCTGTTGCGCGTGCTGTCGGACGGGCAGTTCTACCGCGTCGGCGGCCACAACCCGCTGCGCGCGAACGTGCGCGTGATCGCCGCGACGCACCAGAATCTCGAGTCGCGCGTGCGGCAGGGGCTGTTCCGCGAGGACCTTTACCACCGGCTCAACGTGATCCGGCTGCGGCTGCCGCCGCTGCGCGAACGCAGCGAGGACATCGCGCTGCTCACGCGCCACTTCCTGCAGAAGAGCGCGCGCGATCTCGGCGTCGAGCCCAAGCGCGTGTCCGACGACGCGCTGGCGTACCTGACGTCGTTGTCGTTCCCCGGCAACGTGCGGCAGCTCGAGAATCTCGCGAACTGGCTGACCGTGATGGCACCCGCGCAGACGGTCGAGATCAAGGATCTGCCGCCCGACCTCGTGCCGGCCGGTGCGCCGGTGACTGCGACGGCCGATGGCATCGATGCGCACGGCGGCGCGAGCCTCGGCGGTGGCGAAGGGCTGCGCGTGCAGCCGGCGCCCGGTGCGGCGCCGTTGACGGCGGCGCCCGTCGCGGCCGCGCCGAACGGTGCGCCGGCCGGCTATCCGATGTGGGAAAACGGGCTGCGCACCGAAGTCGCGCGGCTGTTGCGCGAGAACTCGGCCGACGTGATGGACGAGCTCGCGCGCCGCTTCGAGGCGGCCGTGATCCGCGAGGCGCTCGACTTCACGCGCGGCCGCAAGGTCGAGGCGGCGGAGCGGCTCGGCATCGGCCGCAACACGATCACGCGCAAGATCCAGGAACTGCATCTGGAGCCTTGAGCCGCCGTCGCGGCATGCGCGGGCATCGCGCATGCCGCGATCGGACATAATCTCGGTTTGCCGTCACGTGCGATCCACCATGTCCGATTCCTTCCGCTGGCCCGCCGGGGCCGATCCCTTTCGTTTTCTCGAATCGCTCGACAGCAAGCGCGCCCGCGCGTGGGTCGACGAGCAGAACGCGCGCACGCGTGTCGCGCTGCGCGACGACGATGCGTATCGCGCGCTCACCGCGCGGCTCGCACAGGCGTATCTGCCGCGCGAACGCCCGGTGATTCCGACCCGCTGGCGCGAGTGGGCGTACGACCTGTGGCAGGACGATCTCCACCCGAAGGGACTGTGGCGCCGCGCGCGCTGGGACGACTGGCGCGCGGGCCGGCCCGAATGGGAAACGCTGCTCGACGTCGACGCGCTCGGCGCGCAAGAGGGCGAGTCGTGGGTGTTCGAGCAGGACGCGATCCTGTATCCGGACGGCGACCGCGCGCTGCTGTCGCTGTCGCCGGGCGGCGCCGATGCGGTCGTCGTGCGCGAGTTCGATCTCGTGCAGCGCCGTTTCGTCGACGACGGGTTCACGATCGACGAGCCGGGACATCACACGGTCGGCTGGATCGACCGCGATACCGTCTACGTGAGCTGGGATCGCGGCGAGGCGCACGCGACCGCGGCCGGCTATCCGTACGACGCGCGCCGCTGGGTACGCGGCACGCCGCTCGCCGATGCGCCGGTCGTGTTTCGCGGCGAACCCGACGACATCAGCGCGGGCGCGGCATTCGATCCGATCGACGGCCGCCACGTCGCGTGGCGCAGCGTGGATTTCTTCGACGCGCACGCGTACTGGCTGAACGACGCGGGCGAGTGGGTGCGCTACGACGTGCCGACGCATGTCGAGGTCGGCTTCTGGGAGGGCTGGCTCGTGCTGGAGCCGCGACTCGACTGGGACTGCGGCGGCGTGCGTCACGCGGGCGGCTCGCTGCTCGCGATCCGCGAGCAGGCATTCCTCGCCGGCGCGCGTGAACTCACGACGCTGTTCGAGCCGCGGCCGTCGACGTCCGCATGCACGTGGACGCATACGCGCACGATGCTGATCGCGAGCTGGCTCGACGACGTGCAGAACCGCACGATGCTGTGGCAGCCGCGCCAGGGCGAGGACGGCGCATGGACGTGGCACGCGCGGCCGTTCGAGTGGCCGGGCGACGCGCAAGTCGACCTCGAGCCGGTCGAGTCGACGCTGAACGACGACGTGTACGTGGACGTCGACACCTATCTCGATCCGCCCGAATGCTGGCTTGCCGATCTGGCCGATCGCGCGGACGATGCCGCGTCGCGCCGCGTGCTGCTCGACCGGCCGCCGGTGCGCTTCGACGCGGCCGGGCTCGTCGTGCGGCGTGCCAATGCCCGCTCGCGCGACGGCACGGTGGTGCCGTACACGCTGATCGGGCCGCGTGACGCACTCGATGGGCTCGATCAACCCGATGGCGTCACCCGCGTCGCGCGACCCTGCCTGCTGTCAGGCTATGGCGGCTTCGCGATTCCGAACCTGCCGGGCTATAGCGATGCACTGGGCATCGCATGGCTCGAACGCGGCGGCGTCGCGGTGTTCGCGCACATCCGCGGCGGCGGCGAATTCGGGCCGGGCTGGCACGTCGACGCACAGCGCGAGCATCGGCAACGTGCGTTCGACGACTTCATCGCGGTGGCCGAGGATCTGATCCGCAGCGGCGTGACCACGGCCGCGCAGCTCGGCATCGAGGGCGGCAGCAACGGCGGGCTGCTGGTCGCCGCGTGCATGGTGCAGCATCCGGAGCTGTTCGGCGCGGTGCTGTGCCGCGTGCCGCTGCTCGACATGCGGCGCTATCCGAAGCTGCATGCGGGCGCCGCATGGCTCGACGAATACGGCGATCCGGACGATTCGCGCGAGGGCGCGGCGCTGGCTGCCTATTCGCCGTATCACCGTGTGCGCGAAGGGGTCGTGTATCCGCCGCTGTTGCTGACGACGTCGACGCGCGACGACCGCGTGCATCCCGCGCATGCGCGCAAGATGGCCGCGCGCATGCATGCGCTCGGACACGAACGGGTGTGGTATTGGGAGAACACGGACGGCGGCCACGGCAGCGCCGACGATCTGGAGCGTGCCGAAGCGGATGCGGCGGAATTCGGCTTCCTGTGGGCCCATCTCGGGCCCGCGCCCGCACCCGCGCGCGGTTGAGCGCGGGCACGAGCGGGAAGGGGGCTCAGCAGACGACCGCGACGACGGGCGTATGGTCGGACGGCTGTTCCCACGTGCGCGGCAGGCGGTCGACTTCGCACGACGTGCAGTTGGCGGCGAGTGCCGGCGACAGCAGGATGTGATCGATGCGCAGCCCCGCGTTGCGGCGGAACGCGAGCATCCGGTAGTCCCACCACGTGAAGGTCTTCTCGGGCTGCTCGAAACGGCGGAACGCGTCGACGAAGCCGAGCTCGAGCAGCTTCGCGAAGTGCGCGCGCTCCTGCGGCGACACGAGGTTCTGGCCTTCCCATTTCGCCGGATCGTGCACGTCGCGGTCTTCCGGCGCGATGTTGTAGTCGCCGAGCAGCGCGAGCTTCGGATAGCGCTGCATCTCGGCGCTCAGCCACGCATGCAGTGCTTCGAGCCACTGCATCTTGTAGACAAACTTGTCGGACTCGGGCGACTGGCCGTTCGGGAAATAGGCGGATACGATGCGCACGCCTTCGACCGTCACGGCGATCACGCGCTGCTGCGGATCGTCGAAGCCGGGGATGTTGCGCACGATGTCCGATTCGTCGACGGCGAGCGTGTCGCGCGCGAGAATCGCGACGCCGTTGTAGGTCCGCTGGCCCGTGAACCAGCTGCGGTAGCCGATAGCCTCGAGATCGGCGCGCGGATACTTCTCGTCCGGCAGCTTCAGTTCCTGCAGGCACAGCACGTCGGTTCCGCTGTGCGCGATCCAGTCGAGCACGTGCTGCTTGCGGACGTTGAGCGAGTTGACGTTCCAGGTGGCGATTTTCATGAACGGGAATGCGTGCGGGGTGAATGCGAAGGCCGCCATCTTACCGCGAGCACGGGGCGCGAACGCGCGCGACACGCGATGCGAAGCACGCACCGCGCATCGCGATATCGACGGTCCGCGAAGAAATTGTGACAAAGGTGTTGACGTGAGTACTTCCTCACCCTATAATTTATTTCTCTGACGCGGGGTGGAGCAGTCTGGCAGCTCGTCGGGCTCATAACCCGAAGGTCGTAGGTTCAAATCCTACCCCCGCAACCAAGCACACCAGACGATGTGCAGCGCATATGACCGATGCGCGCTTTCGTCGACAGGAACCCGGCCTCGTGCCGGGTTTTTTGTTTTCAGCGTCCGAATGTCATTTCGGCGCGCCGGGGCTCCCCGGCAGGAAGCCGTTCTCGATCAGGTAAGTCGACGTGTTGACGAGCGTGGCCCGCGCGTTCGGCGTGCCGGCCACCGCCGCGCATTTGTCCTTGCCCGTATTCAGCCGGATCGACCGTTCGGTCGTCGGGTAATCGACGTCCTTCAGATAGAAATGCGGCAGCGACGTCGTGTAGCGGACGTACGGCACGCACGGCCGCTGCATCGGGTCGCTCGACGCGCTGTTGAACGGGAAGAACTCGTCGAACACGGAAGCGCTGTTCGACAGTCCACCCCAGTCTGCCGGCACCGCGATGCTGCCGGTCGGCGTCGTGACGCCGGTTGCGACGTCCGTGATGAAGCCTTCGATGGTCGAGCGTCCGTCGGGGCGATTGCCCTGCGCATGGACCATTTGCAGCCGGTAGGCATGGCCCGTTTTCCACGCATAGCCGATCGAGCACGAGGTGCCCGAGCCGCCGTCGGCACCGCCGCGGCAATTCGCCGACAGCGGCGTCGTGCCGGTGCCGAACGCGCTGAAGATCACGACGTTGGTGCTTTGGGTGCGCGGCTGGATGCCGGTGTAGATCGGGTGGCCGCCATGTTCGGACCACACCTGATTGGCCCAGTAGTAACTGGCGTTGATATTGGTCGGCACGACCTCCGGTGTAATGTCCCACGTCATGCGATCGAAACCGCCGCTGGGCGTCGTCGAGGCTGAGGCGTTGATGGTGGGGTCGGCATGTGCGCCGAGCATGGTCGACATGGCGAGCATCGCAGCGACCGTGGACTTGAGTCGTTTCATGTTCCGGTTTCCCGTTGGTGGAAAGAGAGCACACGAGCAGCACCGCTTGCAGCGATCCCGCCCGAATACCAATTTGCGCCCACTTTATTACCAATGGATAACCAGTTGAAGCGACGACGCCGCGCGACACGCGTCGCCCGATTCGCGGACCATTCCCCTCGGCCCCCATGGCGCGGGGGAGAGCGGGGCGTCGGGCGCGACGCGATGTGACGGGCAAGATAACGATTCCTGCCGGGTGGAATAATCCGGCCTTCAAATCGCGGTGAGGGTGGCCGGAGAGCGCGCCGGCCTCGGGCCAATGTCGACCTCGCGGCGGCGCGCGATGGTCAGCCCGCCGCCCACTCGACCGCCGCCTTCGCATGCAGCGCGGTCGTATCGAAAACCGGCAGCGGCGAATCGTCCGCGCCGATCAGCAGCGTGATTTCCGTGCAGCCGAGAATCACGGCTTGCGCCCCCCGTTGCGCCAGTTCGTCGATGATCGCCACGTAGGTTGCGCGCGACCCCGCATCGATCACGCCGTGACACAGCTCGTCGTAGATGATCCGGTGCACGTCGCCGCGTGCGGCTTCGTCCGGCACCAGCACGTCGAGGCCGAACTTGTCGCGCAGGCGCTCCGCATAGAACGGCAACTCCATCGTGTAGCGCGTGCCGAGCAGCGCGACGCGCTCGACGCCCGCGGCGCGCAGCGCGGCGCCGGTCGGATCGGCGATGTGCAGGAACGGCAGCGCCACTGCCGCTTCGATCGCGTCGTGCACACGGTGCATCGTGTTGGTCGTCAGCACGACGAGATCGGCGCCGGCCGCTTCGAGCTGGCGCGCGGCGTCGGCCATCCGTTCGCCGAGCGCGACCCAGTCCTGCGCGCGCTGCAGCGCTTCGATCTCGGCGAAATCGACCGTGACCAGCACGCTCTTCGCGTTGTGATGGCCGCCGTGCAGCGCCTTCGAATGGCGATTGATCATCCGGTAGTACTCCGCCGACGATTCCCAGCTCATCCCGCCGATCAGTCCGATCGTCTTCATCCGTCACCTGTGCGTTTCGTATGTCGTGGCAGACGAGTATAGGGGCCGCCCCGTGCGCGCGGCGGTACGATCCGTGCGAAGCGCGCCGGTACGGGGCGACCGAACAAGGCAGTACGCGACAGTTGAAACCGGCACTGTGTTTTTGTACAGTATCGGCACCGTGAATCCGACCATCATCCCGCCTGCCGATTCTCCGCGCGAGCCGCCGCCCGGCGATGCGCCGCCGCGCGTGCGCAAGATCATCCACTGCGACTGCGACTGCTTTTACGCATCGGTGGAGATGCGCGACGACCCGTCGCTGCGCAACCGGCCGCTCGCGGTCGGCGGCCGGCCCGACCAGCGCGGCGTGATCGCGACCTGCAACTACGAGGCGCGGCGCTACGGCGTGCATTCGGCGATGTCGTCGGCGCTGGCGATGCGCAAGTGTCCGGACCTGCTGATCCTGCCGTCCGCGATGGACAAATACCGCGCCGCATCGCGGCAGATCATGGCGATCTATCGCGATTACACGCACGACGTCGAGCCGCTGTCGCTCGACGAGGCTTATCTCGACGTCAGCGGCTCCGAACTGTGCCAGGGCAGCGCGACGCTGATCGCGCGGGAGATCCGCCAGCGTGTGTACGACACGGTGGGCGTGACGGTGTCGGCGGGCGTCGCGCCGAACAAGTTCATCGCGAAGATCGCGTCCGACTGGAACAAGCCCGACGGCCTGTTCGTCGTGCGCCCGCATGAAGTCGATGCGTTCGTCGCGGCGCTGCCCGTGCGCAAGCTGCACGGCGTCGGCAAGGTGACGGCCGCGCGGCTCGAGCGGCTGGGTATCCAGACCTGCGCGCAGTTGCGCGACTGGTCGCTGATCGATCTGCATCGCGATTTCGGTGCGTTCGGTCGACGGCTGTACCAGCTGGCGCGCGGGATCGACGAGCGGCCGGTGCAGGCCGACCAGGAGCGCAAGTCGGTCAGCGTCGAGACGACCTATGTGACCGACCTGACGACGCTCGAACAATGCGCGGACGAGATCCGCCGCCTCGTCGTGCAGCTCGACGCGCGGATCGCGCGTGCGGGGGCGGCGCGTGCGATCCGCAAGCTGTACGTGAAGATCCGCTTCGCCGATTTCCAGCGCACGACGGTCGAATGCGTGGCCGACGCGACGAATGCGCAGACGGCGGTCACGCTGCTCGCGAAGGGGCTGCAGCGGCGCGCGCAGGCCGTGCGGCTGCTGGGCGTCGGCGTGCGCATCGACGAGGACACGGCCGAGCGGCGCGGGCAGTTCTCGTTGTTCGACGATGAAGTCGACCAAGTTGACCACGCCGACGATGCTGCCAACGCCGCCAACGACGCCAACGACGCCAACGACCAAACCCCCGCGCCATGAAAAAAAGGCACCGCCGAAGCGGTGCCTTCCGATGCAGCGGGCCGAACCGGCCAGCGCGTGCTCAGTGCGTGGCGGAGGTCATTCCGTTGTGGCGCAGCAGCGCGTCGATTTCCGGCTCGCGGCCGCGGAACGCCTTGAACGAATCCATCGCCGGGCGGCTGCCGCCGACTTCGAGGATCTCGCGGCGATAGCGCGTGCCGGTCGCCGCGTCGAGCACGCTGCCGCCTGCGGCGGCCGCTTCCTCGAACGCCGCGTACGCGTCGGCCGACAGCACCTCGGCCCACTTGTAGCTGTAGTAGCCGGCCGCATAGCCGCCCGCGAAGATGTGGCTGAACGTGTTCGGCCAGCGCGAGAACGCTGCCTGCGGGATCACGTGGTAGCGCTCGTTGATCTCGCGCGCGAACGCGTTCACGCCGGTCGCGCCGGCCGGGTCGAAGTCGACGTGCAGCAGCATGTCGAACATCGAGAACACGATCTGGCGCAGCGTGCCGAGGCCGCTCTGGAAGTTCTTCGCGGCGATCATCTTGTCGAACAGCTCGCGCGGCAGCGACGCGCCGGTATCGATGTGCGACGACATCGACGACAGCACGTCCCATTCCCAGCAGAAGTTTTCCATGAACTGCGACGGCAGTTCGACCGCATCCCATTCGACGCCGTTGATGCCCGACACGCCGAGCTCGTCGACGCGCGTGAGCATGTGATGCAGCCCGTGGCCGAATTCATGGAACAGCGTGATGACTTCGTCGTGCGTGAAGCACGCGGGCTTGCCGCCGACCGGCGCCGAGAAGTTGCAGGTCAGGTACGCGACCGGCGTCTGCACGGTGCCGCCGCGCTTCGCGCGCGCCCGCGCATCGTCCATCCACGCGCCGCCGCGCTTGCCTTCGCGTGCATACAGGTCGAGATAGAACTGCGCGACGAGCGAGCCGTCACGGTTCTCGACGCGGAAAAAGCGCACGTCCCGGTGCCAGACCGGCGCGTCGTCCGGCTTGATCCGCACGCCGAACAGCGTTTCGGTGACGGTGAAGAGGCCCTTCAGCACGGCCGGTTCCGGGAAGTACTGCTTGACCTCGTTTTCCGAGAACGCGTAGCGCTGCTGGCGCAGCCGCTCAGCCGCGAACGCCACGTCCCACGGCGCGAGTTCGGTCAGGCCGAGTTCCTTCGCGGCGAACGCGCGCAGTTCGTCCCAGTCCTTGTCGGCGTGCGGGCGCGCGCGCGTCGCGAGATCCTCGAGGAACGCGATGACCTGCTGCGGCGACTCGGCCATCTTCGGCGCGAGCGACACTTCGGCGAAGTTGCGGTAGCCGAGCATCTGCGCCTCTTCGCGGCGCAGCTTCAGCTCGTCGGCGACGATCGCCGTGTTGTCCCATTCGGCCTTGCCGCCGCCGTATTGCGGCCCGAGTTCGGACGCGCGCGTCGCATACGCGCGATACAGCGTCTCGCGCATCGCGCGGTTCTCGGCGTATTGCAGCACCGGGAAGTAGGACGGGAAGTGCAGCGTGAATTTCCAGCCTTCCTTGCCTTCCTTCTCCGCGGCTTCGCGGGCCGCTTCGATCGCGTCGCCCGGCAGGCCGGCGAGTTCGGCCTCGTCCTGCGCGAAGTACGCATACGCGTTGGTCGCGTCGAGCACGTGGTCGGAGAACGCCTTCGACAGCGCGGCCTGCTGCTCCTGCAGTTCCGCGAAGCGCGGCTTCTGGTCTTCCGGCAGCTCGGCGCCCGACAGGCGGAAATCGCGCAGCGCGTTGTCGAGGATCTTCTTGCGCTCGGCCGACAGCGTCGCGTATTCGGCGCTCGCGGCGATTGCCTTGTACTTCTCGTACAGCGCGAGGTTCTGGCCGACGCTCGACCAGAATTCGGTCACGCGCGGCAGGTTTTCGCCGTAGGCGGCCCGCAGTTCCGGCGTATCGGCGACGGCGTTCAGATGGCCGACGACGCCCCATGCGCGCCCGAGCGGCTCCGTCGCCTGCTCGACCGTCTCGACGATCGTGGCCCAGGTCGCCGGCGTCGCGGGTGCGCTCGCGGTGTCGACCGCGCGGTTGGCGGTGTCGAGCAGCGTGTCGAGCGCGGGCGTCACATGTTCCGGACGGATCTCGCCGAAGCGGGGCAGGCCGGAGAAATCGAGGAGCGGATTGGTATTGGCGCTGGCGGACATTAAGACTCCCTGTCTGTTGCCGGATGAACCGGGGTGAAAAGGGTGAGGCGCGAAGCAGCGGCGCCCGATATCGACATTATTGGGGCGCATCGCGCGCTTTCCAATCGTTAGTTTCTAACGACGCGATTGGATACGCGCGACGCGGGGTCGGATTCGGGCGAAACGCGGCGAGGTGTGGCGGTATGACGCGCGGCCGCGACGGCGACCGGCGAGATGCCGGCGCGCGAATGCGCGCCGGCTGGGCAGGCAGCGCGATCAGGCGGCCGCGGCGGCGCGCTCGGCGGCTTCGATCGTGTTGATCAGCAGCATCGTGATCGTCATCGGGCCGACGCCGCCCGGCACCGGCGTGATGTGGCCGGCGACTTCCTTCACGCCGGCGAAGTCGACATCGCCGCACAGCTTGCCCGCGTCGTCGCGGTTCATGCCGACGTCGATCACCGTCGCGCCGGGCTTGACCATGTCGGCCGTCAGGATGTTGCGCTTGCCGACCGCGGCGACCACGATGTCGGCCTGGCGCGTGTGCGCGGCGAGGTCGCGCGTCTTGCTGTGGCAGATCGTCACGGTCGCGCCGGCTTCGAGCAGCAGCATCGCCATCGGCTTGCCGACGATGTTCGAGCGGCCGATCACGACCGCGTTCGCGCCTTGCAGCGGGATGTCATGCGCTTCGAACATCTTCATCACGCCGTACGGCGTGCACGGACGGAACAGCGGCTTGCCCGTCATCAGCGCGCCGGCGTTCGCGACGTGGAAGCCGTCGACGTCCTTCTCGGGCGCGATCGCCTCGAGCACCTTGTGGCTGTCGATGTGCGCGGGCAGCGGCAGCTGGACCAGGATGCCGTGGATCTTCGGATCGCGGTTCAGTTCGTCGATGCGCGCGAGCAGGTCGGCTTCCGACAGCGTGTCCGGGTACGCATCCTTGTGCGAGAAGAAGCCGTTGTCCTCGCACGCCTTGATCTTGTTGCGCACATAGACTTCGCTCGCCGGGTTGGCGCCGACGAGGACCACCGCGAGACCGGGCTGGTGGCCGCGGGCGGTGAGGGCGGCGGCGCGTTGGGCGGCCTGCGTGCGCAAGGTCTTCGAGAGGGCGTTGCCGTCGATGAGGAGGGCTGTCATGGTGGTGGTCCTGCCGGGAAGTTGGAATGCGGGTGTGCGGCGCACGAAACGCCGCAGCAAAGCACGCAATTATACCGGTCGCCTGCTGTCGTCCGACAGCGAATGCAAGGAAAGCGTCATGGCGGCGATGCCGGCGCCCGGGAGCAAGCGCCGGGCCGCGCCGCCCGAGTGGGCCGCATTGCGCGGCCCGAGGGTGCGAGAGTGCGTGCGTGCGGCTAGCCGGGCAGGTGCCCGCGGCCGCACGCCACGTTCAGGCCTGCTTCTTCGACAGCGCGAGGCGCAGCAGGTCGGCCACCGTGTTGACGTTGAGCTTTTCCATGATGTTCGCGCGGTGCGCTTCGACCGTCTTGATGCTGATCCCGAGATCGTCGGCGATTTGCTTGTTCAGGCGGCCGGCAATGATCCGCTCGAGCACCTGCTGCTCGCGCGCGGTCAGCTTCGACAGACGCTCGCTCGCGGCGCGCTGCTCCTGGACGCTCTTGCTTTCGCTTCGGGCCTTGTCGAGCATCCGCTCGACGAGTTTGCGCAGCTCGGCCTCGTCGAACGGTTTCTCGATAAAGTCCATCGCACCCTTTTTCATCGTCGACACCGCCATCGGCACGTCGCCGTGGCCCGTGACGAAGATGATCGGCAGCGCGGCGTTGTCGGCGATCAGGCGCTCCTGCAGCTCGAGGCCGCTCATGCCCGACATCCGGACGTCGAGGATCAGGCAGGCGATCTGGCCGGCCTGCTGCGCCGGCTGGTAGGCATCGAGGAACTGCTCCGCGCTCGAGAAGCATTGCACGCGATAGCCGTTCGCCTCCAGCAGCCAGCGCAGCGAGTCCCGTACGGCCTCGTCGTCGTCGACGACGAAGACGGTTTCCTGAGTGGTGGTGACAGGGCTATTCATAGTTCTCCCGTAACGGTATGTGATGCCGATGCCTCGCGCCCCCCTTGGCCGAGATCAGCGGGTTCCCCAATGGGCAGGCTGCAGTGGAATGTCGCGCCGGAAATGCGGCCGTCCGGTTCGACATTGTTGACCACCCACAGACGCCCCCGATGCGATTCGATGATCGAACGGCAGATGTTCAGCCCCATGCCCATGCCGTCGGACTTGGTGCTGTAAAACGGTTCGAACAGGCGTTCGGCGGTTGCCTCGTCGACGCCCGGACCCTGGTCGATCACGCGGATGTCGACGAAACCCGCGTCGATGTCGGCGACGACGCGGATCACGCCGTCCACCGTCGCCGGCTTCACGTCGGCCATCGCCTCGGCCGCGTTCTTCATCAGGTTCATCAGCACCTGCTCGATCAACACGGGGTCGACATAAATAATAGGCATTCTTGCGAGGATTTCCGTGACGATCCGGATCCTGCGCTTCCTGGCCTCGATTTCGGCGAGCCCGACCGCGTCGGCGACGATGTCCGCGACCCGCGCCGGCTGGCGCTTCGGCTCGCTGCGCTTCACGAATTCGCGGATCCGCTTGACGATCATCCCCGCGCGCAGCGCCTGCTGCGCGGTCTTTTCCAGCGCGGGCTGCAGCGTCTCGGGCGTGCCGCGGCCGCTCTTCACGAGCGCGAGCGTGCCCGAGCAGTAGTTGTTGATCGCGGCGAGCGGCTGATTCAATTCGTGAGCAATCGACGACGCCATTTCACCCATCGTCATCAATCGGCTCGTGAACTGCAGCTTCTCTTCCTGCTGGTGCGCGAGTTCCTGCGCCTTCTTGCGGGTCGTGATGTCGGTCGCGATCTGCATCTGCGCGAGGTGGCCGTCCACCCACTGGATGTACTGGCGGCGCACCTCGAACCATTTCTGGATGCTCTCGACGTACACCTCCTGCGCGTCGGCCGTGCTGCTCGTCAGCGCGGCGGCCGGCAGGCCCGCGAACGTGTCGACCATGTCGATCGAGTCGGACGACGCCTGCGCACGGTCGAAGCCGCCGCCCGACAGCTCGAGATGGCCGTCGGGGCGAATCCCGAACAGGTGGCGGTAGTAGCGGTTCGCGAACAGCAGCTCGGCTTCGTCGGCGGCGAGCACCGACACCGCGGCGTCGAGGCTTTCGAGCACCGTCGTGAAGCGCTCGTGCGCGGCCGCGAGTTCCTCGCGGGCGCGCTTCGGCTCGGTGATGTCGGTCATCGACGACATCCAGCCGGTCTGGCGGCCTGAGCTGTCGATCAGCGGCGACACGTAGAGGCGCGCATGGAACAGCGTGCCGTTCTTGCGCCGCACGCGCAGCTCGAAGCCCGAGCTCGGCGCCTTGCCGCGCAGCGTCATGTCGAGCTGGCGCTGCATTTCCGGATACGCGTCGCGCGGCCAGTACGGGAACGGCGCGACCTTGCCGACCAGGTCGGTTTCGTCCCAGCCCGTCATCCGGCAGAACGCGGGGTTCACGTGCGTGATGCGGCCGTGCATGTCGAGCACGCGCATGCCGATCAGCACCGAATTTTCCATCGCGCGGCGGAAGAACGCCTCCGCGTACAGCGCCTGCTGCGCCTCGAAGCGCTGGCGTGTGTGCTTCCACAGGCTCCAGAGGCTCCACAGCACGAAGCACGACAGCCCGGCGACGAGCCAGACGAGCGTGTTGTTGGTCAGGTTCGTGAGCTGCGGGAACGCGTACACGCGCACGGTCAGCCCCTGGCCGGGCGGATCGAGCGGCAGGTCGTAATGGGAGTCGCGCGGCAGGCGCGGGCGCGTCGACGTGGACGACAGCTCGCGGTTGTTCGAGTCGGTGATCGAGATCTTGTACTTCGACGACAACTCCTGCGGGATGTCGTGCTTCAGGATCCCTTCGACCGAGAACACCGCGGCGATCGAGCCGAGATATTCGCGGTCGCCGCGCATCACGGGCGTCTGCAGCGTGATGAAGCCGTTGCCGAAGTCGTCGTAGATCAGCGGCGAATAGGCCTGGCGGCGCGTGCTGCGCGCTTCGTCGTACGCGCCGCGCACGGCGTCCTGCATCTGCGCGTCGCCGGGCTTCGCGAGCCGCTGGCCGAGCAGCGGCGGGTGCACGGCCGGCCAGCGCTGCACGCCGGGCGCGGTGTACCAGTTCAGATAGAGGATTTCCGGATGCGTCTGCATCACGTCCGCGACGGCCATCTGGAACGCGTTCTGGTCGAGGCGGCCCGACGCGAGATCGCGCGACAGCGCCTGCAACTGCTCCTGCGCACCCGTCATCGACAGGCGGATCTGCTGCTGCGCCCACGCGACGTTACGGAAGAGGGTGTCTTCCTGCTGCTGCTGTTCGCGGCGATTGAGGCTCCACAGAATCAGGCTCATTACCACGAGGAACACGAGGATCGACAGCAGCGGCGTCAGCAAATAGGAATTGGACCACCACGGTCCGTGGTGCCAACGGGACGGCTGCGACTCCGCCGGCGGGCCCGACGGTCGCGCCGAGCGTGCGAAAAGCCGATCGGTCAACATGGCAGGATTGTAGCGCAGCGCAATACATGGAAAACCGATACCGGATATGTTGAACGGAAACGGATTTGTGCCCGCGGCGCGCGCCGCGGAGCCCCAGCCGATGGGTGCAGCGCAGCAATATTTCGCATTACGAGAAAAGATCTCATAATTCGAAAATTCAGTTGCGCGGGCCCGTCCACGCTCATTACAATCCGTCGGAGCTTGCCCGCAGCCGGTCGCGTCGCGTCGTCTGCACGAGAGCGATCCTCACATTCCAGGACCCAGGAGACGAGAATGTCCGCTGTACCGAACGAAGTGATGAAGTATGTCGCCGCCGAACGTGACGACGACCCGCAAGAAACCGTCGAGTGGCTCGAGTCGCTCGATGGCGTGATCTCCTCCGTGGGCACCGGCCGCGCGCACTACCTGATCGAAAAGCAGATCGAGTTCGCCCGCATGCACGGCGAACACCTGCCGTTCTCCGCCAACACCCCGTACATCAACACGATTCCGGTCGCCGCGCAGGCGAAGATCCCGGGCGACCAGGACATCGAGCACCGCATTCGTTCGTACACGCGCTGGAACGCGCTGGCGATGGTGCTGCGCGCGGGCAAGGACACGAACGTCGGCGGCCACATCGCGTCGTTCGCGTCGGCCGCGACGCTCTATGACGTCGGCTACAACCACTTCTGGCACGCGGCGTCCGACCAGCACGGCGGCGATCTCGTGTTCGTGCAGGGCCACTCGTCGCCGGGCGTGTACTCGCGCGCGTTCCTGCTCGGCCGCCTGTCGGAAGAGCAGCTCGACAACTTCCGCCAGGAAGTCGACGGCAAGGGCATCTCGTCGTACCCGCACCCGTGGCTGATGCCGGACTTCTGGCAGTTCCCGACGGTGTCGATGGGTCTCGGCCCGATCATGGCGATCTACCAGGCCCGCTTCATGAAGTACCTGGAATCGCGCGGCATCGCGAAGACGGCCGGCCGCAAGGTCTGGGCGTTCCTGGGCGACGGCGAGACCGACGAGCCGGAATCGCTCGGCGCGATCGGCATGGCGAGCCGCGAGAAGCTCGACAACCTGGTGTTCGTGATCAACTGCAACCTGCAGCGTCTCGACGGCCCGGTGCGCGGCAACGGCAAGATCATCCAGGAACTGGAATCGGAATTCCGCGGCGCCGGCTGGAACGTGATCAAGGTCATCTGGGGCAGCCGCTGGGATGCGCTGTTCGCACGCGACCAGACAGGCGCGCTGATGCGCCGCATGATGGAAGCCGTCGACGGCGAATACCAGACGTACAAGTCGGAGTCGGGCGCGTTCGTTCGCGAACACTTCTTCAACACGCCTGAACTGAAGGCGCTCGTCGCCGACTGGTCGGACGACGACATCTGGGCGCTGAACCGTGGCGGCCACGATCCGCACAAGATCTACGCGGCATTCCACGAAGCGACCAACACGAAGGGCGCGCCGACCGTCATCCTCGCGAAGACCATCAAGGGCTACGGGATGGGCGAGTCGGGCCAGGCGATGAACATCACGCACCAGCAGAAGAAGCTGCCGGTCGAGCAACTGAAGAAGTTCCGTGACCAGTTCCGCCTGCCGATCGCCGACGAGCAGATCGCCGACGTGCCGTACCTGAAGTTCGAGGAAGGCTCGAAGGAACTCGAATACATGCGCCAGAAGCGCATGGACCTCGGCGGCTACCTGCCGCATCGCCGCGAAAAGGCGACCTCGCTGCCGGTGCCGGCGCTCGACGCATTCGAGCCGCTGCTGAAGGGCACGGGCGAAGGCCGCGAGATCTCGACGACGATGGCGTTCGTGCGGGTCCTGAACATCCTGTTGAAGGACAAGGCGCTCGGCAAGCGCGTCGTGCCGATCGTCCCGGACGAATCGCGTACGTTCGGCATGGAAGGCCTGTTCCGCCAGATCGGTATCTGGAACCAGGAAGGCCAGAAGTACGTGCCGGAAGATTCCGACCAGCTGATGTTCTACAAGGAATCGGAAACCGGCCAGATCCTGCAGGAAGGCATCAACGAAGCGGGCGGCATGTGCGACTGGATCGCGGCGGCGACGTCGTATTCGACGCACGGCGAGATCATGGTGCCGTTCTACATCTTCTATTCGATGTTCGGCTTCCAG
Organism: Burkholderia sp. 567; assembly: GCF_040545115.1. NCBI lineage: Bacteria > Pseudomonadati > Pseudomonadota > Betaproteobacteria > Burkholderiales > Burkholderiaceae > Burkholderia > Burkholderia sp. 567. Next base: position 119,066 of record NZ_JBEPLG010000011.1, read on the forward strand.
CGGATCGGCGACCTCGCATGGGCGGCGGGCGACATGCGCTCGCGCGGCTTCCTGCTCGGCGGCACCGCGGGCCGCACGACGCTGAACGGCGAAGGCCTGCAGCACGAAGACGGTCACTCGCTCCTGTGGGCGGCATCGGTGCCGAACTGCGTGAGCTACGACCCGACGTTCGGCTACGAACTCGCGGTGATCATCCAGGACGGCCTGCGCCGCATGGTGCAGGAGCAGGAAGACGTGTACTACTACATCACGGTGATGAACGAGAACTACGAGCACCCGGCGATTCCGCAGGGCGAGCACGTGGCGGCCGACATCATCAAGGGCATGTACGCGTTCAAGAAGGCCGACGCCGACACGAAGGCGCCGCGCGTGCAGCTGCTCGGCGCGGGCACGATCTTCAACGAAGTGATCGCCGCCGCCGACCTGCTGAAGAACGACTGGGGCGTCGCGGCCGACCTGTGGAGCGTGCCGAGCTTCACCGAACTCGCGCGTGAAGGCCACGATGTCGAGCGCTGGAACCTGCTCCATCCGACCGAGGAGCGTCGCCTGTCGCACGTGCAGAAGTGCCTGAAGGACACGCAGGGTCCGGTCATCGCATCGACCGACTACGTGCGCGCGCTGGTCGACCAGATCCGTGGTCAGATCGATCGCCGCTTCGTCGTGCTGGGCACGGACGGCTTCGGTCGTTCGGACACCCGCGAAAAGCTGCGTCACTTCTTCGAAGTCGACCGTCACTGGGTCACCGTCGCCGCGCTCAACGCGCTGGCCGACGAAGGCACGATCGAGCGCAAGGTGGTCGCTGACGCGATCGCCAAGTACAACCTCGATCCGTCCAAGCCCAACCCGATGACCGTTTAACGCACACGCGCCGTGTGATGCCGCGCGCCGCTTCCGGGAGGGGCGCGCGCGGCCATGGAGACACAAAAAGATGAGTCAAGCGATCGAAGTGAAGGTGCCGGATATCGGCGATTACAAGGACGTGCCCGTCATCGAGGTGCTCGTGAAGGCGGGTGACACGGTCGAGCCCGAGCAGTCGCTCGTCACGCTCGAGTCGGACAAGGCGACGATGGACGTGCCGAGCCCGGCAGGCGGCACGGTCAAGGAAGTGAAGGTCAAGGTGGGCGATTCCGTGTCGGAAGGCTCGCTGATCATCCTGCTCGAAGGCGGCGCCGCGGCGCAGGTGAATGGCGCGGCAGCGCCGGCGGCGGCCCCGGCTCCGGCGGCAGCACCGGCACCGGCAGCACCGGCCGCAGCGGCACCGGCCGCCGCGCCGGCAGCGTCGGGCGGCACGCTCGAGGTGAAGGTGCCCGACATCGGCGACTACAAGGACGTCCCGGTGATCGAGATCGGCGTAAAGGTCGGCGACACGGTCGAGAAGGAACAGTCGCTCGTCACGCTCGAGTCGGACAAGGCGACGATGGACGTGCCGAGCCCGGCCGCCGGCGTCGTGAAGGAAATCAAGGTCAAGGTCGGCGATTCGGTGTCGGAAGGCACGCTGATCGTGCTGCTCGACGCCGCCGGCGCACCGGCTGCCGCCGCGCCGCAGGCGAGCGCACCGGCGCCGGCCGCGGCCGCGCCGGCACCTGCCGCCGCACCGGCACCCGCGAAGGCTGCGCCGGCACCGGCTGCCGCCGCACCGGCCGCCGCACCGTCGGGCGAGTATCGCGCAAGCCACGCGTCGCCGTCGGTGCGCAAGTTCGCGCGCGAACTCGGCGTCGAAGTCGCACGCGTGCAGGGTTCCGGTCCGAAGGGCCGCATCACGAAGGAAGACATCACGGGCTTCGTGAAGGGCGTGATGACGGGCCAGCGCGCGGCACCGGCTGCTGCAGCCGCGCCGGCAGGCGGCGGCGAGCTGAACCTGCTGCCGTGGCCGAAGGTCGACTTCTCGAAGTTCGGCCCGTTCGAGGCGAAGCCGCTGTCGCGCATCAAGAAGATCTCGGGCGCGAACCTGCATCGCAACTGGGTGATGATCCCGCACGTCACGAACAACGACGAAGCGGACATCACCGAGCTCGAAGCGCTGCGCGTGCAGCTGAACAAGGAGCACGAGAAGGCGGGCGTGAAGTTCACGATGCTCGCGTTCGTGATCAAGGCGGTCGTCGCCGCGCTGAAGAAGTTCCCGACCTTCAACGCGAGCCTCGACGGCGACAACCTGGTGTTCAAGCAGTACTACCACGTCGGTTTCGCTGCCGATACGCCGAACGGCCTCGTCGTGCCGGTGATCCGCGATGCGGACAAGAAGGGCCTCGTCGACATCGCGAAGGAAATGGCCGAGCTGTCGAAGGCCGCGCGCGACGGCAAGCTGAAGCCGGACCAGATGCAAGGCGGCTGCTTCTCGATCTCGTCGCTCGGCGGGATCGGCGGCACCAACTTCACGCCGATCATCAACGCGCCGGAAGTCGCAATCCTCGGGTTGTCGCGCGGCCAGATGAAGCCGGTGTGGGACGGCAAGCAGTTCGTGCCGCGTCTGACGCTGCCGCTGTCGCTGTCGTATGACCATCGCGTGATCGATGGCGCGGAAGCCGCGCGGTTCAATGCGTATCTCGGAGCGTTGCTCGGGGATTTCCGTCGCATCATTCTTTGATGAGTGGAGGGGCTCGCGGGGGCGTGGGGTTTATGTCGGTCATCCATGCCTCGTCGTTGAACCTGTTTCGCTAACGGTCTGCTGGCGTCGCCCCTGCGCGGGGCGGCGGTCACTTTTCTTTGTCTTCCAAAGAAAAGTAACCAAAAGAAAGGCGCGTCCTTGGGCGGACAGCAAAGGTGGTCCTGCCCAGCGTCGCGTTCTCCAGTCAGGCCGTCGTTCAGCGGTTGAGCCCTCTGCCTCTGTCAGCAGCTAATCAAGAAGGGGACAGTAATGAGTCTCATCGAAGTCAAAGTTCCGGATATCGGCGATTTCAGCGGCGTCGATGTCATCGAAGTCAACGTCAAGCCAGGCGACGTGATCGAAAAAGAACAAACGCTCATCACGCTCGAATCCGATAAAGCCTCCATGGAAGTGCCCAGCGACGTCGCCGGCACAGTCAAGGAAGTCAAGGTCAAAGCCGGCGAGAAAGTCTCGCAAGGCACCATCATCGCCATCGTCGAAGCAGCAGCAAGCGACGCCGCATCCGCGAAAGCACCCGAGGCAGCGAAACCCGCACCGGCTGCACCGGCCCCGGCACCGGCCGCAGCCGCTCCCGCAGCCGCGCCGCAAGCCGGCAGCTACAGCGGCGCCGCCGACATCGAGTGCGACATGCTCGTGCTCGGCGCCGGCCCCGGCGGCTACTCAGCCGCGTTCCGCTCAGCCGACCTCGGCATGAAGACGGTGCTGGTCGAACGCTATTCCACGCTCGGCGGCGTGTGCCTGAACGTCGGTTGCATCCCGTCGAAGGCGCTGCTGCACACGGCGCTCGTCATCGACGAAGCCGCGGCGCTCGCGTCGCACGGCATCACGTTCGGCAAGCCGGAAGTCGATCTCGACAAGCTGCGCGACTTCAAGGGCGGCGTCGTCAAGAAACTGACGACGGGCCTCGCCGGCATGGCGAAGGCGCGCAAGGTCGAAGTCGTCACCGGCGTCGGCGCATTCGTCGATCCGTACCACATGGAAGTGCAGGGCGAAAACGGCAAGAAGGTCGTCAAGTTCAAGCAGGCGATCATCGCCGCAGGCTCGCAAGCGGTGAAGCTGCCGTTCATGCCGGAAGACCCGCGCGTCGTCGATTCGACGGGCGCACTCGAACTGCGCCAACTGCCGAAGCGGATGCTCGTGATCGGCGGCGGCATCATCGGCCTCGAAATGGCCACGGTGTACGCGACGCTCGGCGCCGAGATCGACGTGGTCGAAATGATGGACGGCCTGATGATGGGCGCGGACCGCGATCTCGTGAAGGTCTGGGAAAAGTACAACGCGAAGCGCTTCGGCAACGTGATGCTGAAGACCAAGACGGTCGGCGCGGAAGCGAAGGAAGACGGCATCTACGTGAAGTTCGAGGGCGAGAAGGCGCCGGCGGAAGCGCAGCGCTACGACCTCGTGCTCGTCGCGGTGGGCCGCAGCCCGAACGGCAAGCAGATCGGCGCCGACAAGGCAGGCGTGGCCGTCACCGACCGCGGCTTCATCGACGTCGACAAGCAGATGCGCACGAACGTCCCGCACATCTTCGCGATCGGCGACGTCGTCGGCCAGCCGATGCTCGCGCACAAGGCCGTGCATGAAGGCCACGTCGCAGCGGAAGCCGCGCACGGCGAGAAGGCATACTTCGACGCGCTGCAGATCCCGTCGGTGGCGTACACCGATCCGGAAGTGGCGTGGGCCGGCAAGACGGAAGACCAGTGCAAGGCCGAAGGCATCAAGTACGGCAAGGCAGTGTTCCCGTGGGCCGCATCGGGCCGCGCGATCGCGAACGGCCGCGACGAAGGCTTCACGAAGCTGATCTTCGACGAGGAAACCCATCGCGTGATCGGCGGCGGCATCGTCGGCCTGAACGCAGGCGACCTGATCAGCGAAGTGTGCCTCGCCGTCGAAATGGGCGCGGACGCGGAAGACATCGGCAAGACGATCCATCCGCACCCGACGCTCGGCGAATCGGTCGGCATGGCCGCCGAGCTGTACGAAGGCGTGTGTACCGATTTGCCGCCGCAGCGCAAGAAGTAACTCGACCGGCATGGTCGGCCTCGCGCCGGCCATGAAAAACGCCGCCGCCCGGAACGTCCGGACGGCGGCGTTTTCTTTTGTCCGAGGCCGACGGCAGGGCGCCGTCCGTGTCACGTCGACGCATCGACGACGACCGGCCGAGCGGTGTGTCGGCGCCGGAAACGAAAAAGCCGCGCAGTGCGCGGCTTTTTCAGCAGCAGGGACGCTTACGCGGCCGGCTTGGTCGAGCGGCGCGATGCAGCAGCGCTTGCAGCCTTCGTCGCGACAGCGGCAGCCGCGTTGAAGTTCGTTTCGGCGATCTCGACGGCTTGCTTCGCAGCCTTCTGGACCGTTTCGTACGTGGTGTTCGCTGCGTTCAGCGCCGACTTCAGTGCGGCGACAGCCGTTTCCGAACCGGCCGGTGCGTTCTTCGCGACGTTGTCGACGAGAGCCTGAACCTTCTTGTTCTGCTCTTCGAATTGCGCTTCCGCAACCTTCGCGAACTCGGCTTGCGTCGACGACGCGATTTCATACAGGTGACGCGTGTACGACAGCACCTTTTCCGCGACCGGCTGCGACAGGCTCGCTTGCAGTGCGATCAGTTCCTGTGCGTCCTTCACCGACAGCAGGCGCTGTGCGTTTTCCTGGCTTTCCGTCAGCGTCGACTTCACGACCTGCAGGTTGAGTTCGATCAGCTTTTCGACGCCTTCGAACGCCTTGGTCGTCAGACCGAACAGGCTTTCGAGGTTGGCTTTCTGGGCGGCGGCGATTTGCTCGGGGGTCAGCAAGGACATGTCAAGCTCCTGAAAAGCGATCGCGTCGATCGCAGGGATATAAAGGGCACTACGCTGGGGAACCTCGGCGCCGCGTGCTTTGTGCATCGCAGCAATGAGTCATATTTTAGGGCACAGAAAAGTCTTGTCAAGCATTTTTTGTGCATTGCACAATTGCGACAAATTATCGATAAAACAATGAGTTATCGCCCGCGTGTGGAATCGGTTTCAGCCGTTTTTTCCCACATGGTGCGCACCCGGGCCGGGCAGGCGCGGCGCACCATGATCATGCACAGGTAAACCTGACAGGCATGTGGAACGTTATGCTTCTGTTCCTGTCGAAAAGCGCGCCGTTTCAATGCGCGTGCCGTGATGACGTGCCGCCCGTGGCCGAGAGCCGTGCTGGAGGCCCATCAAGCGCCGGATACGTACTTTCCCCGCTTTAATTTCCCGTCAAAGTGACGTTATCTCAATTAACCGCGTGGTAATCGGGAGGCGGGTAGTGGCGGGCAGCGCATCTCATGAATTTTTTCGATGGGAGCGGGAGGGTCGATCGATGGATCGTCGGGCGACCCTTACATTCCGGTTTAACGACGATCGGTAAGTGCCTAATATTGCTCTTTTTTTAAGCTTTAACTACACTTGCGGAAACCTCCCGCCCGCTTTGTCCAGACCCCAATGAAAGCCGAATCGTTTTCACCCCGCAGATTGTTGCAGAGCATGACGCTCGGCACGGCTGTGTCGGTCGCTGTCGCCTTGCTGGCGACCACCGCGTCCGTCACGCCGGTTGACGCCTTTGCCGCCACTGCGAAGACCCACCAGGCCGCCAAGAAAGCCGCTTCCTCTTCGTCCGCGAAGAAGTCGGTGAAGGCCGCCTCCGCCAAATCCGCCGACGTCGCGTCGGCCGACGCGCCGCGCGCGAAGGCATCGCGCAAGCGCATGACGCTCGCGGCGAACGTGCACGGCCATCGCGGCGCGGTGCGCAAGGTCGCGTTCCAGCCGCGCCGCCCGACGGTCGGCCAGGCGTTCGGCCTGCACGACACCCCGGACGCGCTCGCGCTGCGCTCGAGTGTCGCGTACGTCGTCGACCAGAACACCGGCGAGCCGCTGTTCGACAAGAATTCGCACGCCGTCGTGCCGATCGCGTCGATCTCGAAGCTGATGACGGCAATGGTCGTGCTCGACGCGAAGTCGCCGATGACCGACCAGCTCGAAGTCACCGACGAAGATCGCGACTACGAAAAGGGCACGGGCTCGCGCCTGTCGGTCGGCTCGGTCCTGTCGCGCGAAGACATGCTCCACATCGCGCTGATGGCATCGGAAAACCGCGCGGCCGCCGCGCTGTCGCGCTACTACCCGGGCGGCCGTCCGGCCTTCATCGCCGCGATGAACGCGAAGGCGAAGTCGCTCGGCATGAACGACACGCACTTCGAGAATTCGACCGGCCTGTCGAGCTCGAACGTGTCGAGCGCGCGCGACCTCGTGAAGATGGTCAATGCGGCATATCAGTACCCGATGATTCGTCAGTTCTCGACCGATCGGACGTATGACGTCTATACGGGCAAGCGCAATCTGGTCTACAACAGCACGAACGCGCTGATCCGCGGCAACGGCTCGTGGGACATCGGCCTGCAGAAAACGGGCTTCATCAACGAGGCGGGCGAATGTCTGGTGATGCAGGCGACGATCCATGGCCGGCCGATGGTGATGGTGCTGCTGGATTCGTTCGGCAAGTATTCGCGCTTCGCTGATGCCTCGCGCCTGCGCAACTGGCTCGACGCCGGCGGCGGGGAGCGCCTGACGGCGGCCAACACGGCGAACGGCGGCACGTGATCGCGTCGCGGCGGTTGCCGCCGCACCGGTCGCCGCAAAGAAAAAGCCCCGCAATCGCGGGGCTTTTTTTCGTCCGGCCGCCGTGCGGCGGGTGGCGCCGTTCATGCGTGCCGTTGCAGTCCTTCCGTATCCTTGGCGGGCGCGGGGCGGTAGCCGAGCGATTCCGAGATGGTCAGCGCGGTGCGGCTCAACTGGCCGAGCCACGCGTCCTGCAGGCGGTCGGCCGGAGCCGACAGCGACAGGCCGGCGACGAGCTTGCCCGAGTCGTCGTAGATGCCGGCCGCGATACAGCGCACGCCCAACTCCAGTTCCTCGTTGTCGCGCGCGCACGATTGCTGGCGCACGAGCGTTAATTCGCGCTCGAGCTTCGCGATGTCGGTAATGCTGTTCTGCGTATGGCCGGACAGCCCGGTGCGCGTTGCGTAGGCGCGTACGCGCGACGTTTCGTCGACCGCGAGGAACAGCTTGCCGACCGACGTCAGGTGCAGCGGCGCACGGCCGCCGATCGCGCGGACGACCTGCATCCCCGAGCGTTCCGAATACGCGCGCTCGATATAGACGATTTCGTCGCCCTGGCGTACCGACAGGTTCACGGTCTGGCCCGTCAGGCGGTGCAGCTCGCGCATCGGCATCAGCGCCGCGTCACGTACTGACAGGCGCGCCTTCACGAGATTGCCGAGCTCGAGCAGCCGCATGCCGAGCCGGTACGTGCCGGGATCGGAGCGGTCGACGAGGCGGCAGGTCACCATGTCGTTGAGGATGCGGTGCGCGGTCGACGGATGCAGCTCCGTGCGTTGCGCAAGCTCCTTCAGGCTGACGGGGTCGCTGTGCGCGGCGAGCGCGTCCAGCAACCGCATCATGCGTTCGATCACTTGGATCGACGTTTTGGAATCCGGGGTGGGTTGGCTCATGTCGGGGGAGAATCGGTTGACGCGTCAAGCGGTATTGCGTCGATTGTATCTCGTATTGTGAAAAAAGCGAACGCCGTTCGAGGAAGTCCTCGTTTCCTGACATGCATGCTTGCGCATGCACCGGCGTTGGTCTTGCCGGCCAAACGGCGGATAATGAGAGCCGTTTTCTCGAAGGAGCGCGTATGCGAGTCGGTTTGTTCGTGACCTGCCTGGTCGACCTGATGCGTCCGGAAATCGGCTTTTCCGCGCTGAAACTGATTCGCGACGCCGGCTACGAGGTGTTCGTGCCGCCCGCGCAAACCTGCTGCGGCCAGCCGGCCTACAACTCGGGCGACCGTGCGCTCGCGCGCGACCTCGCGGAAAAGACGCTACGCGAGTTCGAGCAGTTCGACTACGTCGTCGCGCCGTCGGGCTCGTGCGGCGGCATGATCCGCGCGCACTACGGCGACCTGTTCCGCGACGACCCCGAACTGATGGGGCGCTTCGCGCGGTTCCAGCAGAAAGTCTACGAACTGACCGATTTCCTCGCGAACGTCGCGAAGGTCACGCTCGCGACCGGCGAATTCGCGGGGCCCGTCACCTACCACGATTCCTGCTCCGGCCTGCGCGAACTCGGTGTGAAGGCGCAACCGCGCGCGCTGCTCGCGCAGCGCGGCGTGGCCGTGACCGAGATGAAGGACTGCGAGCACTGCTGCGGCTTCGGCGGCACGTTCGCGGTCAAGTACGGCGACATTTCGGCAGCCATCGCGGACGAGAAATGCGCGAACGTGCGCGCGTCCGGCGCGGGCGCCGTCGTGTTGGGCGATCTCGGCTGCATGCTGAACATCGAAGGGCGGTTGCGCCGCACCGGCGACCGCGACACGCGCGTGCTGCACGTCGCGCAGGTGCTGGCGGGCGACGTCTGACGCCCGGTTCCGCTCACTTTTCCCCGATACCGCGATGCAAGTCCAATCGATGCATTTCAAGGCGCGTGCCGGCCAGAAGTTGGCCGACCAGCGCCTGCAGCAGAATCTGAAGAAGCTGTCGACGAAGTTCGTGTCCGCGCGCGCCGACGCGATGACCGCGATCGACTTCCCGGCGACGCGCGCCGCGCTGAAGGCGCGCCGCAATCGTGCGCTGGAGAACCTCGACGTGTGGCTCGAGGCGTTCGAGCGCGAGGCGACGCGGCGCGGCACCACGGTGCTGTTCGCGGAAACGACCGAGGATGCCGCGCGGCTCGTCGCCGACATCGCGCGGCGCCACGACGTGAAGAAGGTCATCAAGACGAAGTCGATGGTGTCCGAGGAAATGCGCCTGAACGCGGTGCTCGCCGAGATGGGCGTGCAGTCGATCGAGACGGACCTCGGCGAATACATCCTGCAGATCAACGACAACGAGCCGCCGAGCCACATCATTGCGCCCGTCGTGCACAAGGACAAGGACGAGATCGCCGACCTGTTCGCGCGCACGCACCACCGCGAGCGGCTGACCGAGATTCCCGACATGACGCGCGAGGCGCGCGAGGTGCTGCGCCCGCATTTCCTGTCGGCCGACATGGGCGTGACGGGCGGCAACTTCGTGATCGCCGAGACGGGTTCGGTCGCGATCGTCACGAACGAGGGCAACGAAGGCATGTGCACGGTGATGCCGCGCGTGCATGTCGCGGTGACGGGCATCGAGAAGGTGCTGCCGACGCTCGAGGATCTCGCGACCGCGATGCGTCTGCTGCCGCGATCGGCCACCGGGCAGAAGACGTCGAACTACTTCTCCCTGCTCACTGGCCCGCGCGGCCCGGGCGACGAGGACGGCCCGGAACACAACTACGTGGTGCTCGTCGACGGAGGCCGCACGGGCCTGATCGGCGGCGAATTCCAGGAGATGCTGCGCTGCATCCGCTGCGGCGCGTGCATGAACCATTGCCCGGTGTACCAGAAGGTCGGCGGGCACGCGTACGGATGGGTCTATCCGGGCCCGATGGGGTCGGTGCTGACGCCGAGCTACGTCGGAATCGATCGTGCGCTCGACCTGCCGCAGGCCGCGACGCTATGCGGCGAATGCGACAGCGTGTGCCCGGCGGGGATTCCGCTGTCGCACCTGCTGCGCACGCTGCGCGAGAAACAGGTCGAGCGGCATCTGCGGCCGTGGCGCGAGCGCGCCGGACTTGCCGTGTGGGGCTTTTTCGCGCGCCGGCCGTTGCTTTACGCGTTGACGACCAAGCTCGCGGTGCGCGTGCTCGAGCGGCTGGGCGGCAGCGGCGGCATGCTGCGGCGCCTGCCGATGATGGGCGGCTGGATGGACACGCGCGACATGCCGACCCCGACCGGCCGTACGTTCCGCGAGCTGTACGCGGCATCGCAAAGCCACCTCGGCTGACGACTGTTCATCGGGCGACAACAGTGCGTTCGCTATTTATGTATTTATCTCGATAGATGCGGTCTATAGAATCTCGTCTGTAGTCCCCGGAATTGGGTTTCGGGGAATGAGGTCAAGGAGCCGCATCATGAAAAAGACAATATCGATGTACTGGCCGCTGGCAATCGTCATCCCGCTCGCCGCGCTCGCTTATCTGCACGCGATGGCCGACGCGCCGTCTCGTGGTCCGCTCGCCGTGCATCAGGCATCGGCCGAACTGGCGCGCGCGGTGTCGTTCGGGCTCGTCGACGACGCGGCGCAACCGTTGCCGGCCGCGTCCGGCAACGTCGGGCTCGCCGCACCCAAGGCGCTGTAAGGCACGCCGCCGTCGCTTTGCGCGGCGGCGCGGTTTCGGGCGCCTTTGTATAATGGCGCGTTCTTCTCCGACGCGGTTCGCCGCGGCTTTCCGATAGTGCGATGACCCGCGTTGCGATCTGTTTCGTCTGTCTCGGCAATATCTGCCGTTCGCCCACCGCGGAAGGCGTGATGCGCCACCAGGTGGACGCGGCCGGGCTGGCCGAGCACATCGCGATCGATTCGGCCGGCACCGGCGACTGGCACGTCGGCGAACCGCCCGACACGCGCGCGCAGGCGGCGGCCAGTATCCGCGGCTACGACCTGTCGGCGCTGCGCGCGCGGCAGGTGAGCGCGGCGGATTTCGAGCGGTTCGACCTGCTGCTGGCGATGGACGAAGCCAATCTCGCGGAATTGCGCCGGCGCTGTCCGCCCGAGCATCGCGACAAGGTGCGCCTCCTGATGGAATTCGCGTCGGGGGCCGCCGAGACCGAAGTGGCCGATCCTTATTTCGGCGGCGCGCAGGGTTTCGACCAGGTGCTCGATCAAGTTGAGCGCGCGTGCGCGGGCCTGCTGGACACCCTCCGGAGCCGTACCGGACGCTGATCGCGGCCAGGTATTCAGCGTGCTGCGAATACCCTGTCGCAGACATGGATACTTGACTAAATTCGTCAAATATTTATACTTGACCAAAATCGTCAAGATTGCAGTCCCCTAGACACCATGAGACTCACCACCAAAGGCCGTTTCGCCGTCACGGCGATGATTGACTTGGCACTGCGCCAGGAGCAGGGCCCGGTGACGCTTGCAGGCATCAGCCAGCGCCAGCGGATTTCGCTCTCGTATCTCGAACAGCTGTTCGGGAAGCTGCGCAGGCATGAAATCGTCGAATCCGTGCGCGGCCCGGGCGGCGGCTACAACCTCGCGCGCCGCGCGCAGGACGTCACCGTCGCCGACATCATCATCGCGGTCGATGAACCGCTCGACGCCACGCAGTGCGGCGGCAAAGGCACGTGCGACGGCTCGAAGCAGCCCGACGGCCATTGCATGACGCACGAGCTGTGGTCGACCCTGAACCAGAAGATGGTCGAATACCTCGATTCGGTGTCGCTGCAGGATCTCGTCGATCAGCAGCGGGCACGCGAGGGCGCACCCGCGGTGCTGCGCGATCGACGCACGCCGGAGCCCGTCGCGGCGCCGGCCGAACCGGTGCGCACGATGCCGCTCGGTCCCAATTCGGTGTTCAACATCGCGAGTTCGTGAGCGCCTACGCGCCGCACACCCCATAACGCACATAGTCCCTGCACAGAATACCCGGAGCGACAGATGACCCAAGAGACTCTCCACCTGCCCATCTACATGGATTACAGCGCGACGACGCCGGTCGACCCGCGCGTGGTCGACAAGATGGTGCCGTACCTGCGCGAGCAGTTCGGCAACCCGGCATCGCGCAGCCACGCATACGGCTGGGATGCGGAGCGCGCGGTCGAGGAAGCGCGCGAGCAGGTGGCCGCGCTGGTGAACGCGGATCCGCGCGAGATCATCTGGACGTCCGGCGCCACGGAGTCGGACAACCTCGCGATCAAGGGTGCCGCGAACTTCTACAAGGGCAAGGGCAAGCACATCATCACGGTGAAGACCGAGCACAAGGCCGTGCTCGACACCTGCCGCGAGCTCGAGCGCGACGGCTTCGAAGTCACCTATCTCGACGTGAAGGAAGATGGCCTGATCGACCTCGACGTGTTCAAGGCCGCGCTGCGCCCGGACACGATCCTCGTGTCGGTGATGCACGTGAACAACGAGATCGGCGTGATCCAGGATATCGAGACGATCGGCGAGATCTGCCGCGAGAAGGGCATCGTGTTCCACGTCGACGCCGCGCAGTCGACCGGCAAGGTCGAGATCGACCTCGCGAAGCTGAAGGTCGACCTGATGTCGTTCTCGGCACACAAGACCTACGGCCCGAAGGGCATCGGCGCGCTGTACGTGCGCCGCAAGCCGCGCGTGCGCATCGAAGCGCAGATGCACGGCGGCGGTCACGAGCGCGGGATGCGTTCGGGCACGCTGGCGACGCACCAGATCGTCGGCATGGGCGAAGCGTTCCGCATCGCGCGCGAAGAAATGGCGACCGAGAACGAGCGCGTGCGCATGCTGCGTGACAAGCTGCTGCGCGGCCTGTCGCAGATCGAGGAAACCTACGTGAACGGCGACATGGAGCATCGTGTCCCGCACAACCTGAACATCAGCTTCAACTTCGTCGAAGGCGAGTCGCTGATCATGGCGATCAAGGATGTCGCGGTGTCGTCGGGTTCGGCCTGCACGTCGGCGTCGCTGGAGCCTTCGTACGTGCTGCGCGCGCTCGGCCGCAACGACGAACTCGCGCACAGCTCGATCCGCTTCACCGTCGGCCGTTTCACGACGGAGCAGGACGTCGACTTCGTGATCAACCTGCTGAACAGCAAGATCGCGAAGCTGCGCGAACTGTCGCCGCTCTGGGAAATGCACCAGGAAGGCATCGATCTGTCGACGATCGAATGGGCTGCGCACTGAACATCGCATTGAGTACATTCGCGGGCGAATTTGCGCACGCAGACGTAACGAGTCAAGGAGTCTGAGTCATGTCATACAGCAACAAGGTTCTGGATCACTACGAAAACCCGCGTAACGTCGGTTCGTTCGCGAAGGACGACGACGCGGTCGGTACGGGCATGGTCGGCGCGCCGGCCTGCGGCGACGTGATGAAGCTGCAGATCCGCGTCGGCGCGGACGGCGTGATCGAAGACGCGAAGTTCAAGACGTACGGCTGCGGTTCGGCCATCGCGTCGAGCTCGCTCGTGACCGAATGGGTGAAGGGCAAGACGCTCGACGAGGCACTGTCGATCAAGAACACGCAGATCGCCGAAGAACTTGCACTGCCCCCGGTGAAGATTCACTGCTCGATTCTCGCGGAAGACGCGATCAAGGCAGCCGTGGCCGACTACAAAAAGCGCCACGACACCACGGAAGGCGATCAGGCAGCAGCCTGAGCGGTATCGAGCGGCTTGTGAAGGATCGCGGCGCACCCCAGGCGTGCCGCGGCAAGGACATCATGGCAATTACACTGACCGAAAAAGCAGCACAGCACGTCCAGAAATACCTCGTCCGTCGCGGCAAGGGTGTGGGCCTGCGGCTTGGCGTTCGCACGACCGGGTGCTCGGGGCTCGCGTACAAGCTCGAGTATGTCGACGAGCTCGCTCCCGAGGATCAGGTATTCGAGAGCCATGGCGTGAAGGTCATCGTCGACCCGAAGAGCCTCGCGTACATCGACGGCACCCAACTCGACTTCGCGCGCGAGGGCCTGAACGAAGGGTTCAAGTTCAACAACCCGAACGTGAAGGACGAGTGCGGCTGCGGGGAATCGTTCCGCGTCTGACGCGCGGTCTTCCGCGCGATGCGGGCAAGAGGCGGCACGGGCCGCCTTTTTAATGTGCGGCGTTTGCCGCGCGACGAACCGGAATTGAACGCGACGATGGTTTCGCTGAAAGACAGCCACTTCGATCTGTTTCACCTGCCGGCGCAATTCGCGCTCGACGAGGCGGCGCTCGACAGCGCGTATCGCACGGTGCAGACGCAGGTGCATCCGGACCGCTTCGCGGCGGCCGGCGATGCGCAAAAACGCATCGCGATGCAATGGGCGACGCGCGCGAACGAGGCCTACCGCACGCTGCGCGATCCGCTGAAGCGCGCGACCTATCTGCTGTCGCTGCGCGGCGTCGACATCGGTGCTGAAAACAACACCGCGATGGAGCCCGCGTTCCTGATGCAGCAGATGGAGTGGCGCGAAGGCATCGAGGATGCCGCGGCCGCCCGCAACGTCGACGCGCTCGATGCGCTGCTCGCCGAACTGCGCGACGAGAAGCGCGTGCGCCTCGAGCGCCTCGGCACGCTGCTCGACAGCGCGGCCGACCAGGCCGCCGCCGAGGCCGTGCGCCAGCTGATGTTCATCGAACGCGTCGCGTCGGAAGTGGGCGCGCAGATCGAGCGCCTCGAAACTTAACCGCGTGCCTCGCGGCACGCGCAGCAAACGGGCCGAGCGCCCGAACGAACCAAGATGGCATTACTGCAAATTTCCGAACCGGGCATGGCGCCGGCGCCGCACCAGCGGCGACTCGCTGTCGGGATCGATCTCGGCACGACGAACTCGCTCGTCGCGGCCGTGCGCAACAGCGTGCCCGAAGTGCTGCCGGACGAGGCAGGCCGCGCGCTGCTGCCGTCGGTGGTCCGTTATCTGGAGAAGGGCGGCCGCCGCATCGGCCATGAAGCGAAGGAGCAGGCCGCGACCGATCCGCGCAACACGATCGTGTCGGTCAAGCGCTTCATGGGCCGCGGCAAGGCCGAGGTCGAAGGCGCGGCGAACGCACCTTACGAATTCATCGATGCGCCGGGCATGGTGCAGATCCGCACGATCGACGGCGTGAAGAGCCCGGTCGAGGTGTCGGCCGAGATTCTCGCGACGCTGCGTTACCGCGCGGAAGACACGCTCGGCGACGAGCTGGTCGGCGCGGTGATCACGGTGCCCGCGTATTTCGACGAGGCCCAACGCCAGGCGACGAAGGACGCCGCGCGTCTCGCGGGCCTCAACGTGCTGCGCCTGCTGAACGAACCGACCGCGGCCGCGATCGCCTACGGTCTCGACAACGCGGCCGAAGGCCTCTACGCGGTGTACGACCTCGGCGGCGGCACGTTCGACCTGTCGATCCTGAAGCTGACGAAGGGCGTGTTCGAAGTGCTGGCCGCGGGCGGTGATTCCGCACTCGGCGGCGACGATTTCGATCACCTGCTGTTCGGTTACGTGCTCGCACAGGCCGGCATCGACGCGAAGGCGCTCGCGCCCGAGGACGTGCGCCTGCTGCTCGATCGCGTGCGCGTGCTGAAGGAAGCGCTGTCGTCGGCGCCGCAGGCGTCGCTCGACGTGACGCTGTCGAACGGTACGCAGCTCGTGCAGACGATCTCGCACGACACGTTCGCGTCGCTCGTCGAGCCGCTCGTGCAGCGTACGCTGACGCCCACCCGCAAGGCATTGCGCGACGCGCAGGTAACCCCGGCCGACATCAAGGGTGTCGTGCTGGTCGGCGGCGCGACGCGCATGCCGGTGATCCGCGATGCGGTCGCGAAGTATTTCGGCCAGCCGCCGCTCGTCAATCTCGATCCGGACCAGGTCGTGGCGCTCGGCGCGGCGATCCAGGCCGACCTGCTTGCCGGCAATCGCGGCGGCGGCGACGACTGGCTGCTGCTCGACGTGATTCCGCTGTCGCTCGGCGTCGAGACGATGGGCGGTCTCGTCGAGAAGATCATTCCGCGCAATTCGACGATTCCGATCGCGCGTGCGCAGGAGTTCACGACCTTCAAGGACGGTCAGACCGCGATGGCGATCCACGTCGTGCAGGGCGAGCGCGAGCTCGTCGCCGACTGCCGGTCGCTCGCACGCTTCGAGCTGCGCGGCATCCCGCCGATGACGGCCGGTGCGGCGCGCATCCGCGTGACCTATCAGGTCGATGCGGACGGGCTGCTGTCGGTGTTCGCACGCGAGCAGCATTCGGGCGTCGAGGCGTCGGTCGTCGTGAAGCCGTCGTACGGCCTCGCCGACGACGACATCGCGAAGATGCTCGAGGACAGCTTCAAGACCGCCGAGATCGACATGCGTGCACGCGCGCTGCGCGAAGCCCAGGTCGAGGCCCAGCGGATGATCGAGGCCACGCAGGCGGCACTTGCTGCCGACGGCGAACTGCTCGACGACGCCGAACGCACGCAGGTCGACGCGCTCGTCGCGGCGCTGAGCACGATCGCCCAGGGTGACGACGCGGACGCGATCGAAACCGCGACCAAGGCACTGGCCGACGGCACCGACGAATTCGCGGCGCGCCGGATGGACAAGAGCATCAAGCGCGCACTGTCGGGCCGACGGCTCGACGAGATCTGAACGAACGACCTGCGCGCGGGCCGGCGACGGCCCGTGCGTTATTGAACCGTGCGGCGCCAGCCGCCGCACCTTGACTGACGGAACGGACATGCCTCAACTGGTAGTGCTGCCTCACGTCGAACTGTGTCCGGACGGCGCAGTGATCGACGCGACGCCCGGCAAGAGTATTTGCGACAACCTGCTCGACCACGGGATCGAGATCGAGCATGCATGCGAGAAGTCGTGCGCATGCACGACCTGCCACGTGGTGATCCGCGAGGGCTTCAACGATCTCGAGCCGTCCGAAGAGGACGAAGACGACCTGCTCGACAAGGCGTGGGGCCTCGAGCCGACGTCGCGCCTGTCGTGCCAGGCGATCGTGCAGGAAGATTCGGACCTGGTGGTCGAGATCCCGAAGTACTCGATCAATCACGCGAAGGAAAATCACTGACGGTTCGGCGGGGTGGGCGGCGCGCATCATGTGCGTTCCGCCTAGCGAACTCGCTACGTACACGGGAGAGCAGGCCATGAAATGGACCGATTCGCGCGAAATCGCCATCGCGCTGGCAGACAAGCATCCGGACGTCGATCCGCAGCGGATCAATTTCGTCGACCTGCGCCAATGGGTCATCGAGCTCGATGGCTTCTCCGACGATCCCAGCCACTCGGGCGAGAAGATCCTCGAAGCGATCCAGGCTCACTGGATCGACGAATCCGACTTCGACGACGAAGACTGAGGTTCGCGCCCGGCGCCCGGTATTCGCCCGACGCCGCTCCCGCAAAAAGAAAAGGCTCGTGACGCTGTCACGAGCCTTTTTCATTTCCGGCGCGGCACAACCGCGCGGCGATTCGTCATGCGTTATGCATTACGCGCCGACCAGCGTGCCGTTCTCGATCCGCACGCGCTGACCCTGGCCGAACGGCGGCGGGCTGTGGTACGTGAACGTACGCGTCGCGCCGCTTTCCATCTGGACCTGCACCTGGTAGTCGGTTTCCGCGCGCACCTGCTTCTCGACCTGGTTGCCGGCAAGACCGCCGCCGAGCGCGCCGATAATGGTCATCGCGGTGCGGCCGTTGCCGTGACCGAACTGGTTGCCGAGCAGGCCGCCGGCTGCCGCGCCGCCGACCGCGCCGATCCCCGAGCTCTGGCCCGGCGTGCGCGATTGCGTGATCGAGACGATCGTGCCGCAGGTCTGGCAATAGGCCGCTTGAGCGGGCGCGGACTGCTGTTGCGCATATTGCGGCGGTTGCGGTGCCGGCGTGTGGCGGCGGTGCGTGGCTGCCGGGCGCGGCGCGGGCTTCGGTTCGGCTTGCGCCGCTGCCGCCTTCTCGGCCGCCGCCTTTTGCTCGGCCTTCTGCTGCGCGGCCAGTTCGGCTGCCTGCTGCTGCGCTTGCGCGGCCAGCGCGGCACTGGCTGCCGCGGCCGTATCGACGGCCGGCTGCGACGCGATCAGCGCGGCCTGCGTCTGGCCGTTCTGCGCGTTGTTGCTGCTGGCCTTCGGGAAGATGCCCGTGATCGCCGCGGTGGCGGCGAGGCTGGCGACGATGACGGCGCCTGCCGCGGTCGCGATCAGCGGGTGGAGGCGTTGTTTTTGCGGCGTGGTCTGATTCTGGTTGTCCATGTTTTTCTCCGGTGTCGATCCGGCTCCGCACATTGGCGCTGGCCGGATCCCACGCTTCGGGAGCGAGCAGACTTGGCGTTCCGGCGCCGCGTTCTGGTCCCGTGGTCATGCGTGGTGACGCAACAGGAGTGTCGTCTACCGGCGAGCGGCGCACCGTATCAAGGTGTAACGAATTGCAGCGGGGGACCGGCGCGCGCAACCGGGAAAACCCGGAGAAGGCCGGCGCCGCGAGGGGATAAAACGGGGGAGGATCGAAAGCCGGCGGACGTCGGCAGGCGGGATTTACGCGTGGTTACAAACCGCACCGCGTGCGCGCCGCGGGGCGCGGCGCACACGCAGGCACGTCAGTCTTCGCGGCGCAGGTGCGGGAACAGCAGCACGTCGCGGATCGTCGGGCTGTCGGTCAGCAGCATCACGAGACGGTCGATGCCGATCCCGCAGCCGCCCGTCGGCGGCATCCCGTGTTCGAGCGCGCGGATGTAGTCGGCGTCGAAGAACATCGCTTCCTCGTCGCCGGCATCCTTCTGCTCGACCTGCTTCTTGAAGCGCGCGGCCTGGTCTTCCGGATCGTTCAGCTCCGAGAAGCCGTTCGCGATCTCGCGGCCCGTCATGAACAGCTCGAAACGCTCGGTGATGCCCGGCGTCGTGTCCGATGCGCGTGCGAGCGGCGACACTTCGACCGGGTAATCGATGATGTAGGTCGGCTCCCACAGCTGCGATTCGGCGGTTTCCTCGAACAGCGCGAGCTGCAGCGCGCCGATGCCGGCGTTCAGGAAGGCCGGCTGCGACACGTCGACGCCGAAGCGCTTCAGTTCGGTACGCAGGAACGCATCGTCGGACAGCTGGCCGTCGGTGTATTGCGGCGCGTACTTCTGGATCGCCTGCGTGATCGTCAGGCGGTGGAACGGCTTTGCGAGGTCGAGTTCGCGGCCCTGGTACTGGATCGTCGCGGTGCCGAGCGCATCGATCGCCGCCTGGCGGATCAGCTGCTCGGTGAAGTCCATCAGCCAGCGGTAATCGGTGTACGCGGCGTAGAACTCCATCATCGTGAATTCCGGGTTGTGGCGCGGCGACACGCCTTCATTCCGGAAGTTGCGGTTGATCTCGAACACGCGCTCGAAGCCGCCGACGATCAGGCGCTTCAGGTACAGCTCCGGCGCGATGCGCAGGAACATCTGCATGTCGAGCGCGTTGTGATGCGTGACGAACGGCTTGGCCGCGGCGCCGCCCGGGATCGGGTGCAGCATCGGCGTTTCGACTTCCATGAAGTCGGCGTTGTCCATGAACTTGCGGATCGACGCGATGGTGCGGGTGCGCGCGCGGAACGTGTCGCGCGTTTCCGGCGTGACGATCAGGTCGACGTAGCGCTGGCGATAGCGCATTTCCTGATCGGCGAGGCCGTGGAACTTGTCCGGCAGCGGGCGCAGCGCCTTCGACAGCAGGCGCAGCTCCTTGCACTGGACCGACAGCTCGCCCTTGTTGGTGCGGAACAGCACGCCGCGGGCGGCGACGATGTCGCCGAGGTCCCACTTCTTGAATGCGTCGTAGGTTTCCGCGCCGACGTCGTTCGGCGTCACGAAGAACTGGATCTGGCCCGAACCGTCCTGCACCGTCGCGAAGCTCGCCTTGCCCATCACGCGCTTGAGCATCATGCGGCCGGCGACCGACACCTCGACCGGGTTCGCTTCGAGCGTGGCCTTGTCCGAGTCGGCGAAGGTGGCCTGGAGATCGGCGGCGTGATGCGTCGGCCGGAAATCGTTCGGATAGGCGACGCCTTGCTCGCGCAATGCGCGCAGCTTCTCGCGGCGCTCGGCGATGATCTGGTTTTCGTCCGCCGCGACGGCGGGCTGCGTTTGGGTCGGTTCGGTCATGATGGTCGGAATTCGGAGTGGGTGCGGCAACGCAACGGGAAGGGCGGGCGCGACCGGAGAGGCCGCGCCGCGGCGCTTACACGCCCTGTTTGAGGCTCGCGCTGATGAAGTCGTCGAGATCGCCGTCGAGCACGGCTCGCGTGTTGCTCATTTCGACGTTCGTGCGCAGGTCCTTCACGCGGCTCTGGTCGAGCACGTACGAACGGATCTGGTGGCCCCAGCCCACATCGGTCTTGCTCGATTCGAGCTTGTCCTGCTCGGCCTGGCGCTTGCGCATCTCGGCTTCGTACAGGCGCGATTTCAGCATCGCCATTGCTTCGGCACGGTTGCGGTGCTGCGAGCGGTCGTTCTGGCACTGCACGACGATGCCGGTCGGCATGTGCGTGATCCGCACGGCCGAGTCGGTCTTGTTGATGTGCTGGCCGCCCGCGCCCGACGCGCGGTACGTGTCGATGCGCAGGTCGGCCGGATTGACCTCGACTTCGATCGAGTCGTCGATTTCCGGATACACGAACACCGACGAGAACGACGTGTGGCGGCCGCCGGACGAGTCGAACGGCGACTTGCGCACGAGGCGGTGGATGCCCGTTTCGGTGCGCAGGAAGCCGTATGCGTATTCGCCCGTGACCTTGACCGTCGCGTTCTTGATGCCGGCGACGTCGCCGTCCGACTCTTCGAGCACTTCGGCCTTGAAGCCCTTGCGCTCGCAGTAGCGCAGGTATTGGCGCAGCAGCATCGACGCCCAGTCGCATGCCTCGGTGCCGCCGGCGCCGGCCTGGATGTCGATGAAGCAGTTGTTCGGGTCGGCCGGGTTCGAGAACATCCGGCGGAATTCGATGTCGCCGACGCGCGCTTCGAGCTTCTTCGCGTCGTCTTCGGATGCGACGAGGGTGTCTTCGTCGCCTTCCTCGCGGGCGAGCTCGAACAGGTCGAGCGCATCGCGCAGGTCGCTATCGAGCGCGGTGAGCGTCGTGACGACACCTTCGAGCAGCTTCTTCTCGCGGCCGAGTGCCTGGGCGTTCTTCGAATCGTTCCAGACGTTCGGGTCTTCGAGTTCCTTGTTGACTTCGGTCAGACGCGCAGATTTGGCGTCGTAGTCAAAGATACCCCCGAAGCTCGCCCGCGCGGGTGCGCAGGTCGAGCAGGGAGCTTTCGATCGCGTTGAGACGTTCCGCTTCCATGATCGTTCGCTGTTCTTGCTTCGTAAAAAAGCGGAATTATAGCCGATCGGCGGGGTTTCCCGGTGACGCGGGGTGTGCTTGCATGCGCGCCGTGGCCCCGTTCGGCGCGGCGCGCCACCCGGCCCGCCACCCGGCCCGCGAGCGCACGGGCCGGGTGGCCGGTGCTCAGCCGGCCGCGTGCTCGACGATCAGCTGGACGCGCGTCACGCCGTTCCACGTGTCGGCGACGAGGCGATACGCGATCAGCGCGCTGGCCGGCAGCGGCTCGGTGTGGTTGAACCAGATCGCGTTGAAGCGCTGGCGGCCGCGCGCGAGCTGCAGCTTCAGGTGCTTTTCTTTCACGAGCGACTGCGACACGACGTCGAACTCGCCGGAGAAAAGCGGGGCCGGAAAGCCCTGGCCCCAGACGGCTTCGTCGAGCAGCCCGACGAACTGCGGCGTGAAATACGCGTCCTCCAGTTCGCCGTCGGTCTCGATCACGCGCGCGAGCGCGTCGTCGGACAGCCACTCGCGCGCGACGGCCTCGAACGCGGCCGCGAAGCGCGGCACGTCGTCGGTGCCGAGCGTGAGGCCGGCCGCCATCGCGTGGCCGCCGAACGCGACGATCAGGTCGGGCTCGCGCTTCGACACCAGGTCGAGCGCGTCGCGCAGGTGGAAGCCGGGAATCGAGCGGCCCGAACCCTTGACCCGCGTGCCGGCTTCGTCCGCATGCGCGAACGTGAACGACGGGCGGTGGAATTTCTCCTTGAGCCGCCCGGCGACGATGCCGATGACGCCCTGGTGCCATTCGGGATTGAACAGCGTGATCGTGCATGCGTCGGCCGGATCGACGTCGGCGAGGTCGGCGAGCGCCTGCTGCTGCATGCCGGCCTCGATCTCGCGGCGCTCCCGGTTCATCACGTCGAGTTGCTGCGCGAGGTCCCACGCGCGGCCGATGTCGTCGGTGATCAGGCATTCGATGCCGAGCGACATGTCCGAGAGCCGCCCGGCGGCATTCAGGCGCGGGCCGAGGCCGAAGCCGAGGTCGAACCCCGAGGCGGTGCGCGCCTCGCGGCCGGCGGCGCGGAACAGCGCGGCGATGCCCGGCTGCATGCGGCCGTTGCGGATGCGTTGCAGCCCCTGCGCGACGAGCACGCGGTTGTTGCCGTCGAGCCGCACCACGTCGGCGACGGTGCCGAGCGCGACGAGGTCGAGCAGGCCGTCGAGGCGCGGCTCGGCTTCCTTGCTCGCGAACGCGCCGCGGCGGCGCAGCTCGGCGCGCAGCGCGAGCAGCACGTAGAACATCACGCCGACACCGGCGATGTGCTTGCTCGGGAACGCGCAGCCGGGCTGGTTCGGGTTGACGATCGCGCGCGCGGCGGGCAGTGCGTCGCCGGGCAGGTGGTGGTCGGTCACGAGCACGTCGATGCCGCGTGCATTCGCGGCTTCGACGCCCGCGACGCTCGCGATCCCGTTGTCGACGGTGATCAGCAGGTCGGGCTTGCGCGCGGCCGCGAGTTCGACGATCTCGGGCGTGAGCCCGTAGCCGTATTCGAAGCGGTTCGGCACCAGGTAGTCGATCTGCGCGCCGAACATCCGCAGGCCGCGCACCGCGACCGCACAGGCGGTCGCGCCGTCGCAATCGTAGTCGGCGACGACCAGCAGGCGCCGCTTGTCGGAGATCGCGTCGGCGAGCAGCGCCGCGGCGTCCGCGCAGCCTTTCAGTTCGGTGGGCGGCACGAGGCGCGCGAGCGCGGTCTCGATGTCGGTCAGGGACTGCACGCCGCGCGACGCATACAGCCGCGCGAGGACAGGGTGCAGGCCGTGGCGCGCGAGCGCTTCTGCATCGGCGGGCGCGACGGGGCGGGTAACGATCCGGGTCATACGAGTGGGGTCATTCGAACAGGGACGCCAGTGCGCGGCGGCGCCAGAACTTGCGCAGGTCGCCGCGCGTCGCGTGCAGCGTCACGGAGCTGGTGTCGCCGCACAGCGTGAAATCGACGCTGGCCAGCTCGCCGTTCTGCAGCGCGGCGAGGGTCGGCGCGAACCAGTCGCGCTCGAGCATGGCGAGCGCGTCATGCCAGCGTGCCCAGTCCTGTTCGATGAACGGAGCGGACAGCGCCGGCAGCTCGACGAGTGTCGCGCCGGCGCCGGCGGGCAGCGCACCGAAGGCGGCCGGCGCGGCACCGGCCTCGGCCTGCGCGGCGCGCGCGAGGCCGAGCGCCGCGGGGGAAGCGGACAGCACGCGCTCGAACGGCTTGCCGACCGGCTTCAGCGTGCCTTGCGCATGGAACCAGATCGAATTGACGGCGGGCAACCCGCGCGCTTCGCGCGCTTCGTTGACCGGGTGCTGGAACCATGCCATCTGCACTTCGTTCTGCAGCTTCATCCACATCCGTGAACGTTCGCCGGTGTGCGCCTCATGCGGCAGCCAGATTTCGATGTTGCGGCCGCTCGCGCGCAGCGGCGCGGCGCCGGCGAGGCGGGCGAGCTGTTCGCTGGACAAGTACCAGCGGGTCGGCTGCGGCGCTTCCAGCCGCACGCCGAGTTCCTCGATCAGCGGGCGTGCGACCGCCAGCAGTGCGGCCGCGTCGCCGTCGTCGAGCGCGAGGCTGGCCGGGTCGACGAGCACGAGGTGATCGTGCGCGATCTGGACGTGCACGGGCTCGACGCACGCCCAGGCCTGCGTGCCCGGGTCGCCGCCGTCCGCGAGCAGCATGTAGGGCGCGAGCGGCGCCTCGTCGGCGGCGTTGCCCCGGCTCGCGCCGAACTGGCGGGCCAGCCAGCGCTCGTGCGGCAGCGTGCGCTGGAAGTCCTCGCCGGCCACGCGCTCGACGAGGCTCGCGCGGGCCAGCAACTTTTCGAGCGCGGGGCTGTCCAGCGTGTGCAGGGACGAGGCCGCATCGGCTGCCGACGGCAGCGCGAACGGAACGAGGAAATGGAGGCGTCGGTCGTGCATGATGGTGCGCATTGTATGGCAAACTGCGCGCGTGATCGGGCCGGCGGACGGCCCGATTGCGTCCGGCGACCGTTTTTCGACCGCGCCCGGGCGGGCGGCCGCCGCCGGATGGCGCTCCCGGGCGCGGGCCGTCATCCCCGCCGTAACCAGCAGAAAGGATTCGCTTGAAACTTCCGTACGAATGGCAGATCGGCTGGCGCTACACGCGCGCCGGCAAACGCACGACCGGCAACGGCTTCATTTCCTTCATCGCGCTCGTGTCGATGCTCGGCATCGCGCTCGGCGTCGCGGCGCTGATCGTCGTGCTGTCCGTGATGAACGGCTTCCAGAAGGAAGTGCGCGACCGCATGCTGTCGGTGCTCGCGCACGTCGAGGTGTTCTCGCCGACCGGCTCGATGCCCAACTGGCAACTGACCGCGCAAGAGGCGCGCCGCAATCCGTCGGTGACGGGCGCGGCGCCTTACGTCGACGCGCAGGCGCTGCTCACGCGCCAGGACGCGGTGAGCGGCGTGATGCTGCGCGGCGTCGAGCCGTCGCTCGAACCGCAGGTGTCGGACATCGGCAAGGACATGAAGGCGGGCCAGCTGACCGCGCTCGTGCCCGGCCAGTTCGGCATCGTGCTCGGCGATGCGCTCGCCGGCAACCTCGGCGTGACGGTCGGCGACAAGATCACGCTGGTCGCGCCCGAAGGCACGATCACGCCGGCCGGGATGATGCCGCGGCTCAAGCAGTTCACGGTCGTCGGCGTGTTCGAATCGGGCCACTACGAATACGACAGCACGCTCGCGATGGTCAACATCCGCGACGCGGAGGCGCTGTTCCGGATGTCCGCGCCGACCGGCGTGCGGCTGCGGCTCACCGACATGCAGAAGGCGCCGCAGGTCGCGGTCGAGCTGTCGCACACGCTGTCGGGCAGCCTGTACATCCGCGACTGGACCCAGCAGAACAAGACCTGGTTCTCGGCCGTGCAGATCGAGAAACGGATGATGTTCATCATCCTCACGCTGATCATCGCGGTCGCGGCGTTCAACCTCGTGTCGTCGCTCGTGATGACGGTGACCAACAAGCAGGCCGACATCGCGATCCTGCGCACGCTCGGCGCGCAGCCGGGCTCGATCATGAAGATCTTCGTCGTGCAGGGCGTGACGATCGGCTTCGTCGGCACCGCGTCGGGCGTCGCGCTCGGCTGCCTGATCGCATGGAGCATTCCGTGGCTGATCCCGATGATCGAGCACCTGTTCGGCGTGCAGTTCCTGCCGCCGTCGGTGTACTTCATCAGCGAGCTGCCGTCCGAGCTCGTCGCGGGCGACGTGATCAAGATCGGCCTGATCGCGTTCGTGCTGTCGGCCGTCGCGACGCTCTATCCGAGCTGGCGCGGCGCGAAGGTGAAGCCGGCGGAGGCGCTGCGCTATGAATGATCGCGCGACCGCATTCGCGGATTCACGACAACCCATCAGACAGGATTCGGCAGGTATGCAGGAAT
Source organism: Burkholderia sp. 567 (assembly GCF_040545115.1). Lineage (NCBI taxonomy): Bacteria > Pseudomonadati > Pseudomonadota > Betaproteobacteria > Burkholderiales > Burkholderiaceae > Burkholderia > Burkholderia sp. 567. Next base: position 144,907 of record NZ_JBEPLG010000011.1, read on the forward strand.
ACGTGCTTCAGGCGCGCGGGATCACGAAGGCGTTCGTGCAGGGCGGCTTCAATGTGCAGGTGCTCAACGACACCGAGCTGACGGTGCGGCGCGGCGAGAAGCTCGCGGTCGTCGGCGCGTCGGGCTCCGGCAAGAGCACGCTGCTGCACGTGCTGGGCGGCCTCGACGAACCGAGCGCGGGCGAAGTGTCGCTGCTCGGCAAGCCGTTTACGCAGCTCGCCGAGCGCGAGCGCAACGAGTTGCGCAACCGCGCGCTCGGGTTCGTCTATCAGTTCCATCACCTGCTGCCGGAATTCACCGCGCTCGATAACGTCGCGATGCCGCTGCGCATTCGCCGGATGACGACCGAGGATGCGCGCGAGCAGGCACAGGCGATGCTCGAACGGGTCGGGCTCGGTCCGCGTGCGAAGCATCGGCCGGGCGAGCTGTCGGGCGGCGAGCGGCAGCGCGTCGCGATCGCGCGCGCGCTGGTGACGAAGCCGGCGTGCGTGCTCGCCGACGAGCCGACCGGCAACCTCGACGGCACGACGGCCGATACGGTCTTCAACCTGATGCTCGAATTGTCCGAGACGCTCGAAACGAGCTTCGTGATCGTCACGCACGACCCCGAGCTCGCCGCGCGCTGCGACCGCATCATGCGCCTGCGCGACGGCGTGCTGCACGAGGAGCCGGCGCTGCCGGTGTGAACGAGCGCTCCCGCTGTGCTGCCGGGTGAACCCCGGCGGCGCGGCGAGGGCGCAGGAAAACCGCCATGTGGATCGATACGCACTGCCATCTCGACGCCGGCGAATTCGACGCCGACCGCGACGCGGTCGCCGAGGCGGCGCGCGCGGCCGGCGTGTCGCGCATCGTGATCCCGAGCGTCGGGCGCGACAATTTCACGACGGTGCGCGAGCTCGCGCAGCGCACGCCGGGCGCGGTCTATGCGCTCGGCATCCATCCGATCTTTACACCGCACGCGCACGACGCGGATCTCGACCGGCTGCGCATGGAGATCGAGGCGAGCCTCGATGATCCGCGCTTCGTCGCGATCGGCGAGATCGGCCTCGACTACTTCGTGCCGGGGCTCGACGAAGCGCGCCAGCAATTCTTCTATCAGGGGCAACTGAAGCTCGCGCGCGAATTCGACCTGCCGGTGCTGTGCCACGTGCGCAAGTCGCAGGACCGCGTGCTCGCCGGGTTGCGCCGCTTCGGCGTGCGGCGCGGCATCGCGCATGCGTTCAACGGCAGCTTTCAGCAGGCCGATGCGTATCTCGCGCAGGGGCTGCACCTCGGCTTCGGCGGCAACGTGACGTTCGGACGCGCGTTGCAGATCCGCCGGCTCGCCACGCAGTTGCCGCTCGACGCGATCGTCGTCGAGACGGACGCGCCCGACATCGCGCCCGAGTGGGCGTACAAGTCCCGCAACACGCCCGACCAGGTGCCGCGCATCGGTGCCGTGCTCGCCGAACTGCGCGGCGTCGACGCTCACTCCTTGTGCCTATCCACAACGGCTAACGCGCTCGCCGCGCTGCCGCGCCTCGCACTTTCGTCCGCATAATCGTTGCCGGAAGGCGCCGCATCGATATCGGCGGCGCCGGGTCGACGAGGAGGCGCGATGCGGGTGGGGTGGATCGCGTTCGCGCTCGGCGTCGTCGTGCTGCAGCGGCAGGCGGCGTTGCCGGGCGCGAGCGGCTGGGTAATCGGGGCGGCGGTGCTGGCCGGTTGCGGCGCGCTGCTCGCATGGTGTGCGCGGTGCCGTCGAACCCGTGCGATCGTCGCGCTCCGGTGGATGCTGTGCGCAAGCGCCGCCTGTGCGGTCGGATTCGGCTATGCGGCCGCGCGCGCCGAATGGCGGCTGCGTGACAGTCTGCCCGTCGAATGGGAAGGGCGCGACATCGCCGTCACGGGTGTGATCCGCGGGTTGCCGGTGATCGACGATACCGGCGCGCGACTGCTGTTGGCCGTCGAATCGAACGACGCGGGCCTGGCCCGTTTCCCGCCGGTAATCCGGTTGTCATGGCGCACGTACGGCGCGCCCGCCGCGCGCGATGCGATTCCCGATCTGCGCGCGGCGCAGCGCTGGCGTCTCGTCGTGCGCTTGAAGCGCCCGCACGCCGAGGCGAACCCCGGCGTGCGCGACAGCGAGGCGGCGTGGCTCGCCGCGGGCATTCGTGCGATCGGCTATGTCGTCGCGCCCGGGCGCGCGGAATTGCTCGACGCACGCGCAGCGGGATGGCGCGCATCGATCGATCGGCTGCGCGACGCGCTGCGCACCCGTATCGGCGACGCGCTCGGCGACGGGCCCGGCGACGGGCTCGGCGACGCGCGCCATCGCGGCATCGTCACCGCGCTCGCGGTCGGTGATCAATCCGGTATCGGCGACGACGACTGGCGCGTGCTGCGCAATACGGGCACGAGCCATCTGGTCGCGATTTCGGGCCTGCACGTCGGGCTCGTCGGCGCGATCGCAGGCGGGATCGTTTCGATGGTCTGGCGGCGTCTGCGCTGGCGCGGACGTGCCGCGGCGCTCGTGATGCCGGCGCCATACGTGGCTTCCGTGGCGGCGCTGACAGCTGCCGCCGGCTATGCGGCGCTTGCCGGCTTCAACGTGCCGGCGCAGCGCGCGTGGTGGATGATCGCGGCCGGCGCGGCTGCCTATCTGGCCGGCCGCAGCGTGCCGACTTCCGCGGTGTTGTGCGCGGCGCTCGGCGGCGTGCTGATCGCCGATCCGTGGGCGGTGCTGTCGGCCGGGTTCTGGCTGTCGTTCGGGGCGGTCGCCGTGATCCTGATGGCGGTGGCGGGCTGGCGCGCGGTGTGTGAATTCGACGGCGGCGACGACAGTGCGCCCGACGGCGCCGCCGCGGTCGACCGCCGGCGCCGGCTGCGCGCATGGTGCGCGCGTGCCGGGCGCCGGATCGCGGAGGCGACGCGCGTGCAGTACGCGGTGACGCTCGGCCTCGCGCCGCTCACGGCCGCGTGGTTCGCGCAGATCTCGGTATCGGGCCCGCTCGGCAATGCGTTTGCGATTCCGTGGGTCAGTTCCGTCGTGACGCCGATCGTGCTCGCCGGTATCGGGTTGCCCGCGCCGTTGGACGCATATGCATTCCGGCTCGCGCATGCGGCGCTCGAACCGATGATGGCGCTGCTCCGGCACCTCGCCGACTGGCCGGCCGGCGTGTTCTGGCTGCCCATGCCGGACTGGCCGGTGCTGGTGCTGGCGTGCGTGGGTGTCGGGTGGGCGTTGATGCCGCGCGGCTGGCCGCTGCGCTGGGCGGCGCCGCTCACATGGCTGCCGCTGGTCGCACCGGCGCCCGAGGCGCCGCCGTCGGGCGGTTTCCGGCTGACCGTGCTCGACGTCGGGCAGGGCGCGTCGGTGCTGGTCGAGACCGCGCGCCGGGCCCTGCTGTTCGACGCAGGGCCGGGGGCGGAGTCGACTCATGCCGGCACGCGGATCGTTGCGCCGGCGTTGCGCGCACGCGGAATCCGGACCATCGATGCGCTCGTGCTCAGCCATGCGGATGCCGATCACGCGGGCGGCGCGGCGGCCGTCTATGCGGCGGCCGAGGTCCGCCAGCTGCTCGCCGGCATTGCGCCGCGGCACCGGCTGTGGCGCGACGCGCAGGCGGCCGGCGTGGCCGATCGGCTGCCGTGCGCGGCCGGGCAGCGGTGGACCTGGGACGGTGTCGTCTTCACGATGCTGTGGCCGCCCGGCGTGGCGGGCGCCGGCCCGTCGAACGAGCAATCGTGTGTGTTGCGCATCGACGCGGGCGGCACGTCGGCACTGCTGACGGGCGACATCGAGGCACGCGCCGAACGGCGGCTGGTGGCCGACGCGCGCGACGCACTGGCCGCGCAGATCCTCGTCGTTCCGCATCACGGCAGCCGCACGTCGTCGGTCGAGCCTTTCCTCGATTCGGTCGAGCCGCGCGTCGCGGTATTTCCTGTAGGCTATCGCAATCGCTTCGGGCATCCGCACCGGACGGTCCTCGCGCGCTACGAGGCGCGCGGGATTCCGCTGCCGCGCACCGATCGCGACGGGGCCGTGCGGTTCGACGTCGCGCCGGCGGGCGGCGGGTTCGCTTTCGAGCGTTATCGCGATGCGCAGCGACGGTACTGGATGGACCGGTGACCGACACAGGAGACATTGGCGTTTGAAGGACATCATCCACTTCTCGCATGCGAACGGGTTTCCGGCGTCGACGTACCGGACGATCTTCGCCGAGCTGGCAGACGACTACGAGCTGCGCTACATCGAACGCATCGGTCACGATCGCCGCTACCCGGTGACGCGCGACTGGCCGCATCTCGTCGAACAGCTGCTCGACGACATCGGCGGCCGCTACGAGCGCCCGGTCTGGCTCGTCGGCCATTCGCTCGGCGGCTACCTGTCGCTGATGGCCGCGCTGAAAAAGCCGCACTGGGTGCGCGGCGTGGTGATGATCGATTCGCCGATCATCGCGGGCTGGCGCGCCGGCGCGCTGCGCGCGAGCCAGTGGGCCGGGCTCGACGAGCGGCTGTCGCCGGCGGCCGCGACCCGCAACCGGCGCACGCGCTGGACGAGCCGCGACGAAGTCTGGCGGCACTTCCACGAGAAACCGGCGTTCGCCCGCTGGGACGAACGGATGCTGTCCGACTACATCGACTACGGCATTCCGCAGGCGGGCGCCGACGGCGAACGCGCGCTCGCCTTCGACCGGCAGGTCGAATACCTGATCTACCGGACCTTGCCGCACACGCTCGGCCCGCGGCTCGCGCACGGCGCGCCGGTGCCGCTCGGCTTTCTCGCGGGCACGCGCTCGCGCGAAGTGCGGCAGGTCGGGCTCGATGCGACGCGCCGCGCGGCGCGCGGGCGCATCGAATGGCTCGAGGGCAGCCACCTGTTCCCGATGGAGCGGCCGATCGAGACGGCCCGCGCATTGCAGCGGATGCTGAATTCGCTGAAGGCGGCGGAAGGCGGCGTGCCGCGCGACAGCGTGGCGCTCGCGAAGCGCGCCTGACGCAACGCCCGGCGCACGCGGTGCACATGCGTGGTGCACCGACCGGCCGGTCGGTTCGCGTCGGCCCGCACGGCCGGTGCGGCAATGCGCGAAGGGGCGCGATCATCGCGCCAATTGCTGAGAGAAGGGCGGGCTTTACGGTATAATCCGTTTTTCCCGCGAGCATCCAGCGATGACCAAATATGTTTTCGTCACCGGCGGCGTAGTTTCTTCCCTCGGCAAGGGTATTGCCGCCGCCTCTCTCGCCGCGATCCTTGAATCGCGCGGTCTGAAAGTCACCCTCCTCAAACTCGATCCCTACATCAACGTCGACCCCGGCACGATGAGCCCGTTCCAGCACGGCGAAGTGTTCGTGACGGAAGACGGAGCGGAGACCGACCTCGACCTCGGCCACTATGAGCGCTTCATCAGCACGAAGATGCGCAAGGCCAACAACTTCACGACCGGCCAGATCTACGAATCGGTGATCCGCAAGGAACGCCGCGGCGACTATCTCGGCAAGACCGTGCAGGTGATCCCGCACATCACGAACGAAATCCAGGCATTCATCGAGCGCGGGGCGGCATCGGCCACCTGCGGCGAGCCGGACGTCGCGATCGTCGAGATCGGCGGCACCGTCGGCGACATCGAGTCGCTGCCGTTCCTGGAAGCCGCGCGCCAGATGAGCCTGCGCCTCGGCCGCAACAGCGCGTGCTTCGTGCACCTGACGCTCGTGCCGTACGTCGCGACGGCCGGCGAGCTGAAGACGAAGCCGACCCAGCACAGCGTGCAGAAGCTGCGCGAGATCGGCATCCTGCCGCACGTGCTGCTGTGCCGTGCGGATCGCCGCATCCCCGACGACGAATCGAAGAAGATCTCGATGTTCTCGAACGTGCCGGAAGACGCCGTGATTTCGGTGTGGGACGCCGACAGCATCTACAAGATTCCGCAGATGCTGCACGACCAGGGCCTCGACCGGATCATCTGCGAGGAGCTGAAGCTGTCGCCGAAGGACGCCGACCTGAGCATGTGGTCGGAGCTCGTCGAGAAGCTGGAAAACCCGAAGCACGAAGTCACGATCGGCATGGTCGGCAAGTATGTCGATCTGACCGAGTCGTACAAGTCGCTGATCGAGGCGCTGCGCCACGCATCGCTGCATACGTCGACCAGGGTCAACATCGAGTACATCGACTCGGAAGAGATCGAGGCGAACGGTGTCGACAGCCTGAAGCACCTGGATGCGGTGCTCGTTCCGGGCGGTTTCGGCCGTCGCGGCACGGAAGGCAAGATCGCGGCGATCCGCTATGCGCGCGAGTCGAAGGTGCCGTACCTCGGCATCTGTCTCGGCATGCAGCTCGCGGTGATCGAATTCGCACGCGACGTCGTCGGCCTGAAACAGGCGAACAGCACGGAATTCGATTCGGAAACGCCGGAACGCGTGGTCGCGCTGATCACCGAGTGGTACGACCGCGACGGCAAGGTCGAGACGCGCACCGAAGAGTCGGATCTCGGCGGCACGATGCGCCTCGGCTCGCAGCGCTGCCCGATCAAGCCGGGCACGATGGCCGAAGAGATCTACGGCAAGGACGTGAACGAGCGCCATCGCCACCGTTATGAAGTCAATAACCGCTTCGTGCCCCAGCTCGAAGCCGGCGGCCTTATCATCAGCGCCCGTACCCCGAGCGAGGATCTGCCGGAAATGATGGAGCTGCCGCGTTCGATGCACCCGTGGTTCGTCGGCGTCCAGTTCCACCCGGAATTCACGTCGACGCCGCGTGACGGCCATCCGCTGTTCAAATCGTTCGTCGAAGCCGCGTTTGCCAACAAGCAAGCGCGCGGAGTGAAAGCATGAAGCTGTGCGATTTCGAGGTCGGTCTCGACCAGCCTTTCTTCCTGATCGCGGGTACCTGCGTCGTCGAATCGGAGCAAATGACGATCGACACGGCGGGCCGCCTGAAGGAGATCTGCGAGAAGCTGAACGTGCCGTTCATCTACAAGTCGTCGTATGACAAGGCGAACCGCAGCTCGGGCAAGTCGTTTCGCGGCCTCGGAATGGACGAGGGGCTGCGGATCCTCGGCGAGGTGAAGCGCCAGCTCGGCCTGCCGGTGCTGACCGACGTGCATTCGATCGACGAGATCGAGCAGGTCGCGTCGGTCGTCGACGTCCTCCAGACGCCCGCGTTCCTGTGCCGCCAGACCGACTTCATCCATGCGTGCGCGCGCTCGGGCAAGCCCGTCAACATCAAGAAGGGCCAGTTCCTCGCGCCGCACGACATGAAGAACGTGATCGACAAGGCGCGCGAAGCGGCGCGTGAAGCCGGTCTGTCGGAAGACCGCTTCATGGCGTGCGAGCGCGGCGTCTCGTTCGGCTACAACAACCTCGTGTCCGACATGCGTTCGCTCGCGATCATGCGCGAGACGAGCGCGCCGGTCGTGTTCGACGCGACCCACTCGGTGCAGCTGCCGGGCGGGCAGGGCACGAGCTCGGGCGGCCAGCGCGAATTCGTGCCGGTGCTCGCGCGTGCCGCGGTCGCGACGGGCGTCGCGGGCCTGTTCATGGAAACGCATCCGAATCCGGCCGAAGCGAAGTCGGACGGCCCGAACGCGGTGCCGCTGAACCGGATGGGCGCGTTGCTGGAGACCCTCGTCACGCTCGACCAGGCGGTGAAGCGCCATCCGTTCCTGGAAAACGATTTCAACTAAAGATCGAATGAACCTTGCGGCGGCTTCGCGCGTCTGTAGCGAAAGCGGTTTCGGCACGCGTGCCGTCGCAGTTTGAAGAATCCATCGTCATTCTCAGAGGAAACCCATGAGTGCAATCGTAGATATCATCGGCCGCGAGATTCTGGATTCGCGCGGCAACCCCACCGTCGAATGCGACGTGCTGCTCGAATCGGGCACGATGGGCCGCGCGGCGGTGCCGTCGGGCGCGTCCACCGGCTCGCGTGAAGCGATCGAACTGCGTGACGGCGAAGCCGGCCGCTACAACGGCAAGGGCGTGCTGAAGGCGGTCGAGCACATCAACACCGAAATCTCCGAAGCCATCATGGGCCTCGACGCGTCGGAACAGGCGTTCCTCGACAAGACCCTGCTCGAACTGGACGGCACCGACAACAAGTCGCGCCTCGGCGCGAACGCGATGCTGGCCGTCTCGATGGCCGTCGCGAAGGCAGCGGCCGAAGAAGCCGGCCTGCCGCTGTACCGCTACTTCGGCGGCTCGGGCGCGATGCAGCTGCCGGTCCCGATGATGAACATCGTCAACGGCGGCGCGCACGCGAACAACAGCCTCGACATCCAGGAATTCATGATCGTCCCGGTCAGCCAGCCGACGTTCCGTGAAGCCCTGCGTTGCGGCGCGGAAGTGTTCCACGCGCTGAAGAAGATCCTGAGCGACCGCGGCATGAGCACGGCAGTCGGCGACGAAGGCGGCTTCGCACCGAACTTCGGCAGCAACGACGAGTGCCTGTCGACGATCCTGCAGGCGATCGAGAAGGCCGGCTACCGTGCGGGCGAAGACGTCCTCCTCGCGCTCGACTGCGCGGCCTCCGAGTTCTACCACGACGGCAAGTACCAGCTCGCTGGCGAAGGGCTGCAACTGTCGTCGGCCGAATTCACCGACTACCTCGCGACGCTCGCCGACAAGTTCCCGATCGTGTCGATCGAGGACGGCATGCACGAAAGCGACTGGGAAGGCTGGAAGCTGCTGACCGAGCGCCTCGGCAAGAAGGTGCAACTCGTCGGCGACGACCTGTTCGTCACGAACACGCGCATCCTGAAGGAAGGCATCGAGAAGGGCATCGCGAACTCGATCCTGATCAAGATCAACCAGATCGGTACGCTGACCGAAACGTTCGCGGCGATCGAAATGGCGAAGCGCGCGGGCTACACGGCCGTGATCTCGCACCGCTCGGGCGAAACGGAAGATTCGACGATCGCGGACATCGCGGTCGGCCTGAACGCCGGTCAGATCAAGACGGGTTCGCTGTCGCGCAGCGACCGCATCTCGAAGTACAACCAGCTGCTGCGTATCGAGGAAGATCTCGGCGATATCGCAAGCTACCCGGGCAAATCGGCTTTCTATAACCTGCGCTAACGCGCTACTATCGGGTTCGTCACCTCGACGCCGCTCTGCGCATTCGCGCGAAGCGGCGCTTCTTATATCTGCGTCTCTTACATGCGGCTTGTCACTGTCGTCCTGATTGCCTTGCTGGCGCTCATTCAGTACCCCCTATGGTGGGGACACGGCGGCTGGTTGCGGGTGCACGAATTGCGTCAGCAACTCGGCGATCAGCTGCAGAAGAACGCGGACGAGAAGCTGCGCAATGAACGGATCGCGGGGGAAGTGCAGGATCTGCAAAGCGGCACCGCGGCCATCGAGGAGCGTGGGCGCTACGAGATGGGCATGGTGAAGGACGGCGAAGTATTCGTGCAGTTCGTGTCGCCGAACACGCCGGCCGGGCCGCTGAACACCACGCCGTCGAACACGTCGACGCGTGGCGCCGTATCCGCGGCGCCCGTGCGTGTCGTGCCGAACCCGCAGTCGATTGCAAAGCCGTCGCGGCATCACGGCGGCGAGAAGGGCAAGCCCGCGCATCATTGAGCACGTCACTGAGCACGGCAGTCCGAACCATTGAAAAAGCGCGGGAAATGCCGCGCTTTTTTATTTCCTGCCGGTTTTCAATCGGGTCGATCGGCGCGTTCGCGCATCACCACCACCAGCCCGGATAGCCATAGCTGATGCCGGTGCCCCAGCGGTTTCCCCAACCGCCGTAACCGCCGTAATAGCCGCCGTAGACGGTCACGGGCGGCGGCGCGTAATACGCCCACGCGCGCGCGGCTGCCTCGGCTGCCATGGCATCGTTCTGCTCGCGCAGCACCTGCCGGTCAATTTCGTCGTAGCGTTTGCGTTCCGCACTCGACAGCGCGGGCGGCTGGCCGCCCGATGCGCCCGGTTCGGGCAGGCGGCTGAGGATCGTCGACGAAGGCGGCTGTACCGCGCAGCCGGCGAGGGCCAGCGTGCCGGCGGCGACGCTGGTCAGGACGAGGATGCGGAACGGGCGATTCATGTGTCTCTCCAGCAGCGCGCCGACAGCGAAAAGCGGCTTGCACCGAAGGCCGGGCCTGCGGCGACCGAGCCGCGCATGCGACGCTCATGCGTTCATTATGCGCCCGCGCCCGCATCGCGGGCACGGGCGCGCGGCTCAGTGACGCTGGCCGGCCGCGGGCGTGATGCCGGTTGCGAGTTCCGGCGCGGCGAACAACTGCGCGACGTCGACGGGGTCGAACTCGTAGCGCTGGTTGCAGAACTCGCAGTGAATCTCGACGTGACCGCGCTCGACGATCACGCTGTCGACCTCATCGCGACCGAGCATGCGCAGCATCGCGCCGACTTTCTCGCGCGAGCACGAGCACTGGAAGCGCGTACCGGCCGGTTCGAAGTGCTGCACGTTTTCCTGCCAGAAGAGCCGGCGGAATACGACTTCCGGCTCGACCTCGAGCAGTTCCTTCGCGGACAGCGTGCCGCCGAGCGTGCACACACGCTCCCAGGTATCGATGTCCGTCTCGGCGTTGCGCGGCACGATGCCGCCGTCGCCCGGCAGCTTCTGCAGCAGCATGCCGACCGCGCGGTCGCGATCGGCCGCGAGCCACAGCCGCGTGTCGAGCTGCTCCGAGTGATGCATGTAGTGCTCGAGCACCTGCGACACCGATTCCAGCGGACCGTCGACGCCGTTCAGCGGCACGATGCCCTGGTACGGCTGCTGGCCCGGCAGCTTCTCGGCCGGGTCGAGCGTGATCACGCAACGGCCGTGGCCGCTTGCATTGACGAGCGACGCGAAGCTCGTGTCGTCGCCGATCGTCTGCGCCGCGTCGCCGGCGAACTTGGCCGTGGCGCGCATCGACAGGTCCGAGCTGCACTGGACGACCAGCATCTGGACCGGCCCGTCGCCGAAGATCTGCATGATCAGGGTGCCGTGAAATTTCAGGTTCGCGGACAGCAGCGCACACGCGGCCATCATCTCGCCGAGCACCGTGCGCACCGGAGCAGGGTAGTCACGGCGGGAAAGCACCTCTTGCCACGTGTTGCGCAGCGACACGATCTCGCCGCGCACGGGTGCCGAATTGAACATGAATTTCTGTAACTGGTCGCTCACTCTTCTTCCTTGAAATCGCGCGAATCACCCGATCCGCACGAGTTGCTCCTTGAAATGCGCACGTCGCTCGACGTACGTCTTCGCATTGGCGCGCAGTCGCGCGATATCGTCCGCCGACAGCTCGCGCACGACTTTCGCCGGGGCGCCGAGAATCAGCGAGTTGTCCGGGAACACCTTGCCTTCCGTCACGACCGCGCCGGCACCAACCAGACAGTTGCGGCCGATGACCGCACCATTCAAGACCACCGCCTGAATCCCGATCAGCGAACCTTCGCCGATCGTGCAGCCGTGCAGCATCGCCTGGTGCCCGATCGTCACGTTTTCGGCGATCGTCAGCGGAAAACCGGGGTCGGTGTGCAGGACCGCGCCTTCCTGGACATTGCTGCCGGTGCCGACCGTGATCGTCTCGTTGTCGCCGCGAATCGTCGCGCCGAACCAGACGCTCGCGTTTTCCTCCAGCACGACCTTGCCGATGATGGCCGCCGTATCGGCGACGAATACGCTTTCGTGGATCGTCGGGGCCGTCTCGCCCAGTTTGTAGATCGTCACGGAGTCTCCTGATCTCTTCGATGATGGGCGCCGGTAGAATGGCGCGTCTGGCGTGCCGGGCGTATTGCATTGCATTGCGTCGCGGCACAAACGCATATTGTAAACCGTCGTGTGCTTGCGCTCCCGCGACGCGCACGGATGGTGCCCCCGTTTGATGAGCATGGTGCCTTCTTCTTTCAACGCCGCGCCGCGCTGTGTGCGCCGCGCCGCGCTCGACGCGCTGCGAATGTCCGAGCCGGCCGCGAAGGCCGCGCAGGTCCGCGCGCTGTACGACGCACTGCTGGCCGGGCAGGCCGCGATCGCGCCGGCGCTCGACCTGGACGAACCGGCCGACCTGCCGGGCCGTCCGGCGCGCCCGCCGCTCGTCGAGCCGCGCCAGCTCGAGCGTCGCAGCATGCGCTCGCCCGCGGGGCGCGCGGTGCTGCTGCACGCGCTCGCGCATATCGAATTCAATGCGATCAACCTCGCGCTCGACGCCGTGTGGCGCTTCGCCCGGATGCCGGACGCGTTCTATGCGGACTGGCTGAAGGTCGCGGCCGAGGAGGCTTATCACTTCACGCTGCTGTCCGACCGGCTGGCCGGGTTCGGGCATGCGTACGGCGATTTTCCCGCACACAACGGGCTGTGGGAGATGTGCGAGCGGACCAAGGCCGACGTGCTCGCGCGGATGGCGCTCGTGCCGCGCACGCTCGAGGCGCGCGGGCTCGACGCGTCGCCGCCGATCCGCGCGCGGCTCGTGCAGGCCGGCGACGACGCCTCCGCGGCGATCCTCGACGTGATCCTGCGCGACGAGATCGGCCATGTCGCGATCGGGAACCGCTGGTTCCGGCATTTGTGCGACGCGGCCGGCCGCGATCCGGTGCCTGCCTACCGCGAGCTGGCCGAGCAGTACCATGCGCCGCGGCTGCGCGGTCCGTTCAATTTCGACGCGCGCCGCACCGCGGGATTCGAGCAGGCGGAGCTGGACGAACTGGCCGCGCAGGACGCGGCGGACGGCAAGGCGGCGGGTTAGGGCTGCTGCGGGCGGCGGGCTGTCGCGGTGCGAAAGCTGCCGGAGGCCGGCCGTAACGTCTGCCCCGGGCCTCCAGTGCACCGGGGGCGCGCGCCTCGGCCCCCTGTCGCTAGAGAGCGGCCTCGACTGCCGCCCGCCGGAACGCCAGCCCCACCGCTATAATCGAACGATCATTCTTTTTTCTGGCGGCTGCAATGAGTGCGTCGAGTTCTGTTTCCGATTTCGTCACGGTGCGCGGCGTCAAGCTGCATGTGCGGCGCTGGGGCCGGCCCGATGCGCCGACGCTGTTCATGCTGCACGGCTGGATGGACGTCGCGGCGTCGTTCCAGTTCGTCGTCGACGCGCTCGCGGGCGACTGGCAGGTGATCGCGCCGGATGCGCGCGGCTTCGGCCTGTCCGACTGGCCGGTCGCCCGGCACGGCGGCGGTCATTACTGGTTCCACGAGTATCTGGGCGATCTCGATGCGCTCGTCGATCACTATGCGCCGGCCGGCGAAGTCAACCTGGTCGGGCACAGCATGGGCGCGAACGTCGTGTGCCTGTACGCGGGCGCGCGGCCGGAGCGCGTGCGGCGCGTGGTCGATCTCGAAGGGTTCGGGCTCGCCCCCGCGCGGGCCGAGCAGGCGCCGCGCCGGCTGCGCGGCTGGCTCGACGAGCTGCGCGAGCCGCCGGTGCTGCGCCCGTACGCGTCGCTCGACGACGTGGCGGCCCGGCTGATCAAGACCAATCCGCGGCTCGAGCCGCGCCGCGCGGCGTTTCTTGCCGCCCACTGGTCGAAGCGCGGCGACGACGGCCTGTACCACCTGCTGGCCGACCCCGCGCACAAGATGGCGGGCCCGATGCTATACCGGCTCGACGAGGTGATGGCCGTCTGGAAGCAGGTGCGCGCGAAGGTGCTGCACGTCGAGGCCGTCGCTTCACCGACCCTCGCGTACCTCGCGGGCGACATCCCGCTGCCGGAGTTCAAGGCGCGCTTCGGCGCGTTCCCCGACTGGCGCGAAAAGCTCGTCGAGGATGCCGGCCACATGGTCCATCACGACCAGCCGGAGCAGATCGCGGCGCTGATCGAGGCCTTCTGCGCGTAGGGCCGCGGCGGTATCGGCAGGGCAGGCGGGCGGCGGAATTGCCGCATTGCAGTAGAATGAAGCTTCACCTGCCATACCGACAATGAACGCCGATCTCCACTGCCATTCGAATGTTTCCGACGGGTTGCTGTCGCCTGCCGACGTCGCGCGCCGCGCTCATGCCGGCGGCGTGACCCTGTGGGCGCTGACCGACCACGACGAGATCGGCGGCCAGGCGGCGGCGCGCAGCGAGGCCGAGGCGCTCGGCATGCGCTACCTGAGCGGCGTCGAGATTTCGGTCACGTGGGCGTCGCGCACCGTGCACATCGTCGGGCTGCACATCGATCCGTCGAACCCGACGCTCGTCGAAGGCCTCTATCGCACGCGCCACGGCCGTGCCGCCCGCGCCCAGGCGATCGCCGCGCAGCTCGAGACGCTCGGCATCCCCGGCGCTTACGAAGGCGCGCTGAAGTACGTATCGAATCCCGACCTGATCTCCCGCACCCACTTCGCGCGCTTTCTGGTCGAGCACGGCCATGCCGAATCCACTTCCGACGTGTTCGACCGCCTGCTCGGCGACGGCAAGCCCGGATTCGTCCCGCACCGCTGGGCGACGTTGTCCGATGCGGTTTCGTGGATTCGCGCGGCGGGCGGCGAGGCCGTGGTCGCGCACCCGGGCCGCTATCGCTATACGCCGGTCGAATTCGATGCGTTCTTCGGCGAATTCATCGATCTCGGCGGCCGCGCGATCGAGGTCATCACGGGCAGCCACACGCCCGACCAGTACCGCGAATACGCGGACGTCGCCCGCCGCTTCGGCTTCGAGGTGTCGCGCGGTTCGGATTTCCACGCGCCGGGCGAGGGCCGCGTCGAGCTCGGCGGCCTGCCGCCGTTGCCGCCCGACCTGAAACCGGTCTGGGAACGCTGGCTCTGACGCGCGGCGGCCGCTTGCCGCACGCGGCGCCCGTCGCGCCCGCATCCGACTTTTCCCCCTTTACGTGCCTCCATGTCCCAGTTCTTCAGGATTCACCCGGATAATCCGCAGCCGCGCCTGATCAAGCAGGCCGCGGACATCGTCAGCAAGGGCGGCGTGATCGCGATGCCGACCGATTCGAGCTACGCGCTCGCGTGCCATCTCGACGACAAGGACGCGGTCGAGCGTGTGCGCCGCATCCGCGGCCTCGACGACAAGCAGCACCTGTCGCTGCTCGTGCGCGACCTGTCTGAGCTGGCCAACTTCGCGATGGTGGACAACCGCCAGTACCGGCAGATCAAGTCGGTGACGCCGGGCCCGTACGTGTTCATCCTGCAGGCGACGAAGGAAGTGCCGCGCCGGCTGTCGCACCCGTCGCGCAAGACGATCGGGCTGCGCGTGCCCGATCACGCGATCACGCTCGCGCTGCTCGAATCGCTCGGGCAGCCGCTGCTCGGTACGACGCTGATCCTGCCGCCGGACGACGAGCCGCTCAACGATCCGGAGGACATCCGCGCGCGGCTCGAGAAGCAGGTCGATCTCGTGATCGACGGCGGTGCGTGTCCGCGCGAGCCGTCGACGGTGATCGACCTGACGGGCGACGAGCCGCAGCTCGTGCGCGCGGGGCGCGGCGCGCTCGAACCGTTCGGGCTCGTGGCCGCGTAAGCGCACGCCGTTCATTTTTGCGCGAGTGCGCTTGTTACAATAACGCGATATGGATGCTTCCCTGATACAGACCATCGCCGTCTACGCGCTGCCCGTGATCTTCGCGATCACGCTGCACGAGGCCGCGCATGGCTATGCCGCGCGCCTGCTCGGCGACAACACCGCCTACATGATGGGGCGCGTGTCCTTCAATCCGATGCGCCACATCGATCCGCTCGGCACGATCGCGATTCCGCTCGCGATGTATTTCCTGACCGGCGGCGCGTTCCTGTTCGGCTATGCGAAGCCGGTGCCGGTCTCGTTCGGCAACCTGCGCAATCCGCGCTGGGGCAGCCTGTGGGTCGCGCTCGCGGGCCCGGCCTGCAACTTCGTGCAGGCGTTGATCTGGGGCGTGCTGACCATCGTGCTGCCCGCGGCCGGCGTCGACGAGCCGTTCTTCACGCGGATGGCCTATGCGGGCGTCAGCGCGAACCTGGTGCTCGGCGTGCTGAACCTGTTTCCGCTGCCGCCGCTCGACGGCGGCCGTATCCTGGCGGCGCTGCTGCCGCCGAAGCAATCGATCGCGCTGTCGCGCATCGAGCCGTACGGTTTCATCATCGTCCTCGCGCTGGTCGCGACGGGCGTGCTGACGAATTTCTGGCTGCGTCCGCTCGTGAACGCCGCGGCCGGCGTGCTGAGCGCCATCCTGTCTCCCTTCGCCTCGCTTTTCTAACGACAATCATGTTCCCAGATCGTATTTTCTCCGGCATGCGACCCACCGGGTCGCTGCACCTCGGCCACTACCACGGCGTGCTGAAAAACTGGGTGAAGCTGCAGTCCGAGTACCCGTGTTTCTTCTGCGTGGTCGACTGGCATGCGCTGACGACGCACTACGAGACGCCCGAGGTCATCGAGAAGAACGTGTGGGACGTGCTGATCGACTGGCTCGCATCCGGCATCGATCCGGCGCAGGCGACGCTGTTCATCCAGAGCAAGGTGCCCGAGCACGCGGAACTCGCGCTGCTGCTGGGCATGAGCACGCCGCTCGGCTGGCTCGAGCGCGTGCCGACCTACAAGGAGCAGATGGAGAAGCTGAAGGACAAGGATCTGTCGACCTACGGCTTCCTCGGCTACCCGGTGCTGATGGCCGCCGACATCCTGCTGTATCGCGGCTCGCTCGTGCCGGTCGGCGAAGACCAGGTGCCGCACGTCGAGATGACGCGCGAGATCGCGCGCCGCTTCAACTACCTGTACGGCCGCGAGCCGGGCTTCGAGGAGAAGGCGCTCGAAGCCGCGAAGAAGCTCGGCGGCAAGCGCGCGAAGCTCTATCACGAGCTGCGCAATGCTTACCAGCAGGAGGGCGACGACGAGGCGCTCGAACAGGCGCGCGCGATGCTGCAGGAGTCGCAGAGCCTGTCGATGAGCGACCGCGAGCGCCTGTTCGGCTATCTCGAAGGCGCGCGCAAGATCATCCTGGTCGAGCCGCAGGCGCTGCTGACCGAAGCGTCGCGGATGCCGGGCCTCGACGGCCAGAAGATGTCGAAGTCGTACGGCAATACGATCGGCCTGCGCGAAGACGCGGAGACGATCACGAAGAAGGTCCGCACGATGCCGACCGATCCGGCGCGCGTGCGCCGCACCGATCCGGGCGATCCCGACAAGTGTCCGGTGTGGCAGCTGCACCAGGTCTATACGGACGCAACGACGCACGAGTGGGTGCAGCACGGCTGCCGCTCGGCGGGCATCGGCTGCCTCGACTGCAAGCAGCCGGTCGTCGAAGGGATCCTGCGCGAACAGCAGCCGATGCTCGAGCGCGCGCAGAAGTACATGGATGATCCGTCGCTGCTGCGCGCGATCGTCGCGGATGGCTGCGACAAGGCGCGCAAGCACGCGGTCGAGACGATGCGCGACGTGCGCGAGGCGATGGGCCTGTCGTACACCTGAGCCGACGGCATGCGTGAATCCGTCATTGTCGCCGCGGGCGGCCACGTCGCCCAGACCGAGCCGTCGCGCTGGGTCGCCCGGTGGTCGCGGCTCGTCCCGGCCGGCGGTGCGGTGCTCGACGTCGCAGCGGGCGGCGGGCGCCATGCGCGCTGGTTCGCGTCGCACGGGCATCCGGTCGTCGCGCTCGACCGCGATCCGGCCGCGCTGGCCGCATTGCGGGCGATCGCAGGCGTCGACGCGCGCGACGCCGATCTCGAAGGCGCACCCTGGCCGCTACCGGCCGGAGCATCGTTCGCGGCCGTGATCGTCACCCATTATCTGCATCGTCCGCTCTGGCCCCATCTGCTCGATGCGGTGGCGCCCGGCGGCGTGCTCATCTACGAAACCTTCGCGCAAGGAAACGAAACGGTCGGCAAACCGTCCAACCCCGCGTTCCTGCTCGCTCCGGGCGAGTTGCTGGACGCTGTGCGCGGCCGCCTGCGGGTGATCGCTTACGAGGACGGATTCGTCGCCGGGCCGCGCGAGGCGTTCGTGCAGCGTATCTGCGCGGTACGTGAGGGCGCGACCCCGACGGCGGGGGCGGGAATTCCACGTTACGAACTGCCCGGCTAATCCGCTACAATCCAACGTTTACCGGTACATCAATCAATCGCGTTTCATGGCTAACGGCACCCAAGACGGCATTCAAATCCGCGGCAGCATCCCCGCGATCGTCACTCCGATGCTCGAAGACGGCAGTCTCGATCTGCCGGCGTTTCGCAAACTGATCGACTGGCACATCGCGGAAGGCACCGACGCAATCGTCGTGGTCGGCACGAGTGGCGAGTCGGCAACGCTCAACGTCGAAGAGCACATCCTGATGATCCGCACGGCGGTCGAGCATGCGGCGAAGCGCATCCCGATCATCGCGGGCGCGGGCGGCAATTCGACCGCGGAGGCGATCGAACTGACGAAGCACGCGAAGGCCGTCGGCGCCGACGCGACGCTGCAGGTCGTGCCGTACTACAACAAGCCCACGCAGGAAGGGATGTACCGGCACTTCAAGTCGATCGCCGAAGCGGTCGACCTGCCGGTGATCCTGTACAACGTGCCGGGCCGCACGGTCGCGGACATGGCGCACGAGACGACGCTGCGCCTCGCACAGGTGCCGGGCATCATCGGCGTGAAGGAAGCGACGGGCAACATCGATCGCGCCGCGCACCTGATCAAGGCCGCGCCGAAGCATTTTGCGATCTACAGCGGCGACGATCCGACCGCGATCGCGCTGATGCTGCTGGGCGGCCACGGCAACATCTCGGTGACGGCGAACGTCGCACCGCGCGCGATGAGCGACCTGTGCCGCGCGGCGCTGGCCGGCGACGTCGCCACGGCGCGCGCGCTGCACATGAAGCTGCTGTCGCTGCACAAGAACCTGTTCATCGAGGCGAACCCGATTCCGGTGAAGTGGGCGCTGCAGGCGATGGGCAAGATGCAGGGCGGCATCCGCCTGCCGCTTACGCCGCTCGACGAGCGCTGTCACGATGTCGTGCGTTCGGCCCTGGTCGAGGCCGGCGTCCTCGCCTGATGCACAGGCGGCCGCGTCCTGCGGCCGCCGGCACTCCTCATCAACCCGCACCGGCCGGCTCCGTCCGGCGCCGCTCCTGACGAGCGCTCTAGCAAGACGAAGGATTTCATGAAACGTTTCGCCTTTTCATCTCGCGCCATCCAGGTTTCGGTGGTGGCGCTGGCGCTGGGCGCGCTCGCCGGCTGCGATACGCTGAACGACTATCTGGCGCCTGACCGCGTCAACTACAAGAACACGGGTTCGGCGCCGCCGCTCGCGGTGCCGAGCGACCTGAAGCCGGTGCCGACGACTCAGCAGTTTGTCGCGCCGCCGAGCAACGCAGGTCTCGGCACGCTGCCGCCGCGGGCGACGACGGCCGCCGGCAACGCGACCGACGGCGTCCCGAGCGCACAGGATCCGCTCGGCATGCATATCGAGCGCGACGGCGATCGCCGCTGGCTCGTCGTCGACGGGCGCACGCCCGAGCAGCTGTGGCCGATCCTGAAGGAATTCTGGCAGGAGAATGGCTTCTCGCTGAAGACCGATGCACCGTCGACCGGCATCATGGCCACCGACTGGGCCGAGAACCGCGCGAACATTCCCGACGACTGGTTCCGGCGCACGATCGGCAAGGTCATCGACTTCGCGTACTCGTCCGGCACGCGCGACCGTTTCCGTACGCTCGTGAACCGCACGTCGAACGGCAACACCGACATCTCGATCACGCACAGCGCGATGGAGGAAATGATGGTCGGTCCGCAGGGCGGTACGTCGTCGCGCTGGGAAGAGCGTCCGCGCAACCCGGTGCTCGAGGCCGTGTTCCTGTCGAAGCTGATGCAGAAGTTCGGCCTGAGCGACGCGCAGGCGAAGCAGCTGCTGACGGACGCGCGTCCGGCGACGGCGCCGGCGCAGGTCGGCGACGCGAGCAGCGGCGCCGCGACGCTGCAACTGGCTGAATCGTTCGACCGCGCATGGCTGCGCGTCGGTCTCGCGCTCGACCGCACCAATTTCGCTGTCGACAATCGCGATCGCGAGAAGGGCCTGTACACAGTCCGCTACGCGAACACGATGGAAGAGCTCAAGCGCGACGGGCTGTTCGGCAAGCTGTTCTACGGCGGCCCGGCGGCGGCCAAGCCCGGCAAGGAATACCTCGTCAACGTGCGCGCCCAGGGCAGCGGCACGCAGGTCGCGGTGGTCGACGCGAGCGGCAAGGTCGACAACTCGTCGGACGCGCAGCGGATCATTTCGCTGCTGCACGCCGAACTGAACTGAACACGTGCGCTTCGCCAGCCTCGGTAGCGGCAGCGAAGGCAACGCACTGGTCGTCGAGGTCGCGAGCGGCACGACGACCACCCGCGTGCTGCTCGACTGCGGTTTTTCAGCGAAGGAGGTCGAGCGCCGCCTCGGCCGCCTGAATCTCGGCATCGACGATCTCGATGCCATCCTCGTTACCCATGAACACAGCGACCACGTCGGCAGCGCGCTGACGCTCGCGCGGCGCGGGTCGCTGCCGCTCTACATGAGCTGGGGCACCGCGCGCGCGGTGGGCGCGGACGAGGCCGATGTCGATCTCCACGTGTTGTGGGGCGACGAGACGGCCGCGATACGCGATCTGGCCGTGATGCCCTATACGGTGCCCCACGACGCGCGGGAGCCGCTCCAGTTCGTCTTTATGGACGGTTGCCGCCGGCTCGGCGTGCTGACCGACGTCGGAATGGCCACGCCGCACATCACGTCCGTCCTGAGCGGCTGTGACGCGCTGGTGCTCGAATCCAACCACGATACCGCGATGCTGGCCGGCAGCCGCTATCCGCAGTCGCTGAAGGCGCGGATCGGCGGCAATCACGGCCACCTGAGCAACGATGCCGCTGCCGGCATCCTCGCGTCGCTCGAACGCAGCCGTCTCCAGCATCTGGTCGCGGCGCACCTGAGCCAGCAGAACAATCGGCCCGAGCTGGCCCGCCAGGCGTTTGCCGGCGTGCTGGGAACGGACGGGGAAGAGGTGGTCGTCGCCACGCAGGACGCGGGCTTCGACTGGCTGACGCTCGGCTGAGCGGCCGCGCACGGGGCGCAAGAGGGCGGTCTTGGCCGTCCTGGCTGCCGGGCGCGCGATGCGGAACCGACGGACATAAAAAAACCGGCCCAGAGGGCCGGTTTTTTTTTCAGCTGATGCTGAGGCTTACTGGCTTGCGCCCGAAGCCGGAGCAGCCGTCGCTGCCGAAGCAGCCGACGCCACAGCAGCAGCTGCATCGCTCGCAGCAGCCGAAGCCGACGAAGCAGCAGCCGAAGCGTCGCTCGCAGCACCAGCAACTGCCGAAGCAGCCGACGAAGCAGCAGCCGATGCGTCGCTAGCAGCCGACGAAGCAGCTTGATCAGCGCTCTTGTTGCAAGCAGCCAGTGCAACAGCAGCCAACAGGGAAGCTACGAGGAGGGATTTCTTCATGATCACGTCCTTTTATGGTTAAAGGTAAGCAACAGCGCGAAACAATACCGGTAATGTGCTCCAACACCGACCTGGGCCGCTGGTGGAGACGCACTTCTAGAGCGTGAATCTTCCCTACGGCTTGGGCGGAAATTATATGCACTTTCCTATCGACCGTCGACAAATGCGGGGTCAATACGTTGTCTTTCCCATACAGAATTTGATCTGCATGGGCATACGGGGCAACTCACTAAATCCGGTTTCCGACCCGTATCCAGCCCGCACAATACCACTCGTGCAGCAAGGCTGTCATGGAGGGAGCCCGGGAGAGTGTTACAAACCGTTTCGCCTCCATATAGCGCAGATTGGCCAGTTCGGGCAGCCATTCGCCGGCTTGCTCGAGCGGTTCTTCTTCACCATTAATGAAGTACGATCGCGCGTTATACATCAATGCGGCCCTTCTGTCGAGATATACGCCACGGCGAGAAGCCTGCGTGACGAACGCCGCCTCGGACAGCGGGCGTGCCGGCGGCTCGAATACCACGCTCGATTTCGGCTCGCTCAGGTAGCAGCCGAGGAATTCGGCGACGTCGCGCTTGCGCCAGCGGATCGCATCGACGATCTCGGCGACGCGCTCGACCATCGCTGGCGGCAGTTGTGCCGGCGTGTCGACCGCCGGCTGCTTCGGGTCGCGGTAGAGCGCGTCGCCGCGCCCGTCACGCAGGCCGCCGCGTTCCGCGAGGTAGTACAGGAATTGCGCGCCCAGCTCGCCCGCGGACGGTGCCCGAAAGCCGATCGAGCAGGTCATGCATTCGCCTTCGGCCACGCCGTCGTGCGCGATGTGCGGCGGCAGGTACAACATGTCGCCCGGCTCCAGCACCCACTCGTCGCTCGGCTCGAAATGCTCGAGGATCTTCAGCGGCACGTCCGGCTGCAGCGACAGATCTTTCTGCGCGCCGATGCGCCAGCGGCGCCGGCCCTCGACCTGCAGCAGGAACACGTCATACGAGTCGAAGTGCGGGCCGACGCCGCCGCCGTCCGTCGCGTACGAAATCATCAGGTCGTCGAGGCGCGCGTCCGGGATGAAGCGGAAGCGGTCGAGCAGCGCGCGGGCCGCGTCGACGTGCAGGTCGAGCCCCTGCACGAGCAGGGACCAGGATTTGCGCGACACGGCGGGCAGCGCGCCCGGCTCGAAGGGGCCGTGCGCGAGTTGCCACTTGTTACGAAAATGGGTGATCAGTCGCGATTCGGCGTCATAGTCGGCTGCCAGTTCGAACAGCGCGTCGCGCGTGACCGGCGGCTTCACGCCAGGGATCGCCTGACGGATCAACAGCGGCTTTTTCTGCCAGTAGCGGCGCATGAATTGCGCCGGGGAGAGACCGCCGAGCAGCGGTGTGGGAAGATCGGAAGGAGGCGCGCCGAGCGGGGCGGCAGCGGCATCCCGCGGTTCGGCTTGAGACCGGTTGCGCATCGTATAATGAGACTTGTATTTGGGAGAATTGGATGAAAATCGCAAAAAACACCGTCGTGTCTGTCACTTACAAGTTGTCGGATGCACAAGGCAACCTGATCGAGGAAAGCGACGAGCCGATGGTCTATCTGCACGGCGGCTATGATGGCACGTTCCCCAAGATCGAGGAACAGCTCGACGGCCACGAGCCCGGTTACCAGGCGCAGGTTCAGCTCGAGCCGCAGGACGCGTTCGGCGACTACGATCCCGAACTCGTGAAGATCGAGCCGCGCGATCGTTTTCCCGAGCCGCTCGAAGTGGGCATGCAGTTCGAAGGCACGCCGGAAGACGGCGACGAGGAAGTGGATTCGCTGATCTACACGGTCACCGACGTCGCCGAAGACAAGGTCGTGCTCGACGGCAACCACCCGCTCGCGGGCATGGCGCTGCGTTTTGCGCTCACGGTCAAGGACGTTCGCGAAGCGACCGAGGACGAGATCGAGCATGAGCACGCGCACGGCGCGGAAGGCCTCGAAATCGTCGACGAGGACGAAGACGAGGACGGCGACGGCGACACGCCGTCAGGGCGGACTCTGCACTGAGCTGGCGGGGAAGCCGGGCGCCGGCCCTGAAGGAGAGGGCGGCGCACCCGGCGTCGTGCCGTCGCCTTGCAGCGGCGGCGCAACCGACGATGAGTCGGGCAATGCCGGCAACGCCGGAATTTCCGGCATCTGCGGCAGCGGCACATCGTCGCGCGGCGCGGCCGGCAGCGCGGGCGGGATCGGCAGGTTCTTCGGTACGTCCTGCAGGCTCACGTTGAAGATCGTCTGTCGTGCCGGCGACACGCTCACCTTTACCCACTGATTTGCCGGATGACGCGGTCCGATCGCGACGCGCGTCACATTTCCCACCAGCACACCGTCGTCCGCATGCAGCGGGCGATCGATCAGGAAGCCGTTCGCAAGCGGCTCGCTGCTCGCGTGCATCACCAGGATCGGCCCGCGGAAAGTCGCCGCCGCCTTCACCAGCGTTCGTTTCAGCTCGCGGAAGCCATCACGGACGCGCGGCCGGTTGAAGCGCAGCCACGCAAAGCGTTCGGCTCGCTCATAGCGATCGAACTGCGGATCGCCTTCGAAAATCACCACCATCGCGCGCGCTTCGCGCCGCTTCGCATATTCGGCCGCATGGTCGATCCAGAAGCCGTTCGCGATGATGCGGTCCTCGAATTCACCGTTGCGGCCGCCGGCCGTCAGGTAATGGTTGTTCGGCGCCGGTGCGTTCAGCGCGACGTAGACGACGTCGTCATGCATCCAGCGCGCGTTTTCGCGATATGGCCGGAACCGGGCGACTTCGCTTTCGCGCGTGATCTGCAGCGCGCCGGGATCGGGCAGCGCCGCGTCGGCAAGCAGCGTCTGCCGCAGGAAGTCCAGACGTTCGACCGGATCGTAGCCGCCGCCGGCCGCGGTATTGCACGTCACCCAGTCGTCGTGGCCGGGAATGAATACGAGCGGCACGCGCGACGCGTCCAGGATCGCGCCGCGCTGCGTATACAGCGCGTCGCGGCACGCTTCCTTCGTGCCCTTGATGTCGCCCGCATAGACGACGAAAGCCAGATTGCGCTCGCGCGCGATCGATTCGAACAGTCGCTGCGCGGCCGGTTCGTCGGCCGGCGCGGCGATCACGCCCGATACGATCGCGAACGAGTAGGGTGCGGCGGAACGCTTGGGTGGCGCGGCCAGCGCACCGGCCTGCGCCAGGACGAGCACCGCCGCGATCAGCGCGGCGGCGGCGCGGGCCGGCCGGCCCGACGGGAGGCGTTTATGCGTGCCCGTCGGCATCGTGCGAGCGGACGAGCGTGCGCAGTTCGTACAGCAGGTCGAGCGCGTCGCGCGGCTTGAGGTCGTCGGGATCGATGTCGCGCAGCTTTTCGACCGCCGGGTGCGGGATGGCGGACACCGCCGGCGCATCCGCGCATTCGAGTTCGTCGGCCGCGGCGGGCGGTGCGCTGAAGAGATCGAGCTGCGGCGTGTTCTGCGTGGCCGACTGCTGTTCGAGATACGCGAGATGCTTGCGTGCGGCACGGATCACCGGCGCCGGTACGCCCGCGAGCTGCGCAACTTGCAGCCCGTAGCTCTGGTTCGCCGGACCTTCGTTGACCGCGTGCAGGAACACGATGCCGTGGCCGTGCTCGATGGCCGACAGGTGGACGTTCGCCGCTTGCGGGAATTCGGCCGGCAGTTGCGTCAGCTCGAAGTAGTGCGTCGCGAACAGCGTGTAGCAGCCGTTTTGCGCGAGCAGGTGACGCGCGATGGCCCATGCAAGCGCGAGGCCGTCGAACGTCGACGTGCCGCGACCGATTTCGTCCATCAGCACGAGGCTTTGCGGCGTCGCGTCGTTGAGAATCGCGGCGGCTTCGGTCATCTCGACCATGAAGGTCGAGCGGCCGCCGGCGAGGTCGTCGGCCGCGCCGATCCGCGTGAAGATGCGGTCGATCGGGCCGAAGCACGCCGACTTCGCGGGCACGTAGCTGCCGACATACGCCATCAATGCGATCAGCGCCGTCTGGCGCATGAACGTCGACTTACCGCCCATGTTCGGGCCGGTGATCAGCAGCAGCTTGCGCTCGGCGCCGAACCGGCAGTCGTTCGCGATGAACTGCTCGACCTGCGCTTCGACGACCGGATGGCGACCCTGTTCGATCTCGATGCCGATTTCGTCGGTGAAGCTCGGTGCGACCCAGTCGAGCGTGCGGGCACGCTCGGCGAACGCGGCGAGCACGTCGAGCTCCGCGAGCGCCGACGCGACGCGCTGGCATTCGGGAATGAACGGCAGCAGCGCCTGCAGCACGCCGTCGTACAGCGCGCGCTCGCGGGCCAGGGCGCGCTCCTGCGCGGACAGCGCCTTGTCCTCGAAGGTCTTCAGTTCGGGCGTGATGTAGCGCTCGGCATTCTTCAGCGTCTGGCGGCGGCGATAGTCGTCGGGCACCTTGTCAGTCTGGCCGCGCGTGACCTCGATGTAGAAGCCGTGCACCTTGTTGTATTCGACGCGCAGGTTCGCGATGCCTGTGCGGGTGCGCTCGCGCGCTTCGAGATCGATCAGGAACTGGCCGCAGTTCTCGGAGATGTCGCGCAGCTCGTCGAGCTCCGCGTCGTAGCCGCGCGCGATCACGCCGCCGTCGCGCACCATCGCGGCCGGTTCGGGGGCGATCGCGCTCGTCAGCAGGTCGAGGCATTCGGCGGGCGGTGCGAGCGCCGCGTCGACGCGCGTGAGCGCATCCGCGTTCGCGACGATCGCGCTGATGCGCTCACGCAGTGCCGGCAGCGCGGCGAACGTATCGCGCAGGCTCGACAGGTCGCGCGGCCGCGCGGACAGCAGCGCGAGACGCCCGGTGATCCGTTCGACGTCGGCGATCTGGCGCAGCGCGCTGCGCAGTGCGTCGAGGCTCGCGTCCGCGGGCGCATCGAGCAGTGCGCCGATCGCTTGCTGGCGCGATTGCGCGGCGACCGACGCGCGCGGCGGGTGATGCAGCCAGTGACGCAGCAGGCGGCTGCCCATCGTCGTGCAGCACGTGTCGAGCAGCGAGTACAGCGTCGGCGATTCGGTGCCGCGCAGCGTTTCGGTCAGCTCGAGGTTGCGGCGGGTCGCCGGATCGAGCCCGATGTATTCCGTTTCGTTCTCGACCTTCAGGCTGCGCACGTGACGCAGTTGCTGGCCCTGCGTGGCCGCCGCGTACAGCAGCAGCGCGCCCGCGGCGCCGCATGCGCTCGTCAGCGAATGCGCGCCGAAGCCGTCGAGGCCGGCGACGTCGAGCTGGTCGCACAGGCGCTGCGTGCCCGAGGCGATGTCGAAGTGCCATGCCGGTACGCGCTTGATCGCGCCGGCGCCTGCTGGCACCGCGTCGGTTGCGCCGTCCGCCGTCAGGATTTCCGCCGGCCGGATGCGTTCGAGCGCG
This sequence comes from Burkholderia sp. 567, assembly GCF_040545115.1. NCBI lineage: Bacteria > Pseudomonadati > Pseudomonadota > Betaproteobacteria > Burkholderiales > Burkholderiaceae > Burkholderia > Burkholderia sp. 567. The sequence continues at coordinate 171,571 of NZ_JBEPLG010000011.1, forward strand.
GCGCCGAGCTGGTCGGGTTCGATTTCGGCGAGCCGCAGTGCGCCGCTCGCGAGGTTCAGCCATGCGAGGCCGATGTTGACCGCGACGCCGCGCTTGTTGTGGCCCGTGCACATTGCAAGCAGGTAGACATCGTTCTTGTCGGACAGCAGGGCGGCATCGGTCAGCGTGCCGGGTGTGACGACGCGCACGACCTTGCGCTCGACCGGCCCCTTCGACGTGGCCGGGTCGCCGATCTGCTCGCAGATCGCGACCGATTCGCCCATCTTCACGAGCTTCGCCAGATACTGTTCGACCGCGTGGTGCGGGACGCCGGCCATCTTGATCGGCGTGCCGGCCGACGCGCCGCGTTGCGTGAGGGTCAGGTCGAGCAGGCGCGCGGCTTTCTCCGCGTCTTCGAAGAACAGCTCGTAGAAGTCGCCCATCCGGTAGAAGACGAGCGTGTCGGGGTGATCGGCCTTGATGCGCAGGTACTGCTGCATCATCGGGGTGTGGCCAGCAAAGGCCTCGGGCGACAGCGTGGTCATAGATCCGGCGTAAAGTTGTTGCTTGAGTTGCCCGAGTTTACCAGTGGCCCGGACGGGGACGCGGGAAGTTCGCCGTTTGGCCAGTTGCGAATCGGGGAATCGGCCGCGACGAGGGGGCTGCCATCAGATATCGGCCAACCTGGTTCGTTCTGTCGGCGATCGATCCGGATCTGCTGTACCCGTGCCTCGAGATTCGATTCCGACAATAAATCGTCATCTCTTACGCGCGATCAAGGTTTTGATTCGTCGAAGCGATTGCTCGGAGCCATCTTTGTAAGGAAGAATCACGCTGCATAAACTTGAAAGCCGATCATCTCAATCAAAAGGGAAGTGACGGCAGAGGGCAACGTCAGGAATGCGGCGTGGCTTACCGGGTGGCTTTTGAGTTAAAGCCTTAACTATTAAGGCGCAGGTACGCCGCGAAAAATCGCTTCGGTGGGCGAGCTTATCCCTGCTTTGACGGGTAACCACGAAGTTCGCTTTGACATTGGTTCCGGCACATTGGCAGTAGCAGCTTCGCGCGCGTCCGCCCGTCCGCTGGAGAGACAAAGTTCTGCTGAGTTCACAGGATAGCGGGCATTCGACGGCCGGATTATGCGTCGCTTGCCATGTAATTGCGCCGGTCCCCGGTATTCACTTAATATCGCGCAAGTACGACAGAAGCACCCGTCGGTCATTCTGTATGAGGGGCGACATGCGTCTAGCTGATTTCATTGTTAGGAACATAGAGCCGATCCTGGTGCAGTGGGAAGCGTTTGCCGCCACACTGCTACCAGCCGCCAGGAGCATGGACTCGCTCGCGCTGCGGGACCACGCGCGCCAGATCCTGGAGGCCGTAGCGAAGGACATAACGACCCCGCAAACAAGGGAAGAGCAACATGACAAATCGTTGGGGCGCGCGCCCCAGCCGGTGAAGGCCACGGAGACGGCCGCGCAGACGCATGCCGTTCTGCGCGCCCGGCGGGGCTTCAACATCAACCAGTTGGCGGCCGAGTATCGGGCGCTGCGTGCCAGTGTGCTGCGCTTATGGATCGACGAGTGCAAGCCGAGCCCGCCTGATCTGGACGACATGATTCGCTTCAATGAAGCGATAGATCAGGCGCTGGCGGAATCACTTGCTTTCTTCGCCGAACAAGTCGAGCAGTCTCGCAACTTGTTGCTCGGTATGCTGGGTCATGACATGCGGACGCCGCTGCAGACCATTCACGTCACAGCCTCCTATCTTGCCGCGCTCAATGCGGGGGAGGCGGTATCGGACGCTGCCGCCCGGCTGATCAGAAGCGGCAGCCGCATGCAGGGTCTCCTTGACGATCTCTGCGATTACAACCGGACCCAGCTCGGCGTAGGTATCAACGTCGTTCCACGCAATATCGATCTCGCCCGTGTGCTCGCCAATGTGGTCGATGAATTGCAGGTGGCTCATCCCGATCGCGAGATCAATCTCGATGTAAGCGGCGATCTCCGAGGGGACTGGGACGATCAGCGAATGCAGCGGTTGCTGAGCAATCTCGTGGGCAACGCCGTCAAGTACGGAACGCCCGAGACACCGGTATGGGTGATGGCAGCATCGGCTGATGCGGAAGTGCTCATCGAGATCAGGAACAGTGGGCCGGCCATGGATCGGTGCACGCTGGACCGCATCTTCGACCCGCTTCAGCGCGGAGCGCATCAACCAGACGTGCCCAGTGACGATGTTGGCTTGGGGCTTGGCTTGTTCATCGCCAGCGAAATCGCAAAGGCACACCACGGCAGTATTGACGCACGGTCCGATCAGACCGAAACGATATTCGCGGTACGCCTGCCGAAAGGCGTGTGAGGGCAGGGTGCTGCTGACCGAAGGCGAGTGCGGGGCGTAGGCCGTGGCGACGGCATTGATGGGAATGCATCATGTCAATCGAGTGGAAGCACCGCGTCGGACTGTTTATCCAGCGTTTCTGGCAGCCAACCAGTGCGTGCATGACCTGCATGCCGGGGAGCTGGGGCAATATCGCGAGCGTTGCCCACTGGACTATTGCATTTCATACGGGTCTGCTTACGGGACTCCTGGCGGTGCTTTTGACGTTCACGCCCGCGGCGAAACTCTATGGGCATCGATACGGCAATGCGCTGATCGTTGGCGTCCTGACAACGTTGGGCGACGCCTACTCGCACACGAGTCACTACCGTATCCCCTATGTCGAGCACATCGTGACGGGTGCAATTTCAGGTCTGTTGACGCTGGCGGCCTCATATCTCTTCGAAGACCGCGCGCGACGCCTCCGGGTAGTATGGGCTCGGGTTTTCGGATAGCTTATCCGCTGACTTTCTGAACCCACCGGGTCGACTCCGGGTGTGGCTACGCTTCATGATTGGGCGGCTGCGCATGGACAACGGGGACTCGCGACCGTCACATGCGTCAGCGTCAGGGCGCGGCCATCAAGAGCCACTGCTCTTTTCGCCCTCAATGGCCAATCAGCGCCGCGTTCCGGCCGTTCGGCGCTCAAGGTAGCCCCTCCCCAGACACGAGGAGTTGCCGGTTCTGACATATTGGTCGACGTAACCTGTCAGCTTGCCGGATTGCGTGCCATGACGATCCACGCCGCGCCGTTGATCATCACCGACCGGTCGCCGGGGAGGCCCGCGAAGGCGGCACGAACCGCGGCCGAGGCGCGGGCGCGGATGTCGTCGGGCTGATCAGCGAGCGCACGCGACAGCGGGCCGACCTCAAGCGTCATCTTCACTGCGTCGTCGATCGCAGCGTCCCGCGTTTCGCCCTCGCCGAATCGGACGGCCGCGTCGAAGGGCGAGATAGCGATATCGGTAAAGCCGGCCGCCGTCAGGATGCGTGCCACGCGCTCCCGGTCGCCGAACGAAAACGGGCCGGGCGCTTCGGGATCGGGCAGCGCACTCGGCGGGAGGATGCCCTTGAGCGCGCCCACCGGCAGGCGCATCCAATCGTTCTCAGCCGCACCGCGCCAGCAGACGAAGGCGACCCGGCCGCCCGGCCGGAGTGCGCGTCGCATATGGGCGAACGCCGTTGTCGGATCGTCGAAGAACATCACGCCGAAACGCGAGAACAGGATATCGAACGCGCCCTCGGGCAGCTCTGCGCTACTGGCGTCGGCCACCTCGAACAGGGCCGGCGTATCGTGTCGCGCAAGCGCGCGCGCTCGGTCGATCAGCGGTTCGGATATGTCCACGCCCAGCACTTGGCCCCCCGCGCCGACGCGGGCTGCCAGAGCCAGAGTCGACGCGCCCGCGCCGCAGCCGATGTCTAGCACGCGCTCGCCCGTCGCGGGCGCGGCGGCTTCTATCGCGGCCTGGCCGAACACCGCCACCAGAGCGTCGAGCCGGGCCTGGTTGGCGACCCAGCGCTCGCCGCTTTGACCATTCCAGTCACCCACCTGATCCGCACGTTGCTTTGCCATGTCATCTCCTTGACTCGACGATCCACCGCGTCGATCTACGCCAACCTTTTCGAAGGCGGCGACGCAACAAGAGAAGGGAATCTGTGCTCTCAAACCACCATCGACTGCTGGGCGAAGATGCCCGCCATCGCGCCCTGCGAGGATGCCTGGGTAACCGATGGCAAGAAGGGCGTGGCGAGGTCGCCAGCGGCGTAGATGCCGGGCATGCTGGTTTGGCGGCGCTCGTCAACCTTGAGAACGATGCCGGTGGGCGTATCCACCGTGGCGAGGCCCAGTGATTCATGCAGGCTTGCCGACGGCTTGTTGCGCGGATTGGCGAACAGGACGTCGACCGCCACGTTGCGACCGGTATCGAGATTGACGGTGGTGATATGGCCTTTCCGGTGGGCGACCTCGATGATCCGGCCATCGACGAGAGGTATGTTGCGGCGCGCCAGCTCGGCCTGGATATCGGGCGCAATGTCATGCCCATCGGGGAAGACAGTCAACTTGTCAGTCCAATCGCGGAACAACTTGGCAGACTGGTACGACTGCGGGCTGGACCAGACGAGGCCCCAATGCTGGCCGGCGACTTCAAAGCCGTCGCAATAGGGGCAGGGCACGATGGACGTGCCCCAGCTTTCGGCAAAGCCCGGAACATCAGGCATCTGGTCGGCGACGCCATAGCTCAGGATCAGGCGGCGCGCCCTAAGGCTTTCGTTATCGTCGGTGACGACGCAGAAATCGTCGATGGCGCCAGAGACGCTCTCCGCCCGGGCATCGACCAGCCTGATTGTTGGATAGCGCGCCAGCTGCTGGCGCGCCTCGACCAGGATGTCCAGCGGCGGCTTGTGATCGTGGCCGAGCAGGCCATGCGAGTGGCCGGCAAAGCGGTTGCGCGGCCGGCCGGTATCGAGAACGGTGACCTTGCGGCGGGCGCGGCCGAGCTGCAGGGCGGCGGCCAGGCCGGCAAAGCTGCCGCCGATGATGATGACGTCGTTCATGGTGAGGACTCCGTATTGTGGATGGAGGCGGGCTGCGCGCGGTGTGCAATATCGTCCGGCGATACGCGCTTCAGACGGTCAGCGAGCTGGGCTTCGGCATTGGCGAGAAAGTTGCCCATGGTGTATTGACCGGCCCGACAATGCCGCTCGATATCGCCGGGCGGCCCGGGGAAACCGGATCTGGACAACCGGGTGAAACCTGCCCTTGGCTTGCACATTTCGATACTGAATGGTATCGTAATGCGTCAATTTGAATACTGTCAAGTACTGGAATTGTCGTGACCGAAAATATCGTGACCGAAAATAGCCAGGGCCGGCGTGGCCGGCCCGCCAACGAGGCGCTTCGCCAAACGATCGTCGACGCGGCCTGCGAACTCTTTGTGGAATTGGGTTTTCAAGCGACGACCATGGACAAGGTCGCGCAGCGGGCGAAGATATCCAAGCTGAGCATCTATCGGCACTTCGAGAACAAGGAGGCGCTGTTCAGCGCGGCCATGGTGGCGCGCTGCGATCAATTTGCACCGCAGGCCCTTTCTGAAGGCGTTGACGGTTCGGCCGAAGATCAGCTGGTGGCGGTCGGGGCCTCGCTGCTTCGCACGCTGTTGAGCCCGGACGTCCGCAGTGTCGAAGCCATGGTTTTGGCCGACAAGACGAATCAAAAGGCGTTAAGCAAGCTCCATTACGAAGCCGGGCCGGCCCATGTCATCGCCCACATCGAGGCCGTGTTGCGTCAGTTGCACGCTAAAGGGATGCTGAACGTGCCCGATGCTCTCCAGTCCGCCCGCTTGTTTGGCGCGCTCTTCAAAGGATGCGATCTGCTGCTTATCGCACGCTTCGATGAGGGGCGGGCAACTGACGACAACGAAATCGAGTCCTATTGCCGGTCGGCCGTCGCCATGTTCATCGCCGCGCACGGTGGCATCTGAAGGTGCGCTATCGCGGCCGATGAAGAACACGCAGCAATTACATACGCTGTTCGCCCCGAGCAACTTCTGGATGATGCGTGGACGAATGATGGGCCACGCTCATTGCATGAGCGCAAAAGCCGCCCGCGCGGGCAGGCAGAGGCCGCTTTACACACGATAGCGGTCGCTACGGCGGCCTGAGTGGAACGAGAGAGAAGGGTCGGTAACGGCCGATCTCCCAACGGGCAGCGTAGGTCTTGGCGTAGGCTTGCGCTCAGCGAACAAGCGCGACGTTCCCCGTTCAGCCAGTAGCCGAAGATCGCCATCGGTAGCCGCCGACCCAACCCAACGATTCGATCCGCTTCCCGGACCGGATTTGAAAAGCCGGCTTAACCCGGCGCACGCGACCCGCCTGCGCCGAGTCTCCCCAACCAATCAGGACCCGCGCCCCGACACCAGATCGAGCGCCACCGCCTGCGCGACTTCGATCCCGTCGATCGCCGCCGAGTAGATGCCACCCGCATACCCCGCGCCTTCGCCGGCCGGATACAGCCCTTCGACGTTCACGCTCTGGTAATCGTCCTTGCGACGGATCCGGATCGGCGACGACGTGCGCGTCTCCACGCCGGTGAGCACCGCATCGTGCATCGCGAAGCCGGCGATCTTCTTGTCGATCTGCGGCAGCGCTTCACGAATGGCTTCGATCACGTAGTCGGGCAGCGCGGTGCTGAGATCGGTCGGGCGCACACCAGGCTTGTACGACGGCACCACGGAGCCCAGCGACGTCGACGGCCGGCCCGCGATGAAGTCGCCGACCAGCTGGCCCGGCGCGCTGTAATCGCCGCCGCCGAGTTCGAACGCGCGCTCTTCCCACTTGCGCTGGAACGCGATGCCCGCGAGCGGGCCGCCCGGATAGTCTTCCGGCGTGATGCCGACGACGATGCCCGCGTTCGCGTTGCGCTCGGCGCGCGAATACTGACTCATGCCGTTGGTGACCACGCGGCCCGGCTCGGAAGTCGCCGCGACCACCGTGCCGCCCGGGCACATGCAGAAGCTGTAGACCGCGCGGCCGTTGCTGCAGTGGTGGACCACCTTGTAGTCGGCCGCGCCGAGTTGCTTGTGGCCCGCGAACTTGCCGAAGCGGCTGCGATCGATCAGCCCCTGCGGATGCTCGATCCGGAAGCCCAGCGAGAACGGCTTCGCTTCGACGTAGACGCCGCGATCGTGCAGCATCTGGAACGTGTCGCGCGCGCTGTGGCCCACGGCCAGCACGACGTGGTCGCAGCGCAGCGTTTCGCCGTTCGACAGCTTCAGCGAGCGCACCTTGCCCTGATCGATCTCGATATCCTCGACCCGGCTTTCGAAGCGCACTTCGCCGCCCAGTTCATGGATGGTCGCGCGCATCTTTTCCACCATGCTGACGAGGCGGAACGTGCCGATGTGCGGCCGGCTCAGATAAAGGATGTCCTCCGGCGCGCCGGCCTTGACGAATTCGTCGAGCACCTTGCGGCCGTAGTGGTGCGGATCCTTGATCTGGCTGTACAGCTTGCCGTCGGAGAACGTCCCGGCCCCGCCTTCGCCGAACTGCACGTTGGACTCGGGATTGAGGACGCTCTTGCGCCACAGGCCAAAGGTGTCCTTGGTACGCTCGCGCACGGCCTTGCCGCGCTCGAGGATGATCGGACGGAACCCCATCTGCGCGAGGATCAGGCCGGCAAACAGGCCGCACGGCCCCATGCCGATGACGACGGGGCGCAGGAAGTTGCCGTGCTCGGGCGCCTTCGCGACGAAGTGGTACGCCATGTCGGGCGTCACGCCGCAATGCGGCGTGGCGGCGAGGCGCGGAAGCACGGACGCTTCGTCCTTGACCTCGACATCGACGATATACGTGAGCTTGATGTCGGAGCGCTTGCGCGCATCGTGCGCACGGCGGAACACCGTGTAACGGAGGAGCCCGTCAGCCGCCACGCCAAGCTCCTCGAGGCGCGCGCGAATCGCGGCTTCGAGGGCGCTCTCGGGGTGATCGAGCGGGAGTTTCAGTTCGCTTAGCCGTAACATGAGTATTCGGATACGGTCGCCACGCAGTCGTGGCGGTGTTGAGACAGGCGGGGGCCGGCGCGCCGGCGGCGGCGTGCGCTGCCGGGCATTCCCGAAGCCGATCATCCGGCATCGGAAAGCGCGGCACGCGCGGCGGTACACCGGGCCACTCGGGCAAGGTCGGGACGGCCGCTCGAAGCGTCCGCTCCGTGAAGAAGATTACTTCGCTCCCCGGACAACGGAAAGGCAACGAGCGCTCCATCATGACGCTGCCAGCGCGTGGTGATGCGCTAGCCGTGCCGCGCGGGCGCGGCCCGGGCTTATTCCGCTGCCGGATGCACGCGGCTGTAGCGGTTCAGGATCGGGATCATTTGCGCATAGATCTTCGGGTTCGCCGCGACGATCTCATGGCGATGCAGGAAGTCGGCGTCGCCCGTGTAGTTGCCGACGAGGCCGCCGGCTTCGGTGATCAGCAGGCTGCCTGCCGCCATGTCCCACACGTTGATGCCTTGCTCGAAGAATGCGTCGAGACGGCCGGCCGCGACGTTCGCGAGATCGAGCGCGGCCGCGCCCGGACGACGCAGGCCCGTGCAGGCCTGGGTCATTTCGGTGAACAGGCGCGCGTAGGCGTCGAGGCCGTCCTTCTCGCGGAACGGGAAGCCGGTGCCGACCAGCGCGTCCGCCAGGCGGTCGCGACGGCCGACGCGGATGCGGCGGTCGTTCAGGTACGCGCCGCGGCCGCGGGTTGCCGTGAACAGGTCGTTCTTGTTCGGATCGTAGACGACGGCCTGCGTGACGACGCCCTTGTGCTCGAGCGCGATCGACACGCAGTAGTACGGGAAGCCGTGGATGAAGTTGGTCGTGCCGTCGAGCGGATCGATGATCCACTTGAATTCGGATTCGTTCTCGGATTCGCCCGATTCTTCCGCGAGGATCGCGTGGTCGGGGTAGGCGGTCTTCAGCGTCTCGATGATCGCCTCTTCGGCGGCCTTGTCCACTTCGGTGACGAAGTCGTTCTGCTGCTTCTTGCGGATCTCGATCAGGTCGAGGTCGAGGGAGGCGCGATTGATGATCTGTCCGGCGCGGCGCGCAGCCTTGACAGCAATATTGAGCATGGGATGCATGAGCTGGATCCTGTAGCCGGCGGCACGGGCCGCCACGAAGTGGAACACACCGCCTGGAACGGCGCAAAACGTGCCGGGCGAGATGAGACGCGAATTGACAAAGAGCGGGGTACGACCCGCGTCGCACGGGATGCGACGCGTAAGCGCATGATTTTACCCGATTTTCGAGCGTTTCAGGTGACCGGGATGCGGGGAAACCCCACTGGCCGTCCGGACGGGTGGGTTTGGCGGGGCGATGGCGCTACCATACGGCCATTCCGATGAACCGAGTCACATGTAGTGGAAACTCCGCTGAACCCCGCCGCGCCGTCCGAATCCGGCGCGGCCTCGTCCCCGCCGCCGTCCGGCGGCTTCACGTCCACCCGTTTCGTGCTCGTCGAGCCGAGCCATCCCGGCAATGTCGGGGCGGCCGCCCGCGCGTTGAAGACGATGGGTTTCTCCAGGCTCGTGCTGGTCGCGCCGCGCGTGCCGAACGTGCAGGACGACCCCGAGGCGATCGCGATGGCGAGCGGCGCCGACGACGTCCTGGCGTCCGCGCATGTCGTGCCCTCGCTCGGCGACGCGCTGTCCGGCGTCCACTGGTCGATCGCGCTGACCGCCCGCACGCGCGAATACGGGCCGCCGCGGCTGGCGCCGCGCGCGGCCGCCGAGCAGGCGTGCATGCAGGTCGGCGCCGGCGACATCGCGCTCGTGTTCGGCAACGAGCGCACGGGCCTCGCGAACGAGCACGTCGAGCAATGCAGCGCGCTCGCGCACATCCCGGCGAATCCGGCCTACAGCTCGCTGAATCTCGCGCAGGCCATACAGGTGCTCGCGTACGAGCTGCGCGTCGCGTTCCTGGAGCGGGGGAGCGAGCTGCGCCACGCGCAGGCCGAAGTCGGCACGCTCGCGCAGAGCGACGAGATCGAGCGGATGTACGCGCACCTCGAGAACGCGCTGGTCGCACTGGATTTCCTCGACCCGCGCAATCCGAAGAAGCTGATGCCGCGGCTGCGGCGCCTGTTCGCGCGCACGGGCCTCGAGCGCGAGGAAGTCAACATCCTGCGCGGCATCGCGAAGCACATCCTGCTGAAGTCCGGGACGCCTGCCGGCGACGCGTAAACGGCCGGTACGCCGGCGGCCGGTCGCTCAGGCGTTCGGTGGCTGCGTTGCGTCTGAAAAAGGCCGCGCTGCGTTGGCCGTCCGCCCGACCTGCGTCCCGGCCCGCGCGAATCCACCGGCGGGTCGTGTCGCTCGGCGACAACACGCGCCCCGCGTAAATACCCGCGCCGGCGGCGGGGTGAACGCGCGACGTTGTGCGGCCTTACCCGACTGGCCCTACAATCGCCGGACATCATAAGCAAATGACCCGGCGCGATAACGCCCGGCCTTTTCCCCAGCCCAGACCAGATCATGTTCACTAGACTGCGCGAAGACGTTGCGACGATTCGCGAGCGGGATCCCGCCGCTCGCAGTGCCTGGGAAGTGCTGACCTGTTATCCGGGGCTGCACGCGCTCGTGCTGCATCGGTTCGCCCATGCGTGCTGGCGCGCGAAACGCTACTGGCTCGCACGCTTCGCGTCGCAGGCCGGGCGCTTCCTGACGGGGATCGAGATTCACCCGGGCGCGACGATCGGCCGGCGCGTGTTCATCGATCACGGGATGGGTGTGGTGATCGGCGAAACCGCGATCATCGGCGACGACTGCACGATCTATCAGGGCGTGACGCTCGGCGGCACGTCGCTCACGCGCGGCGCAAAGCGCCATCCGACGCTCGAGGCCGGCGTGATCGTCGGCGCGGGCGCGAAGGTGCTCGGCGGTTTCACGGTCGGCGCGGGTGCGAAGATCGGTTCGAACGCGGTCGTCGTGAAGCCGGTGCCGGCAGGCGGCACCGCGGTCGGCAATCCGGCGCGCATCGTGATGCCGGCGCAACCGAAGCCGCAGCCCGAGCGCGCCGCGTTCTGCGCATACGGGATCACGCCGAACGCGGACGACCCGATGTCGCTCGCGATTCACGGGCTGATCGATCACGCGGCGAAGGAAAGCCGGCGCGTCGACGAGATCGTCGCGGCGCTCGAGCAACTCGGCACGCATCTGGAAACGCTGCAGGGCGCGGACGCGGCGCGTCTCGATTTGCGCAGGCTGTCGGCGGTGCTGGAAGGCAAGGCGGTCGAGCGCCAGTCGTAACGCGGCGTGTGCCGGCGGCTGCCGGCGGCGACACTCGCGCCGATCGTACCAATCGCGTCAGTCGAGCGGCATCGCGTGGATGCCTTCGGCGTCGACGCGCAGATAGCCGCCGCGCCGCGGGCCGTGGTCGAGATCCCAGTCGGGCAGTACCCAGCGAATCCCGCCCGGTTCGAGGTGGCGCGCGGGGCGATGCGTGTGGCCGTGAATGATTACGCTCGCGCGGCTCTTCTTGAACAGCGCGGCCACGCCTTCACGCGTGACATCGTAGATCGCCGAAACGGGGCGCATCCGGCCCGCTTCGCTGTTCGAGCGCATCCGCTCGGCGAGCGCACGGCGCCAACGGAACGGCCATACGAGAAACAGCGCCTGCGCGACGCGATTGCGAGCGAACCGCCGGAACACCTGATAGCCGCGATCGGCGGTGCATTGCGCGTCGCCGTGCGCGAGCACGATGCGCTGGCCAAACGCCATGATCAGCGCCGGGTCGGGCAGCAGCATCGCGCCGGCCGCCTTCATAAAGCGCCGGCCGAGCAGGAAATCGCGATTGCCGTGCATCACGTAGAGCGCGATGCCGCGCTCCGAGAACGTATGCATCAGCGCGGCCATGCGTGCCGCAAACGGATCGTCGTCGAGCACGTCGTCGCCGATCCAGTATTCGAACAGGTCGCCGAGGATGAACACCGAGTCGGCGCTGTCGGCCGTGTATTTCACGAAATGCTCGAACGCGGCGACCGTCTTCGGAATCGCCTCGCTCAGGTGCAGATCGGACAGAAACAGGAACGGGCGTGCGGCTTGCGCGTATTCGCGCTCGCCCGGCACGCCCGCGGAGACGCTTCGCGGCGGACTCTCCTGCAACATCGAAGTGCCTCCGTAACAACCGTGCGTCAGACCACCACGGCCTTTTCGATTACGACGTCGTCGGTCGGCACGTCCTGGTGGAAGCCCGCGTTGCCCGTCTTGACGCCCTTGATCTTGTCGACCACGTCCTGACCTTCGACGACCTTGCCGAACACCGCGTAGCCCCAGCCCTGCGGCGTCGGCGACGAGTGGTTCAGGAAGTCGTTGTCGTTCACGTTGATGAAGAATTGTGCGGTGGCCGAGTGCGGATCGTTCGTGCGCGCCATCGCGACCGTGTAGTTGTCGTTCTTCAGGCCGTTGTTCGCTTCGTTGTCGATCGGCGCGTCGGTCGGCTTCTGCTTCAGGCCCGGCTCGAAGCCGCCGCCTTGAATCATGAAGCCGTTGATCACGCGGTGGAACACCGTACCGTCATAGTGGCCCTTCTTCACGTAGTTGAGGAAGTTCTCGACCGTCTTCGGTGCCTTCGCGGCGTCCAGTTCGAGCTTGATCACGCCGTGGTTCGTGTGCAGTTCAACCATGATGAATTCCTTCGGTAAGGCGGTTTAAATGGCACGCGGCCGGTCGTGGGACGCGGCCGCGTGTGGCGCCGGACGTGCCGGCAAGTGCTTATTTCGAGACGATGCTGGCCGATTCGATCAGGATCGGCTGGGCCGGCACATCCTGCATCGGGCCGCGCGAGGTCGTCGCCACGCCTTCGATCTTCTTCACGACGTCGAGGCCGGACACGACCTTGCCGAACACCGCATAGCCGTTGCCGTCCGGGTTCGGGTAGTCGAGGCCGCTGTTGTCGACCGTGTTGATGAAGAACTGCGCGGTGGCCGAGTTCGGATCGCTGGTACGCGCCATCGCGATCGTGCCCGTCAGGTTCTTCAGACCATTGCGGCTTTCCAGCGGGATCGGCGCGCGGGTCGGCTTCTCCTCGAAGTTGGTCTTGTAGCCGCCGCCCTGGATCATGAAGCCCTTGATCACGCGATGGAAGATCGTGCCGTTGTACTGGCCGGCCTTCACGTAATCGAGGAAGTTGGCGACCGTCTTCGGCGCCTTCTCCGGGTAGAGCTCGACGCGGATGTCGCCCTGCGAGGTCTTCAGCTGCACGACGGGGTGCGTGGTAGCCGATTGCGCGAAAGCAGGCGCGGTCGCGAGAAGGGCGGCGCCGCCAAGCGCCAGCAACAGACGTTTCATTGCGATCCTCAGGTTGGGAGGGAAAGAAGGCCGCGCCGCTTATTTCGACGGCGCGACGTACGGCGCCGCCAGTGCGCCCGACGGACCGCTGAACTGGAACGTCGGCGACATCGGCAGCGTGGTGGTGCTCACGTTCGCGGCGGCGCGATCGGTGTACTCGCGCGTGGCGGGCTTCTCCGCGCGGGCGTTCGGCGCGGCCTTCGGCGGCGACACGATCTTCTGCAGATCGGCGAGGCGCTGCGCGGTCGCGCCGCTCGTGCGGCCGAGCGATTGCGCACGCTTGTACGATTCGGCCGCGAGGCGCAGGTAGAGATCGCCGAGGTTCTCGTATGCAAGCGAGTAGCTCGGATTCGATTGCGTCGCGGTGACGAGCGCGCTGCGCGCTTCGTCGTAGCGGCCGTGCTTCGCGTAGAGCGCCGCGAGGTTGTTGTACGGCTCGGGCAGTTCGGGGTAGGCCTGCGTGATCGCGACGAACTGCTGGATCGCGTCGTCGTCGCGGTTCAGGCGGGCGAGCACGGTGCCGCGCTTGAACTGCGCCTGCACGTCGTGCGGATTCGCCGCGATGCGCGCGTCGAGTTGCGCGAGCGCCTGCTTCCACTGCTTGCCGGTGATCGACGCGTCGATTTCGGGCGTGCCGTCGGCGGTGGCCGGGGCCTTCTGCGCATGTGCCGCGGGGGCCGCGAAAAGCGTCAGTGCGACGCCCATGACGGCGGTCGCAACGAGGGTCGCAGCGCTCGGCGCGCGGCCGCGATGAGGTTTCATAGGCGTAAATCGGAATGTTATACTCCGAGCCATTCTAACAAAACGTCTGCGCGTTCCGGCGAGCCGTAGACAGTCTTTCTTTGCCTCTCGTGGCCGTCACCGCTGTGCTTGCAGCCTGACCGCCCCATGTGATACCGAGGACACCCGGCGTCGTGCCGCAGCAGGTGGTGCTCCCGTTTCGCATGCTGGGCGAGCTTCGCCAGGGCGGTTTCCTTCGGCTCACGGTTCATCTCTATGGAATCACTGCGCATCTACAACACGCTCGCGCGTGACAAGCAAGTCTTCGTGCCGCGCCAGTCCGGCGAAGTGCGGATGTACGTATGCGGGATCACCGTCTACGACTATTGTCACGTGGGCCACGCGCGCATGCTGGTCGTGTTCGACCTCGTCCAGCGCTGGCTGCGTGCGATCGGCTATCGGGTCACGTACGTGCGCAACATCACCGACATCGAGGACAAGATCATCCGCCGCGCAGTCGAGAACGGCGAGACGATCAAGTCGCTGACCGACCGGTTCATCGGCGCGATGCACGAGGATGAAGCCGCGCTCGGCATCCAGCGGCCCGACCTCGAGCCGCGCGCGACGCAGTTCATTCCGCAGATGCTCGGGATGATCGAGAAGCTCGAGACGAACGGCTACGCGTACCAGGCGGCCGACGGCGACGTCAATTATTCGGTGCGCAAGTTCGCGAACTACGGGAAGCTCTCGGGCAAGTCGCTCGACGACCTGCGCGCGGGCGAGCGCGTCGCCGCGAACGACGCGAAGGAAGATCCGCTCGATTTCGTGTTGTGGAAGCGCGCGAAGGCGGACGATCCGCCAGGCGCGACGTGGGCATCGAAGTACGGGATGGGCCGGCCGGGCTGGCACATCGAGTGCTCCGCGATGGGCTGCACGCTGCTCGGCGAGCATTTCGACATCCACGGCGGCGGGCAGGATCTGCAATTCCCGCACCACGAGAACGAAATCGCACAGAGCGAAGGCGCGACTGGCCAGACGTTCGTCAATTACTGGATGCACAACGGCTTCGTGCAGGTCGACAACGAGAAGATGTCGAAATCGCTCGGCAACTTCTTCACGATCCGCGAAGTGCTCGAGCGGTACGACGCCGAGGTCATGCGCTTCTTCATCGTGCGCACGCACTACCGGTCGCCGCTCAATTACAGCGACGTGCATCTCGACGATGCGCGCGCGTCGCTCACGCGCCTGTACACGGCGCTGAAGGATGTCGAGCCCGACGCGCTCGCGCTCGACTGGAACGAGCCGCACGCGCAGCGTTTCGCGGCCGCGATGAACGACGACATCAACACGCCGGTCGCGGTGGCGACGCTGTTCGAGCTGGCGGGCGAGATCAACCGCACGCGCGATGCGTCGCTCGCGCGGCAGCTGAAACAACTGGCGGGCCTGCTGGGCCTGCTCGGCCGCGAACCGCGCGCGTTCCTGCAGCAGGCCACCGGTGCCGCGCAGGCCGGCGGGCTCGCAGCCGACGAGATCGAAGCGAAGATCGCCGCGCGTGTCGCGGCGAAACAAGCGAAGGACTATGCCGAAGCGGACCGGATTCGGGCGGAACTGCTCGACGCCGGCATCGCTCTTGAAGACAAACCGGGCGGATCGACCGAATGGCGTCGCGTATGAGCGCGGCGCGTTCCACTGACCGATCCGTCAGGTAGGAGGCAAGATGGCAACGGCAAGAAAAGCGCCGGTCAGGCGCGCGACCCCGGTCGCCGCGCGTCCGGCAGCCAGGCGCGCGCCGGCGGCGAAGACGGACGCGACGCGCGCCGTGCCGAACGGCGCGCTCAACGGTCATGCGAGGCCCGCGCGCACGAAGGGCGCGGACGCTGCGCAGCCGGAGGCCGCGATGGCGGCCGGCGACGCGGCGCGCAAGGTGCGTGCATCCGAGGCGGCAGCCGACGGCGCCGATGGCGTCGTGCGTCCTGCCTACTGGGACAAGGCGTGCGCCGATCTCGTCAAGCGCGACCGCATCCTGAAGAAACTGATCCCGAAGTTCGGTCCCGCGCATCTCGTGAAGCGCGGCGACCCGTTCGTCACGCTCGCGCGTTCGGTCGTCGGCCAGCAGATCTCGGTGCCGTCCGCGCAGGCGCTGTGGGCGCGCATTGAAGATGCATGTCCGAAACTCGCGCCGCAGCCGGTCATCCGGCTCGGCGCGGACAAGCTGATCGCATGCGGGCTGTCGAAGCGCAAGACGGAATACATTCTCGATCTCGCGCAGCACTTCGTGTCCGGCGCGCTGCACGTCGACAAATGGACGTCGATGGACGACGAGGATGTGATCGCGGAACTCACGCAGATCCGCGGCATCAGTCGCTGGACGGCCGAGATGTTCCTGATCTTCAACCTGTCGCGGCCGGACGTGCTGCCGCTCGACGATCCGGGCCTGATCCGCGCGATCAGCGTCAATTACTTCAGCGGGGAGCCCGTCACGCGCAGCGAGGCGCGCGAGGTGGCCGCCAACTGGGAGCCGTGGCGTACCGTCGCGACCTGGTACATGTGGCGCAGCCTCGACGCGCCCGACGCCGATTGATGGCTATCGGGTTTTAAACATCAATAGTTGAGAGCCGGTTTTGCACATCGCCCGCGCGGGTAGAATACGCGCTGCCGCAAGACCCAAGGATTCGAACACATGAAGACCACGTTTCTGGATTTCGAACAGCCGATCGCCGAACTCGAGGCCAAGATCGAGGAGTTGCGATTCGTGCAGGACGACTCGGCTGTCGATATTTCGGAAGAAATCGAGCGGCTGTCGAAGAAGAGCCAGCAACTGACGAAGGACCTCTACGCGAACCTGTCGCCGTGGCAGGTCTCGCAGATCGCGCGTCATCCGCAGCGCCCGTACACGCTCGATTACGTTGCGGAACTGTTTACCGATTTTCACGAACTGCATGGCGACCGCGCATTCGCGGACGACCTGTCGATCGTCGGCGGTCTCGCGCGCTTCGGCGGCCATCCGTGCATGGTGATCGGCCACCAGAAGGGCCGCGACACGAAGGAGCGCGCGGCGCGTAACTTCGGGATGCCGCGTCCGGAAGGCTATCGCAAGGCCGAGCGCCTGATGCGCCTCGCCGAGAAGTTCGGGCTGCCGATCTTCACGTTCGTCGATACGCCGGGCGCCTATCCGGGCATCGGCGCGGAAGAGCGCGGCCAGTCGGAAGCGATCGGCCGCAATCTGTACGTGATGGCCGAACTGAAGACGCCGATCATCACGACCGTGATCGGCGAGGGCGGTTCGGGCGGTGCGCTCGCGATCGCCGTGGCCGACACCGTGATGATGCTGCAGTTCTCGACCTACTCGGTGATCTCGCCGGAAGGCTGCGCGTCGATCCTGTGGAAGAGTGCCGCGAAGGCGCCCGAAGCCGCGGAAGCACTGGGCCTGACCGCCCATCGCCTGAAGGCGCTCGGCCTGATCGACAAGATCATCAACGAGCCGCTCGGCGGCGCGCACCGCGATCCGAAGGGTATGGCCGCGCTGTTGCGCCGCGCGCTTGCCGATTCGCTGCGCCAGTTCCAGGGCATGAGCATCGATGCGCTGCGCGAGCGCCGCTTCGAACGCCTGATGGCCTACGGCAAGTTCAAGGAAACCACGCCCGGCGCATGACCGGCGTGTTCACATCGCGCGCCGTCCGGCGCGCGTCCGTCTCGTGATCCCCCCGACCGAACTCTTCGCCGACCGCGTCGTACTCGATGCGGTCGGCGCTGCGCTTGCCGATCTGCCGGCCGATGCGCGTATCGCGATCGCGTACAGCGGCGGCCTCGACTCGACCGTGCTGCTCGATGCGGCCGTGCGCGTGGCCGGCGCGTCGCGCTGCGTCGCGCTGCACGTGCATCACGGCCTGAGCCCGAACGCCGACGCGTGGGTCGCGCATGCACAAGCGACGGCCGGGCGGCTCGGTGTCACGTTCGAATCGGAGCGTGTCGACGTGCCGCGCGACAGTGGCCTCGGCATCGAGGCGAGCGCCCGCGAGCGTCGCTATGCGGCGCTCGATGCGATGTGCGAGCGTCACGGCGTGGCGGCGCTCTGGGTCGCGCAGCACGCGGACGACCAGGCCGAGACCGTGCTGCTGCAACTGTTGCGCGGCGCGGGGATCGCGGGCCTGGCCGCGATGGCGCCGCGCTATCGTCCCGACGGCGCGAGCGTCGAGCGCGTGCGGCCGTTCCTGCGATTGTTGCGTGCCCAACTGGAGCGCTACGCGGCGCAGCGTGAGCTCGCGTGGATCGACGACGAATCGAACGCCGACACGCGCTACGCGCGCAATGCGTTGCGCATCGACGTGCTGCCCCCGCTCGCCATGCATTTCCCGGGCTTTCGCGATGCGCTGGGCCGTGCGGCCCAGCATGCGGCCGCCGCGCAGCGGCTGCTCGACGACCTGGCCGAACTGGATTTCGCCGGCGCCGCGCGCGACGACGGCCGCGCGCTGTCGCGCGATGCGCTGGTTGCGTTCGACGACACGCGCGGCGCGAACCTGCTGCGTTTCTGGATGCGGCGGCTCGGCTTGCCCGGTGCGTCGGCTGGCCGGCTCGCGAACATGATGCGGCAACTGCGCGATGCGCACGACGCGCATGCGCTGCGGGTCGATCACGCGGGGCAGTGCCTGCGACTCTATCGCGATGTCGTGTACTGGGAGGCCGGCGACAGTGCCGACCCGGCCGACGATGGCACCGGGATGCCGCGTCCCGAATCCTCGCTCGCATGGGACGGACAGGAAGTCTGGCACGTGCCGGCGTGGCGCGGCACGTTCGTGTTCGCGCCGGCCGAGGCCGGCAGCGACGGGGCGGTGCCGGAGGCCTTGCTGCGCGGTGCGACGCTCGTCGTGCGCGCCCGGGCGGGCGGCGAGCGGCTGCGTACGTCGCCCGGCGGCCCGGGACGCACGCTGAAGAACCTGTTCCAGGAGCGCGGCGTGCCGGCGTGGCAGCGCGACGTGCCGCTGCTGTTCGCGGGCGACCGGCTCGTCTACGTGCCGCGGCTCGGCGTGAATCATGGCGACGGGCTGGCCGGCGAAGCGCTCTCCGGCAACGGTGGGTGGCGCCGGATCGAATGGCGTCCCGACTTGCTGATCGCGTAGCGGCGGCGTGCTTGCGGCTGCGCGATCGCGCGCCGGTTTTCACCATTTGGTAAACAGCGCCGGAACGCCTGCCAAACGGGCGGGCGGCTTGTCAAGCGGGCCTCTATCGGGTACGCTCGGACGTTTGCTCGGCTCGATTTTTGAGCGTTTTGTGCAGGTTTTCCGCGTGACGTACCCGGTTTGCGCGGCCTGATCGGCCTTCCGGGCAAAATCGTCACGCTTGCGTGTTGCGTCCCAGCCGTCCCCCTCGTCGTCCGTCCACAGCCACAAGCCGCGTGACCGAACGGCAACGCGGCCTGCCCAGCGCGCCCGTGCGGCTTCTCCTCCAGTTCAGAACGACAATGGCACTCATCGTACACAAATACGGCGGCACTTCGATGGGCTCGGTCGAGCGCATCAAGAACGTCGCGAAACGCGTCGCAAAATGGCATCAGGCCGGGCACCAGATGGTGGTCGTGCCGTCCGCGATGTCCGGCGAAACCAACCGTCTGCTCGGTCTCGCGAAAGAGATTTCGAGCCAGCCGAGCCCGCGTGAGCTCGACATGATCGCGTCGACCGGCGAGCAGGTCAGCGTCGGCCTGCTGTCGATCGCGCTGCAGGAAATCGGCGTCGAAGCCGTGAGCTACGCCGGCTGGCAAGTGCCGATCAAGACGGACAACGCGTACACGAAGGCGCGTATCCACTCGATCGACGACGAGCGGGTGAAGGCCGATCTGAACGCCGGCAAGGTCGTGATCATTACGGGTTTCCAGGGCGTTGATCCGGACGGCCACATCACGACGCTGGGCCGCGGCGGCTCGGACACGTCGGCGGTGGCGGTCGCGGCCGCGCTGGATGCCGAAGAGTGTCTGATCTACACGGACGTCGACGGCGTCTACACGACCGACCCGCGCGTGGTCGAAGAGGCGCGACGCCTCGACCGCGTGACGTTCGAGGAAATGCTGGAAATGGCCAGCCTCGGCTCGAAGGTCCTGCAGATCCGCTCGGTCGAATTCGCCGGCAAATACCAGGTGAAGACGCGCGTGCTGTCGAGCCTGACCGATCCGCTGATTGCGCTCGACGAAGAAATGCGCTCGGGCACCCTGATTACTTTTGAAGAAGACGAGACCATGGAAAAGGCAGTCATTTCCGGCATCGCGTTCCAGCGCGACGAAGCACGCATTGCGGTGATGGGCGTGCCCGACAAGCCGGGCATCGCGTATCAGATCCTCGGCCCGGTCGCCGACGCGAACGTCGACGTCGACATGATCATCCAGAACCAGAGCGTCGAGGGCAAGACCGACTTCACGTTCACGGTCGGTCGCGGCGACTACCAGAAGGCGATGGACATCCTCACCAACCAGGTGAAGGGCCATGTGAGCGCCGAGCGCGTGCAGGGCGACCCCAAGGTGTCGAAGGTGTCGGTGGTCGGCGTCGGCATGCGTTCGCACGTGGGCGTCGCGAGCAAGATGTTCCGCACGCTGTCGGAAGAGGGCATCAACATCCAGATGATCTCGACGTCCGAAATCAAGATTTCGGTGCTGATCGACGAGAAGTACATGGAGCTGGCCGTCCGCGCGCTGCACAAGGCATTCGAACTCGAGCAGGCGGCGTGAATTATTTGTGATGCATTGAAGAAAATGCATCACGGAAATTGACGAGCGGTTCGAAACCCTATATTATTTCGTTCTCGTCGCACTGCCTCCCTGGTGCGAGCGAAAGTTTGGGAGACGTGGCCGAGAGGTCGAAGGCACTCCCCTGCTAAGGGAGCATCTGGGCCAAAACCTGGATCGAGGGTTCGAATCCCTCCGTCTCCGCCAAAAGCGGTGACAAAGCCCCGCAAGTTCTCGGACTTGCGGGGCTTTTTCTTTTTCGGCCGCCTTTTCGAGCGTGCCGTTTGGGCATTCCGTACTGACCATCCTTTCGGATCGACCCCTGTTGATCGGTTCGCCGACGCGGCGACCTCCGAGGTCGCGAATCATTGCGACCGGCGCTCATTGAAATAAAAATGAAAGTGACCCTGTAAGGATCGAGTCGCTCTCATCCATCGCTCCCCACATTCTGTCGTTGCGCACCGACTCGCAGCGCTTCCGAAAAAAATGCGGCATCGCACCGCTCGGTGCGATCGACACTGCTCCGCACTACAAAAAATTACTCATAAAAATCAAAGGCCTACCTGCAGAACGCAAAACAAAGCTCTGTTGCGCTGCAAAAAATAATTAACCGCCTTATGCTGGTTAACCCGATAGCGTTTGAGCGGCATCAAGCTTTGCCCTGATTCCGCTTTACATTTTGCCAACATTGGCGATCCACGAAATCTAGCTGTCGATTTGATTTCGTTCCCATCGTCACGTCTGTTCCCACTACAGCGCGCGACCCTCTCAAGGCCTGTTGACATGCATGATTTCCCCTTTCTGAGCCTGGCGATCTGGGTTCCGATCCTGTTCGGCGCGTGCCTGCTGCGTGCCGGCTCCGACCATCATCCGCATCGCACGAGACTGATCGCGCTCGTCGGCGCACTCGCGGGGCTGGCCGCCGTCGTGCCGCTCGTCACCGGTTTCGATTCGCACTCGGCCGCGATGCAGTTCGCCGAAACCCGCGACTGGCTCGCGGCCTTCAACGCCGGCTGGCGCGTCGGGATCGACGGCGCGTCGCTGTGGCTCGTCGTGCTGACCGCCTTCACGACGCTCGTCGTCGTGATCGCGTCGTGGGAATCGATCACGGTGCGCGTCGCGCAGTACTACGCGTCGTTCCTGATCCTGTCGGGGCTGATGGTCGGCGTGTTCGTCGCGCAGGACGGCCTGCTGTTCTTCATCTTCTTCGAGGCCACGCTGATTCCGCTGTACCTGCTGATTGGCACGTGGGGCAGGGAGCATCGCGTCTACGCGGCCGTGAAATTCTTCTTCATCTCCTTCGCGGGTTCGCTGCTGCTGTTGATGGCGATGCTGTACCTGTTCGCGAAGTCGCACACGTTCGACATGAACGCATGGCGCACGCTGCAGCTTGGCTTCGCGCCGCAATTGCTGGTGTTTCTCGGCTTCTTCGCCGCGTTCGCGGTCAAGGTGCCGATGTGGCCGGTGCATACGTGGCTGCGCGACGTCTACACGGACGGCCCGACGGGCGCCGCGCTGATGCTCGCGATGCTCAAGCTCGGCGGTTACGGCTTCCTGCGCTTCGCGCTGCCGATCACGCCGGACGCGAGCCACTTCTTCGCGCCGGCCGTGATCGCGTTGTCGCTGTTCGCGATCGTCTACGCGAGCCTGATCGCGCTCGCTCAGACCGACCTCGGCAAGCTGCTCGCGTATTCGACGGTCGCGCACATGGGGATCGTCACGCTCGGGCTGTTCCTGTTCAACCAGATCGGCGTCGAAGGCGCGATCGTGCAGCTCGTGTCGTACGGCTTCGTCGCGGGCGCGATGCTGCTCTGCGTGAGCGTGCTGGTCGACCGCACGAAGCAGCGCGAGATCGGCGCATACGGCGGCGTGGCGGGCGTGATGCCGCGCTTCGCGACGTTCGCGCTGCTGTTCGCGATGGCCAACGTCGGCCTGCCGGGCACGTCGGGTTTCGTCGGCGAGTTCATGGTCATCATGGGCGCGATCCGCGTCAACTTCTGGATCGGCGCAATCGCGGCGCTCACGCTGATTCTCAGCGCGTCGTACACGCTGTGGATGGTCAAGCGCGTCGTGTTCGGCAAGATCGCCAGCCCGCGCATCGCGAAGCTCGCCGACTTGAGCCGCCGCGAGATCGTGATGTTCGCATCGCTCGCACTGATTGTGCTGATGGTCGGCGTCGATCCGAAGCCGTTCACCGACGCGATCGATCCGACCGTCGCACGGCTGATCGAAGACGCCAGCCGTTCGAAGCTGCCGGCCGGGGACGGCGTCGCACCGGCGCAGCCGGCGTTCATGGCATCGGCGCACGGCTGAATCGCGTGACATCGCGCACGACGGCTGCATCGCACGACGATGCGGTTGTTGTGCGCGCATCCATCTGTGCGGGCGCGAACGCTCGAACGTTGTCACCCGGTCTTCGGCCGGCTTCCGGCTGCGTGAAATTGCCCCGCGACAATCTGTCTCACAACAGATTCTGCAATGATGATTTGCCGCATCCACCGGTTTTTCATCGCACTCGCGCGACGTATGATTCGGCCACTTTCGTGGATCGAATGCGCATCGGGCATACGCAACGGATTCAATGACCCTCGGGCTGTGTGATGAAAAGAAGAGCTTCAAAAGGCTGGACGGCGCTGATATCGATCGGCGCGGCGCTGAGCCTGTCAGGTTGTAATTTAGATGTACTAAATCCGAAAGGTAGCGTCGGCGCCGCCGAAAAGGCGCTGATCGCGACTTCGACATGGGCGATGCTGGTCGTCGTCGTGCCGGTGATCCTGCTCACGCTGTGGTTCGCGTGGCGTTACCGCGCATCGAACCGCAACGCCACCTACGCGCCGAACTGGTCGCACTCGACCGCGATCGAGGTCGTGATCTGGACGGTGCCGACGCTGATCATCCTGTTCCTCGGCGTGCTCACGTGGAAAACCACGCACGAGCTCGATCCGTACAAGCCGCTCGAGTCGTCGGTGAAGCCGATCGACGTCGAGGTCGTCGCGCTCGACTGGAAGTGGCTGTTCATCTATCCGGAACTCGGCATCGCGTCGGTGAACCAGCTCGCGATTCCGGTCGGCACGCCGGTGAACTTCCGCATCACGTCGGATTCGGTGATGAACTCGTTCTTCATTCCGCAGCTCGGCGGCCAGGTCTACGCGATGGCCGGCATGCAGACGCGCCTGCACCTGATCGCCGACGAAGCCGGCGACTACGCGGGCACGTCCGCCAACTTCAGCGGCCGCGGCTTCTCCGACATGAAGTTCCGCACGCTCGCCGAGCCGCGCGAGCAGTTCGACGCATGGGTGCAGAAGGTGAAGGCCTCGCCCGAGCGGCTCGACGCGACCGTGTACGGCACCGTCGCGCAGCCGAGCGAGAAGGCGCCCGTGCGCTACTTCTCGTCGGTCGATCCGCGGCTCTTCCACAACATCATCGCGAAGTACAACGATGGCCACGTTCTCGACCTGAAGGACGCCGCCTGCGGCACGAAGGGGTAACGCATGTTCGGAAAACTCACACTATCGGCGATCCCGTTCGATCAGCCCATCATCATGGTGGCCGGCGCCTTCATGGGGCTGGTCGTGCTGGGCATCCTCGCCGCGCTGACGATCACCGGCCGCTGGAAGTGGCTGTGGACGGAATGGCTGACGACGGTCGACCACAAGAAACTCGGCGTGATGTACATCATCGTCGCGCTGATCATGCTGCTGCGCGGCTTTGCCGACGCGATCATGATGCGCATGCAGCTCGCGCTCGCGTACAACGCGCCCGGCTACCTGCCGCCGCACCACTATGACCAGATCTTCACGGCACACGGCGTGATCATGATCTTCTTCATGGCGATGGTGTTCATGGTCGGCCTGATGAACCTGATCGTGCCGCTGCAGATCGGCGCGCGCGACGTCGCATTCCCGTTCATCAACTCGCTGTCGTTCTGGATGACGGCGGTCAGCGCGATCCTGATCAACGTGTCGCTCGTGATCGGCGAGTTCGCGCAGACGGGCTGGCTCGCGTATCCGCCGCTGTCGGAGCTGCAGTACAGCCCGGGGGTAGGGGTCGACTACTACCTGTGGGCGCTGCAGATCTCGGGCGTCGGCACGCTGCTGACCGGCGTGAACTTCTTCGTGACGATCATCAAGATGCGCGCGCCCGGCATGACGCTGATGAAGATGCCGGTGTTCACGTGGACGGCCCTCTGCACGAACGTGCTGATCATGGCGTCGTTCCCGATCCTGACCGCGACGCTCGCGCTGCTCGGCCTGGACCGTTACCTCGGCATGCACTTCTTCACGAACGAAGCCGGCGGCAACGCGATGCTGTACCTGAACCTGATCTGGGCGTGGGGCCATCCGGAGGTGTACATCCTGATCCTGCCGGCGTTCGGCATCTTCTCGGAAGTCATCGCGACGTTCTCGAAGAAGCCGCTGTTCGGCTACAAGACGATGGTGTACGCGACCTGCGCGATCATGGTGCTGTCGTTCCTCGTGTGGCTGCATCACTTCTTCACGATGGGGTCTGGTGCGAACGTGAACGCGTTCTTCGGCATCATGACGATGATCATCGCGATCCCGACCGGCGTGAAGGTATTCAACTGGCTGTTCACGATGTACCGCGGCCGGATCGAATTCACGACGCCCGTGCTGTGGACGATCGGCTTCATGGTCACGTTCACGCTCGGCGGCATGACCGGCGTGATGATGGCGATCCCGGGCGCGGACTTCGTGCTGCACAACAGCCTGTTCCTGATCGCGCACTTCCACAACGTGATCATCGGCGGCGTGCTGTTCGGTTATCTCGCGGGCTTCAACTATTGGTTCCCGAAGGCGTTCGGCTTCAAGCTGAACGAGAAGCTCGGCAAGGCCGCGTTCTGGTTCTGGCAGGTCGGCTTCTACGTCGCGTTCGTGCCGCTCTACGTGCTCGGCTTCATGGGCATGACGCGTCGCCTGAACCACTACGACAACCCGGCGTGGCATCCGTGGCTGCTGGTCGCCGCGTTCGGCGCGGTGCTGATCGCGATCGGCATCGCATGCCAGCTGCTGCAACTGGTCGTCAGCATCCGCAACCGCAACTTGCCCGCGTATCGCGACACGACGGGCGATCCGTGGGGCGGCCGCACGCTGGAATGGGCGACGTCGTCGCCGCCGGCCGACTACAACTTCGCGGTGCTTCCGCACGTGCGCACGCTGGACGCGTACGCCGACATGAAGGCACGCGGCGACGGCCGGCCGAACCCGGCGACGATTCGCGACATCCACATGCCGTCGAACACGTGTGCGGGTCTCGTCATCGCGGTCTTCAGCCTGGTGCTCGGCTTCGCGCTGGTATGGCACATCTGGTGGATGGCGATCGGCGGACTGGTCGGCATCATCGCGACGCTCGTGATCTACAGCTCGCGTGACAACGACGGCTATTACATCCCGGCGTCGAAAGTGCGCAAGATCGAAGAGAAGCAACCGGCGGCGCGCGTGGCCACGCGTGTCGACGACGTGGAACTGGAGGCCAACTGATGTTGCAGAAAACCTTGAGCGCAACCCTGCTCGAGCACGACGACCATCCGCCGTCGCACTCGGTGTTCGGCTTCTGGCTGTACCTGATGACCGACTGCGTGATCTTCGCGGCGCTGTTCGCGACGTTCGCGGTGCTCGGCAACCAGTACGCGGGAGGTCCGACCGCGAAGGACCTGTTCGACATTCCGGGCGTCGCGGTCGAAACCGCCGCGCTGCTGCTGTCGAGCATCACCTACGGCTTCGCGATGCTGGCCGCGTACAAGCAGCGGCGCGGCGCGCTGCTCGCGTGGCTCGCGGTGACGTTCGTGCTCGGCGCGGCCTTCCTCGCGATGGAACTGCGCGAGTTCTCGCACCTGATCGCGGACGGCGCAGGCCCGCAGCGCAGCGCATTCCTCTCCGCGTTCTTCACGCTGGTGGGCACGCACGGGCTGCACGTGACGGCCGGCCTGCTGTGGATGATCGTGCTCGCGGCGCAGATCGTATTGCGCGGCGGTGACCTGACCGACCGCGACCTGCGGCGCCTGACGTGCCTGAGCCTCTTCTGGCACTTCCTCGACATCGTGTGGATCTGCGTGTTTTCCTTTGTCTATCTCGCGAGCGTGATCTAAATGGCCCATTCGCATTCGTCTCAACTCGAAGAAGGGCACGGCAGCGTCGGCGGCTATGTCGCCGGGTTCATCCTGTCGGTGCTGCTCACGGCCGCGTCGTTCGGCCTCGTGATGGGCGGCGTGCTGTCGCCGCATGCATCGCTGATCGCGCTGGCCGCGCTCGCGTTCGTGCAGATCGTCGTGCACCTCGTGTACTTCCTGCACATGAACGGCTCGTCCGGCCAGCGCTGGAACGTGATGGCGTTCAGCTATACCGTGCTGACCGCGGCGATCCTGATCGTCGGCACGCTGTGGGTGATGCACAACGTCAGCATGAACATGATGTCGCGCTGAGTGGTGTCGCGGCGCAGCGGACGATCTCCATGCGCATTCATGCAGGAAAGGCGGCACGCGAGTGCCGCCTTTTTTCATTTCGGCGCGCGGCGCACGCCGGTCAGTGCGTGTCCGTGCGCGCGTCCGCCGTCAGTGCATGCGTGCAGTCCGCGCGATATTCGGCGGCGAGCCGCTGCTGCGCGCCGTCGAGATCGTCGGGATAGTAGGGGCTGTTGTGCGAGGGGTCGTAGCCGACCTGCTCGAGTTCGGTCAGCTCGCGCACGAGATCCGCATGCGTGACTTCGTGCCGCGTATGAACGAACGGGTAGGCGTTGCATTCCTGCGGCGTCAGGTGAGGCGCCGCGAACGCGGCGGTGCTGACGCATGCGCTCAGCATGCAGGCGACGGTAATCGACAGTTTCATCCGATGGCTCCTGAGTTCGCGGCCCGATGCCGCATGACGTCAGCGTAGGCAGCGCGCGGAGCCAGGCGGGCGACGCACGGATGAAACATGTTTCACCCGCATGCGCCCGATGCCGAATGAAGCTATTTTCATCTAACGCCGGACGGCGATCGACATCGCTAAGATAGTTGCGCGTGCATCTATGCGCGCGTCGTGACAGCCATTGCGAGGACGGACATGCGAGTACTGACGGTCGAAGACGATGCGGTGACCGCGAACGAGATCGTTGGCGAACTGACCGCGCGCGGATTCGAGGTCGACTGGATCGACAACGGCCGCGAAGGCATGATGCGCGCGATGAGCGCCTCGTACGATGCGATCACGCTCGACCGGATGCTGCCCGGCGCTGACGGGCTCGCGATCCTGACCGCGATGCGCACGGTCGGCATCGATACACCGGTGCTGATGCTGAGCGCGCTCGGCGACGTCGACGAGCGCATCCGCGGGCTGCGCGCGGGCGGCGACGACTACCTGACCAAGCCGTTCGATTCCGGCGAACTGAGCGCGCGCATCGAAGTGCTGTTGCGCCGCCGGCAGGCCTCGGGCGTACCGCAGCAGACGCTGTTGACGGTCGGCGCACTCGAACTCGACCTCATTTCGCGCTGCGCGCGCCGCGGCGTCGACGAGATTCCGTTGCTGCCCACCGAGTTTCGCGTCCTCGAATTCATGATGCGCAACGCGGGGCAGACGATCACGCGCACGATGCTGTTCGAGGCCGTGTGGGGCTATCACTTCGACCCGGGCACCAACCTGATCGATGTCCACATGGGGCGGCTGCGCAAGAAGATCGACCCGCCGGGCGCCGTGCCGATGATCCAGACCGTGCGCGGCTCGGGCTACATGCTCCGATGACGGAGGCACGGATGGATGCGGACCGTGCGGCGAACTTCACGCGTCGCTGGCATACGACGACGTTTCGCTGGCTGTGCGCATACGCGGCGATCTTCTCGGTTTCGCTGCTGCTGCTCGCGGGCGTGATCAACATCGCCGCGACGCACACGATGGCGCGCGACACCGACGAGGTGCTCGCGTGGCAACTGATCTACTTCGATTCGATCCCCGACGCCGAGCTGCCGCTTGCGATTCACCGCCGGCTCGAGCACGAGCACATGCATACGAATTTCTACGGGCTGTTCGACGCGAACGGGCGCCGCGTGGCGGGCGACATCGCGACGCCGCCCGTGCTGCGCACGGATCGCCGCGGACGCACGCTTAACCGTACGCTCGTGCCGCTCGACGGCCAGCCCGCGCCGATCACGCGCGCGATGGCCGTGCACCGCGATGACGGGATGACGCTGGTGGTCGCGCGCGACCTGTCGCATTTCATCCAGATTCGTGAAGTCGCGATCCGCGGACTCGTGATCGGCGGTGTACTGATCCTGATCGCGGGCATCGCGGGCGGCAGCATGCTCGGCATGCGGCAGATCCGCCGCGTCGCCGCGATCCGGCGCGTCACGCGACAGATCGCCGAGGGCGATCTCGGCAAGCGGTTGCCGGTGGGCCGCTACGACGAGCTCGACTTGCTCGCGCATCTCGTGAACCACATGCTCGACGAAGTCGAGCGGCTGATGGGCGAGGTGCGTCACACCTGCGACGGCATCGCGCACGATCTGCGCACGCCGCTCGCACGCGTGCATACGATGCTGGCGCGGCTCGCCGAACAGCCGCATTGCGCGCACGATCCGGCGTCGGCGCAACTGCTGGCGTCGGCGCGCGATGAAACCGACCGGTTGCTCGAGCGCTTTCGCGCGATGCTGCGCATCTCCGAGATCGGGACGCTGAGCCGGCGCGGCGGGTTCGCCGCGGTGGACGTCGCGGCATTGCTGCGCGACGTGTGCGAACTGTACGAGCCGCTCGCCGAAGCGGGCGGCGTCGCATTCGGGCTCGACGCGATGCCGGTCGACGGCATTCATGGCGACCGCGCGTTGCTGTTCGAGGCGTTCAGCAATCTCGCGGACAACGCGATCAAGTTCACGCCGCCCGGCGGTCGCGTGCGCGTTGCGCTCCACGCGACGCCGAACGGCCCGCTCGTGCGGTTCGAGGACACCGGGCCCGGGATCGCACCGGGCGAGCGCGACGCGGTACTCGAGCGCTTCTATCGCGGCGAGCGCACGCGTCACGTGAACGGCTCGGGGCTCGGGTTGAGCATCGTGTCGGCGGTGATGCGCGTGCACGGCTTCGCGCTGCGGATCGGCGATGCGCAGCCGGCCGGTGCGGCGATCACGGTCGAATGCTGGCCGCGCTCGCTCGGATGAGCGCGCGGGAAAACGGTCGATGCGCATCCTGCTGATTTCCCCGCCGACGCCGGAGGCGGCGCGGCTCGACAAGGCGTTCCGCGAAAGCACGCACGGTGTGGAGCGCGTCGACGAGTGGCGCGACGGCTGCTTCGCGGCGACGCAGGACCGCTTCGACGCGATCGTGCTGGTCGAACCCGATGCGGCTGCCGGGGCCGTGCTGCTCGACATGTTGCCGCGGCTTGCCCCGTCGGCCGGCGGCGCGACGATCGCAGTACTCGTCGTCGGTGCGACGCCCGCACGACGTGCGCGGATGCTGCAGGCCGGCTGCGACGTGTGTCTTGCCCAGCCGTGTTCGTTCGTGGAACTACACGAACGCCTGCGCGCGCTGTGGCGTCGCGCGGGCGTCATCGCGTTGCGCGAGTCGGTGCGGCTCGACGCGGCCACGCGTGCGCTCGAGGAGCGCGGCCGCAGGCTCGCACTCAGCGCACGAGAATTCCGTGTCGTCGAATGCCTGCTGCGCGAAGCCGGGCGGCCGGTCGGGCGCGATGCCGTGCTGCGTTACGCATGGGGCGAAGCCGACATCGAACCGGAAACCGTCAATGCGCTGGTCGTGCGGCTGCGGCGCAAGCTCGTCGCGCACGCGTTTTCCGCGCGCATCGAGACGGTTGCGCGATTCGGATTCAGGTTCGATGCCGGCGGTTGATAACGCGGTATCGGTCGGGCGTGAGAACGCCGAACGCCGAACGGACGCCGGCGGCATCGCGCGCGGCGTCGCCGTTGCGGCGCGATCAGTGCGAATAAAGCTCGCGGTTGAGCTGCGCGAGCTGGCCGTCGCGTTGGGCGCGAACGAGGTCGCGATAGACCTGGGCGCGCGTGAGCGGCGTCGCCGGCGGCGCCGTCCACGCATCGCGCGATGACGCCCGCGCGGGGGCGGTCGATGCAAGCGTCTGCGGCGCGGTCGCGGCAGCGGATTGCGATGCGGCGGCACGGCCGGGCAGCGCGACACAGAGGGCGCAGAGCAGGGTGACGAACAGCAGTGTCTTCATGGCGTGATCCTTTGCGAAGGGCGGAGACTGGCGCCGCGGATGCGAAGCCGGCAGGTCACACGTTATCGGGCGCGCTCCGTCAGGCGCCGGGCGCGCCGATGAAGAAACGTTCATGAACGCGCGTCGCGCCAGCCGCCGCCGAGCGCGCGTACGAGCGCGACGGACGCCTGCAGGCGTCGGGCATCGACGTCGAGCGACGCGATCTGCGTATCGAGCTCGGTCGTCTGCGCGGTGACCACGTCGAGATAGCTGACGGCGCCGTCGCGATAGCGCGACATCGCAAGCGCGAGCGACTGCCGCGCCGCGACGAGCGCGGCGTCGTCCTGCGCCGATTCGTCTCCGAGCCGGTGCAGCAGCGCGAGATCGTCCTCGACTTCGCGGAACGCCGCCAGTACGACGCTTCGGTAACGTGCGCCCTGTTCGGCGAACTGCGCGCGCGCGTGGCGTACGCTCGCCGCACGCAGGCCGCCGTCGAACAGTGTCGTCGCGAGGCGCGGCCCGATCGACCAGATTTCGTTCGGTGCGGCGAGCCACGGCGAGAACGTGTCGCTCTGGAAGCCCGCGTCGAGGCCGAGCGACAGGTCCGGGAAGTACGCGGCGCGCGCGACGCCGATCCGTGCGTTCGCGGCCGCGACGCGGCGTTCCGCGGCGGCGATGTCCGGGCGGCGTTCGAGCAGCGTCGACGCGAGCCCGGTCGGGATCGACGGCACGGCGGGCAGCGCGGCGGCGGCCGGCAGCGAGAACGTCGACGCGGATACGCCGACGAGCACGGCGATCGCATGCTCGTCGAGCGCACGGCGCGCGGCGATGTCGGATGCGCGCGCCTGCGCGAGCGCGAGCTGCGTCTGCGCGCGCGATACGTCGAGCCCCGATGCGAGGCCGCCGCGATGGCGGCTGACCGTCAGTTGCCACGCACGGCGATACGCATCGATCGTCTGCGCGAGCGAGTCCGCTTCGCGATCGAGTCCCGCGAGGTCGAAGTAGGTGCTGGCGACGCGGGCCTGCAGGCTGAGCTGGACGGACGCGAGATCATCGGCCGCGGCTTGCGCGTTGTCGCGGCCGGCGGCGACCGTGTTGCGGACCTTGCCCCACAGATCGATGTCGTAACCGAGGCCGGCGTCGAGCGTGTTCGACTCGTAGACGTCGGGCTGCCCGCTGCCGCGCAGCGGCCGGCGCGCCGACTGCCGATCACGGTCGGTCTCGGCGCCGATGCCGAGGGTCGGCAGCAACGCAGCGTGCGCCTCGTCGAACAATGCGGCCGCCTCGTCGTGCCGTGCGACGGCGGCGGCGAGGTCCGGATTCGCGCGTGCGACGAGCGGCTCGAGCCGGTCGAGTGTCGCGTCGCCGTACACGCGCCACCAGCCGTCGCGCGGCAGGCGATCGGCCGGGGCGGCATCGACCCACGGGCCGGTTTCGCGAAACGTGGCCGGCACCGGCACGGCCGGCGCGTGATACGTCGGCGCGAACGAACAGCCGGCGAGCAGCGCGACGCTGCCGACCCATGCAGCGAGCGTACGGTCAGCCATGCGCAGGCTCCTTCGTCGCGGTGGCGGCGATGCGCACCGGGTCGCCATCCGCGAGCGAATCGGGCGGATTGTCGATCACGCGGTCACTCGCCGCGAGCCCCGACGCGATCTCGACGCGCGTACCGAGATCGGTCGCGATCGACACGTGGCGCAAGCGCGCATGCCCGGTCGCGTCGAGCACGGCGACCTGCAATCCGTCGTGGCGGAAGATCAGCGTGCTCGCCGGAATCGTCAGCGCGTGCGCGGCGTTGGCCACCGCGATCCGCACCTGCGCGTATTCGCCCGGGAACAGCGTGCCTGCCGGGTTCGCGATCGAGAACTGCGCGAGCAGCGTGCCGGAAGCCGGATCGATTGCCTGGGCGGAATCGGCAAGCGTCGCATCGAACGTCATGCCGGGACGCTCGGGCACGGTCAGCGCGACATGCATGCCCGCATGGATCGCGCCCGCATCGTCCTGCGGAATATGGACGTAGAGCCGCAGCCGCCGTGCATCCGAGACGGTGAAGAGTTCGGCGCCGTTGCCGCTGCCTGCGTCGATCAGCGCGCCGACATCGGTCTTGCGCGCGGTCACGACGCCGTCGAACGGCGCGGTGAGGCGCTTGAACGATTCGAGCGCCTCGAGCCGCCGCACGTTTGCGGTGCTGGCGGCCACGGCCGCGCGTTTCGCATCGAGATCGCTGCGCTTCTCGTCGGCCTCCTGCCGCGACACCGAATCCTGCGCGAGCATCTCGGACCAGCGCGCGGCGGTGACGGCCGCGAGCCGTTCGTTCGCGGTCGCGCTTTGCAGGTCGGCGCGCGCCTGCTGCAGCTGCTGGTCGAGGTCGGGCGTGTCGATCGACGCGAGCAACTGGCCGGCCTTCACGTGCGCGCCGATGTCGACGTACCACGCGTGCAGGTAGCCGGGCACGCGCGCGTAGATCGGCGCGTCGACATACGCGTCGAGGCGGCCTGGCAGCACCAGCGCATCGGCCGCGGCCGGCTGCGGCGTGATCGTCGCGACGGTCGGGATCGCCTGGCTGGCGGTCCACGCGGCGACTTCACGCGCATCGTGCGTGCGTTCGACGACGCCGGCTGCTGCTGCGGCGAGTGCCGCGATCACGCCGGCAATCGCGAGCGGTTTCAGGTAACGCGGCGTGGCGGGGGGACGGACGTCGAATTCAGTGGACATGCTGTTCTCCCGGAGTGAGGGACGGGGATTCGGAGTGCGGCGCGCGATCGCGCCGATGGACGAGGCTGAACACGACGGGCACGAACACGAGCGTCGCGACGGTCGCGCAGAGCAGGCCGCCGACCACCGCGCGGCCGAGCGGCGCGTTCTGTTCGCCGCCGTCGCCGAGGCCGAGTGCCATCGGCGCCATGCCGATGATCATCGCGAGCGCGGTCATCATCACGGGCCTGAAGCGCGTGAAGCCGGCCTCGAGCGCGGCGACGGTCGCGTCGGCCGTATGCGCGAGCCGCTCGCGCGCGAACGTGACGACCAGGATGCTGTTCGCGGTCGCGACGCCCATGCACAGGATCGCGCCCGTCAGCGCCGGCACCGACAGCGGCGTGCGCGTGACGAACAGCATCCACACGATGCCGGCGAGCGCCGCGGGCAGCGCGCTCACGATCACGAACGCGTCGCGCCACGAATGGAAGTTCACGACGATCAGCAGATAGATCAGCAGCACCGCGCCGGCGAGGCCGGCGAGCAGCCCGCCGAACGCGCTGCTCATCGTCTGCACCTGGCCGCGCAGGGTCACGCGCGACCCCTTCGGCAGGTCGGCCGCGCTTGCGTGGAGCACGCGCTCGATGTCGGCGCTGACCGCGCCGAGATCGCGGTCCTGGGTCGTCGCGAAGATGTCGTCCAGCGGCGCGATGTCGTAGTGCGACACGACCGCGTCGGTCTGGCCGCGTACGATCGTCGCGAGGCCGCCGAGCAATTGCGGCGCGCCCGAGCGGCCCGTGACGGGCAGCGCGCGCAGGTCCGACAGCGACGTCATCCGGTATTGGGGTGTCTGCGCGACGATCGGGTAGGACACGCCGTTGTGCGGATCGAGCCAGTAGGTCGGCGATACCTGGCTCGTGCCGGACAGGCTTGCGACGACGGCATTGGTGACGTCCTGCTCGGTGATGCCGAGCTGCGCGGCGAGCGCGCGGTCGACCGACACCGTGAACTGCGGATAGGTCGACGCCTGCTGCACGCGCGCGTCGGCGACGCCCGGCACCGTGCGGATGCGCCGCAGCAGCTCGGTCGCATACGCGCGGTTCGCCGCCAGATTGGGGCCCGTCACCTGCACGTCGATCGGCGCGGGCGCGCCGAAGTTGAGGATCTGGCTGACGATGTCGGCAGGCAGGAACGAGAACGTGACGCCGGGGAACGCGCGCGGCAGCACGGTGCGCAGCTGCTTCACGTAGTCGGCGGTCGGCGCGTGCTCGCCGGTGAGCGACACGAGGATGTCGCCGTCCTGCGGGCCGATCGTGCCGCTGTTGCTGTACGTGAGGTTGATCCCGCTGTTCGGCAGCCCCATGTTGTCGACGATGCTCGCGAGCGCGCGCGGCGGCACGACGCCGCGCACCGTGCGCTCGACGCGATCGAACAGCGCGGCCGTCTCCTCAATGCGCGTACCGATCGGCGCGCGCACGTGCAGCGCGATTTCGCCCGCGTCGACCGACGGGAAGAAGTTGCGGCCGAGCCCCGGCACCAGGACGAACGACAGCGCGACCGCCGTGAGGAACAGCACGACGAAGCGCGCGCGGTGCGCGAGCGCGAGGCCGAGCACCGCACGGTAGCCGGTGCGCAAGGCCGCGAAGCGGCGCTCGAAGCCCTGCTGAAACGCGACGAGCGGATTGCGCGATCGCGGTGTCGGGAATGGCGCGCCGTGCGGCGCGAGCACGGCCGCCGGATGGGCTGCATGCGGGCGCAGCAGGTAGCGCGCCATCATCGGCACGAACGTGCGCGACAGCACGAACGACGCGATCATCGCGAAGATCACGGCTTCGGCCATCGGCACGAACAGGAAGCGCGCGACGCCGTCGAGCAGCAGCATCGGCACGAACACGATGCAGATGCACAGCAGCGACACGAACGCGGGCGCGACGATCTGCGACGCGCCGTCGAGGATCGCGCTGCGCACGTCCTTGCCTTGTTCGAGATGCCAGTTCACGTTCTCGATCGTGACGGTCGCATCGTCGACGAGAATGCCGACCGCGAGCGCGAGCCCGCCGAGCGTCATCACGTTGAGCGTCTCGCCCGCGGCGGCGAGCGCGGCGATCGCCGCCAGCACCGCGAGCGGAATGGATGCGGCGATGATCAGCGTCGAGCGCCAGCTGCCGAGGAACAGCAGGATCATCGCGGACGTGAGCGCGGCGGCGATCAGCCCTTCGCGCGCGACGCCGCTCACCGCGCCCTTGACGAACACCGACTGGTCGCCCATCACGACGAGCCTGAGCGACGGCGGCAGCGTCGCCTCGATGCGCGGCAACTGCGCCTTCACGCCGGCGATGATGTCGAGCGTCGACGCCGAGCCGCTTTTCAGTACGCTCATCAGCACCGCGCGGCGGCCGTCGACGCGCACGATGTTGCCTTGCGGCGGAAAGCCGTCGCGCACGTGCGCGACGTCGCGCATGAAGATCACCGCGCCGTTGACGGTCCGGATCGGCAGCGCGTTGAGCTGGTCGATGGTGAGCGGGCTGTCGTTGAGGCGGATGTTGTACTCGAAGCGGCCGATCTTCTGCGTGCCGGCCGGGATGATCTGGTTCTGCTGCGCGAGCGCGGTCGCGACGTCCTGCGCGGACAGCCCCTTCGCCTGCAGCGCTTGCGGATCGAGGTCGATCTGCACCTGGCGCACCTTGCCGCCATACGGCGACGGAATCGCGACGCCGGCGACCGACAGCAGCTGCGGCCGGATCACATTGGTCGCGTAGTCGCCGAGCTGCTGCTCGTTGAGCGTGTCGCTCGTCAGCGCCAGCTGCAGCACGGGCACGGTCGACGCGTTGTAGTTGAGGATCTGCGGCGGCGTGGTGCCGGGCGGCATCTGCTTGAGCACGGTCTGCGAGATCGACGTGACCTGCGCGGTCGCGGTGCGGATGTCGACGCTCGGCTGGAAGAAGATCTTGACGATCCCGTAGCTGCGGAACGACTGCGACTCGATGTGCGCGACGTCGTTGACCGTCGTGCCGAGCGTGCGTTCGTAGTACGTGACGATGCGCCCGGCCATGTCGGCCGGC
This sequence comes from Burkholderia sp. 567, assembly GCF_040545115.1. Taxonomy (NCBI): domain Bacteria; kingdom Pseudomonadati; phylum Pseudomonadota; class Betaproteobacteria; order Burkholderiales; family Burkholderiaceae; genus Burkholderia; species Burkholderia sp. 567. Next base: position 208,085 of record NZ_JBEPLG010000011.1, read on the forward strand.
TGCAGGCCCGCGTAATTCCATACGACGCTGATGACCGGAATCCGGATGTCGGGGAAAATGTCGGTCGGCGTGCGCAGCGCCGCGAGCGGTCCCGCGATCAGGATCAGCAGCGCAAGGACGATGAACGTATAGGGGCGCGCGAGCGCGAGTCGGACGAGTTTCAGCATCGGCGAGGTCTCCGCCGGCGCGGGGCGCCGGCCTGTCAGCGAGGTGCCGAAGCGCGGCGTGAACCCGCATCGGCTCGCGCAGTGTGCGTGGCGCCGCTTAACGCCGGGCGCGGGCCAGGATGAAAGATGTTTTAGGAACGGGCGGAAAGGATGAAGAGGGCGGCCGGCCGATGCGGCAAGGCGGGCCGGGCAGGCGAGGTAAGGCGGCGAGCCGCCAATTGTTACAAGACGTTAGCTGCGCTTCCGGTTGCCATCCCGCGCATCAGTTCTTACAAACTTGAAATATGCGGGCACGGCGCTTGCCGCTATAGTCGAATCACACATGAAACAACTCGAAGAGGAATCCATGAAGACTTTGCGTGTTGCCTCGCTCTTGACCGGTATGACGGCCTTGCTCGTGTCGGGCGCAGCAATGGCGGGAGTCAATGTCGGGATCAACGTCGGCGTGCCGGCTCCGGTCTACGTCGCGCCTGCGCCCGTGTATGCGCCGCCGCCTCCGCCGGTCATCTACCAGCCGGCGCCCGTGTATGCACCTGCGCCCGTTTATGCGCCGGCACCGGCGATCGTGATCGGCTGGCACGGCGATCGCTACTGGGACGGCCGCCGCTACTGGGGGCGCGACGAGTGGTATCGCCATCACGGCCGCGGCTGGGGCGACGAGCGTCGTCACGGTCACTGGGATAACGGCCGCCACAACGGCTGGCGCTGATCGACGAACAGTACACATGGCGCAGGGCTGACGCATGCGCCGCATCAACAGAAAACCGCCCGCGTGGCGGTTTTCTTTTGCCCGCGCCGGCCGCACGCGGAGGCCGCGGCGCGGTGACGTCACGCACGCGCGCGAGCAAGTTGGCTCGGCGTCGAATTGAATGGGTAGAATCGACCTACATTCCATCCCCCAATCGACCCACAGGGCCTCTATGACGAAGGGTTCGCCCCGGACCGCCGCCGCGCGCATCCGTTCCGGCGCCGCGCAAACGATCCGCGCCGCCGGCCGCACGGCGGCGGTATGGACAATACAGGCGGTACTGGCCGCGACGGCCGCGCATGCGGCATATGCGATCGCGCAGTACGGCGAGCCGAAATATCCGCCGGGCTTCAAGCATTTCGACTACGTGAACCCGGATGCGCCGAAGGGCGGCACGCTCGTGCTCGCGAATCCGAGCCGGCTGACGTCGTTCGACAAGTTCAATCCGTTCACGATGCGCGGCAATGCCGCGCCGGGCATCGACATGCTGTTCGAGAGCCTCACGACCGGCAGCTTGGACGAGCCGGCGTCCGCCTACGGGCTGCTCGCCGACGACATCGAGATCGCCCCGGACCGCCGCTCGGTCACGTTCCACCTGAACCCGCGCGCGCGCTTCTCGAACGGCGACCCGGTCACGGCCGACGACGTCAGGTTTTCGTTCGACACGCTCAAGAGCAAGCAGGCCGCGCCGCAGTTCGGCGCGTATTTCGCTGAAATCGCGAAGGCCGTCGTGATCGACCGCGCGACCGTGCGGTTCGAATTCCGCAGCCCGAACCGCGAGCTGCCGCTGATCGCCGGCGGCGTGCCGGTGTTCTCGCGCAAGTGGGGGCTGCGCGCGGACGGTTCGCGGATTCCGTTCGACCAGCTCGCGTTCGAGCAGCCGATCGGCAGCGGCCCGTATCTGATCGAGCGCCACGACAACGGCCGCACCATTACATATAGGCGCAATCCCGCGTACTGGGGCGCCGACCTGCCGGTGCGGGTCGGCACCCACAACTTCGAGCGAATCGTCTACAAGCTGTACGGCGACGGCGTCGCGCGGCTCGAGGCGTTCAAGGCCGGCGAGTACGACGTGCTGGTCGAATACATCGCGCGCAACTGGGCGCGGCGCGACGTCGGCAAGCGCTTCGACAGCGGCGAGCTCGTCAAGCGCGAATTCCGCCAGCACAACGGCGCGGGCATGCAGGGTTTCTTCATGAACCAGCGCCGGCCGCTGTTTCGCGACGTGCGCGTGCGCCAGGCGCTCGATCTCGCGTTCGACTTCGAATGGCTGAACCGCCAGTTGTTCTATGGCGCATACACGCGCCTCGACAGCTATTTCGCCGACACCGACCTGCAGGCGACCGGCACGCCGGGCCCGGGCGAGCTGAAGCTGCTGGAGCCGCTGCGCGCGCAGCTCGATCCGGCCGTGTTCGGCCCGATGGTCTCGCAGCCGAGCACGAACCCGCCGGGCTCGCTGCGCGCGAACCTGCTGAAGGCGCGCGAGTTGCTCGCGCAGGCCGGCTGGACCTACCGCGACGGCGCGCTGCGCAACGCGCAGGGCGAGCCGTTCGAGTTCGAGATCCTCGACGATTCGGGCGCGGCGATGGAAGGCATCGTGACGGCCTTTCGGCGCAATCTCGCGAAGCTCGGCATCGAAGCGCGCTTTCGGACGGCCGATTACGCGCTGCTGCAAAAGCGGCTCGACGCGTTCGACTACGACATGACGACGGTCCGCCTGCCCGGCGTGCAGGTGCCGGGTGCCGAGCAGTTCTCGCGCTACGCCAGCAAGTTCGCCGACGAGCCGGGCTCCGACAACCTCATCGGTCTTAAGTCGCCGGCCGTCGACGCGTTGCTGCATGCACTCGGCACCGCGCAGACGCGCGACGAGCTGCTCGACGCGACCCATGCGCTCGACCGCGTGCTGATGCACGGCTATTACGCGGTGCCTCAGTGGTACAGCACGACGCACCGGATCGCGTACAAGCGCACGCTCGGCTATCCGCAAACGCTGCCGCTGTACTATTCGGCCGAGGGCTGGGTCGTGTCGACCTGGTGGGCCAAGCCCGGCCACTGAAGCACGCCGGCCCTTCGTTCAACCCAGCCTATCGATCGCGAGTCGCCACCTATGTGGAGCTACATCCTCAAACGCCTGCTGCTGATGATCCCGACGCTCATCGGCGTGCTCACGCTCACGTTCGCCGTGATCCAGTTCGTGCCGGGCGGCCCGGTCGAACAGGCCGTGCAGGAACTGCGCAAGGGCGCGACGGAGCAGGGCGCGACGCCGTTCGGGATGCGTGCGCATACCGGCGTCGACGCGCAGCAGCTCGCACAGCTCAAGGCGCTGTACGGCTTCGACAAGCCGCCGCTCGAGCGCTACTGGCTGATGCTCGAGCGCTTCGCGCGCTTCGATCTCGGCGACAGCTACTTCCGCCACCAGAGCGTGTGGTCGCTGATCGTGCAGAAGCTGCCGGTGTCGATCAGCATCGGATTGTGGACGTTCTTCGTCACCTACCTGATCTCCGTGCCGCTCGGCATCGCGAAGGCCGTGCGCAACGGCTCGCCGTTCGACGTCGCGACGAGCCTCGTCGTGCTGGTCGGCTATGCGATCCCGGGCTTCGTGCTCGGCGTGCTGCTGCTCGTGCTGTTCGGCGGCGGCTCGTTCTGGCAGCTGTTCCCGCTGCGCGGGCTCACGTCGGACAACTTCGCGCAGCTGTCGGTCGCCGGCAAGGTGCTCGACTATCTGTGGCACATCGCGCTGCCGATCACGGCGTCGGTCGTCGGCAGCTTCGCGGTCGTCACGATGCTCACGAAGAATGCGTTCCTCGACGAGATCCGCAAGCAGTACGTGCTGACCGCGCGCGCGAAAGGGCTCGCCGAGCGCACCGTGCTGTGGAAGCACGTGTTCCGCAACGCGATGCTGCCGCTGATCGTCGGCTTTCCGGCCGCATTCATCGGCGCGTTCTTCACGGGCAGCCTGCTGATCGAGACGCTGTTTTCGCTCGACGGCCTCGGGCTGCTGTCGTACGAGTCGGTCGTGCGGCGCGATTACCCGGTCGTGCTCGGCACGCTGTACCTGTTCACGCTGATCGGGCTCGCGACCAAGCTGGTCTCCGATCTCTGCTACGTGTGGGTCGACCCGCGCATTCAATTCGACAACCTGGAGCGCTGACATGAAACGAGCCATCCGCATGCCTGGCGTGATCGGGCGAGGATCGCGATGAACCGGGCCGTCGTGTCGTCCCGCGTCGACGCCGCGCGTGCGCGCGTGTCGCCGTCGCCCGCTCGCCGCGTCTGGCAGCGCTTTCGCCAGCAGCGCCTCGGCTACTGGAGCTTCGTGATCTTCTTCGTCGCGTTCGCCGCGAGCCTCGCGGCGCCGCTGTGGTCGAACGACAAGCCGCTCGTCGTGCGCTACGACGATCACTACTATTTCCCGATGTTCCATGCGTACCCGGAGACGACCTTCGGCGGCGACTTCCCCGCGCAGGCCGACTATCTCGATCCGTACGTGCGCAAGCGGCTCGAGGCGCCGGGCAACTTCGTCGTCTATCCGCCGAACCGTTACTACTACGACACGCTGAACTACTTCTCGAGCGTGCCGAACCCGGCGCCGCCGTCGCGCGAGAACTGGCTCGGCACCGATGCGCAGGGGCGCGACTTGCTCGCGCGGCTCGTGTACGGGTTCCGTGTATCGGTCGAGTTCGGGCTGATCCTGACCGTGATCGGCACGCTGCTCGGGATCGCCGCGGGCGCGGTGCAGGGTTTCTTCGGCGGGCGCATCGACATCGTCGGACAGCGGCTGATCGAGATCTGGAGTTCGCTGCCGGAGCTGTACCTGCTGATCATCTTCGCGTCGATCTTCGAGCCGAGCTTCCTGCTGCTGATCGTGCTGCTGTCGCTGTTCGGCTGGATCGGCCTGGCCGACTACGTGCGCGCCGAATTCCTGCGCAACCGTACCCAGGACTACGTACGCGCGGCTCGCGCGATGGGGCTCACGAACTGGCAGATCATCTGGCGCCACGTCTTGCCGAACAGCCTGACGCCCGTGATCACGTTCCTGCCGTTCCGGATGAGCGGCGCGATCCTCGCGCTCACGAGCCTCGACTTCCTCGGGCTCGGCGTGCCGCCGCCGACGCCGAGCCTCGGCGAACTGCTCGCGCAGGGCAAGGGCAACCTCGACGCGTGGTGGATCTCGCTGTCGACGTTCGGCGTGCTGGTCACGACGCTGCTGCTGCTGACCTTCATGGGCGACGCGCTGCGCAACGCGCTCGACACGCGCATCGCCGACTCGGTGCGCGCGGCGGGAGGCCAGCGATGAGCGACACGGTCGTATCGAAATCGGGCGAACCGCTGCTGTCGCTCGAGCATCTGCATGTGCGCTTCGGCGACACGGTGGCCGTCGACGACGTGACGCTCGCGATCGGTCGCGGCGAGCGCGTCGCGCTCGTCGGCGAGTCGGGCTCGGGCAAGAGCGTGACCGCGCTGGCGATCCTGCGGCTGCTGCGCGATGCCGACGTGAGCGGCACGATCCGCCTGGCCGGACAAGACCTCGCCGGCAAGAGCGAGCGCGAGATGCGCGGGCTGCGCGGCTCGGACATCGCGATGATCTTCCAGGAGCCGATGACGGCGCTCAACCCGCTGTATACGATCGGCGCGCAGATCGGCGAGACGATCGTGCTGCACGACGGCGTGACGGCGGCCGAGGCGCGCAAGCGCGCGATCGCGCTGCTCGCGCGCACGGGCATCGCGGAGCCGGAGAAGCGCGTGGACAGCTACCCGCACCAGCTGTCGGGCGGCCAGCGGCAGCGCGCGATGATCGCGATGGCGCTCGCGTGCCGGCCGCGCCTGCTGCTCGCGGACGAGCCGACCACCGCGCTCGACGTGACGATCCGCGCGCAGATCGTCGACCTGCTGCTCGAACTGCAGCGCGAGGAGGCGGAAAAGCGCGGGATGGCGATCCTGCTGATCACGCACGACCTGAACCTCGTGCGGCACTTCGCCGATCGGGTCGCGGTGATGGAGCGCGGCAAGCTGGTCGAAAGCGGGCCGGTCGAGCGGATCTTCGCGCAGCCCGAGCATCCGTATACGCAGCGGCTGCTGAACAGCCGCCCGCAGCGCGCGGTCGTGCCGGTGATGCCCATTGCGCCCGTCGTGCTCGACGCGCGCCACGTCAGCGTGCAGTTCGCGCGCATGCGGCCGGGCTTTGCGGGCTGGTTCGGCACGGTGCCCGTGACGGCGGTCGCGGATGTATCAGTGTCGGTGCGGCAGGGCGAGACGCTCGGCATCGTCGGCGAATCGGGGTCCGGCAAGTCGACGCTCGCGATGGCGCTGCTCGGGCTGCAGAAGACGACGCACGGCGAAATCGAATTCCAGGGGCGCGCGCTGTCGACCTATCGCGGCCGGGAACAGACCGCGCTGCGCTCGAACATGCAGGTCGTCTTTCAGGATCCCTTCAGTTCACTTTCTCCGCGTCACACGATCGAGCGGATCGTCGGCGAGGGGCTCGAACTGCATCGACCGGAACTGACGCCGGACGCACGCCGCGCGAAGTCGCTGGCCGTGCTGCGCGAAGTGGGGCTCGACCGCACGGTGCTGCACCGTTATCCGCATGAATTCTCGGGCGGCCAGCGCCAGCGGATCGCGATCGCGCGCGCGCTCGTGCTGGAGCCGCGCATCCTGATCCTCGACGAACCGACGTCCGCGCTCGACGTGTCGATCCAGCAGCAGGTGCTGAAACTGCTCGCGAATTTGCAACAGAAATACAACCTGGGCTATGTGTTCATCAGCCACGACCTGGAGGTGATCGGCGCGATGGCGCACCGCGTCGCGGTGATGCAGGAGGGGGTCGTCGTGGAGTCGGGAGAGGTCGCCGAGATCTTCGAAAGACCGTCACATCCTTACACACAAAAGCTGTTGAAAGCGGTCTGGAAAGCGTGATAGGCCGCCAATGGTCTGATCATCTCGATTGTATTTATTAATTTGTTTTGACAAACGATTACGCGCTGGCTAGTATCGACCGAAATTTTCCGCCAATCAGCTGATTTTTAAGCAAATTCCATCGCCCAATGCAGCATCGATCCTTGACCCAGGCATGCGCGCGCACCATCGCCGGGCTCTTCATCGGCGCCCTGTTCGCAGCAGCCCCCGGCGCGTTCGCCGACGAAGTCAGCAGTTTTAGTCAGAATGCCAGCAATTCGACTCAAATCGGGTCGAGTTCCTCCCTCCAGCAGACCAGCGCGCAGCCGTCCAGCGGCGGTGCGAAGTCGTTCCTCGCCGGCATGGCGGGCAAGGCAGGCGACGTGGTCGTCGGCGCGCTCAACATGATCGGCGTGCGCTATCGCTGGGGCGGCAACTCGCCGGATTCGGGCCTCGACTGCAGCGGCTTCGTGCGTTACGTGTTCCAGGACACGCTCGGCATGTCGCTGCCGCGCCGTGCGGAAGAAATGAGCCGCGTGGGCGAGAAGGTCAGCATGAGCAACCTCAAGCCGGGCGACCTCGTGTTCTTCAACACGATGCGCCGTACGTTCTCGCACGTCGGCATCTATATCGGCGACAACAAGTTCGTGCATTCGCCGTCGACGGGCAGCACCATTCGCGTCGACGATCTCGACAACGGCTACTGGGAAAAGCGGTTCACCGGCGCGCGCCGGCTCGAATCGGAGTTTCCGATGAAGGCCGACGACCTGCGCCAGCGCGTGCGCGCGACGATCGGCGACGACGCGAACGGCAGCAACTGACGCTCGCCGGCGCTCCGCCGAATCGAAAAAACCCTGTCACCGAAAGGCGGCAGGGTTTTTTGTTTTGACGCGCGCGGAACCGGCGGGGCGGCAGTGTGCCGTCACGCGCCGCGCACCCCGCTGAGTTCGCTTACACCGCCGCGACGCCGCGGGCCGCCGCGAGCTTGCGCTGCAGCTCCGGCATGATGCGCGCGACGGCTTCCTCGCCCGCGAGGATGGCCGCGTTGCGCTGGTTGAAGTCGCTGCCGCCCATCGCCGCGAGGTTCGGGCGGATCACGACGTCTGCGTACTTGTCGAGCTCGTAGGACTTGATCGTCTGGCCCATGATCGTGAAGGTCTGCAGCAGCATCTCGATCGGGTTGTTGGTCGCCGCGCCGTCCGGCCGTGCCGAGATGTCGACCGCGATCACGAAGCTCGCGCCCATCTTGCGCGCGAACGACGCGGGCACCGGGCTCACGAGGCCGCCGTCGACGTACTCGCGGTTGCCGATTCTCACCGGTTCGAACACCGACGGCACGCTGCACGACGCGCGCACCGCGAGCCCCGTATTGCCCTGCTGGAACAGGATCGGCTGGCCGCTCTGCAGATCCGTCGCGACGATGCCGAGCGGCTTCGCCATCTTCTCGATCGGCCGGTTGTTGAGCGTCTTGTTCAGGAAGTTCTGCAGCGCGACGCCCTGCAGCAATCCGCGCGAGCGGAACGGCAGCGCCCAGTCGCTGATCGCCGCCTGATCCATGTCGAGCGCGATCTTGTTGATCTGCAGTGCGGTCATCCCGGACGCGTACAGCGCGCCGACCACCGAGCCCGCGCTCGTGCCCGCGACGAGCTCGACCGGGATGCCGCGGGCCTCGAGCGCCTTCAGCACGCCGATGTGCGAGAAGCCGCGGGCGGCGCCGCCGCCGAGCGCGATGCCGATCTTCACGGGTTTTTCCTGCGACTGCGCGGGACGGGATTTGTCGCCGAACGACGTACAGGCGGCGAGGCTGGCGGACGCGCACGCGATCGTGAAGTGACGGCGCGACAGGCGAGGGGACGACATCGATTGATTCTCCGGCGGCTTGGCGGCGGGCCGTGCGGCCCGCGGCGGCGATAGGTTCCGAGCGGCCGTGCGGCGGAATCCGGGCGGCCGGCGCGGCGCCGGCTGGCGGCCGCGGCGCGCACATCATAAAGCAAGCGGCGCGCTTGGCGCGAAGACCGGCGCGAGTATAATTCCGGCTTCTTTCCCGTTCCGGGCGCGGCCGGCCCCATCGCTGTCCGGGCTGCCGCCGTCGATCCCGCGTCGAATCATTCATGCGCCCCAGGCGTTCGAGTTACCGTTTATGACCCGTCCTGTCCGTACCCGCTTCGCGCCGAGTCCCACCGGCTTCATCCACCTCGGCAACATCCGCTCCGCGCTCTATCCGTGGGCGTTCGCCCGCAAGATGAAGGGCACGTTCGTGCTGCGTATCGAGGATACCGACGTCGAGCGTTCGTCGCAGGAAGCCGTCGACGCGATCCTCGAAGGGATGCAGTGGCTCGGCCTCGATTTCGACGAAGGCCCGATCTACCAGATGCAGCGGATGGACCGCTATCGCGAGGTGCTCGCGCAGATGCTCGAGCAGGGCCTCGCGTACCCGTGCTACATGTCGGCCGAGGAACTCGACGCGCTGCGCGAACGCCAGCGCGAGGCCGGCCTGAAGCCGCGCTACGACGGCACGTGGCGTCCGGAGCCGGGCAAGGTGCTGCCCGAGCCGCCGGCCGGCGTGAAGCCGGTGCTGCGTTTCCGCAACCCGCTGACCGGCACGGTCGTGTGGGACGACGCGGTGAAGGGCCGTGTCGAGATCTCGAACGAGGAACTCGACGACCTCGTGATCGCGCGCCCGGACGGCACGCCGATCTACAACTTCTGCGTCGTCGTGGACGACATGGACATGAACATCACGCACGTGATCCGTGGCGACGACCACGTGAACAACACGCCGCGCCAGATCAACATCCTGCGCGCGCTCGGCGGCGAGCCGCCCGTCTATGCGCACCTGCCGACCGTGCTGAACGAGCAGGGCGAGAAGATGAGCAAGCGGCATGGCGCGATGAGCGTGACGGCTTACCGTGACGCCGGCTTCCTGCCGGAGGCCGTCGTCAACTATCTCGCGCGTCTCGGCTGGTCGCACGGCGACGCTGAAATCTTCACGCGCGAACAGTTCGTCGAATGGTTCGACCTCGAGCATCTCGGCAAGTCGCCCGCGCAGTACGACCACAGCAAGCTGAGCTGGCTGAACGCCCACTACATCAAGGAAGCCGACAACGCGCGCCTCGCCGCGCTGGCCAAGCCGTTCCTCGACGCGCTCGGCATCGAGGACGCGGCGATCGCGACGGGCCCCGCGCTCGACGCGGTGGTCGGCCTGATGAAGGATCGCGCGACGACGGTCAAGGAGATCGCCGAAGGCGCCGCGATGTTCTACCGTGTGCCGGCGCCGGACGCCGATGCACTCGCGCAGCACGTGACCGATGCGGTGCGTCCGGCGCTGGCCGACCTCGCCGCCGCACTGAAGGCGGCCGACTGGACGAAGGAAGCCGTGTCTGCCGCGCTGAAGGCGACGCTCGGCACGCACAAGCTGAAGATGCCGCAGCTCGCGATGCCGGTGCGCCTGCTGGTGGCGGGCACGACGCATACGCCGTCGATCGATGCGGTGCTCGTGCTGTTCGGTCGCGATGTCGTGGTGTCGCGTATCGAGGCCGCGCTGGCCTGAGGTTGGGGCGCGAGCGAGGCCGTCCGCGCGTGAGGGCGGCGCGGCTTCGCAAAAAATTTCGCTCCAATCGCGAAAAGGGTATTTACAAGTTCAAAATCGGTCCATATAATCTCATTTCTGTTCTGCAAGGGGGTATAGCTCAGCTGGGAGAGCGCTTGCATGGCATGCAAGAGGTCAGCGGTTCGATCCCGCTTACCTCCACCATCAGAGCAGAATGGATTGAGTTGTGAAGCAGCGGCAGTAGTAATAAATGCTTCACAAAATGATTTAAAGCAGTTAGAATTTCGGCCTTCGCTGTTGCGGTGAATGAATAGCGAAAGTCAGACAGATCTGAAAAGATTATGTCCCCTTCGTCTAGAGGCCTAGGACATCACCCTTTCACGGTGAGTACAGGGGTTCGAATCCCCTAGGGGACGCCAGATTCAGCGGCGTTTCGTAGAAGTGTCGCGAGGCTTGCAGGTCGTAACCGACGTCCTGCAGGTAACGGTGCAGAAAGTTGGAGCGGTAGTTCAGTCGGTTAGAATACCGGCCTGTCACGCCGGGGGTCGCGGGTTCGAGTCCCGTCCGCTCCGCCAGAACGAAGCCCGTTCAAGACGTTTTTGAGCGGGCTTTTGTATTAAAGATGTAAGCAGTACGCTGTCCCCTTCGTCTAGAGGCCTAGGACATCACCCTTTCACGGTGAGTACAGGGGTTCGAATCCCCTAGGGGACGCCAGGATTCAGCGGCGTTTCGTAGAAGTGTCGCAACGCTTGCAGGACGTGAACGTGGTCCTGCGGGTGGTGGTGAAGAAAGCTGGAGCGGTAGTTCAGTTGGTTAGAATACCGGCCTGTCACGCCGGGGGTCGCGGGTTCGAGCCCCGTCCGCTCCGCCAGAACAAGCCCGTTCAAATGAACGTTTTGAACGGGCTTTTGTATTAAAGATGTAAGCAGTACGTTGTCCCCTTCGTCTAGAGGCCTAGGACATCACCCTTTCACGGTGAGTACAGGGGTTCGAATCCCCTAGGGGACGCCAGATTTCGGCGTCGTTCGAACAAACGATGCGCCGGCAGGAAGTGACCGACGCCTGCCAGGCAAGAAGCAAAACTGGAGCGGTAGTTCAGTTGGTTAGAATACCGGCCTGTCACGCCGGGGGTCGCGGGTTCGAGTCCCGTCCGCTCCGCCAGAAAATGAAGAAGCCCGCCTTGTGCGGGCTTTTTCATTTGCATCACCCGTTGCGCGCCGCTACGAGAAATTCGCGATTGCATCCGCCCGCGACTGCGCTATCGTGGCGGGATGCGTTCTTGACCCCCGCGCGATGCTCGATCCGACCGACCTGCGATTGCTGTATCAGCTCCGGCCCGCGGAGCCTGGCGATTTTCCGTTTGCCGAGGCGCTCACGCACGGCAACATGGGCGGCTATTACAAGCGCCATGGACTCGTCTGGCGCAGCGACCTGTTCTATGCGAGCTGGCGCGAATCCGAAAACTTCATCCTGGAAGCCGACGGCGAACGCATCGGCGTGCTGCGCGTGACCGAGGAAGGCGATTCGCTGCACATCCGTGACGTGCAGATTGCAGCCGGTCATCGCGGTCAGGGCGCCGGCACCTACATGCTCGACATGTCGCTGCGCTGGGCGCGCGCCCGCGGGCTGCACGAACTGCAGTTGCGCGTGTTCGTCGACAATCCGGCCGCGCGGCTCTACCAGCGCATGGGCTACCGCGTCACCGGGCCGAGGCTGGCGCAGCTCGGCTCGATCCGCCACATGGTGCGTACGGTCTGAGCGAATAACGGTGCAGCGCGGAGAGCGTCAGCGGGCGGTGCCGAACGCGTCGTCGTCGTCGAGTGCGTCGTCCGTCGCGAGGCCGTCTTCCGCGCCGCGGTGCTCGTAGCCGCGCAGCATGAACGCGCGCGGGCTTTCGCCGAACGCGCGCCGGAACATCGCTGAAAACGCACTCTGGCTCTGGTAGCCGAGCTCGCGTGCGATATGCGACAGCGGACGCCCCTGGTTCAACAGCGGAATCGCGCGCGCGAGCAGCGCCTGCTGCCGCCACTGCGAAAAGCTCACGCCCAGTTCCTGCTTGAAGAGCCGCGAAATCGTGCGCGTGCTCGCGCCGACCTCGCTTGCCCAGTGCTCGAGCGATTCCGCATGCGCCGGTTGCGCGAGCACCGACTCGCACAGCATGCGCAGCCGTTTCTCGTCGGGCATCGGCACCGCGAGCGGCAGCGGTTCGGCGCGGCTCAGCTCGTCGAGCACGAGCCCGCACAGCAGCCGCTCGCGCGCATCGCTCAGGTCGCGCGCATCGAGCGCGACGATCAGTTCGCGCAGCAAGCCCGTCACCTCAACCACCCGGCATGCATCGAGCCCGTCCGGCACGATCGACTCGTCGATATACAGCGTGCGCAGATACGCGTCCTCGACGATCACGACTTCATGCGTGACGTGCGGCGGCACCCAGATCGCGCGGGACGGCGGCACCATCCACGTCGTCCCGGTCGTCGCGACGCGCAGCACGCCGCGCGACGCGTACGCGAGCTGCGCCCACGCATGCGTGTGCAGCGGGATCCGGCGCCCGGCATCCACCTGCCGCGCCCGGACGCGCATCGGGTGGACGCGGGTCGGCGCGAACTCGGGCGGGATGTCGATGACGTCGTAGGGGTTCGATGTGTCGGCTTGGGCTGGCGGATTCATGGACGACTCGGTCGGCGCGGCGGCGATGCCGTTATTTTAGAAGGCGCCGCGCAGGCGCATGCGGCGGTTTTTCGGCCGATAATGCACCGTTCAAATGAACTTTGTATGGGGCCGCGCGCATTCCGGCCACGCGCAAGTTTGGGCCTGCACGACGCGCGGGGCCAAAAAACATCGGGCCGCGATCGCGGTCTACCGATGCGGGCGCGTTGTCGCGCGAGCGGCGCCCGAAGACATCGGTGCCCGCGGCGCGACCGCGACGGCCCGGCATGGCAATACCTGAATCGAAGAGGAGAACAAAGATGCGCTACGTATTCGTCTACGGCACGTTGAGAGCGGGAGAAGCCAACGACATCGGCCATGCGGCCGCGCGGCACGGGATCGCCGCGCCGACGCTGCTCGGTGCGGCCGCGCTGCCGGGCGAACTGTACGATTTCGGCACGTACCCGGGCATGATCGCCGGGCCGGCCGGCCAGTCGCTCGTATGGGGCGACGTCTACGAGATTGACGAGCAGTTGATGCCCGTGCTCGACGAGATCGAGCGCGTCTATCCGGGCGTTGACACGCTGTTCCGGCAGGAGCCGGTGACCGTCCAGCTCGGCGGCCGTACGTACGCGTGCGTCTACTATCCGGTCGCCGCGCATGCGGCAGCCGAGCGTCCGCGCATCGCATCGGGCGACTGGGTTCAGCACCGGCGCGAGCGGGAAGCCGCCTGAGCGTCCGCGCGGCAAACCGCTGCGTCGCAAAGAAAAAGCGCCCTGGCTGAACTGCACCTCAAAAGTTGGATGCGAATCCAACCTTTGGGGTGTTTTTCATGGCGGGCGCTGTTCATGCCACCGGCCGGTGCGACCGCCGGCGGGCAGGTTGGGCACGACGAGGGCCGGCAGGACCCGGCCCGCGTCGTCAGATTTCCTCGTACAGCGGCAGCGTCAGGAATTCGGTGAAGCCTTCCGACGTCGACATCTGTTCGAAGATCGCCGCCGCACGCTCATAGGGCTGCGTGTTGCCGCCGACGGAACGCTTCACGTTGTCGAGCTCGGCCTTCGCGAATTCGCGCACGAGTTCCGCCGTGACCTTGCGGCCGTCGTCGAGCACGCCCTTCGGCGAGCGGATCCACTGCCATACCTGCGAGCGGGAGATTTCGGCGGTGGCCGCGTCTTCCATCAGGTTGTGGATCGGCACGCAGCCGTTGCCGTCGAGCCACGCGCCGAGATAGTGGATGCCGACGTTGATGTTGTTGCGCAGGCCGGCTTCGGTGATCGGCGCTTCAGGCTGGAAGTCGAGCAGGTTCTTGCCTTCGATCTGCACGTCGTCGCGCTGCTTGGCGATCTGGTTCGGCTTGTCGCCGAGCACCTTGACGAATTCCTCCATCGCGATCGGCACGAGGCCCGGGTGCGCGACCCAGCCGCCGTCGTAGCCGTCGGTCGCGTCGCGCTGCTTGTCCGAGCGCACGCCGCCCATTGCCTTCTCGTTCGCTTGCGGATCGTTCTTGATCGGAATCAGCGCGCTCATCCCGCCGATTGCCGGTGCGTTGCGCTTGTGGCAGGTCTTCAGCAGCAGCAGCGCGTACGCGCGCATGAACGGCACCGTCATCGTGATCTTCGCGCGGTCGGCCAGGCAGAAGTCGCGATCGTTCTTGAACTTCTTGATCGCCGAGAAGATGTAGTCCCAGCGGCCGGCGTTCAGGCCCGAGCTGTGTTCGCGCAGCTCGTACAGGATCTCGTCCATCTCGAACGCGGCGAGGATCGTCTCGATCAGCACCGTCGCGCGGATCGTGCCGCGCGGCACGCCGACCGCTTCCTGTGCCGCGACGAAGATGTCGTTCCACAGGCGTGCCTCGAGATGGCTTTCCATCTTCGGCAGGTAGAAGTACGGGCCCGAGCCGCGCGCGATCAATTCCTTCGCGTTGTGGAACAGGAACAGCGCGAAATCGAAGATGCCGCCGGACACGCGCTGGCCGTCGACCGTCACGTGCTTCTCGTCGAGATGCCAGCCGCGCGGACGCACGATCAGCGTCGCCACCTTGTCGTTCAGCCGGTACGACTTGCCGTTCTGCTCGAGCGAGATCGTGCGGCGCACCGCGTCCTTCAGGTTGATCTGGCCGTCGATCTGGTTCGTCCAGCTCGGCGCGTTCGAGTCCTCGAAGTCCGTCATGTACGAGTCGGCGCCTGAGTTCAGCGCGTTGATGATCATCTTGCGCTCGACGGGGCCCGTGATCTCGACACGGCGGCATTGCAGGTCGGCCGGCAGCGGCGCGACCTTCCAGTCGCCTTCGCGGATCGCCTTCGTGTCGGCCAGGAAATCGGGGCGTTCGCCGGCGTCGAGGCGCTTGGTGCGTTCGACGCGGGCCTGCAGCAGCGCCTGGCGGCGCGGCTCGAACGTGCGATGCAGCGCCGCGACTAGCGCGAGCGCGTCAGGCGTCAGGATTGCTTCGTAACCCGGCTTGATTTCGCCGGTGATCGCCATGCCTTGCGGCAGCGTGATCGGGGTGCTCATGAGTCTCATCTCCTTGGTCGGTCAGTTGCGGTTTCGGTGAAGGGGGAAGGCGGCAGCGCCGCGATCGTCATGCGCCCGGGCCGGGGCGCGCGCGGTTCGCGGGTCTGCCGGACGGAGCCGGGGTGGCGAGGAAGCCGAGCAGATCGGCCATGCCGCTGCCGGTGCCGTCGGGCGGCGCGCCGAGTTCCTCGGCGGGTGCGCCCGTGCGGTTGAGCCAGAACGTCGTGTAGCCGAACCAGGCGGCCCCCGCGACGTCCCACGCGTTCGACGACACGAACACGATGTCGCGCGCGTTCGCGCCGAACGCCGCGGTGCCGAGTGCGTAGACGGCGGGGCTCGGCTTGTACTCGCGCACGGTGTCGGCCGACAGCACGCGATCGAACAGGCCGGTCATGCCGGCGCTCTTGATCGCGATGTCGAGCATCTGCGGGTTGCCGTTCGACAGGATCGCGAGGGGCGGGCGCGGCTCGAGCGCGCGCAGCTTGCGCAGCGCGGGCAGCGTGTCGGGGTAGGTGGACAGGCACGCGTATTCGTCCATCAGGCGTTTCTCGGCCGCGCTGTTCAGCGTGAGGCCAAGCACGCGCGCGGAGAAGCGCAGCGCGTCGAGCGTGATGTCGCGAAACGGGCGATAGCGGGCGCCGGCCGGATCGGCGAGCGTGCGCAACTGCGAGTATTCGATTTGCTTGCGTCGCCACAGCTGCGACAACCGCTCCCCGTGACCGGGAAACATCTGCTCCGCCGCGGCCACGACCGCATGCACGTCGAACAACGTGCCGAATGCGTCGAAGAGGATTGCGTCGGGAGAGGAGAGTGTCGTTGTGGCCGACATAGCCTTGCGCTCCAGTTTCAGAGGTCGAGTCGATTCTATTCGTGATCACATGTACTAAAAAAGACGCTAATCATCACTTGATCTTTTACTTTCATATACATAATCTTGACCGGCTTAAGCTATTTGAAGGGCGGGATGGCCGTCCTTTCCAGTCATGGACCGGTTCAAACAGATCGAAACGTTCGCCGCGGTCGCGGCGAAGGGCAGCCTGTCGGCGGCCGCGCACGCGGAAGGCGTCGCGCCGGCGATCATCGGCCGCCGCCTCGACGCGCTCGAGGAGCGGCTCGGCGTCAAGCTGCTGGTGCGTACCACCCGCAAGCTCACGCTGACCTTCGAGGGGTCGGCCTTCCTCGAGGATTGCCAGCGGATCATCAACGACATGCAGAACGCGGAGGCGAGCGTGTCCGCCGGCGGCGTGAAGGCGAGCGGCCACCTGCGCATTTCCGCGCCGGCCGGCTTCGGGCGGCGCCACGTCGCGCCGCTCGTGCCCGAATTCAGCGGCGCGCATCCGGACGTGTCGGTCACGCTCGACCTGTCCGACCGGATGGTCGACCTCGTCAACGAAGGGTTCGATTGCGCGGTACGGCTCGGCGAGCTGCCCGATTCGTCGCTGGTGTCGCTGAAGCTTGGCGAGAACCGGCGCGTGTGCGTCGCGTCCCCGGCGTATCTCGCGCGGCGCGGCACGCCGGCCACGCTCGCCGAACTCGCGCGCCACAACTGCCTCGCGCTGGCCGCGAACGCGAACCAGCAGCGCGGCTGGGCGTTCCAGGAGGGCGACAAGGTTGTGTCGATCCGCGTGAACGGTACGATGGAATGCTCGGACGGCGCGGTGCTGCACGAGTGGTGCCTCGCCGGCTACGGCCTGGCATGGCGATCGTGGTGGGAGGTCGGCGGCGACATCGCGGCCGGCCGGCTCGTCAGCGTGCTCGATGCGTTCGCGGCGCCGCCGATCGGCATCCACGCGGTGTTTCCGCAGCGGCGCCACCTGCCGCTGCGCGTGCGGCTGTTTCTCGATTACCTGAAACATACCTACGAGCGGCCCGGGTATTGGGGCGAGTAGCGCGCGGCCGCCCGCGCGTTTCCGATATGAGGGCGAACCCGCTGACGGCGCCGGCCGCCCGGTTTCGCGCACTACAATCGAAACTGGCATGCGCGACACGCCGGGGCCGGCTCGCATGGGTTCGCGGCGCGCGCGGTGCGTCTGACGCAGGAGGGCGCGATGTTCCGGCACATCCTCGTTCCAACCGACGGTTCCGAACTGTCGCAGAAGGCGATCGACGGCGCGATCGACCTGGCGCGCGCGGTCGGCGCGCAGGTCACGGCCTACGCGTGCCTGCCGCAGTATCCGTACTCGCCGTTTTCCGAAGTGATCATCGAGCCGCCCGCCGATTTCCGGGCGCGCAGCGAGCGCGAGGCGCGCGCGCACCTCGACGAGGTACAGGCGGCCGCGAAGGCGGCCGGCGTCGTCTGCGACAGCTGGACGAGCGTGCATCCGTCGCCGTATCTCGGCATCATCGAGGCGGCCGAACGCGGCGGCTGCGACGTGATCTTCATGGCGTCCCACGGACGCCGCGGGCTCGGCAGCCTGCTGATCGGCAGCGAGACGCAGCGCGTGCTGACCCATACGAAAATTCCGGTGATCGTCTATCGGTAGCGGCGACGTCGTCCGCGGCCGCGCGGGCGGCGGCACGGCAGCGCCGCTGAAAAAGGGCGCGCCGGACGAAGCCGGCGCGCGTCGTTGCAGGCGGCCGAAGGCCGCGTGCGGCGGGTCGCGCGGGTCACCGCGCGCCTGCCGTCTCCTCCCTGATTTTTGTTCGGTGCCGCTGATGCCGCGCCGTCGCGTGACGGGCGGGCATCGGCGTGACGCTTGCGCGCGTTACGCGACCTTCTTGCCGTCGAAGAACTGTTCGTCCTCGGTCGAGCCGTGCAGCGCGGTCGTCGATGCTTCGCGCTCGACCGTCTGCGTCACTGCGTCGAAGTAGCCGGTGCCGACTTCGCGCTGGTGCTTGACGGCTGTGAAGCCCTTGTCGGCCGCCGCGAACTCGGCCTGCTGCAGTTCGACGAACGCGCTCATCTGCGTGCGGGCATAGCCGTGCGCGAGGTTGAACATCGAGTAGTTCAGCGCATGGAAGCCGGCCAGCGTGATGAACTGGAACTTGTAGCCCATCGCGCCCAGTTCCTTCTGGAACTTCGCGATGGTCGCGTCGTCGAGGTTCTTCTTCCAGTTGAACGACGGCGAGCAGTTGTACGACAGCATCTTGCCCGGGAACTGCTTGTGGATCGCTTCCGCGAACTTCTTCGCGTACTCGAGATCCGGCTTGCCCGTTTCGCACCAGACGAGGTCGGCGTACGGCGCATACGCGAGGCCGCGGGAGATCGCCTGTTCGATGCCCGGCTTCGTGCGGAAGAAGCCTTCGACCGTACGCTCACCCGTCAGGAACGGCTTGTCGTTGTCGTCGATGTCGGACGTGATCAGGTCCGCTGCTTCCGCGTCGGTGCGCGCGACCAGCACGGTCGGCGTGCCCATCACGTCAGCGGCCAGACGCGCCGCCGACAGCTTCGCGACGGCCTCGCGCGTCGGCACGAGCACCTTGCCGCCCATGTGGCCGCACTTTTTCACCGACGCAAGCTGGTCCTCGAAGTGGACGCCCGAGGCGCCTGCCTCGATCATCGCCTTCATCAGTTCGAACGCGTTCAGCACGCCGCCGAAGCCGGCTTCCGCGTCCGCGACGATCGGCGCGAAGTAGTCGACGTAACCTTCGTCGCCCGGGTTCTTGCCTTCGGACCACTGGATCTGGTCGGCGCGCGTCAGCGTGTTGTTGATGCGCTTGACGACGAGCGGCACCGAGTTCGCCGGGTACAGCGACTGGTCCGGGTACATTTCGCCCGCGACGTTCGCGTCGCCGGCCACTTGCCAGCCCGACAGGTAGATCGCCTTGAGACCGGCCTTCACCTGCTGCATCGCCTGGTTGCCGGTCAGCGCGCCGAGCGCGTTGACGAACGGCTCTTCGTTCATGAGGCGCCACAGCTTCTGCGCGCCGCGCTTGGCCAGCGTGTGCTCGACGGTGATCGAGCCGCGCAGGCGAACCACGTCGTCAGCGGTGTAGCTGCGCTTGATGCCCTTCCAGCGCGGATCGGTTTCCCATTGCTGTTGCAGTTCCTGCGCCTGTTGGTGTCGCGACATGATGAGCTCCTTGATACGGTGCGTTGCCTGATGAGTCGAATCGGACGGTGAGGATGCTGTTTGCGAAGCGGAGCGGGGTGCTGCCGTTTCGCGAAGTCTTGTATAAGAGTCTAGGCAAACCGACCGACATGAAACAGGGGCTATCTCAGGAAGCTCGAAATTTTTTAATCTTTATGAATCAATTGGTTGCCAGTCACGTTTCGCAATGAGAAACGATTTTTCCCATCTCGCAATCGTAAGGTTGTGCCGCGCAGCATGACTTTTTACGACGCAAAAAAATTTTCCGCATCGTGAAATGTGGGGCGGGACGAAAAAAAACCGGCGCGGGTGCGCCGG
Organism: Burkholderia sp. 567; assembly: GCF_040545115.1. NCBI lineage: Bacteria > Pseudomonadati > Pseudomonadota > Betaproteobacteria > Burkholderiales > Burkholderiaceae > Burkholderia > Burkholderia sp. 567. Next base: position 227,954 of record NZ_JBEPLG010000011.1, read on the forward strand.
TCTGCCGGATGGGTGGGGCCCTCCGTCGGGCGGCCGGAGCCGCCCGGGCGTGCTTACGACGCCGAGTTGCTGCGACGCGGGCCGCTGCTGCGCTGGCCGTCGCGACGCGGGCCGCCGTCACGGCTGCCGCTCGGCTTGCCGCTCCAGCCGCCGCCATTGCCGCCGCCGTAGCTGCGGCCGGCGCCGGCATGACCGCCGCCCGGCTTGCCGCCGAAACGACGACCGCCGTTACCGCCGCCCGGACGGCCGCGGCCGCCGGTGCTGCCGTTGCGCGCGGGTGCCTTGCGCGGCTCGAAGCCTTCGATCACGTTGACCGGCAGCGGCGCGCGCACGAAGCGCTCGATGCGCTTGAGCGCGCCCTGTTCGGCGTGGTGCACGAGGCTCACCGCGGTGCCCGAACGGCCGGCGCGGCCCGTACGGCCGATACGGTGCACGTAGTCTTCCGCGAACTTCGGCAGGTCGTAGTTGAACACGTGCGTAATGCCCGGGATGTCGATGCCGCGGGCCGCGACGTCGGTCGCGACCAGCACGCGCACACGACGCTCGCGCAGCGCACGGATCGTGCGGTTACGCGCGCCCTGCGGCAGGTCGCCGTGCAGCGCGGCCGATTCGAAGCCTGCGTCGGCGAGACGGCCGGCGAGCTGGTCGGCGTCGATCTTGGTCGCCGTGAAGATGATCGCCTGGTCGAGCGCGTCGTCGCGCAGCAGGTGATCAAGCAGGCGATCCTTGTGGTCGCGGTCGTCGACGTAGTGCACGGTCTGCGCGATGTTCGTGCGCGACTCGAGGCGCTGCTGGATCTCGATGCGCTCGGGGTCCTTCAGCAGGCGGCCCGTCAGCGAACCGATCTTGCCGTCGAGCGTGGCCGAGAACAGCATCGTCTGGCGCGACGCGGGCGTTGCCGCGACGATCGTCTCGATGTCATCGATGAAGCCCATGTCGAGCATGCGGTCGGCTTCGTCGAGCACGAGCATCTTCAGTTCCGACAGGTCGATACGGCCGCGTTCGAGGTGATCGAGCAGGCGGCCCGGCGTGGCAACCAGGATTTCCGGGTTCTTCGCGAGCAGCATCAGCTGTTGGCCGTAGGCGACGCCGCCGAGGATGCTGACGGTGCGCAGGCGCTTCAGGTGCTTGCCGTAGGTCGATGCGGCCGTCGTGACCTGCATCGCGAGTTCGCGGGTCGGCGTGAGCACGAGCAGGCCCGGGCGCGCGACGGGTTGCGGGCGGCGCACGCGGCGGTCGCCCTGGCTCGGTTCGCGCGGCGTGCGCGGTTGCTGCGCCAGCGTCTTCTGAAGCTGCGCGAAACGTTCGATCGCGGGCAGCATGAAGGCGGCCGTCTTGCCCGAACCGGTCGGGCTCGACACCAGCAGGTCACGGCCGGCGATGCCGGCCGGAATCGCGCGCTGTTGGACCGGCGTCGGCTTCACATAGCCGGCGGCCTCTAGCGCGGAGACGATCTCCGGCGACAGCCCGAGCGACGCGAAGCTGGGCTCGTCCGACGCCGGTTCGATCGCGGCCGGTACGGCGGCGTCGTCGAGACCGAGCGCCTGGTCGGCGATCGCGTTGAGCGGGCTGGAGTTAATGCTCGAAGTCATAACAATCCTTGAAACACAGTGGGTGAAACGTCGGCGCCAATCGCGCATACCCAAGTCGTCGGATTCAGCGAGCAAATCAGGAAACGGGGGTGCAATCCGCCGAACCTTCGGCGGATGAGGCATTAGAAGCTGTTTTGGGTGCGGCGCGCTTCAGGAGCGGGGCCGCCAGCCTGAGAGTGACGACCGCGAGGGTCGAAGCAGGAGGGGACAGGTTCTAAACCGGATTGGAGCATAACGCTACGAGGCGTCTGGCCGGAACGGCTTTCGAGCCGAGCGCGGGGGTGACGCAGGCCGCATTATAAAGAAATTTGCTGCGCTGCGCCACTGATTTGATTGCCGATTGCGGGGAGGGCGATCCGGTCAGGATGCCGTGCCGTTCTTCAGCGATTCGACGAGTTCCACATACTGTTGCTTGGCGGCGTCCTGCGACGTGCCTTTCAGCGCTTCCCATGCGTCGTACTTGTACTTGCCGACGATATCGGTGAAGCCCGGCTTGTCGCCGTGCGCGTCGCCGTCGGTCGCTTGCTTGAAGAGCGCGTACAGGCGCAGCAGCGTGAGGTTGCCCGGTCGCTCGGGCAGTTGCTTGACGTCGACCTGGGCCTGGTCGAATTGGGCGGTGAGATCGCTCATCGTGTGTCTCCGTAGGGGTTTCGAGTCGGCCGATCTTAACAAGCGCCGCGCCGCGCGGGGTCGAGCGATCCTTCCAAACCGCCGGCCGCGCGGCGCACGCATCAGGATCGGGTCCGATCGCCCGTGGGAGCGGGGCGCCGCATTACAATGTCGGCCATGACGCAAACAGTGCTCCTCGCCATCGATACGTCGACCGAATACTGCTCGGTCGCGCTGCTGCGCTCGGCTTCGGCCGATGACGCCGTTTCCACCCCGCAAACCTGGGTCCGCCACGAACCGACGGGCGCCGTGTCGAGCACGCGCGTGCTGCCGGCCATCCAGGAACTCTTCGCCGAATCGGGCCTGTCGTTCGCCGACTGCGACGCGATCGCGTTCGGCGCGGGCCCCGGCTCGTTCACCGGCCTGCGTACCGCGACCGGCATTACCCAGGGGCTCGCGTTCGGGCGTGGGCTGCCAGTCGTGCCGGTCAGCACGCTGCTCGCGTGCGCCGAGCACGCGCGGCTGCGCGCGCCCGGCACGACGCGCGTGCTGGCCGCGCTCGATGCGCGGATGGACGAAGCGTACTGGGCCGATTTCGCGTGGGACGACCAGGCGGGCGACTGGCGCACGCTGCATCCGGCGTCGCTCGACGCGCCGGGCGCCGTCGGCGTGCCCGACGTGCCGTTCACGCTCGCGGGCAACGCGGCGGCCGCGTTCGGCGCGCAGTTGCCGGCTGCCGCCGCGGCAGCGGTGATCGACGGCGACGCGCTGCCGCATGCGCTGGCGGTCGCGCATGCCGCGCTGCGCGCGTTTCGCGCCGGCCGCACGGTGCCGGCCGACCAGGCCGCGCCGGAATACGTGCGCGACAAGGTCGCGCAGACCACCGCCGAGCGCCTCGCGGCGCGCGCCGCGCAGACGGGCGGAGCGAAAGGATGACGGGTGTACTGCTGAGCGACCGCTATTTGTCGCCGATGACCGACACCGATCTCGACGAGGTCGTCGCGATCGAGCAGGTCGCGTACGAATTCCCGTGGAGCCGCGGCAACTTCGAGGATTCGCTGCGCAACGGCTATTTCGGCGTGTGCCTGCGGCACGTGACGGGCGCGCTCGTCGGCTATTGCGTGCTGATGCCGGTGATCGACGAGATGCACCTGCTGAACCTGTGCGTCGCCCCGGCCGCCCAGCACTCGGGTGCGGGCCTCGCGCTGCTGCGCGAAGCGGTGCGCATCTCGCGCGCGGAGCGGCTCGACGGCGTGCTGCTCGAGGTGCGGCCGTCGAATCTGCGCGCGATCCATCTGTACGAGCGCTTCGGCTTCGTGACGATCGGCCGGCGCAAGAACTACTATCCGGCGCGGCATCGCGGCCGGGAGGACGCGATCGTGATGCGTCTGACGCTGAACAAGGACGAAGGGGACACGCATGGCGTGGGCTGAAGCAGCGCTCGAGGAAATGGGTCTCGCGCAGATCTGGGTGCGGCGCGGGCAGCGCGCGCAAAGCGCTGAAGCGGGCGAAATGCCGGCTGCGGCATCCGGCGGAGGGGGCGACGCGTCCGCCGTTGCGGTCGCAACCGGCGCGGCCGGCGCAGCCGGGGCATCCGGCGCACCCGGCGCGGCCAAACTGCGGCCGGCGGCGCAGCCGCCGCATGACGCGCAGCCGCCTGCGCGGGCGGTCCCGCGTGACGATACGCCGCCGGTGGGCGGCGCGGCTCGCAATGTGGCACCGAGCGACGAAGCGGTTATGCGTACGGCGACGGCCGCGCGCGCCGCGCTCGATGACGGCCGCGCGTCCGCCGAGCCCGCACCGTCCGCCGCCGCGGACGACATCCCGCCGGCCACCGAAGACGATTTCGCGTGGTTCGACGCGGCGCCGCCTGGCGATCCGCTGCCGCCGGACGAAGCGCGTCCTGCCGCAACGCCGGTGGCGATGCTCGACTGGGACACGCTCGCGGCACGCGTCGCCGATTGCACGAGCTGCCGCCTGTGCGAGAAGCGCACCAATACCGTGTTCGGTGTCGGCGATCGCGAAGCGGACTGGATGCTGATCGGCGAAGCGCCGGGCGAGAACGAGGACAAGCAGGGCGAGCCGTTCGTCGGCCAAGCCGGCAAGCTGCTCGACAACATGCTGCAGTCGCTGGCGCTCAAGCGCGGCGAGAACGTCTACATCGCGAACGTGATCAAGTGCCGGCCGCCCGGCAATCGCAACCCCGAACCCGACGAGGTCGCGCGCTGCGAGCCGTACCTGCAGCGCCAGGTCGCGCTCGTGAAGCCGAAGCTGATCGTCGCGCTCGGCCGCTTCGCCGCGCAGACGCTGCTGAAGACGGACGCGAGCATCGCGTCGCTGCGCGGCCGCGTGCACACGTACGAAGGCGTGCCGGTGATCGTCACCTACCACCCGGCGTACTTGCTGCGCAGCCTGCAGGACAAGTCGAAGGCGTGGGCCGACTTGTGCCTTGCGCGCGATACGTTCCAGCAGGCGGGGGACGCCGACGCGACCGGGCCGGTCGCCCAATGACGCACGACGCGGCGTTCGCGCTCGTCGATACGCTGCGCGATGTCGCGGTCCGCGATCTGGGCTGGCTCCTCGCGAGCCCGAGCCTGCTCACCGCGGCGCCCGGCGCGCCGCTCGCGCATCCGTGGTCGGATGCGCCCGAACGGGTGGCCGTCGAAGCGTGGCTCGTCGCGCTCGACGCCGCGCCGGAGCCGCTGCACCGTGCGCTCGACGGGCTGCGGCCGGTACGGCTCGGACGCTACGCCGAATGCCTGCTCGAATATTTCCTCACGCACGGGCCGTCGCTGCGGCTCGTCGCCGCCAATCTGCCGTTGCGCAGCAACGGCAAGACGCTCGGCGAGGTCGATTTCCTCGTCGATGCGCCGAGCGGGCAGCGCCTGCACTGGGAGCTCGCCGTGAAGTGCTACCTGTGCGCGCCGGTGGCGGGCGACGCATCGCTCGCGGATTTCGTCGGTCCGAATCTCGTCGACCGCCTCGACCGCAAGCGCAGCCGGCTGCTCGAGCATCAGCTACGGTTGAGCGATCGCCACGGGTTTGCGCTGCTCGGCTACGGCGCGCCGTCCGATGCACAGATGTTCATCAAGGGCTGGCTGTTCTATCCGCACGGTGTGCCGCTGCCGCCAGTCGCCGCGGAAATCGCGGCCGATCATCCGCGCGGCTTCTGGCTGACGCACGCGCAGTGGCCGGCCTGGGCGGCCGCGCAACCCGACGGCGCGGCGTGGAACGTGCTGGCGCGGCTGGCCTGGCTCGCGCCGCGGCGGGTGGCGGCCGACGCCGCGCCCGAACCGCTGGCGAATTCGCTTGCGCTGCCATCCGTATTGACGGCGCGCCAGGCGCCCGCGCTGATCGGCGTCCATCGACAGGTCGGCGACGGTGTGTGGCGGGAGACGGCGCGCGGCTTCATCGTGCCGGACGACTGGCCGGCGCGCGCGCAGGCGTTCGCCGCGCAGGACGACTGACGCCGGGTCAGCCGGCGCTTACCACCAGCGATGGAAGTGATGGACCGGGCCGACGCCGTGGCCGACGTCGAGCTGGCCGCTCGCGGCGATCGCGCCGGTCAGGTAGACCTTCGCGTCGCGCACCGCGCTCTCGAGATCCGGTCGCTGCGGCAGCAGCGCGGCAATCGCCGACGACAGCGTGCAGCCGGTGCCGTGCGTGTTGCTGACCGGCACCCGCGTGCCGCCGAGCCGCACGGCATGCGCGGCATCGACGAGCCAGTCGGGGCTCGCGGTCGCGTCGGGTAGGTGGCCGCCTTTCATCAGCACGGCGTTCGCGCCCGTCTGCAGCAGCGCGTGGCCTTGCCGGACCATGTCGTCTTCGGTCGTCGCGGGCGTGTCGCCGAGCAGGGCGGCCGCTTCGGGCAGGTTCGGCGTGACGACGGTCGCGAGCGGCAGCAGCGCGTCGCGCAACGCGTCGACCGCGTCGGGCGCGAGCAGCGCGTGCGAACTCTTCGAAATCATCACCGTATCGAGCACGACGAAGCGCGGCACGTAGCGCCGCAGCGCGTCGGCCACCGCGTGCACGATCGCCGCGTTCGCGAGCATGCCGATCTTGACCGCGTCGATGCGGATGTCGTCGAACACCGCGTCGAGCTGCGCGGTCACGAACGCCGCATCCGGCGCGTGCACGCCGCTCACGCCGCGCGTGTTCTGAGCGGTCAGCGCGGTGATCACGCTCGCGCCGTACGCGCCGAGCGCGGAGAAGGTCTTGAGGTCGGCCTGGATGCCTGCGCCGCCGCCCGAGTCGGAGCCGGCGATCGTCAGGACGTTGGGTATCGGGTGCGTCATGATGGCAAGGCGCCGGTGCGAAGACCGGCGCCGACGGACGGAAACGGACAGTGTAGCGTCAGTGCCGCGATTCGCCGATCAGCGCGACCGAGTCGAACTGGCGCTGGTTCGCCTGGTGGCGGCGCATCACGAGCCACATCGTCAGGCAGACGAACGTGCCGAACAGCACGATCACGACTCCGACCGGCACGTCGAGCCAGACCAGCACCGCATACAGGCACAGCATCACGAGCACCGACAGGTTCTCGTTGAAGTTCTGCACCGCGATCGAGTGGCCGGCCGACAGCAGCACGTGTCCGCGATGCTGCAGCAGCGCGTTCATCGGAACCACGAAATAGCCGGACAGCGCGCCGACGCCGATCAGGAAGATGTACGCGACGATCAGATACACCGGCAGGCGCAAGTGGCCGAAATGCACGGCCCAGTGCGCGGGGAACAGGTCGCGCGTGTAGAACGCCATCAGCATGACCGCGATGCCCATCATGATGCCGACGGGCAGCACGGACAGCGACTTCTTCAACGGGATGCGCGCGGCTGCGGCAATCGCGCCGCCCGCGACGCCCACCGCGACCACCGCCTGCAGGAGCGCGCCTTCGGACAGCGACATGTTGAGCGAGACTTCGGCCCACTTCAGCACGATGAACTGCAGCGTCGCGCCCGCACCCCAGAACAGCGTCGTGACCGCGAGCGAGATCTGGCCGAGCTTGTCGCGCCAGAGCACCGTGAAACAGTCGGCGAAATCGGTGAGGAGCTTGACCGGGCCGCGCTCCTGCTTCGGGTAGCGCGCGCCGGTATCGGGGATCCGCAGGTTGAACATCGCGGCGATCACGTAGATCGCCATGATGATCGCCATCGCCGCTTCGGCGGGCGTGCTGATCCAGGCGGGCGTGTGCGCGATCACGTGCGACGCGATGTGCGGGCTGATCAGCGCGCCGCCGAGCACCGTGCCGAGAATGATCGAACTGACGGTCGTGCCTTCGATCCAGCCGTTCGCGGCGACGAGCCGGTCGGCCGGCAGCAGCTCGGTCAGGATCCCGTATTTGGCGGGCGAGTAGGCCGCGGCGCCGAACCCGACGATCCCGTACGCGATCAGCGGGTGGGCGCCGAACAGCATGATCAGGCAGCCGACCACCTTGATCGAGTTGGTGATGAACATCACGCGCCCCTTCGGACGCGAATCGGCGAACGCACCAACATAAGCCGCCAGCACCACATAGGACAACACGAAGAACAGCTTGAGCAGCGGTGTCATCCAGTTGGGGGCGTGGAGGTCTTTCAGCAGGGCGATGGCGGCGATGAGAAGCGCATTGTCGGCCAACGACGAGAAAAACTGCGCGGCCATGATGGTGTAAAAACCTTTTTTCATCTGATGCGATGCTTTCGTCGCTGCGGCAGGGCCGCGTAGGCCGCCTGGTATGCGATCGGCTTATTCCGTTCGAAATGGGTTGTGCGCACGGCTTTATAACACGAAAATACGGCAATTCGGACTAGCAAGATTCCCCGATCGTTCCGCAAATTGTCGGCTTCGGTGCTCAAAAGGCGCGGTAAGCTGATGATTCGCAAGCGTCTTTACGTAAATTTCCCATGCCGCGCCCGATCTCCGCCACCATCCATACCGCCGCTCTCGCGAACAATCTCTCCGTCGTCCGCCGCTTTGCCGGCCCGTCCAAGGTCTGGACGGTCGTCAAGGCCAACGCGTACGGCCACGGTCTCGCGCGCGTGTTTCCCGGCCTGCGCGGCACCGACGGCTTCGGCCTGCTCGACCTCGACGAGGCCGTGAAGTTGCGCGAGCTCGGGTGGGCCGGCCCGATCCTGCTGCTCGAGGGGTTCTTCCGCTCGACCGACATCGACGTGATCGACCGCTACAGCCTGACGACCACCGTCCACAACGACGAGCAGATGCGGATGCTGGAGACGGCACGGCTGTCGAAGCCCGTCAACGTGCAGCTCAAGATGAACAGCGGCATGAACCGACTCGGCTACGCGCCGGAGAAATACCGCGCCGCGTGGGAGCGCGCCCGTGCGTGCCCCGGGATCGGCCAGATCACGTTGATGACCCATTTTTCGGATGCCGACAACGAGCGCGGCGTCGCCGAGCAGCTCGCGACGTTCGAGCGCGGCGCGGAAAACATCGCCGGCGCGCGCAGCCTCGCGAATTCGGCGGCCGTGCTGTGGCATCCGGATACGCACTTCGACTGGGTGCGGCCGGGGATCATCCTGTACGGCGCATCGCCGTCGGGACTGTCGGCCGATATCGCCGACACCGGACTGAAGCCCGCGATGACGCTCGCGTCCGAGCTGATCGCGGTGCAGACGATCGCGAAGGGGCAGGCGATCGGCTATGGCTCGACGTTCTCCGCGCCGGCCCAGATGCGCATCGGCGTCGTCGCGTGCGGCTACGCGGACGGCTATCCGCGCGTCGCGCCGGAAGGCACGCCGGTGATCGTCGACGGCATCCGCACGCGGATCGTCGGCCGCGTGTCGATGGACATGATCACCGTCGACCTCACCCCGTGCCCGCAAGCCGGGGTCGGCGCGCGCGTCGAGCTGTGGGGCAACACGCTGCCGATCGACGACGTCGCGCGCCATTGCGGGACCATCGGCTATGAACTGATGTGCGCGGTCGCCGGCCGCGTGCCGGTGCGCGCGGAATAAGGGCGGCACGCGTGGCGAAACAGAAAACCGTCTATGTCTGCAGCGAGTGCGGCGGACAAACCCCGAAGTGGCAAGGGCAATGCCCGTCGTGCCAGGCCTGGAACACCCTCGTCGAATCGGTCGCCGAGTCGCCGGCCGCCCATCGCTTCCAGTCGCTCGCGAAGCGGGCGCCGGTGCAGCGGCTCGTCGACATCGAGGCGGCCGACGTGCCGCGCTTCTCCACCGGCATCGGCGAATTCGACCGTGTGCTGGGTGGCGGGCTGGTGCCGGGAGGCGTCGTGCTGATCGGCGGCGATCCGGGCATCGGCAAGTCGACGCTGCTGCTGCAGTCGCTCGCGGACATCGCGAACGAGCGGCGCGCGCTCTATATCAGCGGTGAGGAATCGGCCGCGCAGATCGCGTTGCGCGCGCAACGGCTCGCGCTGCTCGACGGCGGCGCGCCGGCGGCCGAGCTGAAGCTGCTCGCCGAGATCCAGCTCGAGAAGATCCAGGCCGCGATCGACGCGGAACGGCCGGACGTCGCCGTCATCGACTCGATCCAGACCGTCTATTCGGAAGCGCTGACGTCGGCGCCCGGCTCGGTCGCGCAGGTGCGCGAATGCGCGGCGCAGCTCACGCGCATCGCGAAGCAGTCCGGCACCGCGATCATCATGGTCGGGCACGTGACGAAGGAGGGCAACCTCGCGGGCCCGCGCGTGCTCGAGCACATCGTCGACACGGTGCTGTACTTCGAGGGCGACACCCATTCGTCGTTCCGGCTCGTGCGCGCGTTCAAGAACCGCTTCGGCGCGGTCAACGAGCTCGGCGTGTTCGCGATGACCGAGCGTGGGCTGCGCGGCGTCGCGAATCCGTCCGCGCTGTTCCTGTCGCAGCACGAGCAGGTCGTGCCGGGTTCGTGCGTGCTCGTCACGCAGGAGGGCACGCGCCCGCTGCTCGTCGAAGTCCAGGCGCTCGTCGATACGGCGCACGTGCCGAATCCGCGCCGGCTCGCGGTCGGCCTCGAGCAGAACCGGCTCGCGATGCTGCTCGCGGTGCTGCACCGGCACGCGGGCATTGCGTGTTTCGACCAGGACGTGTTCCTGAACGCGGTGGGCGGCGTGAAGATCACCGAACCGGCCGCTGACGTCGCCGTGCTGCTCGCGATCCATTCGTCGATGCGCAACAAGGCGCTGCCGAAGGGCCTGATCGTATTCGGCGAGGTGGGGCTGGCGGGCGAGATCCGGCCGTCCCCGCGTGGTCAGGAACGGCTGCGCGAAGCGGCGAAGCTCGGCTTCACGTCCGCGCTGATCCCGAAGGCGAATGCGCCGAAGCAGCCGATCGAAGGGCTGAACGTGATGGCCGTCGAGCGGATCGAGCAGGCGATCGACCGCGTGCGCGATCTCGAATGACCGCGCGTGGCCGGCACCCGCGCGGGGCGGCCGGCCACGATCTGTCGCGTAATTGGTTGTAAAGAATATGTAGGCTCCTGTAACCCGGCGGACATCGCTTTTCCCTATCCTTTGGCGGATTGTCGAACCGCAATGGAAGGGAACCTATGTTCAAACAGTATGGGGATGCGGCCAGCGGACGCCTTTACAACCTGCGCGGCTGCCGCGTATCAGAGCCCATCGTTCACCCGTGGGGCGGCGGATGCCGGATCGTCGAGTGGATCGACGAAGAAGGGCGCCTCGCACGCCGGGTCGTGTCCGAGGACGTGACGGAAGCGGAAGTCGCAGCGGCGATCCGCCAGCCGACCGAAGGGCGGCGTTACCTGATGGACGATGACGAGCAACTGCCCCGGGATACGTTGCCGCGGCGTTGAGCGGGCGGCGTACGGCCGACCCGACAACGACAGTCATACCTGCAATGAAGAGGCCGGGCCAGCGCGCCCGGCCTTGTCGTTTTCGGGCCGGATGCAGCCGGCCCGGTTCGTCGGCTATTGACGCCGCCGTGGATGCCGCGCCACCGGTCAAGCGACCGCCGGACGACACCCGGGCCGCGTTCAGCCTATCTGCTCGAGCTCTTCGTGCACGGCGAGCCAGTCGGCCTCGACCGTCTCGAGCCGGCTATTGACCTCGCCGAGCTTGCGGATCGCGTCGGTTAGCTCCGTCTTGCGCGCGGCCTCGTAGCTTGCCGGATCGGCGACGAACGCATCGAGGCGCGCCTTCTCCGCGTGCAGCGTTTCCATTTCCTTTTCGAGCTTCGTGATGCGGTTCTGCAGCGGCTTTTTCAGCTGCGACAGGCGCTGGCGCTCCTCGGCCGCCTGGCGCTTCTGATCCTTGCGGTTGACGCCCGGATCGGCGCCCGTCGCCGCCGCGCCGTCGGCCTTCGCGGCCGCGCGCTGCTCGGCCGCGTGCTGCAGCAGCCAGTCGCGGTAATCGTCGAGGTCGCCGTCGAACGGCTGCAGGCGATGCTTCGCGACGAGCATGAACTGATCGGTGGTCGCGCGCAGCAGGTGGCGGTCGTGCGAGACGAGGATCAGCGTGCCTTCGAACTGCGCGAGCGCCATCGTCAGCGCGTGACGCGTTTCGAGGTCGAGGTGGTTGGTCGGCTCGTCGAGCAGCAGCAGGTTCGGCTTCTGCCAGATGATCAGCGCCAGCGCGAGCCGCGCTTTCTCGCCGCCGGAGAACGGGCCGACCGGGCTCGTCGCCATCTCGCCGGAGAAATTGAAGCCGCCGAGAAAGTCGCGCAGTTCCTGCTCGCGCGTGTCGGGCGCGAGCCGCGCGAGATGCGCGAGCGGCGAATCGTCCTCGCGCAGCGTTTCGAGCTGGTGCTGCGCGAAATAGCCGATCGTCAGGCCCTTGCCGTCGCGCACGTGGCCCGACAGCGGCGCGAGCGTGCCGGCCAGCGTCTTGATCAGCGTCGATTTCCCCTGGCCGTTCGCGCCGAGCAGGCCGATGCGCTGGCCGTTCTGGATCGACAGCGCCACGCGTTCGACGATCGGGATGTCCGTGCCGTCGTCGGCATGGTAGCCGCAGCGGACGTCTTCCATCACCATCATCGGGTTCGGCGCGGCGTCGGGCGTGCGGAACTCGAACGTGAACGGCGACGCGATGTGCGCGGGCGCGATCAGCTCCATCTTCTCGAGCGCCTTCATCCGGCTCTGCGCCTGCTTGGCCTTGCTGGCCTTGGCCTTGAAGCGGTCGACGAAGCTCTGCAGGTGCTCGATCGTCTTCTGCTGCTTTTCGTATGCGTTTTGCTGCAGCGCAAGCTGCTGCGCACGCAGCACTTCGAATTGCGAGTAGTTGCCGCCGTAGCGCTTCACCTGGCGATTTTCCAGATGCAGCGTGACGTTGCAGATCGAATCGAGGAATTCGCGATCGTGCGAGATCACGACGAGCGTGCCGGCGTAGCGGTGCAGCCAGTCTTCGAGCCAGACGATCGCGTCGAGGTCGAGGTGGTTGGTCGGTTCGTCGAGCAGCAGCAGGTCGGAGCGGCACATCAGCGCCTGCGCGAGATTCAGGCGCATGCGCCAGCCGCCGGAGAAGCTGGCGACCGACTCGCGCGTCTGCGCGAGCGTGAAGCCGAGGCCGAGCAGCAGCGCTTCGGCGCGCGCCGGCGCGGTATAGCCGTCGGCATCGGCGAATGCTGCGTGCGCGTCGGCTTCGGCCGCGCCGTCATGCGCGGCCGATGCGGCGGCGATGCGCGCCTCGATCTCGCGCAGCGCGGTGTCGCCGTCGAGCGTGTAGTCGAGCGCCGAGCGGTCGACCGCGGGCGTTTCCTGCGACACGTGGGCGATCCGCCACGACGGCGGCATCGAGAAATCGCCGGCGTCGGAATGCAGCTCGCCGCGCAGGACCGAGAACAGCGTCGACTTGCCGGCGCCGTTCGCGCCGATCAGGCCGGCCTTTTCACCGGGATTGAGCACGAACGAGGCCGACTCGAACAGCGGTTTGGTGCCTCGAGCAAGGCTGAACTGATTGAAACGGATCACGGCGGGAATGACTGACGAAAACCGCTATTCTAGACTGCGCGCGCGTCGCTCCGGATATCGGTCGAACGGCAGATGCCGCAACGGCGCGATTTCGCCTAGACTCCACGTCGTTCCGGTCTCATCAAAGGAGTGCCCGATGTCCACCCTCTATTCGTTCAGCGCGGAGACGCTCGCCGGCGAGCCGGCGTCGCTCGACGCGTATCGCGGCAAGGTGCTGCTGATCGTCAATACCGCGAGCGAGTGCGGTTTCACGCCGCAGTATGCGGGCCTGCAGAAACTGTACGAGCAGTACGCGGCGCGCGGCTTTTTCGTGCTCGGCTTTCCGTGCAACCAGTTCGGCAAGCAGGAGCCGGGCGACGCCGCGCAGATCGGCGCGTTCTGCGAGCGCAACTACGGCGTCACGTTCCCGATGTTCGCGAAGGTCGACGTGAAGGGCGACCATGCGCATCCGCTGTATCGCTATCTGACCGACGAGGCGCCCGGTATTCTCGGCCTGAAGGCGATCAAGTGGAATTTCACGAAATTCCTGGTCGACCGCGACGGGCGGATCGTCAAGCGCTATGCGCCGTCGACGAAGCCCGAGGAAATCGCCGCGGATATCGACAAGCTGCTGTAACGCCGTGGAGCAGCGAGCGGGGCGTCTGGCCCGCGACCGCGGTGTCGGGCCGGATGGGGCGAAAGCGGGCGGCGCCATCCGGGCGACGGCGGCCCGGTGCTCGCGCGGGCGCCACGGACGCTACAGGATGGGTGCGAACAGGCGCGCGACATGCATGGCGATGCGCCGCCACGCGGGCGAGTGCCGATACTCGTTCGCATCGACCTCGTAGGACTGCGCGAAATCGGCGTCGAGCATGGCCCCGACTTCTTCGGCGAACGCGTGATCGACGGTCAGCACCATGATTTCGAAGTTCAGCCGGAACGAACGGTTGTCTAGATTCGCGCTGCCGACTGCGGCCGCGATGCGATCGATCAGCACGACTTTCTGGTGCAGGAAGCCGGGCCGGTAGCGGAACACCTTGACGCCTGCGTCGATGAGATCGCGCGCATAGAGCTTCGACGCCTCGAACACGACGTAGTGGTCGCGCCGGCACGGGATCAGGATGCGCACATCGACGCCGCGCATCACCGCGAGCTTGAGCGCGGCGATCACCGCTTCGTCGGGTATGAGATACGGCGTCGTGATCCACACCCGTTCGTGCGCGGCGTTGATCGCGCCGACGAAGAACAGCGAGCCGGTTTCCTGCTTGTCGGCCGGGCCCATCGGCACGGCGAGGCAATGCATCGCGTCGCCGGGCTGCGCCTCCGGCGGCGCGGCGAGCGGCGGAAGCGTCTGCGTGGCCCAGTGCCAGTCTTCGGCGAACACGTACTGAATGCTGGCGACCACCGGGCCGCGGATTTCGATATGGGTGTCGCGCCACGGCGACAGACGCCGGTTCGCGCCGAGATATTCGACGCCGACGTTGTGTCCGCCGACGAACGCGCGATTGCCGTCGACGACGACGATCTTGCGATGGTTGCGGAAGTTGAGCTGGAAGCGGTTGACGAACTTGCGGTGGGTCGCGAACGGGTGGACCTCGACGCCGCCGCGGCGCAGCGTGTCGACGTAGCTGTGCGGCAGGTCGAAGCAGCCGATGCTGTCATACAGCAGGTAGCAGCGCACGCCGGCTGCCGCGCGCGCGAGCAGCGCGTCGCGCAGCATCAGGCCGAGCGCGTCGACGCGCACGATGAAGAACTGGACGAACACGTATTCGCGCGCCGAGTCGATCGCCGACAGGATCGCCTCGAACGTCGCATCGCCGTTGACGAGCGTGCGCACCGAATTGCCGCCGACGAACGGCATCCCGCCGAGCCGCGTGAGCGCGAGCACCGCAGCGCGGCCGATCGCGTCGGCCGCCGGCCCGTTGGTTGCGTCCGCATCGAGCCACGGCACGCGCGGCGTATGCGTGCGCAACGCTTCCATTTCGTGGCGCCGTGCGTCGACGTAGCCGGAGAACTTGCTGCGACCGAGGAACAGGTAGGGGACGAGCGTCAGGTACGGCATCGCGGCGAGCGACACGGCCCACGCGATCGCGCCTTGCGACGTGCGCGTGTTCATGAGCGCGTGACACGCCGCGACGATCCCGAGCACGTGGACGGCCAGGATCAGGGTGCCGAGATGTAGCCAGTCGAGGGTCATGGGCGCGTGACGGACTCCTGAAGTCGTGCGGCGCGACGGCCGCTTACGCGCATCTTACCCAACCGTGCGGGACAGCGGTTTGCCGTGCCGCACGGTTGGGGCCGCGGCGTGCCGTCAGGCCTTGCGCGGCAGGTCCGACGCCTGGATCAGGAACACCGTGTCGTCGCCCGCGCTGGTGGGCAGCCACGTGAGTTCGAGCCCGCCGAACGCGGCTTCGACGTGCTCGCGCTCGTTGCCGATCTCGACGACGAGCACGCCGTCGTCGTGCAGCCACTTGTGCGCTTCCGAGATGATGCGCCGCACGATGTCCATGCCGTCCTCGCCGCCCGCGAGCGCCATCTCCGGCTCGTGCCGGTACTCGGGCGGCAGGGCGGCCATCGACGTCGCGTTCACGTACGGCGGGTTCGTCAGGATCACGTCGTAGCGCGCGTCGGGTTCCGCGCGGAACGCGGGCAGCGGCGCGTAGAGGTCGCCACGATGCAGCGTGATGCGATCGTCGAGGCCGTAGTCGCTCACGTTGATCCGGGCGACTTCGAGTGCCTTGTCGGACAGGTCGACCGCGTCGATCTCGGCATTCGGGAACGCGCTGGCGGCGAGGATCGCGAGGCAGCCGGAGCCGGTGCACAGCTCGAGCACCGCGCCGACCTGCTCGGGGTCGGCGACATACGGCTGCAGCCCGTCGTCGAGCAGCTCGCCGATGAACGAGCGCGGCACGATCACGCGCTCGTCGACGTAGAAGCGGTGGCCGTGCATCCACGCTTCATGCGTGAGGTACGCGGCCGGCACGCGTTCGGTCGCGCGCCGTTCGATCACCGCGAGCACGGCCGCGATTTCATCGGGCAGCAGCCGCGCATCGAGGAACGGCTCGAGCGTGTCGAGCGGCAGGTCGAGCGTGTGCAGCACGAGGTACGCGGCTTCGTCGTACGCGTTGTCCGAGCCGTGGCCGAATGCGAGCTTGGCCTTCGAGAAGCGCGTGACCGCGTAGCGCAGCAGGTCGCGAATAGTTGCAAATGGTGTCGTCATGCGAGGCTCCGTCAGGCGATCAGTTGTTCGAGCACGCGTCGGTACACGTTCTTCAGCGGGTCGACGAAGCGCACGTCGATGTGCTCGTCGATCTTGTGGATGCTGCCGTTCGGCGGGCCGAACTCGATCACCTGCGGGCAGATGCGCGCGATGAAGCGTCCGTCGGACGTGCCGCCCGTCGTCGACAGCTCGGTCGTGAGGCCGGTCTCGGCGCGAATCGCGTTCTCCAGCGCGTTCGACAGGTCGCCGCGCGGCGTGAGGAACGGCAGGCCGCTCACCGACCACTTCAGCGTGTATTCGAGGCCGTGCTTGTCGAGGATCGCATGCACGCGTGCCTGCAGGCCCTCGACGGTGCTCGCCGTCGAAAAGCGGAAGTTGAACATCAGGTCCGCGTGGCCGGGGATCACGTTGGTCGCGCCGGTGCCGGCATGCAGGTTCGACACCTGCCAGGTGGTCGGCGGGAAGTATTCGTTGCCTTCGTCCCACTGTTCGGCGGCGAGTTCGGCGAGCGCCGGCGCGAGCAGGTGGATCGGGTTCTTTGCGAGGTGCGGGTATGCGATGTGGCCCTGCACGCCCTTGACGACCAGCTCGCCCGACATCGAGCCGCGGCGGCCGTTCTTCACGACGTCGCCGAGCTCCGTGGTCGAGGTCGGCTCGCCGACGATGCAGTAGTCGACGCGTTCGCCGCGCGCTTCGAGCAGTTCGACGACCTTCACGGTGCCGTCGGTGGCCGGGCCTTCCTCGTCGCTCGTGATCAGGAACGCGATCGCGCCGCGGTGGCCGGGGTGGGCCGCGACGAATTCCTCGGACGCGACGACGAACGCCGCGAGCGACGTCTTCATGTCGGCCGCGCCGCGGCCGTACAGCTTGCCGTCGCGATGCGAGGGGATGAACGGCGGCGAGGTCCACTGCTCGAGCGGGCCGGTCGGCACGACGTCGGTGTGGCCCGCGAACGCGAGCAGCTTGCCGTCGCGGCCGTCGGCGCCGCCCTTGACGGCCCACAGGTTGGTCACGCCGTGCGACGCGATGGTCTCGCATTCGAAGCCGAGCGCGGCGAGGCGCTCGGTCATGAGCTGCTGGCAATGCTGGTCGTCGGGCGTGACGGACGCGCGGGCGATCAGCTGTTCGGTAAGGGCTAGGGTGGCGGACATGGTTCGGACCACTTTCGATAAAAAATGCCGGCGCGGTGGCCGGCAGTGACGAGACGTCGGGCTGCACCCGGGGGCGCAGCGCGGGCGGCCCTAGGCGGCAAACAGCGCCGCGTACTGATCGGCCACGAAGCCGAGCGATTTCACGCGACCGTTGACGACGAGCACGGGACGCTTGATGACCGACGGCTTGTGGATCATCAGCGCGACCGCGCCGGAGCGCGTTTCCGCGGCCGCCTTCATCGCATCGTCCAGGCCGCGCCACGTCGTGCCGCGCTTGTTCACGAGCGCGTCGAGCGACACGTCCTTCAGCCAGTCCTCGACGAGCGGCGCGCTGACGCCGAGCTTCTTGAAGTCATGGAACTCGAACTCGACGCCGTGATCGTCGAGCCACACGCGGGCCTTCTTCACGGTGTCGCAGTTCGGAATGCCGTAGACGACCACAGTGTGCGGCTTGGCCATCAGTCGCCTCGCAGCAGCTCGTTAAGGCCGACCTTCGCGCGGGTCTTCGCGTCGACCTTCTTCACGATCACCGCGCAGTACAGGCTGTGCGAGCCGTCCTTCGACGGCAGGTTGCCGGCCACGACGACCGAGCCGGCCGGGATGCGGCCGTAGCTGACTTCGCCCGTTTCGCGATCGTAGATCTTGGTGCTCTGGCCGAGGTACACGCCCATCGAGATCACCGAGTTTTCCTCGACGATCACGCCTTCGACGACTTCCGAGCGCGCGCCGATGAAGCAGTTGTCCTCGATGATGACGGGGTTCGCCTGCAGCGGCTCGAGCACGCCGCCGATGCCGACGCCGCCCGACAGGTGCACGTTCTTGCCGATCTGCGCGCACGAACCGACCGTGGCCCACGTGTCGACCATCGTGCCTTCGTCGACGTACGCGCCGATGTTGGTGTACGACGGCATCAGCACGACGTTCTTCGCGATGAACGAGCCGCGGCGCGCGATGGCCGGCGGCACGACGCGGAAGCCGCCCGCGGCGAAGTCTTCAGCGGTGTAGTTCGCGAACTTCGACGGCACCTTGTCGTAGAACTGCGAGTAGCCGCCGGCCGGCATCGGCGCGTTGTCCTCCAGGCGGAACGACAGCAGCACGGCCTTCTTCAGCCACTGGTGCACGGTCCAGTTGCCGTCGATCTTCTCGGCGACGCGCAGTGCGCCACGGTCGAGTTGCTCGAGCGCATGAGCGACGGCTTCGCGGACGTCGGCGGGCGCGGCCTTCGGCGACAGCTCGGCGCGGTTTTCCCAGGCGGTATCGATGATTTGCTGAAGTTGTTGCGACATGTTCGTTTTCGCAGGAGAGGAATGGAATTGATCGGGATGGACGTCTTACCGCGCGAGAGCTTGGCAGAAATCGACGATGCGTTGCGCGCCCTCGACGCATTCGGGGGTGCCCGCGACGAGCGCGATCCGGATGAAATCGCGGCCCGGATTCGTGCCGTGCGCGTCGCGCGCCAGGTACGAGCCGGGCAGAACCGTCACATTATAGTCGGCGTACAGGCGGCGGGCGAACTCGGTGTCCGACAGCCCGGTGCGCGCGACGTTGGCCCACAGGTAGAACGCGGCGTCGGGCAGCGTCACGTCGATCACGTCGGCGAGCATCGGCGTGACCGTGTTGAACTTCTGCAGGTACAGCGCGCGGTTCTCGCGCACGTGCGCCTCGTCGTTCCACGCGGCGATGCTCGCGTGCTGCCAGACCGGCGACAGCGCGGCGCCGTGGTACGTGCGGTACAGCAGGAATTTCTTGAGCAGCGCGGCGTCGCCGGCGACGAAACCCGAGCGCATGCCCGGCACGTTCGAGCGCTTGGACAGGCTCGACAGCATCACGAGGCGTTCGAAGCCGCGGCCGAGGCGGTGCGCGGCCTCGAGGCCGCCGAGCGGCGGCGCCGCTTCGTCGAAATAGATTTCCGAATAGCACTCGTCGGACGCGATCACGAAACCGTGGCGGTCCGACAGCGCGAACAGCTCGCGCCAGTCGTCGAGCGTCAGCACGGCGCCCGTCGGGTTGCCCGGCGAGCACACGTACAGCAGCTGGGTGCGCGCCCACACCTCGTCGGGCACGGCCGTGTAGTCGCACGCGAAGTTGCGCGCCGGGTCGCTGTTCGCGAAATAGGGTTCGGCACCGGCCAGCAGCGCCGCGCCTTCGTAAATTTGATAGAACGGATTCGGACAGAGTACGATCGCCTTCTCGCCGTCCGCGCTCGCGCGCGAGTCGATCACCGTCTGCGCGAGCGAGAACAGCGCCTCGCGCGACCCCGACACGGGCAGCACTTGCGTGGCCGGATCGATCGCCGGCAGCCCGTAGCGGCGTTCGAGCCAGTGCGCGATCGACGTGCGCAGCGCGTCCGAGCCGGCCGTGGCCGGGTACGACGCGAGGCCGTCGAGCGCGGCCACCACGGCGTCGCGGATCAGCGCCGGCGTCGGATGCTTGGGCTCGCCGATGCCGAAGCTGATCGGTTTCAGGCTGGCAGCCGGGGTCACGTCCTTGAACAGGGCGCGCAGCTTTTCGAAGGGATAGGGCTGGAGCGAGTCGAGTCGAGGGTTCACGGGCGAAGCGGCCGTCGCGGCCGGTTTTGGAGCAAAAAGGGGCGGCGCAGGTGCCGCACGGCTGCGAACGGGCGCCGATGGCGCGCGGCTCGCAGCGGACGATTATAGCGTGACGCAATGCGGTCACGGCCCGCCGGAACGGCGGCCGGGCCGGTCGAATATAGGGTATCGAACCAAATGAATAACGCGGTACGCGGCAGCCTGCCGACGCTGGCCATCCTGATCGGCGCTTCGGTATGGGGCTTGATCTGGTATCCGCTGCGCATCCTTGCGTCGCTCGGCCTCACGGGCACACTCGCGAGCGCGCTGACGAGCCTCGTCGCTTTCCTGTTCGTGATCGTCGTGCGCCACCGCACGATCGCGACGCTGCGCTGGCACTGGGTGCTGCCGGGCATCGCGATCACGGCCGGCGTGACCAACCTCGGCTTCGTGTGGGGCACGATCCACGGCGAAGTGCTGCGCGTGATGCTGCTGTTCTACCTGACGCCCGCTTGGACCGCGATCTACGCGCATTTCCTGCTGCGCGAGCGCCTGACCTGGGCCGGCGCGGGGCTCGCGGCGCTGTCGATCGGCGGCGCGATGCTGATGCTGTGGTCGCCGACGCTCGGCGTGCCGCTGCCGGCCAACCCGGCCGAATGGGCGGGGCTCGCGGCCGGCCTGAGTTTCGCGATGAGCAACGTGCTCGTGATCAAGGCGAGCCGCGAGCTGCCGGAGATGCGCGCCGAGATGCGCACCGCGACGCTGTTCGGCGGCGCGGCGGTGTTCGGCGCGATCGCGTCGCTGTTCGAGGGGCTGCCGGCCGCGCCGGCCGGCGCCCAGCTCGGCACCGCCGCGCTGATCATCGTCGCGATCGGCGTGACGGTCGCGGTCAACAACCTGCTCGTGCAGTACGGGCTTGCGCGCGTGCCGGCCAACCGCGCGGCGATCATCATGCTGTTCGAGATCGTGATCACCGCGCTGTCCGCATGGGTGTTCGCGAGCGAACTGCCGAGCGCGCGCGAGTGGGCGGGCGGCGCGTGCATCGTGCTGGCGACGCTGCTGTCGAGCCGGGTCCATCGTGCCGCGCCGGCACGGGGCAAACCCGGCGACGGGCGGGACGGCGCACGCGCGATGGTATGATGGAAGCCGTTTGCGGGGCCCAACGCTGGATGCGCGCGGCCCCGCTTTTGAATTCCGGGGCGCATCGCGCACACGGGCCGTCCGGCCCCGCGCGTCGCGGCCCGTTCCGTTTCACACCTTCTTCACATCCGATACCGCCGTGCGTCTGAGCTCGATCAAACTCGCTGGCTTCAAATCCTTCGTCGATCCCACGCATTTCCAGGTTCCGGGCCAGCTAGTCGGCGTGGTGGGCCCGAACGGGTGCGGCAAGTCCAACATCATCGATGCCGTGCGCTGGGTGCTCGGCGAGTCGCGCGCGTCCGAGCTGCGCGGCGAGTCGATGCAGGACGTGATCTTCAACGGCTCGACCGCCCGCAAGCCCGGCAGCCGGGCAAGCGTGGAGCTGATCTTCGACAACTCCGACGGCCGCGCGGCCGGGCAGTGGGGCCAGTACGGCGAGATCGCCGTGAAGCGCGTGCTGACGCGCGACGGCACGTCGAGCTACTACATCAACAACCTGCCGGCGCGCCGCCGCGACATCCAGGACATCTTCCTCGGCACGGGCCTCGGCCCGCGTGCGTACGCGATCATCGGCCAGGGCATGATCGCGCGGATCATCGAGGCGAAGCCGGAAGAGCTGCGCGTGTTCCTCGAGGAAGCCGCGGGCGTGTCCAAGTACAAGGAACGCCGCCGCGAGACCGAGAACCGCCTGCACGACACGCGCGAGAACCTGACGCGCGTCGAGGACATCGTCCGCGAACTCGGCGCGAACCTCGAGAAGCTCGAGGCGCAGGCCGTCGTCGCCAACAAGTACAAGGAACTCGTCGCCGACGGCGAGGAGAAGCAGCGCCTGTTGTGGCTGCTGCGCAAGAACGAGGCCGCGAGCGAGCAGCAGAAGCAGCAGCGCGCGATCGAGCAGGCGCAGATCGACCTCGAGGCCCAGACGGCCCGGCTGCGCGAGGTCGAGTCGCAGCTCGAGACGCTGCGGGTCGCGCATTACTCGGCGAGCGACGCGATGCAGGGCGCGCAGGGCGCGCTCTACGAGGCGAACGCGGAAGTGAGCCGCCTCGAGGCCGAGATCAAGTTCATCGTCGAATCGCGCAACCGCGTGCAGGCGCAGATCGCCGCGTTGAACGCGCAGCGCGAGCAATGGCGCGCGCAGGCCGAGAAGGCGCAGGATGAGCTCGAGGAAGCCGAGGAAGCGCGCGCGATGGCCGACGAGAAGGCCGCGCTCGCCGAAGACAACGCGGCCGCGAAGCACGACGCGCTGCCGGCGCTCGAAGCGAAGTGGCGCGATGCGCAGGCGCAGCTCAACGACGAGCGCGCGCGCATTGCGCAGACCGAGCAGTCGCTGAAGCTCGAGGCCGCGCACCAGCGCAATGCCGACCAGCAGCTCCAGCAGCTTCAGCAGCGCCACGAGCGCCTGAAGTCCGAGGCGGGCGGGCTCGATGCACCGGACGAAACGCAGCTCGAAGAATTGCGCATGCAGCTCGCCGAGCAGGAAGAGATCCTCGCCGAGGCGCAGGCGCGTCTTGCCGATGCGCAGGAAGCGCTGCCGCGTCTCGACGGCGAACGCCGTGCCGCGCAGGAGCGCGTGCAGGCCGAAAGCGCGCAGATCCACCAGCTCGAGGCGCGGCTCGCCGCACTCAAGCAGTTGCAGGAGAACGTGCAGACCGAAGGCAAGATCCAGCCGTGGCTCGACAAGCACGAACTCGGCGCGCTGCCGCGCCTGTGGAAGAAGCTGCACGTCGAAGCGGGCTGGGAAGCAGCGCTCGAGGCCGTGCTGCGCGAGCGCCTCGCCGCGCTCGAAGTGTCGAACCTCGACTGGGTGAAGGCGTTCGCGACCGATGCGCCGCCCGCGAAGCTCGCGTTCTACGCGCCGCCGGCCGCCGGTGAACCGCCGGCCGTCGCGGCCGGGCTGCGCCCGGTGCTGTCGCTCGTGCGCATCGACGATGCAGGCATTCGTGCGGTGCTGAACGACTGGCTGGGCAACGTGTACGTCGCCGACGACATCGCACAGGCGCTCGCGACGCGTGCGCAGCTGCCGGCAGGCGGCGCGTTCGTCGTCAAGGCCGGCCACATCGTCACGCGCGTCGGCGTGCAGCTGTACGCGGCCGACTCGGAGCAGGCCGGGATGCTGGCCCGCCAGCAGGAAATCGAGAACCTGGCCCGCCAGGTGCGGGCGCAGGCGCTGCTCGCCGACGAGGCCCGCACGGCCGCGGTGCGGGCGGAAGCCGCGCACACGCAGGCCACGCAGGCGCTCGGCGACGTGCGTGCGCAGGCCGAACGCGCGACGCAGCGCGTGCACGCGCTGCAGATGGACGTGCTGAAGCTCGTGCAGGCGCATGAACGCTACACGCAGCGCAGTACGCAGATCCGCGAGGAACTCGAGGAAATCGGCGCGCAGATCGACGAGCAGCGCGCATTGCGTGCCGAATCGGAAGCGAACTTCGAGCGTTTCGACGGCGAACTCGCGGAATTGCAGGCGCGCTTCGAGGACAACCAGCTCGCGTTCGAAGCGCTCGACGAATCGCTGACGCACGCGCGCCAGGAAGCGCGCGACCTCGAGCGCGGCGCGAACGACGCGCGCTTTGCCGCGCGCAACGCGGTCACGCGGATCGACGAGCTCAAGCGCAGCATCCAGGTCGCGCACGAGCAGAGCGAGCGCGTCGCCGCGTCGCTGGAAGACGCGCGCGCCGAACTCGAAACGATAAACGAGCAGACCGCGCACACGGGGCTGCAGGACGCGCTCGAAATTCGCGCGGTCAAGGAAGAAGCACTGCAGGCCGCGCGGATCGAACTCGACGACCTGACCGCGAAGCTGCGCGCGTCGGACGAGCAGCGTCTCGTCGCCGAGCGTTCGCTGCAGCCGCTGCGCGACCGCATCACCGAGCTGCAGTTGAAGGAGCAAGCCGCGCGCCTGTCCGTCGAGCAGTTTGCCGAGCAGCTCACGACAGCCGAGGTCGACGAGGAAGCGCTGCGCGAGAAGCTGACGCCGGACCTGAAACCGTCGTACCTGCAGGGCGAGGTCACGCGCCTGAACAACGCGATCAACGCGCTCGGCCCGGTGAACATGGCCGCGCTCGACGAGCTGAAGGCCGCGAGCGAGCGCAAGGTGTTCCTCGATGCGCAGTCGGCCGACCTGACCGATGCGATCACGACGCTCGAGGACGCGATCCACAAGATCGACCAGGAAACCCGCACGCTGCTGCAGGGCACCTTCGACGAGGTCAACCGTCACTTCAGCGACCTGTTCCCGCGCCTGTTCGGCGGCGGCCAGGCGAAGCTGATCATGACGGGCGACGAAATCCTCGACGCGGGCGTGCAGGTGATGGCGCAGCCGCCTGGCAAGAAGAACGCGACCATCCACCTGCTGTCGGGCGGCGAGAAGGCGCTGACCGCCACCGCGCTGGTGTTCGCGATGTTCCAGCTGAACCCGGCGCCGTTCTGTCTGCTCGACGAGGTCGACGCGCCGCTCGACGACGCGAACACCGAGCGTTTCGCGAATCTCGTGCGCGCGATGTCCGACAAGACGCAGTTCCTCTTCATCTCGCACAACAAGATCGCGATGGAGATGGCGCAGCAACTGATCGGCGTGACGATGCAGGAGCAGGGCGTGTCGCGGATCGTCGCGGTGGACATGGAAACCGCCGCGGGTTTTGCCCAGAATTGACGTTTGACGAAACCGGACCGCGTTCGCGCGGCGCATGGGCGCCCGTTCGCGGGTCCGACGAAAAAGAATTGCTGATGGAGCGTGCATGGACGAGTTGACACTCGGTTTGATCGGCGCCGGCGCCGTCGTGGTGGGCGGCGTCGTGGTCTACAACGCGTGGCAGGGCGCGAAGGTGCGGCGCAGGATGCCGCGCCCGATGCCGGAAGAGGCGGCCGAGGCGATGAATCGCCCCGAGCGCGACGAGGAGCTGCCGTTCATCGAGCCGGTGCGCCAGCCCGCGCGCCGCGAACCCGCGGCGCCGGCGGCTGCCGCCGCGAGCACGCCGGCTGAAGCAGCGCGCGTCGAGCCGACCTTCGGCGGTGCGGCGCCTGCCGACATGCCGGCCGATCTGCAGGCCGAGGCCACCGGGGGCGACACGCCGTCGGAATCGGCCGAGCCGGCCAGGCAGTCCGTCGACGCAGGTTCGGTCGCCGCCGCAAGTGAAGCGCCGGCCGGCGACGCATCGAACGAGGCGGCCGAACCCGTGCTGCCGGCCGCGACGACGATCTCGTCGGCACCGCCCGCGATCGTCGACCGCCGGATCGACTGCATCGTGCCGATTCGCCTCGGCGGCCCGCTGCCGGGCGACAAGATCCTGCCGGCCGCGCAGCGGCTGCGCCGCGCGGGCAGCAAGCCCGTGCATATCGAAGGCAAGCCGGAAGGCGGCCAGTGGGAACTGCTGCAGAACGGCGTGCGCTATGAAGAACTGCGCGCGGCCGCGCAGCTCGCGAACCGCAGCGGCGCGCTGAACGAGCTCGAATTCTCCGAGTTCGTGACGGGCGTTCAGCAGTTCGCCGATGCGATCGACGGCGCACCGGAATTCCCGGACATGATGGAGACGGTCGCGATGGCGCGCGAGCTCGACGGCTTTGCCGCGCAGTGCGACGCGCAGCTGTCGATCAACGTGATGTCGGACGGCGCGCCGTGGTCGGCGAACTACGTGCAGGCCGTCGCATCGCAGGACGGGCTGCTGCTGTCGCGCGACGGCACGCGTTTCGTGAAGCTCGACGCGAAGCAGAACCCCGTGTTCATGCTGCAGTTCGGCGACACGAACTTCCTGCGCGACGACCTGACGTACAAGGGCGGCAACATGATCACGCTGGTGCTCGACGTGCCGGTCGCCGAAGAGGACATCCTGCCGTTCCGGCTGATGTGCGACTACGCGAAGTCGCTGTCCGAGCGGATCGGTGCGCGGGTCGTCGACGATTCGCGCCGGCCGCTGCCGGAATCGACGCTCGTCGCGATCGACCAGCAACTGATGAAGCTGTACGCGAAGCTCGAGGAAGCGGGTATCCCGGCCGGTTCGCCGGTCACGCGTCGCCTGTTCAGCCAGTAACGCGTCTCGCGGGCGGTGGCCATCCGCGCCGCCGTCCGTCGCTGCACTGCCGCACACACGCCGCCTGTGTGCGCTGCAGCCGGCTCGCGCGGCACGCATCGCGTGCCCCCGTCGCGGCGTCAAACTGAGATAATCGAACATCCGATTTTTCAGAATGAAACTGCCGCCAGCATGGCCCGAACCCAAGCCGAACCGCCAGCCAGCCAGCCCGACGCGCGTGCCGCGTGGCTGCGCGACCAACTCGAGCGGGCGAATTACGCCTACTACGTGCTCGACCAGCCGGATCTGCCCGACGCCGAATACGATCGACTGTTCGGCGAGCTGCAGCAACTCGAAACCGATCATCCCGACCTCGTGACGCCCGACTCGCCGACGCAGCGCGTCGGCGGCGAAGTGGCCGGCGGTTTCACGCCGGTCGTCCATGATGCGCCGATGCTGTCGCTGAACAACGGCTTCGCCGACGAGGACATCGCCGCGTTCGACAAGCGCGTCGCCGATGCGCTCGGCAAGACGACCGATCTCGCCGGCTCGGTGACGGACCCGGTCGAATATGCGTGCGAGCTGAAGTTCGACGGGCTCGCGATCTCGCTGCGCTACGAGCACGGCGTGTTCGTGCAGGCGTCGACGCGCGGCGACGGCACGACCGGCGAGGACGTGACCGAGAACGTCCGCACGATCCGCTCGATCCCGCTGAAGCTGAAGGGCGCGCACGTGCCGGCCCTGCTCGACGTGCGCGGCGAGGTGCTGATGTTCAAGCGCGATTTCGCACGCCTGAACGAACGCCAGCGCGCGGCCGAGCAGCGCGAATTCGCGAACCCGCGCAACGCGGCGGCCGGCAGCCTGCGCCAGCTCGATCCGAAGATCACCGCGCAGCGTCCGCTGTCGTTCTTCGCGTACGGGATCGGCGTGCTCGACGGGATGCCGATGCCGGACACGCACAGCGCGCTGCTCGACTGGTACGAGTCGTTCGGCCTGCCGGTGAACCGCGAGCGCGCGGTCGTGTACGGCGCCGACGGCCTGCTCGGCTTTTTCCGCAAGGTCGGCGAGAAGCGCGAGTCGCTGCCGTACGACATCGACGGCGTCGTCTACAAGGTGAACCGGCGCGACGAACAGGATCGCCTCGGCTTCGTGTCGCGCGCACCGCGCTTCGCGCTCGCGCACAAATTCCCCGCACAGGAAGCGCTGACCAGGCTCGTCGCGATCGACGTGCAGGTCGGCCGCACGGGTGCGATCACGCCGGTCGCGCGGCTCGAACCCGTGTTCGTCGGCGGCGCGACGGTGACCAACGCGACGCTGCACAACGAGGACGAAGTGCGCCGCAAGGACATCCGGATCGGCGATACCGTGATCGTGCGGCGCGCGGGCGACGTGATCCCCGAAGTCGTCGGCGCGCTGCTCGATCGCCGGCCGGACGATGCGGCCGAATTCGTGATGCCGACCGAGTGCCCGGTGTGCGGCTCGAAGATCGAGCGGCTGCCGGACGAGGCGATCGCGCGCTGCACGGGCGGCCTGTTCTGCCCGGCGCAGCGCAAGCAGGCGCTGTGGCACTTCGCGCAGCGTCGCGCGCTCGACATCGACGGGCTCGGCGAGAAGATCATCGACCAGCTCGTCGAACTGAATCTCGTGCGCACGCCGGCCGACCTGTTCAATCTCGGTTTCGCGACGCTCGCGGAACTCGACCGGTTCGCCGAGAAGTCCGCACAGAATTTGCTCGACTCGCTCGAGAAGGCGAAGCACACGACGCTCGCGCGCTTCATCTACGGGCTCGGCATTCGCCATGTCGGTGAATCGACCGCGAAGGATCTCGCGAAGCACTTCGGGTCGCTGACCCCGATCATGGACGCGTCGATCGAGGAACTGCTCGAAGTCAACGACGTCGGGCCGATCGTCGCCGAGTCGATCCACCAGTTCTTCGCGGAAGAACACAACCGCACCGTGATCGAGCAACTGCGCGCCCCCGGCAAGGTCACGTGGGCCGAAGGCCCGCCCGCGCCGAAGGCGCCGCAGGGCGTGCTGGCCGGCAAGACGGTCGTGCTGACGGGCACGCTGCCGAATCTCACCCGCGACGCGGCGAAGGAGATGCTCGAAGCGGCGGGCGCGAAAGTCGCGGGCTCGGTATCGAAGAAGACGGATTACGTGGTCGCGGGCGCCGACGCCGGCAGCAAGCTCGCGAAGGCCGAGGAACTCGGCATCCCCGTACTGGACGAAGACGGACTGCACCAACTCCTGGAGGGCAATACCCCATGATTCGCGAGATCCTGAAGATGGGCGATCCGCGCCTGCTCGAAGTCGCCAAGCCGGTCGCGCAGTTCGACACGCCGGAGCTGCACGAGATCGTCGCGGACATGTTCGAGACGATGCATCACGCGAACGGCGCGGGCCTCGCCGCGCCGCAGATCGGCATCGGGCTGCAGCTCATCATCTTCGGCTTCGGCAGCAACAACCGCTATCCGGACGCGCCGCCCGTGCCCGAGACCGTGCTGATCAACCCGAAGCTCGAGTACATGCCGCCGGACATGGAAGAGGGATGGGAAGGCTGCCTGTCGGTGCCGGGCATGCGCGGCGTCGTCAGCCGCTATGCGAAGGTGCGCTACAGCGGTTACGACCAGTTCGGCGCGAAGATCGACCGCGTCGCGGAAGGCTTCCACGCGCGGGTCGTCCAGCACGAATACGACCACCTGATCGGCAAGCTGTATCCGATGCGGATCACCGACTTCACGCGCTTCGGCTTCACCGAGGTGCTGTTCCCGGGGCTCGATCCGACCGACGACGACTGATCGGTACGCGGCGGTGCGTGCCGTCGTCGTGACGGAAACGAAAAAGCCCGCATTGCGCGGGCTTTTTCATTGCAGGGCACGCCGTGCGTGCCTGCCGTCAGAACGACTCGTCGGGCGACAGGTAGCGCCATTGCCCTTGCGGCAGCGCGCCGAGCATCACGCGGCCCATCCGCACACGCTTCAGGCCGATCACTTCGAGACCGACCAGTTCGCACATCCGGCGGATCTGGCGCTTCTTGCCTTCACGCAGCACGAAACGCAGCTGTTCGCCGTTCTGCCAGCTCACCATCGCGGGCTTCAGTGCGACACCGTCGAGTTCGAGGCCGTGGCGCAGCTTCGCGAGCGATTCGGCGGGGAAGTGCTGGTCGATGTCGAGCAGCCGTTCGCCGAAGCGCACACGCACCAGGTACTCCTTGTCGATGTCCGACTGCTCGCCGATCAGCTGCTTCGCGATCCGGCCGTTCTGCGTCAGCACGAGCATGCCGGTCGAATCGATGTCGAGCCGGCCGGCCGGTGCGAGCGCGTGCAGATGCTGCGGCGAGAAGCGCAGCGGCGAGCGGTCGCCGCTCCACTGGTTCGCGCGCGTGATCAGCACCGACGCGGGCTCGTAGCCGTCTTCCGCCTGACCGGACACATAGCCGACCGGCTTGTGCAGCAGGATCGTCACCTGTGCGGCCTGCGCGGCACTCGCGCGCTCGTCGATCTCGATCTTCTGGTCGGGACGGACCTTGGTGCCGAGCGTGTCGATGCGTTCGCCGTCGACGAGCACCCAGCCTTTTTCGATCCATTCGTCGGCTTCGCGGCGCGAGCACAGGCCGAGCTCGGACATGCGCTTCGACAGGCGCATCAGGCCGGTTTCGTCGCCGTGATCGATGTCGGGGGCGCGGTGCTTGACCGGTTGTGCGGTCTTCGGCGCGGTGCCGGTCGAGCGGCGCTCGCCGAAGCTGCGCTTTTCGCCGTAGCCGGTTGCCTTGTCGCGATAGGGGGCGCGTGCGCCGCCTTCGGCGCCTGCGCGGCGCGGGCGCGTATCGTCGTCGCTGCGGCGTGCCGGGCGATCGGTCGACGTACGACGTTCGCCGAAGCTGCGCTTCGGCGCATCGCCGGTTGCCTTGTCGCGATACGGTGCGCGTGCGCCGCCTTCGGCGCCTGCGCGGCGCGGGCGTGCATCGTCGTCGCTGCGGCGTGCCGGGCGGTCGGACGGCGTACGGCGTTCGCCGAAGCTGCGCTTCGGTGCGTCGCCGGTTGCCTTGTCGCGATACGGCGCGCGTGCGCCGCCTTCTGCGCCTGCGCGGCGCGGCCGTGCGTCGTCGTCGCTGCGGCGTGCCGGGCGGTCGGACGATGCACTGCGTTCGCCGAAGCTGCGCTTCGGTGCATCGCCGGTTGCCTTGTCACGATACGGTGCGCGTGCGCCGCCTTCGGCACCTGCGCGGCGCGGCCGTGCATCGTCATCGCTGCGGCGAGCCGGACGGTCGGACGGCGCACGGCGTTCACCGAAGCTGCGCTTCGGCGCATCGCCGGTTGCCTTGTCGCGATACGGCGCGCGTGCGCCGCCTTCGGCGCCTGCACGGCGCGGCCGCGTATCGTCATCGCTGCGGCGTGCCGGGCGGTCGGACGATGTACGGCGATCGTCGAAACTGCGCTTCGCGCCTTCGCCGGTTGCCTTGTCGCGATACGGTGCGCGTGCGCCGCCTTCTGCGCCTGCACGGCGCGGCCGCGCATCGTCGTCGCTGCGACGAGCCGGGCGGTCGGACGACGTACGGCGTTCGCCGAAGCTGCGCTTCTCGCCGTAGCCCTCTGCCTTGTCGCGATACGGCGCGCGGGCACCGCCTTCGGCGCCCGCGCGGCGCGGCCGCGCATCGGGCTGGCCTTCGGCGCTGCGATACGGACGCGCGGGACGCGCGTCGCCGCGCTCGGCACCGCCGTCACGCGGTGCGCGCTTCGCCGGCGCGCGATCCGCACCCGGGCGTTCCGCGCCGCGCGGCTTGAACGCGCGTTCGCCGGCGGCTGCCGGCGCGGCGGCCTTCTTCGGGCGCGGCGGCTTGTCGGCCGCGGGCGGCCCGGCGGGGCGCACCGCCTTGCGAGCGACGAGGCTGCCGGAGCGGACGGGTGCGCGGGTCGGCGACGCCGGACGCGGATTCTTGACGGTTAATTTGGTGCGCATAAACGCTGGGATTCATTCAGACTGCGATCGCGCGCAGCAATTCGGTTTCGAGCTGGATCTGCAGGCGGTTGTCGGACAGGCCGGCACCATCGAGCAGGAAGATGTCCTCGACGCGTTCGCCGAGCGTATTGATCCGCGCCGCGTGGACGCCGACCTGATGCTCGGCCAGTACGCGCGCGATCGAATAGAGGAGGCCCGGCCGGTCGTTGGCGGACACGGACAGGATGTAGTACTGGCCGCGCTCGTCGGCCCGAAGGTCGACGCGCGGCGTGATCGGAAACGTCCGGGACAGCCGCGACAGGCGGCCCTTGGACGGCTCCGGCAGCGGCGCGGTCTCGGCAAGGCGCGTCGCGAGCTGCTGTTCGACGAGATTCGCGATGTCGCGATAGCGCACGTCGCGTTCGGTCTGCGTGACGATGAAGTTGTCGAGCGCATAGCCATGCCGCGTGGTGCTGACGCGCGCATCGAGCACGGAGAGTCCGTTGCGGTCGAAGTACGCGCAGATGCCCGCGAACAGGTCGGGGCGGTCCTTCACGTACACGAGCACCTGCAGCGCGTCGCCGATCGGCGACGGCCGCGCGCGGACGATCGCCGTCTCGGCGTTCACGTGCCGGTACAGCACGCGCGTCTGCCATGCGATGTCGGCCGCGTCGTGACGCAGGAAGAAGCCGACGTCGAGCTGATCCCACAGCGCGCGGTGCGCGTCTTCGGGCACGGTCTCGAGGCGCAGCAGCGCGAGCGCCTGCTCCTGGCGCGACTTCAGTTCCGAATGCGCATCGGGGTTGGCGCCGCCGAGCACCGCGAGCGTGATGCGGTAGAGATCCTCGAGCAGCTTGCCCTTCCAGGTGTTCCACACCTTCGGGCTCGTGCCGCGGATATCGGCGACGGTCAGCAGGTAGAGCGCGGTGAGGTAGCGTTCGTTGCCGACGACTTCCGCGAAGCGCTTGATGACCTCGGGGTCGCTCGTGTCCTGCTTCTGCGCGACCTGGCTCATCGTCAGGTGATGCTGGACGAGCCACACGATCAGCGCCGCGTCGTCGCCGGTGATGCCGTGCTCGCGGCAGAAGCGCCGCGCGTCGGCCATCCCGAGCGTCGAATGGTCGCCGCCGCGGCCTTTCGCGATGTCGTGGAACAGCGCGGCGACATACAGCACCCACGGGCGCTCGAAATTGCCGATCAGCTGGCTGCAGAACGGGTATTCGTGCGCATGCTCGGCCACCGCGAAGCGGCGGAGGTTGCGCAACACCATCAGGATATGCTGGTCGACCGTATACACGTGGTACAGGTCGTGCTGCATCTGGCCGACGATGCGGCGGAAATTCAGCAGGTAGCGGCCGAGCACGCTCGTCTGGTTCATCAGCCGGAATGCATGCGTGATGCCTTCGGGCTGCTGCAGGATCTGCATGAACGTGCGGCGGTTCTGCGGATCGCGCCGCCACGTGTTGTTCATGATCTCGCGCGAGTTGTACAGCGCGCGCAGCGTGCGGGCGGACAGGCCCTTCACGCCGCGGGTCACCTCGTACAGCAGGAAGGCTTCGAGGATCGCGTCGGGATGGCGTTCGAACACGCCGTCGTCGACGATCTCGAGCATGCCCTGCTTCTCGACGAAACGATCGGGCGACAGCACGCGCGTGATGCCGCTCGTCGCGGGGAACAGCTGCGCCTCGATGTTCTGGATCAGGATCGTCGCGAGCTGCGTGACCGCCTTCGCGGCCCAGTAGTAGCGACGCATCAGTTGCTCGCTCGCGCGCTTGGCCTGCGTCGGCCGGTAGCCGAAGCTCTCGGCGGCCTGCGTCTGCAGGTCGAACACGAGCATGTCCTGGCGGCGGCCGGCGATCACGTGCAGCCGCGCGCGCAGCGTCTTCAAGAATCCTTCGTTGCGGCGCAGCTCGCGCGCTTCGCGCTCGGTAATGAGCCCGCGCGTGTCGAGCTCGCGCCAGCTGCTGCCGAAGCCGGCCGCGCGCGCGATCCACAGGATCGTCTGCAGGTCGCGCAGGCCGCCGGGGCTTTCCTTCACGTTCGGCTCGAGGCTGTACGGCGTGTCCTGGAACTTCGCGTGGCGCTGGCGCATCTCGAGCACCTTCGCGGTGAAGAACGCGCGGGCGTCGAGCGCCTCGTGATACCGCACGGTGAAGCGCTCGAACAGCGCGGTGCTGCCGACGATGCGGCGCGCCTCGAGCAGCGAGGTCTGCACGGTGACGTCCTGCGACGCTTCCTCGATGCATTGCGCGACCGTGCGCACGCTGCTGCCGATCTCGAGGCCGAGATCCCACGCCATCCCGATGAAGCGCTCGATGCGCGCGTCGAGCGCCGGGTCGTGCGCGTCGGGCAGCAGCACGAGGATGTCGACGTCGGAGTAGGGCGCGAGCTCGCCGCGTCCGTAGCCGCCCACGGCGACGAGCGCGAGCGTCGCGGGCACGCCGCACTCGTCCCACACGCGCTTGAGCGCATCGTCGGTGAGTTTCGACAGCGCGTGCATCAGCGACGCGACGTTCGCCGCGCTGCGAAAGCGCTCGAGCATGTCGGCCTTGGCGGCCTTGAATTCGGCGCGCCGCGACAGCGCTTCGGACGAGGGGGCGGCGTGAGCGCTCATGGGTGGCCGTTCAGGTCGGGGGCGGGCAAGGCGGGCAGGCGGGCGCGACGGCGCTCAGACCGCGGCGGCCGGTTGCGCGAACACCGGGCGGGCCGGCGTGCCGGCCGACACGGTCAGCACCTCGTAGCCCGTCTCGGTGACGAGCACGGTGTGCTCCCATTGCGCGGACAGGCTGCGGTCACGCGTCTTGACCGTCCACTGGTCGGGCATCGTGCGGATGTCGCGCTTGCCGGCGTTGATCATCGGCTCGATCGTGAAGATCATCCCGGCCTTCAGCTCGATGCCGGTGCCCGGACGGCCGTAGTGGACGACCTGCGGATCTTCGTGGAACACCGTGCCGATGCCGTGGCCGCAGTATTCGCGCACGACGCTGTAGCCTTGCGCTTCCGCATGCTTCTGGATCGCGTAGCCGATGTCGCCGAGGTGCGCGCCGGGCTTGACCTGGTCGATGCCGAGCCACATGCACTCGTAGGTGGTCTGCACGAGGCGCTTCGCGAGGATCGAGCCCTCGCCGACGATGAACATCCGGCTGGTGTCGCCGAAGTAGCCGTTCTTGATCACGGTGACGTCGATGTTCAGCGCGTCGCCGTTCTTGATCACCTTCTCGCCCGGAATGCCGTGACAGATCACGTCGTTGACCGAGATGCAGGTGGCCTTCGGGTAGGGCGGGTAGCCGGGCGGCTGATAATTCAGCGGCGCGGGGATCGTGCCCTGCTCGTTGAGCATGAATTCGTGACAGAGCCGGTCGAGTTCGCCGGTCGTGACGCCCGCGACGACGTGCGGCGTGATGAAGTCGAGCACTTCGCTCGCGAGACGGCAGGCGACGCGCATCTCGGCGATGTCGTGTTCGTTTTTGAGCGTAATAGCCATCGAGGTATGCCTGGAATGCGGTGAATTGACGGATTATCGCACCTTATGGCTGGCCT
This sequence comes from Burkholderia sp. 567, assembly GCF_040545115.1. NCBI lineage: Bacteria > Pseudomonadati > Pseudomonadota > Betaproteobacteria > Burkholderiales > Burkholderiaceae > Burkholderia > Burkholderia sp. 567. The sequence continues at coordinate 262,520 of NZ_JBEPLG010000011.1, forward strand.
CGCAGCCCCTGCCGGCGGTGCCGATGCGGGTTTTCGGGGATTGTCCGGCCCGCTGCCGCGCGGCAAGCGAAAGTGGCGGGCGACTTGAGACTCGACAAATCGGCGTGCTATACTCTTTGGCTAAGTCGACATCCAAATGCCGAATATGCCCCGATTTGGGGCGGCATGGCGATGAAAGGCTTGTGGCACGCGCATTTTCGCACGTGCCGAATCGCAAGCCGGCGCAACCAAGGGTGCCGGCCGCGCGGAACGAAGGTCCTTCGGGGCGCGTTCGCGCGGCGGTACGGCAGCCGGCTTAAGACCCAACCCTCGTGGAGAATTTACATGGCAGTTACGATGCGCCAAATGCTGGAAGCGGGTGTCCACTTCGGTCACCAGACGCGCTTCTGGAACCCGAAGATGGCTCCGTTCATTTTCGGTCACCGCAACAAGATTCACATCATCAACCTCGAAAAGACGCTGCCGATGTTCACGGACGCACAGAAGTACGTGCGTCAGCTGGCAGCGAACCGCGGCACGATCCTGTTCGTCGGCACGAAGCGCCAGTCGCGTGACACGATCGCCCAGGAAGCGCAGCGCGCGGGCATGCCGTTCGTCAACGCACGCTGGCTCGGCGGCATGATGACCAACTTCAAGACGCTGAAGGTATCGATCAAGCGCCTGAAGGACATGGAAGCGGCAGTCGAGGCAGGTGAGCTCGAGAAGATGAGCAAGAAGGAAGCGCTGCTGTTCGAACGCGAAATCGCTAAGCTGCAGAAGTCGATCGGTGGCGTGAAGGACATGGGCGGCATTCCGGACGCAATCTTCGTCGTCGACGTCGGCTACCACAAGATCGCCGTCACGGAAGCGAACAAGCTGGGCGTGCCGGTCATCGCCGTGGTCGACACGAACCACTCGCCGGAAGGTGTGGATTACGTGATCCCGGGTAACGACGACTCGAGCAAGGCAGTCGCGCTGTACGCTGAAGGCGTGGCCGACGCGATCCTCGAAGGCCGTGCGAACGCGGTCAACGAAGTGGTCCAGGCGGCGCGCGGCGACGACGAGTACGTCGAGGAAAACGCGTAACTGGCCCCGAGCCGGCGCAAAAAGGGGGCTCTCAACAGGCCCCCTTTTTTTAAGCTTGTGCGCCGGACCTGATCGCGCCGAATCGGCGCGGGTCCGGAAACGATTTTCGGCCGTTCGCGTCCAAGCGGGCGGCGTGGTGAATACAGACTCAAGGAGCGAATGATGGCGGCAATTACCGCAAGCATGGTGGCAGAACTGCGCGCAAAGACCGACGCACCGATGATGGAGTGCAAGAAGGCGCTGACGGAAGCCGACGGCGACCTGGCCAAGGCTGAAGAGCTGCTGCGCGTCAAGCTCGGCAACAAGGCGAGCAAGGCGGCATCGCGCGTGACGGCCGAAGGCGTCGTCGCCTCGTTCGTCGGCGGCAATGCAGGCGCGCTGGTCGAACTGAACTGCGAAACCGACTTCGTCGCGAAGAACGACGATTTCCTCGCATTCTCGAAGACGGTTGCAGAACTCGTCGCGACGCAGAACCCGGCTGACGTGGCTGCGCTGTCGGCGCTGCCGCTCGAAGGCTCGACGGTCGACGCAGTGCGTCTGGCACTGATCGGCAAGATCGGCGAGAACGTCTCGATCCGCCGTTTCGTGCGCTTCGAAACCGCGAACAAGATCGCGACGTACCTGCACGGCGCGCGTATCGGCGTGATCGTCGAGTACACGGGTGCGGACGAGCAGGTCGGCAAGGACGTCGCGATGCACATCGCCGCGATGAAGCCGGTCGCGCTGTCGTCGGCCGACGTGCCGGCAGAGCTGATCGACACGGAACGCCGCGTGGCCGAGCAGAAGGCTGCGGAATCGGGCAAGCCGGCTGAAATCGTCGCGAAGATGGTCGACGGCAGCGTCCAGAAGTACCTGAAGGAAGTGTCGCTCCTGAACCAGACGTTCGTGAAGAACGACAAGCAGACGATCGAGCAGATGCTGAAGGCCGCGAATTCCACGGTGCAGAAGTTCGCGCTGTTCGTCGTCGGCGAAGGCATCGAGAAGCGCCAGGACGACTTCGCCGCCGAAGTGGCCGCGCAAGTCGCAGCAGCAAAGCAGCAGTAAGCAGTCAGGCAGTATCCGCGGCGGGCGTCCGCTCCGCCGCGGCCGGCGGCGGGGGGCGCGGGCCCGGGGCCCCCCGCCCCCCCCCGGGGGCGCGGGGGGCGGGGGCGGGGCCCCCCCCGCCCCCGGGGCGCGCCCCCCCCCCCCGGGGCCGGGCGCGTCGGGGGCCCCGGGGAGGCCCGCCGCCCCCCCGCC